>NZ_LT635801.1:0-1967222 GCF_900128495.1 Bacteroides ilei
GTATCTTTGCCATATTACTTTGCTTATGCTTAAAGATACAAAATCTTTAGGTAATAACAACGCCTCGGCTTGGGAAAGTCGGGGCGTTGTCATAAAAAAAGAGGGTATGCATTTTGACACACCCTCTAAAATTAATAGGTCACTTTGATTATTCTGTACGGGTGGGCAGCTGTGATTCCTGAGGAACATAGTCGCCTTGGAAGAAGCGGCTGGCACGTAGCAAATGACGCCAGATACTTACTAATTCCTGTGATTCCTGCAGGATATTCAAGTAGACTAGTGAAGCTTTCAGGCTTGTGCTGTCTGCCTCCTGCATATGGTTCATCTGTTGTTTTCGCAATGATGAAATGGTATTTTTCAAGGCATCTCCTTTTTTAAGGATATCATCGGCTTCTGCATAGTTATTGTTTTCGATAGCCATGCGGGTCCGTTCCATCAGATTGCAGAGTTCCTGACGAACAGGAGTGAATTCTTTGACACATTCCTTTGAGATAGGATTGAAGTTATTGTCGACATGTTCCTTGCATGGGTCACATATACGTTTGATACAATATAGCATTTCTTCGCAGCTGTTACTTCCCAGATGGAACCATGTATTCTTTTCGATTGCGATTGTAATAGGAATCCGGCGTAGTCCCAGAATCTCTTTACGACGGCGTTTCTTCAACATTTTCCGTTGTTCGTCAGTTGTGTTGATTACTTTTTTCAGGATCTTCAGATTTTGTTCTATAAACCCATCTGTACTCTTTACGTATGCCTGTTCTGTATATTCAATATAACTGGTCAATGTTTCTTTGACATGCTGGCGGAGCAGATTCAGTACTTCTGTCTTGTCTTTGCTTGCCATCATACGTTTGAAGAGGTCGTCCTGTTTTTCTATCTGTTGTTTCTTCTTGTACTGGATGTTACTTCTGATGAGCAGGAATACCGCAACACAGATAAAGATAAACATACCGATGAAACTTGTGTAGTACATGATGATAGTTACCAGCGCGCAGATTATGAATGCCACGAATGCAGTGATAAACCAGCCTCCGATTACTGACAGCATACCGGTAATGCGGTAAACGGCACTTTCACGGCCCCACGCACGGTCGGCCAGTGATGATCCCATCGCTACGATAAAGGTTACATAGGTGGTTGATAGCGGCAACTTCATTGTTGTACCGATAATAATCAATAAGCCGGAAAGGACCAGATTTACTGCGGCACGTACCATATCGAATGCAGCACCATTTTCCAGGATTATTTCGTCTTTGTTGAAACGGCTGTCAATCCATTTGCGCCAGCTTTCAGGAATGGCATGGACTAAAAATTCATTGATTGCAGTTGCACGGCGCACGATTGTACGGGCGAGACCGGAAGAACCGAACATTTCGTCTCCTTCTTCCTGACGTGCCAAATCGACCGATGTCTTGATTACGTTTTTAGCCTTTTTGGATGTAGCCAGTGCATAAACCATGATAATTCCGGAGGCAAATAAGAAGATTGCCGGGGTTTTTGCCGATGACATTAATGATGTCATCATGAAGTCGTGGATACCCGTTCCGTTTGAATTGGCTATATAGTCGGTGTATGCAGAGAAACCTGCCAACGGAACTCCAATGAAGTTCACCAGGTCATTGCCGGCAAATGCCAGAGCCAGAGCAAATGTTCCTAGCAGGACAATGATACGGAATACATTGACCTTGCACCAGTGTAGGATCTGCATCAAGGCTGTAAAGAAGATAAAACAGCCGATTACGAGTAAGGTGGTGTTGTCACTTATCCATTGCAAGGATTCTGGACTCATAAATGGAGCGCTGTTCAGACCTTTGATCAGGATAAAATAGGTTAGTGCCGTTACTGAAATACCTCCAAAGATACCGATTTTCCATGACAGGCGCTTTTTGTAGTTGAAGCTGAATATCAGACGTGATATGTACTGTACAAAGGTTCCGCAGATAAAGGCTACTGCTACAGACAGGAAGATACCCATAATAACTGACAGGGCCTTTTCTGTATTCATCATATCTCCCAGAGAAAGCATTCCCGATTCGTCTCCCACAATTTTGAGAAGAGCCAGGATGAATGTTCCTCCCAACAGTTCAAATACCATGGATACGGTAGTTGATGTGGGGAGTCCTAAGGTGTTGAATACGTCTAGCAGGACTACATCTGTAACCATTACGGCCAGTAGAATACACATGATATCATAGAAGCTGAAATTGGCCGGTTGGAATATGCCGTGGCGTGCAATATCCATCATACCGTTACTTAAGATTGCTCCTGCAAATACACCTACTGCCGCCACGATAATGATGGTTTTGTAGCGTGCCACTTTTGCTCCGACGGCAGAATTCATGAAGTTTACAGCATCATTGCTGACACCAACCAGCAGATCGAAGACTGCCAACATAAAAAGGAATATTACAATTCCTAGATAAACGGTTTCCATAATTTATTTGTTCTATCGTTTTTTTCTGGCGCAAAGCTAAACAGGGCATATTATAAGATAATGTCATACATATTACATTTGTGTTACAAAAAAAGTGCGATAATTTCACCGCTCCTTCTTATGTATATACATTTAAAATTCCTAACTTTGCCCCAAATATTAAAATCTTATAGCAATGTCAGAGTCAAAGAGAATAAAGACCGCGTTAGTATCGGTTTATCACAAGGATGGTTTGGATATGATTATCCGTCGTCTTGCAGAGGAAGGTGTTGAATTTTTGTCAACAGGTGGAACACGACATTTTATAGAAGGGTTAGGTTATCCTTGCCATGCCGTTGAAGATCTGACCGGTTATCCTTCCATTCTGGGTGGACGTGTCAAGACTCTTCATCCGAAAGTTTTTGGAGGTATTCTTTGTCGTCGTGAGCTGGAAGGTGATCAGGAACAGATAAAGCAATATGAAATACCGGAAATAGACCTGGTCATTGTTGACTTGTATCCGTTTGAAGACACTGTGGCTTCGGGTGCCGATTCACAGTCCATCATCGAAAAAATAGATATAGGCGGAATCTCGTTGATTCGTGCAGCAGCTAAAAACTTCAATGATGTGGTTATTGTAGCCAGCAAGGCTCAATATAAGCCTTTCTATGATATTATTTCGAAGAATGGGGCTGTCACTACACGTGAAGAACGCCGCTGGTTTGCTAAAGAGGCTTTTGCGGTTTCTTCTCATTATGATTCTGCTATTTTCGGCTGGTTTGACGGTGATGACCACTCGGCTTTCCGTTGTGCAGCTGAAAATCCGAAGGCTTTGCGCTATGGTGAAAATCCTCATCAGAAGGGCGTCTTCTTCGGCGATTTTGACAAAATGTTCGATCAGCTCCACGGAAAAGAAATCTCTTATAACAATCTGTTGGATATCAATGCCGCTGTTGATCTGATTGATGAATTCAAAGGTGAAACAACATTTGCCATATTGAAGCATAATAACGCATGTGGCCTGGCTTCCCGTCCTGTCTTGGTTGAGGCTTGGAAAGCAGCGTTGGCCGGTGATCCGGTTTCTGCCTTTGGCGGTGTTCTGGTAACAAATGTACCGGTAGACCGTGAAACGGCGGAGGAAATCAATAAGATTTTCTTCGAAGTGATTATAGCGCCTGCATATGACGAGGATGCATTGGAAATCCTGTATCAGAAGAAAAACCGTATAGTCTTGGTACGTAAGGATGTTGAACTGCCCAAAAGACAGTTCCGTTCATTGTTGAACGGTGTGTTGGCCCAAGATCGGGATCTGAAGACTGAAACTCGTGATGATCTGAAGCTGGCTTCAATCAAAGCTCCTTCGGATGCTGAAATTGAAGATATGTTGTTTGCCAATAAAATTGTAAAACAGAGTAAAAGTAATGCCATCGTTTTAGCTAAAGGTAAACAGCTGGTAGCCAGTGGAGTCGGTCAGACCTCTCGGGTAGATGCCTTGAAACAGGCTATTGAAAAGGCTAAGTCTTTCGGATTTGATCTGAATGGCGCTGTGATGGCTAGTGATGCATTCTTCCCGTTCCCGGATTGTGTGGAACTGGCCGATAAGGAAGGTATCAAGGCTGTTATCCAACCGGGCGGATCTGTAAAAGATGATTTGACTTTCCAGTATTGTAACGAACATGGTGTTGCAATGGTTGTTACTGGTATCCGTCATTTTAAACATTAATTTAATTTTTATTGCAGGATGGGATTATTCTCCTTTACACAAGAAATAGCGATGGACCTTGGTACTGCCAATACCATTATTATAAGCAATGACAAGATTGTGGTTGACGAACCCTCTGTCGTTGCCCTGGACCGTCGTACTGATAAAATGATTGCGGTAGGTGAACGTGCAAAATTGATGTATGAAAAGGAAAATCCGAATATTCGTACAGTACGTCCCTTACGTGATGGCGTTATTGCCGACTTCAATGCATGTGAGCAGATGATGCGCGGCCTGATTAAGAAAGTGAATACAGGTCGTCGGCTGTTTACCCCTTCTTTGCGTATGGTTATCGGCGTTCCTTCGGGTAGTACTGAAGTCGAACTGCGTGCTGTGCGTGACAGTGCAGAACATGCTGGAGGACGTGATGTCTATTTGATTTTTGAACCGATGGCGGCTGCTATCGGTATAGGTCTGGATGTTGAGGCTCCGGAAGGTAATATGGTGGTAGATATAGGTGGTGGTTCAACCGAAATTGCTGTGATTTCATTGGGAGGCATCGTTTCGAACAATTCAATCCGTATTGCGGGTGATGATCTGACTGCTGATATTCAGGAGTATATGAGTCGCCAGCATAATGTGAAAGTCAGTGAACGAATGGCCGAACGTATAAAGATCCATGTGGGAGCGGCTTTGACCGATTTGGGTGATGAAGCACCTGAAGATTATATTGTCCGTGGCCCTAACCGCATTACTGCACTGCCGATGGAAGTTCCTGTATGTTATCAGGAAATTGCACACTGCCTGGAGAAAAGCATTGCTAAAATTGAAACTGCAATATTGAGCGCTCTTGAAAATACTCCTCCAGAGTTATATGCCGATATTGTAAATAACGGTATTTATCTAGCCGGAGGAGGTGCTTTGTTGCGTGGCTTGGACAAACGTCTGACCGATAAGATCAATATTCCTTTCCACATTGCGGAAGATCCTTTGCTTAGTGTTGCTAAAGGTACAGGTATCGCATTGAAGAACGTTGACCGTTTTTCATTCTTGATGCGGTAACATGGAGGAAGAATAAGAAAATTTATAGTCAGCTGTTAAG
The DNA here is from genome assembly GCF_900128495.1 of Bacteroides ilei. Taxonomy (GTDB): domain Bacteria; phylum Bacteroidota; class Bacteroidia; order Bacteroidales; family Bacteroidaceae; genus Phocaeicola; species Phocaeicola ilei. The sequence goes on from NZ_LT635801.1 coordinate 5,221, forward strand.
GATAGAGGTTTTTTTCCTTCTGTTTTTAACTGCTGGCTTTTTATGGTTTTTATCAGTTTTGTTTTGATTGATAATATAAGTTTCTGACGTGCGGAATCTGCTTAATTTTCTTTTGAAGTATAATTATTGGCTGCTTTTTATTTTATTGGAAGTAGTCAGCTTTACTTTATTGTTCCGGTTTAACAATTATCAGGGTAGTGTGTTCTTTACTTCAGCCAATTATGTTTCTGGAATAGTGTGTGATGCAGTCAGTAATGTAACTTCTTATTTTGGCTTGCGTCAGGTCAACCGGAATCTGGTACAGCAGAATGTGAAACTGGAACTGGAGCTCGAACGTTTGAATGAAGCATTGAAGGGTTATGTCCGGGATACGACCGAAATAGCAAAGATGAAACAGGACGTGCTGAGGAATTATTTTATTTATCCTGCCCGGGTAGTGAATAACAGTCTGACACGTGCGGATAATTATATTACGATAAATAAAGGGAGTGCCGATAGCATCCGCCCTGAGATGGGGGTCATCGATGGTAATGGAGTTGTGGGAATTGTGTACCAGACATCTTCTCATTATTCGATTGTTCTACCGGTTCTGAACTCCAAAAGTAGCATCAGCTGTAAGATCCACCGTACAGATTATTTCGGTTCCTTGAAATGGGATGGTGGTTCCAGCCAATATGCTTGGGTGCAAGATATACCTCGACATTCGGAATTTACGTTGGGAGATACTGTTGTTACAAGCGGGCATAGTTCTGTCTTTCCAGAGGGTATTCCCGTTGGGGTAGTGGATGACATGGGAGATAGTAATGATGGCTTGTCGTATCGGTTGAAAGTGCGTTTGTTTACCGATTTTGCCCGTTTGAGTGATGTCTGTGTCATTCGTTTCCATGGCCAGAATGAGCAGGCTGAACTGGAAGATAATGTATTGACCAAATTAAAGTAAAAGGAGAGAATAAGATGCTTCAATTGATTCATCGGATATTATGGTTCCTTGTTCTGGTATTGGTTCAGGTCCTGGTTTTGAACCATGTACATATTGCCGGGTATGCAACACCCGTTCTCTATATTTATTATATCTTGACATTAAATTCAGAAACTACCCGCGTTTCCCTTTTGTTGCAAGGATTCTTTTTGGGACTTTGTGTCGATGTCTTCAGCAATACGCCTGGAGTCAATGCCGCTGCATGTACATTGTTGGCTTTTGTTCGTCCGGCTTTGTTACGTATGCAGATGGTCAGGGATATTACCGATGACTATGAACCGGGAATACGGATTATGGGTTTTTCTCCATTCCTGCGTTATGTAACGAGTGGGACTTTTCTGATGGTTCTTGTATGGCAGCTGATAGATATATTTTCGTTGTTCCGTATAGAGGAACTTTTTTGGAGAGTTCTGTCCAGTACGTTCCTTTCCGTTATTTTGATTATGTGTATTGATGCCGTAAGGAGGAAGAGATAGTGGATAAAAATTATAACTTGTCGAAACGTCGCTATGTGATAGCAGGTGCTGTTCTGTGCGTTGTTCTTCTTTTTATTGCCCGTTTGTTCGTGTTGCAGATAATGAACGACGATTACAAGAAGAATGCCGACAGTAATGCTTTCTTGAGAAAAATACAATATCCTAGCCGGGGTGTTATTTATGACAGGACAGGGAAATTGCTGGTATTTAATCAGCCGGCATATGATATTACGGTTATCATGAAGGAAATAACTTCTTTGGATACAATGGATCTGTGCCGTACCTTAAAGATAACTCCTGAGTTTTTGCGTAAGAAATTTCGTGACATGAAAGACCGGCGTCTGAATCCCGGTTATTCTCCTTATACCAACCAGGTTCTGCTTACCCAGCTGTCGGCCGAGGATTGTGGCATATTTCAGGAGAAGCTGTTCAAATTCCCCGGTTTTTATATACAGCGTCGTACCATCCGTCAATATACATACAATGCAGGCGCACATGTATTGGGTGATATAGCAGAAGTTTCAAAAAATGAAATGGAACAGGATGAATATTACCAGCCTGGCGATTTCATCGGGAAACTGGGTGTAGAACGTTCCTATGAGAAGCAGTTGAGGGGTGAAAAAGGGATTGAGATTCTGCTCCGTGATGCACATGGGCGTATTCAGGGGAATTATATGGACGGGAAGTTCGATAAGGAGCCTGTTCCGGGGAAGAACCTGACGTTAAGCCTTGATATTGATCTGCAGCAATTGGGCGAACGGCTTCTGGAAGGGAAGATCGGGAGTATTGTTGCCATCGAGCCTCAGACAGGGGAAGTACTTTGTCTGGTTTCTTCTCCGAGTTATGATCCTCATCTGATGGTCGGACGGGAGCGTGGAAAGAATCATTTGGCTATGTCACGCGACCCTTGGAAGCCGTTGCTTAACCGTGCCATCATGGGAACATATCCTCCCGGATCGACCTTTAAGACGACTCAGGCTCTGACTTATCTACAGGAGGGTATCATTACAACCGGTACCACTTATCCGTGTGTGCATGGATTCTCTTTTAGAGGACTTCACGTAGGTTGTCATGCACATCCGTCTCCATTGCCATTGATTCCTGCCATAGCGACATCCTGTAACGGTTATTTCTGCTGGGGATTATATCATATGATCGGAGCCCGTCAGAAGTATGGAAGTGTACAGAATGCGATGGATACCTGGCGTGACTATATGGTTTCTATGGGATTCGGATATACATTGGGGATTGATCTGCCCGGTGAAAAAAGAGGGATGATTCCCAATGCCAAATATTATGATAAGGCATACAAGGGGTCCTGGAACGGTTTGACGATTATCAGTATTTCCATCGGTCAGGGTGAAGTCACTGCAACACCCCTGCAGATAGCGAATCTCGGGGCAACGATTGCCAACCGCGGTTATTTTTTCACACCGCATGTGGTGAAATCGATAGAAGGTGAAAGTATCGATACCTTATATTCGAAAAAAAGGTACACCATGGTCGATAAGTCGCATTATGAGGAGGTGGTACAAGGAATGCGTATGGCTGTATTGGGGGGAACCTGTAGGGTTGCCAATCTACCTGATATTGAGGTTTGCGGCAAGACTGGTACGGCTCAGAACCATGGGAAAGACCATTCGGCATTTATGGGTTTTGCTCCGATGGAAAATCCGAAGATTGCGATTGCCGTTTATGTTGAGAATGGTGGATGGGGAGCGACTTACGGTGTTCCCATAGGTCGTTTGATGATAGAGCAATATTTGAAAGGAAAGCTTTCGCCGGAAGATGAGGCGATGGCTTCAGAAATACAAAATAGAAGAATTGATTATGGTCTTCAAGAGAGATAGTTTGTGGACGAAGGTGGATTGGCGGACGATAGCCCTTTACATAGTCCTGGTAATCTGTGGATGGCTCAGTGTTTGCGGAGCCAGCTATGATTACGGGGATCCGGACTTTCTGGATTTTTCGACCCGTGCCGGCAAACAGCTGATGTGGATCGGATGTTCATTGGGTCTGGGCTTTGTATTGCTGATGCTTGAAGACCGGATTTATGATACCTATGCCTATCTTATATATGGTATATTACTGCTGTTGCTGTTCGGGACTATATTCAATCCGCATGAAATCAAGGGATCCCGATCTTGGATTGTCTTAGGGCCGGTCAGTCTGCAACCGGCAGAATTTGCCAAGTTTGCTACGGCGTTGGCACTTTCCAAGTATATAGGTGAATATACTTTTTCTATGGAAAGAACCAGAAATCTGGTTACAGCACTGGGTATTATTCTGGTACCTATGATATTGATTGTCATGCAAAAAGAGACCGGATCGGCTTTGGTTTATCTTTCATTCCTTCTGGTGCTTTACCGGGAGGGAATGACTGGTTCTGTCTTGTTTGCAGGTTTTTGTGCCGTTGTCTATTTTATAGTGGGGATCCGTTTCAGTATAGATATGATGGCCGATGACTGTACTTCATGGGGTGAATTTGCTGTTTTGGGACTGATTGTCATATTTTCTGCCATGTTGGTGAATGCATATTGCAGGAATGGGCAGAAGGTTTTTCGGAATATCCTGGTTTTCGGTTGCGGTTCCATCTTGCTCGGGCTTCTGTTTTCTTTGTATGTGATTCCGTTCAATGTCGGGATATTGGAACTTGTGGTGTGTGCGGTGCTTTGCGGATATTTGATCTATCTGTTTTTCCATGACCGCATCCGGCATTATCTGTATATATTATTCTTTACGGTCGGTTCGGTCGGTTTCTTCTTTTCTGCCGATTATGTTTTCAATAATGTGCTTGAACCCCATCAGCAGGTGCGTATCAAGGTCTTGTTAGGTATGGAAGATGATCCGGCTGGAGCAGGATATAACGTGAATCAGAGTAAAATCGCTATCGGTTCAGGAGGATTTACCGGGAAAGGTTTCCTGAACGGTACCCAGACGAAACTGAAATATGTGCCGGAGCAGGATACCGATTTCATCTTCTGTACAGTAGGAGAGGAACAGGGCTTTGTCGGGGCTTCGGTCGTCATATTGCTTTTTGCGGCTTTGATCTGGCGTCTGATTTATCTGGCAGAGCGGCAGACGTCCCGATTTGGGAGGGTATACGGCTACTCTGTTCTATGTATTTTCTTTTTTCATCTTTTTGTGAATGTCGGGATGGTTTTGGGGTTGACGCCGGTTATCGGGATCCCGCTTCCCTTCTTTAGTTACGGTGGATCTTCCTTGTGGGGATTTACCATACTATTGTTTGTCTTTCTGCGGATTGACGCTGCGAGGGAAGGATAGCCGGATGCCGATGTCCGAAATTCCTTGGAGCGGCGACGTATTCATAATGTGAGTAATCTGCAGGATACTGTCGCCGGGCTGTAATTCCAGTTTCAGTCCTTTTGCGGTATATTGGTACAGGTTACCGGCAGTTCCGGTTCCTTTCCAGTTGCCGTGTTTGTCGGCCAGATAGAGGTGTATTCTTTCGTGCGGGCTGTGGGGGATGAGGGGATGATGGATTTCAATCCATAAATCACGGAACGGATAGGTTTCATTGTGCCGTACTCCTATTTCTACCTGGTAAGTCTTTCCGGTAAGGTTGTCCGGTAACGTGTAGATTAGCGTATCAGCCTTGTCCCAGCCATGGAAAGGAATGGACCGGTAGCTGTGGTAGGTGGTATCTTTTTCGCACGATGGCAACAAAAACAGCAATATCAGGAACAAATATATTCCTATCTGTTGGAAAAAAGAATGTCCTTCTAATTTCATTTTGCAATGGTATTGTTTATCAGTTTATCGGAATGCTTAAATTGAAAGAGGCAGTCCCTTGACCGGAATCTGCCTCTTTGCTATAGTGTTTGTTCCATTCTTTATTCTATGCCTGTGGAGTCGGATCCGGGTTTCCGTTTCCAGTTTCATTGTCATTGTGCCGTTTGGTGCGGTGTCGGTTGTTGCGTTCCCGCCGCCGGTTATTGTTTTTGTCATCACGACGGTTGTCTTGCGGGTTTTGCATATTGTTTTCAGCGGTTATGGGTAATGGCAGATTCTTTTGAGGGGCAGGTTGTTGCTGTGCCTTCTGCTGTTTTTCCTGTTTCTCCAGACGTTGTCTGTTGCCGTTGTTTTCCTGGTTTCCACCGTTGTTGCGGTTGTTACGCTCCTTTTTCCGGCTTTCATTCTGTCTGCCTTCATTCCGTTTCGTTGTACCGTTTGCTTCTTCCGTCTGGGTTTCCGGTTGTGCCGGCTGTGCTCCCTGGCGGAACTCATTGGGGGCATCTGCTTTCTTCTTTTTCCGGTTTTTTGCATTTTTGCTCTTGTCGAAACGGGTTAGGCTTTCCTGTTCCAGCAGGTCCTTGGAACGTCCTGTCTCATGGCTACCGTTATCCTGGAGTTTTTCCGGCTTTTCACCGTGCTTGTTCATATTGATGATTTCAAATGCTCTGCGGGCGGTGATGGTAGCTTCATTGGCCAGGAAACTTTTATCGGTAGAGTATGTAATGGTACCTTTCAGGATATCGGCCTTGAAATAGTAATAGGTGGCATCCTGTGTTTCCAGTGTGATCTCCTTGCTAGGCAGACGTTTCTGACATTCTACATATGCATCGACTTCATAATTCAAGCAGCATTTCAGTTTGGCGCATTGGCCGGCAAGCTTCTGCGGGTTCAGTGAGATGTCCTGGTAGCGTGCGGCACTGGTAGAGACAGATACGAAATTGGTCATCCAGGTGGCACAGCACAGTTCACGTCCGCAAGGACCGATACCTCCAATTCTTCCTGCTTCCTGGCGGGCGCCGATCTGTTTCATTTCGATGCGTACACGGAATGCTTCGGCCAGTACCTTGATAAGTTGGCGGAAATCCACACGCTCGTCGGCTATATAGTAGAATATGGCCTTATTGCCGTCGCCCTGATATTCCACATCACCTATTTTCATCTGCAGGCCCAGGTCGGCTGCTATCTGGCGTGAGCGGATCATGGTGTCATGTTCGCGCTTTTTGGCTTCTTCATATTTTTCCAGGTCTACCGGCTTCGCCTTACGGTATACACGTTTGATTTCAATGTCCGGCTTCAGGTTGGCTTTGCGCATTTGCAGGGGGACAAGCCTTCCGGTCAGGGTTACGGTTCCGATATCATGTCCCGGACTGGCTTCTACGGCAACTATGTCACCTTTTTCCAGTTTCAGGTGGTTGCTGTTCTTGAAATATCCTTTACGGGTATTCTTGAACTGCACTTCTACCATTTCCTGTTCTTCGCTGTTTCCGGGGATATCAGCGAGCCAGTCGTATGTATTTAGTTTGTTATCTTGTCGTCCGCAGCCTTTGCAACATAGAGGGCCGCTTCCGTTCTTCAGTATAAATTTGCTCATGTTTATATGTTGTTATTGTCCATATAATATACTTGGTATCATTTCTTCAGAAGTACGATCATTTTCAATGCAAAGTCGAAAAATACGAACTTCGGATTAGCATTCTGTTCGATGTGCCGTTGGGCCTCCTGAAGCTCATCCATAATCCCCATTACATTCCGCTCCGAAACAAATGGGGCGAACCGGGATGAGAATTGCTGTTCTTCCTGGTTCAGATAGTTCATTTCCGGGTGATGGAAGTTATAGATAAAGTTTTCACGTATCATCCGTTGGCAATAGGACAGCAGATTCTTTTGTCTTTCCCTTCCCATTCCGGCTACCTGTTCACTCCAGGCTTTCATTTCCTTCACTCTCCGGGCGTAGGCCAGACGCATCAGGGAAGTGAAAAGTTCGAAGAAGAGTTTGTTTTCTTCTCCCAGGTGAATATTTTCCAATGCATGCAGCAGACTTCCTTCCGAGCGGTGGGCTATGTCGGCCGCATCGTCCGGTTGCAGCATATAGCGTGTCTGTAACAGGTCCGACAAGTCCTTTTCCGATAGCGGAGGCAGGTTGAACCGTTGCAGACGGCTCTGCAGTGTGGGTAGGATCATATCCGGATTTTCCGTAATCCATAGAAACAGAGTCTGTGCCGGAGGTTCTTCCAGCAGTTTGAGAAGCTTGTTTCCACATTCGGCATTCATCTTTTCCGGCAGCCAGATAATCATGATCTTGTATCCTCCCTGGCTTGATTTCAATGACAGCTTGCGGGTTATTTCATCACTTTCACGTACGAATATCTGTGCCTGCTGGTTTTCAGCCCCCATTCTGGCCAGCCATGTGGGGAGTGAAAAATAGGGAGTATCCAGTAGCAGTTGTCTCCAGGCATCGATGAAGTCGTCCGAAACCGCATCCTTATTCGATTTCTTTTTGATAACCGGGAAAGCGAAATGTACATCCGGGTGTACAAGTTTGTTCATTTTGATACATGACGGACAATGTCCGCATGCGTCATCCGGACCCGGATTCTCACAACAGAGGTAACGGGCAAAGGCTATGGCTAAAGGAAGTTTCCCTGTTCCTTCCATGCCGCAGAACAGCATGGCATGAGGGATACGTCCTTCACGTTTCAAGGTCAGCAGATGCTGCTTGGCTTCACTTTGTCCTATTACATCTCTGAAAAACATAATCGTCAGAATATTGCTTTTGCTACTTGTCGTACACTGTCGCTGGCGCTCACTGTATAGAAATGGATACTGGGCACACCATATGCCATCAGTTCCTTGCACTGCCGGATGCACCATTCAATTCCCAGTTGGCGGGCATCGGCGTCGGTCTTGCATTTCATGGCCTCCACAGCCAGTTCCTGGGGCATGTCGATCTTGAAGGTCTTGGGTACCATTGTTATTTGGGAAAGTTTGCTGAACGGCTTGATTCCCGGAATGATGGGTACGTCTATCCCTTCTTTGCGGACATGGTCTACAAAATCAAAATATTTCTTGTTGTCGTAGAACAGCTGTGTTACGGCGTATTCAGCTCCAGCTTCTATCTTCTTTTTCAGCCAATAGATATCCTGTTCCAGGTTCATGGCCTCTTCATGTTTTTCGGGGTAGCAGGCTACACCGTAGCTGAAGGGACGGACTGGTGCCTTTATCGGAGCACCGTCGATAAAGATTCCTTGGTTGAAGTCATTGATCTGCTGTTCCAGTTCCAGTGCATGGCTACATCCTCCCGGTTCTGGAATGAACTTCGATTCATGCTTGGCTTTGTCTCCACGCAAGACCAGCAGGTCGGTAATGCCCAGGAACTGCAGGTCGAGCAGGGTATATTCCGTATCTTCACGGGTAAAGCCACTGCACAGCATATGAGGTACGACAGTAATGTTATATTTGTTTTTTATGGCGGCTGCTACGGCTACGGTTCCGGGGCGACGGCGGACACGTTTCCGTTCAAACAGTCCGTTGCCCAGTTCGTTATAGACGTATTCACTGCGATGGGTGGTAATGTTGATATATTTCGGGTCGAACTCAAGAAGGGAATCGATGTTCTGGAAAAGTTTTTCGATTCCTGCACCCTTCAGAGGAGGCAGTACCTCGAATGAAAAGGCGGTCTTGTCCTGCGATTTGATTAAATCTATTACTCTCATTTCTCTATTTTTGTGCCTGCTCGGCCTAATTTACATATTTGGCAAAAATAAGAAAAATATTGTACTTAACGGGAAAGGCTTCCGTTTTTTTCTTTCCGGAAGGGGTGTTGTCAGATAAATGGTGTGAACAGATGTGCGAACCATCCCCAGAAACGTTTCCATGGAGTACGTTTCATGTATTCATCGTGAGTCAGTACGGTGCTGTTCAGTTTGTCGTTCTTGAATATCCGACAGAGCTGGTCGGTTGTAGGGAGGTCGAAGATGAAGGCATTGATCTCATAGTCGTAGCGGAGGCTCCGGCTGTTCAGGTTCGCACTTCCTACGGTGCAGAAACGTTCGTCTACCATCATGATCTTGGAATGGTGGAATCCGCCGTTATATATGTATACATGTGCACCTTTCTTGCGCAATCTGTTTACGATATACATACCGGCATCGGGAGTAAATGAGATGTCCGATTTACCGGGTACCATGATTTCTACACGAACTCCTCTTTTTATGGCTCTTTTTATGGCACGGAGTACGCTTGCCGTGGGAGTAAAATACGGGTTGATTATCTGTACTTTAGTCTGGGCGGCGTCCAGGGCGGCTATGTAAGCTTCACGTATCGCTTTGGGTGATTTGCGCGGAACGCGTTGTACGATGGCCACTTGTCCGCCGGCATGGGCTGGAGCAGCCGTTACGGAATCTGTCCGGAAGGGGAACAGCTCACTCCCGTCGACGTGCTGTCCGGTTTCTTTGTTCCAGGTTTCCAGGAAGGCCTTTTGCAGCTCGGTTACTACGGGACCTTTGAAACAAACGTGCATGTCACGCCATTCACCTATTTTAGGTAGTCCGTTGATATAGTAGTCGGCTACATTCATACCTCCTGTATAGCCAGTCTTGCCGTCGATGACAACTATTTTCTGATGGTCACGGCTCAGGGCATGGTTGATATAGGGGAATTTGAACGGGTCGAAGGTGATGATTTCTATACCTTTGTCGTGTAGCGCCTGCAGATGTCTCTTCCTTAAGGGACGGTTGTTTGACATGTTGCCGAATGCGTCGAACATGGCACGGACCTTGACACCGTCCTGGGCCTTGTCGGCCAGCAGTTCGAATAGTGCACGCGCTATCGAGTCGTTCCTGAAATTGAAATATTCCAGGTGGATGGTACTTTGGGCCTTCTTGATTTCGTTGAACAGGTGGTTGAACTTTTCACGTCCGCTCACCAGCAGTTCTATCCGGTTATTATTGATTATCGGATATTTCTGTTTACGCAGGTACTCGGCAAAGATGGAATCCGATGGCAGCCACCGGTCGGCGCTGTCGGCAGTAAGTGCCTCTCTTGTCTGCGCATATCCGGTCCCAGGGATTCCTATTCCTATTATCAGGAACCATAAAATAGAGAGAATATGTCTTTTATGTTGAGTCGCAGTTTTCATGTCCAAATGTTTTGTAAGCAACAAAATTATGTATTTATAGACAAATTACATAGCCGGATGTTTTGGTTTTGTCAAATTTGTTACGATTTTACTGTAATTTCACAGAAAAATACTGGTTTATGCCTTTTTGAGAAATGTCGTTCCTTCCATTAATATTCAAGGTACGTTTTCTGCTTTTCCGGGAGGCATCGGAAAACACATTGAAGATTGGACGAAAAGAACTTGATGTTCTGGAAAGAACATCTTGATGAATGAAGTGAAATTACTTGAAGAGTTGCAGAAAAGATCTTGTTGGTTTTCAAAAAGAGCTTGAAATTTTTTTGCTCTTCCTCACATTCTGTCCTTCCATATAGCTTCATTTTTATGAAAAACGGGAATAAAAGGAAAATATGAACAGTTGCTCTTCTTTTGTGAATAATCGTGTAAATCCCCTCTGTACTATCTTTGCCTCAGATTAAGAAACGAAAGACATGAAACGATTAGTATTTATTTTTGCCTCTTTGTTGGTATGCTTTCCTGCACTTGCACAAAAGACGCTGACCTTGGAAGAATGTCTGACAATAGGCATTGAAAACAACCTTTCATTGAAGGGAAGCCGGAATGAGCTCCGGAAAGGGAAACATCTGCTCAGCGAGAACCGTGCGAAACTGTTGCCGCAGATCAGTGCGGTTGCCGCTTTCAATGATAATTTTACCCCTCCTGTATCTGTTACCGACGGTTCCGCTTACGGAAATCTGTACAATGTGACCCGGACCCTGCAGTACAATGCTTCTGCTGGACTGCAGATGCAGATGCCGTTGTATAACCAAACGGTCTATACGGCCATAGACATTGCACGTACAATGAATGATTTGAACCGTTTGTCGTATGGTAAGGCGCGTGAAGACCTGATCCTGCAGATATGTAAGATGTATTATCTGGGACAGAATACGGTAGAACAGCTTACGCTGATAAAGGAAAACATTGTCCGGTTGAAAGATCTGCGTGACATTACCCAGGCTTTTTATGATAACGGGATGGCTATGGAAGTAGATGTGAAACGTGTCAATATCAATCTGGAGAACCAGCAGGTACAGTATGACAATGCCCGATCGATGCTGGTCCAGCAACTGAATCTCTTGAAATATGTGATGGATTATCCTGCTGATGAGGAAATTGCACTTACTCCGGTCGATACGGGGAACGTGGTTCCGGTATCTTTGAATGGTCTTAGTGGCGGACTGTATGAATTGCAGTTGCTCCAGTCGCAGGAGAAGCTGGCCGGCCAGCAGAAAGATCTGATCCGACAGGGGTATCTTCCTACTTTGACTCTGAGCGGAAGCTGGATGTATTCGGCGTATACCGACAAAGCACGTCATTGGTTCCATTCCGGGCCGTCCAACCATTGGTATCCTTCCAACGGAATCGGACTGACGCTCCGTATCCCGATATTCGACGGTCTGGATAAACGGGCACGTATCAGAAAGGCTCAGATAGATCAGGAAAATGCGAAACTTTCTTATGAGAATACGTTCAGGAATATGCAGACCCAGTATCTGAACGCAACTAACGAACTGATGAACAGCTGTAGGAATTTCAGAAAACAGAAAGACAATTATTTGCTGGCGGAAGAGGTATATCAGGTTACGACCGACCGTTACCGGGAAGGCATCGCTTCCATGACCGAGGTCCTGCAGGACGAGATGCGTATGAGCGAAGCCCAGAATAACTACCTCAGTGCCCATTACAATTACCAGGTAGCCAATCTTACCCTGCTTAAGCTGACAGGGCAGACAGACCGCCTGTTTCAAACAAGATCCAATTCATTCATCCACTAAAAAACATGCAAAATGGAAACTCAAGACAATAGACTTCAGGAAAAAGCTTTGAATTTGAAAAGACAACGCCGCCGTCGGATACTGGCCAGTGTGGTGGGTATCGCGATTCTCGTATGGGGACTTATTGAAACGGGTTGTATGTTTTTCAATTATAAATATGCCGAAACGAGTAATGACGCACAAGTGGAGCAGTATATCTCTCCGGTAAATCTGAGAGCGTCGGGGTATATCAGGAAAATCTGTTTTACGGAACATCAGAAGGTGCATAAAGGAGATACGTTGCTGATTCTTGACGACCGTGAATACCGTATCCGGGTTATGGAAGCGGAAGCGGCCCTGAAGGATGCCATGGCAGGAGCTACGGTCATTGACGCCACTTTACAGACTACACAGAATTCGGCCTCGGTGTATGAGGCATCGATAGCTGAAATCGAAATCCGTCTGGCCAAGCTGGAGAAGGACCGCCAACGTTATGAGAATCTGGTGCAGCGGAATGCGGCCACTCCGATACAGTTGGAACAGATTGAGACGGAGTATGCGGCTACCCGAAAAAAACTGGAGGCTACCAGGCGGCAGCAGCGTGCGGCCATGTCGGGGATACGGGAAGTGTCTAACCGCAGGGAAAGCACCGAAGCGGCTATACAGCGTGCCGAGGCAGCTTTGGAGATGGCACGGCTGAATCTTTCCTATACGGTTGTGCTGGCTCCATGCGACGGGAAACTGGGACGCCGTGCGTTGGAGGAAGGTCAGTACATTACGGCCGGACAAAGTGTTACCTATATTCTCCCGGATACACGGAAATGGATCATAGCGAACTATAAGGAGACGCAGGTTGAGAACCTCAGGCTGGGACAGGAAGTCCGTATCTCGGTCGATGCTGTAAGCGGACGTGAATTTACCGGTAGGATTACGGCCATATCCGGAGCTACCGGATCCAAGTATTCATTGGTTCCGACCGACAATTCAGCCGGAAACTTTGTAAAGATCCGCCAGCGTATACCGGTACGTATCGACTTTACCGATATTTCCGAAGAAGATAATGAACGTCTGGCCGCCGGCATGATGGCAGTAGTGAAGACCAGACTGTAAATCAAGGTGTTTCAGAATCCAGAAAAAAGAACGATTATGCCTTCACTTCCTAAAAATTATCCGTTTTATAATTGGGTGCCCAAACCGTTGGGCATCCTGATACTGATATTGCTTTTTATCCCTATTCTGACAGCCGGTGGGGTGTATACTGCGAATAGCAGTGAGATGTTGGGCGGACTGGGTATCCAGTCGGAACATATCCAGTTTGTGGGTTTCCTCACATCCGTGGGGATGGCAGCCTTTTCACCTTTCTTTTATAGACTGGTATGCCTCCGCCGGGAGAAGATGATGTGCATGGCAGGCTTTTCATTGCTTTATCTGTTGAGCTATGTCTGTGCAGTGACCGATAGCATTTACCTGCTGGCTGTGTGCAGCATCATAATTGGTTTTTTCCGGATGGTATTGATGATGGTCAATCTTTTCACCCTCATCAGATATGCGTTCGGAATGGAAGCCACCCGCAACATTACTCCTGGCAATGATCCTGCGGATGAGGCCGGATGGGACCGGCTGGACTGCGAAAAATGTACCAGCATGCCTGTAATCTACCTGTTCTTCATGATTTTAGGGCAGTTAGGGACATCGTTGACCGCATGGCTGGCTTATGAATACGAATGGCAATATGTATATTATTTCATGATGGGTGCATTGTTGTTTTCTATCCTGGTTGTCTTTGTTACCATGCCTTACCATGCATATTCCACCCGTCGTTTTCCTATTACGTTCCGTAAATTCGGCAGTGTGGTGATATTCTGTCTGATGTGCTCGTCGGTCATTTATGTATTGGTTTACGGTAAGGTGCTCGACTGGTATTCCGATCCCTCTATCTGCTGGGCTACGTTCATGGCGGTCCTGTTCATTTTTATATTCGTATACATGGAGAAAAGACAGTATTCACCTTATTTCCTGATGGATATCTTTAAGTTACGTTCTGTACGCATAGGCATTCTGCTTTTCCTCCTGCTTATGATATTCAATTCCAGCTCCATGTTTGTGAATGTATTTACGGGGATAGGAATGAAGACAGACAACTGGCAGAATGCGTCACTGACCAACTGGAGTATGGCCGGTTATTTCATCGGTTGTGTCATTGCCGTCATATTGGCAAAGAAAGGGGTGCATCTGAAATACCTCTTCTCTCTCGGTTTCGTACTGATAGGCCTTTCTGCACTTTTCATGTATTTCGAGGTACAGACAGCCGGATTGTATGAACGGATGAAATATCCGGTCATCATCCGTGCCACGGGTATGATGCTGCTCTATTCATTGACAGCTGTCTATGCCAACCAGCGTATGCCTTATAAATACCTGTCTACCTGGATCTGTATTATGTTGACTGTACGTATGGTGCTCGGTCCGGGTATCGGGACGGCACTTTATACCAATGTGATGCAACACAGACAGCAGCATTATATAACCCGCTTTGCCCATGACCGTGACCGGTTGGAGCCGGATATGGCCGTTTCTTATTCACAGACAGTACAAGGGATGTGCCGTCAGGGAAAGAGCAATCTGGAGGCTGAACAGATGGCGGCTTTGTCAGTTAAAGGGAATATCCAGGTGCAGGCTACCTTGTCGGCGGTAAAGGAGATGTCCGGATGGACGTTTTACGGCTGTGTAGGGTGCGCTGTCTTTTTCCTGTTGCTTCCATGGAAAAAGAGAAAACCGGATCCGGTCTTGTCCGGTGTCTGAGGCTTTAGCCTGTGCCACGGACAGGCTTCCGTTTCTTAATCTATGTTTCTCCAGCGGGTAAAAACAATGAATGTAGAGGCCTTCCGTGGCATTTTTTTATTTATCTTAGTGTCGGGTACATCCGAAATGAACTTAAAATAGAAAAATGATGAATGCATATTCCGAACGTTTGATTTTTCTGGACCGGCAGTTGGCCGAGAGGAGAGAACTTTGCTCTTCCGGGGGAAGTGTGGACGCTTTTCCTCCGATGCTGCAAAAACGTTTCCTGAATGACTATATCGGGTTAATGGTCTGCCAAAGAGGCCGGTTCCAATTTACATTGAACGGCAGGTCTTTTGTGGCCGGAGCCGGAGAGACGGTATTTCTTTCCGAATCGGCTGAATTCTGGGTGACCGACTATACGGATGATTTGCTTGTGGATATTCTTTTTTATCATATAAGTCCCATCCGTGAGCTGTTGGGGAGTTCGGTCATGGCTATGCATCTCTATACAACGTTGACTCCCGAACCCTGTTATGTATGGAATACGGGCGAGGAAGATGATATAAGGCATTACGTCTGTCTGCTGTACAGGCATCAGCGTGCCATGCACAATCCGTTCGATGTACATGAATGTAAATTGTTGCTTTTGTCGTTGACCTATAGGTTGTGTTCTATATACAGCCGGAAACTCCTGGAAGAAAACCGGACAGCCGGCCATAAGATCGATACATTCATCCAGTTACTTCGTCTGATAGAGAAATATTACAGACGTGAAAGGGGAGTGGCCTTTTATGCCGGCAAGCTTTGTCTTTCACCGAAGTATCTTTCTGCCCTGTCGAAATCTGTTTGCGGATATACGGTACAGGAACTGGTGTTCAGGGCCATTGTCCGCCGCAGCATGCTTTTACTGAGGAATTCCCGGAAAACCGTACAGGAGATTTCCGATGAGTTCAATTTCCCCAATGCTTCCGCTTTCGGTACCTTCTTCAAGAAAGCTACAGGGCTTTCACCTGTACATTACCGCAATGCAGAGGATGATTTTCCTACCTCCACATCTTTATGACTTTCCCTCGATATCCATGGTTTGCATTTGCCGTTTGGTGGTTCCGAATTTCTTCCCATATTGTGTCCAATAGATATCGGCAGCCAGGCGGAATAGCGTTTTGGATAAGGGCATGGTAGTACTGAAAGTCTGATGCTTCCCATTTGCAACGGAGCGGGCCAGTCTTCGTATGTTTCGGATGGCGATGTATTTGAATGGGGTGCCGAGAATGGCTTCTCCACTGCCCAACATCAGGGTCGAACCCATTGTATAGCCGTTACGGCGGCAGAATAGTTCCATCATCCGGACCGCTACGACATTTTGTTCATACTCCAGAAATCCACAGTTGATCAGGATGGAAATTACGGGTTTGCGGGTAGGAGGATTGGTTTCCAGGGTTTTCAGGAAGCTTAGAAAGCCTGTCGGCAGGGAATCGGCGTAGAGAGGGAAGGTAAAAAGGATATCGGTATAGTTCCCTGTTTCGGCACACAGTTCCAGGTGGTTCTTTCTCGTGATGTTACGGTATACGGTTTCAACCGGACAGTGCCGGATGAAAATCTCTGCGTACCGTTTTGAATTTGATTTCGGCGCTCTCGGACTTCCGTTAAGTATCAGGATTTTTCCCATTGTTCAAGAATTTTTGTTACCATTATGTCGGTCATGGATTCACTGGTGAAGATAATTTCATAATTTTCAAAATTCATGTTACGGGCATTCCGTGCGATGAGTTCCCGAAAGATGTCCTGTTCTTCATCATCAATATCACCGTAGGCTATGATGACAGCTTTTTTCGGAATGACATTCCGTTGTACATGATGTGTTTCTCCCTGGTGAATCCGGATGAATGCCTGCTGTATGGGGATAGCCCGCTCCAGCATGGTTTTCATGACAGTGTCATAGCCTCCATATTTCAACCGGCTCACATACAGTATGGCATTGCTTCTGGCGATACAGGGATATACCCGGGTAGCGTCATCCCGTATGACGCATTTGCCTGGAGTTTTGGTCCAGCAGCTGAAACATCCCGTGCAGTTGGCTATTTTCAGTTCCGATAAGTTGAAATATCGGATTTCGTGCGGATTGGAAAAATGAATGTCCAGTGGCCTGTCGCTGAGAATCAGTTTCATGGGTTATGCATTTGTTTTTGTAGATAAACGTTTTTCTGTCTCTTTTTGTTCGGCCAAAAACAAAAACATCGACAATATTTGCAGATTATGACATTTTATAGGATAATGACCATTAATTTATGGTTTAATCCCGCAGTGAGCCGAGAAGTTTGAACTTAAATTAATAATCTCTTTGCAATTTTACATCATGTCAAAAATTATTAATAATATATATCAATTTAAATGGCTTCTGTTAGAAATTATAGGTTTTTGTATTAGGAATAGACATATATTTATTATGTTTGTAAGTATTAGATTTATGTTATACCTTAAATTCTTTCTAGTATGAGTGTTGAACTTGATCGTTTTCATCCTTTAGTCTTAAATGTAGGACTGGCTATACATAATGCAGACTGGAACTGGGTTAATGTGAGAAGCCCATTCATGCGTATATATTACGTTTGGGAAGGATATGCAAAATTAAAGCTTCCATCAGGTATTTTTGATCTTAAACCACATTACATGTATTTTATTCCGTCATTTACGACCCATAGTTATATTTGCGATTCTTATTTTTCTCTTTATTATATTCATTTATACGAGAATAATCTTGATGGAACAAGTATATTGGATGATTGGGAGCTTCCTACAGAGATTAAAGCTGATAGCCTTGATATGGAACTCATGAAAAGATTATGTGAAATAAATCCGTTTATGAAATTACCTCAATCAGACCCGGCGTCTTATGACAATAAACCAACTCTTATCAAAAGTCTTATTACTAATGAAAGCCGACCTATGTATGATAAGGTCGAGTCAAGAGGTATTGCCTATATTATAATTTCACGCTTCTTGAAGCATGCCTGCAAAAAATCATTGGAAAGGGATGATAGGATAGTAAAAACAATTGATTATATCAGGAATCATTTATATAGTGATATTAAAATAGGAGATTTGGCTCAGCAAGTATTTCTTTCTACAGATCATTTCATTAAATTATTTAAGCATGAAATGCATACTACACCTTTGCAATATATCACAAAAAAGAAAATAGAAAAAGCACAACTTTTACTTGCCACTTGTGATTTATCCGTAAAAAGTATCTCTTATAAACTTATGTTTGATGATTATTCCTATTTCTGTCGGATTTTTAAAAAAATTACAGGAGTGACTCCAAAGGAATACAGATTGACCGTGAAATAAATAGAATGTTGATTTTTTATTCATACAATATTCTTGGCTTAGGGGGATCGGTTATGTCTAGAAACATTTCATCTACATATATAAGACTATTCTTCCTATAGGATCAGATGCAGGTATTTTCTATGTTTTGTCCTACTTTATTACTATGATGGGATAAATCTTCCCACATCTGTATTGTGCATGTGGTATCTTATTGGGGCATAGTCAATAGATTTATCAATAATAATATCGCTTCAGTGACGCTTCAGTGTATTCTTGATATTCCAGCGGGAATATCAGGTATCTCTTATTTTTATTATCTTAGTTTATGTACACACTTTGGGATACA
The DNA here is from genome assembly GCF_900128495.1 of Bacteroides ilei. Taxonomy (GTDB): domain Bacteria; phylum Bacteroidota; class Bacteroidia; order Bacteroidales; family Bacteroidaceae; genus Phocaeicola; species Phocaeicola ilei. The sequence continues at coordinate 23,828 of NZ_LT635801.1, forward strand.
ATATAAAATAGACGATAATGTTTTATTTAATATCTATTTTGTCCTATAATAGAGAAAAATGTAATCATATCTTTGCATATATCTTAAAATCCATATTATGAAGAACAACGGTTATAGAGTAAAGCAATATGACGAACCTGTAAAACGGTATTGTCAGACACTCAGCCTGAAAGACAATCCAGAGTTGATCTCTGCCTATAGAAAAGCACATAGTAAAGAGCAAGCTTGGCCCGAAATTCGTGAGGGAATCCGTTCCGTCGGTATATTGGAGATGGAAATATACATTGAGGGGAACAAGTTGTTTATGATAGTTGAGACGCCTTTGGACTTTAACTGGGATGAAGCTATGAAGAAGCTGTCAACATTACCTCGACAGGCAGAATGGGAGGATTATGTAGCAGGTTTCCAACAATGTGTAAAAGGAACTACATCGGATGAAAAGTGGCAAATGATGGAAAGGATGTTTTATTTATACGACTAAACAGTTTGTGTAGTAAAATCGCTCTTTTGACAATGTAGTCAATATGTAATATTATCCTTTTTGACTTTTTTGATCTCTATATGGTAATTTATTGATAATATGTTACCAGGCTCTTCATGTCCTTTAAAGAAGTTGATTTATTAGTAAAAATTCCTGACTTTTTTATTAAAATCTTTGTTGTTTAACACTTACCTTAAAATTTTATTGCTTATGAAAAAGAAGTTTTGGATTTTTCGACAATGTGAGATGAGATACACTTTATGTGTGTTGTGTCTCTTCCTTTGTTCTGTATGCCTTTTTGCCCAAAGTAAAAAAGTTACAGGGCGAGTTACAGATGTTACTGGCGAGCCCATAATAGGAGCCAATGTATTGGTAAAGGGTACTACTCATGGTGTAATATCAGATTTGGATGGATCTTATTCTCTGGACGTTGAACCGGGTGCAATTCTTCAGTTTTCTTACATAGGTTATATATCTCAAGAAATTTCAGTAGATGGACGTTCGACGATTAACGTACAAATGAAAGAAGATACGAAAACTATAGAAGAAGTAGTTGTAGTAGGTTATGGTTCTCAAAAGAAAGAAACGTTAACCGGTTCTGTAGCAAATATAAAAGGAGATGAAATAACCAAAAGTCCGGCACCGAATGTTAGTAGCTCTTTATCGGGTAAATTACCGGGATTGGTTGTAAACCAGCGTACAGGAGAACCTGGTAGAGATGATCCGAATATAGTTATTCGTGGCTTTGGTACATTTGGAGACAGTTCACCTTTAATCATTATAGATGGAGTAGAACGTGATAATATGAGTCGTATGAACCCTGAAGATATTGAAAGTATTTCAGTATTGAAAGATGCTTCTGCCGCTATCTATGGTGCACGGGCTGCCAATGGAGTTATTTTGATAACAACAAAAAAAGGAAAAATAGGTAAACCTGAATTTTCTTTCAATATGAATGTTGCTTTTTCTTCTCCGACAGTAAAGCCGGAAATGTTGGATGCAGCAACATTTGCAGAAGCTTATAATGAAGGTGACTGGTACAGGAAAGGACGTCCGTCTGAATATACACCAGTATATACAGATGAAGTCATCCAGAAATATCGTGACGGATCGGATCCTATTTTATATCCGAACACGAATTGGGTGGATGAAACGCTGAGACCTTTTTCTTTGCAGACACGTAGCAGCTTTCAGGTAAATGGAGGTACAGAGTCCGTACGTTATTTATTGTCTTTTGGGTCTTTGACACAAGGACCAGGATATTATCATCAAAATGAAAAAAACAGACAATATACATTCCGGGCAAATGTCAATGTGGATTTAAGTAAAAATCTTACAGTTGGAGCAAATATTAGTGCTATAATCAACAATCAGCAACACTCTTCAGTTGAGACATGGATTAATTTTACAAACATATTGGAGTCAAGTCCATTGTTGGTTGCCCGTTATCCTAATGGGCTTTTAGGAGGAGGTCGTATGGGAGAAAGCCCCTTATTGCTGGATCAGAGAGGTTTTGATAAAATAAGTAGTACTCCAATCTATTCAACATTTACGGCTACCTATAAAGTTCCATGGGTTGAAGGCCTGAAAATAGAAGGATCATTTAATTACGATATCAATAATAAGTTTGAAAAGTTGTTCCAGATTCCATACTACTATTATGAATATAATACAGTAACCGAAGCATATGATAAGATACAAGGTACAGGTACATCATCTGCAACATTAACAGATACTTACAGCCGATGGACTACCCTGTTGTATAATTATCGGATTTCTTATGATCGTCAATTCGGCAAACACCGCATATCAGCAATGTTAGGCCATGAACAACAAATCAATACTTATTCATATGCGATGGCATATCGTAAGAATTTTTTAAGTTCTTCAATTGATCAGATCAATGTTGGTGGTTCTTCTGCAGAGGATAAAAATAATGGAGGTTCAGAAACAAAAACTGCTCGTAATAACTTCTTTGGAAGATTTAATTATGACTATAACTCAAAGTATTTGGTAGAATTGGTATTCCGTTATGATGGTTCACAAAATTTCCCGGCCGGAAAACGGTATGGATTTTTTCCTGCAGGATCTGTTGGTTGGAGAATATCAGAAGAATCATTTATCAAGGATAACGTAAACTTTATAGATCAATTAAAGCTGCGTTTTTCTCTTGGACAAATCGGTAATGACCGGGTTGATGCTTATCAATATCTACAGACTTATTCATTTGGAGGTAACTATGTATTCGGTACATCTGACGCATCCGGTATTTATGCCAATTTAATGCCTAATCCTAATATTACTTGGGAGACAAGTACGAAAATGGATGCCGGCTTTGACTTGACAATGTGGAACGGTCTGCTTGGAGCTGAGTTTACTTATTTTAAAGAAAGAAGATCCGACATCTTGACAGCACGTAATTTGTCTGTTCCTAATACATTAGGATTCTCTGGCCTTCCTGATGAAAATCTTGGTGAAGTAGAGAATAGGGGTGTTGAATTAAAATTAACACATCGCCAGGTACTTAATGATTTCTCATATAGCATAGAAGGAAATTTGTCATATGCAAAAAATAAAATCATATTCATGGATGAAACGCCTAACGCAGAGCCTTATCAAAATCAGACCGGACATCCGGTAGGTGCAGGGCTGTATTATAAAGCTGATGGTATATTCAATACAGAAGAGGAATTGAACTCTTATCCTCATGCTGATGGAACGCAAGTAGGTGATATTAAAATTGTCGATTTAAATAATGACGGTGTCATTGACTCTGATGACAGATATCGTTTTGATTATTCAGCTACACCGCGTTTCGTCTTTGGACTTGGTGGTTCATTCAGTTATAAGAATTTTGATTTGAGCATTTTCTTCCAGGGACAGACAGGAGCCTATAATTATGACTCTGAATTTACACAATTAGGTGGATCCGATCCTAAAAATACATTTGTTGCACGTGCAAAAGACCGTTGGACTGTAGACAATCCTAATGGTACCATGCCAAGAGCTGATGCATACCAGTTAGGCAATACAACATTTTTCTTGTATGATGCTACATTCATTCGTCTTAAAAATCTTGAGTTTGGCTATACATTACCCGATACTTGGGCCTCACGTTTGCATTTGGGAAGCCTAAGAGTTTATGTCAGTGGATTCAATGTATTGACATGGGCTAAGGAAATAAAATGGACCGATCCTGAATTAAGCGGATATTCTCTTTATTATCCTCAACAGAAAGTATTTAACGTTGGTTTAAGTCTTAAATTCTAACAATTGCCGTTATGAAAAAATTTTTATTATTTATATTTACTATTTCCATGGTCACATCCTGTGATATATTAGATATTACTCCAAAAGATCGTATAACAGAAGATGTAGTTTGGGAAGATGAAAATTTGATTCGTGCTTATCATACAAATCTGTATAATTCTCTTTTACATGGCTTCCGTCAAAACATGCAATCAAAAGCCACAGATGAGGTTTATTGCACAAATGCAGGTGGAATGAACATTATTCCTTATGGAACAATAACCCCAGATAATGTAACTACTGTATCATCTACAGATTGGGCCGGTGGTGGAAATTTATATATATGGGACACTGCTTTCCAGAATATCCGTAAGATTAATATATTCTTGGAACAAATGAATCTTACTGCTATTTCTTTTGATGATAAAGACAGATTGATTGCTGAAGCTAAATTTTTAAGGGCTTATGTTTATTTTATGCTGTTGGCCCGTTTTGGTGAAGCACCTATTATAGAGCAGTCTTATGAAATGGGAACAGATGTCAAATTCACAAGTAATTCCTTTGATGAATGTGTGGCATTTATAGAAAAAGATATTTCGGAAGCAATGCCTGCACTGCCTGTTGCATATAATACTACTGATGCGAATTTTGGAAGAGCTACGCAGTCGGCATGCCAGGCTTTGTTATCAAGACTATATCTTTATGCGGCTTCCCCATTGTATAACCTGGATAATGATATTAAAAAGTGGGAAAAGGCGTCAATAGCGGCCAAGACTTTTATAGACACCTATGTTCCAAACACATACGATTTGCATCCGGATTATGAGACTTGTTTTAATCAACCTAGTGGTACCGCCAATAAGGAAATTATCTTTGCAAGAAATTTTACGGCATCTAATGGTCATCAAGCTCCGATGGATAATTTGAACCGTCGTTATGGAGGTTATGGAGGCTGGTGGGCAGGGAACGGTCCTTCCCAGAATCTGGTAGATGATTATGACATGAAATCTACAGGACTTCCTCCTTTCATATGGGTCAATGGAGAACAACAAATAAATCCGGAATCAAATTATGACCCTCAGAATCCGTATAATGACAGAGATCCCCGATTCTATGCAACTGTTATATACGATGGCGGGACTTACCATGGAGACGTTTTCGAAATGTGGGTATCGTCTGATCAGAAAACATGGGGAATCGATAATTATAGACAGAATGGCGATAATCCTATGACAAATTATGTATTGCGCAAATTTATGCCGGATGAAAATACGCCTTTGAGTTGGCAAATGACTTATACCATTCCATGGATTTTCTTCAGAGTTGGGGAAATTTATTTGAATTATGCTGAGGCTGAATTTGAACTTGGACATGAGGATGTATGTAGAAAGTATATTAACAAAATACGTCAACGTGTAGATATGCCAGATATACCTGAGACGGTAACAGGCGAAGAATTGAGAACGCGTTTATATAATGAACGTAGAGTTGAATTGGCTTTTGAGGAGCATCGTTATTTTGATGTACGCAGATGGATGATAGCAATGGACGTCGATAATCGTCCGATCCGGGGTATGACGATAATCAAAGAAGCTGATGGAAAGAAAACTTATAAAGTTGAGAAACTGTTAGACCGTGTATTTAAACCTCAGATGTATCTGTTGCCAATTGCAACTGACGAGATTCGTAAGAATGACGGTAAATTGCAACAGACAAGAACATGGCGTGAATAAAATAATATTTTTATAAAACAGGAATGATAGGCCCTGGAGAGGAGAAAGCAATATTTTTCGGAAAAGGCTCCAGACCTATCATTCTATATAACATATTATTGATAGCCATTTCAGTTATTGCATTTTCCATTGTTGATATACTGTTACCATCGATACTGTAAATTTCATCGGAAATATTGAAATAAAAAGTTCATATAGAAAAATCCTATATATCAATATCTTAAATCTTAATTTTCACGAAATAGGATGGAGGTTATGTGTGAGATAAGAACATTTCTATAATGGATTTGATTGTTTTTCGTTTGATGAATGTTTCAAGTTGTTCATGGATTATATGAACAAAAACAATAGAATAATTAACCTTTAAAAATTATAATAATGAAATACCGTGATTTAGGAAAGACAGGGCTGAAAGTACCTGTTTTAAGTTTTGGAGCATCTTCGCTTGGAGGTGTATTTCACTCAATTAAGGAAAATGATGCTCTTAAGGCCGTATTTACTGCTATAGAAAACGGTTTGAACTTTATAGATGTATCACCATATTATGGATATTATAAAGCGGAAACTGTTTTAGGTAAGGCTTTGAAAGAACTTCCGAGAGATTCTTTTATATTGTCAACCAAAGTAGGACGTTATGGAAAAGACGGTGTAAACACGTGGGACTACTCTGCGAAAAGGGCGAAAGAAAGTGTTTTCGAAAGTATGGAAAGGCTTAACGTTGATTATGTTGATTTGATCAATGTTCATGATATTGAATTCGCAGATTTACATCAGGTTGTAAATGAAACATTGCCGGCATTGGTGGAATTGAGAGAACAAGGCGTTGTAGGTCATGTTGGTATCACTGACTTGCAGTTGGAAAATCTGAAATGGGTGATAGAAAATTCTGAACCGGGGGTAGTGGAATCTGTGTTGAATTTCTGTCATTATACACTCAATGATGATAAATTAATTGATTTTCTGGATTTCTTTGAAGAACATGGAATAGGTGTAATTAATGCTTCACCATTTTCTATGGGACTTCTTACCCAGAGAGGTATTCCTGACTGGCATCCAGCTCCGAAACCGTTGGTTGAGGTTTGTAAGAAGGCTGCTGCATATTGTTCTGAACAGGGGTATCCGATAGAGAAACTTGCCATACAGTATGCTGTTAGTAATCCAAGAATACCTACAACATTATTCAGTTCCTCAAATCCAGATTCTGTACTAAAGAATATAAAATATATTGAGGAACCGATAGATTGGGAATTAGTGAAGAAAGTGAAAGAAATTATTGGCGATCAGCAAAGAGTAAGTTGGGCTAACTCTTAATTCAATTATTACTATGGGAATGACAATTATTGATGCACATTCACATTTGTGGCTGTATCAGGACACGGAAGTTAACGGTCTTAAAATACAGACTATGGAGAATGGCCTATCATTGTTCATGGGGGAAGTGCGCCAAATGCTTCCTCCATTCATGATTGACGGACGTAACAGTGCGGAAGTCTTTTTGGCAAATATGAATTACGCTCAGGTGGGAGCAGCCGTAGTCACACAGGAGTATATAGACGGAATACAGAATGAATACCTTCTGGAAGTCATGAAGAAATACCCGAACAGGTTTTTTGTGTGCGGCTTGTGTGAATTCAGAAAAGATGGATTTTATCAACAGGCAGAGGAACTTATAAGACAGGGGTTTAAGGGTATTAAGATACCGGCACAAAGGCTTATTATGAAAGACAAAAGGGTGTTCCTTAATTCGGCTGAAATGATGAGAATGTTTCATCTTATGGAGAAAAATAATATAATCCTTTCTATAGATCTTGCTGATGGGGATATGCAGGTAGGTGAACTTGAAGAGGTTATAACTGAATGTCCGGATCTTAAAATTGCTATTGGACATTTCGGAATGGTTACTACAAAGGGATGGACAAGCCAGATTAAACTTGCCAGACATGATAATGTGATGATTGAGTCAGGTGGCATTACCTGGCTTTTCAATGAAGAGTTTTATCCTTTTAAAGGTGCCGTGAAAGCCATAAAGGAAGCCGCTGATTTGGTAGGGATAGAAAAGCTTATGTGGGGGTCCGACTATCCCAGAACTATTACAGCCATCACTTACAGAATGTCGTATGACTTTGTTTTAAAATCCAAGGAATTGACAGACTGCGAGAAGGAATTGTTTTTAGGGAAAAATGCTCAAGCCTTTTATGGGTTCAAGGACTTGCCGGATCTTCCGTACATAAAAAACATGTCAGAATGAAATACAAATATATAATACCTTTATCGCTCATTTTCAGCCTGTTTTTCTTATGGGCAATAAGTAGCAATCTACTTCCTACCATGATAAGGCAACTTATGAAAACATGCGAACTTAATGCATTTGAAGCTTCATTTACTGAGGCTGCATATTGGCTTGCATATTTCATTTTTCCTATTCCAATAGCTATGTTCATGAAGCGTTTTAGCTATAAAGCAGGCATTATAGTAGGTCTATTGTTGGCTGCGATAGGAGGATTGTTGTTCTTTCCTGCATCGGCTATCAAGGAATACTGGGCATATCTTGTAATCTTTTTTATTATTGCTACAGGTATGTGTTTTCTTGAAACGGCCGCCAATCCTTATGTTACTGCATTAGGTTCGCAAGAAACAGCTTCAAGACGTTTGAACCTGGCTCAGTCATTCAATGGACTTGGAGCTTTTATTTCTGCCATGTTTTTAAGCAAACTTATACTTACAGGGTATAACTATACGCGTGAAACATTACCACAAGATTATCCGGGTGGCTGGGAAGAATATATACAAATGGAAACAGATGCGATGAAATTACCGTATCTTGTTCTTGCCGGGTTACTTGTTTTAATTGCCGTAATATTTATGCTTTCCAAATTGCCTAAGATAGACAATGAAGGCAGTGATGGAAAAAGTTCCCGACTGATAAATTTTGCAGTTCTTAAAAGGCCGCATCTAAAATGGGGAGTAATAGCGCAATTTTTTTACAATGGTGGACAAACGGCGATAAATAGTTTATTTCTTGTATACTGCTGTATGTATGTAGGGTTGCCTGAAGACAAGGCAACTACTTTTTTCGGCTTATATATGCTTGCTTTCCTTATAGGAAGATGGATAGGAACCATGCTTATGGTACGTTTCAGACCACAGGATATGTTGCTGACTTATTCCATTGTAAACATAATTCTCTGCGGAATTATAATTTTATTCGGTGGTATGATAGGCTTGTATGCGATGTTGGCTGTATCCTTCTTTATGTCAATAATGTATCCGACCCAGTTTTCGTTAGCTATCAAGGATTTGGGGGAAGATACAAAAAGTGGTTCGGCATTCTTGGTAATGGCTATCATCGGTAACGCCTGTATTCCACAGCTTACGGCTTATTTCATGAACCACCACAAGGATGTTTATTATTGTGCATATATTATCCCTTTGATATGCTTCTTTTTTACTGCATATTATGGATGGAAAGGCTATATAGTTAAAAGATAATTATTCATATTAAATCTAATAAATAAAAAAATGAAAGCATTACAAATTGTTGACACAGGTGTGGTCAGATTGACAGATGTTGAAAAACCAGTTCCTGGAGTGGGGGACATATTACTTCGTATAAAATATGTAGGATTCTGCGGCTCGGATCTTAATACTTATCTAGGCAGAAATCCTATGGTAAAGATGCCCGTAATTCCTGGTCATGAAGTGGGGGCCGTAATTGAAGAAATTGGCAGTAATGTTCCTTCTGGATTTTTTAAGGGAATGGCTGTAACGGTAAATCCATATACAAATTGCGGGAAATGTTCTTCATGTAGAAATGGGCGTGTTAATGCATGTGAACATAATGAAACTTTAGGAGTTCAGCGCAATGGTTCTATGCAGGAATTTTTAGTACTGCCGTGGACAAAGATAATCCCGGCGCAGGGACTTAATCCAATGGAATGTGCACTAATAGAACCGATGAGCGTCGGTTTTCATGCTGTTTCAAGAGGACAAGTTACTGATATTGATGTAGTAGTTGTAATCGGGTGTGGAATGATAGGTCTGGGGGCCTTGATAAGAGCGAGTCTTAGAGGAGCAACCGTAATAGCTGTCGATATAGATGACGAAAAGTTGGAAATAGCTAAGAAGTTAGGAGCTAGATATGGTATAAATTCTAAAAAAGAAGACGTCATTCAACGTGTAAGGGAAATAACGGACGGGTATATGGCAGATGTTGTTATTGAAGCCGTTGGAAGTCCTGCAACATACATTACTGCAATAGATATTGTTTCTTTTACAGGTAGAGTTGTGTGCATTGGGTATGCTAAGAGTGAAGTGTCTTTCCAGACTAAATATTTCGTTCAAAAAGAATTGGATATTCGAGGCTCAAGAAATGCCATGCCGGAAGATTTTAGAGCTGTGATACAATACCTGAAGAATAGCAATTGTCCGAAAGACAAGCTTATATCTGGAATATTCAAACCGGAGAATGCAGGTGACGCTCTTAAAGCGTGGTCTGAAAATCCGGGTAAAGTGTTCAGAATATTAGTTGAATTCTAACTTTAATTGTGTACGTTAATGTGAGTTCAAAATAAATTCAGAAAGCCGTAGCAACCCGGTGTTGAAGTGAACTCTATCTAAAATAAAGAACCGCCATGTGCGGAACCGCATGCATGGTGGTGTGAGAGGCCGGAAAACGAAAGTAGGAAGAAAACTACTTCGTTTTCCTCCTACTCTATATTTACCAGTCGGGGTGACTGGATTCGAACCAGCGACCACACGCCCCCCAGACGCGACTCCAATTCATATTTTACGGAGTTGATAATCAGGGTTATCTTTATAATCCTTTTCCTTTAGTTTACACCTCAGTTTACACAGATGCTTTCCACTGTTTGGATTAAACATATTTTTATCATTACAAAGATATAGGTTTTATATGGATTAGCATAGAGTTCACCGCTAATATTAAGGGCGATTGATAATTAATCTAAGTACTAAAGAAACAGGATATATCTTGACACAGTTAATATAGTAATATATTCTATATCCTTATCTATTGTAAAACATCAGTCATTATCCCAGCCATTTTCCAACATATAGTTCACTTCTTCTTGTCCTATATCATTGTAAGATTCATATTCACGCATTTTCGCTTCTTCTTCCCATCTTTTCCTTTCTTCTTCCTTTCGCTTTATTTCCTCTTCCCTCTTCTTTAAATAGACACAATGTCCCTCTTCACTGAGAAAGAACTGTAAGGTAGTAAGACTACCTCTTTCCGCTGGTTTCAGTTCTTTGCTTTTTTTATTAAGGTAAGCAATGATTGGATAGTAGGCATTGCCCTTTTTGTCAGAGAATGTAGCATCCACCCATTCAGGGTATTTTCTCACCCTTAAATATATTTTGTCTTTTCTAAGAAACTCTCCTATCAGATAGAAACACAACCGTCCTTCATACCTTGAATCTCCGCCATATTTTCTAAGAGTGTTGAAGCAATATTTAGGTATTCTTGAAATGATAATATCCTCACAGAAAACAAGAATATTTTCATCATTGCAGTTAATAATATTTCGTATGGGATTATTATGTTTTGAATCCGTATAAATGTCTTTGACCTCACAACATCCAGTCCATTTGCCCTTTTCATGGACAGGAATAGATATTCTTTTCAATATTTGGTTTGTTACCTTTACATAAAGGTTTTCATCTTTTTCTCCTTTCCAGTCAAAATGGCATAATTTTTTATATTGTTCAATCAAGATGCTGGGGCGTTCACTAAAAGGCATCGCATTGATAATTTCACCCACCTTTAATATTTCCATAAACAAAGGAAACCGCTCAGGATTTAACCAACGTGGATTATAAAAGTATATATTCATGTCTGCTATTCTTTAATGTTTTCTACAAAGATAGCAGTTTAAATAGAAAACAGCATAAGAGTTTCCTCAAATGCTGTTTTCATTCTAATAGTGTTTATTTGATTATTTCTTGGTGAAACGATATTCTACACCATCTTCTGCTGTCATGTTAAGTGTATTTGAAGATATAGAATAAGTCCAAGTTTCAGGGTCTCCGTCCCCATAATCAATTACGACTTTATTGGAGTTGGTTGTGTAATTGAATGAATCTTCATCCCATTGTCCTGTCCCATTGTTGTTAAAGGTAAGTGTTTCTTCAAAGTCGAAGCCGACTTCTCCACCTACCCATGTGCCAACTAAGGGAGAGTTTGGTTCATCTTCATCATCGCTACAAGCTGTAAAGTTTACGGCTAACATGACCATTAACAAGGTCATTCCTAAGAATCTTAATGTTTTCATTTTTGATAAGTTTTAGATGTTGTGTATTCAATTCCATTATATGTATAAGTCCACTTGACCGTTGGAGAGTAAATGGCAGGCAAGCCTTGCACACTTTCCAAATGGCTTTGCTTTGGACTTATAGTCTGATTGTCATATTGTTTTCCATATATAGTTTTACCGTCCCCATTGACAATCACTATCCTTGTAAGCGCAATAGGTTCTGTGCTGTTATTGCTTATCGTACAATCAAGCACTCCCCAGAACTGCCCCATTGAATTACTACCGTTGGCAACTACTTTTGTTTCAATATAAGCACTAATATCCTGCTTCATCTTCACAGTAATAGTAGCTGATGCTGTAAAGTTACCTTCCTCTGTGGTTACAGTGATTGTAGTTTCTCCTATTGACTTAGCTGTTACCAATCCTTTCTGATTAACGGTTGCTACTTCCTCATTAGAACTGCTCCATATTATATTTGTATTGGTCGCATTGGCTGGCTCAATGGTAGCTATCAGTTGGAATGTATCAATAATATCCAATTCCTTAGAAGTCTCATTCAATGTAATGCCTGTGACGCTACTAATGATTTTACCGTTATCTATATCAATCTTGAAAGTAAACTCATTCTTACTTCCATCGTAAAACATTACCTCGCATTTATATTGCCAAACATTAGTGCTGTTGTCCAATAGAGTATAACTAATCTTAGCGTCGGAAGCTGTTTCAAAAGGTGGTTCAATATAGGTACTCCAAACTGTCTTAGCATCCTTATAGCTGTACTTGCTTATATGTCTGCCTTTACATTCTATTCCTTCTTCATAAGAGATAAGTAAGGCATCTATCTTTCCATTTTCAAATCGTGGAGCTTCTTTAGCTTCATAGATGATTTCACCCTCATTGGAATAGCAACACTTTCCAATAAAGACAGATTCAGCGTACCAATCATTAGCTACAACATTCTTTTGATAATCAGACTGTAATTCTGTACGCTTTGACTGTCCATTGAAAGTAAAGATTGTTTGGTTATAGCCATTCAGTTTCAATGTAACAATATCTCCTGTACTTGTTTTTTTGTAGAATGCTGGTAGAATATAATTGAGTTTGACTGTTTCATATTCTCCATATCCTTTGTAAACATTCAATATGGTATCGGTTTCTTCTATGTCAGTCCATTCTGATTTAAGCAGCTTAGTGGTTGCATCATATTCACTAAACCACAGATGTTTGTTCTTTACTCCTGAGAATAAGACAGAGTTTCCTCCTTGCTGACCGAACCTGCATTTTATATCTGCATAATCCTTTATGTATTCGGCAAACAATTTGTCCGTCTTGTCAAAAAGGTTATCTGTATCAATACTGGTTGTTGGTGAGGAATCTAATTCATCTTCTCCACAGGAACTAACTCCCATGCTCAATGTAACCAATAACGAGGTTACTAATAATCTGTATGTTTTCATTGCTATAAAAAGTCATGCGCCCACCTGTTCCCTATGGATAAGCAATAAAAAATAAGGTGTGGGAACACTATTAATTTTACCCTATTCTCTGGCTTCTCGCATTGCCTTGGCATGGATAAAACAATAGCCCCACACCAAACGGTATATAGAAACCTTACAAAATATAAGGTAGGTATATATCAAGTGTGGGTGCTATTGCTATCATCTTCATGCCATTTCAAATTTTGCGAGAATTTGAGAATAGAAGATAATTTCAATAACACCTTGTCGTTAATTATGTCCTTTCAGCTTGCTAACACTATAACTTACTGAAATTGTTGCAAATTTAGCGAAAGGTTTTAAATAAGTCTATATGATGTAGTGATAAATAGTAAATCTTCTACTATCAAACATTATTCGTCTTTATCCCAACATATCTTTGGCTATTTACAAACAGTTATCTCCAGTATGGATTATAAGAGTTAAGTTGGCTTTAAAGTCTAAAAACTTATGGATTTGACCTATTACTATAAGGCTGAAATGCCAAACACAAATAATCGGACTTTAGGTATATCTGGAGTTTAAAATTTAGGTAGGACAAACTTTGATTGGGGTATATAAAGCTAACCTTGTTCTTTATTTGTCCTACCTGTTATTTAGAAACTCAATGATTCATAAGTCTGCAAGATTTCTTCCTGTCTTAATCCCAAGTATCTTTTAGTAATGGCAACAGAACTATGATTGAAAAGTTCCATGAGCTTTACTAATGCCAACTCTGCATTGTCGCTGTTCATGTTATAGACCTGCCTGCCAAAAGTCTTTCTAAGCGAATGGCAGCTAAAATTCTTAATCTTTAACTTGTACTTCTTCTTCACCTCTTTAAGAATGATATTGATTCTCTGAACTGTGAAGATAGTGCCTTTCTGACTTATAAGAATTGGAGCATTGATTCCAATAGGATTTATATGCTCGTAGCACTCTTTAATATGCTGCTGTAATTGTGGATTCAATCTGATAGTCCTTACCTTACCTGTCTTTTGCTCAATTACTGTAAACTCGTCAGTATCTAATATCTGTTTCCACCTTAGAGATAGAATGTCAGATATTCTTAATCCTGTGAAGCATCCCAAAGCTATAAGAAGCGAGATTTTATAATTCCCGTCTTTGGCTAACTTCCTTATGAGGTTCATTGCGTCAGACCAAACCAAATAGTCCGCTGTTGTGCTTGAATATTTGAGTGACATAATGTTCTGTTTTATAGTGAAACGAATAAAAGTGAATATTAATTTTGAGTTGGATTTACTAACTTGCTGATTATTAATGAAACATTCACTAATAAAGAAAGTGAATATATTTAAGGTGGGAACACCTTATAAAGACATTCCACACCTTATTATATATAGTATTCCTTAGAATGGTCTGTTCCCATATTTATAATCCAAAATGGAATTGCATACCCTGTCATAAAAGGAGAATCCACAGCCTGTATAAAAGTAGCTAAGATAGATTGCTTGGTATTTGCGTTGCAATGCAGCATCATCTTTCAGCATATTATCCAATTTATCTAAAGAATGTTTCAATGCTTGTACTACCTTTATATATCTAAGGTTATTATCCACTTCTCCCAAACGGTTTTCCAAATCTCTGATATGGTTTATAAGTCTGTCTATCTGTTTATCCATGATTATAAATTTTAGAAGTTGGTAGAAACAAAGAAAGGACAACTAACTGAATAGCTGTCCTTTCCTCTCTCAATCAATAAGCTCATTTAATCAATGAACCACTTATAGCGTTCGTCACCATGCAAAGCTGCATTGATTCCAACTGCCATTTCTGTAGCATTTAAAGAACGGTCTAAGAATGAATCAATATAGCTTGATTTGTTAGCCCCTGTAAGCAGGTTATAGAACTTCCACATATTAAGTTCACTTCCAAAGCTGCCAAAGTTTTCATCATTGATGTATGCCTTAGCCACAGAATTAATCTGCGTATCAGTAAGCAACATTCTTGGCAGTGCCTTTTGATAGCCTGTTGGCAGACACTGATAAAGTCGCATCTTGCCCAATATCTGGGCGAACTGGTGTTCACTCATGGAAGTGTCGCCTAATTGCTGCATCAGATAAAGATGCTTGGCAGGGTTGTAGTTCCCAAACAGTTCCAACGCTGCACGATAGAGTTCTGTTGTGTTGCTTGCTCTTAAATCATCCTTGTAACCATTGGTAAAGATGCACATGTTACAACAGACGGTATTTTTGAATCCGATAGCTAAACGGAACAATTCAGGAACTTTCTTTGAATAAAGATTCATCTGATTGTACGCCCTTACGCCTACAATAGAAAGATTCAGCCTGTTTCCTCCAACAGTTTCATAAATGGTTGGAATGTCAATGCTGAAAGCCGCCCTTTCATAGTAGATAGTCTTGTCAGATTCCAAAAGTTGGTTGGCTGGCTTGTGGATTGCTTCAGGGATTCTGCCTTTAATGATATGGCTTACGCGAATGTCTGCCTGTCTTACGGTTTCACCACTAAAGAAAGACAGTGCCGCTTCTTGTATGGTTTCCACAAATGCGGCATGGTTAATGGTCAGTTCATTGTCTTTGGCGAACACGGGAGTAATGCAGTCATGTTTCAGATGATGCAAGGTCACTTCCTGCGTGTTGGCTTCAATGAAATGGTTGGCAGGTCTTACAGGTTCGTCCATGATAATGGTAGCTTCTTCTGCAAATTCACCCAAATTCATTCTCTCACGGTTGTTTGCCATAGCTGGCATGATAACTAAATTTCTCATAATGATAAATTGTTTAAATGATTATTGATTGATTTAACTTTGGAATTGCATAAAGCCCATATCGCTTTGGGTTGCTCCATAACGATTTTTGCTTTACTACAATTCGCTGAATTACTTTTGAGTGTTATTACAGTTAGACTATCTTACATTTATGCTGTATTGTGTCACTCATTAGCAAGTCAATCAATAGGGCTTGGGTGGGTAACGGATTTTATAAAGTTGGTGGGGTGGGTAGGTGTGTGCCTATTTTCATTTTTCTTTTGCAAGGTGAGAGGGGGCGTAAAATAGTGGTATGGTATCTCGTGCAACATTTTGGAGATTGGGGTTATAAAATTCATTTTGCATTCTGTGTGTTGCACCCAACTTAAAAAATCAGACTTTATGCGCTTATAAAATGGATTTAAGGCAGGACGGGGATTTTTCGTACCATCTATTAATTTAATAATAATCAGTATAAAAAATCCCCACTACCTGTTATTTGGACTTGAAAGCCATTTTAAGAAGGTCTTTTGGGGGTTGGATAATCCACTCCTTGCGTTGCTTGGCTATATCATTGTCTAATAATAGCTCTTTGGGGGTAAGCTCAAATCCGTTAGGTATAAATTTCAACAGACCTGCATTATATAAATCCAAATTGTAACTTTCAATATTCTTTTTACCCATCCTTAATTTTTCAGCCAGTTTGTTAGAAGTAAGCAATATCTTGTTATCCTCCGCTATCAATAGGAGCTTGATATAATATCCTTTCACTTTAATATCCAAATCCACTTTCATAAAGAGGTGGGACAGGGTTATAAAGTTGGGGCGTTCTATGGGTGGGATGCAGTAAAGACTTCTCATTATAAAATCAAGATAGGGAATTGATGTAGGTACAGGGTATCTCTTTCTGACTAACACGGCTTCTATATCCTTATTGAAGTTCTTTAATGCAGTCTCTTTCTCTCCTGTACATTTGGCTAAGTCCTTGATTCTCCATCTGACCTTATAATAGTCATTTCTGTATAAGGACAGGCAGAAGAACCTGTACAAGTTGGGTGGATTGAGTTTATCCACAATAGACTTATTAATGGTGGCATAATCCTGCCTGATTCTACTTATCCTGTTTTGCAGGTATTTTTGAGGTATCTTCATATTCATTAGTAGCTGATTGAACATTTTGGGTAAACATTAAATCTTTTTTCTCACGTTCCATCTTATAATAGTAGGCAGTTCCAAAATATATCTTGGCTTCCTTTCTGTTATGGAACTTCTTTCCTGTTGGCAGATGAATTATCATGTCAATTCAAGAATTAGTAAGTTAATAAGCCAGTTTCTGCAATGATATATAAAAGGTAGTAACCTTTCCATTTTTCTTTCTCCTTGTCTTTAGATAGTTGTTGAGATTAGCCCACAATCCAATGTGAACCTTGTTATCTTTTACTCCCTGTCTAAGAGCCTTAGCCCTTATCTGCTCATAGGTAAATTCTTCCATTTTAGAAATTCTGAATAGTTTGTAGCCTGCTTATCTGTGTGGTGGGATTATCTGTCTGTGGTACTGTAAAGATAATAATTCCATAAGTGGGGAACTAATGGTAAGACCACACATTTAAGAATCAGACTTTAGACTATTCAGAACTTAGCCAATCTGTTTACTTGGATTCTTTTTCGGAAGAAAATCCAGACTTTATAAATCTGGACTTTTTAATTTTACCGATGCAACATTTTTACAAAAGGGGGTATAAAAGGTGATTTGTTGGTAAAATGTTGTACCCGATTAAACTTTCTCGTATTCCAAGAACAAAGCCCTTTGCCTGTTCTTCCAGCTGTCTTTGCATTTGAAGAACTCTCCGAGAAAGTCTTTAGGTTTCTTTTTTACAGATGGCATATTCATCAGTTTATATATTTCATCTCTTGTCTTGTTTATATCGGACAACTCGTATGACCTTCCTGCCTTGAATCTGTTTTTCACCATCTCAACAAACTCTGAACCCTTGCGCTTTTCATCATATCGTTTAAGAATCATGGCTTCTCTGATTTTGGGTTGGGAATAGTTCAATTCCTCAATCTTCTCTTTACCCAATTCTTCATAGGCTTCTACAATGAAAGCATCGGTTTTTATAAGCTCCCTTTTATGCTCCATCGCCACGCTGGTCTCGTCTCCTTTCAACATTTCCAACTGTTCAACCATTTCTTTGCGCTTAGCCTTGATGCTGGCTGATTTATTCTCTCGTTTCAATCTTTCCAAATCGCCTAAAGGATAGATTTGCGATTCGCAACTGACTTTGAAAGATTTGCATTGCCTATATGTCTTGGTCAGCATATCGAAGCTGTTATAATAACCTTGCACAATCGCATCAGTAATATAATTGTCTATCTTGAACCAGTTCTTCTCACCGTTTCTATTCAGCATGGATTTAAAGGGGTGGGTATCTAAAATTGCTTTGTAAGCATCCCTTGCTTCATCTGTCGTGGCATTATCGTAATAGGTCTTCATCATTCCATAGACTTGTTCAAACACACCTATCATATATTTTAACTGTGCTTTAGACCTCACGGAGAAATTGTAGTCCGTATTGGTGATATGGTTTGCAGATGTTATTCCATTTCTAAAACGACCGATTATCTGTATCGTGTCAGTGAATGGGTCTATCATGCTTTGGGTTGCCATAGTAGTATCGGTTACAATAAAAACTTCTGGTTGGAAATTCAGTTCTATATCCAAAGCATTAAAAAACCTGCTCGTAAGAAAATTGAATCGTCTCATTTTGTCAGCATCCCAATCTGAATATGCGTTAGCAAACTTCTTATCTTTTAAACTCGTTACGCTGTTGGATGCACAGAAAACCGTTGATTGCTCCTGTATGTCTAATCTCTGCATGATAGAATAGATTGTTTCAGTGGAATTAATGAACAGGAAGATGGGATTGCTGTTTGCCTCTTCCAACCGCTCCTTTAATTTTTGCAGTACATTATTTGTATGGTAAATATTGATGGGCTGGGCATAGTCAAACATAGGTTGTACTTCCAAAATCTGAAATTTCTGTTTAAAGAATCGCGGGTCTGTGAAATCTAACGGAGTGGCAGACACCAGCCCTTTATTGTCAAACATGAAAAAATCATCGAAAGGCAAAGTTATGTCCTCTCTGTAGTCCACATCCTTTACTATCTTATGGCATTCGTCAAACAACAGATAACAAGTAGAATAAATGTCCCTGTCAATCTCTTCAAATGCAGATTTAATCTTGAAGAAACTTTCTGGAGTGGATAGTATCTTAATATGTTTGTCCTTACTTACTCGCAGGTATTTTACGATTCTCTCCACTGTCACATTCTCGTAAACTCCAAAAAGGTTGTCATTTGTATGCTTTAGGTCTTTGCACTTACCCTTAATTACAGGAACATTCGGTTCTAAGATTATGGAATCTCTATCTGCTTTCAGTTCGCCATAAGTTGCTCCAAGTCCTGTCAGCTTCTTATAAAGGATAGTATTGGTAGGTATTTGAGGTAAAACTTCTGTCAAATATTGAATTTTACCATTATGATTTTTCTCTATTTTAATGTATGCTGTATTCATCTTTGTTTCGTTTTAAAAGAGGAGGCCGTCTCAAAATGAATTGAGATGGCCTCTGTCGTTTTATATCAGATTGAAGTCGTTTGGATTTTCCTCAAAAAAAGGAATTTACAAGTTTCTTTCTACAGATTTCATCGCTTTAAACGTTTTTTTCTTGGTCAGAAGCCTCTTAAGAGGCTACTTTTGCAAGATTATGCGCTATGGCCAGCAGGCCAAATTCAATTTCCACCTTCTTCAGTCCACGGAGATGGAACCTCTTGAAGTGCTTGTTGTTCTTGAGGTTTCCAAATACGGCTTCCACATCCTGCGGCCGCTGGCTCCGGTATTTAAGACCTTCCGCAGAAAGGAGTTTCTCACGTTCCCTTTCCTTGATTTTCCTCAGCCTGTGGTTTACCTGTACAATCCTTTCCGACCGGCTTCTGTGACACCGGCATCTTAACGGGCAGCCCTTGCAGTTCCGGGCCCTGTACCTTGAGATGGTCTGTACAAAACCGTTGTCTGTCGTCCGCTTTACATCGGAGAGTCTTTTCATCCTCTGTCCCATCGGACAGTACATGCCGTCGGTTTCTTCATTATAGTAAAAGTTGGCAGACAGGAACGGGTCATTCCTGAAGCTTCTTTTCTGTTCCTTGTGGAAATAGCTGTACTTTATGAAGGTTTCAATGCCATGCCTGAAGGCGTACAGGTAGTTCTCCTCACTTCCGTATCCGGCGTCACAGACCGACACGTCAGGATATCTGCCGTACAGGGAATGGAAGTCTTCCATGTGCAGGGGATAGGTGGAGGTGTCACCGGCACACTGATGGAGGGTATAGTTCAGGATGAACTGTCTGTTGGTACTGACCTGCGGGTTGTATCCGGGCTTGAGCTGCCCGTTCCTCATGTGGTCCTCCTTCATCCGCATGAACGTGGCGTCGGGGTCTGTCTTGGAGTAGCTGTTGCGCCCGTCGAGAATCTTTCCCTGGGATTCATATTTCTTCAGCTGTTCGGGCCATGCCTTCTTCACACGCCGAACCTTGGCCTTCACTTTCCGGTCCGCATCCGTTCCCTCCAAGGCTTCATGTATCTGCTCCAGCGCCCTTTCCACCTTCTCGGGGGTGATGTCCTGGTAAGTGAGGGGAGCGGAGTCGCGCAGCTCCTGCTTGGTGACGGACTCGGCGTACCGCCATATCTCCTCAAGCTGTTCCGCGATTCTGGAGATGCGGGTGTGGATGGACTTGCCCCAGACGAACGTATAACGGTTGGCGTTCGCCTCCATCTTCGTCCCGTCGGTGCAGGCCACGTCCAAACTTACAAAGCCTTCCGCCACAAGGAACTTCACGATGGTGGCGAAGACGGTCTTGAGCACATCCTTCAGCCGACTGCTGCGGAAACGGTTGATGGTGTTGTGGTCAGGAGTCACATTGCCGGTCAGCCACATGAAGCGGATGTCATTGCGGCAGAACTCTTCGATGCGGCGGCTGGAATAGATATTGCGCAGATAGGCATATACCAGAATCTGCAGCATCATGCGGGGATGGTAGGCCGGACAGCCTTTGACGGAGTACTTGCGGTAAAGTTCTTCCAGGCTGATCTGTTCAATGATACGGTGAACAACCCGGACCGGGTCGTTCTGGGGAATAAAATCGCCTAAACACGGAGGTAAAAGCAGATTATCGTTGGAGGTATAGTTTTTAAACATTATCTTTGGGATATATTGCTTGATTCCCTAAGATACAAAAAATTAGGGAGACGGGCAAGTCCTGACTGAGCGAAGTTGGGGCTTGCCCGATTTTTTTCCAGACACAAAAAAGGCTATCTCAAATTATATTTCAATTTGAGACAGCCTCACTCTTTAAGTTAATAATTATCAGATTATAGCTTCTTTTTCACGCAGGTAGTCCAGTAGTTCTTCGGTACGTTCCACTCGGAAGAAAATCTTTCCACGTAAGAAAGCACTGGTAGCACTGATGTAATTATTGACTTCACGAAACAAAGGGACGAATTGTACACGTTTGCCAGATTCAATAAGTTGTTTCAATATGGATAGCTGAAAGTTGTTATCTTCACCTGTTTGATATGGGGTTAGTTCTGTCGGTTGAATCCCTCCATCCTCATTTTCTCCAGTAGTCAGATAAGTATATATCCATTTGAAAGAAGCTGGATTAACGTAGTATTTGAATCCTGCCACATTGTAAGATTCAATCCAGACGCAAGGATAGTTCTCCTTGTCGGTGTATAATCTGATGCTTAGAGTTTCTTTTTTCTGCATCATTGACTTGATGGCATTGTGCGCACCTGCATTGTCGTACTTCTTTACTTGTGGAACAAGTGTTCCATTAATTTTAAATTCCATGATTCTTCTTTTTTAAAGTTTCTTACTTTTGTTCCATTCTGAGGAACTGGCAGGTAATCGTTATTAAAAGGTGCGCACCATTTTATTTCTGATTACGTTGCAAAGGTGGGAACTTTGGAGAAGATTAAAGGAGAGTAAAATTTTGAGGATTTTGGTTCTCCCTTAACTTGCCGCCTTGCAAGTCCTGTCCCTTTGACGCTACAAAGGTGGGGAGAAACCGTGAGAATAAGTGAGAGTAAAAAATAAGGGAGATGTTACTCTCCCTTAGACAAATGTTTGATTTTCAATAATTCTTGTTCTGTACATTCCACGCAAATGTCTTGTTCTTGCTTAAATATCCTTTTAGTGTAGTCTTGTCTGAGAGGAAATTATCATTGTCTGAGATTCCTGTTAGATAGATAAGCTGTGATATTAGGAATGTGACATCGTATGCGTTCTTTCCCCCTTTCCTATAATTGGTGTCAAAAGGTGATAGGAAATTGAAGAACATTTTGAATGTTTGGGCAAACAGGCAGATTCTTTTCGTGTAGCTTGTTGTGATTTGCTGTTGTTTGGGATAAGTGCTTACCATTTCTATATTGTCATATAGGTGTTCTGCGTCAAGCTCATCTTTAGGATTTAAATCATCCAAATGTTCTTGGCAACATGAAAGTATGAACTTGATTGCATTGGCGGTTTCTATGGTGTGTATGGTTTTTCCATTCACCTGTAAGGATAAGGTCAGTTCTTCCTTGAATGTTATATGGTCTGTAAGAGGATTGGCATTGGGGCGTTCTTCATATTGGGATATGCTTTGGAAAAGTTTCTTTATTTCGCTTGCAGGTGTTTCCCCATATTCAAACGCTTGCCAGCATTTGCCGTCCACGTAATCCTTTATAAACAGAATGATAAACCAAAACTTGTCCTTATCTAACTGCAAAGCTGATAGGGCAGTCTGAATTTCTTTTTCCTTTTTATATTCTTCATAAGTTAGCGGCATTTCAATAAGCCTGTTGTTGTACCTTTCTTTAAAGGTGGGCATGGCTTCGCTTCCCTCTAATATCAATCCTTGTATTTCTTTAGGCATTGCAGGATGTATTATCATGGCAAACTGCCAAACATAATCTAAAATATCATCTTCCTCTTTTGCTTCTAAAGTGGGGTAAACCGCATCTATATTTGTGAACTTGTCTATTGGTTGCATATTCTTATGTAATGGTTGTATATGCAAAGTTAATGAATAAACCCTACCTGCATGGAAACAGATAGGGTTATTTAAGATTAGAGTAAATTCTTCATGGCATCATCCACCTGCTCATTATCAAATTTGCTTAGATAAATCTGTGTAGTTTTTATATCTTGGTGTCCTAATGCTTGTGAAATGATTCCTATGTTTACTCCTGACTTCTTCAAAATCGTGGCGAATGAATGCCGCGCAACATAGGTGGTGACTTCTGCTGTAATGCCTAACTCCTTTGCAAAGGCTCTTAATTCCGTATTAATCTGGTGGCAAATTTTATGCACCCTATTGTTTTGCTGCATAGGTGTAACATGGCGTTTGTTATGAAGTATAGGAAACAGATAGCCAGTCTGACGCTGATAGTAACCATATTTTTGAATAATCTGTTTAGCTCTGTCTGTTAGCATTAAATTTATGCTCCCATGCGTCTTTTGTCTTTTATAAAGCAATCTATCCTCCACTATATTTGTTCCTGTCAAGTGAGCTATATCTACGAAAGATATTCCACCACATAAATAAGAGAACGTAAATATATCTTGTGTAAACTGTCGTATCTCGCTTGCATGGCTACAATCCGCATCTATGATTTTAAGAATATCCTCTTTAGATAAAGCTCTCTTAGCTGTCTTGGTATTGAAGCGACTTAGTTTGTATTCCATGAATGGAGTTTTATCCCTGCTGACAATTTTGGCTTCAATAGCCTTATTGAATGCAGCCCTTAGACTTCTGAACTGATAACTGATAGTAACATCGTTGTTACCTTTACTGCGCATCCACTTCTCAAACTTCTTACAGAACTCAACATCAATATAACTAAAGGTATAATTTAATTTTTTTCCTTTATTGAAATTCTTTAATGTCCTGTACGAGTTGAGGTAAGCATAGCTTGTTCCTATCCTGCCGTCCTCTTTCAGTTCCTTTATTAAGGAAAGATAGAACTCTTCTACCGTTTGGGCTTTGATGTTCTTGCGTTGTTCATAAACTAAAGAAGTCGCTGTAAACTCTTCCTCTCTTGATAATTTTTCTATTACCTTAGTTTGGTATTCTGCCTTTACCTTCAAGATAATATTTTGGATTAATTCTTTGTTGGGGCATTTGGGTTTTGGTTCTCCTTTGACAAAATCCCAATGTTGGGGACTAACGGATATGCCTAAACTCTTCATCACCCTTTTTCTGTCTTGCGTAATCCTTAACATCAAAGGGTGTTCACCATTGGCAAGTGTCTTGCTCTTGAAACAAACAACTGCAATCGTTACGCTCATAATTTTGCGGTTTACACAGCGGTTTACACAACCACCCTTGCGAGGGTATGTTTGGGGGCATATAAACAAAAGCCATAAAAAAAGAAAAAAGGACTGACAATCGTTTGATTATCAATCCTCTTTCACCAGTCGGGGTGACTGGATTCGAACCAGCGACCACACGCCCCCCAGACGCGTACTCTAACCGGGCTGAGCTACACCCCGAATTGCGGACGCAAAGGTAACGTTTAATTTTGATTTTTCAAATTATTCTTTCGTTTTTCTTGGACGAAAAGTGCGTATGCATCCTAACTCCAGCTATCCCATTGTTTCACTATAGAAATCAAGCATGTCAAATATATCTTCACGGCTGGCTGTTTGGTTGATACGGATATCTCCGATTTCGCCTAATAATGTGAAGTTTACTATGCCGGAGGCTACATTTTTCTTGTCGTGTTTCATAAATTCATATAACCGGTCATAGTCTTTGCATGTAAACTCAAGTTTTCCATAATTATTTTTGATGAACTGGATTGTTTGATAGAGTTTGTCTTTCGGGAACCCTGTTTTCTGGTGAGAATAGTAAAGTTCACAGACCATTCCCCATGCTACGGCATAACCGTGCAATACAGGTTTTTCTATTTCGAGGGAGAAACTTTCGAAAGCATGTCCTATTGTATGTCCGAAATTCAATGCCTTACGGATTCCTTTCTCGAACGGATCCTGTTCTACAATGTTTTCCTTTACTTCAACCGATTCGCCTACCAGTTTTTGCAGATGCTTGAAATTGATGTTTTCCATGTTGAAGGTAATCAGCTCACTCCAATGCCGTGTATTGCTGATAAGTCCATGTTTCAACATTTCGGCGTAACCGGATAATAGATTCTTATGGTCGAGCGTCTTGAGGAATTCACAGTCTATAATGACGCTGTCGGCCGGAGCGAATGAGCCTATTTCATTTTTCAGCCCGTTGAAGTTGATACCTGTTTTACCTCCTACAGATGCGTCGACCATGGCTAGAAGGGTAGTAGGGATGTTGATCATCTGGATACCGCGTTTGAAGGTTGCTGCAGCAAATCCTCCCAGATCGGTCACCATGCCACCTCCCAGATTGATCATCAGTGAATGGCGGGTACCCCCTTTACTGCTGAGTTCGGTCCATACATAGGCCAGTGTTTCCAGATTTTTATGTAAATCTTCCACTCCAATGCATATCTGTTCGGCATTTCTCAGAAATGGCATCTTTTCTATTAACGGCAGGCAGAATGTACGGGTATGTTCGTCGGTCAGTATAAAGATTTTGTCATGGGGACATTTTTCTATTGCGTGCCGGAGGTTATCTTCCAGCTGATGGCATATCATTACTTCTTGTTTGCTCATAGTGGTATTTGGTTTTTGCTGCAAAAATAGAAAAAAAGTGAGAAGGAGATGGCTGTCCGCTTACATTTAATTAATTTTGTGTCGAGATTAATGATAACTTGAAAAATTACTAATAATTGTGCTATGAAAGGATTATTACCAGTTTGGTGTAGGATAGCTGGCTACGCCCTGCTCGTGTTGGCCGTATTTGTGCCTATTTTAATGTATATGTTTCAGAGGGTTGACGACGGAAATCTGCTGTATGTAAAGCTGAGTATGAAATTAGTGATGTGGATTTCTTTGTTTGCCATTTTTTTGTCGAAAGCTAAGGATGAGAGTGAAGTGATTGAAAAGATCCGTGCCAAATCCTTGAAATACGGCTTATATATTTGGGGGGTGTATTATATTGTGATGTTGATAAAGGGGGCTTTGGATGCAAACCTGCAGGTTGCCGATAATTCGGTAGGAATCGCCTTTATGGTAATCAATGTTTTATGTCTGGAGTTTTTTATGCAGAAGCATCGTATGGAGAAAATGTTTAAAAGAAAATAAACCTTAAAAAATCTTTAGAGGTTAAACCTTCATAGGCATCCGATGTCAAAAGGACGTTAAATTTAGATTTAGATAGACATAATGAAAAAATGGGTTTTGGGATTACTGCTAATCTCATGTTGTGGTTTTTCTGCTTTTGCACAAAGTAGTGGCAGTAGAGGTCGTATATCGGGAGTTGTTGTCGATGGTGACGACAAATCGCCGATCATGCAGGCTACTATTCAGGTCCTTTCTTTGCCGGATAGTACAATGGTAACAGGAGATGTTACGGATAATGACGGGAAATTTTCTATTGCTACCCGTCCAGGAAAGTATGTATTGAAGGTTTCTTTTGTGGGATATACCCCTACTTATAAGCCGTTTACGCTTACTAAAGCGAAGCCGAGCCTGAATATGGGGCAATTGACATTGAATTCGGATGCCATTATGCTGGAAGGAGCGGTGGTGGTAGCCGAAGCACCGGAAGTGACGGCGGTAGCCGATACATTGGTGTATAGCAGCTCTGCTTATCGTGTCCCGGAAGGTTCAGCCCTTGAAGAACTTGTAAAGAAATTGCCGGGAGCGGAAGTGGATGAAAACGGAAAGATTACGATTAACGGTAAGGAGATCAAGAAAATCATGATTGACGGTAAGGAATTCTTTGCTGATGATCCGAATATCGCGATGAAGAACTTGCCGGTCAATATCATAGATAGGGTCCGTGCTTATGACAAACAGTCGGATATGGCCCGTGTAACAGGTATTGATGACGGTGAAGAAGAAACTGTCCTTGATTTGAGTGTCAAGCCAGGGATGAATCAGGGTTGGTTAGGTAATGTCGATGCTGCCATGGGTACAGAAGACCGGTATAGCGGCAAGCTGATGGCAAGCCGGTTTTGGGGTGAAAATCAGATGACGGCTATCGGCTCCATGAATAATGTGAACGACAACAGTTTTCCGGGTGGAGGCGGTGGTTTCCGTCGTGGCGGTCAGAACGGTCTGAATGCGATCAAGATGGGTGGCTTTAACTTTGCGACCAAAAATGAAAAACTGGAAACGGGCGGTAGTGTCAATTTCAAATACAATGATGCGGATATCCAGAGTAAGCAGAACGCTGAAACCTTTGTTTCAAGTGATGTGAGTTCATTCGAAAATGTATTGAGAGCCCAACGGAACAAAAATACGAATCTACGTGCTGATTTCCGTTTTGAATGGACTCCCGATACGATGACGACCCTTATTTTCCGTCCTAACTTTTCATATGGTAAAACAAATAACGGTTCCAGTTCCAAATCGTATACATTCAATGATGACCCGGGGTACAACATTGATGATATGATAGGTACAGAAGATATTACATCATTGGTTCCGGAAGAAAAGATTATCAATACCATTGTGCGTAACTCGTTGTCTAAGTCGGATGATCTTTCATTCGGAGGTTCGTTGATGTTCAACCGTCGGTTAGGCAAATCCGGCCGGAACATAACGTTACGTGGTACTTATAATTATACGAATGATGACAGCGAACAGTTCTCCACTTCGGAAACGGATTATTATCAGAAGTCTCCGGAAGAACGTCTGGAAATATTGAACCGTTATATTACGACTCCGACCAAATCTTATAACTATTCACTTCGAGCATCTTATAGTGAACCGATCTTTAAAGGCGGATTCTTGATGTTCAGCTATAATTTCCAGTATAAACGTTCAACTACAGACAATTCTACCTACGATATGCCGAACGACTGGACTATCGGGAACGGTTTTCTGCAGAATTCGGCGGTATATAATCCGGAACTGAGTAAGAGTGTCGAATATGATTATTACAATCATCAGGTTGATGTACAGTTACGTTGGATCCGTGAAAAGATGCGTCTGAATGCCGGTGTATCTTTCCAGCCTCAGAATACCAAACTTGCTTATAAGAAAGGTAGCCTGGATACAACGGTTGTCCGTAACGTGTTCAACTTTACTCCGACCCTGGATTTCCGTTATAACTTCTCAAAGACAAGTCAGTTGCGTATCAATTACCGGGGACGTAGTTCGCAGCCGAGTATGACTGATATGTTGCCGACAACGGATGATACGGATCCGCTGAATGTAAAGATGGGTAACCCCGGATTGAAACCATCGTTTACGAATTCTTTGATGGGATTCTATAACTTTTTCAATACTGAAAAGCAACGGGGATTGATGACTCATATACGTTTCCAGAATGTATTGAACAGCATCAGTAACCGTCGGACTTACAATGAAACGACCGGTGGATATACTACCATGCCTGAGAATATCAATGGAAACTGGAATCTGTTCGGTCTTTTGGGTACCAACACTGCATTACGTAACAAGAAGTTTACAATCAATACGTTCACTACCATTAGCTACAATAACATTATCAGTTATATAAGTGACAAGGCTTTATTGGAATTGGCCGATAAGAATAAGACCAAACAATTGAATCTGGGTGAACGTTTGCGTGGTACTTTCCGTAATGACTGGTGGGAATTTTCTTTGAACGGTACGTTCAATACAATGCGTACCCGTAACAGTTTCCAGGAACAGAACAATATGAATACTTATGAATTTTCATATGGAGCCAGTACCAATATCTACTTGCCATGGAATATGGCCATTGCGACAGACCTTTCCCAAAATTCACGTAGAGGGTATTCGGATGCCAGCATGAACCGTGACGAACTTATCTGGAATGCACAGATTTCCCAGAACTTCCTGAAAGGGAATGCTGCTACAGTCAGTATCCAGTTCTATGATATCCTGCGAAACCAGAGTAATGTGAGCCGTACCATCAGTGCCGCTATGCGTCAGGATACCGAATATAACTCCATTTACAGTTATTGTATGGTACACTTTATCTATCGCTTGAATCTGTTTGGAGGAAAATCTGCTGCCGGTCCGGCTAACAGGAGAGGGCCTGGAGGATTTGGTGGTCCGGGTCATGGTAGACGTCCGTTCTGATGACCTATACGGTAGAGATAAATGTAAAAGAGAGAGGGGAATGTTGTTGAAACGTTCCCCTCTCTCTTGTTATATTAATAACGGCAAGGTTATTTGTCCTTGATTCCGAATAACCAACGGAAGAAGCGGACAAATATGTTCCTTTTACGTGGTT
Organism: Bacteroides ilei; assembly: GCF_900128495.1. Taxonomy (GTDB): domain Bacteria; phylum Bacteroidota; class Bacteroidia; order Bacteroidales; family Bacteroidaceae; genus Phocaeicola; species Phocaeicola ilei. The sequence goes on from NZ_LT635801.1 coordinate 53,152, forward strand.
GTGTATCCGTTTCACTGTGGTTTACCGTTGCTTTTATCGTATCTTGTCTGATGGTATCAGATACGCCTGTCTGCAATGAATCCGCTGGGATTATCAGGCTGTCGGCCGGTAATGCCAATTCTTTCTTTTGCAGCAGTGAGTCCTTGGGTAAGATAGAATGTAGGCTGTCGGTAACCAAGCTGTCGGTTTTAAGCGAATCTGATTCTACGGGTTTGATATTTGCTTTCGGCTTTTGTGGTTTCGCTGCTGCAGGAGCGGGTTTAGGTTTCTCGATCTTGAATTGCACAGGAACCGAATATTTGCATCGTACGGTTTTCCCGTTGTCTTTTGCAGGAATCCAGTCGGGCATAGCTTTGATGACATCCAAGGCGGCTGTATCCATCGAAGCTTCCAGATGGCGGACAATACTGGGGGAGGATATTGAACCGTCACGTTCTACGATGAACTGTATAACCACAATCCCTTCTTTTCCTGCCTTTTTGGCCCAATCCGGGTATTTCAGGTTCCGTTTCAGGTAGTTCATGAAGCCTTTCATTCCATTGTTCGGGAATTCGGGCATATGCTCTACCACGGAGTATACCTGATAGGTATTTTTAGGATTCATGATGATTTCACGAGGTTCATCACGGTTCTCCAGAAAATCATTGATACTTAATGACTGGTTTTCCATACCGTCTGCACGGACTGTGATGTTGTGTGTATAGTCGGCATCAATGTGGAATTCACCGTTTGCGTTACTTGATGTTTTACGGCCGGTACCTTGTATACTTACCGTAGCTCCTTCGATTGCTTTCCCGTTGTTGTGTCTGATGATACCGCTGACGGGTATAGTCGTATTCTGCTGTTTGAATGTTGCGATATCTTCCGGCCGGTCCAGATATATGATCTTGTCGGTTTCTGTTTCTTCCAAGATGAATGATTTGACTGACCGGTCTTTCTCTTCGGGGAAATAGAGATATACTCTGGCGTAATTGTCACTGTTCCACGTATATTCGAAAGTAATATTACCCTGTTCGTCGGCTGTATGGTCATCGGTTTCTCCTGAGATACGTAAAATAACTCCCGGTTGCGGATCTCCGTTCGATTTCAGGATACTGAAACGGAAGGTCAGTTTCTTTTCTTGTGCATCGGCATTTTGAGGAATACCGATGAGGTAGAACAAGACAAAAAGAATGAATATATATGAATTTTTCATCTGGATTAATATGCAGTATATATAATTTAGCTGTACAAAACTACAAGTAATCTCTTTGATTTGTTCTACCTCATTGTTAATAAAACTAAATAAGGATAGTTTCCTCCTTTATCGGCCGGTGTCGGATGATGACTTTGCCAGTCTTTTCTTGCGCAACTGGCTCAGATGTCTGAGGGCGTTTTTGCGACTGAGTATGATTTGATTGCGGTATACGATACAAGTGGTTATGAAATAGATACCAGTCTGTATCCACAAGGCATGGTACTCGGGAAGTACGTCACTCAGTGTGGCTCCCATATTATTGATACGTACGAAACCGTTGATTCCGAAGGTTGAAGGGAAAAGCCAGGAGAAGATTTCCCAGAATTTAGGGATGGCTGCCCCCGGCCAGGAGATTCCGGAAATGAACAGCAACGGAACTGAAGTGAATACATATATCATCATACAGGATTCACGGTGATGGATGAAGATGGAGCACGTCATGGCAAAGAAAATGCATGCCAACAGATATGGAAAAATGAATGCCAGTAAGGTGGCAGGCTGGGCAATCTGCACCAGACTGAACATTTTCGGTACCAGGCAAAGTACATAGGAGGATATAGCTGCGTAAATGAGCAGATAGGCAAATGATTTGCCCAATACGATACGGAGCACTCCCTGGTAATTTCTCCCGGCCGGAATCAGTTCATTGAACCGGTTGTTTTCACGTACAGTACCGGCTGAAAGGCCGATGCCGAGCAGCAATGTCTGCTGTATGATTAGGATCAGTACGGCTGGAATCAGAAAACTTGCAAATCCGTCTTGGGGATTGAACATGGATACGGCTTCATATTTTATGGGAGCAGTACTGATTTCGTCCTGGCGGTCGGTTGTATTACCGGCTCGTTCTATCTGTATCTGTTTGTTCATGACAAGGGAAGCCTCTGTATTGGCAATCAGGATGGCTTTATAATATAACATTCCGCTCATGTCACAGAAGATACTGACCTGTGTCTGTATACCTCTGGCTAAGTCTTTGCTGAAATTTTGCGGTATATAGATGACACCATATACTTTCTGTTTCTTCAAAAGGTCTTTGGCTTCTTCCAGATCGGAACAATATGCCTGGATATGGACATCGGGACTGCCGTCTACCAGACGGATGTATTCACGGCTCGTCGATGAATTGCTGGCATCAACAACCGCTGTCGGGACTTCTCTGACTACTTCATTGGTGTAGATGAATGCATAGATCAAGGGATAGACCAATGGTACAAGCAGGAAAAAGATCAATACTCCCTGGTCTTTTACACAAGCCTTCAGCTCTTCTTTGCAGTTATGGAATAATCCGTTGAGACCTTGTCTGATAATATGTCGTAGTGAGTATTCTTTCATAAGTACAAACTTTTATGGGATGTATGTATAGTGTAACATCTCGTTCCGGAGCTTCTTCAATACGAAGAATGGAAGTATCATGAATATCAGTAATGCAACTATGGAGTGCCATGCATAGACGAGCGGGTATCCGTTGAGAGCCAGATTTACGTAGAGCAGGAAATAGTGCCGTAATGGAAACAGATTACTGAGCGCCTGGAGTGTAGGGTGCATGGCCATTACAGGGAAAGTGAATCCCGAAATAGAGAAGGAAAGCACTCCCCATAATGAAGCGGCGCTCATTGAAAGCCGCATGGAACCGAACAAGCCGAAAAAGAATATGCCCAAGGCTTGTGAAGCCAATACCAGCAGAAGTCCGGATAGAAGCATCGGGAGAATCCCGCTATTGCAAGGGAAATGTTGGAACCCATATAGATACACATTATAGAATACCGCTACGATAAAGAATATGATAGTATGCGGAAGCAGTTTGCCTGTCAATGCTGTCGTAATGGAATTATCTGCCATTTTCAGTAGCTGCCCTGCTGTATTGTCTTTGATTTCTACTCCCAGTGCATAGGAAGTGGTAAGGAATATCAGAAGCATCAGGATACCAGGGAAGAGGGTATTGCACAGATATACGGAATAGTTCAGCCATGGATTGTTTAAAGCATGGGTATCTATTACGATAGGCTGTAGATAAGTCATGGCCTGATCCATGGTTGCACCTTTGGCCAGCAGGGTACTTCTGCCTATGGCTCCTGAAGCCAGTTCGGACATGGTACGCTGGTCTTTGTATAATAAAGATCCGGCAATCAGATATGAATAGTTGATATAAAATGAAACGGTCGGTTGCCGGCCTGCAATTGCTGCTTCTGTCGTGCCTTCCGGAATATAATAGAATGAATAGATTTCACCTTTCTGCATGGCTTCACGCGCATCATTGAAACTGCTGAACTGTTCTATGATACGGGTATTCTGAAATGCATCCAGATTGCGGATTATATTACGCGTTGTCGATGTATTGTCCAGATCCACAACACCTGCGGGCAGATTGTTGGGTAATCCTTTGCTCATTAACGTTGTAAAGAAAATGAAACAGAAGATTGGTGCAATCAGCATACAGAATACATACATCGGTTTGCCGGCTATGCGGCGAAGCTCGCGTATGGAAATCAGTAACAGGCGTTTATGGATAGTTATAGGCATGGCGGATGTTTATTTTTCGATGATGGCTGACATTCCCGGTCGGAGGTTTTCAACCGGTTGTATAGGTTTTGCTTTTACTTCAAAAGTCTTTAAGTCAAATTGTCCGGTCGTCTTGGTCGCTTTCCAGGCTGCATATGTTCCAAGATCTTTCATGTAGGTCACCTTCAAGGTTATCTCTTTTTCAAGAGCCGGGATATAGGGTGTGATTTCACCTCCTACAGAGAAATCTTTCAGAAAGTCTTCACGGACGTTGAATGTAATCCACATGTCGTTCAGTTCGGCTATATTCATGATAGGAGCTCCGGTTCCGACCAGTTCTCCCACTTTAGGGAATATTTCGGTAACTTCTCCGTCGGCCGATGCTGTCAGTATGGTTTCTGCTATGTATGAGCTGACTTCGGCTACAGCGCCTTTGGCACGTTCTACCTGTGCTGCGGCTGCTTTCTTGTCTTCACGCTGTGCACCGTTTTTTGCCATGGTATATTGAGCTTTTGCCGCCCGTTCAGTAGCTACCATCGCATCGTACTGAGCCTTTGCTTCATCACGTTTCTGGGCCGACATGACTCCTTCTTCATAGAGGCGGTTGACACGGTTATATGATTTCTCGGCGATATTGAGTCCGGCTTTCGCTTTCTGCCACATTTCAAATGCCGTTTGGAGCAGTTCGGCGCGTGTTCCTCTTTCCGCTTTTTCATTCAGGGCCTGTGCGGCTTCTTCTGCGGCCTGTGCCTGTGACAACTTGGCCATGACATCCGGGGCTTCAAGTATAGCCAGTGTATCACCGGCCTTGACCTTATCACCTTCGCTGACAAGGAATTTCAGGATACGTCCCGGAACTTTGCTTGAAACGCGGTATTCTGTTGCTTCTGCTTGTCCTTGAATGATTTCGGAATCTTTTCCTAAGGTAAAGAATCCTATCACACTGACGATAATCACTACACCTACCAGTGTGCCTAGTGCCAGGATAATGTTGTTGCGTTGAGATTTTTCAGCCATATCTGTTCGTTATTTTAAAGTTCCCATTGATTTGTTTAAATATATTTCACTCATTTTCAAATCGATCTGTGCATCAATCTTTCCGGATTGGGCCGATAGCCATGCCGTTTGTGCTTCAAGTACATTACTGGTAGGTATTACCCCTTCCTTGAAACCGAGATTGGCGTACCGGAGATTTTCTTCTGCCTTTTCCATATTTTTTTCGGCCATGGTCAGTTTTTTTGTAGCTTCATTTACTTTGTATGTGCTTTGAGTTACCTGTAATTCTACCTTTTCTCTGGTATCGTCCAATTGATAACGGGCTATATTGGCTTCAGCCTTGGCTGCCTTTACTTTATAGATGCCTTCTCCCCAGTGGAATACCGGTATTTTGACTACCACACCTACACCCCATGTCCCACGGAATTTTGTCTCGAATCCGTTGAACAGTGAAGGATTTGTCACCATATAGTTGGCCGTTAAGCCGATAGAAGGAAGAAAATCGGCACGGACCACATTGACTTTCTGCCGATAGATATTTTCTGCCAGTTCAAGGCTTTTCAGCTCTTCACGGTTTGCAAAGGCGGTAGCTACATTGCTTTTCGTGTAGGTAGAAGGTAATGTGAGGTTTTCCATGGTTTCATCGGCCAGACTGATATCGGTATCCAGGGGTAATCCGCAGATCTGGCAAAGGACCATTTTGGCAAGGCTTAATCCATCTTCCACTTGTGTCAATGTCATTTCAGCTTCGTTGACTTTCACCTTGACGCTTAATCCGTCGGCTTTGGTTGCAACTCCTTCCGATACCATCTTGTCTACATCCGAATCGAGTCTTCTTACAAGTTCAAGAAAACTTTCAGCCAGCTTTTTCTTGTTGACAAGTGAAATGACTTGCCAATAGGCTTGGTCTGTATTCAGAATCAAATCTTGCATACCGGTTGCATGTTGCGAAACTGCCAGTTGTTCGGCATATTTTGTTATCTTGTTGTAAGCCATTATTTTCCCTCCCATATAAATAGGTTGGGTAAGTGTTGCGATGCCGGCATACAAGTTTCGTGTATCGGTGTGGAATGCATCTACGATGCTTTGTCCTGCAGCGTTTAATCCGTTGGTCAGGTTACCGATGATGGGTTGTAAAATAGCCTGGTATTGTGGGGGGATGGTTACGGGTAGCCCACTGGCTATTTCCTGAATCGTTTGTCCCAGTTGTGTACCGACATTACCGATTGCTTCTTTCTGGATATCACTTAATAAGGAAATTTCCTTTTCTGTACGCATGTAGGTACCCATTACATCTATTTTGGGCAGGAAATTGGTGAATGCTGCTTTCTGTTGGTAGTGTGCAGCCGTTATTTTTTCCTGTGCGATACGTAATTCCTTGTTGTTGGCAAGAGCCAGCGTACGGCAGCTGTCGAGCGTGAGAATACGTTGTGCATAGCTGCTGAATGACAGCCCTGACAATAAGATTAAGCCGAGAATTCTTTTCATTACCAATTCAGTTAATTAATAGTTTAGTTGCTTATGCAACAATGCAAATGTATACAATATAAACAAACTGGCAATAGAAAAGTTTGAAAAAGATTGTCGATGCAACTTGTTTTTGATTTTTTTTGTAAAACCTTAAAAATATGTTACGTAAGGGTATCTAAAATGGAGATAAAATAAAGAATTCGTCATTGTTCCAATGGGTAATGACGGATTCTTCTGTGGGTCTCTTATATGGTTGTTTCTGTTTATAAACCAGATATTTTGGCTTCTTTAGGCTTGTGACTGATAGGGTTATAAAGGACTTTTGCTTGGCCATTGAAAAATCCAAGATAGCTCCGGCTTTCTTCACTAGTAGTTTCATCTGTACCTGTGCTTGGGAAAGTGCCGTTGGCCATATGATAAATGATGGGTTGCATCAGGATATCCTGTTCAGATCCAAGCTCGCCCAAATCCAGTGTCATGTCTTCCGCTTGTTGGTAATCGGGTTCCAGTCCGTTTGTATAGTAGTCATAAAAACCTTCTGAATTAGCGAGATAATGTGTCGTCAACCAGAATTCGATTAACGGATATGCTTCGTTTGTATAGAGACTTTGTGCCACATTTTTTCCGAAAGTAGCATCTCCTACCTGCAATAGCTTGTCGCCTAGATAAGGACGTAGGCTGTTGATGGTCAGTTCCGCAGCAGAAGCTGTGGAACTGGAAGTAATTATATAGAGATAATCAAAGTTGGCCTTAGTGACTCCGGTCAGCAGTCCGGAATCAAATATGGCGGTTTGTGATTCACCTTTTTTGTCATTAGGAATCATGGTAAAGCAAGTCTGTCCCATAACTTCCTGGGGGGCAAGAATAGTGCTTAACAATAAGGCTGTGGATACATACCCTCCCGGATTATAGCGTAAATCCAGAATAATGTCGGTAGGTGATTGGGCCATTCCTTGATTGAAGGCTTCCTTTAAAAGATCGGTTTCTTCTTCTTCAAAGCTATTATACATGATGTAGAAAGCTTTTCTGTTTCCTACAGTGATCATTTTTGTGAGCAGGACACTTGGTTCTTCCACATAGCGAGGAGAAGGCATGTCTACTATGAGGGTATCATGTATGCCGTTTTCGTTTTTACGTGCTATTTTATATGTCAGAGCTTGGGTAGGATGTTCAATGAAGTTGGCATAATTGGTCGAGTTGATGGCATAGTTGTTGACCGTGACAATCCAGTCGCCGCGCTTGATACCTGCTTCAGAAGCCGGTGAATTTTCGTAGGTATACAGAACTTGTACCACATTGTCACCATTTGCGTTCCGTACCAGGGCGCCTTGAAATCCGTATGACGGGTATTCACTTGTAACACGTGATGCTTTGATTGAATCCACGTGCGAGAATTGCACTCCATTTTTCTGGTCTTTTGATGAAATGACCGATTGCAGGAAAGTTTCCGGTTTCTGGAAAAAGTTCAGTCCGTCTTCCGCTGGGAGATCTTCATAAAACAGATAGTCCTGCTGCATGGTTTCATACATCCAATATTTGGCCTCAATCAGTGCATAGTATTCGCCCGAACGGTCTTGACCACAGGATAAGAACGCTACTGCGGATATAACGAGACTTATGATATAGATAGGATATTTTTGCATATAAGTTCCTTATTCCATTTCAAACGAGTTTTGTCCGATCATGTTCCCATCGGCAAAGATGTATACATTATATGTCCCGGCAGGGAGAAATTCCTGTACATCCCAATATACGGTAACAGTCTGTTCTTCTCCTGTATATTCAATGTATTTTTTGATGGAATATGTAATCTGTCGGTCTTCATATTGGAAAGTAGTATTCCCTTTCGACAAAATTTCGTTTCCTGGTTTGGCTATACGGATGTATAAGGTCTTGTTTCCGGTTTCTGCCGTAATGTTTTTTACAATGGTGAATGAAATGGCTATTTTCTTTACATCTTTGGCACGGTCGGTCTTTTTACCACGTTTGTTCAACGGGCTGGCATAAATATTGGTAGCGTCCAGTTGGGCAGCCAGAGAGACTTTTTCATGAAGATTCTTTTTCTCGGCTGAAAGATTACTGATCTGGACGGTAGCGGCATTGTATTTATCTTTGACTTCTTTGTTTTCTACAGTCAAAGCTTCGTTAAGTCTGTTCAAGGAGTCTATTTGAATGACGTAGCTTCTCAATACGGCACGTACGGTTTTCAACTCTTTCCTCAAACGGGTGATTTCGGCTGCATTGGAGCTTTTTACCTGACGTAATTCTTCCAGCAGGCGTTGTGTCTTCAGTTTTTCACTTTCCAGCTTTTCGCGCAGGGAATCATTGTTGATCTGTACCTGTAATTCATCGTATTGGGTAGCGAATGTACTGTATTCATTTTCCATCTCCTCCTTTTCTATAGCAAATAATTCGGTCATTTGTCTGTTCTTATGAAATTGGGTAAAGGCGAAGAAAGAAACCCCGGCAACAAGAACAATTAACGCTATGATAGCAATGACTAACTTTTTACTCTTTTCCATCTGCTTCTTTTATGTTTTGTGCAAAAATACAACATTTTATGTATAAGCTTCTTTTTAGCTTCTAAAAAAATGTAATTATGGATGTTTCAATGTGAGCGGATAATTATCGGCCGGCATCCATTGATGGTATGAATAGGTGGATTGTACCGGAGTGTGTCTTGTAATCCATCCGTTAAGTTTGTCGGTAAGTATTTGGTTATCGGTAGTTATGAGAGTGGTCGGGTTATAGTAATATAGATTTTTGAAAGTGTAATCGGATGTGTTTATAGCGGCTTCAGTCTTGTCGTCATAATAGCAATAAGAGATGTTGGGCGTAAGGGCTCTATAGGATATGTTCCCGAATTTCGGCGAGGGGGTATTCCCGTATGTGTAGCAATTGCTCATTGACGAACCTTTTTCACAAGTGTATGTAAGTCCTCCTGCTATTTCTGAAAAGGTATTGCAGACAGCATAACAGTTCTGGATATATCCGAAATTATTGGAGCAAATTGATCCTGAGGCTGATTCATATTGTTTGGAGGTATTGATGATGGATGTATATGTCACGGATGTGTTGGCTATGATCCCTTTGTTGCTTCCGGCAATGCCTCCTACACGTAGATCTGTCGGATAATCTGATGTAATGGTGCAATTTATCAGTTGGCAGCCATCAATCAGTCCGTAGTTTGCTCCTGATAGAAGTCCGGTTATCGTTACACTGTATTGTGAGGTCGTAAGTCGTGAATCTTTGATGGTCAGGTCTTTGACAATACCGGACGTTCCAATGAAGGAAAACAGTCCGTAACCATATGTTTTTTGGGGAGCCTGAAGTCTCAGATTAGACAATGTATATCCGTTTCCGTTGAAACAGTCATTGAATTGTTGGCTTTTGAATTCCCGATAATATCCTATTTCATGGATTCTTTCACATTCTTCTGGAGTAAATGTGATATCATTGTAAAGGTTGTAGGTTGTTATATTGCCAGTGTTGTCAGCAAATTCTTCAAGTGTTCTGTTTCCGTATTCAATTCCACTGATAAGGTGAGTGAATGCTATGAAATCTTCTGCGTTGTAAATGCCGGGTATTCTTTTATCGGGGCGTATGGCACACTCATAAGAATATCCTTTTTTATAAGTCCGGTTGTCTATGTCAAGTTGATAATATTGGCTGGTAGTTGTAAGAGTGATGCGGATGGACATGTTTTCCGCAGGTGGAATTATAAGGGTATAGACTGGATTGTCAGTACGTTCTAAAAAAGTTGTGTAGGTTTGTCCGGTATCGAAGGACGGGGTACCGGTTATAAAATCGAAATGGTGGACAGATACAGACGGGGTGATTTCCATGCTTACAAGTGTTTTATTTAATGCGGGATCCAGGTGGATGGTAAGTTGTGAAAACTGATGTTCGAACAGCAGTTCTATCGGTTCGTTACAGGTGGCATGGGTTTGGCAACCTAATAAGTCTATCAGCTTGTTGTCTGTAGGGTAGAAAGCTGCGGAAGTACCTGTTTCAGCGGTAATAGGATAGTATGCTTGTATGGATGCTGTTTCCGTCTGCCCCTCCCATTTCAGGACAGGAGTTGAATTCCATTGTTGGTTTTGATAAGTCAGTATTGCCTTGTCGGCGGTGATGCCTCCTTGGGAGTAAAGCAGAATCTGGTCTTCTTCCTGGAAATAGCATTCGGAAACAGACCTTGAATTTATGGTATTGAATTTCGGATAGTAAGAGATTTGATATGTCAGTTCGGACGTTAAATAGGCAAGCTCATGTTGGCAACCGGATGATATGACGGTGATTATAAGGAATACAAATACGCATTTCATAATATAAGAATTTACTTGTTTTATTATGATAACGCAAATTTGTGGATTTCTATATGGAATGGGGATAAAAAATGCGTCACTGAACCTTCACAGGCTGGTGACGCACATTACAATACAAAATACAAATACAACTAAACGAGATATATTTTAAACAAATAGTGCTTTTTATACAATTCCTTGGGCCATCATGGCATGTGCCACTTTCATGAATCCAGCAATATTGGCTCCTTTCACATAATTTACATATCCGTCGGGCTCAGTACCGTATTTGACGCACTGCTCATGGATATTGTGCATGATTTCATGAAGCTTATTGTCGACTTCCTGAGCGCTCCAGCTCATGTGCATAGCATTCTGGCTCATTTCCAGGCCTGATGTGGCTACGCCGCCGGCATTGACTGCCTTACCTGGAGCATACATGATTTTATGTTCGATGAAAGCATCGATAGCTTCAGGCGTACAGCCCATATTTGAAATTTCTCCGACGCAAAGAACGGAATTTTTTATCAGATTTTCGGCATCTTCGCCATTTAATTCATTCTGGGTTGCACATGGAAGTGCGATATCGACTTTCACTTCCCAAGGACGGCGTCCTTCGATGAAGGTCGCTTTCGGGAATTTTTCTGCATACGGTGCCACGATGTCATTTCCGGAAGCGCGGAGTTCAAGCATATAGTCGATCTTTTCGCCGCTGATGCCGTCCGGATCATAGATGTATCCGTCTGGTCCTGAAATGGTCACTACCTTTGCCCCTAGCTGGGTAGCCTTTGTTGCGGCCCCCCATGCTACGTTACCGAATCCAGAGATGGCTACAGTCTTGCCTTTTATGCCGATACCTTTAGCGTCCAGCATATGTTTTACGAAATAAAGTCCGCCGAATCCGGTTGCTTCCGGTCGGATTAATGAACCTCCGTATTCAAGGCCTTTGCCTGTAAATGTTCCGGTAAATTCATGTGTAAGTTTCTTGTACATACCGAACATATAGCCCACTTCTCTTCCGCCTACACCGATGTCTCCTGCGGGAACATCCATATCCGGGCCGAGATGATGCCATAATTCCAGCATGAAAGCCTGACAGAATCTCATGATTTCTGCTTCACTTTTTCCTCTTGGAGAGAAATCCGAACCACCTTTTGCGCCTCCCATCGGAAGGGTTGTCAAGGCGTTTTTGAATGTTTGCTCAAATCCCAGGAATTTAAGGATGGAAAGATTTACAGATGCGTGGAAACGGATTCCGCCTTTATATGGACCTATCGCATTGTTGAACTGTACGCGATAGCCGAGATTAACCTGTACTTTACCTTTGTCGTCTACCCAAGGTACACGGAATGTAATGATACGGTCTGGTTCAACCAAACGTTCAATCAAAGATACCTTTTCGAATTCCGGATGTTGGTTGTAGATTTCTTCAATGGAAATCAATACTTCTTTGACTGCTTGCAGATATTCTACTTCACCTGGATGCTTTGCTTCCAGTGATGACATAATTTGGTTAATGTTCATGACATATTTGTTTAAAATCTGACAAAATGAAATTTTTATATATGCAAAGTTATAATTTTATGGCGTTTTATCAAATGTTTTTGTGTTTATTTCTTGTGTAATGGTGATAAAATGTTAAATGCCTGAGACTCCCTTACAAAATGTCCATTTCCTTTTCGAATTTGTTGTAAAAGTCGTCATAAATGCTTTAATTTGTTCAATGTAGTTTTGATTTTAAAAATAGTGCTATGCTGAGCAAGATAAAACTGAACCAACTCTATTTTAAAGATACCCAGTTTGTAAACCTGATGACCCGTCGTGTCTTCAATGTCCTGCTGGTGGCAAATCCTTATGATGCCTTTATGCTGGAAGATGACGGGCGTATCGATGAAAAGATTTTCATTGAATACATGAATCTGAGTCTTCGCTATCCTCCACGTTTTACTCAAGTGTCGACTGAAGAAGAAGCCTGGAAGAAATTGTCTGAAACACGTTTTGAACTGGTTATCTGTATGCCGGGGTCGGATAATAGTGATACATTTGATATAGGACGTAAGATCAAGGAGAAATTTCCGAAAGTTCCCTTGGTTGTGTTGACACCTTTCTCGCATGGTATTAAAGAACGCATGGAGCATGAAGACTTGAGCATCTTTGAATACGTTTTCTGTTGGTTAGGAAATACTGACTTGCTGGTTTCCATCCATAAGCTGATAGAAGACAAGATGAATCTGGAACATGATATCAAAGAAGTTGGAGTACAGATGATTCTCTTGGTAGAAGACTCTATCCGTTTCTATTCATCCATTCTTCCTAATCTGTATAAGTTCGTGCTGGAACAGAGTAAGGAATTCGCTACGGAAGCGTTGAATGAGCATCAACGGACTTTGAGAATGCGGGGGCGTCCTAAAATTGTATTGGCCCGCTCGTACGAAGAGGCGATGGACCTTTACAATAAATATCAGAATAATACGTTAGGGATTATATCGGATGTACGTTTCCCGAAAGGCGGGAAGATAGAGCCTTTGGCCGGAGTGGAGTTTTTGGAAGAAGTCCGGAAACGTGATCCGTTCATACCCCTTATTCTTCAGTCGGCGGAAGAGACCAACCGGAAGTATGTAGATCAGTTGGGAGCCAAGTTTATAGACAAGAATTCAAAAAAAATGAACATCGATCTCCGGGAGGCCGTATTGGAAAACTTCGGTTTCGGTGATTTTGTCTTTCTGGATCCGAAGACGATGAAGCCGGTTGCCCGTGTCCATAATCTGCAAGAATTGCAGAACATTATCTTTTCCATTCCTTCCGATTCTTTCTATTACCATATAAGCCGGAACCATATATCACGTTGGCTTTATTCACGGGCGATATTTCCTGTAGCCGAGTTCTTGAAACAGGTTACATGGGATTCGTTACAGGATATCGACGCACATCGTCAGATTATTTTTGATGCGATTGTAAAGTACAGGAAAATGAAGAACCAAGGAGTGGTTGCCGTATTTGAACGTGACCGCTTTGACCGCTATTCGAATTTTGCCCGTATAGGCGACGGTTCTTTGGGAGGGAAAGGACGTGGTCTGGCATTTATTGACAACATGGTGAAGCGGCATCCGGACTTTGAAAGTTTTGAGAATGCCCAGATTGTCATTCCGAAGACGGTGGTTCTTTGTACTGATATTTTTGACGAGTTTATGGAAACCAATCAGTTGTATCAGGTTGCTTTGAGTGACGCAGATGACGAAAGTATTTTGAAGGCCTTTTTGCGGGCCAAGTTGCCGGATCGTCTGGTAGAGGATTTCTTCGCCTTTTTTGAAGTTGTCAAGTCGCCTATTGCCATACGTTCTTCAAGTTTGCTGGAAGATTCCCATTATCAGCCGTTTGCAGGAATTTATTCCACATATATGATTCCCTATCTGGAAGACAAATACGATATGCTCCGCATGTTGAGTGATGCGATAAAAGGGGTGTATGCTTCGGTCTTTTATAAAGACAGTAAGGCATACATGCAGGCCACAAGTAATGTGATAGACGAGGAAAAGATGGCTGTCATTTTGCAGGAAGTTGTCGGGAATCAATATGGTGACCGTTTTTATCCTTCCATATCGGGAGTTGCCCGTTCAATCAACTATTATCCGATCAATGAAGAGCTGGCGGAAGAAGGGACTGTCAGTCTGGCATTGGGATTAGGAAAATATATTGTTGATGGAGGTTTGACTTTGCGCGTTTGTCCGTATCATCCTGATAAGGTCTTGCAAACCAGCGAAATGGAGATGGCTTTGAGGGAAACCCAGACGCGTTTCTATGCATTGGATTTAAAGAATACCGGAGAGAACTTTTCTTTGGATGACGGATTCAATCTGCTGAAACTTCCGGTCAAAGAAGCGGAAAAGGATGGGGCGTTAACGTTTATTGCTTCTACTTATGACCCGTATGATATGGTTATCCGTGACGGTATATATCCCGGTGGGCGTAAGGTTATTACATTTGCCAATATATTGCAGCATGATGTTTTCCCTCTTGCACGGATTCTCCAGTTGGTACAGAAGTATGGACAGGGAGAGATGCGTCGTCCTGTGGAGATAGAATTTGCGGTCAATTTGAATTCTAAAGAAAAATCAGGTGTCTTTTACTTGCTGCAGATCCGTCCGATGGTTGATGTGAAAGCGGATTTGGGTGAGGATTTGAATCTGGTACCTTCAGAGAGGATTCTGTTGAAGAGTGAGAATTCTTTAGGACATGGTATCATGAATGATATACAAGATGTTATCTATGTAAAGACAGACGGGTATTCGGCATCCAATAATCAGTTGATAGCCTATGATATAGAAAAATTGAACAGGAGATTTCTGGATGAGGGGAAAAATTATGTATTGGTAGGTCCCGGACGTTGGGGGAGCAGTGATACATGGCTGGGAATTCCGGTAAAGTGGCCTAATATTTCGGCAGCCCGTGTAATTGTTGAGGCCGGACTTACAAACTATCGGGTAGATCCGAGTCAAGGAACTCATTTCTTTCAGAATCTGACTTCATTTGGGGTCGGCTATTTTACAATAAACCCCTATATGAATGATGGCATTTACAATCAAGAGATATTGAATGCAATGCCGGCGGTAGAAGAAACCCGATATTTGCGTTGGGTACGGTTTGAAAAACCTCTTATTATAAAGATGGATGGTAAAAAGAAATTGGGGGTAGTGGTACTCCCTGAATGACAAACATGAAAGGGTCCGTTGGAAAGAGAGTTAGCCTTTGTTCCGATATTCCAGCGGGCTCATTCCTACATACCGCTTAAAATATTTGCCGAAAAATGACATGTTGGCGAAATTCAGGGAGTCAGATATCTCCTGAATGGACAGGTTGGTTGATTTTAATTGTGATTTGGCATCCATAATAACCATTTGGGATATGATTTCTACACAGGTTTTGCCTGTCACTTGCTTGACAATAGTGCAGAGATGGGCGTGTGTAATTCCTAATTTTTCGGCATACCAGGCTACATTGCGTGTCTGGCTGTAGCTTTGAGTAACCAATTGGGTAAAATCCTTGCAGAGCTGTTCACTTTTGGGAAGTGCAGTTTTGCTCTGTTCCTTATTGTTCCGATACATGCTTGCAATTCCGGCATGGATATTGTCATACAGATAAGGTGTAATGGCTTTCCGGCTTTCAACATTGTCGAAAAAGTCATATAAGTTGATTAGAAAATTCAGGTATTGTTCCAATAACTGGGCTCCTTTGGGTTTTAATGTAATGAGAGGACGTCCGATTGTAATATAGAGTGTATTCAGGGAAGAATGGCGCAGATTGGCTTTCCCTATATATCCCGATGAAAAACCGGCAAAATAAATCTTCAGGTTGCCGCTGACTTTATGTATCTGGAAGATACTTCCGGGCATGATGGTTACAAAATCATTGGCATGGACAGTAAAGCGGTTCAGATTTATAGATGCTTCGACTTCTCCGTCCATGCACAACACGAAAATCTCGCATTTTAATCTGCACGGGAAATTGGTGTAGAGGTTGAGCAGTTCTTTACTGATATCTGTCCCTACAATCCATTCTTCGGGCAAATCAAATTTCGGAATTTCTTTATCTCTGTCCATACGCGAGGTTGTGAGCTATCTTTATTGTCATGCAAAGGTAACTTAATTTTGAAATTTAGGATAATTTGCCGATCAAATATTGTTCTCTTTTTTTTGAATTATAGGCGTTTCGGAATCGTAATCATTTAAAAACTTGAAAAAATGGACAAAAAGAGAATATTTAGACCTTGCTGCTAATGGAAATAATCTGTTTCTTTGCACTTCAATAATACGGTTAATTTTATGTCTGGAATGAGATATGGAATTTCCTATAGGAAGAAGGTGAATCTGAGTATTAACTAATATAAAGTAAGTATGAAAAAAAGATTATTTTATTTGTTTGCATTGATTTGTTCAATGGGTTTGTTTACAGCTTGTAGTGATGATGAAACCGAAACAAAGGAAGAAATGACTCTGGAACAAGTGATAACGACTGAATTGGCTGGTACTTATGACGGAACATTGGGTATCATTGTCAATGGCCAGTCTCTTGGTTCTATGGAGCAAAGCATTATTTTGTCTAAATCATCATCTGCCGATAATTCTTTGAAACTTGAACTGAAAAACTTTGAATTCATTTTACCGACACCTTTTGATATAACAGTGGATCCTTGTGCCGTAACTGAAAGTAATGGTACTTATACTTTTGCCGGTTCACAGGAAGTGGCCGTAGGTATGTTGGGAAATCTTCCTGTGAAGGTATCCGGAACTATCAAGGGTGACAATATCACAATAGATATTACAGTGGACGCAACAGCTCTGTTGGGTCAGACTGTCAATGTTTCTTTTGAAGGGACACAAACTAAATGATTATTTCTAATATAGGAAAAGAGGCCGTCTCAAAATGAATTGAGATGGCCTCTGTCGTTTTATATCAGATTGAAGTCGTTTGGATTTTCCTCAAAAAAAGGAATTTACAAGTTTCTTTCTACAGATTTCATCGCTTTAAACGTTTTTTTCTTGGTCAGAAGCCTCTTAAGAGGCTACTTTTGCAAGATTATGCGCTATGGCCAGCAGGCCAAATTCAATTTCCACCTTCTTCAGTCCACGGAGATGGAACCTCTTGAAGTGCTTGTTGTTCTTGAGGTTTCCAAATACGGCTTCCACATCCTGCGGCCGCTGGCTCCGGTATTTAAGACCTTCCGCAGAAAGGAGTTTCTCACGTTCCCTTTCCTTGATTTTCCTCAGCCTGTGGTTTACCTGTACAATCCTTTCCGACCGGCTTCTGTGACACCGGCATCTTAACGGGCAGCCCTTGCAGTTCCGGGCCCTGTACCTTGAGATGGTCTGTACAAAACCGTTGTCTGTCGTCCGCTTTACATCGGAGAGTCTTTTCATCCTCTGTCCCATCGGACAGTACATGCCGTCGGTTTCTTCATTATAGTAAAAGTTGGCAGACAGGAACGGGTCATTCCTGAAGCTTCTTTTCTGTTCCTTGTGGAAATAGCTGTACTTTATGAAGGTTTCAATGCCATGCCTGAAGGCGTACAGGTAGTTCTCCTCACTTCCGTATCCGGCGTCACAGACCGACACGTCAGGATATCTGCCGTACAGGGAATGGAAGTCTTCCATGTGCAGGGGATAGGTGGAGGTGTCACCGGCACACTGATGGAGGGTATAGTTCAGGATGAACTGTCTGTTGGTACTGACCTGCGGGTTGTATCCGGGCTTGAGCTGCCCGTTCCTCATGTGGTCCTCCTTCATCCGCATGAACGTGGCGTCGGGGTCTGTCTTGGAGTAGCTGTTGCGCCCGTCGAGAATCTTTCCCTGGGATTCATATTTCTTCAGCTGTTCGGGCCATGCCTTCTTCACACGCCGAACCTTGGCCTTCACTTTCCGGTCCGCATCCGTTCCCTCCAAGGCTTCATGTATCTGCTCCAGCGCCCTTTCCACCTTCTCGGGGGTGATGTCCTGGTAAGTGAGGGGAGCGGAGTCGCGCAGCTCCTGCTTGGTGACGGACTCGGCGTACCGCCATATCTCCTCAAGCTGTTCCGCGATTCTGGAGATGCGGGTGTGGATGGACTTGCCCCAGACGAACGTATAACGGTTGGCGTTCGCCTCCATCTTCGTCCCGTCGGTGCAGGCCACGTCCAAACTTACAAAGCCTTCCGCCACAAGGAACTTCACGATGGTGGCGAAGACGGTCTTGAGCACATCCTTCAGCCGACTGCTGCGGAAACGGTTGATGGTGTTGTGGTCAGGAGTCACATTGCCGGTCAGCCACATGAAGCGGATGTCATTGCGGCAGAACTCTTCGATGCGGCGGCTGGAATAGATATTGCGCAGATAGGCATATACCAGAATCTGCAGCATCATGCGGGGATGGTAGGCCGGACAGCCTTTGACGGAGTACTTGCGGTAAAGTTCTTCCAGGCTGATCTGTTCAATGATACGGTGAACAACCCGGACCGGGTCGTTCTGGGGAATAAAATCGCCTAAACACGGAGGTAAAAGCAGATTATCGTTGGAGGTATAGTTTTTAAACATTATCTTTGGGATATATTGCTTGATTCCCTAAGATACAAAAAATTAGGGAGACGGGCAAGTCCTGACTGAGCGAAGTTGGGGCTTGCCCGATTTTTTTCCAGACACAAAAAAGGCTATCTCAAATTATATTTCAATTTGAGACAGCCTCTTTTTTCGTATCTGCCCTATCATTTATTGTCGATAGTTCGTTTTATAGTTCTTACCTGTATCTGTTTTTTTAGAAGGAATATCCGAATCCGAAATTCAGATAAATGGGATACATTTCAAATGTAATGGTTTGGAAATCTTTATTGAAAATATCATTTAATCCCCAGGTCAAATAACTGTAAACCTTTAAATGTCGGAATGCTTTCCATTCGCCTCCGGCCTGTAATCCCCATTGGAAGGTACGTAAGTTGTCACTGAAATCGTATGTGGCGACAGCACCTTCCGAAAAATTGATTTTTTCTCCGGTAGGATCTCCTTCACGTAAATAGCCTTCGTATACATTTCCTGTGAAATTGCCGTTTAACAGGATGGAGGCATAGGGGCCGAATTGTACGGTCCATCGGGAAGACGGTTTCCAGGAGGCCAATAATGGAATACTTAAGTAATCGTTTCTGACGTCTGTCTTTACTCCTCCGGTCCAGTTTCCTTTCAGACGGTTTCCGTCGCTGCCTATGATTTCCATACTGTAGTTTTTAACCATGGCTTTGGTTGTCATATTCTTATTTTCGAACCTGAGGCCTAAAGTAATACCCCATTGAGGGGATGAACCTATCCATTTGGTCATTTCTCCTCCAAGCTGGATAGCTAGTGTCGGGTTATATCCTTCAATACTTCGGATTTCAACGGGCAAAGGAATTGGTGAGAATCCACCGATGTTGAATCCGGCTTTTAAGGCGAACTCCCATCCGTTTGATTGTGTCCGTTTTAAGGTGCTATGTTGCTGTTGTGCCTGTATACTGGAAGTCAATGCCAGCATTAAGAGCATTGTGGTCAATATCTTTTTCATAAATTACAGTTATTCTTCATTGATTATAGATATTTCATCAATCCAGAGAGTACTTTCAGGAGCTCCCTCAAAAGTGGCGCCATTGATGCTGGAAGCCATTACTAAAGCGAAATTATACCCTCCTGTATACAATTTTGCGTAGTCAATTTCTTTCCCATATCGTTGATAGTCGAATTCAATCTCGAAATAGGTCCATTCATCACGTTCGGAGTGATCGTTGATCCGTGCCAAGGCAACCATTTGTGGATGTTGAAAATTCTCAGTCGGTAAAGTTCCGTCCAAAGTGATCGGTTTATTTTGTTCGTCATGGTTTTCGTAGAAAATGGCATAGATATCAAACTGGTCTTTTTTATCGGTATAATTACCGTTTTCATAAAATCTAGGACCGGATTGATATTTGTAGTAGCCGGTGATTTTCAGAGGCTTTTTATAGTAGGTTGTACCAAATAGTGTGGCCGTAAGTGGGTTGGACAAGGCATTTGCTATATTGAATTGTCCGATGAAAAGGTTGCCGGAAGCAATCGGCATATTTACCATAGCTCCCAGGCTTCCGGTCGTTTTTGTAACCAGTTTGACGCATTGACCCCTGTATCCGTTCTTTTCAATGGTAGTAGGGTAATTCAAGGCATCCGAATTCCCTGAAGACAGTTTGAAGCCTGGATTTCCGCTGGCCCAGGTTAATGTGTGGTCATTGTCTGTTTCATAAAAAATATAATAGCCGTCATTCAGCCTGACATTTTCAAAGTGGTATTCAGTAGGTATTTCTGTGATTGACTCCTCTCTGACGTTTATGGAGTAAACACGTTGCCATTTCCCGTCTTCAGATGTAACGGTATAGCGTACCGGAGCAGTGAAGTCGTGTACACTCCCGCTTGCCGGTATAATGCTTGCTCCCGGAGTCAATGTAAAAGTTGGGGCAAGTTCTGTGCGGTCTGTCCCTTGTTTGACCTCGATGTAGATAGGGTAGGCATCTATGGATTCCTCATAAGGTAAATTTACATTGATGGAATCGGTAGCCAATACATTGTCTGGCAAGTAACATCCTATGATGTCAGCTTCAGCATTAGGGGCTTCTTTCCGGATGCAGGAAAGAGTGAGAAGGGCTATTAACGAGATTCCTATAATATTTGTCAGTTTCATTGATAATGAGAATTTCGGTTAGTTGAGACAAATATATAAAAGTTTCCTGGATTATAAAATCAGATGGGAGATCTGTACATAAAAATCCCCGCAAGGAATGGAATTTCATTGCGGGGAAACTTGTTTATTTAAGAAAAATTTTCTTTTGTAGCTTTAGCTTTGTTATACAATACCTTGAGCCATCATAGCTTTGGCAACTTTCATGAAACCGGCAACATTTGCACCTTTTACGTAATTGATATAACCGTCAGGTTCTGTACCGTATTGTACACACGCTTCGTGGATATTCTTCATGATACTTTTCAGCTTTTCATCTACCTCTTCCTGACTCCAGCTCAGTTTGATAGAGTTCTGTGTCATTTCCAAGCCTGAAACGGAAACTCCTCCGGCATTGGCTGCTTTACCTGGAGCATACAGAATTTTTGCTTCCTGGAATACACGGATCGCTTCTGGTGTTGACGGCATGTTCGCTCCTTCGGAAACAGCGAATACTCCATTTGCGATTAGAGCTTTGGCATCATCTCCATTAATTTCATTCTGAGTTGCGGATGGAAGAGCAATATCTGCCTTTTCATTCCATGGACGTGCACCGGCAACATATTTGCATCCATATTTTTCGGCATATTCACGGATACGTCCACGATACAGGTTCTTCAACTCCATAATGTAATCCAGTTTTTCCCGGTCGATACCGTCAGGATCATAGATATAACCGTCGGAGTCGGACATTGTAACGACTTTAGCTCCTAGTTCTATTAATTTCTCTACAGTATATTGGGCTACATTTCCAGCTCCGGAAACCAGGCAGGTTTTTCCTTTGATATCAATATTTCTGGTTTTCAACATTTCAAGCAGGAAATAGATATTACCGTAACCGGTAGCTTCCGGACGGATCAATGAACCGCCGAATTCCCGTCCTTTGCCGGTCAATACTCCGCTGAATTCATGGCTCAGTTTCTTGTACATACCGAACATATAACCGACTTCACGTCCTCCTACGCCTATATCACCTGCAGGTACATCAGTTTCGGGACCGATGTGACGCCACAATTCCAACATGAAGGCTTGGCAAAAGCGCATGACTTCAGCGTTTGATTTGCCACGTGGTGAAAAATCAGAACCTCCTTTACCTCCACCCATCGGGAGAGTTGTCAATGAATTCTTGAATGTTTGTTCGAATGCCAGGAATTTCAGAATACCCAGGTTTACTGAGCTATGGAAACGGATACCACCTTTGTAAGGGCCAATGGCGTTGTTATGCTGGACGCGATAACCCATATTGGTCTGGATGTTACCTTTGTCGTCCATCCAGGTAACCCGGAACTGATAGACTCTGTCGGGAATACATAAGCGTTCAATCAGATTTACTTTATCGAATTCGGGATGTTTGTTGTATTCTTCTTCGATTGTTCCTAACACTTCTTCTACTGCCTGATGGTATTCAGGTTCATTTGGAAATCTTCTTTTCAGATCTTCTAAAACTTTTGCTGCATTCATAAATAGATGAGGTCTCTAAAAATTATTATTAGTTGTTTGTCTTTATCTTCTACCGAAGAACAGTTACAAATATAAAGACAAAGAATGTCTCTTGCAATATTTGTCAATGAAAAAAGAAGGAAAATGTATAAAATGAAACTTTTTTGGAATTAAAAAAACAAAAATATTCAAATCATTTGTTTTTTATGGATTTTATTATTGGAATGAAAACCAATGCTCCTGATATGAGAATCATGGTGACAAGAGGTCCGTCAATGCGTGGTGAAGAAGTAAGGATAAAAAAGCAGAGCGCGGCCCAGAATAGAGTCAGGATAATGCATTGAGTATTATTGAGCGGCTTTTTCATGGTATTGGTTCGTTATATTAAAGGTATATATAGGGGATCTCACGAAATCCCCTATATATATTTGGTAAAGGTCATTGCTTGTTCTGGATTTTTTTAGCAACAATTGCATCTATACAGGCGATAGCTGTAATATTGACGATGTCACGGACAGAACTTTCAATATCGGTGAAATGGATCGGTTTGTTCAGTCCCATCTGGATCGGGCCTATCACTTCTGTTTCACTCATGCTCTGTATCAGTTGGTAAGTGGCATTGGCTGAGCTTAAATTCGGGAATACCAGTGTATTGACTTCTTTTCCTTTTAAACGGGTAAAAGGATACTTTTCGTCACGCAGCTCATTATTCAAGGCAAATTTGACTTGCATTTCTCCGTCGATAGCCAAATCCGGGTATTCGCGGTGCATATAATTGATTGCTTCATGGACTTTAGCTGGGCTTCCTTCTGTGTCTGATCCGAAATTGGAGTAGGAAAGCATAGCCATTACCGGTTCCTGATTGAAGAACCGTACTGCTTTCATTGTAAGTTTGGCGATATCAATCAGGGTATCTGTGTCCGGATGGCGGTTAATCAATGTATCGGCAATGAAGTAAGTTCCCTTTTTAGAGTTCAGAATATGCATCGTACCGAAATGGTTATATTCAGGCTGGATACCGATCACTTCTTTCGCGACTTTGATTGTATTTGAGTATTTGGTATACAAACCGGTTACAAAAGCGTCTGCATCTCCTGTCTCGACCATCATCATACCGAAATAGTTTCTTTCGAACATCTTGTCATTGGCCTCCTGGAAATTAGCTCCTTCACGTGCACGTTTTTCACTTAAAATGCGTGCATAACGTTCTCGGCGTTCAGCTTCACGGTCGTGGCGGAGGTTGACGATTTCAATACCTTCAAGATTGAGGTCCAGTTCTTTGGCGAGCTTGGCTATACGTTCTTCGTTCCCCAATAGGATTGGGTTACATATACCTTCGGCTTTTGCTTCTACAGCTGCTTTCAGCATATTGGGGTGGATTCCTTCAGCAAAGACTACACGTTGAGGACAACTGCGTGCTGTGTCATATAGCTGACGTGTAAGTTTGTTTTCCTGTCCCATCAGTTCACGCAAATGATTCTTGTATTCGTTCCAATCGGTAATCTGTTTGCGTGCCACTCCCGAATCCATCGCAGCTTTGGCGACCGCCATGGAAACTTCTGTGATTAAGCGGGGATCTACAGGTTTCGGTATAAAGTATTCGGGGCCAAATGTAAAGTTATTTACGTGGTAAGCGTTATTGACCACATCCGGTACAGGCTTTTTGGCAAGTTCTGCAATTGCACGTACTGCAGCCAGTTTCATTTCTTCATTGATGGCTGTAGAACGGGTGTCCAAGGCACCACGGAAGATGTACGGGAACCCGATTACGTTATTGATCTGGTTCGGATAGTCTGAACGTCCGGTCGCCATCAGGACATCCGGTCGGGAAGCCATTGCATCTTCGTATGAAATCTCAGGAGTCGGATTAGCCAGTGCAAAGACGATTGGATGGCTGGCCATGCTGCGGATCATATCCTGTGACAGGACATTTCCTCGTGACAGGCCCAAGAATACATCTGCGCCTTTTATCGCTTCAGCCAAGGTGTGGATATCAGTACGGTCTGTAGCAAAAAATTTCTTTTGTTCATTCAAGTCTGTACGGGTTTTGGAAATGACTCCTTTGCTGTCCAGCATGACGATGTTTTCCAGACGCGCCCCTAATGAAATATATAGTTTTGTACAGGATACGGCAGAAGCTCCGGCTCCATTCACAACAATTTTGACATCTTCGATCTTCTTTCCGGCAACTTCCAGTGCATTTAACAGGCCAGCGCTGGAAATGATGGCGGTGCCATGTTGGTCATCGTGCATAACGGGGATATCGAGTTCCTCTTTTAAACGACGTTCGATTTCAAAACATTCTGGAGCTTTGATATCTTCCAGATTGATTCCTCCGAAGGTAGGAGCGATAGCTTTTACAGCTTCGACAAATTTGCTGGGGTCTTTTTCATTTACTTCAATATCGAAGACATCGATACCGGCATAGATTTTAAATAACAAACCTTTACCTTCCATCACAGGTTTGCCACTCATGGCTCCAATATCTCCAAGTCCCAATACGGCTGTACCATTTGAAATGACAGCTACAAGATTGCCTTTAGCGGTATAGTCATATGCTGTGTCCGGATTTTTCTGAATTTCCAGGCATGGCTCGGCAACGCCCGGTGAATAAGCCAACGATAAATCGGTTTGGGTCTGATAAGGTTTGGTGGGAACCACTTCAATTTTTCCCGGTTTGCCTTGCGAATGATAAAGCAAGGCCGCTTCTTTTGTTATTTTAGCCATGGTATTATTGTTTTAGATAATTCTATAATTTGTTAATGTGCACAAATGTAGAAATAAAATAATAAATCGGATATTTTTTTATAAAAAAAACGATAAATCCGTGGCTTCATACATGACACTCTTGAAATTTGTCAGGAATTATAGATATTACGGTCAATCTTTAATATTATGTCGATATTTAAGGTTATACTTAGTTAAAAGGTAGTGTTTTATAGCACATTTTCTTTATATTTGTAGCCTGAAAACTGGAAAACTTTAAAAAGTTTTCTGGGAAGAACTCTAAAAACAGAAATATTAATTTAATGACATGAATATGAGAGTAAAAAGAAACAGAAAATTATCTTCAGGTCGAATAGCCTTTTATGCATTGGGTCTTTCGATGTTGACTGCTTGCGGGGGAGGTCAAAGTGGTGCGAAGATGGGTGATGATCAGTTTGCTGTAGAAACTGTGAAGATGACATCCAGTAATCAGAGTGAACAGTATCCGGCAACAATCAAAGGTTTGCAGGATATTGAAGTCCGTCCTCAGGTTTCAGGACTTATTGTGAAACTGTGTGTAGATGAAGGTGCCACCGTGAGGAAAGGACAAGCATTGTTTCAAATTGATCCTACTCAATATAAGGCTGCGTACGACCAGGCTGTTGCTTCTGTTAAATCGGCAAAGGCCAATCTGGAAACACTTTCTGCTACCGAAAAAAATAAGAAGATGCTGCATGAACAGCAAATTATTAGTGATTTCGAATATCAGACTGCTGTAAACAATCTGCTTACGGCAAAAGCCAGCCTGGCACAGGCTGAGGCTGCATATTCAGCTGCCAAACAGAATCTTGGATTCTGTACGGTAACCAGTCCGTCGGATGGAGTTATCGGTACTTTCCCTTACCGTATTGGAGCCTTGGTTAGTCCGTCGATTACGGAGCCGCTGACTACGGTGTCAGAGATTGGCGATATGTATGTATATTTCTCTATGACAGAAAAACAATTGTTGGAATTGACACGGGCCGGAGGTACATTGAAGGAACAATTGGAAAAGATGCCGGCTGTTAAATTGCAACTGGCTGATGGAACCATGTATGCAGAAGAAGGTAAGATAGACGCTGTCAGTGGAGTCATTGACCAGACTACAGGTTCTGTCAGCATGCGTGCCGTGTTCCCGAACAAACAGAATGTTTTGCGTAGCGGCGGTATGGCAAATGTTGTGTTCCCTTATACGATGAACAATGTTATATTGATACCGCAATCAGCTACACAGGAAATCCAGGATAAGAAGTTCGTTTATGTCCTTCAGCCGGACAGTACATTGAAACATACAGAAGTTGAAGTCTCCAATTTGAATGACGGTAAGAACTACATTGTTACCGGTGGATTAAAAGAAGGAGATAAGATTGTGGTAGAGGGTGTTCAGACCTTACAGGACGGCCAGAAGATTACTCCTATTACTGTTGCACAGAAGGAAGCAAAATTCCAGAAGGCTCTTCAGGATCAGCGTGACGGAAATATCCAGACAGCTTTCAATTGATGTCGTGTGAGGTTACAATAATTTCGTATAATATATTATTCAAGTAATAGAATGAAGCTAGATAAATTTATTAACCGTCCGGTGCTGTCAACGGTAATTTCTATCTTGATAGTAATCCTGGGTGTAATCGGTTTGGCTACACTGCCGGTTACACAATATCCGGACATTGCCCCTCCTACCGTATCGGTGAGAGCTACCTATACGGGTGCCAATGCACAGACTGTATTGAATTCTGTGATTGCACCTTTGGAGGACCAGATCAATGGTGTAGAAAACATGATGTATATCCAGTCTAGTGCATCTAATAATGGTTCTGCGGATATCAGTGTTTATTTTAATCAAGGAACCGATCCGGATATGGCTGCGGTCAATGTACAAAATCGTGTTTCTATGGCGCAAGGTCTGTTGCCGGCAGAAGTAACTAAAGTCGGTGTGACTACCCAGAAACGTCAGAACTCTATGTTGCTGATTTTCTCATTGTATGATGCGGAAGACAAATATAACATTGAATTTATTGAAAACTACGCCAAAATTAACTTGATTCCGGAAGTTCAGCGTGTAAAAGGTGTGGGTGATGCCAATGTGATGGGGCAGGACTATTCTATGCGTATTTGGCTGAAACCGGATATTATGGCGCAGTATAAATTGGTGCCGTCGGATGTTTCCAATGCTTTGGCTGAACAGAATATTGAAGCGGCTCCGGGACAGTTCGGTGAACGTGGAAACCAGACATTCCAGTACACCATCCGTTACAAAGGACGTCTGCAGCAGACTGAAGAATTTGAGAATATTGTTATCAAGGCTTTGCCTGATGGGGAAGTGCTCCGTTTGGGAGATGTTGCCCGAATTGAGCTGGGACGTTTGGCGTATACCTTTAATAATACTGTAAACGGTCATAAGGCTGTAACCTGTATCGTCTTCCAGATGGCAGGAACCAACGCCACGGAAACCATCAACAACCTGTTGGATGTAATCAGTAAGGCGGAAGAAAGTTTGCCTGCCGGTTTGAAGATTAACGTGGCACAAAATGCCAACGACTTCTTGTATGCGTCTATCCACGAAGTTATCAAGACTTTGATTGAGGCATTTATCCTGGTGTTCATTGTAGTGTATATCTTCTTGCAGGATATGCGTTCTACGTTGATTCCGGCTATTGCCATTCCGGTAGCCTTGATTGCAACGTTCTTCGTGTTGAAACTGATTGGATTTAGTGTGAACCTGCTGACACTTTCGGCGATGGTGTTGGCCATTGCGATTGTGGTCGATGATGCCATTGTGGTGGTGGAAGGTGTCCATGCAAAACTGGATCAGGGATATAAATCTTCCCGTGAAGCTTCTATCGATGCCATGAGTGAACTGGGTGGTGCATTGGTTTCCATTACATTGGTCATGATGTCCGTGTTTATCCCGGTAAGTTTCATGGGTGGTACGGCCGGTACATTCTACCGTCAGTTCGGTATTACCATGGCCATTTCTATCGCCTTCTCTGCGTTGAACGCTTTGACGTTGTCACCGGCCTTGTGTGCTCTCTTCCTGAAACCGCATGATTCAGAGCATAAGCCGAAGAAGATGAGTGTGATTGACCGTTTCCATACTTCCTTCAATGCTGCTTACGATTCTTTGTTGAAGAGTTATAAGAAACGTGTGGTATTTTTTATTCATAAGAAATGGCTGTCAATGGGACTGGTAGTTGCTTCCATTGTCCTGTTGGTATTCTTTATGAAGATTACTCCGACAGGTATGGTTCCGAACGAGGATACCGGTACTATTATGGGTGCTGTGACTTTGCCTCCTGGTACTTCACAGGAACGTGCCATGGAAGTTTTAACTCAGGTAGATAGTCTTGTGGCTGCCGAACCTGCAGTCCAGTCACGTACCATTATATCTGGTTACAGCTTTATCGGTGGTCAGGGACCTTCTTACGGTTCTGTCATCATCAAGCTGAAAGACTGGGAAGAACGTTCATTGATGCAGAACTCAGACGTGATTTATGCGACTTTGTTTATGCGTGCGCAGAAAGTTATCAAAGATGCACAGGTATTGTTCTTCGCTCCTCCGATGATTCCGGGTTACTCTGTATCAAGTGATATCGAGTTGAATATGCAGGATAAAACCGGTGGTAGCTTGGATCACTTCTTCGAGGTCGTGAACAATTATACTGCCGCTTTGGAAGCACGGCCGGAAATCAACTCTGCGAAGACCACCTTCAACCCGAGCTTCCCGCAATATCAGTTGGATATTGATGCAGCAGCTTGTAAGAAAGCCGGTATCAGTCCGAGCGACATCCTTTCTACGATGCAGGGATACTTCGGTGGTCTGTATGCATCCAACTTCAACCGTTTCGGTAAGATGTACCGTGTAATGATTCAGGCCGAACCGGATGCTACCAAGAATATGGAATCTTTGAATGGTGTGAAAGTACGGGGCAGCAACGGAGAAATGGCGCCTATCACACAGTTCGTAAGCTTGAAGAAAGTATATGGTCCGGATATCATCAGCCGTTTCAACCTGTACACTTCTATGAAGGTGATGGTGGCTCCGGCTTCCGGATATACATCAGGTCAGGCGCTGCAAGCCATTGCGGAAGTAGCCAAGGAAAACCTGCCGACCGGATTTGGTTATGAACTGGGGGGTATGGCACGTGAAGAGGCTTCTTCAAGTGGCAGTACGACGGGTATCATCTTTGTGCTCTGTTTTGTATTCGTATACTTGTTGCTGAGTGCCCAGTACGAAAGTTACATTCTTCCGCTGGCCGTATTGCTTTCCGTACCGTTCGGTTTGATGGGTAGCTTTATTTTTGTCAACGGATTCAGTGCGTTGGGTAGTATTCCGGCATTGAGAATGATAGTCGGTTCCATGTCAAACGATATCTATATGCAGATTGCCTTGATCATGTTGATGGGTCTGTTGGCAAAGAACGCCATTCTGATTGTAGAGTTTGCTCTTGACCGTCGTAAACAGGGTATGAGTATATCGTGGGCTGCCGTGTTGGGTGCCGCCGCTCGTTTACGACCTATTTTGATGACTTCTTTGGCGATGATTGTCGGTTTGCTCCCGTTGATGTTTGCTTTTGGTGTAGGTGCTCATGGTAACCGTACATTGGGATCTTCAGCTATCGGTGGTATGTTGATCGGTATGATTTTGCAGATATTCATTGTCCCGGTATTGTTTGTAATCTTCCAGTGGTTACAGGAGAAGGTTAAGCCGATGGAATGGAATAGCTTGGATGAAAGTGAAGTGGAATCAGAGATTGAACAGTATTCTCCAACTAAAAATTGATTAGACGAACATGAAGAAACAGATTATAGGAATGATGTGTCTGACTGCTTTAATGAGCAGTTGCCACATTTATAAATCATATGATCGTCCGGAATCGATAGATGCTTCAGGCATCTATCGTGATCCGGCATCGGCAACAGATACGTTGGCTGCTGACACGACCAATATGGGAAATTTGCCATGGAAAGAAATTTTCCGTGATTCGAAATTGCAGGCACTGATTGAAGAAGGGTTGGCTAATAACGTAGATATGCAGGCTGCGGCTCTTCGCGTGCAGGAGGCAAAAGTAATGTTAACTGCTGCGAAGTTGTCTTATTTGCCTTCTATAAACTTTACACCTCAGGGAACACTTAGCAGCTTTGATAAGTCGAAACCTTCGCAGACTTATCAGTTGCCGGTCTCTGCAAGTTGGGAAATAGATTTGTTTGGAAAAATTTTGAATGCTAAACGTGGTCAGAAAGTGGCTTATGAGCAAAGTAAGTATTCAGAACAGGCTGTTCGCTCACAGATTATTTGTGGCATCGCCAATACTTATTATTCTTTATTGATGCTCGATCGCCAGGTAGAAATAACTACAGAAACAGCTGCTATCTACAAGGAAAATGTTCGGGTGATGGAAGCCATGAAGATTGCCGGTATGACTACAGAAGCAGCTGTTGCTCAGATGCGTGCAGCTAGCCATCAGGTTGAGGCATCTCTGATGGATTTGAAACGTCAGGTACGCGAAACGGAAAATTCGTTGGCTGTATTGCTGGCAAGAACTCCGCAGACTATTGACCGTAACACTCTTGATGAACAGGTAATGCCGGAAGAGTTGGCTGCCGGTGTTCCGATGCAGTTGCTTGAGAATCGTCCGGATGTGAAGATGGCTGAAATGACCTTGGCTGCGGCATATTATACCACTAATTCGGCACGTGCCGCTTTCTATCCGGGACTGAATATCACCGGGACAGCTGGATGGACTAACAGTGCAGGTATGGCTGTATTGAATCCGGGAAAACTGATTCTGAATGCAGTGGCTTCACTGGCTCAGCCTATCTTCAACAACGGTAAGCTGATTGCCAACTTGAAGGTTTCAAAAGCAGAAGAAAAGATCGCCCAAATGAATTACCAGCAGACCATTCTGGAAGCCGGTAAGGAAGTCAGTGACGCCTTGTATCTGTTCGATACCCAGAACAAGAAACTCATAGAAGACCGTGGCCAGGTTGAACAGTTGGATAAGGCTGTTACTTATACCAAGGCCTTGTTCCAGAGTGGTGATGCCACTTATCTGGAGATTTTGACAGCACAGCAGAATCTGTTGAGTGCCCAGTTAAGTGAAGTCTCCGATAACTTCCAGCGTATGCAGGCTGTCATTAACCTGTATAGTGCTTTGGGAGGTGGTAGAGAATGATTAACCTTAATAATATATAACTATGATTAGTCCATTGGCTTATGTGGATCCATCTGCGAAGATCGGATCCAATGTAACGGTTCATCCGTTTGCCTACATAGACAAGAATGTCGAGATAGGCGATAATAATGTGATCATGCCCTATGCAAGTGTTATGAGTGGGGCGCGCATTGGAAATGGTAATACGATTTATCAGGGTGCGGTAATCGCAGCCGTACCTCAGGATTTCGCTTATACGGGTGAAGATACTATTGCCCGTATTGGTGATGATAACGTGATCCGTGAAAATGTGGTGATTATCCGTGGTACTCATGCAGGTCATGAAACAAAGGTGGGTAACGGTAATTTTATTATGACGGGAGCCCGCCTGTCACACGATGTAGAAGTGGGTAACCATTGTATTATCGGAAACGGCTCACAGGTATCTGGGAACTGTCAGATTTTTGACTGTGCAATTTTGACATCCAATGTATTGATGCAGGGTAATACCCGTTTGGGAAGTTACTCGCTTGTACAAGGGGGATGCCGGTTTGTCAAGGATATACCACCGTTTATTGTGGCAGCTCATGAACCTATAACCTTTTACAGTATCAATACAAAAGTGTTGGAAAATTCTGGTTATTCGGAAACGTTGATAAAGCATATAGCCCAAGCTTACCGTATATTGTATAAGGTAAATACTTCACAGGAGGATGCTTTGCTGCGTATCAGAGAGCAGATACCTATGAGTCCGGAGATTCAGAATATCCTGGATTTCGTGGAGTCTTCTAAATTGGGTATTATCCAGCACAAGTAGATAGAATTGTGAAGAGAACGAAGTACAATAAGAATGAATTGCGGTCGAAAATTATCGATAAGGCCTCTTTGGCTTTTGCTAAAGAGGGAATCCGTAATGTTCATATGGATAGCATAGCCACTTCGTTAGGAATATCTAAACGAACTGTATATGAGTTGTTTAAAGATAAGGAATGTCTTTTGCTTGAAGTACTTCGTCTCCATCATAAGGAAATGAATGACTATATGACAGAAGTAACTTCCAAGGCGGATAACGTCTTGGAAGCTATTTTTATTTTCTATAAGCGCCGTTCGCGTGAGTTGTGCGATTTGAATCCTCTTTTTTTACGTGATCTCAGGCGTTATCCCAAGGTCGTTGAATTTATTCATGCAACCCAACGTACTGAGAATGCAGTGGCATCACAATATTTCAGATTAGGAGTGAAACAGGGCATTTTTCGGGATGATATTAATTTTGAGATTATAAACCAGGCCATGAGTATGTTATTCGATATGGTGGTTTATTCTGACATTACGGAGCAATATCCGCTTCATGATATATTTAAGGAAGCTATCTTTTTACATATGCGTGGAATATCCACTCCTAAGGGAATGATGATGGTAGACTCTTTTTTGGATTCTGTTAAAGAAAACCACGACCTTTAATACATAGATACTTAAAAATCACCTATCTTTGCAGCCGTTTTAGTGAATGATGATGAAGAATAAGGTAGCTGCAACATTTATATTGACATTCTTGGTAACAGCCGGTCTGATAGCACTTTATTTCTTTCCTCCGGTCAAGCTGGGCAAGGATTCTCTCCGTAAGGTAGATATTCTGGCTGATATGCGACCGGAAATAATAGAAGTGCCCGATTCGGATACGGTCGTTAGTCTGGTGCCTGTAAAACCTGTTTTTATAGATTCCTGTAAGACGGGTATGGTCTGTATTGAGGATTATTCTGATTCAACCGGGCGGGGCATGGATCATTTTTATAAGGCTTTGTCGGATTTGGAAATTCTTGATAGACCTGTGCGTATTGCCTATTTTGGCGACTCCTTTATAGAAGGAGATATCTTTACCGGCGATTTGCGTAAGATGCTGCAACAGAAATTCGGCGGATGTGGAGTAGGTTATGTTCCTATGGCTTCTAATGTGGCAGGTTTCCGTACAACGGTAAAACATACTTTTGGCGGATGGGGAAGCCATTGTGTTACAGATACATCTTATTTTGACCGTTCCCGTCAGGATATATCCAATCATTATTTTGTTCCCCGTCGGGGGGCTTACCTGTCTTTAAAAGCTGTGTCCGGCGACAGTTGCCAGTCGTCTACCGTTTATTTCCAATCTACCGATTCGGTATTTCTCTCTGCCTATATAAACGCTAGTCAGGAACCTTTTCAGTTTCCATTAAAAGGTGATTCTTTGTTGCAGAGTGTTACTGTTCATGGAAGTATCAGAGAAATACGTTGGCAGGTAGACAGGACTGACTCCGTTTCTACTTTCTATGCTGCGACGATGGATCCTGTACAAGGCATAATTGTAGATAATTTCAGTACACGTGGTAGTAGTGGCATTCAGTTGAAAGGTATTCCGATGTCTGTCTTGCGCTCTTATAACCGGATGCGTCCTTATGACCTGATTGTTTTACAGTATGGTCTGAACGTAGCTTCTGATGAGGTTACCAATTATTCATATTATAAGGAAACGATGAATACAGTTGTCCGGCGTCTGAAAACGGCTTTTCCGAATACTTCCATATTGATAGTAGGAGTAGGCGATCGTGATGAAAAGACAGAGACGGGTGAATTGCGTACTATGAGAGGGGTGAAAAATCTTATTCGTTATCAGCAGGCACTGGCAGCGGAAAGCCATGTCGCTTTCTGGAATCTTTTTGATGCCATGGGGGGTGAAGGCAGTATGGCCGAAATGGTACACAGTAAGCCGTCTATGGCCAATTATGATTACACTCACATCAATTCCCGTGGTGGAAGGCATCTGGCGAAGATATTATACGATGTGTTATTGTATGGTAAAGAGCAATATGAAAAGAGAAAAGCCTATGAGAAGGATTGAGGTCGGTATGACAGGCATGTTTCAGCGGGTGCTTGGACTTTTGATATTGGCATATATGTTGGGGGCCGGAATTGGTGCCAATGCCCAGGATGTCATACCGGAAACTTCCATACCCGACCAACATTCTGTTCCTGCATATGGTAGTAATGAAATAAAACATCTCATGAAATTCATTCCGGTAGAACATTGCATGCCTCCGGAATTCCGCGAGACGGGAGAGAATGTCATTACGGATCCTACAGGTTCCCTGAATCCCTTCTGGGCCAAGCTGAGCGTTTTGGATCGTCCGCTACGCATTGTACATATCGGTGATTCTCATGTACGCGGACATGTGTTTCCTTATATCATGCGCTTGTGTCTGGAGGATGATTTTGGAGGTGATGCTGTTGAGCATATCCCGGTAACGTATAATTCGTCCGGTATAGCCGATGAGACAGGCGAGAATGGTATTATTTATGATATTGTCGGGGTAAACGGTGCAACTTGCAGCTCTTATTCCACCCCCGAACGTTTGCGGGAAATTTCAAATTTGCGCCCCGATCTGATTATTGTTTCTTTTGGTACCAATGAAGCTCATGCCCGTAATTATACTCCTTGGGAGCATACGGCTGCCATGAATCACCTGATAAAATCCTTGAAGTCTGATTGTCCTGAAGCTGCATTTTTACTGACCACTCCTCCGGGAGCTTATGTAAGGATGGGCAGGCGTGGACGGATCATTAATCCCCGTACAGCATTGGTGGTAAATAACGAACTGGAATTTGCGCGCGATAATGATTTGGCTGTGTGGGACATGTATAATATTGTGGGAGGGAAAAGAAGAGCCTGTCTGAACTGGAATAGCGGACATTATTTTCAACGTGATAAAATTCATTTTACGCACGAAGGTTATAAAGTGCAGGGGTTATTGTTTCATGAAGCGTTTATAAAAGCATATAATCAGTATGTGGGAGATAGAATGGAGTAAACTGACGGAGATTTTGAGTTATGATCCGAAACAGCCGATGATTTTCAGCAGCGGATTGTTCCTGTTCCTGTTTTTAGGATTCAGCTTTATTTATATGCTTTTACAGAAGCGTACAACAGCCCGTCTGCTGTTTGTGTCTGCTTTTTCATATTATTTCTATTATAAAAGCAGTGGGTTCTATTTCTTTTTATTGGGTATTGTTACTGTGTGTGACTTTTTTCTTGCTAGACGTATGGTCTGTACAGAAACTCCTTGGAAAAGGAAGGCCTTGGTTGTGGCAAGTCTTTGTGTCAATCTAGGTCTGCTATGTTATTTCAAGTATACCAATTTCTTTTATGAGATGTTGGCTCCTTTGTGGAACGGTAAGTTTGAACCTTTGGATATTTTCCTTCCTGTAGGAATTTCCTTTTTTACATTCCAGTCGCTCAGTTATACCCTTGATGTTTATAGACGTGACCTGAAGCCTTTGGATAATCTGCTGGATTATGTCTTTTATGTATCGTTCTTTCCGCAGTTGGTGGCAGGACCTATTGTACGTGCCCGTGATTTTATTCCTCAGATTCGTCAGCCGCTGTTCGTATCAAACGAGATGTTTGGGCAAGGAGTATTTTTCATCATAAGCGGTCTGTTCAAGAAGGCAGTCATTTCTGATTATATCAGTATAAATTTTGTTGAAAGGATTTTCGATAATCCTGGCCTGTATTCAGGTCTGGAGAATCTTTTCGGCATATATGGCTATGCATTACAGATTTATTGTGACTTTTCGGGATACAGTGATATGGCAATAGGTCTTGCTCTTTTGCTGGGATTTCGTTTTCCGATTAATTTCAATTCACCCTATAAGGCCGATAGTGTAACCGATTTCTGGCACCGTTGGCATATTTCACTGTC
Source organism: Bacteroides ilei (assembly GCF_900128495.1). Lineage (GTDB taxonomy): Bacteria > Bacteroidota > Bacteroidia > Bacteroidales > Bacteroidaceae > Phocaeicola > Phocaeicola ilei. Next base: position 88,958 of record NZ_LT635801.1, read on the forward strand.
AACGTGGCTGAGAGACTATCTGTATATATCTTTGGGAGGTAATCGCAAAGGTAAGATACGTACTTATATAAATTTGATATTGACAATGCTTTTAGGAGGATTGTGGCATGGAGCTTCCTGGAATTTTATAGTGTGGGGAGGTCTGCATGGAGTAGCATTGGCTATCCATAAATTTATTCGTAGCCTGTTGCACCGTCCTAAGACCTATCGCAGTACGGGCATCCGTAAGTTTTTTGCTGTCATACTGACTTTCCATTTTGTATGTTTCTGTTGGGTATTTTTCCGTAACAGTACATTTGAATCGTCTGTAACCATGCTTCGTCAGGTCTTTACCGATTTCCATCCGGAACTGTTTACTCAGTTGCTGACTGGCTATTGGAAGGTATTTGTGCTAATGGGGATAGGCTTTATTCTGCATTGGTGCCCAGATAAATGGCAGAATGCATGTTGCCGTGGCGTTGTCAAGACACCTTTAATCGGTCAGGCTCTGATATTGGTTGCACTAATATTTCTTGTTATTCAAGTTAAAAGCAGCGATATACAGCCGTTTATCTATTTTCAGTTTTGACGTTTTAGATGAGGAGAGTAAGCCGGCAGGTTTGGTGAATTGAGCTGCCGGTTTGTTGTAATAGCTGTAACGGTATCAGAACAGCCTTTTGATCCATTTGAGTTTCTTTTCCGAGTAAGGAGGATATTTGATGTTGGGTTCTCCATAATTGCTCTTGTCCAGTATTGATTTCTGATGGGAAAACGTCAGGAATCCGGCTTTTCCATGATAATTGCCCATACCAGAATTCCCTACACCTCCAAAAGGAAGTTCATGGCCGGTAAGATGCATAATTGTATCGTTGATACAGCCTCCGCCGAATGATACAGTGTTCAGAAACTTTTCTTTTTCGTTCCGGTCTGTAGAGAATAAATAGGCGGCCAATGGTTTCTCTCTGAAGATGATTTGCTGGAGAGTTTCTTCAAAATCAGTGTATGACAATACCGGTAGTATCGGCCCGAATATCTCTTCCTGCATGATAGGGTCATTCCAGTTTACATTATCCATGACTGTAGGTTCAATGTAAAGCGTCTGTTCATTGTAGCTTCCTCCATAAATTGTCTTCGTTTTATCTATCAGACGTATAATCCGGTCAAAGTTTCTTTTATTGATGATGCTTACATAATGTTCCGCTCCATCCGAATAAGAGGACAGTGTCAGTCTCTGTTTGATAAGCTCCAATAGCCTAGGTTTTATCGAATCTTCTACCAGCAGATAGTCCGGTGCGACGCAGGTTTGTCCGGCATTCAGGTATTTCCCCCAGACTATCCGTTTGGCGGCAATCTTCAGGTTGGCTTTAGAGGTGACGATTACCGGTGATTTTCCTCCTAACTCCAATGTTACCGGGGTCAGGTTTCGTGCAGCCGCTTCATAGACTATTTTACCCACACGGGGGCTTCCGGTAAAGAATATCTTGTCGTATGGAAGCTCTAATATGGCAGTAGTTTCAGAGACTCCTCCTTCTATTACATGCAGATATTCTGAAGGAAAATTAGTGTTAATGAGCCGGGCCATGACATGCATTGTGTTTGCAGGGAGTTCACTAGGCTTTATCATGCATGTATTTCCTGCCGCTATGGCACTGATTGCAGGAATCAAGGTAAGTGAGTACGGATAGTTCCATGCCCCTATAATGAGTGTACATCCCAAGGGCTCATAATAGATGCGACTTTTAGCCGGAAGTAGCGGAAGTCCGGTCTTTACTTTTTTAGGCTTATTTAATTGGTCTAGATTTTTGAGGAAATAGTTTATCTCCGCATAGATCAGGTTCAATTCGTTTGTATAGACATCAAAAGCTGATTTCCTGAAATCTTTATATATTGCTTCCAGCAACAGATTCTCGTTTGATTTTAAAAGATCTCTTAGTTTCGACAGATTTTCTTTTCTGAAAGGAATCTCTTTTGTCTTTTGGCTGAAGAAGAAATCTTTTTGTGATTGGAAAATTTGTTCGTAATTCATATAGGTACAATTGTTGAATAATTGGTAAAGATATATTAAAGAGATCAATATGCAATTCATTGTACCGTAACATTAAGATAAAAAAACACCCCGGCAATATAGCCGAGGTGTTTTTCTTTGAGCCAATACAATTATATAGAACTGGTATATATTGGCAGATATTGCTATCTTTTTTAATTTCTCTGTGGTAAGGTTGATGACCAGTTCTCATTCTGGGTTACACCATATCCTGCATTGATTTCTGCATTTGGAATAGGGAATACCAAATTAGAAATCTTATAATTTGTATAGGCAAATGAGATACTCGGAGCTTGTGTAGCATCTACTTCGGCCATTTCATCCCAACGGCGCAGGTCGTATAGACGTAATCCTTCCTGGAACAATTCACGTGCACGCTCATCTTTAATGAAAGACATCAGTTCTTCCTTCGTAGAAGGCAGATCACTGACAGATGTAATATCTGCATTACGTTTGGCGACAGTCAACAATGCATTTTGTGCATTATTGATACTTCCATTTGAGCTGTGCAGATTTGCTTCTGCCATGATGAGGTACATTTCAGGTGCGTTGACAATATAATTTGTCGCATAGGCAGGGTTACCCGAAGAGAAATGAGAGAATTTACCTCCTTTGAATATAGGAACTTCCGGAGTAGATTCATCATCCCATTCAAAAATGCTTGTACGGCAATCGTTTTCACCATATAAAGACTGAAGTTTCGGACTCGGGCTATAATTATAGCTGCTCCATAAGGTACCACAAGAATTAGCAGACCAGTTCTGGCTGGCTGTAATAGCTAGGGCAAACATACTTTCAGTATTGGATGTCTCACTGTTATATAGAGCTTTATAGTTTGCATTGCCATATGTCAGAGTTGAAATATTGGCAGCATCAAGTGCTTTTTGTGCATCTTGTATAGCTTCATCCCAATTTTCCATATATAAGTTTGTACGTGCTAACAAGCCATATACGGCAGCTTTACTGAAATATTGTAGCTGGCCTCTGTCACCACCGGCAGCATCGAAGTGGTTAATAGCATTGTTGAAATCGGACAATATTGCTTCATAACTTTGCCCTATAGTAGAACGCGATACTTTTTCGAATGCAGGTATAGGTGTATTAATTACCACGATACCAGGTTCCGATGAAAAGTCTGTGCCATTTACTTTTATTTGATGGCAGAATATATTTGTCAACATCAGCTGGGCATAACCACGTAATGAATATGCTTCAGCCATATATAAGTCAAGTTCCGCCTTTTCTTCCGGTGTCGCATTTTCATATATAGCTGGAACAGCCTCTATTATACGGGCTGCGTTATCAGCAACTTTATATCCATATTCCCATATGGATTTTAAATAAGTATCTGTATCTACAACGGTAAACGTATAGATATCGTCAAAATGTCCGGTTTTACCATTCCAGTAGCTGATATCTGTCGGGATATCTCCTATACTGATGGCATAATTACCAGCAAAGTTATAATAGTACAGATTATAATACGTTCCATTCAGTGCGGTTGAAATTTTTGAAACCGAAGTTAAAGCATCTTCCGTATCAATGCCTGAATAATAATCGGTTTCCAGGAAAGTATCACCGCAACTTGTCATGCCAGCTCCCAGAGCTATCAGCATAAATGCTTTTAATATATGTTTTTTCATATTATACAATTTCTTTTAAGTTGCTAATAGTTAGAAAGTAAGTTGGATACCTCCGATAAAAGTACGGGTAGCAGGATATTGCCATGCTATGACACCGTTTGCTGATGTTTCCGGGTTGTAACCTACGAAATCACTTGCGGTGAATGTGTAAAGGTTATCTACAGAAATGTATGCCCGGAGTCTCTGTATCAGGACCTTTTCTGTCCATTTTTTCGGAAGAGTATATCCAAGTGTCAGGTTACTTATACGTAAATAGTTTCCGCTATATAAGAAACGTGATGAAGTGGATGTTGCATTATACGGGTCTGAATAGATGTATTGAGGATATTTGGCATCCTTATTCTCTTCTGTCCATGAGTTGAGTGCAACGTCTTTCAACGGAGTTCTGAATGCCATTCCGAATCCGGTGAAGGCTGCTCCTGAATCAAATACTTTTCCGCCAAGACGGTAATTGAATGACAATCCGAAATCAATGTCTTTCCATCTCAGGTTGGTTCCGAATCCGCCTAATACATCCGGGTCGGCGTCTCCCACATAGCGTTTAGCTGCGGCATTGTAATCACTGGTAGTTTCGTCTCCCGTTTCGTTCAGATACCATAATGGTTTTCCTGTTTCACGGTCAACACCGGCATATTCCTTCATTTTGAACTGTGTATAAGGCCGGCCTTCTTCTATAATCTGGTAAGTATATTCTATAGGCTCATCAGTAGACAGCTTCACAACTTCATTTTCATTCCAAGTCAAGTTAGCGTAAGCACTCCATGTCCAGTCTTTAGTCTGAAGGATACTTGCATTAACTGAGAATTCAATACCATGGTTACGGATTTTTCCGATGTTCTGGTAAGTCTCAGTCATACCAGTGGTCATGGACAAAGGTACCTGGAACAATGCATCTGAGGTAATTTCGTTATAAAAGTCGAATGTAAAATGTAGACGGTGCCACAATGAAAGGTCGAATCCAACATCGAATTTTTTGGAAACTTCCCATGTCAGTTCCTGATTTGAAATACTTACAGGAATCATACCCGGCATCTGATTATAGTTGTAACCAGATCCATAGAATCCTCGTGCTGCATACCAGTCTATATCCTGATTACCTACTGTACCGTAAGAAGCACGTAATGTGGCGTTTGTAATTACATTATTTCCAATCAAAAAGTCTTCTCCAGAAATACGCCATTTACCTCCTACTGACCAGAAGTTACCCCAACGGGTATCACTACCGAACACAGAGGAACCATCCCGACGATATGAACCTGAGAGATAATATTTGTCGGCATATGAATAGTGTGCGTCCATAAAGTAAGAAGCCAGGCGAGCTTCCTTTTTGTAATATTCACTTCCCTGATCTGTTCCTGCCGTGGTCAAATCACGCATACCGGAATCAGCGAATGGGAAATCTGACTTGGCATAATATTCATAGTAGTATGATTTTTTTTGCATTTCTTGTCCTAACATCACGCTAACGTCATGTTTGTCGGCAAATTTATGGTTCCAACCGAATACATTATTCCATGTAATTACTGTATTACGTGAGTTGTATTGCTGTCCCAAACCATTATAATCCATAGCTTGTGGATTGTAGAGTGCACTCCAATACTGGTATTGACGTAAATCTGTAAGGTTGACGCCTAAAGTAGTTTTTGCATAGATACCTAATCCGAAATCAACTTGCAGATATGGGTTTAAATTGATAGTCTGCATTTTGTTTTCATTCAGTTCACCGGCATCTTCATCCATCAATGCTACTGGGTTATACATATTTATGTTGTTATAGTTTCCTTCAGAGTCGTATACGGGATCCATTGGAGTCTGGCTGGAAATTGCAGCAGTTAATGGGCTTGACATAGAACCACCTGTAGACAATGAGAATCCATTTTGGGTAGAATAGCTATAAGATGTATTTACACCGATTGTGGCCCATTTAAATTTTGAATCAAGATTCATACGTCCTGAGAATCGTTCCATATCTGATCCGATAATCAGACCGTCAGTGTTCAAATAACCCAAGCTAACATAATAACCAGTATTTCCGCTTCTTCCTTGTGCGCTGAGGTTGTAATCCTGATAATATCCTTTACGGGTGATGGCATCCATCCAGTCTGTACTAGTCTTGCGGTCCCAGCCGAAATAGTTGTCGGCCAGATAATCATAATTTTCCTGCCAGTCACCGCCTTGATATGCAGTTCGACCGTCGGTGAACAATTTCATGGATTCTTCAGCATTAGCGAAATCCATATTGTTGTTCCCCATAGATACGAAACCTTGTTTAACATCCAAATTCAAGTTGAATTTGCCTTCTGAACCTTTCTTTGTTGTGACTACGATTACACCGTTTGCAGCACGTGAACCATAAATGGCTGTAGCAGCAGCATCTTTTAACACAGTAATACTTTCGATATCAGCCGGATTGATTGATGACATAGGATCAACCATGTTATTGTCTTTTGAACTCATTGCATCAGTATCAGAGTTGACAGGCATTCCGTCTATTACGTAAAGAGGCTGTGTACCAGAATTTAAAGAAGCACGTCCACGTATATATACAGATCCCCATACACCAGGCATACTGGTAGAGTTGTTCATCTGTACACCGGGAACTGTTCCTTCTAGCACTTTTACAAAGTTTGCATCGTTCTTTTTAGCGATAGCGTCTTCGCCTACAATAGAAGCTGCACCAGTGAATGAAGCTTTACGTTGTACACCATAACCGGTTACTACAACTTCATCAAGTGCTTGAGCATCTGATTTTAGAACAACCTTAACCATCGATTTTACAGCCACTTCCTGAGTCTGCATACCGATGAAAGATATTACCAAAGTTTTCGCCGAACTTGGTACGTTTGTTAAAGTAAAGTTTCCATCAATATCAGTAACAGTACCAACTGTTGTACCTTTTACCAATACCGATGCACCTACAACAGGTAAACCGTCTTCTTCTGAAGTGACATTACCAGTCACTTTAGAAACCTGAGCGTTTACCAGACCTATACCAATCACTAGCAAGGTCATTAACAGCATCAATTTTCTTTTCATAAGATCTCTCGTCTTAAATTTTACAATAAATAAACTATTTTATGATTGCAAAAATACTACAAAATATTTAAAAAGTTTCATTTTGATTCATAAATCATAAGCCAAAGTCTGTTTTTTAACATATTTGCTACCTGTAGGCGTATATTTTTGTTATAAACTTTCAAAAATAACTACCAAAATGGCTTGTATTATTTAAAATTTCACACTTCCTATTTTGCATTTTTTGTCATTTACTTAAGTTTCACTCCTATTTTCAAGAAAAATCTAATCAATTCATTACTTATTTAAATAATCAAAAAAATGGAAAAAATAAAGTTCAGATTGGTCTATAATCGCAAGAAAAGGCTCAACAATATGCGTCAGGCTCTAATTCAGGTAGAAGCATACTGTAACAAAGAAAAAGTCTATTTTTCGACCCATATCTATATTCATCCAGAACAATGGGACAAACATAACGGAAGAATTATCAGACATCCACAGCAAGAGGACTTGAATAGAATGACAGATGAATTTATCTTAAAATTACAATGGATTGAACTGAAAGCTTGGAAGCTGGGAAAACAGATGTCATTGGCACTTTTAAAGGAATGTTTTATCAATGATATAGATACTTCGCAGAATCTGTTTATTCCATGGAGTAGAAAATGGGTAGAAAATTCCATGCGTAAAAAAAGTACCCAACAAAATCTATTCACAACATTGGATTTGTTGGAAGATTTGAAAAAAAAGCTGACTTTCGGTGATCTGACCTATACATTTATATTGAACTTTGAATCTTATCTATTTAAAAATAATTTAAGTATCAATACAGTAGCTAAACATATGAGTCAATTTAGAACGTTGATAAACGAGGCAATTAAACAGGGATATTTGTCAAATGAATATAATCCATTTAGTAAATATAAAATCAAGACAATTCCCAGTAAGCATACATTTTTGTTACCCAATGAAATCTATAAATTAGAAAATCTGGATTTATCGTTTACGTCAAACACCCTCCGACATTCTTTGGATGCGTTTCTTTTTTGTTGTTATACCGGATTACGTTATTCGGATTTTATACAACTGACATCAAATAATCTTATAAGATTGAATCAAAAAAACTGCTGGCTAAGTTTTCAATCCGTAAAGACTCATGTAGAAACCCGTATACCTTTATATTTATTATTTCAAGGTAAAGCTTTAGATATTTTAAGAAAATACAAACAGAATCTGGATTCATTTTTCAAATTAAAATCTAATTCAAATGTAAACAAGGATCTTATTAAAATAGGGCGTCTGGCTAATATTGACAAGCATTTTTCTTTCCATTCTGCGCGACATACCAATGCTACTCTTTTAATCTATAACGGAGCCCAAATTACTACTGTACAAAAATTATTAGGACATAGAAGCATTAAAACCACTCAAGGTTATAGTGATATCTTTTCAGGGACAATCATTAAGGACTTGAAAAAATGCAAATTTTGAATCTACGCTTTTGGGGGATATCCTGAAACTTTTAAATATTATCGTTAATTATGGAGATACAAAATCAGTCTTTATTGTAATTGAAAGTATTTAAAAGGTAGAAAATATTTAAAGATGCTTTTATATAAGCTAGTTATAAGTTATGAAGATATAAACTAGTCATATAATAATATATTGATTATCAGCTATTTAATATTTTTTAAGTTCGGCGAAAACTTTAGTGGTTTCTTACATTGGTATGCAGGCTCAGGAAATAGCCATTACCCCACAAATGAAGGTTATTTTAAAGTCTGACTTACACGCTCTTGATGAAGTGGTAGTTGTTGCTTATGGAACTGCAAGCAAGCAATCTTTAACTGGTGCTGTTGCTTCAATAGACACTAAAGAATTAGAATTACGACCTGTTACAAGTGCGACTAGCGCTTTGGAAGGGGCAGCTCCTGGTATTCAGGTAAATAGCTCTTATGGTGAACCTGGTAGTAATAAAACACAAATTCGTGTGCGTGGCTTTGGTTCGGTAAATGGGACAAATGAACCGCTTATTGTTGTTGATGGTGTACCATATAATGGAGATATTACCGATATCAATAGTGATGATATTGAATCCATGTCAATTTTAAAAGATGCAGCTTCTGCTGCATTGTATGGGAATAAAGCTGCTAATGGAGTTGTCTTAATTACGACTAAAAAAGGTAAAGACAGCCGGCTGAATGTACGTGTAAATGTAAAACAAGGCTTATATAACCGTGCAATTCCAGAATATGACCACATGGGTGTGAATGACTGGATGGAAACCATGAGATTAGGTTACAAACGTTATTACATGCTTGATAAAGGGATGGATGCAGCTTCTGCGTCGAATGCCGCAAGTGCAGGATTATCTGCGATTGTAAAAAGTAACATCTTTGATAAACAAGGTTCGGAATGGTTTGACCAAAATGGAAAGTTTGTTGCCAATGTTTTACCAACATACACAGACTTGGACTGGTTGGACGCAATACAACGTACAGGTTACAGACAAGAATATGGAGTTAGTGCTGATGCAGGGGGCGAAAAATATGATATGTTCGCATCTTTCAGCTACTTGAATGAAAAAGGATATGTCATTTCTTCTGATTTTGATCGTTTTACCGGTCGCTTAAAAGCTAACTTTAAGCCGACAAATTGGTTTAAGGCAGGTGTTAATTTAGCGGCAACCATGTCCAAATCAAATTATGCAGATTCAGCGGAAGGAACATATTTTATCAATCCGTTCTATACTGCCGGATTACAGGCTCCTGTATATCCATATTATAAACATAATGCAGATGGTTCATTGGCTCTGGATGAAGATGGAAACGCTCAATATGATGTTAATAACTATAGTTATTTGAGTGGACGAAATATTATTTATGAGCTACAAAATGATATCAACCAAAAAGATAGAAATTCTGTAAACGGACAAGTATATGCAACAATTAATTTCCTGAAAGATTTTTCATTTACAACAAAAGGAGACTTGTATATTGCAGATTTATTTACCAAGAATTTTAATAACCCTGTTTGCGGTGACGGATCTGCCAATGGAGGACGTCTTGTAAATTCAACGGACAGAACACGTGAATATCGTTTTTCTCAGGAACTTTACTGGAATCATGACTTCAACGATCATCATGTTGATATTTTAGCAGCTCATGAATCATTCAAACATTCCTATATAGGTAATTATTTCATGAAAGAAGCACAAAAGATTGCAGGAAGTAATACGGAACCAGCCAATTTCTCCAAGGTAACGTATGCTGAAGGATATTCAAGTGAATTTACTACTGAAAGTTATTTGGCACGTGCACGATATAATTATCAGCAGCGCTATTTTGTTGACGCATCATTCCGTCGTGATGGTTCTTCACGCTTCTACAATCCGTGGGGTAACTTCTGGTCTATTGGTGCTAGTTGGATGATTTCAGAAGAAACTTTCATGAAAGACATTAATTGGATAAATAGTCTGAAATTACGTGCCTCATATGGTGAAGTCGGTAATGATGCAGGTGTGGATTACTATGCTTATAAGTCTTTATATTCATCAGATACCAATTCTGGAATGGGAGCATACTACAAGACGCAAAATGAGAACAAGGATTTGAAATGGGAAACATCTTCATCGCTGGATATAGCTTTGGAAGGTCGTTTGTTTGACCGAATGAACTTTACGATTGACTTCTTCAATAAAGAGTCAAAAGACTTGTTGTTCAATGTATATAATCCATTATCTGCAGGTGCCACAGGGTGGCCATGGGATGGTGATGATCCTGGAACAGGTATGTCATCCGTATATAGAAATATTGGCTCAGTAAGAAATACAGGGGTCGAATTCTCTGTTGATGTAGATGCCATCAGAACTAAAGACTGGACTTGGAACATTGGTCTTAACTTGACAAGCTTACATAATGAAATTACAAAACTTCCTGATGGGAAAGATATCTTAAACGGAACTCAAAATTATAGTGAAGGCCATAGCATCTATGAATTTTATACCTACACATATGCAGGTGTTGACCAACTGACAGGACGTGCATTATATGACGCAGATCCAGACAAGGTCACAGACGATTTACGGGCAGATGGTGAAGTTGTAACAATTAATGGAAAAGATTATGTATATAACAATTCCTACGCAAAAAAAGATTGGCAAGGTTCTGCCCTTCCTAAAGTGTATGGCAGTATCAACTCATCATTGACATGGAAGGATCTTTCATTGTCTGTTTTATGTACTTATTCATTAGGCGGAAAAGTATATGATTACAATTATAGTGACATTATGTCCACTTCAACAGCTTCTCCTCAAGCATTACATCCGGATTTATTGGGTGCATGGAAGGAAGCTCCAGCTGGAATGACAGAAGATTCACCTAACCGTATTGACCCGAATGGAATACCTGCATTTGACCTGTCTTCTTATGATTCGTTCTCTCAAGGAGCCAGTTCACGTTGGTTGACATCTGCATCATATTTCGCTATTAAGAATATCAATCTAGGGTATAACTTCCCCAGGTCTTTAATCAAAGGTTTAGGTATTGAAGGCCTGAAGTTATTCGGTACAGTAGAAAATGCAGTAATCTTTACTTCACGTAAAGGATTGAACCCTCAATATAGCTTTAACGGTAGCCAAGACAATACGTTTGTGGCTGCACGTATATTTACATTCGGTTTAAATCTGAGATTCTAAAAAACGATTAATTGAAAAGTATATGAAATCTATTATAAAATATTTAGCGTTTGCAGCAGTCTGTACATCAACGATGGCTTCATGCTCTGATAGCTGGTTGAAAACGGATCCGACATCTTCTGTATCTGGAGATGAGATCATTGCTACTACAGATAATGCAAAGCAAGCAATAAACGGTATATGCCGTGTTATGGTAAATCAGCATAGTTATTATGGCCAGATGTTTAACGGAGAAGGAACGATGAAGATTCTTTATGGTGAATATCCCGGACAAGACTTGAACTTCCCATATATGAATCCCGGATGGTCGCCTATAATGAATGGCCAAATGACCAATAACAGCAGTAGTATCTATGATTCTTATCCTTGGTATTATTACTATATCATTATCGGTAATGCCAATACCATTATTGCCAAAATAGAAAATGCTGCCGGAACTGAAGAAGAACGGAAATTCATTAAAGCTGAAGCTCTGACATTCCGCGCCTATTCATTCTTCCGCATCACAGAAATATATAGCGATAGCTGGGCAAAAAGCAACAATGGTTCTACTAAAGGTGCAGTCCTCCGTTTGGATGAATCAATGGGTGACATGCCTCAATCAACCTTAGCGGAAACTTATGAGCAGATTTATAAGGATTTGGATGATGCAATTACCCTGTATAAAGAATCCGGGCTTTCCCGTAATGATGTATATGCAAGTGCTACTAGCAGTAACTGTTTTCCTGACCTAAATACTGCTTATGCGATATATGCCCGTGTCGCATTGACTAAGCAAGATTATTCCAATGCCGCAAATTATGCCAAACTTGCCCGTGAAGGTTATAACTTAATGTCAGTTGCCGATTATAAAGCAGGATTTGCCGCACCTACATCTGAATGGATTTGGAGTGTTTATAATGATGCAACAGAAACAATTTGGTATTATGGCTGGCAGTTGTTCATGGCATGTAACGGATATTACGCAATGAATGGTATCAATGTCTGCATTAATCGTGATTTGATTGAGCAGTTTCCAGATAGTGATCTCCGCAAAAGCCTCTTCTTGACAGAAAAAACATTCTTATCGGAAGGTGAATCCTTTACCGATGTTGTAGCAGGCGATGAAGCAGGATCCGACAACGGATCATTTATAAAAGAAGGAGCATATAATAAAGCGGCAGCATATACAAAACAAACAATACCAGCAGCAACAGAACAATGTTTTGCTTATGCAGCATTGAAATTTCAATGTACCGCACAGCCTGCAGTAGGTTGTCAACCGATTTTCCGTGCTTCAGAAATGGTACTGATAGAAGCTGAAGCCAATTATTTCTTAAACAATGAAATTGCCGCCCAAAATGCTTTGGTTGAATTGAATAAGACTAGTGGCCGTGATGAAACATATACATGTACTAAAACTGGTGCCGATTTATTAAATGAAATCAAGATGTATCGTCGCCTTGAATTGTGGGGTGAAGGATTCAGCTGGTTTGATTGTAAACGATGGGGTGATAATGTCATTCGTAAAGGTTTTAATGAAGATGGTAATTATTACTCGGGAGTAGCTGGGACTTATGGTGATAAAGATTCTTTCTGGAAATGGATCATACCACAAAGAGAATCAGACTATAATTCTGCTATAAATTTTAAGTAAGTTATAAATTTTGAATGATTTTTTATTGACTCAAAACAAAGGCACCTCAGTCGTAAAAGTACTGAGGTGCTTTTGTTTTCTACAGGTTATGAAAAATTCTCAAATTATGGTTCATACCATGAGCTATAGTTTTTGGGGCTTATCTTTAATATTGTTATTGTATATTCATCATATGATGTAAATGGTATTTTTCAGGTAGAAAATATCGGTTATAAACTATATCATCATTTGTGTAAAACAAATTTCTCTGATTTTAATCTGTTCTCATCTATTTGAATATCAACTAGTTATATATCTTATAGTTCGGCGAAAACTTTGGTAGTTTCTTATATTGGTTTGGAAAGCCAAGAAGTTGATATTAAGTCTAATGTCAGAGTTGTCCTTAAATCTGACGCTCAGGCTCTAGATGAAGTTATGGTGGTTGCGTATGGAGGAGCTACCAAACGTTCATTTACTGGTTCTGCGACAGAAATTAATGGAGAACAAATCTCACTAAAGAATCCTACAGAGTTATCTAAAGCCCTTGCCGGTGAAGTTGCAGGTGTACAAGTAATGTCTACTTCTGGTCAGCCTGGAAGTAACGCCAGTATTCGTATTCGTGGTTTAGGATCTGCATATTCCAGCCGTTCACCGCTGTATGTTGTAGATGGTATTCCTTTTGAAGCTGATTTGAGTGGTATTGATCCTAGTGATATTGCCTCTATGACAGTTTTGAAAGATGCTACTGCTACTGCATTGTATGGCTCTCGTGCTGCTAATGGTGTAGTTTTGATTACCACTAAAAAAGGTGAAGCTGGTAAGACACGTGTTGACGCAGAAGTAAAATATGGTGCAAATATGCGTTTGACTCCTCTTTATGATGTTATTGATAGTCCAGAAAGATTTACTGAATTGACATGGGAAGGTTTGCGTGGTTACGCAGAAGTTGCAGGTGGATACGATCGTGCTAAAGCTGGAACATGGGCATCACAACAGTTGTTTGGAGGACAAAGTGGTATTGCTCCTATATATAACATGTGGAATGCAGATGGAGATAAATTGATAGATCCTTCTACTGGTCGTTTTTATAGTGGCATTTCACGTAAATATACTCCGGAAAACTGGGAAGATTATTTGTTTAGAACCGGACAGAAATTTGATGCAAGTATTAAGATTTCGGGTGGTAATGAAAAAATGACACATTATACGGCGTTCAGTTACTTGAAGGATGAAGGTTATTATATTTCTTCAGATTATGAACGTTTCAATGTTCGTAATAATATGAGTAATCAGATTGCTCCGTGGTTAAAGGCTACAACATCGTTGTCGTATGCATATATGATTACTAATAAACCGGGACAGTCGGATGATAGTATGAATAATGGTTTTCAGTTTATTAACGGTATGCCTTCTTTGTTCCCTGTATTTGAGCGTGATGAGAATGGAAATATCGTTCAGGATACTAATATTGGAGGAAATAAGTATGATTATGGAATGAATGCTGGTTACAGCCGTCCATTTGCTGCCGGTATTAACCCTGCAGGTGCTTTACTTCTGGATCAAGACGAAGTTAAAACACATCAGTTCAATGGAAATGCTTCATTTGAAGCTCGTTTCTTGAAACATTTTAAAGCTACTGCTAATTTAGGACTTCAATATTACGGTCAGGCTGAAAATGAATTGACTAATCCTTATTATGGCGATAGTGCAGGTAAGGGACAGATTGTTAAGACTCAGGTGAATTATTTGAACTTTACGGCCAACCAGATTTTGTCGTGGAGCCAAAGCTTTGGTAAAAACAATTTTGATGCTTTCGTTGCTCATGAATCGACCAATAGTACTACTAACGTTTCATACGGATCAAAATCGAAGATGGTTCGTCCGGATAATACCGAATGGAGTAATGCTGTTGTAATGGATTATATGGAATCGTATACTTACGGCTATGCGATTGAAAGTTATTTCGGTCAGTTACGTTATGACTGGGATAATAAGTATTTTATTCATGGAACCCTTCGTACTGATGGTAGTTCACGTTTTGCTGAAGGTCATAAGTGGGGTACATTCGGATCTATCGGTGCTGCATGGGCTATTACCAATGAAGAGTTCATGAAAGATGTAAAGTGGTTGAAAAACTTGAAATATAAATTAAGCTGGGGTGTTCTTGGCAATCAGGATTTCATAACGAGTCCTGTTGTCGCTGGATATTATCCGTATGAAGATTTGTATCAGATTAATAACTTGAATGATAACTATACTTTCAGCTTTGTTTATAAAGGTAATCCTGATTTGACTTGGGAAAGAAGTTCTACTATCAATACGGGTATTGAATTTGATATAGCTAATGTCCTTGAAGGTGAAGTGGAATATTTCCACAAAAAGACAACTGATATGTTGTTTATGAAGCAGGTGGCTCCTTCTTTGGGATATGCTTCTTATCCTGTAAATGATGGAGAGCTGGTAAACCAGGGTGTGGAATTTTCTTTGACCGCACATATTTTGAATAAGAAAGATTATAAGTTTGATTTCCGTGTTAATGGTGGATATTATAAGAATGAAATGACTAAAATGCCTATCGATGAAACAACTGGTAAAGAAAAGGCTTTGGAATTAAGTACCTACTATGGATGGGCAAAAGGACATTCTCTGTATGACTTTTACATGCGTGAATATGCTGGCGTAGATCCTCAGACTGGATATGCTATGTATAATCAGTATTATAATGTGTTGCCGGATGGTACGAAAGAGTTGATTACGGATATGGAAACTTATAAATCAACTAAGACCATTAACCAATTGGAGGTTGAACAGACCAGTGATTGGAGTCAAGCTACTAAAAAATTCGTAGATAAATCGGCTATACCTGCTTTGCAAGGTGGTTTCGGATTTGATTTGTATGCAAAAGGTTTTACTATTAATGCTACTTTCTCATATAGCTTAGGTGGATATGGATATGATTATAACTACCAGGCACTGATGCACAATGATGGAGCTGGACAGCATAATTGGCACAAGGATATTGAAAATCGTTGGCAGCAGCCTGGTGATATTACAGATGTTCCTAGACTTACCAATAATTATGGTGGTGGTTCTGATGCTACTAGCTATGCCAATGCAACTTCAACACGTTTCTTGACTAGTCGTTCTTATTTGAATCTGTCGAATATTCGTGTGGGATATACTTTCCCGCAGAGCATCACATCTAAGTTGCGTGTAGGTGGCTTGAGCGTATATGTTTCTGGAGATAACTTGTTCTTCCTCTCTGCTCGTAAGGGATATGTTGCTAATGCTTCTTCAGGTAATAGTGATACGGTCAACAATGATAATAATAATGATTCAGGAGAATCAGGCAGAAGCCAATACAGTCCGTTGAGTACAATCATGGGAGGTATTAAAGTTCAGTTTTAACTAAAATAAAATCAGATGTCTATGAATTTAAATAAATATATTCCAGTTGCTGCTTTAGGCTTGATGATTCTAAGTAGTGGCTGCTCAGATTCTTTTTTGGAGAAAAGTCCTTCGGATTATATCACCTCGGGTGATTTGGAAGAAGTGGCTAAGTGGAATACCAATATCCTGATGGGACAGGCATTGGGTACTTATTCTACTACTTTTGCAATGTCTACTGGAGGTGTAGGAGGACATGATGACTTTGGACAAAAGGCTGTTGATATTGCAACAGATTTGATGAGTGGTGATATGGTTATCATGATGAAGGGTTATGGTTGGTTTGAAATGGCAGGTGATTTGACTTGTTCAACTCGTACCGCAGCTCAATTCTCTTATCAGTTCTGGAGATATTACTACCGTCTTATCAAGGCTACTAATGAAATTATAGATGCTGCAGGGGGTGACGAAGCAAAACCTACTGGAGAAAATGGCGTGTATTTTGCTCAGGCTAAGGCTTTGAGAGCACATTCTTATTTTAATCTGGTAAATCTGTATGCCCGTCCTTATTTAGAAGATAAAACAGCTTTGTCCATACCTATTTATCGTACGCAATTAACTTCGGAGGCTGCAAAGAGAGCGAGCGTAGAAGAAGTCTATAATTTGATTGTTAAAGATTTGACCGATGCTATTCCTATGTTGGAGGGATATGTACGTCCTTCTGGACAGAAAGACCAGATTAATCAGGCAGTAGCGAAAGGTATGCTGGCTTATGTTTATCTTATGATGGGTAGAAATGCAGAAGCGGCTCAATTGACTCAAGAAGTGATAGATTCGCAAGAATTTACCTTGATGAATAGAACGGAAGTTATCAATTCTGGATTTAATTCTGTTTCTATTCCGGGATGGATGTGGGCTATTGATTTGACAACAAGTAACTCTCCGGCTTTGCCTACATTCTGGGGACACATGGATTTGTTTACATATAGCTATGCGTATGCCGGCGGTGAAAAACTGATTGATACTAATTTATATAATTCTATACCGGATACGGATGTTCGTAAGAAATGGTTTACTGAAACTGATGAAAATGGAGAACAGTATGAATTGACAAACTGGTGGAAGTTCTATGATAGTAAACGTATTAGGGGAAACAGAGAATGGTACGATGATGAAGTTTATATGCGTGTGGCTGAAATGTATCTGATAAATGCTGAAGCTAATGCACGTAATAATAATCTTCCGGCAGCAAAAACTACTTTGAAAGCTTTGTTGTCTGAACGTGATACAGAAACTGCGGCAAAAGTAGATCAGATGGGGCAAGAAGAACTCATGGATGAAATCTATTTCAACTGGCGTTTGGAATTGTGGGCTGAAGGACGTGGCCTGCTTACTATGAAACGATTCCAGAAGAGTATTACTCGTTGCCAGGAAGATGCAATGCTTCCGGGACAGACGTATGATTATAAGGATGAACGTCTGACGTTTAAGATTCCTGAAAATGAAATCATAAACAATCCTAATCTTGAGGATTAATAATTCATTAACTTTTCTAATGCTCTGAAATAAGATAATAATACTGGAGTATTGATAAAATGCCTCGACATTGTATAATGGATAAAACAATGTTGGGGCATTTCTTTTTGTAACAATATTATATTAAAGTAAGTATTAACTAAATACAATTGTAATGGGTAAGCATTCGGACAAATACATCTTTTACACTTTGAGGTTTGATTGTAGCTTTGCGGCAGCGAATACAATCAAACCTCAATTATTATGAATAGACTGGAATTTGAAGAATTGGAATTGCAGGTACAACAAAGCGGCCTGCCGTTGAAGTCGTACCTGCAACAGATAGGTGTAAGTTATTCAACCTATCATTACTGGCGTAGAAAATGTTCGGTTGACAGGAACAGTATCAAACAAGAGCTGGTTCCCATCAGTCTTAAACAGTCAGTCATGGAATCGTCCCCTGAAGGACAAGTGCCGCATGGTGTGTCCGTTCTGTTTCCCAACGGTCTTCGTGCCCACTTCGGGAACGGGTCAGAAGAGATACTGATGGAGCTGTTCACCCAAAGTCTTTGAGGCGGCCATGTTTAACCTGAACGACACGATGCGCTACTTCCTGTATCCTGGCAGGACAGATATGCGCAAGGGTATCAGTTCGCTGTGCGGAGTGGTGCATGAGAAGATGAACAGCGAAGTGAAGAACGGGGATGTCTTCATCTTCATCGGTTCCAGCCGCAGGCTCATGAAACTGCTTCATGCGGAAGACGGAGGTATGGTGATGTATGTAAAACGCCTGGAGGCGGGCCGCTTCAAACTGCCGGAGTACGATCCCCAATCAAACAGCTATCCCATGGAATGGCGCGACCTGGTGATGATGGTCGAGGGCATTCAGGAAAATCCGCAGCAGAGGCTCCGGCGCCTGAGGGCAGAGCGCAAGGAATATCATGTATAATATGCTTCCGGAGTGAACAAAAGTGCGGATATTATTGTGTAATCCGCTTATATTTAGTATATTTACATAAACAAAACAGATGCGGACAATGGAAGAAAAGGATATACTGCTCAAGACGATAGAAGGGCTGAATGCCTCCATTGCTTCATTGTCTGCCACTAATAAGGATCAGGCGGAACAGATTAAGAATCTGCAGGAACGAATCAAAGAGCTGACGGCTCAGATTGCATGGCTGAACCGCCAGCTCTTTGGGCGTAAGACAGAAAAGCTTCCCATATATAGTCCCGATATGCTTGACCTTTTTGCCGAAGAGTTTGCCGGACTCCGGCATCAGGCGGAAGAAAAGCGGGACGAGGCCGTGGAGCAGATAGAAAAGGAACCAGTGGAAGTCCGGAAGCAGAAGCGTCAGAACCGCAAAATGACAGAGGAACTGCCCGTACTCGAAACCGAGGTTATAGAGCCGGCCGGTGTGGACCTGTCCTTATATCGTAGAATTGGCGAAGAGGTAACCAAAGTGGTCAAGCACAAACCGGGGATGCTCTATGTCAAGGAAATCATCCGTCCCAAATATGCGCTCAAGGACAGCACCCGGCTTCCTCCCGCAGGGCAGAAAGGCGTGGAGATTGCCCCCATGCCGCTGATGCCCGTCGACAAGTGCATCGCCGACACCAGCCTGCTTGCCGAGATACTGCTTCAGAAGTATGAATATCACGTCCCGTTCTACCGGCAGATACAGCAGTACCGGCATCTTGGGATGAAAGGCCTTACGGAAAGTACGCTGGACGGATGGTTCAAAAAAACGGTGGAGCTGCTCAGGCCTCTGTATGAGGAGCTCAAGAAGGAAGTCTTTTCCTGCGACTATGTACAGGCGGACGAAACCACTGTTCCGGTCATCAACAAGGAAAAGCACAGGGCCGACAAGGAATACCTGTGGATGGTAAGGTCGGTCATGAAGAAACTGGTCATCTTCCATTACGACCAGGGATGGCGTGCCGGAGCGGTCATCGAATCCGTGGCAAATCAATATCACTTCAAGGGTTATCTTCAATGCGATGGTTTTGCAGGCTATGAGACAGCCTTCAGGACCAACCCCGACGTGCGGCTGCTCAACTGCCTGGTGCATATCCGCCGTCATTTTGAACAGGCTCTGGATGAAAACCGGGAGATGGCCGAACATGGCCTGACCCAGCATATTTACCGGATTGAACACTGCTGCGATAAGGCGGGCCTGTCGTACGACGAGCGGAAGACGAAGCGCCGGGAACTGGCCGGACCTGTCATGGATGCCATGAGAGTATGGATGGAGACAGAAGGAATTAAATACAGTCCAAGTTCTTTGACAGGCAAGGCCATAACATATGCCTATACCAAATGGGATAATATTATGAGATGTCTGGACGATGGCCGCCTGTACTGGGACAACAATCTGGCGGAAAATGTCCAACGGCCCATCACTCTGAGCAGAAAAAATTTTCTCTTCTGTGGTAATCACGAAGCTGCGGTTAATATGTCTGTCATATGTTCTCTGCTGGCCACATGTAAGGCGCACGGGGTAAATCCCAGGGTATACCTGAACGATGTTATCGCACAAATGCCTTATCACAAAAAGGCAACCCAAGAAGAACTTTTGAATCTACTTCCACATAAATGGAAGTTGAAACATCCGGAATGTGTACTGACAAGGCAAAAGGAGGAATCTTGTAACTGATATAAATTGTAACATATGTGCTTGACAATATTTTTAAAGAACTCATTTAATTTATCGCCAATGCGGGTTTACATAAGCTAATTATTCGAGAATAATTGTAGAAATATATTATATTTGCAAAAGAGAATCCTTTCGTTGATATTATGACAATAAACATTTTTAACGTAACCATACTATTTTCCGCCTTGACGCACATTATTCACAAACCTACCTTTGCGCCATAACCAAATAACAACAATGATTATGGCGAAAGAAAAAGTAAACTATCAGGAGGTATATGACCTCTATCAGTTATGCAGCGAGACCAAGGATCTTCGGGAGTTCTGTGCTGATTATGGAGTAAACTACGACAAGTTCATGAACTGGCAGCGTCATCAACTGTGGAGCGAGAAGTTAGGCAAGACTGTTCATGTAGAACAACCTAAGGTTGCCAAAGTCCAGATAACCGGCAAGCCTTGCAACAGTCCAACTGTAAAGTTGGAAGTGAAACAGCCTGAAGGTGAATCTCCAATTAAGTGGGTAAAACTGCAATTGACATCCGGAGCGACACTGTTTCTGAGAAACACCACAGTTCTTGATTTGAGTCTGTTGCTTAATAAAATGATAGGATGATATGCTTGGACTGAGTGCTAACCTGAACTATTACCTGTTCAACGGTAATGTGGATTTGCGGAAAGGAATCTTCCGTCTGTGTGAGAGTATAAGGGAAGATATGTCACTTGACCCGAGTGATGCATCCAATGTATATATGTTCATGTCCCGTAACCGCAAGGTCGTGAAGATACTTCATTACGAACGTGGTTTTTATGTGCTTTACGAGAAACGTCCTATCATGGGGAGATTCAAGAAACCGGTGTTTGATGAGGTCTCCAAATGCTACCGGATACAATGGTCGGACATGGCCTATCTTACGGAGAGTATTGTAGTCGACAAGATGTATGTCAGTCCTAAAGAGTAATATTAATGCATTGATTATCAATAAAATAATGCAAAAATAATTGATAAAAAGTTTGCGTAACTGCTTGATTTTTCGTACCTTTATATCATGATTGATGAAAGAGCATACGAGTTACTTTGCTGCCAGCTGGGTCTGGCGAATGAAGAAAAGGCAGGGCTCCGCAAACAGAATAAAGAACTGATTGCGAGGCTTGAGTCTATTGAAAAATCCAACAGGGAGAACTCAAAGGCTCTGATTGATACAATCAATGATCTCAAAGATTCCCTCGAAAAGCAATCAACCACGGTTGAACATTACAGGAAAGAAATAGAACTTATGAGAAAGCAGCTTGAGGCAAAAGACGAGGTGAACATGATGCTGGCAAATGAGATATCCAATCTCAGGCTTCAGCTTGAGGATAGCAGGAAACATCGTTTCGGCCGTACCTCCGAGCAAAGAAGGCTGCTGAACAACCGTAACATTGACAAGTCTGCGATGGAGAAGTCCGAGTATGACGGCTCTGATAAGAAAGATGATAATAATAAGGCAGATGGTAACGGTACTGGCAGCAATACCTCTTCCGGTAACGTACCTGCACAGAACTGCAGGCCTTCAAGGAAAAAGGAAACAGCTCCCCGTGCAGAAAAGACCAGGCTGAAGGTGGATAAGGTAGTTGTTCATGAAATAGAAGACTATTATCAGCTTCCTGAAGGTGCAAGGTTTATGAACCGCAACGGTATGCCTGATGTGTGGGAATACAGGGTTGTAGAACATGTAAGGGCTCATAACGTGGAGCATGTGTACAAGGTGGCAAGGGTAAAGCTTGCAGACGGCACTTTCACAAGCACCATGGAGCATCCCTTGAAAAACCTTGGAGGAATCTTCTCCCCTGATTTGCTTGCCCGTCTGCTTTGTCTGAAATATGACTTCAGCATGCCTGAAAATAGACAGATAAGGCTGCTTGCAAGAGAAGGTATCCATATAAGCAACACCACGCTGAACAGCTATATCCATAACGGAATCGCCAAACTAAAGGAATTTATCGGAGATGCATTCAAGGAGTTTGTACAGAGGGCAAAATACCTTATGGTTGATGAGACTACCGAACTCGTTGGAGTTGAAACACCGGAAGGTAAGGCTTACAGGAGAAAGTACTTATGGGCTTTCTTTGCAAAGCATATAAAGATGGTCTATTATCACTATAACAACGGCAGCAGGTCTTCCGATACGGCAAAGTCGTTCCTGGAATATTTTATGGGAACCATATCCACTGACGGATATACGGTTTACAGG
Source organism: Bacteroides ilei (assembly GCF_900128495.1). GTDB lineage: Bacteria > Bacteroidota > Bacteroidia > Bacteroidales > Bacteroidaceae > Phocaeicola > Phocaeicola ilei. Next base: position 111,739 of record NZ_LT635801.1, read on the forward strand.
ATGTTTGACGGAGAAGCCTCAAAGGTGCTTCACATAGGATGCTGGACGCACTGCAGGAGGTTGTGGGTTGATGCCTTGCCTTCAGACAGAACTGCGATGGATATAATAGACCCTATCGGTGATATGTTCAGAAATGAAGACTTGTTCCGCACAATGAAACTCAGCGGTGAGCAGATTAAGGAAAAAAGACTTAAACTTACAGGACCGATTCTTGAACGTATCCATCATAAGGTGGTCATGATGATGCAGGATACCAAACTCATGGCAAACGAACTGATGAGAAAGGCTGTGAACTATACGTTAAACCAGTGGAAATCCCTGAAAAATATCCTCAAGGACGGTGCAGCGGAAATATCGAACAACCTCTGTGAGCAAAGGATGAAACCTGTAAAGCTGCTGCTCAAAAACTGTATGAATATCGGCAGTGAGGATGCGGCAGAAAACTCGGCATTCATCTTCTCGCTGATAGAAAGCTGTAAGTTGAACGATATAGACCCTCAAGATTACCTGAAGCACTTGTTTGAATGTATTCTTCATGGTAAGGTCTGCGACAAGAAGACTCTTCTGCCATGTTTTTATAAACCGGAATGTTAAAACAAAAATATTTTCTCGCGGACATTTTTATTTTATCGGCTGAAAAACAGCCGATAAAATTGTCGTGGCGGGAAATAGTATGCTTACAAAAGGAAAGTGAGTTTGCTTAACTTTCGTGGGTAGGTTATCCCATTCCGATGAATCAATGCGTAGAGGGAGTACCAGTCGGAGGGTACTCTATATAACAAACGAAACGCGAGAGTTACTTCAGGGGTTGAGACCGATTAGCATAAGCCCGGTTACCATTCAGCGACAGAGGTTAACGAGATTGCACCGCTGCATATAACAACAATGTTTTTATCCGTCTAAGGGTAATGGCTCTGTGGTTATATGCAGTGTTTTGTGTATGTATGCCTCACATTGCAAAGCGTCTGTATTCAGAGGTTATGTTGAACATAAACAATGAATGCAATGGAAAAACTGACAAAATCCATGTCCCTTTTCAAAGAACGTAACTGTTCTGTTTCTATCGTGTTGGACTCACGTACTCGCAGAAAAAATGCGTATGAGTTTCCATTATCTCTTCGTTTCACGGTAGACCGCAAATTTTTTTATTTCACAGTTGGAAGTTCTTTTACTGAAAGAAAGTTTTCAGATATTTGTAATGCAACTAAATGTAAGAGCGAGAACTACAGACTTCAAAAAGAGTGGAAAGATACACTTATTCCCAAATACAAAGAAATTCTGATGAATTTGAATAAAGGTGGTATTCTGACATTTGAAATGGTACGTCAATGTATCATGGGAGAAGAAGTCGCAACACCCAATGAAGAAACAAATAAACCACAATCTTTTATTGGCATATGGGAAGAAATCATTAGTGGATTACGAACAGACGATGATGGTGCACGCTTTACTACAGCAGAGAGTTATGAGTGCGCACTCAAATCATTAAGAAAGATACTCGGACCAAATATGATTAAAGGATTTTGCATTAGTGCAGCAGAAATTCAGAAGTGGAAGGACGGAATGCATAATGGAGTAAAAGATGAGAATGGGAAGATAATAGGAAAAATCAGTGATACTACCGCAGGGATATATTTACGCTGTTGTCGTGCCGTATGGAATAAGTGTGTACATGAAGGCTATCTCAAAGATGTTCCTTATCCTTTCTCTAACAAGAAGGAGAAAGGGCTTGTAAGTATTCCTAAGAGTGCAAAACGCAAACAAAGTTTCCTGAATGTTAATCAAATGACAGAACTATATAACCTCTTTGTATCCAAGAAATATCCCGAATATTGGTCAGAAGAATATACCAAACGCGCTCACTACTCATTAGGATTGTTTCTTGCCCAGTATTTGTGTAATGGGTTCAATATGGCAGATGCAGGGCGATTGACTTACGATAATTATTATTATCAGACACATGGCAAAGCTTTCCGCTTCAACCGTAAGAAAACTTCCCGAAGAAGTACTGATGGTTCCGAAGTAATCGTTCCTATCATACCTCCTTTACAATATATTTTAGATGAAGTGGCTGCACCTCCGACCCGAGGCGGTTTGGTCTTTCCCCACATATTAAAAGGAGCTGAAACAGAAGAACTGCGTCGCAAATATACGATGCAGGAAAACTCTAATGTGAAAGACCGTATCATCAAAATATGTCACGAAGCACTGAATTGGGATAAATCCATCTGTCCGTCTGGTACATGGTGCCGTCATTCGTTTGCCACGAACCTACATAATGCCGGAGTAGATATGGATTATATTTCTGAAAGCATGGGACACGCTTCTTCTGATCATGCAATCACTCAAATATACATTGAGCACTATCCACTTGAAATTCAGATGGAAAATAACTCAAAGCTGTTGAATTTGACAAAAACTTCTGAAAGAGATTTGTTATTGGCAAAACTGACGAGTATGTCCACTGAGGATTTATCCAAATTGTTTAAACGACTATAATACGATTTTAAGGATGATTCATTTCATAGAGAGAATAAGGGACTATTTTACTAGAAAGGATTGTGCTGATATGGCTATTCGTACTTGGAAATCCGCCAACGAAGAATTGTATGCCAATTTCTGTAAACGCATGGATGCTGTTGGAAAGGGTAACTTATCTGTTTTGACAGATATGTATCAGATGATGCGGGAATGTACACCGTCAGAAGCTTTGCTGTTATATAACTGGCTTTCTGAACTTATAAACGGAAACGGCAAAAATGTACAGAATATAGCCAATCAACAATGGGCCGGTAAGTATACAGATATTATAGCCCAATGTATTACCAACAAACGGTTATGGATAGGCATAAACATAAAAACGGCTACGGTAGAGCTACTCACATCCCCAAAGTCAGAATTACTTATGGTTCATTCCAAAACACCTCTTGAAATTTGGAGTCGTTTGCCACAGGAAACAAAAGCCTATTTAACTGGACAGTTGGATGTACTAATGAGAAACAACAAAGGATACTATCTGTTAAGCAATCTTGAAAGAAAAATGGTGTATCAGTTCTTGACGTACATTTCCCAAATCATCGTCCTATCCCACGCCGTGTTTGTTGGAGAGTTTGTGGCTAACCTGTACGATTATGTGATAGAGAAAAAGGAGGCCTTAAGTTATTGTATGTACTATTTCGTAATATTTGACCACGGCCTTTCACGTATGGCTAAGTTACTTGACCGTCTGTTGAGTAGTGAAGAAGTTGATAATGGAGATATGCTTCTGATAAAATCGTGTATTGCTTTGCTTGTTAATAAAAGCATAGAGATAGGAACTGAAAGTAAAGCCGAATGGGAAGCAACGGCTGAAGTATGTAATCCGGATATTTGGAAAGAAGTTATGTTTGCCTTGCGAAAAGTGAAAGGTAAACGTGGAAACAGAAAAATAATACAATCATTGGATGACATCCTTATTGGGGATAAGGAACGTATCAAACAAGGCATTTACTCTTTTCTTGAAGAGAACACCGAAGATATAAGCCTTGCCTATTTATTGAAAGCTCTGGTAAAAGCTGGAAGAATGAAGGCTTCTATAAGATACATGACATTTCATCGTGCCATCGAACAATTCTACCAGCGACATTACGGACATGACATTCCACAGAAAAGATATGGTGAAATCAAAGACATTACATTGACTTCACCTCAAAGAGGAAACAGTTATATCAAAGCAAAACGGATAATAGACCGATGGACAGATTATTTTATAAAAAACGGGTAGTTGGGAAATCCAGCTATCCGTTTTTACTTTCTGTAAATATCTGTTGTAAATCGGTCGGTTATATTAAGGTATAAATAAGCCGACCAATACGCTGAGTTTCATACAATACCTTTGCTTGTGAAATCGGTTTCACAGAGTTAAACCGAGGCTTAAAGTATTCAATAACTAAACAAATAAAGGTATGGAAGAAAAATTCAATCTAAACCAGTTGCTCCAAAAGCCCATCGCTATGATGACCGGCGAGGAACTTTGTTTTCTAATTACAAAAAGTGTAGAGTCCACAGAAAAAGCTACATCCCCAATAGCTCCAAAAGGCAACTACTATGGAATAGAGGGTATTGCCCGTGTGTTTGGATGTAGTGTACCTACGGCTAATCGCATTAAAAAGAGCGGTATAATCGACAAGGCTATCACACAGATAGGACGAAAAATCGTAGTGGATGCAGACCTTGCATTATCGCTGGCAAAGGAATCGGGTGGTATCCACATTAAAGAGTAAACAGTATGAAAGAGAATTGGAAACAGCAGCTGGCAACAGACAGCTACGGGAATCTTTTCCGCTCCATAAGCAATTATAGGCTCATTTTTACATCGGATGAAAACTTGAGCATGATAAAGTACGATACCTTTTGTCAGGATGATATATGTTTCTGCTCTTTATTCCATAATGTCAATGGCAATAAAATTGATGAAGAGTCAGTTGGAAAGATACAAGACTATCTGGAAAGGACATACAAATTATATCTGACGCAAAATAAGATATTTGAAATACTAAAAACAACCTCTTTGGAACGTGGTTTTAATCCTGTACAGGATTTTATTACCCAAGAAATATGGGATGGGCAACCCCGTATAGCCACAACTATTATTGATTATCTAGGAGCGGAAGATACTCCACTAGTAAGGGAACAAACAAAGTTATGGTTTGTAGCGGCTGTTGCCCGGGTTTTTACCCCCGGTTGTAAGTTTGACAACGTATTGACTCTGCCTGGTCCCCAGGGCATAGGAAAAAGTACCTTTTTCAAAACCATCAGTGGAAAGTGGTTCAACGATTCGTTCTCTTTTGCCAGTGGTGACAAGGAGAAGGTAGAAACCATAACCAATGGTTGGATTATAGAAATAAGTGAGTTGAACGGTTTAAAACGGGCAAATGACGCAGAGGCAGCCAAAGCTTTTCTGAGCCGCTGTAGTGACTTTATGCGTCCTGCATACGGACATAAGGTAGTGGAATTTATGCGGCACAATGTCTTTGCAGCTACTACTAATGAAACAAATTTCCTGCAAGGTGACAATGGAAACCGTCGCTGGTGGATAATCCCAGTTAAAGGTAACGGTCATGTATCAGAATGGTTGGATATTTTACAACGTACTGTTCCTCAACTTTGGGCAGAAGCATACGTCTATTATCGGCAAGGAATGAAACTTTACTTAACACCAGATTTAGAAATCAAAGCAAATGAGGTACAGAGGCAACATTCCAACATTCTTGTTGACCCCATCATGGAAGATTTGGAAATGTATTTGGAGCGTGAGATCCCCATCCAATATGCAAGTTGGACTATTCCTAACCGATTGGCTTATCAAAAAGGAGCATACCCAGATTCCAACTTCAAAATGACCACACTCAATATGGTTTGTGCCCGGCAGATTATAGAGGAACTACCCAATGATATAGTCAGGCGCAATCCGTCTAAGTACACATCACAATATATTAATCGCCTGATGTCTATGATTCCTAATTGGAAACGGAGTGATCAGGAGAAGGTCAAGGGGCTGCACCCTGCATATTGCGACAAGACTGGACGGACAAAGCATCCTTGGGTGAGAGTAGATACGCCAGGCGAAGAAGCCAGTACAACATTATTATTGTGAACAGAATTTACCATTCAAATTAAGGGAAAAGACAAATATCATGTCCCTTTGTCCCTCTTTCCCTAAAAAAATAATAAAAACAAAAAGTAGATAAAAAGAAAGTTATAAGATATGCATGGGACATGGGACAAAATGAATTGACTGTATGAAAAAGGAAGAGCTAATCAAGCAAATACAAAAGTATGAACCACTACTGGCAAATGCGGTCAGCCATATGGTGGAGTATATTCAAGACAATTATTCTGCAGCATATCCAAGCAAGGTACAAACCGAAGCTGTGAACGATTATCTGCGGAGTGTTTATGCTGACGGAGATGGCAGTATGTCAGAAAAGAATTGTGAACACCGCCGTATCGCTTCACATAAAATCACGATTGCTGCTATTCCTGTTTTGGATAACTACCAACTTGATAAGCTGCAAAATGTACTTGACCATATAGCCTACGACAAGGAATATTATATGCCAGATAGAGGATATGGAATGCACCGTTAACTTTCTCTTTTGGCTGCACTATTTATAAAAGATCTTCAAATAAACAGACTATGAAATCAAATTTGAACTATTGTATTGTACTTTCGTCAGAGCAGCTTACGTATCTGTCAGAAAGTAAATACGGCATTGACCGTATGAAGATTCTGCACCGCCTTATTGAAAAGGCAGTATTGAAAGAAACTAAGTATGCCATAAAAGGCTTCTCTACGACTTTGCTAGTGGGACAAGCCGTCCTTTCGGAAGTAGAATTGTCCAGCAAATTGGGTTATGATAAAAAAACTGTATCCCGTGTACTTGACAAGATGAACCAGTTAGGAATTGTCACATCTACACAAAGCAACCGGACAAGCATCCATACGCTGAAATGTATATCGGCATGGATGCAGGACGGCAACCGAATTGACAATCCTTTCTATGTCCGTTTAAAAGACAGACCTGACGATATGGAAGGAATGCCTGTAAACTCAGTTAAATGATACGGTTAGTATTTTGTCTGTGTTCCATAGTAAATTGGGATAGCCATATTGAAGAAGATTTTCTCAACTATAAGAATCAAGAATGGCATAAAACAAATATAGATACAAAACTTTGTAATGGTATACTTTTGTATTGACACAAGTAATACCTACAGTTTTGATAAGATAGTTTTTTTTACCCTATTGTTTGTTATATATTATGCTTCTGTTTTACCACAAACTATATCAGAGGAAAAATTCAGTGAAAAATATTTAGAGTAAATGTCAAGTATAGCAATATCTAAAACGTAACGTGTCCAGAGCGATTATGTGTGGTATTGCAAGAAGTTCCTATGTCGCACAAATTCGCTAAGCTCATTCGTACTACATAGGCATTTTTCGGCGGTCGCAAGCTCCCACCGTGTTGTACCTTTTAAATTAAAGACCACTTATAAATGTATAATAAAACATGAAAAAGAAAATCGATAATAATACCAATGAAGAGAATAGCAAGAATGCCAAGAAAATTATAAGACGTAACCTGCGGCTTGAAGCTCGTGTAACAGAGAAGGAATATTTCCAAGCCACAGAACTAGCCAAAACCTGCGGTTTGTCCATAAGTGACTACATACGCCGTACAGCTTTGGGGCAGCATCCACGACAACGACTGTCTGAGCGTGAAATAGAAGCCCTATGTAGTTTGGCAGATGCAAGGGGTGACCTTATCCGTATTGCAGCAGCCGTTAAGTCCATACAAGCAGATAAACGAGCCATGTATTTTAGTGATACCAGGTTCGTGGAACAATGGATGATCGCAGCAACGCAACTAATTAATCGCTGGAACCAGATAGAAAATTACCTTACCGAATAATTTACTTACCCATTATGATAGCAAAGGCCTCTACCATATCACATGGAGCGAATGCCATAAGATATTCCGTCAACAAAGAGAAAGCGGATATAGTAAAAGCCAATCTCCTTCCAGATAATATTTCTCCGGAAGCAATGTATGGGCGAATGATGCTTGTTCAAAAAAATATGCTGAGAAAATCAATAAGGGCAGACCGCTTGGCAGGAACGTGATAAGAATTGAAATTTCCCCATCCGAGGAAGAAAGCCGGGGATGGACAATGGACGATTGGTTACGTTTGTCAAATGAGTTCATCCGCGTATTTGATTCCATAGATCTCTCTGGTAAGACCAAGAGGGCTTCTTCACAGCATACCAACCTCAAGAACTCTCAATACATCGTAGCTCTACACCGGGATTCCCAAAGTGGCATTTTCCACCTACACATTGATGCTAACCGTGTGGATATGGACGGAAAAATCAATGATAGCCATAAGATTGGCGAGAGGGCTATCATGGCTGCGAACATCATCAACGAGAAACGGGGCTGGATACAGTCTGAAGAAATAGGCATACACCATAGGCAGGAAATTTCAAACATCTGTATAGAGATACTTCGCTCTATGGAAAAATTCAGCTGGCAGCAGTATGAAACAGAACTGAAAAAAAAAGGCTATAAAGTGCATTTACAAGAAAAAGATGGAGGCGGAGTTTATGGCTATTCCATTAAGCGTGGTAACTCCACCTATAAGTCGTCCGTGTTGGGTATCGGGAGAAACCTGACCCCTTCAAAAATAGAGACTACTTGGGCAAAACTTCATTCGCAGAAAAGGAAATTTGAATCGAAAGAGCCTACTTCCCGACAAGCACGGACAACTGACAGGACTTCTGTTATACAACCTTCAACTATTTCACAGCCGGTTATGAAACATTATGAAATAATGACAGACGGATATCACAAATTCCACGTGGAGATACCCGAAGCCGCAGACAATATCATTCGTCAAGATTGTTCTTTGGAGGATGCCCATCCATTTGCTAAGATTGAAGAGATACAGCACACGGCTCTTTTGCTTTTTGCCGGATATTTGGATGCCGCTACAAGTATGGCAGCATCAAGTGGTGGAGGCGGTTCTGAAACAGGTGGTTGGGGAAGAGATAAGGACGAGGATGAACTTGAATGGGCACGCCGCTGTGCAAGAATGGCAAATAGTATGTGCAAACGTAAGAAAGGACTTCACAGATAAATTAACAATCAAAAAAACATGAATCATGGGAATTAGAAAATCAAAAATCACACCATCAATAAACGTTGATGATATGTTGAAAAAAGCTGAAATCAGCCATGAAATAGAAACTGAGAAACTGGATGTCGATAAGAGGCTCAAAGAAATATGTGAAATAAAAGAGACTTTGTTGAAAATTCAACATGACGATAGCGCTGAATCGGTACCATGCGTAGCACTGTAATCGGTACCATTGTATCGCTCGAATCGGTACCGTCATGACGCTGCAAACGGTACCATATTCAGTCCTGTAAAAGTTATTGCAAATGTATATTATTTTTTCTTTCTCTGCCTCATGGATTCTCCTTTTAACTCAATTTTGTTTGAGTTAGCCACGAGACGGTCCATAATTGCATCTGCCAGAGTCGGATCTCCGATATAATCATACCATTTGGAGATGGACAGTTGCGATGCTATAATCATGGATTTTCGCTCGTATCTTTCTTCCAGGATTTGTAGCAAGGCCAGTCTGGTATTGGTATCCATCGGTTGCAGGCCGAAGTCGTCCAATATGATCAGGTCATTCTTCTCTAATGAAGTAATCATTTTAAGGAATGTACCATCAAGCCTGGACAGAGTAATTTTCTCTACCAGCCTGTTCATGTTCAGATAGACCGTCCGGAAGCCCATGGTGCAGGCTTGTCTGCCGAGGGCGCAGGCCAGGAAGGTCTTTCCGCATCCGCACTTGCCTTGTATCAACAGATTCTCATGTCGGCGTATAAAGGAACAGTCAGCAAGTACGGCCAGTTGTTCAGCCGTGAAGTTTCGTTCTACCCCACAGGCTACATCTTCAATCATTGCATGATAGCGGAGTTTGCTGGTTCTGAGGAACATTTCTGTCTTACGTTCTTTTCTTTCCAGGATTTCCGCCTCTACCATCTTGGCTATGGCAAAATCAAATGACGGACGGTTTTGTACCGGAAGATTCATCAGGGATTCAAGTGTGTCAGCCATACCCTTCAGTTTCAATTCCTTGAGTTGTACGATGGTTTCTTGTGTATTCATAATCAACAGGATTTTAAATGTTTGCAAAAGCCTTTGCGCCACGTACATATTCATTCTCGGGCGTGAAGGTTACGGCAGATTGGATTTCAGTTTTGTCAAGATTGCCCTGAAGGATATTCCTGAGCATATTATAAGTAACAGTTCCGCTTTCAGACACATGCCTGCAGGCGTTCTCCAGCCTGTCCTTGCCATATTTACGGCGTAGGGCCAATATGCCCTCACATGAACGGTAGGCATGGCTTACATATTTGGGAGATGCCAGGACTTTCTCCACAGCTTTCCGGGTATAGACTCCGATGGATTCAGCCTCTTCCAGGTAAAAAGCGGCATTCCGTCCCTTACTGTGAAGATATTCCAGGTGATTCTCCGGCATGTGTGCTTTTTCCGTGGTACGTCCTCCGCTCAAGCATCTGCGGTGTAAGGCTATTCTTGTGTTGTTCTGATAGATTTCAACCGTTTCCGTATCCCAAAGGACGGTTACCTTTTGACCGACATAGGTGTAAGGCACGCTGTAAAGATGACGTTCTTCCAGTCGGCCGACAGTTACATGATAATCGCCCGTGAGCTTGACCTCCTTACGGTAGCGAAAGCGGAAGGGTACATCAGGAAGTTGCCGCAGACTGTCCCGCTCCTGATCTTCAAAAACCATCCTGCGGCTTTTTCCGGTAGTACGTGAAGGCCGGTCATTAAACTGGTCAGTAAGTTCGAAAATACGGTTGTTGAGTTCATCCAGCGTATGGAACTCTTCATCCCGGATAGCCGCATAAATATACTGATAGAACTTGTTCACAATGCCTTCTACAACTCCCTTGTCACGTGGCTTTCGTACGCGGCAGGCTTCCAGCGAAGTCTCATAATAACTGGACCATTCAATGGCTGCATCATTGAAAGTAGGCTCGTAGCGGTCCGACTTTTTCACCCACTGGACCATATTGTCACTCTTGCAGACTTCCGGACTCCCTCCAAAATAGGTAACGGCATCCGACAGACCGCTGAAGAAGAATTCCATGCTTGCATGATACATGGCCTTGGCATAAGCCAGTCCGCTAAAGGGAAGAACACAGCACAAGACCACTACGGAAGCATGTGTATGCGTCCTACGGTCGGTGATATAAAGCTTATCACCGGCAAAGTCTATCTGCATTTCTCCTCCAGGCATATAGGTATTGTGATAAGAAAGGTTGTGCGCATACTGGTAATCACGGATGTGTTTCTTGAATTGGGTATACCCATAGCCGTCGGGATGTGTCTTGAGGTACTCCTCATGTAACAGCTGGACAGTCAGATGACGGTGTCTGGCAAGATCCTCGACATAATCCGGCAACAATTCATCCAGTTCAGTTTTCTGATTTGACGGTTGAGAGACGGGAGGAGACTGAAGCAGGTTGTGGATCTGCTCCTCACTCATTCCGCCTACCGTACTGTAATCAACTTTGGCTTCATCGGCCAGTTTCTTGTAGCGGTTCAGAACTCCCCGACCTATATGTAGTTGGGCGCATATCTCACGTTGGGGAGTGGAAACCGACAGCATTTGAAATGCTCTTTTTAATTTCACCATATTCAGTGTTCTGTTTGCCATATCTTGAGGACGTTTGATTTCTTATGCCTCTAAGATATGAAGTTTGTATTAGGCTACAGAACTGAATTGTTTATGATTTTCTTGGTACCGATTCAAGCGCTACAATGGTACCGATTCCTCCGCTATAGCGGTACCGGTTCCTCCGCTATGATGGTACCGATTCGTGCGCTACGATGGTACCGTTTGACCGATACTATCATTCAACAAAACCTTCAGGATGCCATTAAAGCCGAAGGTAATGCTTCAGTGGTGTTGAAGAAGGCTATCAGTAACTCCAATAGCATTGTTAATGGCATTTGCAATGCTATTGTAAAAGCCGAGCAAAATACAGAATTTAGAGCAACTATAAAATCTGAACATTTTGCCCAACTTCAACAACTCCTAAACCTGTCTGTCAAAACATGGGAAACCATGTTGGAGAATCATCGTTCCGAACAGACGAAAATGTTAACGGACCATGAATCTAATATACGCAAAATTCTCAAACGAAATGAAGGTATCTGGTTCTCAGATTTCTGGATGAAAGTTTTGGTGATATTTTTGTTCGTTTATACGCTGGTATTAGGATTGATTGCATATTGTGCCACTTGAATCCTCGCACGTTAATATAATAACATTCTATTATTCAATGTTATTATAATTATTTTTCCTTTTTTATTCATGTAATATTGATATATTACCAAATGCACTAAAAATACTGTCAAATAAAAAATCGGTTTATGATTTCTGTTTCCTTAGGGTGTATTATTCCATCTGCTTCAACCATTCCAACGAATAAAACCTTAGATAGAATTTTATTCTCATCAGTCATTCCACTGATTATAAGTTTAGTTTGTATATCATCAATATTGGAAATGTCCTCTATATCATTGATTGTTATGGAAAAATCACTATATGTTTTATCCATGTATATCTCCTCTTTGGGATGAATGATACCATCTGCTTTCATAATGTGTGAAAGAACTTTTATGATGGCGTATTTTTCTATTGTTGTGAAATTATTCATAATGTCTGGTTGTAGAAGAAGTCGTGATAGGTATCATTACCAATGTTAATTATATACATGTTTTCTCTTGCACGGGTTATCGCCGTATATATCGTTTGTGGCGACATTGGGCGAAATGTCGTATTATGCAAAATAAGATCACTCTCTAGAATAACTATAACTGAAGGAGATTCCCATCCCTTGAAACTTTGTATGGTAGATATTTTTAAACAACGTTTATCTGTCGTAAACAATTGCTTTCTTGTTCGTTCAAGTGCCTCAAAATCTCTATTAAATTTCCAGTTGGCTATCTTTTCATCATTAACCTGATGTATTTGCTTTAACCGTTCAAGAACTTCGTTTGAAATAAATGTTATTTCTGTTTGTTCGTTAGTCTTTTGTCGATAAAGAATGTCAATATTGCGAAGCAATTTTGTTGACGAAGCAAGTATAACAAAGTCTTTTGCTTCGTTATTGTCATTGGAAATGATGTTGATAATATTAGTTACTATGGACTCAAAGGAATTATTTTGTCTTAAATCAATATAGGTTAAAATTTGGAAGTTGAATGTATTTAACATGGCATTCTCCGCAGCCATATCATCGGTAGGTAAATTTGCCATAAATTGCGTTTGAAATGCTGTGGCAAGATTAGCAAGGCGTGGATTAGTAAATCTTCGGCTGGTTGTTAATTGCCGATTCCACTGTCCCCCAATAATGCCTAAGCGAATGTCTCCATTTGTATCTAAAGGTCGTTGATATACATTTTGTTTGGGATCTCCAAACACTACTAGTTCACCATTAGACTCTAAGAGAAAATTCCGCATGACGATACGAAGCCATTCCGTAGTATAGTCTTGAACCTCATCAACGAAAATAGCAGAATATTTCTTATGATTTGGGGAGTTATCAAAGAAAGTTTCGTCTTGATATGAGTCAAATTCAACATGTAACTTACATTCTGCAGCACGTATTCTAAAGAACTGATGATAAGGATATATGTCTATTTTTTCCCATGAGAAATCCTCCCGAATTTCGGATAACCTAAACTTCAGATAATTTGCTAATGTAATGTTATAGGTTAACACTAAGACATCACCTCCAGTACGTTTCATGGCATTTACCGCTCTAAAAGCAAGTACTTGAGTTTTTCCAGAACCAGCGACACCACTTATTTTCTGTTGTGTTATACTACTTTCCGATAGTCGCTTCTGTGCACCAATAGGTTGCATATCAATGCGTCCTTCCTGATATGAATGCCAGGATGGAGATATTATTCTAGCCAATTTCCTTCTTACTACATCGTCAAAAGTATTGTTGTTGTATAGGAAACCTATGGTAGTATACAAATTTTGTGATATTTCTCTATTATCAATAATCTCCCTACCGAAGATAAAGGTAAAATTAAAGACGTTATTCTGATATTTAAAAAATTTTTTTATTTCGTCAATAGAGTTCTCTGAGAACACAACCGCCTTTTTGATAAGACTAAAATTCCGACTATCTTCAATGGTACTCATCAAAAGTTCTTCTATACCATCCTTAATGCTCAATTGACATACACTAATAAGGTCAATGGGAGATTGATATAGTTTCCCATGTACATTTATTTCCTTTTTATCTTCTGATAATGTACACTCATTTAAGTCCTCCTCGAACACGTTCAGTAGAAGAATCCCCTTATTAGGTCTAACGATAATAAAATCTACAGACACTTCGTTTACTACTGCATCAATATACATTATGTCATCCACAGACAGAATATTCTCAAGTCTCCATGCGACTCTTGCTTTTTGATATGATAGCACATGATTCTGTATCTGCAAACGTAAATCATATTCATTATATATTGCCTCGTGCCTCTCATTCACTAGATCTAATTTGTTAAGATCAATTGTTGCACCATTGTACTCAAAACATCTTGTCATACAAGTATAGGGATGCGCTGTTCTTCTTGTGCGTGCATAACGTACACTATTTATCTGGCTAAAATAATTTTGTTCTCCAAAAACAGAACAGAACTTCTCAATTCTATACGCAGCACCATTTTGTGGACCAATACATAAAACAAAGTGTTTTCCGTGTGCAGATGCCACCATCTTTGCAACTTCCCCCAAGTCAATAGAAGTCACATCCAAAATATTAGAAAAAACATGGATGATATTATTGTATCTATATCCAATAGAACTAAGAGTCTCACCTTCTGCTAATCCGTTTGCTGGAAGAAAAAGGTTCTTTATATCTATTTCAACTGTGCCATTCGTAAGAGTTCGGATATTATCGTTGGCGCGTTCAATTGCATTACTAGAAGGCTCAATAAGCGTTACTTTATGTAACCATTGAAGTAAATGATGCTGCTTTAACACTTCAATTATGGTAGCTGAACCTATACCTTGACCACATCCCCAATCAACTATCTCAATACTCCCCTGAATATCGTCAAATGGAAAATTCATCATTGCGGCACGGCACTTGGTTACATGCATATCGCCATATGCAGACATATAACAATTTAGAGCCACATCACTTGCTAATAGATTTATGCCATGCTTTAACTCTGGATGTGTCCAAGGTTTTCCCTTGTATTCTTCGGGCAAAGCATTGTGACAATAATCAATAATGTCATCAATACTATTACATTTATTTATATCTTCTGCGTATGGCATAATTATCTTCCTGTTATTGTTTCTGCAAATCTATTCTTTAGATGCTGTTCCCAATTTTGCAATGCCAATTGTTTGGTGGTGTTGGCATAACAGTATTCACAAAGATGCGGACAAGTGTTGTATTCACCAATGTCTTTAGAGGCCATGCACTCACAAAATGGTCGCTGTCCTTGGTCTTTCTTGTGTTTACTGATGAAGTAATGGTTATGAGGCAGGAGTATCGCTCCATTAGGTAACTCTGGATTGCCAAAGAACATTGGTTCTGGAACGTTCTCTATCTTTACATTCATGAATTTCATCAGATCCTTGTCATTCCATGCCAAACGAGTAATCAGGTCTCCGTCTATGCAGCGATTGTGTTGAATGCCATATTTTGAAATATCTATTTTTTCACCACAAGTTGCTAGTTGGAAGTTCCAGCCACGCTCACGATTCATAATAGACAGTTTGTCGGCAAACTCTTCCATTTGCTCTATATTCCACTCATTGTATGATATGCCACTTACTTCAAGATTATGTTTCACTTTCTTGTACATGGTAATATCTGCATAGCTGAATACCAATTTCTCTGTGTAATCTTTTAGTTGATCACCAATATTTTGAACTTTCCATAGCAAGTCATCTACAGATATGTCATTTGTTAGCATCATGGGGTCAAACCGCCAAATAACAGCACCTTTACCAAGTTGCTCAACAAGTAACTTGAATGTTTCTATGCGTTTAGCAAGAGAAGGTACTTTCTCTAACTTCTCTTGTTCATAATCATTCAGGGTATATTGAACATAGCACTTAATGTTACGCTCTTTGAGGATATGCAGATATGGCAACAATGGTTGTGGGTTCTTTGACCAAAATACAATGAAGCGAGTATTCTCATACGAGACATAAGACTTTACGCCGTTGAACGGATTTGTCCAGACAGAATACCCCTTCTGTAAACGATGGAAAAACCAATCAGCATAGAATGCCGGAATGTCGGTACTCCTACTTGCAGAAATAATGAGGGGAGCTTGTGCTTTTACAGGTAGTCCATTAATAATGATGTCTGTACGTTGCCATGTTGCCATAATAAATTAGAAGCTTTTGAATGTTTCTTTTATCTTTTTTATTTTCTTCTCTTCTGCCATTGGCATACTCTAGAGTATGCTTTCACTCTTCAAATGGATATGTTTCGTCATAGACTTCACTTAGAAGACGATCGTTGAAAAGCCAGTGTGGCGTCGGCTGTATATGTTTGACTTTGTAGCCTTTTAGCTTAGCAGAAAGTGCACTGATAGAAGTTTCTTCTCCTTGATAACACACTTTGCGCTCTGAAAGAATAGTGACAGAAATTGATGGGTCATCTTTCCAGATGAGAACATCGCCTTTCTGCAATCCCATCTCATAGAAATTGAGCGGTGGACGTTTTGCATGTGCTTTTGTGCTGGCAGCTTTGTCCTCATCTGTGAGGTCGTTCTGTATCTCGTCTGTCACTTCTTCCGTCACATCTTCATGGTGGAAAAGTTCGAGTATGGCTTGCGCCTGTTCCACGTTGATACGGAAGAACTCACGGTTCTGATTGATACGCTGAGGGTCAAAGGCTTTATGAAGGGCTTTTTCAATTTTGAGACAGTCACTTTTCTTAACCTTGCACGCAAATTTACACTCAAACGGTACGGGAACTCCTGTTGTATATAATTCCTTCATACGTTTGTCGATGTCTTCCTGTGTGGTCATACCTATTTTTACAAGTCCTGGCATCACAGGGTTTGTCAGAAGATAAACTATTCCGTATTCCATATCGTTTTTTAGAAATTAGAGATTATTGTACGGTTTGTTGTTTGTAATGAAATCAAGAACTTTTTCAAATTTGTACATCAGTGTTACCGTTCTTGTTGGTGAATATATGTGAACTCATTTTTTACTTCTCCTATATTTTTGATTGCTTGCATTGGGATGCTCGGGATTGGTCATTTCGAGATAGCCAGCCTCGACAAGAGCCATGATGTATGTTTGGATATTCTTGCTATGATATGTCACACCAGCCCTTTCAAGAATTTCTTTGCTGCTACGTGGCACACTGCAGAAGTTTACTATATCCCTCTGTTTATTTGTTATTTTAGGACGTTTAGTGTCAGAGTCAGCATTGAAAGTGTCAGAGTATCTATATTTAGTGTCAGAGTCAGCATTGAAAGTGTCAGAGTTGATGCCTAAGTCGGTGTCAGAGTGTCCAAGTTTAGTATCTAAGTTACCATTGACTTGGCTACCCTCCGGTCTATTTATAGTAATTACAAACTCGTTAGTTCTGTCATTGTTGGTGAATGAAACTTTCATATCCTCAGATAAGGCACGAAGCATACCACTACCTGCTCCTGTGTAGGGGAGCAAATGGATGGCATTTGTGAAGAGGAACATATTGCGTGGCATGGATGTACCTACAACAATATCATCCACGCTAAGCCCATTAGGGAGAATTCCGGGGCTGTGTATCTCCACCCTGTCATCAAAGATGAATATACGGATAGGAGCAGTCGCATTCAGCGAGCGATGTACCAAAGCATTTACGGTGAACTCAACAAGGCTGATGTATGAAATCTCCAATACTCCTTGCGAGTTAAACTCTTTTCCAACTTGTATATGGCGCAAGTTCCGGGTGAAGAAATCCATAATAGTTTCAAACTGATGAAGCAGATTTCCTTCAATGTCGGCATCATTCACCTTATCGCGAAATTGTGTACCTCCAAGATTGTTGCCCACAAAACAAATGCACTTTGCTGTCATTGCAGGAAGCCAACGCTGAGTGTACTTGCCAAACAGCAACATTGCAGCCACTGTGATTTTTCCATCGGGTCGGATGAAACGTAGGTTACGCAGCAGCTTCTCCCCATCGTGCCCACTAGCGATAGCAGAACAGACTGCATCTAAAGAGGTCTCGCGGAATGCATCACCCACCAAACCTTTTCTCACCAATACTTTTTCAAACTTGTTGCTTAAAAAGGTTTTGATGGTATTCTCGTCCAAGTCCTTAATCGTAGCATCCCGAACCCCAGCTTCATCAGGCGAGAAACTACCGCAGTCGGTCATCATCTCGGCAAGTTCGACATTATCGAACACCTTGCGCTTGTCGGCACCGTTCTTCACCCACACAATACCCCGATTGTCGTGGTAAGGCTTATTCACCCCTTCTTTAATATGAGCCACAACAAGGCTTCCGCCATCCACGGAAATAGTTTCTACATCAACAAGGATGGCAGGAACAACATTTTCTGATGCGATGTTGCTAAGTGTGTTCGTGGTTTCCTGTACTTCCAGATATGACAAAGGATTGAGACTGCCGGTTTTGTCCTTCACACCAACGACCAATGTTCCACCACGTGCATTGCTGAATGCCACCAATTCGCAGCCGATGTCGTAGCTGTCAAGGAGCCGTTCTTTGAACTGCATCTTACTGACTTCGCCAGACTTTATCTGTTGGATAATATCTATTTCATTCATTTTTTCAAATGTTTTTGGTTGAGCAGTCTACCTGCATCAATATTCAAAGCTTCTGCTATTCGCAGGAGGTTTCTTGCGTCAGGCTGCATGGTATTTGTCACCCATTTGGAGACAGTAGCCCTGTCTTTTCCTAATTGCTCTGCCAGCCACTTGCTACTTTTTTGCTCTTCGGCAAGCACAATCTTCAGCCTGTTAATCATTTCTTTTTCCATAAAAGATATTCCTTTCGGTGTAAAGGTACAAATAAACCCAGAGAATCAAGATGAAATATATCAAAAAAGAGCATTTATACAACAAATAATTGGTTATAACGTCAACAAGTAATCTACATTTACTAATAACCTTATTTTGTCGCAAAACACAAATTACTTACGACAGCAATATGGCTTATAAAAAGCAAAAAGGGTACTTAGCATAACTCCGGATGGGAAACTGGCTGTTTCATACACTTGTTTCTGCGTAAACAATGCGTAAACAAACGGTTTCAGTTATGGGTATTTAATGAGTTTTATAAGAAATAGTAAATTCATAACTGCTTGATATTCAATTAATATTGATAAAATGAACTATCGTAGAATATCATTTTATCGTTCTCATAATCTGGAGGTCCCAGGTTCAAGCCCTGGCTGGTCCACAAAAAAAAGGTTGTAGCCAAATGGTTACAACCTTTTTTCATATAGAGCCTTCCGGCTAGCGGTCTTCGTCTGCCTCTTCTATGGAGAACCGGTTTACAGTTACACCGATGGAATATTTTACTTGCCCGTCGCTGTAGGAAACAGAACCTCCGCTTCGTATGCTCATCCTTACACTCATCCCGTCATTGGCCGTGAGAAGGTACTCTCCCGAGTGCTTCTGTTCGTTTACTGTATGCCACATGCCATTCTGTCCGTACTGGACTTCCACATAGCTTCCGTCGGTGTCATAATCCCACGAAAGAAGGTATTTTGCAGTTTCTCCCCGACTGAAGTTGAATGTGCAGGCCGATTCATCGTATGTAATGTATGAGAGAGACGTTATTTCTTCGGGATAGAAGTTCAGGACAATACGGTTTACCGTATCTCCAGGCAGTACATTGTTTATTACGTATTCCGTATAGGTTTCACCCAGGTGTTTTTTCCCGATCGGGTAATAGTCGACGTCTTCGTTTCGGCAGGATCCGAGCCATATGGCAATGAATATCACCGCCATTATGCCATATATGTTTTTTATGCACATAGTTGTTCTGCTTTATTGTTTGGTTCTGTTTTATTCTGTTGCGTGTTGTAAAGATAGGGAGGGGGGAGTGTTCCGGAAAATGGAATCAGCCAACCCGTCTATTCTATCAGCCAACGGCCGGCAAATCAGATTTTTCAGTGGAACAGCCTGTCTCGGGAGGGGAGGTCGCAAAGGTGAAAAAAGATGAAATATCTCTGCTTGGTCTGTAAAATTGTTCCGTTCGCCGATTTTAATTGCACCGGGCGGAAACGGCGTGTATTTTTGCAGATGTAAGCATGAATACCGCACGTCAATGAAGCATTTGCAGAAGCAGTTACTTTTAGAGCAGATCATCTACGCCGCTATCTGGGTGTTGATATGGGGAACGCCGCTTGTGGGCTTCCTGCTTGACGATGACCGTCCGTCGGACGGAAGGGGATTGTGGGAGGAGGTAAGTGCTACCTGGCTTCTTGTGCTTCCCTTCTTTTTGCTGTTCCTGGTACATAACTATGTGCTGATTCCCCGACTCCTGCTCAGGAAATACTATATCCGCTACGTCGTGTCATTGGTCTTTACGGTCGGCATTCTGTTCGTTTATCTGCCCGGATATCTGCAGGCTCTCGGTCCGCATCCCGGATTCCGGGGGCACAGGGAAATCAGAGAGGCGGAGCATAATATTCTGTATCCCGACGGAGCTCCTGCAGTACCACCTGCGGGTGCAGAGAGAAATTTGCCGCACAGTCCGATGGGGCCTCCTTTCCTGTTGATACATATTATAGTGGCTATTCTGCTGGTGGGTTTCAACCTGACCATCCGCTTTTTTCTTAAGTCGCTCCATGACGATGAGATGCTTAAGGAACTGGAACACGGACGTCTGGAATCGGAGCTGCAGTACCTGAAGTACCAGCTTAATCCGCACTTCTTCATGAATACATTGAACAATATCCATGCACTGGTAGACATTGATGCCGAAAAGGCGAAGCAGACCATTATCGAACTTTCGAAACTGATGAGGTATATGCTTTATGAAGCCGACAAGAACCAGATTTCACTGGAACGTGAAATCCAGTTCCTCAGGAATTATATCGCCTTGATGAAACTGCGCTATACCGACAGGCTGGATATCCGTACGGATTTTCCGCTTGTTGTACCCGATGTGCAGGTGCCTCCCTTGCTTTTCATTTCACTTCTGGAAAATGCGTTCAAGCATGGGGTGAGCTACCGTGAGGATTCGTTTATCGATGTGCGCATGGTACAGACCGATGACGGTATCCTCTTCGGGTGCCGTAACAGCCGGCATACCTGTACCCGCGATGTCCATCACGGTATCGGCATAGATAATATAAGGAAAAGGCTCCGGCTTCTTTATGGTACGAACTACACGTTTGCCGTAACCGAACATGAAGATTGTTATGAAGTGTTACTTATAATCCCTCCGCTATGATGAAATGTCTGATTATCGATGATGAGCCGCTTGCCCTGACGCAGCTGGCCGGATACATTGCACGCATTCCTTTCCTTACGCTGGCCGCTTCATGCCAGGATGCGTGCCAGGCTTCCGAAACGTTGGCACATACACCTGTCGACCTGATTTTTGCCGACATCAACATGCCCGACCTGAACGGCATTGATTTTATACGCTCGCTTCCCGATCCGCCTATGGTAATCTTCACTACGGCCTATCCGGAATATGCGGTAGAAGGTTTCCGCCTCAATGCCATCGACTACCTGATGAAGCCTTTCAGCTTTGTCGATTGCCTGAAGGCTGCCGAGAAGGCCAGGCAGATGTATACGCTGACCCGTGGGGCGGACGGAGAACAGGATACGCTTTTCGTAAAGAGTGAATATAAGGTGGTACGTATTGACAAGCGGAAGATTCTGTATATAGAAGGTATGAGTGAGTATGTATGTATCTACCTCGAAGACCGTCCCAAGCCTGTCATTACGCTGAACAGCTTGCAGAAACTGTCGGCCATGCTACCTTCCAACTTCATGCGGGTACACCGCTCGTACATTGTCAACTTGAGCAAGATAACCGAGGTTTCACGGTTCCGTATCCTGTTCGGGAAAGACGTGTACATTCCTGTCGGCGAGAACTATAAGGAGCAGTTTATGGCATATATCCAGCGGCAGGGGCTCCTTTGAAAAAGGAAATCCGTATCTTTGTGTCATTATTCTCTGTAAACATGAAAGAAAAACGGATAACTTATGGAAAAGGAAAAAGAAATACATTCCTGCGTAGATTGCGGTACGCAGAACTGCAAGTATAAGGACCGTACATATCCCGATTTCTGCCTGACGGCGAACCTGAAGGACGAGGATATGGAGTGGGCGCTCGAGCGGTATGACGAAGGAGATAACCGCCGGGTGATGATAGCCAGTGCGGAAGTGGAATACGAGGGCTACTGCCAGTGGACACGTGTACAGGAGATCATGGAATTTGCACGTAAGATCCATGCGCGGCGCATCGGGATTGCCAATTGTATCGGACTGATAAACGAGGCGCGTATCTTTGCCCGTATCCTCCGGGCAAACGGGTTCGAACCGTATTCGGTGATATGCAAGGTTGCCGGCAAACCCAAGACTTCGATGGGCATCCCCGCCGAGTGTGAAAGTATCGGGGCGGCCATGTGTAACCCCATCCTGCAGGCCCGCCTGCTGAATGAGGCGAAGACCGACCTGAATGTGGTGATCGGGCTGTGCGTAGGGCATGACAGCCTCTTCTATAAGTATGCCGAAGCCTACACCACCACGCTGGTGACCAAAGACCGTGTTACGGGGAACAATCCTGCCGCCGCACTCTATACGGCCAATTCGTATTACCGGAAAAAATTCTTTGGAGACGGGGATAAAAAATAGATCATTTTTGAACCGGAGAAAGAGCGATTTAAAAGTCTAATTGAAAGAGATGATAATCTGGTATTCTTATAAAGAGCCTTATCATAGCTTCGGAAGAGGTTTTGATAAGGCTCTTTATATTTGAAAAGGAATGGGGTAACCGGATAGATCAGATTCCCTGCTTCAGGTCGGCAGGAGATTCTTTTGTATAAAGTTGGGTGGCTCCGGCAACTTTAGTGAAGAGCTCTTGGATCAGTTCCGGCTTGACGGTGAACCCGGGGCGGAAGCGGTCGGACGCCATATAGTCGAGTATGGACTTTTTCAGCTGGCGTGCTACGATGCGGTTGTCCGGATCACTTTCAAGGTCCAGAGTTGTCATCACAAGTTTTCCGTTCAGCACGTTCGCTTCGAACAGGACGCCTATCTTCCGGCTGAGGAACCAGGTGTCGATACTCTGTACCAGCGGCTGGAAGTCGGCCGGGAAGTCGGTGAACTGCATGACCGGTGCGCGGTTCAACAGCTCCCACCATTGCAGATTGCTGTGGTATTCGGTAGGGAAGTCCTTGAGCAGCGGATGATACGGATTGGTGAGGATGCCGGTGGTGTGTGGCGGACGCATCTTGAACCAGGAAGTGTTCCAGAATACAGGGGTGAAATGCTGTTCTACCTCTTTGCCGTACTGTACTTTCTTTCCGGCTTCAATCAGTACGTTGCCTCCTGCCTTCAGGATATCCAGCGCTTTTTGGTCCAGGCTGTCGGTAATGTAGGTATTGGATACGTTGAATTCCACTTCGGCCGGATAGACCCATATATCCCAGTCGTTGACGGCGTCTGTGCCTTCAATGCGTACTTCCACATTCAGCTTTTCCGCCTTCCTGCATCCGGCCAGCGGGCAGTCTATGGTGCCGGTAGCGTTCAGGTTCCCGATGGGGATGTCGTAGGTCCCCAGTTCACCTTCGGCGTATACCTTCCCGTAGATGTCTGTAATCCGGTACGTCATCCGGGCCTTTTGCAACGCTTTCTCTCCGAAATGCGATACCTCCACATCCGCTTTGAAGCTTTCGTTATTGGTGTAGACAAACTTTTCCGTCCGGATAAGCGGTACGGTGGGTGAGCAGAAGCGGCGCCATTGTGGAGCCGTGATATATCCTTTTTCGTCGAAGAATACATCCAGGACACCTACCAGGGCGGTGCCTTGTCCGGAGTAGTCGTTCAGGCTCAGCAGTTGGAAGCCGGCATAGTCGGGTGTTCTCAGTGTACGTTCAATCTCGTGCTTGTAGCACAGGACCTGCAGTTTGCCCGATGCCATCATGAACTCGTGTCCCAGTTTCCCCATGTGATGCTTGTCGAGCAGGTATTCGAATATCTCGAAGTTCTTGGCCTTGTTGACCCCGGTGTACTTCTTTATTTCATTGAAGTTGGGGAATACACACCACTGTCCGGTTTCGTGCGATACGTAGGGCTCTCCCACGGTGTCGATGCGTTCACGGAAGTCGGAACAGCTTTCGGGTCTCCGGCTCTTCCAGTCGAGTCCACGTGCGCCGGCCTTTACGTGATACTGGCTTTTGGGCTGCCAGGACCATCCGCCTCCCACTGAAGCGCCGGTATACACGCGGCGGTTGTCGGCCGATTTCCAGTAATCCACGAAATCGGATACCCAGCTTACCCAGTTTCCTGCCGGTTCATTGCCGCAGGCCATCATGCAGAAGGAGGGGTGGTTACCGTATGCTTTCGACATGCGGACGGTTTCTTCCATCAGGTATTTGTCGATGAACTGTCCGTTGCCCAGACGTACCGAGTGGTTGGGCCAGCTCGGCCCTTCGGGCTGGAGGTAGAATCCCACACGGTCGGCAGCCGTGAACGCCGCTTCCGGCGGGCAGTAGGAGTGGAAGCGCATGTGGTTCAGTCCGTAGCTCTTGCAGATGCGGAATATGCGTTCCCAGCTGGCTACATCGGTGGGCGGATAGCCGGTAAGCGGAAAGTCGCAGTTCTCTACCGTGCCCCGGAGCATGATTTTCCGGCCGTTTACATAGAACCATTTCCCTTCTACGGTGAAGGTCCGCATGCCGAATTCCACCTTTTTCTCTTCCGTCATCTTCCCCGACTTGAGGGTGGCTGTCAGCCGGTAAAGGGCCGGGTGGAACTCGTCCCACAGCTGCATGCCGCTCCCCATAGGCAGAATCATCTCGACGGTGTCACTGGCCGATGTAAGGGTGTATTCCTGGCTTACGGCAGGTACCGTGTGCCGTCTGCCTGTATTGAAGCTTTCGGCTTTCAGGGTGATTGCCGCCTTTTTGCCGGTACCCTTCAAGGCTATCCTTACGCGGGCCTGTTGCCGGGAAGGATCGGGATAGACCTGGATATCGTCCATGTAGAGCTGCGGGCGGGCATAGAGGCACAGCTTGCCCGTAATGCCGTTCCAGTTTCCTTGCGTATGGTCGGTCACGCTGTGTGAGTCGGGGCCTACCAGTGCGCGTTCGTACCGGTTGTCTACCCTTACGGCAATGGTACACCTGCCGCTTGTTACGGCATCCGTAATGTCATATTCATGCGGGGTGTTGAGGCTGTTCTGTGATCCGATGAGTTTCCCGTTTACCCATACGCTCGTCTCGATGTGCGGGCGTTCCAGAAACAGGAAGATTCTCTGGCCTTTCCAGCCGGAAGGTATCTCCACTTGTTTCCGGTACCAGGCAACCCCCACATAGCGTTGGTCCGGGGTCAGGAAAAACGGGAACTTCAGGTTGTCCTGGCGGCGGAAGATTTCCAGTTCCGGGTTGAAGTAATAGGAGCTGTCATAGAGGGAGGCCGTCCATTTCGTGTCCAGTGTGACGGGATCGGCCTTCAGTTTCTCGGGCATGGAGCCCGGAAGGTTGATACGGTCCTGCAATGTCCGCCCGAACCATTTTTCGGAAATGCCCCGGTCTTCACGGTCGGTCTGGAACTGCCATTCTCCGGACAGGCCGATCTGTTTCTGGGCATACATGGAAAGCAGACAACACAGGCATAAACCTAGTGTGTAGATGCGTTTGATCATAGTTCTGTTTTGGATTAATATTAGATTCTCTCGCAAAAATAATGAAAATCAGGCGCTTTTTTCTGGATAAAAAGGTTGCATGTCTGTAAATTTGTACATGGACCTATGCAGGCGATTTCCGGATGTGCTGCAAATAATCCGTTGATTATCGAACTTTTATCAGATAATTATGTTATATTTGTAAAAATGCCTAATTAAAAGACTTTCTGTTTATGAAAAAACTAGTATCGACTTTAACTATTCTAATCTGTCTGCTGATGGTTGCTCCGGCGGCACAGGCTCAGCTGAAGTTCGGTGTGAAGGGCGGTTTGAACGTATCTTCATTGTCTTTCAGCAAAGATGTTTTCAGCGGTGAAAACCGTACCGGTTTCTTTATCGGACCGATGGCGGAATTGACGGTTCCTCTCCTGGGACTGGGTCTCGATGCGGCTGCGTTATATAACCAGTCGGGGGCCAAGAGTGACATTTTTGACGACAAGGTCAAGTCTATCGAGATTCCGGTGAATGTAAAATGGACGTTCGGGCTGGGAAGCACTGCCGGCATTTATGTGGCGGCCGGTCCGCAGTTCGGGTTCAATGTGGGCGACGGGAGTATCGGCAACGGTAACTACCGTCTGGACATGAAGGATAAGTATACCACCTTCAATGTAGGTGCGGGCGTGAAGCTGATACGGCATCTGCAGATAGGGGTGAACTATAACTTCGGGACCAGCAAGATGGCTAAAGGCTGGGACGAAGACAGTAACCTGATCGAGATAAAGAAGAATACCTGGCAGATATCATTGGCGTATCTGTTCTGATTCTGATAACGGATAAAGGAAATCCCCGGAACTGTACCGCAGTTTCGGGGATTTTTTTGTCATGCCGGTCAAAGGTCGCAAGGATAGGTTACGCCCCATTCCTTCCGGAGCCCGTCCATCTGTTTCATGATCCGCAGGGTTTCGGCGTGCGGCATGTACGGTGATTCCAGCCATCCGTTTTCCAGGGCTTCGATCGAGGCGTATACCTGGTATTCGTAGCCGGTGATCTGTTGCGGCGCATGGTAGACGGCCGTGATGTTATAGTCGTTGTCAATTACACGTACCGACTGCGGGCAATTGATGTTTTCCACGATAAGCTGGCCTTTGTCGCCCGAGATGACCCCCATCCGGTCACTTTTGGCATAGATGCCGGCCTGCAGCGACGCCATCTTCCCGTCTTTATAGAACAGGGTGATGTTTTCCTGTGCATCCATTCCGGTATCGGTTTTCTGGCATGCGGAGTGGGTTTCGGCTATATCGCCGCCGAAGGCCATCGCCGCAAAGTTCAAGGCATACACCCCGAGGTCGAGCAGTGCGCCTCCCGCAAGTTCCGGCTGCAGGATGCGTTCTTTTTCGGACATGGGATAACTGAGGTTGGCCGCCAGCATGTAGGGAGTACCTATCACACCGTCCTTCAGCAGCTGCTGTATCTTGAGTGAGAGCGGCATGTAGCGTGTCCAGATGGCTTCCGTGATGAACACTTTCTTTGCACGGGCGAAGTCCAGCAGTTCCTCGGCCTGGCGGGCATTTGCCGTGAAGGCCTTTTCGCATAATACCGGCTTGCCCTGTTCCAGGCACATACGGGCGTGGCTGTAGTGGAATGAGTGCGGGGTGGCTATGTAGACCAGGTCTACCTGCGGGTCGGCAGCCAGTTCCTCGTACGAACCGTAGGCACGGCTGTACCCCCATTCCCGGGCGAACCTTTCCGCCTTCTCCTTGCTGCGTGAGGCCACGGCGTAACGTTCCACGCCTTTCATCCCTCCCAGTGTGATTGACATCTTTTCGGCTATCCAGCCGCATCCGATAATACCTATCCTGTAATTTTTCATGTTGGTAAGATTAAAATGAATACTCTTTTCTACAAAGCTATAAAAGTTTGCACAACAGGCAAGCAGGTACAGGGGCTTTTTGTAACTTTGCAAGGATGAAATACGTAGATGTCATAGTGCCGTTGCCCATTGCCGGCGAGTATACCTACTCGCTTCCTCCCGCTCTGGAGGGGAAAGTGCATGGCGGATGCCGGGTGGTAGTGCCGTTCGGCCCGAAGAAGTATTATACGGCTATTGTAGTCAGCGTGCACGATTCGGCTCCGGAAGCTTATGAAACCAAGGATATTCTGGAGGTGCTGGACGAGCGTCCCGTACTGCTGAAACGGCAGTTCGATTTCTGGCAATGGGTTTCCGACTACTATCTTTGTACGATAGGTGATGTCTATAAGGCGGCGCTCCCTTCGGGACTGAAGCTGGAAAGCGAGACGATGGTGGTCTATAATCCGGACTTTGAGGCGTCCGGACCGTTGCCTCCCAAGGAACAGCTGCTGCTTGATCTGCTGTCGGCGAATCCGGAGCAGTGTGTCACCCAGCTGGAAAAGGCTGCCGGAATAAGGAATATACTTCCGGTAGTCAGATCTCTGCTGGAGAAGGAAGCCGTGTGCATCAAGGAGGAGCTGAAGCGCAGTTATAAGCCGAAGACCGAGATCCGGGTAAGGCTGGCCGGAAATATGCGGGCCGAAAAGGCATTGCAGTTCCAGATGAATATGCTGGACAGGCCGAAGACGGAAAAACAGTTGGCCGTACTGATGAAATATGTGGAGTTGTCGGGCTGGAACGGAACGGATGAAACTTTGAAGGAAGTGTCGCGGAAAAGGCTTACGGAGGCTGCGGGAGTAAGTCCGGCCGTGCTGGACGCCCTGGTGAGGAAGCAGGTGCTGGAAGTCTATAGTTCGGAAGTGGGACGTCTGGACGGAGGCCGTTATGATACCCTTCCCCTGAATCCGTTGAGTGAGGCCCAGCGGCGGGCCTTTTACCAGATCATGTCTCTCTTCCAGACCCGGAATGTCTGTCTGCTGCATGGCGTGACCGCCAGCGGAAAGACCGAAATCTATATCCATCTGATAGAGCAGGCTATCCAGGCAGGGAAGCAGGTGCTGTATCTTTTGCCCGAAATAGCCCTGACCACCCAGATTACCGAACGGTTGAGGCGTGTGTTCGGGGAGCGGCTGGGCATCTATCATTCCAAGTTTCCCGATGCGGAGCGTGTGGAGATATGGAACAAACAGCTTTCGGACCGTGATTATGACGTGATATTGGGCGTGCGTTCGTCTGTATTCCTTCCTTTCAGACGGTTGGGACTGGTCATTGTGGACGAGGAACATGAAAACACCTACAAGCAGCAGGATCCGGCCCCGCGGTATCATGCCCGCAGCGCGGCTATTATGCTGGCTTCCATGTTCGGGGCGAAGACGTTGTTGGGGACTGCCACGCCGAGCCTGGAATCGTATCACAATGCCTTGTCGGGCAAGTACGGATTCGTGCAGCTGACCGAGCGTCACCAGCAGATCCGCCTTCCGCAGATCGAGCTGGTGGATATCAAGGAATTGGCGCGCAAGAAGCGGATGACGGCCCAGTTCTCTCCCTACCTGTTGCAGAAGATACGCGAAGCCCTGGAAAACAGGGAACAGGTCATCCTGTTCCAGAACCGCCGGGGATTTGCGCCGATGATAGAATGTCGCACGTGCGGCTGGGTACCCAAGTGCAGGAACTGTGATGTGAGCCTTACCTACCACAAAGGGTTGAACCAGCTTACCTGCCATTACTGCGGATGTACCTACCCGGTGCCCAGGTCGTGCCCGGCGTGTGGAGGGGTAGAACTGGTAAACCGGGGGTTCGGGACCGAGAAGGTGGAAGATGACATCAAGGCCATTTTCCCCGAAGCCCGGGTGGCCCGTATGGATCTGGACACTACACGTACCCGGAGCGCTTATGAAAGGATTATCTCCGATTTCCAGAACGGGAAGACCGATATCCTGATAGGTACCCAGATGGTTTCCAAGGGACTTGACTTCGACCGGGTGAGTGTGGTGGGGATCCTGAATGCCGATTCGATGCTGAACTATCCGGATTTCCGCTCGTACGAACGGGCTTTCCAACTGATGGCGCAGGTTGCCGGAAGGGCCGGCCGGAAAAACGGTCAGGGAGTGGTAGTGCTGCAGACAAAGTCGCCCGACCTGCCTCTGATCCGTGAGGTGATGGACAATGACTATCTCCGGATGTACCGGGAGCAGATGGAGGAACGTGAGATGTTCAGGTATCCTCCGTTTTACAGGCTGGTCTATGTCTACCTGAAACACCGGAAGGAGGATGTGCTCGACCAGGCGGCCGACTGGATGGCACAGTGCCTGAGAAAAGGGCTGGGGGAACGCATACTGGGGCCCGACAAGCCGTCGGTGGCCAGGATACAGACTTTGTATATAAAGAAGATTGTGGTCAAGGTGGAACAGCAGGCATCCATGTCGAAAGTACGGGCTTACCTGAGGAGCGTACAGCAGGCTTTGATGGAAGACAGGCGGTTCCGTTCCCTCACTGTCTATTACGACGTTGATCCGATGTAAACGATATAAATGAAATATTATGATGAAGATTGAACTGGATGTACATACCCATACCATTGCCAGCGGACATGCGTTCAGCACTTTGCAGGAAATGGTGCAGGCCGCAGCCGACAAGGGGCTGAAGCTGCTGGGCATCACCGAGCACTCTTCGGGCATTCCCGGGAGCTGTGACCCGATTTATTTCCGTAACCTGCACGTCGTGCCCCGTAAGATGTACGGAATAGACCTGATGTTGGGGGCCGAAATCAATATCCTTGACGGGGAGGGTAACCTTGATATGGACGAGTCCTATATGAAGATGCTTGACCTGCGCATTGCGGGAATCCACTCGCTGTGCTACAGGCAGGGAACCCCCGAAGAGAATACGCACGGGATGGTCGAGGTCGTTTCCAACCCTTATGTTCAGATAATCAGCCATCCGGGTGACGGAACAGCCCGGCTGCTCTTTGAGCCGGTAGTACTTGCCGCGAAGGAACACCATACGCTGCTGGAAATAAACAACAGTTCCCTGAAACCGTGCCGGAACAAGCCGGACGCCAGGAAAAACAACCTGGAGATACTCCGTCTGTGCAAGAAATACGAAGTTCCCGTCATATTGGGAAGCGATGCCCATATCTCTTTCGACATTGCTACCTACGGGTATGTACTTGAACTGGTAAAGGAAACGGAGTTCCCCGAAGGGCTGATCATGAATGTCAGCGTGGAGAAATTCAGAAATTACCTGAAGAAGGTATGACAAAAAAAATCTACCCATGCCCTGGAGTGAGGCATGGGTAGAATATGAAGAAAGGGTCAGTCTTTTGCGTATCCCGGATTCTGAGGCATGTCGGGGTTGAAGGTGAACTGGGTACGGTCAATAGGCAGTACACATTTGAAGTAGTCCCAGTTGACTTCGGCCGGGGTTCCCTGCAGGTGTTTTCCTCCCGAGCGGTACATTGTCTTTCCGTTTCTCAGCATGTCGAAATAACGGTGACCTTCTCCTACCAGCTCTTTCCTGCGTTCGTCCAGTACCCGGTCGAGCGTGAATTCGCTGTCGGAAACTGTCTTTTCGGGGTTGCCCCGTTCAACGATGGCATTAAGATATTCCAGGGCCTGGGCACGATGGGAGGCTCCGGCTTTCAGTCCGGCTTCGGCCGCAATCAGGTATACTTCCGACAGGCGCAATACGGTATAGTTGTTCTCGAACGAAGGTACGTCGTACGAATTTTCGCCCGGGTATTTCAGCAATACGTCGTAATACTTGTTGTCTCCGGCATTGAGGTAGGAGGCAAGCAGTCCGTTGCGGATATCGTCCGGATCTTGTTTCATGAATGCCGCGAAATCTTCGGTCAGTGCAACAGCTGCATATCCCCACCAGTGCAGCATGAAGGAAAGTCCGTCACGTCCCGGATTGCTGCTGGTGGTGTTGGCTATCTGGAAGAGAGCTTCCGGACCGAACTTGTTGCCGAAATCGAACTGTGCGATGTAATCGTCGCGTGTGGCCAGGTAATATTCGCCGCTGGCTTTCAGCTCTTCGATAAGCGAGCTGGCTTCCTGGAAGGCTTCTTCATTCTTTTCACAATACAGATAGACTCTTGAAAGCAGGGCACGGGCGGCGATGGCATTGATATGTCCGTCGTCTTTGGCCGATGACAGTAACGGAATGGCTGTCTTGAGCTGGCTGATGATGAAGTCGTAGCACTCGGCTACCGTTTTCCGTTCGGGGAATTCGTCGAAACCGATGGCGTGGTCAACGATGGGGACTCCCCATGACTGTCCGTTGTCTTTGGCATACGGATAGCCGTATACCCGGGTCAGGTCGAAATAGCACAGTGCTATGATGGCCAGTGCCTGTCCCTTATAGTTTTGCAGCTGTTCGGCCGAAGCGTCCTGTATCTTGTTGTTGTCGATGGCCGAAAGGATGTTGTAGGCATTGCGTATGATGTAGTAGGGGCGTCCCCACAGGCCACCCGAATTCGGGCTCTGTGCCGAATGTTCATAGACGTAGTACTTGTAGCTTGTGTATCCGCTCGACCAGTAGGTAGCCTGCATGTCGTCGCCTTTCACGTCTCCGTAAAGGAACATGGATGCATTGTAGTAGGATGTAGACGCCATCAGCGCATATAATCCTTCGTTGGCTGTCCTGACATCCTTCAGTGAAGTGATGGCCTCGTCTGTCGTGACGGAGTCGGATGGGGCTTTATCGAGAAAATCCCCTGTACAGCCGGTTGTCATCACAGCGGCTGCCAATAATGTGAATATATATTTTTTCATAACAGTTCCTTTAATGGTTAAAAGCTGATTTCAAGACCGAAAGCGAAAGTCTTCAGCGGCGGGATGTTGAAATCTACCGTACCTTGAAGTTCGGGATCGTACTGGTCGTATTTGGCCCATGTGAGCAGGTTGGTTCCGGAGAAATAGATACGGGCGTTGGCCATACCTATCGCGTTGGTCCATGCCTTGGGCGCATTGACTCCGAGGGTGAGGCTCTTCAGGCGCAGGTGGTCTGTGCTGTGGATACCTCTTGAAGAATGCCACCATCCTCCATATTCCTGTCCTGCCACGTATCTGGGTACGTCGGTAATGTCACCGGGTTTCTGCCAGCGTCTTCTCAGTTCCGTACTCTTGGGGGTGATGGAAGAGTATCCGTCGTCCTGCAGGGCCCACATGCCGGCATCATAAGAATGTCCGCCCATGGTGAAGGAAAGGTTGAAGCTCAGGTCGATGAACTTGTAGCGGAATGTGTTCATGAATCCTCCGGAAATCTTTGGGTAGATATCGGCCAGCGGGACTGATACGGCCTGGTTCGGGTCGTATACCAGTTCCCTTGAACGGGTTCCGTCCTCCTGAAGTACATTCGAGTAGTACATGGGCAGACCGTTTTCCGGATCTACTCCGGCATATTCACGCAGGGCGATTGTTCCCAATGAATAGCCTTCCTTGACGATGTAGTAGCTGTTGGAATAGTATTCGGATACATCGGCCAGCTTGATGACACGGTTCTTGTTGTGCGACAGGTTCAGGCTGGATGTCCAGGTGAAGTCTTTCCGGTCGATGTTGGTTGAAGAAATTTCAACTTCCACACCTTTGTTGCGCATCTTTCCGATATTGTCGGTGATGCTGTTGAAACCGGTTACGGGGTTGACGTTCCTGCTAAGGAGCAGGTCTTTCGTGTTACGTACATACCAGTCGAACGAAACGTTTATGCGGTCGAGCAGGAACAGGTCGAATCCGATGTTCAGTGCGTAGTTCTTTTCCCAGCTGAGCTCGTTGTTGGCAAGGTTGCTTTCTACCATACCGGGCTGGTCGTTATAGCTGTAGGTCAGATCGTATTGACCGTAATAGGCATAGAGGTTGTTCGGAATGTTACCGTTGACACCGTAGCTGGCGCGCAGCTTACCGTCGGTGAGCCATGATGCCAGGGGCTGCATGAATTTTTCCTGCGAGAAGCGCCAGGAAGCCGATACGGCCCAGAAATTGTCCCAGCGGTTGGATGGTGCCAGGCGTGAAGAACCGTCCCGGCGGAAACTTGCCGACAGGTAATACCGCTTCATGTAATCGTAGTTGGCACGCAATACGTATGAAAGCATGGAGTCTCCTTTTCTGTAATGTCCGATATAGGTAGGTGTACTGGCGTTGTTCAGTACGTTTTTCTTGTCGGTGGCATAGTTCTTTGCTTCCGCTGCCATGTATTCGCTGTCCCAACGCTGGATTTCATAGGCACCCAGAATATCGATGGAGTGGTCACCGAATACCTTGGTGTAGTTCAACCGGGTATTCGAGTTATAGGTCAGGTTATCCGTATTGTAGATATCACCCTGTCCGTTCGGCGCGAGACCGTCCGAACTCAACGGAGAGAAGAAACGGAATTCCTTGTTATAGGTATAGTCTACGTTCAATAAGGTAGACAGCCGCAGTCCGTCGATGATGGTATATCCCACTTCTGCCGAAGCGAAGGTACGGGCCAGTTGAGACTTGTGCTGGTTTATTTCATTTTCATAGACCAGGTTCATGTTGCTGAGGCTCGGGATGTCGGTATTGTAGGTTCCGTCTTCATTGTAGATAGGGATAGACGGATTCAGTACGGCTTTCAGGGCATACATCGGGTTACTGTACCAGAAGTCTCCCGGAAGAGGTTTCTCTTTTGTTATGGAGAAAAGGGCGTTCATGGCCACATCGAACTTCTTGTATTTGTTGTTGAAGCTCAGGTGTCCGCTGTAGCGTTCGAATCCGGAGTTGTATGCCACGTTTTCCTGTTTGGTGTAGCTTACGCTTCCGGCAAAGCGGGTACTTTCGGTTCCGCCCATGATGGAAAAGTCATAGTTTTGCTGTTGGGCCTTGCGGAACAGGGCATCTTCCCAGTCGGCATAGCCGTTGGCCGGTTTGGCCGCATAGGCGTCGATTTCCGCTGCTGCATGCTGTTGGGCCAGTTCCAGTGTCTCGCCAGCGTCCAGGTTGGCGTTGGTCAGTCCTTCCAGAATCAGGGCTCTGCGTTCGTCGCCTCCCATGGTAGGACGGAAGGTGTATGCCATGTCGGATATACCGAAACTGGCTTTCAGGTTATAGGTGGTTTTTCCTTGTTTTCCTTTCTTGGTGGTAATCAGGATGACTCCGTTGGCACCTCGGGCGCCATAGAGTGATGCGGATGCGGCATCCTTCAATACCGTGATGCTTTCAATGTCCGAAGGGTTCAGTGAGTTGAGGATACCCAGTCCGGCACTGTTCATTTCGTTGTTGCTCATGTTGCCCGACTGTACAGGAACTCCGTCCAATACATAGAGCGGTTCATTGGAAGCCGAAATGGATCCGTAACCACGGATGCGGATGGATGTGTTTGATCCGGGAGTTCCGTTGCCGTTCAGCAGGGAGACACCCGGCATGTTGGCTTCCATCATCTGTGTCATGGAGATGACCGGAAGGTCTTTCTGCTTTTCGGTCGACATGATAGAGGCGGCACCGGTATACGATGATTTCTTTACATTACCATATCCCGTTACGACAACCTCGTCCATGACATGGGCATCTTCATTCATGACGATCTTGAGTGGAGCGAAGCCATTGATCTTCTGACGGATTGTCTTCATCCCGATGTAGCTGATTATAAGCTCATCACCCGATGTGACATGCAACTGGAACTTTCCGTCGATGTCGGTGGTAACTCCGTTTGTTGTACCTTTCACGATGACTGTCACTCCGATCAAGGGATTGCCGTCGGCGTCGGTTACGGTTCCGGTGACAGTACCGTTTTTCTGGCTTGACTGCACGGCATTATTGGGGGCCGGGGAATTTCCGGCAAGAACAGGCGAAGTCCCTATGACCGATATGCCAAGCAGTGTATAGAGGGCCGCTATTCTGTTCCTGTGAAAAAAGGGATTGTAACTTTTGTTCATAACTCAAAGGTTTTATCGTTAATGCAAATTAAATGATTTTATTTTAATTAAATGTGCATTTGGCACTGAATATTTTAATATAATATCATTTTATTTGAAAAATATAGAATATTCGTGCATTTTGATACATGATAGGGCTCCAGTGTGAGGTAGGGTCCGGTTCCCGGTGTGGTTTTGACCGGAGGACATTTTGCGTGATTGTGGATGAAATGACTTATTTTTGCCATATAATTAAATTGCTGCACTATGAAAAGAATATTGTTTGTGTGTCTGGGTAATATCTGCCGTTCATCGGCTGCCGAAGAAATCATGCGCACGTATCTGAAACGTGCCGGTATGGACGATCGGGTGGAGGTTGATTCTGCGGGAATGATTGCCTATCATCAGGGGGAGCCGGCAGATGCCCGTATGCGTTCGCATGCCAGCCGGCGTGGTTACAGGATCACCCATCTGTCGCGTCCGGTGACGACCGATGATTTCTATGACTTTGATATGATTCTGGCGATGGACGACCGTAATTTCGATGCGCTGAAGAAGAAAGCCCCCGATATCGAGTCGGAAAAGAAGATCCGCCGTATGGTGGATTATTGCCGGGTAAAGGTAGTTGATTATGTACCCGACCCGTATTACGGAGGTGCACAAGGGTTTGAAAATGTACTCGATATCCTGGAGGACGCCTGTTACGGTCTGTTGGAAGAGTTGAGGCAGGAATAAAAAAGACCTGTCACGGCGGCTGACGGTGACAGGTCCTTTCGGGGTATAATGTATATTATTTCTTCAGTTCCGGATAACTAATACGGGTGTGATACATGGTCTTCAGCTTTTCCTTGAATACCGATTTGATGGTGGCTATGTCCTTGAACGTGATAGGACATTCCTTGAAGTATCCTTCCTGTACCTGGGTGTCGATGATCTTGTCGACCAGATTGTAGATCCTTTCTTCCGTGTATTCCGGGAGGCTCCGTGAAGCTGCTTCCACCGAGTCGGCCATCATCAGTATGGCCTGCTCCTTGGTAAACGGGTTCGGACCGGGATAACGGAACAGTTCCTTGTCGACTTCTTCGTCGGGATGTTCGTTCTGGTAAGAGATATAGAAGTATTTGGTCAGTCCTTTTCCGTGGTGGGTACAGATGAAATCCTTGATTACCTGCGGCAGGTTGTATTTCTCCGCCAGTTTCATTCCGTCGGTGACGTGGCTGATGACCACCTGGGCGCTTTGTATGTAGCTGAGCTGGTCGTGCGGGTTCACCCCCGACTGGTTTTCGGTGAAAAATGCGGGGTTGAGCATTTTCCCGATGTCATGGTACATGGCTCCGGTACGTACTAGCTGGCTGTTGGCTTCAATCCGGTTGGCTGCGGCTGCTGTCAGGTTGGCAAGCTGCAGGGAATGTTGGAAAGTACCCGGCGCCACTTCCGACATCTGACGCATCAGCTTGTTGTTGATATTGGACAGTTCCACCAGCGTTACATTGGAGGTGAATCCGAAGGTCTTTTCCAGTATGAACAGCAGCGGATAAGTGAAGAGCAGCAGAATACCGTTGATGATGAAATTGAAATAGATGTGCGTGCTCAGCTGTTCCACATCGTTTACATGGATCAGGTCGAGTGCCAGGAACATGACGGCATAGGCGCAGGTAACCAGCAGAGCGCTTCTCAGGAGCTGTGAGCGCTGCGACAGTTCGCGCAGACTGTAGATTCCCACACTTCCCGCCGTGATCTGCAGCAGGATGAACTCGTGAGGGGTGCGCAATGTGATGGAACAGAGCAGGATGGTGACCACGTGGGCCATGAAGGCCGTGCGTGAATCAAGGAAGATGCGGATAATGATAGGCATCATGGCATAAGGCACGATGTAGATGCTGAGCAGCGAATGTTCCACTATGACGGCCGAAATGACCGTGAAGAAGATGATCAGGCAGAAAAGCAGTGTAAGGCTGCCCCGTTTCTGGAAATAGTCCCGGCGGAAAAGCTGCAGGTATCCCACAAAGCTGCCTATCAGCAGGGATACGAACAGAATCTGTCCCAACAGGGTGAGCCGTTTTTCGTTGACGGTTTCACTCCGTTTCTCCCATTCTTTCTGGAGGGAGGTCAGGATATCGTAGGTATGCTGGTCGATGATCTCGCCGCGGTCGATGATCTTCTGTCCGTTCATGACAAATCCGTTGGCCCATGACAGGCTGGACAACAGTTCGTTTTTGGCGGCTTCCGATTTATCCTTGTCGTAGGTAAGGTTCGGGGTAAGGTAATTTACCAGGTTGCAGCGTTGCAGCAGCGTTTTGTTGTAATGTACCGTATCCGAACTGATCAGTTCCTGATAGGCCCTTTTCGTAGTATACAGGTTGTTGATGCCTATTTTGGACGAAGTATTCTCGTTGACCACCTGGATATTGCTGATTTTCTGGGTTTGCAGAGTACCTAACTCTTCGGCTTTGATGATGCCTTGGCTGTAGAAGGAACGTAAGGTACGTTCGATGTGTTTCATGTAGGCCGGATTAGGAATGATCCGGTGGAGCTGGTTGGCATAGTCATTCCTGAACTGTTTGATGACCTTTTCGCCGGTTGCGGCCGATAGCTGGTAATACGGAGTATATCCGGTCATGATGCTGTCCTGTTCGCGTTGCATCTCGGCATCACCTTTATAGATAGGAAATTCGAAAGGGGCCTGCAGCAGTCCGTATTTCCACGGCTTGTTGATGTCAAACTGATAGTTGAAGGTGCCTTCACGTGGCAGGAAATAGACAATCACCGCTACGGTTGCAATGAATATGACGCATTTATAGAGCAATTCCTTATATGAAAACTGTCTTTCTGATTGGAAACTTCTCATAAGTATGGATATTTTGGGTGCAAAATAAGAAAAAAACGGGAAATTTAGCTTAATTTTGCGCTGAATTTTAGATGTAAATCAATATGCCAGAAAGAAAAGTAAGAGTTCGTTTTGCGCCGAGTCCGACAGGTGCATTGCATATCGGTGGTGTGCGCACTGCTTTGTATAACTATTTGTTTGCCCGTCAGCATGGTGGTGACCTGATTTTCCGTATAGAGGATACGGATTCCAACCGTTTTGTTCCGGGTGCGGAAGAATACATCATCGAGTCATTCAAATGGTTAGGCATCAAGTTTGATGAAGGCGTGAGCTTCGGCGGAAACTACGGTCCGTACCGCCAGTCGGAACGCCGTGACATTTATAAGAAATATGTAAAGATCCTTCTGGACAACGGTAAGGCCTATATCGCTTTCGATACTCCGGAAGAACTGGACGCCAAGCGTAAGGAAATCCATAATTTCCAGTATGACGCTTCTACCCGCGGTTCCATGCGCAACTCATTGACCCTGTCGAAAGAAGAAGTAGACAAGCTGATTGCCGAAGGCAAGCAGTATGTGGTCCGTTTCAAGATTGAACCGAATGAGGATGTCCATGTCCATGACATTATCCGCGGTGATGTGGTGATCAATTCATCTATTCTAGACGACAAGGTGCTGTACAAATCGGCCGATGAGTTGCCGACTTATCACCTGGCAAATATTGTAGACGACCATCTGATGGAGATTTCGCACGTTATCCGTGGAGAGGAATGGCTTCCTTCCGCCCCGTTGCACGTCTTGCTGTACCGTGCCTTCGGATGGGAAGATACCATGCCCGAATTCGCTCATCTGCCTCTGTTGCTGAAGCCGGATGGAAACGGTAAGCTGAGCAAGCGTGACGGTGACCGCCTGGGCTTCCCTGTATTCCCGTTGGAATGGCATGACCCGAAGACCGGTGAGGTGTCTTCCGGTTACCGTGAATCGGGGTATCTTCCGGAAGCTGTCATCAATTTCCTGGCTTTGCTGGGGTGGAATCCGGGAACCGACCAGGAGCTGATGTCGATGGACGAGCTTATCCGACTGTTCGACCTGCACCGTTGCAGCAAGGCCGGTGCAAAGTTCGATTATGAAAAAGGAAAATGGTTCAATCATGAATATATCCTGCATAAGAGCGATGACGAACTGGCCGATCTGTTTATCCCTATCCTGAAAGAACACGGGATAGAGGCACCGAAGGAAACGGTTGTGACCGTTGTCGGTCTGATGAAAGGCCGTGTGAGCTTCATCAATGAATTGTGGGATACTTGCAAGTTCTTCTTCGTGGCTCCCGTAGAATACGATGAAAAGACGGTGAAGAAACGCTGGAAAGAGGATTCCGCCCAGCGTATGACCGAGCTGGCCGATCTGCTCGAGTCGCTCGATGACTTCTCACTGGCTCATCAGGAAGAAGTGGTGATGAAGTGGATTGAAGACAAGGGTTACCACCTGGGAAATATCATGAATGCTTTCCGTCTGACACTGGTGGGCGAAGGCAAGGGGCCGCATATGTTTGATATTTCGGCTGTATTGGGTAAGGAAGAAACGGTAAGACGTATGCGCCGCGCTGTAGAAGTCCTCAAATAAGCCGTAAGGATGATCTATAATCTTTTTATATATATATTTGTGGGTGCGGTCAGACTGGCCGCACTTTTCAACAGGAAGATAGCCCGGATGGTCAAGGGAGAGCATGAGGCCTTCGCCGTATTGAAGGAGCATATCGATCCGAAGGCCAGGTATCTGTGGTTCCATGCCGCTTCCTTGGGCGAATTCGAGCAGGGACGTCCCATTATCGAGGAGATACGCAGGAAGTATCCTGAATACAGGATCCTGCAGACTTTCTTTTCTCCTTCGGGGTATGAGGTACGCAAGGATTACAAGGGAGCCGACATCGTGTGCTACCTGCCGCTGGACACCCCACGTAATGTAAGACGCTTCATCAGTCTGGCCCATCCGTACATGGTTTTCTTTATCAAGTACGAATTCTGGAAAAACTACCTGGATGAGCTGAAAGGCCGTGGCATTCCGGTATATAGCGTCTCTTCGATCTTCCGCCCGAATCAGGTGTTCTTCCGCTGGTACGGTATTGCCTATCGGGATGTATTGAAATGTTTTACCCATCTGTTTGTGCAGAACCAGGAATCGGTCGGACTGCTGAAGACTATCGGCGTTACCGATACCACGATTGTGGGCGATACACGTTTCGACCGCGTGCTGCAGATCTGCAGGGAAGCGAAGCAGCTTCCGCTGGTGGAGAAGTTCAAGGGTAATATCCTGACAATGGTTGCCGGAAGTTCCTGGGCACCCGATGAAGATATCTTTATCCCGTATTTCAATGCACATCCGGAGATGAAGCTGATCATAGCTCCCCATGTCATCGACGAGAGTCACCTGAAAGAGATTCTGGGTAAACTGAAACGTCCGGCAGTCCGTTATACACAGGCTACCGAAGAGAATGTGGCGCAGGCAGACTGTCTGATCATAGACTGTTTCGGTCTTCTTTCGTCCATTTACCGTTATGGTGAGATTTCCTACATCGGAGGCGGTTTCGGGGTAAGCATCCACAATACGCTGGAAGCCGCCGTTTATGGGATTCCGGTCATTTTCGGTCCGGAAAACCAGAAATTCCGTGAAGCGCAGGGCTTGAAAGCCTGCGGTGGAGGAATCGAGATACACGGTTCCGACGACTTTAACCGACTGATGGACCGCTTTCTGAGCGATAAGGCCTATCTGGAAGAAGCCGGCCGGCAGGCTGGGGCCTATGTGAGCGATAATGCCGGTGCTTTGCAGAAAATCATGGATACTGTAAAATTTAATTGATATTCCTGTAAATTATTCAACAGGAGGACAGGAAGAAGGCCTGGAGGCCGGATTTTCTTGTTCTCCTGTTTTTTTATGCAATTGGATTGTCAAATTTTGTATATTCCTTCATTTTGTGCGAACAAAGTTGTATCTTTGCACAGATTTTTTACGAATATTACATAAAAATGCAAAAACTACCATCACCATTCATTTCCTTTGTTCCCCTTATTGTGCTTGTTGCTTTGCTTGCTGTGATAGTCAGTGTCTTTGGTGCGGATGCTCTGTCGGGGCCGGCCCAGATAGCCCTTTTGCTGGGAGGTGCAGTGTGCGTATTGATTGGCATGGGATTTTATAAAGTAAAGTGGGAGGATTTTGAAGAAGTCATTATCAATAATATCAAAGGTGTTTCTTCGGCCCTGATTATCCTGTTGATTATCGGTGCATTAAGCGCGTCATGGATGTTGAGCGGCGTTGTTCCGACCTTGATTGCATACGGTGTCCATCTGATCCATCCGAGTGTTTTCCTGGTTTCGGCCTGTGTCATCTGTATCCTGGTTTCGGTCATGACGGGAAGTTCGTGGACAACCATTGCCACTATCGGCATCGCTTTGATGGGAATCGGCAAGGCCCAGGGTTTTTCCGAAGGATGGATTGCCGGGGCGATCATTTCGGGGGCTTATTTCGGCGACAAGATTTCGCCGCTTTCCGAGACTACGGTCCTGGCGTCTTCGATAACCAGGACTCCGCTGTTCAAGCATATCCGTTATATGATGATTACTACCGTCCCTTCCATTTCCATAACCTTGCTTGCTTTTCTGATAGCCGGTTTCTGCCATGAAGCGGCCGGACAGGGCCAGGCGGTAGATATGGGAGCTCTTTTGCGTGAACGGTTTGTCATCACTCCGTGGCTGCTGCTTGTACCCATAGTTACCGGCATACTGATAGCCCGGAAGGTCCCTTCCATTATAACCTTGTTCATTTCTACCGGGATGGCGGTTGTCATGGCTGTCATTTTCCAGCCGGATATCATAAACCAATTAGGTGAAGGCAACCAGCATCCTATGTTCCGTGGAATCATGGTCATGCTTACCGGTTCGACCGGAATAGACATGGGAAATGAAATGGCTGATGAGCTGGTGGCTACCCGGGGGATGGGTGGAATGATGGATACGGTCTGGCTGATTCTTTGTTCCATGTCGTTCGGCGGTGCCATGACGGCAGGCGGCATGTTGAAAAGTATTACCAATATGTTTGTCCATCATATGAAGCGGACTTTCACCATGGTCAGTTCGACAGTCTGTTCAGGGCTTTTCTTGAATATCGCCCTGGCCGACCAGTATATCAGTATCATGCTTACCGGCAGCATTTTCCGTAAGACCTATGAAGAAAAGGGATATGAAAGCTGTCTGTTGAGCCGTACGATAGAGGATTCCGTGACGGTAACTTCTGTGCTGGTTCCGTGGAATTCCTGTGGCCTGACCCAGTCGACGGTGCTGAATGTATCCACACTGACTTATTTACCCTACTGTTTCTTCAATTACCTGAGTCCGGTCATGAGTGTGGTCATAGCCGCTATAGGTTATAAGATCCTGCGCAAAGGCAAGCCAGAGACTCATGCCGGGGCAACACCGGTCGCCAAGGATTGATGCTTTCTAGTGCCGGAACCGGGAGGTGTCTACATCTTGCACTTCCTTTTTCTGGAATCCCCCGAACTTATAGGTAAAGGTGAGCGAAACGCTTTGGCGGTAATATTTTACGTTCATATCGAGATGTTGGGACCCGTTACGAAGTATAGTCTTGGGATTCAATGTATTGAAAATGTCGGTGCCTTTCAGCAGCAGGCTTGCCTTACCGTTGCCGGAAGTCCAGCGCAGGGCTGCATCCATACTCCAGAGCGGATCAATTTCATAACTTCCCTGGATGGATCTGGTCTGTCCTAATGCGGAAACCTCCAGTCGGATGTCGGGCTGCCGGGAGAGGTTGAATGTATTTTGCCATACTCCCGTGCCATACCATCGCTTCTTGTCGAACGGTGCGTCGAAATAGTTTCCGGCCTTGTTGCGTTCATACGCCCCTTGCAAGGTCAATGTCCCGTTATACCAGTTCCGGATTCTGTATGGCAGTATGGCTGTCATTGACAGTTCGCTGCTGTAATCCCAGTTGACCGTGTTGTAGATTGCTTTCAGGCGGTCGGGGCTCATATAAATCATCTGAGTGAAATAGTCGGGCTCATAGTCGTATGAGAGGTTGAGGATATATTTGCTTTTCAGGATGTAGTTCAGGCTGGCGGAATAGCTGGTATACGGACGGAGGTATGGATTGCCTTGCAGTTCGTTGTAGCCGCTCAGGTAGGAAGTACTTCCGCTCAAGGTCCAGTAGTCGGGATAGGTCTTGTCGGTATTGAAGGACAGTTGGAAGATATGTGATTCACTGGGGATATAACTTAGTTGCAGGGTAGGATAGACTGCCCATTTCCGGTACTCTTCCATCCGGT
Source organism: Bacteroides ilei (assembly GCF_900128495.1). Classification (GTDB taxonomy): domain Bacteria; phylum Bacteroidota; class Bacteroidia; order Bacteroidales; family Bacteroidaceae; genus Phocaeicola; species Phocaeicola ilei. Next base: position 155,148 of record NZ_LT635801.1, read on the forward strand.
AATATTCGACGCTGGCGGAGGCGCTGACTGACCATTTCCGGCTGATATCCTTGTTGAAACCCACATAGGCGTTGTAAGTCAGCTCATTGATCCGGTTATCGGTGTTCTGTCCGCTCATGCTTTCCAGGCTATATTGCTGTGTGTTCCGGTTGGAGACATAGGCGAGTGATGTCCCGTAGTTCAGGGTCCAGCCTTTGCCGGGTGAATGTGACTGGTCGGCATAGATTTTCCAGCGGTTTATCTGTTGCATTTCGTATGTATGGAAAGCAGTATACACACCGGTACCGCCGGTGTCTTCAAAATCCTGGTTCCCTTTCGACCGGAAATAAGTATAGTCGGCTCCGGTCCGCAGTCCGAATGGTGCATTATAGCTTACGGAGAAATTGTGCATCTGGTCTTTCCCGGTTTCGCGGTTGCTTCCGTTCGAGATGTTTCCTGCTGTCGATGAACGGGCATCTCCTTCGGGCTTGAAATTGGTAGTGTAGGCAAAGTCCAGTTCATGATTTCCGCTGGACTTGTATCCGCCGTCCAGTCTGACATAGTTGCGGAATCCGGTCACCTTGTTTACGGTTGTTTCCTCTACATGGTATATCTTGTCTTTCAATGTGTGTTCGGCAATAAATTCCAGGTCGGAATCATTCCTTCCCCTGTTTGCACTGTAATTCAGGGACAGGTTGAATCTGGGGGTATGGTAGGCAACTGTAAATCCGCCGTTGGCCGATGCTTTGTCCTGTTGGATATAGCTCCCGCGGACTTCACCCTGCCATCCGCTACCGTTTGCCTTATAGGTTTTCAGCAAGACATTGACAGATGCTCCTCTTACATGATATTGCGGAGGGGTGCTGTACATTATTTCCGCTTTTTCGACATTGTCCGACGGCGTATTTTGAAGTAATGTCACTGTCTGCTCATAAGTCATGGTAGACGGTTTTCCGTTGATGATCAGGTTCACTTCGCCTGCGCCTGCCAATGTAAGCCGGCCGTCTTTTTCAATGATTCCAGGCAACTGTTTGAGGCAGTCATAGGCATTCGTTACCAGCCGGCTGGCGGTAATTTGTGATATGTCATAGCAGAGTTTGTTTCCTTCCACTTTTACCAACGGACGTTCTCCCTTTATTTCCACTTCGCCTAAGGAATACGCTTTCGGCTGCAGGACCAGTATCCCCGTATCATTGCTTTTGCCGGTATATTGCAAGGTTTCGAAGAGCAGGTGTTGTATGACCAGCCGGTAAGTTTCTGTGCTCCTCTTTACCGTGAAACAGCCGTCGGGTCCGGTGATGGAAGCGTCGATGAAGGTAGAGTCCATATTCTGCAGGATGACGGTTGCTCCGTCTACAGGTTTCCTGTCGGGGCCGGTTATTTTCCCGGTCACGGTTTGTGCCGCAACGGCGGAAAATCCTGCCAGGAACATTCCCAACAGGATGGTGCGTAAACTTTTTGTTTTCATATGCTTTTAATTTTATGATTTTCGTTATCTTTGACACTGTAAAACTAGCACTACGTAAGGAGGCGGATGGTTAAGGCAACGTTAACGTTACGTTAATACGGAAACCGGACTTTCGGGCTACTGTTGGCTGAAGGACAAGACGGAAGAACTCGGATAAGATGAAATCGAAACATATCTGGTGGATTGCTGTGGTGGGTCTGGTAGCGATTGTAGAACTGCAATATATCTGGCTGACCAATACTTATAAGCTTACGCGCGACAGCGTGCAGGCCCAAAGCGACAACCTGTTCAGGGATGCGACCCTGCTGGAGGTTTTTCATCGTGCCGATCAGTGGAGGCAGCAGCGGGGATTGAAGGATGGAACAATGAGCATGTACTTGAGTTTCAGCATGGAATGGGATAATGACTCGATTCCGGGTAAACCCGATACCCCTGATGCGCCGGGAATGTCCGGTGCCGGAGTTGATGAGAGGGAACTGCGCAGCCTGTTGGAATCGAAGACACAGGGACTTTTCCAGGAGCGGATATATGCCCTGAGCAGGAAAGGCATCAATTTTCATGATCTGGATTCCATCTATACCGTATTGTTGGACTCCGTCGGGATCCATGCCGATGTAATGACCTGCATGTTGGATTCGGCCGGAAATGTTGTAAAGAAATCCAAAGGGATAGCCTTGGAGGATTCTCGTCTGATCAGGACATCGGAAGTTCCGGCAAATACAAGTGAAACACTTTTTCTTCAGGGTGTCATTACCAATCCCTATCAGACAGTATTCAGGCACATGACCTTGCTGTTGCTGGCTACCGTATTGGTCATGATACTGGTCATAGTCTGTATCGTTTACCAGATCCGTATCATTTTCCGCCAGGACAAGATTGCCAAGATGCGCGAAGATTTCTCTTATGCCATGATCCATGATATGAAGACACCTCTCAGTTCCATTATTATGGGCACTCAAGTGCTGGAAAGCGGGCGTCTGGACACTCAGCCGGAGAAGAAAGCCCGTTATTTCCGGATCCTGAAGGAGGAAGGGGAACATCTCCTGGCTTTGGCCAACAAGGTCCTGACGATATCGAAGCTGGAGAACCATCAGTTGAAGCTGGTCAAGGAATGTTGCGCACTGCGTCCGATTCTGGAGGATCTGGCAGAAAAATACAGAGAGAAGGCAGAGAAGCCGGTCACATATCACTGGCAACTGGAACAGGAAACGGTCTATGCCGATGAGGAATTTCTGAAAGAGGCGTTGAGCAATCTTATCGACAATGCGCTGAAATATTCGGGTGATGCAGTGGAGATTACTTTTTCTTCGGCTTCTTTGGCCGACGGGACGGATGTTGTCCGTGTCAGGGATAACGGGTTCGGTATCCCGTTGAAAGACCAGAGCAAGATCTTCGAGAAATACGAGCGGGCTTCGGCTGCCGGTAGAAGCCGTAAGGGAGGTGCAGCCGGTTTCGGTCTGGGACTGAATTATGTGTTCCGGATTATGGAAGCTCATGGAGGTCAGGTCAAGGTAGAGAGCATTGAGGGAGAATACAGTGAGTTTTCTGTCTTCTTTCCGAGGCAGGAGGCGGAACCGGGATCTTCTGATATATAGAGATGAATCGTTAAAAATGCATGGGAGATTACACGAATGGCTGCAGATATGATCAGACTGTTGTTGGTGGAAGATGATTCCAACCTCTGTTACATTATTCAGGGAGGACTGGAAGACATGGTGGGCGGTTATGAGGTGATGACCGCTCCGAACGGTGAGGAAGGTTTGAAACTCTGGAAAGAACAGCATCCCGACGTAATTGTATCCGATATTGAAATGCCGGTCATGGACGGGTATGAGATGGTGCGACGTATCCGTGAGACCGATCCCTTCACGCCGATTCTGTTCACTTCCGGACGGGTTTCGCCCAAGGATGTGGTGAAAGGGTATGAGCTGGGGGTGAACAATTATGTGAAAAAGCCTTTTCTGCCCGAAGAGTTGAACGCCCATATAACCGCTCTCCTGAAGATGACGAAGGGAATGCGGGCTTCGGAGGATGAAGCTGTTTTCTCCATAGGCAAGCATTTCCGTTTTGATGCAGAGCGTGCTGTCCTTCATTCGGAAGTGGATGGAGAGCATCTGCTTACCGTCCGTGAGGCACAGCTGCTGCGGTTGCTGTGCGAGCAGAAAGGGAAGATTGTAAAAAGAGACGTGATCCTGTCCCGCTTCTGGAATACGGAAGACGATTATTTTGCTTCCCGCAGTCTGGATGTCTTTGTATCACGTCTGCGTAAATTGCTGGCCTCCGACAGCAGTGTGCAGATAAGGACAGTCAAGGGGGTAGGACTGGTGCTTGAAGAAGGTATAATAGAATCATGAATTGAATAAAATAGAATAACTAAATAAAAAAGGTATGATGCAATATTTTTTAAGTGACTATATGGAAGGCGCCCATCCGCTGATACTGGAACGCCTGATGCAGACAAACATGGAGAAGACTCCAGGGTATGGAACTGATCATTACTGTGCCGAGGCCCGTGAAAAAATCCGCAATGCTTGCGGGTGTCCGGAGGCTGAAGTACATTTTCTGGTTGGCGGTACACAGACCAACGCTACGGTCATCACTTCGATGCTCCGTCCGTATGAAGGAGTGATAGCAGCTGAAAGCGGTCATATCAACCAGCATGAAGCCGGAGCTGTGGAAGCTGGCGGACACAAGGTACTGGGATTGCCGCATCACAACGGAAAGCTGTCGGCTACCGATGTGGATAACTATATTACCGAATTTTATGCCGGGCCGAGCTGGGACCATATGGTAGCTCCAGCCATGGTATATATTTCCCATCCTACCGAATACGGTACGTTGTATACGTTGGATGAGCTGAAGGCTCTGTCGGCTGTATGCCATAAGCATCAGATTCCGTTATTCCTGGACGGTGCCCGTTTGGGATATGGCCTGGCTGCACATGGAACCGACGTGACCTTGAAGGATGTAGCTGCTTTGTGTGATGTGTTCTATATAGGTGGAACGAAAGTAGGGGCATTGTTCGGTGAAGCTGTCGTATTTCCTCGTCCGGGACTGGTAAAACAGTTTGATACCATAGTAAAGCAGCGTGGTGTGCTGTTGGCAAAGGGCCGTCTGTTGGGAATCCAGTTCGATACGTTGTTTACCGACGATCTGTACGTGCGTATTGCCCGCCACGCCATTGATATGGCCGACCGTATCGTATCGGCTTTGTGCGCGAGGGGATATAAGTTCCTGATCGGGCCGGAAACCAACCAGTTGTTTGTCATTATGGACAACAAGCGCCTGGAAGAGCTTTCAAAGACCATAGGAGTGGAAGTATGGGAGAAGGTAGATGAAGATCATACCGCAGTACGTATCGCTACCAGTTGGGCTACCCGTGAGGAAGATGTAAAAGTGCTTGTCAGTCAGCTGTAGATCATCATATTCCGGCCGGGGAACCAGGAATTTTGTGAGATTCCGGTTTCCCAGCCGGTTCTGGTCTTTATTTTCCTGTATTATCTTTATTTTCTTCGTCTTTGAACCAGGAAGCGTACATAAGATAACCGTTGGCTATTTTCTGGTTCAGTTCTTTGCTTTGCTGCGGATCCACTTTCTTGATGAATTTGGCGGGAACCCCTCCCCAAAGTGTGTGCGGTTCGATAACCGTATGGGAGAGGACCAGTGCTCCGGCAGCTACGATGGCCCCTTCGCCTACCACTGCATAGTCCAGTAAAGTGGCTCCCATGCCTATCAGGGCGTTGTCTTTCACGCATGCCCCGTGCAAGGTCACGTTATGTCCGATGGATACGTCATTCCCGATTTCAACAGTCGATTTTTCATATAATGTGTGAAGCACACTGCCGTCCTGGATATTGACCCGGTCTCCTATACGGATTGAATTTACGTCTCCCCGCAGCACCGTATTGAACCAGATGCTGCAGTCGCGTCCCATTTCCACATCTCCAATGATTGTCGCGTTATCGGCCAGATAACAGTTTTCTCCTATTTTCGGAGTAAAGCCTCTTACAGATTTGATAAGTGCCATAGATTTTCGTATTAAAGTTCGGATAAAGGTTTACAGGCCTTTTCAAGCCATAGCTGTTCCTGCGGATCCAACAGGGGAGACAGTGTGTCGTATACCTTTTTATGGTAACTGTCGAGCCATTCCGTTTCCTCCGGAGTCATCATTTCCCTGCAGATGGCTTCTTTGTCGATAGGGCAGAGAGTGAGCGGCTCGAATTTGTAGAAGTCTCCGAATTCGGTTTTCTGGCTTTCGACTATCAGCATGGTATTCTCGGTCCGGATACCGTACCGGCCGGCCTTGTATATACCGGGTTCATTTGTTACCGTCATTCCCGGCTGGAGCAGGGCAGGCATATGATTCATACGTATCTGGTGGGGACCTTCGTGTACATTAAGGAAATGTCCGACTCCATGACCGGTACCATGCCCGTAGTTGATTCCAGCTTTCCACATATACTGACGTGCCAGAACGTCCAGTTGTGTACCGCAGGTTCCTTGTGGAAATTCGGCCTGCGACAAGGCTATGAAGCCTTTCAATACCAGCGTATAGTCTTTTTTCTGTTCGTCCGTGACCGGTCCGAGGACTATCGTGCGGGTGATGTCGGTTGTCCCGTCCATGTATTGGGCGCCGCTGTCCAGCAACAGAAGCCCTTCTGGTTTCAGTGTGGAGGCTGTTTCGGGAGTGGCTTCGTAATGTACGATTGCACCGTGTTCCTGGTATCCGGCTATCGTATCGAAACTGATTCCCTTGAACAAGTCTTGGGCAGAGCGGAATTCGTACAATTTCCTGTCGATACTCATTTCCGTTTCCTTTCCGTTCCTGACCGCTTCTTTCAGCCACATCAGAAAGCGTACCATGGCTATGCCGTCACGTTTCATAGCCTTGTGGTAGCCGGCAATTTCGACCGGATTCTTGACTGCCTTCAGGTATTTTACAGGAGACGGGGCCATGATTATCTGTGTGGCCGATGAGGCTGCCAGATACAGGGCATAGTTCGTTTCGTCCGAAAGTTGCAGAACTCCTTCCCGGAAGTGTTTCAGGTCGTTCGCAATATCATGATAATGACGGATACCGACATGGCATGCTTCCAGGTATTGTCCGATTTCGGGAGTGATCTTTTGAGGAAGGATATAAAGATACGCCTCTTTGTCTGTGACAAGCAGGTAGCTTACGAATACAGGATTGCAATGTACGTCGGAACCTCTCAGGTTCAAGGTCCAGGCTATTTCATCCAGTGCGGAGATGAGAATGGCCTGTGCGTGGTTCTTGTGCAGACTGTCACGGATCTGTTCCAGCTTGTCGTGGCATGAAACGCCAGAATAGGTCTCCGGCAGGATGAACGGAGGGTCCAGCGGTAACGGAGGACGGCCGGTCCATAGTTCGGTGAACGGATCGTCGACCGGTTCCAGTTCCAGACCATAGCCGTTCAGGGCATGCTTCAAGGCCTTCGCTTCGGCTGTAGTATTCACCAATCCGTCTATACCTACCTTGCTGCCTGGAGTCAGGATACTTCCCAGCCATCCGGGCACCGATGGCGTTTCCGGAAGCCGGTCCTTGAACAGGAGCAGTCCTGTTCCTTCCAGCTGGTCGGCAGCTTGCAGGAAGTAGCGTGAATCGGTCCATACACCGCCTTGATCCAGTGTGATGACAGCAGTTCCGGCAGATCCGGTAAATCCCGAAATCCATTTGCGTGACTCCCAATAGGCCGGGACGTATTCGCCCGAATGAGGGTCGGTACTGGGCACTATAAAGGCAGCCAGCCCCTTTTTCTGCATGAAATTCCGCATGGCGGATATTCTTTCTTTTATCTTTTCTTTCATAAGTATAACCTGTTTTCTTTTATCTGTTATAAATAACAAAGGTAGTATTTCTGTGTAATTTTCAAGAAAATATAGTGGAAAGTTTTGTAAATAAAGAAACTATGTGTAATTTTGCGCCGCTATTCGACTATGCGAAATAATTTAATAACAACATACTTAATTTAAAAAACATGATTGTAGTACCAGTAAAAGAAGGCGAAAACATTGAAAAAGCGCTGAAGAAATTCAAAAGAAAATTTGAAAAAACAGGTGTTGTAAAAGAACTGAGAAACAGACAGCAGTATGACAAACCGTCTGTTTTGAAGAGACTGAAGATGGAACGTGCCATTTACGTTCAAAAAATGCAACAGACAGAAGAATAATTAATTCTGCAAAATTAATTTGAATTATTGAATTCTTTTTCATAAATTCGTTGCTGAATAACAAAGGCGATGTTTCTTATGTTGAAAGAATCTTTTTTGGAGTACCTCCGTTATGAAAGGAATTATTCGGAGAAGACGGTTGTCTGCTACGGCATAGATCTGGACAAGTTTGAGGGGTACTTTAAGGGAGTGGACGAGGGTCTGGATTTTACCACGGTAGATGCGGATGTTATCCGGGGGTGGGTTGTCTCACTGATGGATGCAGGCTATACCGCAACTTCGGTAAATCGGAAGCTTAGTTCGCTCCGGTCGTTTTATCGCTATCTGCTGCGGAAAAAGGAAATCGCTTCCGATCCGGTACGGAAAGTACAGGGACCGAAAAAAAAGAAGCCTCTTCCGGTTTTCGTAAAGGAAAAGGATATGGATCGTCTGCTGGATGACACCGATTTCGGCAACGGCTTCAAGGCTGTGCGCGACCGTATGATAATAGAAATGTTCTATGCTACGGGGGTGCGTCTTTCCGAACTGGTAGGCCTGAAGGATTGTGACATTGATTTTTCGGCGGGGCTGATAAAAGTGACGGGAAAGAGAAACAAGCAGCGGCTGATTCCTTTCGGCAAAGAGCTGGAGGAAGATCTGACTGCCTATCTTTCGGTAAGGAACGAGGCTGTTCCGGGTACATGTGAGGCGTTGTTTGTCAGAAATGACGGCAGAGCCTTGTCGAACGGGATGGTTTATTTGTTGGTGAAAAGCAATTTGGCAAAAGTTGTAACGCTGAAGAAGAAAAGCCCTCATGTGCTGAGGCATACCTTCGCGACTTCGATGCTGAACCATCATGCGGAGCTGGAGTCGGTGAAAGAGTTGCTTGGACATGAAAGCCTGACAACGACTGAAGTCTATACGCATACGACTTTTGAAGAATCAAAGAAAGTTTATGAACAAGCTCATCCTAGAGCGTAAAGAAAAGGAGGTATTTATGGAACTGAGAATTCAATCAATTCATTTCGATGCATCTGAAAAACTGGAAGCTTTCATTCAGAAGAAGGCTGAGAAGCTCGAGAAGTTTTGCGATAATATAAAGAAAGTAGAGGTGTCTTTGAAAGTAGTAAAGCCTGAAACGGCGATGAACAAGGAAGCAGGAGTACGCGTACTTGCGCTGAATACAGAGTTTTACGCAGAGAAAATAAGCGATACATTCGAAGAATCGATAGACGTATGCATGGATGCATTGTCTAAACAGCTGTTGAAATCGAAAGAAAAGCAGCAAGGTAAATGATTTTTTTACAAAAAAGTTTTGTGGTTAAAAAAATATAGCTAACTTTGCAGCCGCTAAGCTACTGGAATATCTTGTACGTAGTGACTGCAAAGTTTTTGCCTCTTTAGCTCAGTTGGCCAGAGCACGTGATTTGTAATCTCGGGGTCGTTGGTTCGAATCCGACAAGAGGCTCAAGGAAGAAAGCAGAAAAGCGCAGAGTTTTCTCTGTTGTTCTTTGAAAGAAAGTTGGGCAAATACCAGAGTGGCCAAATGGGGCAGACTGTAAATCTGCTGGCTTACGCCTTCGGTGGTTCGAATCCATCTTTGCCCACTTGTTGCGGAAGTAGCTCAGTTGATAGAGCATTAGCCTTCCAAGCTGAGGGTCGCGGGTTTGAGTCCCGTCTTCCGCTCTTTAATTTCTTCTTTTTGCTGTTATAGCTCAGCGGTAGAGCACTTCCTTGGTAAGGAAGAGGTCCCGGGTTCAAGTCCCGGTAACAGCTCGCGAATTGTAAGCTGATTATTAATCAAAATAAATAAGTAAAGCTATGGCTAAAGAGAAATTTGAACGCACCAAACCGCATGTGAACATTGGTACGATTGGTCACGTTGACCACGGTAAGACAACTTTGACTGCTGCTATTACTAAAGTATTGGCAGAAAGAGGTTTCACTAAAGCTGACGAAATCAAGTCTTTCGATCAGATCGATAACGCTCCGGAAGAAAAGGAACGTGGTATTACCATCAATACTTCTCACGTAGAATATGAAACTGCAAATCGTCACTATGCTCACGTTGACTGTCCGGGACACGCCGACTATGTAAAGAACATGGTAACTGGTGCTGCTCAGATGGATGGTGCGATCATCGTAGTTGCTGCAACTGATGGTCCGATGCCTCAGACTCGTGAACATATCCTGTTGGCTCGTCAGGTAAACGTACCGCGCTTGGTTGTATTCCTGAACAAGTGTGATATGGTTGACGATGAAGAAATGTTGGAACTGGTTGAAATGGAAATGCGTGAACTGCTGTCATTCTATGATTTCGACGGTGACAATACTCCTATCATCCGTGGTTCTGCACTGGGTGCATTGAACGGTGTGAAAGAATGGGAAGATAAGATTATCGAACTGATGGATGCAGTTGATACTTGGATCCCTCTGCCTCCGCGTGATGTAGATAAACCTTTCTTGATGCCGGTTGAAGACGTATTCTCAATCACTGGTCGTGGTACTGTAGCAACAGGTCGTATCGAAGCTGGTCGCGTTAAAGTTGGTGACGAAGTTGAAATCCTGGGTCTTGGTGAAGATAAGAAATCAGTTGTAACTGGTGTTGAAATGTTCCGTAAGATTTTGGATGAAGGTGAAGCTGGTGATAACGTAGGTTTGTTGCTCCGTGGTATCGACAAGAACGAAATCAAACGTGGTATGATTCTGTGTCACCCGGGTCAGGTTAAGGCTCACTCTAAATTCAAAGCTGAGGTTTATATCCTGAAGAAAGAAGAAGGTGGTCGTCACACTCCGTTCCACAACAAATATCGTCCTCAGTTCTATCTGCGTACTATGGACTGTACAGGTGAAATCACTTTGCCGGAAGGAACAGATATGGTAATGCCGGGTGATAACGTAACTATCACTGTAGAATTGATCTACCCGGTTGCATTGAATGTAGGTCTGCGCTTCGCTATCCGTGAAGGTGGTCGTACAGTAGGTGCTGGTCAGATTACTGAACTTCTCGACTAATACAATCTCTGAATAATATTGGATAGTTCCCGGAGCCTTTTCGGGAACTATTTTTACGGGAATAGCTCAGTTGGTAGAGCATCGGTCTCCAAAACCGAGTGTCGGGAGTTCGAGTCTCTCTTCCCGTGCAAATTTTGAAGAATATGTTTAAAAAGATAACGAATTATTGTAAAGAATCTTATGACGAACTAGTCCATAAAGTTTCATGGCCTACTCGTAAAGAACTTTCTGGTAGTGCAGTAGTTGTTTTATATGCTTCCCTGCTAATTGCACTCGTTGTTTTCCTTATGGATTCTGCCTTCCAGTTTATTATGGAAGATGTTATCTACCCGCACTAATTTAACAGTAAAAGATGGCTGAGATTGAAAAGAAATGGTACGTTTTGCGTGCCGTAAGTGGTAAGGAAACCAAGGTGAAGGAATATATTGAGGCAGAAATGCGCAATACTAGCCTTGGCGAATACGTATCTCAGGTCTTGATTCCTACCGAAAAGATTTATCAGGTCCGTAATGGCAAGAAAATCGTGAAGGAGAGAACTTATCTCCCTGGTTATGTCTTGGTAGAAGCCGCATTGGTAGGTGAGGTTGCCCATCATTTGAGAAACATCACAAATGTAATCGGCTTCTTGGGTGGCCTTGACCATCCGGTTCCGTTGAGACAGTCGGAAGTGAATCGAATACTGGGTACGGTAGATGAGCTTCAGGAAGCGGGTGAGGATACAAATATTCCTTACACCGTAGGAGAAACAGTGAAAGTTACCGTTGGTCCGTTCAGCGGCTTCAGTGGTTTGATTGAAGAAGTGAGCGCGGAAAAACGTAAGCTGAAGGTTATGGTCAAGATATTCGGTCGGAAGACACCGCTCGAATTAGGCTTTACGGATGTGGAAAAAGAATGATGCATCTGTTACGTGTTATCATTCATTCGTTAAACATTTATATTTAAATTTTATTTAGAAATGGCTAAAGAAGTTGCTGGACAAATCAAATTACAGATTAAAGGAGGCGCAGCAAATCCATCACCACCTGTAGGTCCTGCTTTGGGTTCTAAAGGTATCAACATTATGGAGTTTTGCAAGCAATTCAACGCCAGAACCCAGGACAAGGCAGGTAAGGTTCTACCTGTAATCATTACTTACTATTCAGACAAGTCTTTCGATTTCGTAATCAAGACTCCTCCGGTAGCAATTCAGTTGCTTGAGGCAGCCAAGATTAAGAGCGGTTCTGCAGAGCCTAACCGTAAGAAAGTTGCTGAGCTTACTTGGGATCAGATCCGTGCTATTGCTCAGGACAAATTGGTTGACTTGAACTGCTTTACTATCGAGTCTGCTATGACAATGGTAGCAGGAACAGCTAGAAGTATGGGTATCGCTGTAAAAGGTGACTTCCCGGGTAATAACTAATTAACTTCAATTGATAATGGGTAAACTGACAAAAAATCAAAAGTTGGCTGCAGAAAAAATTGAAGCAGGGAAAGCATACTCACTGAAGGAAGCTTCACAGTTGGTAAAGGATATCACTTTTACTAAATTTGACGCTTCTTTGGATATTGACGTACGTTTAGGTGTAGACCCTCGTAAGGCAAACCAGATGGTAAGAGGTGTTGTTTCTCTTCCTCATGGTACAGGTAAACAAGTCCGTGTACTTGTTCTGTGTACGCCGGATGTTGAAGCTGCTGCAAAAGAAGCTGGTGCTGACTATGTTGGTCTTGATGAATATATTGAAAAGATCAAAGGTGGATGGACAGATATTGATGTAATCATCACTATGCCGTCTATCATGGGTAAGATCGGTGCTCTGGGTCGTATCCTCGGTCCTCGTGGATTGATGCCGAACCCGAAGAGTGGTACTGTGACTATGGATGTAGCTAAAGCTGTTAAGGAAGTTAAGCAAGGTAAGATTGACTTTAAGGTTGACAAGAGCGGTATCGTTCATACATCAATCGGTAAGGTTTCTTTCACTGCTGACCAGATCCGTGAAAATGCGAAGGAATTTATCGCTACTATCATCAAACTGAAACCGACCACAGCTAAAGGTACTTATATTAAGAGTATTTATCTTTCAAGTACTATGAGTAAGGGTATTAAGATTGACCCTAAGACTGTAGACGAAATCTAATAATTAAGGAGGAATCATGAGAAAGGAAGATAAAGGCGTAATTATTGGTCAGTTGGCTGATACCGTTAAGCAATACGGACATTTTTACATCGTTGATACAGCTGCTATGGACGCTGCTTCTACCAGCGAATTGCGTAGAAAATGTTTCAAGGCCGGTATCAAACTGATAGTTGTGAAGAATTCTTTGCTTCACAAAGCTTTGATGAGCTTCGATGTTGATTATTCACCATTGTTCGATTCTTTGAAGGGAACTACGGCAGTTATGTTCTGCGAAACGGCAAACGCTCCTGCTAAGTTGCTGAAAGAATACAAAGACGGTGTTCCTGCATTGAAGGCCGCTTATGCTGAAGAAGGTTTCTATGTAGGTGCAGATCAGCTCGAAGCTTTGGCAACAATCAAGAGCAAGAACGAAGTTATCGCAGATATCATTGCATTGCTGCAGTCTCCTGCGAAGAACGTTATCTCAGCTCTTCAATCAGGTGGCAACACCATTCACGGTGTTCTTCAGACATTGGCAGAACGTGCAGAATAATGTACGTAGCATGTTGAAGAATCACAAAACAACTTTAATTAATTCTATTTGTAACAAACAATTAAATTCATACAAAAATGGCAGATTTGAAAGCTTTTGCAGAACAATTAGTTAACTTGACAGTAAAAGAAGTTAATGAACTTGCAACTATCCTTAAAGAAGAATATGGTATTGAACCTGCTGCTGCAGCTGTAGCTGTTGCTGCTGGTCCTGCTGCTGGTGCAGCTGCTGTTGAAGAAAAGACTTCATTCGACGTAGTTTTGAAAAGCGCTGGTGCAGCTAAACTGCAGGTTGTTAAGGCCGTTAAAGAAGCTTGTGGTCTTGGCTTGAAAGAAGCAAAAGACTTGGTTGACGGTGCTCCTAGCACAGTAAAAGAAGGTTTGGCTAAGGACGAAGCTGAATCTTTGAAGAAAACTTTGGAAGAAGCTGGAGCTGAAGTTGAGCTTAAATAAGATTATCCTGTAAATCAGGCAGTTCGGTTAAGAGTCCCCTCTCAGGGGGATTCTTAACCTTTTTGCGTCTATATTAAGTTACACAGGTCTCTTAACCTGAAAATATTCATTATAACTCCATACAGATGTCTTCAAATACTAATAATCAACGAATTAATTTTGCTTCTGTTAAGAATCCGATGAAGTATCCGGATTTCCTGGAAGTGCAGTTGAAGTCATTCCAAGACTTTTTACAGTTAGATACTCCACCGGAAATGCGAAAGAACGATGGCTTGTATAAGGTATTTGCCGAAAATTTTCCGATAGCTGATACCCGAAACAACTTCGTGCTCGAGTTCCTTGACTACTATATCGATCCGCCTCATTATACGATTGAGGAGTGCCTCGAACGCGGATTGACTTATAGTGTTCCCTTGAAAGCTAAATTGAAGCTTTATTGTACTGACCCCGATCACGAAGATTTTGATACTGTGATCCAGGATGTATATCTGGGACCTATCCCATATATGACTCCGAAAGGTACTTTCGTCATTAATGGTGCCGAACGTGTTGTAGTGTCACAGCTGCACCGTTCTCCGGGCGTTTTCTTCGGACAGAGTATACACGCTAACGGTACTAAGTTGTATTCGGCACGTATTATTCCGTTCAAAGGATCGTGGATTGAGTTTGCAACGGATATCAATAACGTGATGTATGCCTACATCGACCGTAAGAAGAAGTTGCCTGTCACTACCCTGTTGAGAGCTGTCGGTTTTGAAAATGACAAGGATATCCTTGAAATATTCAACCTGGCCGAAGACGTGAAGGTAAACAAGGCAAACTTGAAGAAGATTATCGGCCGTAAGTTGGCGGCGCGTGTCCTGAAGACCTGGACTGAGGACTTCGTTGATGAAGACACCGGTGAAGTGGTTTCCATTGAACGTAACGAGGTAGTCATCGACCGTGAGACTGTCATCGAACCGGAACATATCGATCTGATTCTGGAATCGGGTGTACAGAACATCCTCGTTCACAATGAAGAAGCCAATTCTTCTGATTATTCCATCATTTTCAATACCTTGCAGAAAGACCCGAGTAACTCGGAAAAGGAAGCGGTATTATACATCTATCGTCAGTTGCGTAATGCAGATCCTGCCGACGACGCAAGTGCACGTGAAGTAATCAATAACCTGTTCTTCTCTGAAAAGCGTTACGACTTGGGTGAAGTGGGACGTTACCGTATCAACAAGAAGTTGAATCTGGATACTCCTATGGATGTCAAGGTATTGACCAAACAAGATATTATCGAGATCATCAAGTATCTGATCGAGTTGATCAACTCAAAGGCAGATGTGGATGATATCGACCATTTGAGTAACCGTCGTGTGCGTACAGTGGGTGAGCAGTTGTCAAACCAGTTTGCTATCGGTCTGGCACGTATGTCACGTACCATCCGTGAACGTATGAATGTACGCGACAATGAAGTGTTTACTCCGATCGACCTGATTAATGCCAAGACAATCTCGTCGGTCATCAATTCATTCTTCGGTACAAATGCTTTGTCACAGTTCATGGACCAGACAAACCCGTTGGCCGAAATTACTCACAAGCGCCGTTTGTCGGCTTTGGGTCCTGGCGGTCTGTCACGTGACCGTGCCGGATTCGAGGTGCGAGATGTACACTACACCCATTACGGCCGTCTGTGTCCGATTGAAACTCCTGAAGGTCCTAATATCGGTCTGATTTCTTCTTTGTGTGTATATGCGAAGATCAATGATTTGGGATTTATTGTGACTCCGTACCGGAAAGTGAAAGACGGAGTTGTCGACTTGTCGCCTGAAGGTATCGAATATCTGTCGGCCGAAGAAGAAACCGATAAGATCATTGCCCAGGGTAATGCACCGCTGAACGACGACGGTACATTTATCCGTGATAAAGTCAAGGCACGCCGTGATGCCGATTATCCGGTTGTCACTCCGGATCAGGTAGAACTGATGGATGTGTCTCCACAGCAGATTGCTTCTATTGCCGCATCACTGATTCCGTTCCTTGAACATGATGACGCGAACCGTGCATTGATGGGATCTAACATGATGCGCCAGGCTGTTCCATTGTTGAAGACAGAAGCTCCTATTGTCGGTACCGGTATTGAACGTCAGTTGTGTGAGGATTCACGTACACAGATTGCAGCTGAAGGGGACGGTGTGGTTGATTTCGTGGATGCAACTACAATCCGTATTCTGTATGACCGTACGGAAGATGAAGAGTTCGTAAGCTTCGAACCTGCATTGAAGGAATATCATATCCCGAAATTCCGTAAGACAAACCAGAGTATGACTATTGACCTGCGTCCGATCTGCGATAAAGGTCAGCGCGTAAAGAAAGGTGATATCCTTACTGAAGGTTATTCTACCGCTAACGGTGAACTGGCGTTGGGTAAGAATCTGCTGGTAGCATACATGCCGTGGAAAGGTTACAACTATGAGGATGCTATCGTATTGAACGAACGTGTAGTCCGTGAGGATATCCTTACTTCAGTGCATGTTGACGAGTATATTCTGGAAGTCCGCGAAACCAAACGCGGTATGGAAGAACTGACTTCCGATATTCCGAATGTGAGCGAGGAAGCTACTAAAGATCTGGATGAAAACGGTATTGTCCGTGTGGGAGCCCATATTGAGCCGGGAGACATCCTGATCGGTAAGATTACTCCGAAGGGCGAGTCTGATCCTTCTCCGGAAGAGAAACTGTTACGTGCCATCTTCGGTGACAAGGCCGGTGATGTGAAGGATGCTTCGTTGAAGGCTTCTCCATCTTTACGTGGTGTAGTGATCGACAAGAAACTGTATTCACGTGTTATCAAGACACGTAGCGAAAAGAATGCCGATAAAGCTATCCTGCCGAAACTGAATGAAGAATTCGAAGAAAAGGCTGCGGCATTGAAGACAATCCTGATCGACAAACTGTTGGTATTGACAGCCGACAAGGTATCTCAGGGTGTCAAGGATTATTTGGGAACGGAAGTCATTGCCAAGGGTGCCAAGTTTACCAAGCATGACCTGGAGTCATTGGATTATGCAGTAGTTCAGTTGAGCAAATGGACAACAGATGCGCATAAGAATGACATGATCCGTGACCTGATCATGAACTATCTGAAGAAATATAAAGAACTGGATGCCGAATTGAAGCGTAAGAAGTTTGCATTGACTATCGGTGACGAACTTCCTTCAGGCATTATCCAGATGGCCAAAGTCTATATCGCCAAGAAACGTAAGATCGGTGTCGGCGACAAGATGGCAGGTCGTCACGGTAACAAGGGTATCGTATCTCGTGTAGTACGTCAGGAAGATATGCCGTTCCTTGCCGACGGTACTCCGGTAGATATCGTATTGAATCCGTTGGGTGTGCCTTCACGTATGAATATCGGTCAGATTTTTGAAGCCGTATTGGGACGTGCCGGAAAAGAGCTGGGTGTGAAGTTCGCTACTCCTATCTTTGACGGTGCTTCTATGGATGATTTGGACAAGTGGACTGACAAGGCCGGTCTGCCCCGTTATTGTAAGACCGTAGTTTATGACGGTGGAACAGGTGAGCAGTTTGACCAGATGGCAACGGTAGGTGTTACTTACATGTTGAAACTGGGTCACATGGTTGAAGATAAGATGCATGCGCGTTCTATCGGTCCGTACTCTCTGATTACTCAGCAGCCGCTTGGTGGTAAAGCACAGTTTGGTGGCCAGCGTTTCGGAGAAATGGAGGTTTGGGCAATTGAGGCTTTCGGTGCCGCTCACGTACTTCAGGAAATCCTTACAATCAAGTCGGATGATGTGGTAGGACGCTCCAAGGCTTATGAAGCCATTGTCAAGGGTGAACCTATGCCTACTCCGGGTATTCCTGAATCTCTGAATGTATTGCTGCATGAATTGAGAGGTCTTTGCTTAAGCATAACACTGGAATAATTTATCAGTTGCCGGCCGAAGTCTTGACTGACGGCCGGTGACACTCAACTATCAAACTATATCATTATATAAAGTATGGCTTTTAGAAAAGATACTAAGATAAAGAGTAATTTCTCGAAGATTACGATTGGTCTGGCTTCACCGGAAGAAATTCTGGAGAATTCATATGGTGAGGTTTTGAAACCGGAAACCATCAACTACCGTACCTATAAACCGGAGCGTGACGGTTTGTTCTGTGAACGTATCTTCGGACCGGTAAAAGACTACGAATGTCACTGCGGTAAGTACAAGCGTATCCGTTACAAAGGAATCGTGTGTGACCGATGCGGTGTGGAAGTGACAGAAAAGAAAGTTCGTCGTGAACGTAGCGGTCACATCCAGCTGGTAGTACCGGTAGCACATATCTGGTATTTCCGTTCTTTGCCGAACAAGATCGGTTATCTGCTGGGCTTGCCGACAAAGAAACTTGATGCCATTATCTACTACGAACGTTATGTAGTGATTCAGCCGGGTGTAAAGGCTGAGGATGGTGTCAATCAATATGACCTTTTGTCTGAGGAAGAGTATCTGCAGATTATGGATACACTTCCGAAAGATAACCAATATCTGGAAGACAGTGACCCCAACAAGTTCATTGCCAAGATGGGTGCCGAAGCTATTTATGATTTGCTGACCCGTCTGGATCTGGATGCCCTTTCATATGAGTTGCGTCATAAGGCAAACAATGACTCTTCACAGCAGCGTAAGAACGAGGCTTTGAAACGTCTGCAGGTGGTTGAATCATTCCGTGCTTCACGTGGGCGCAACAAACCGGAATGGATGATTGTACGTATCGTACCGGTAATTCCGCCGGAATTGCGTCCGTTGGTTCCGTTGGATGGTGGTCGTTTTGCTACTTCCGACCTCAACGATCTGTACCGTCGTGTAATTATCCGTAACAACCGTCTGAAACGACTGATTGAAATCAAGGCTCCGGAGGTGATCCTGCGTAATGAAAAGCGTATGTTGCAGGAAGCTGTCGATTCGCTGTTCGATAATTCACGTAAGTCAAGTGCAGTGAAGACAGATTCAAACCGTCCGTTGAAATCTCTTTCAGACAGCTTGAAAGGTAAACAGGGACGTTTCCGTCAGAATCTGTTGGGTAAACGTGTCGACTATTCTGCCCGTTCCGTAATTGTCGTAGGTCCGGAACTGAAGATGGGTGAATGTGGTATTCCGAAACTGATGGCTGCCGAACTTTACAAGCCGTTCATTATCCGCAAACTGATTGAACGAGGTATCGTGAAGACCGTGAAATCGGCAAAGAAGATCGTTGACCGGAAAGAACCTGTAATCTGGGATATCCTGGAACATGTAATGAAAGGACATCCGGTTCTGCTGAACCGTGCCCCGACACTGCACCGTCTGGGTATCCAGGCATTCCAGCCGAAGATGATTGAAGGTAAGGCCATCCAGCTTCACCCGTTGGCATGTACGGCATTCAACGCCGACTTCGACGGTGACCAGATGGCGGTTCACTTGCCTTTGAGCAATGAAGCTGTTCTGGAAGCTCAGATGTTGATGCTCCAGTCACACAATATATTGAACCCGGCTAACGGGGCACCTATCACTGTACCTGCACAGGATATGGTACTTGGTCTGTATTACATTACCAAACTGCGTAAGGGAGCCAAAGGTGAAGGACTGATTTTCTACGGTCCGGAAGAAGCAATGATTGCCTATAACGAAGGTAAGGTAGATATCCATGCAATCATCAGTGTATTGACAAACGACCTGGATGAAAACGGTAATATTGTCAAGAAGATGATCAAGGAAACTTCTGTAGGACGTATTATTGTCAATGAACTGGTTCCGGATGAATGTGGTTATCTGAATACCATTATCTCAAAGAAGTCATTGCGTGATATCATCAGCAATGTCATCAAGACTGTCGGTGTTGCCCGTGCCTGCGAATTCCTGGACGGTATCAAGAACTTGGGTTACCGTAAGGCATTCGAAGGTGGTCTGTCATTCAACCTGGGTGATATCATCATCCCGAAAGAAAAGGAAGAACTGGTAAAACGGGGTAATGAAGAGATCGAACAGATCATGATGAACTATAACATGGGTTTCATTACCGACAATGAACGTTACAACCAGGTTATCGATACATGGACACATGTTAACAGTGACTTGTCGGATATCCTGTACAAGACCTTGAAGAACGATGACCAGGGATTCAACTCTGTATTCATGATGCTGGATTCCGGAGCCCGTGGTTCTAAGGAACAGATCCGCCAGCTGTCCGGTATGCGTGGTTTGATGGCCAAGCCGCAGAAAGCCGGTGCCGAAGGCGCACAGATCATTGAAAACCCGATCCTTTCTAACTTTAAGGAAGGCTTGTCTGTGCTTGAGTACTTTATTTCTACCCACGGTGCCCGTAAGGGTCTTGCCGATACGGCGTTGAAGACGGCCGATGCCGGTTATCTGACCCGTCGTCTGGTAGACGTTTCCCATGATGTGATCATCAATGAGGAAGATTGCGGTACATTGCGCGGACTGGTATGTACAGCCTTGAAGAATAACGATGAGGTTATCGCTACATTATATGAACGTATCCTGGGACGTGTTTCTGTACACGATGTGATACATCCTACGACAGGTAAGCTGATTGTAGCTGCCGGTGAAGAAATTACCGAGCCTATTGCGCAGGAAATCGAAGATTCTCCGATTGAAAGTGTGGAAATCCGTTCGGTATTGACCTGTGAATCCAAGAAGGGGGTGTGCGCCAAGTGTTACGGACGTAACCTGGCAAGCAGCCGTATGGTCCAGAAGGGTGAGGCCGTTGGAGTCATCGCCGCACAGTCAATCGGTGAACCGGGTACTCAGTTGACCTTGCGTACATTCCATGCCGGTGGTATTGCCGGTAATATGGCAGCCAATGCAAGTATTGTTGCCAAAAATGATGCACGTCTGGAATTCGAAGAGCTGCGTACGGTTGATGCCGTAGAAGAGACTGGTGAACCGGTTAAGGTTGTGGTTGGCCGTCTGGCTGAAGTGCGTTTCGTTGATATAAATACAGGTATTATATTATCGACCCATAACGTACCTTATGGTTCAAAACTGTATGCTTCGGACGGAGAAGTGGTTGAGAAAGGCAAGTTGATAGCCAAATGGGATCCGTTCAATGCTGTTATCGTGACAGAAGCTTCCGGTAAGATTGATTTCGAATCGGTAATCGAAAATGTCACTTATAAAGTTGAATCGGATGAAGCTACCGGATTGCGTGAAATCATCATTACTGAATCAAAGGACAAGACGAAGATTCCTTCTTTGCATATTCTGGATGAAAACGGTGGCGTGATCCGTACCTATAACCTGCCGGTAGGCGGACATGTGGTAGTAGAAGACAAACAGCAAGTCAAGGCCGGAAATATTCTGGTCAAGATTCCTCGTGCCGTAGGTAAGGCCGGTGATATTACCGGTGGTCTTCCTCGTGTTACCGAGCTGTTTGAAGCACGTAACCCGTCGAACCCGGCAGTCGTTTCTGAAATAGACGGTGAAATTACAATGGGCAAGATCAAACGTGGTAACCGTGAGATTATCGTTACATCCAAGACCGGTGATGTACGTAAGTACCTGGTGGCATTGTCCAAGCAGATTCTGGTTCAGGAAAACGACTATGTACGTGCCGGCACACCTTTGTCGGACGGTGCAATTACTCCGGCCGATATTCTGGCTATCAAAGGCCCTACGGCCGTACAGGAATACATTGTAAATGAAATTCAGGATGTATATCGTCTGCAGGGTGTGAAGATCAATGACAAGCACTTTGAGATTATTGTACGCCAGATGATGCGTAAAGTCCAGATTGATGAACCGGGTGATACCCGCTTCCTGGAACAGCAGGTTGTAGACCGTCTTGAGTTCAATGAAGAAAATGACCGTATCTGGGGCAAGAAGGTTGTTGTCGATGCCGGTGATTCGCAGAACTTGCAGCCGGGGCAGATTGTGACAGCACGTAAGTTGCGTGATGAGAACAGTATGTTGAAACGTCGTGACCTGAAGCTGGTTGAAGTGCGTGACGCGGTTCCTGCTACATCTACTCAGATCCTGCAGGGTATTACACGTGCGGCATTGCAGACTTCAAGCTTCATGTCGGCTGCGTCATTCCAGGAGACTACCAAAGTCTTGAATGAAGCTGCCATCAACGGAAAGGTCGACAAGCTGGAAGGTATGAAGGAAAATGTGATCTGTGGTCATCTGATTCCTGCCGGTACCGGTCAGCGTGAGTTCGAGAAGATCATTGTAGGTTCCAAGGAGGAATACGACCGTATTCTGGCTAACCGTAAGAATGTGCTCGATTATAGTGAAGTGGAATAATATCCATATACATGTGTTAGGAAAGGATGTGTCTGTATGGGCACATCCTTTTTTTGTCGATTTATTGATGCCGACAGACTTTTTCCCTATATTTGCGTCACTAACAATATTCTTTGTTTTATAAATTATATTTTATCATGGAAAACGAAAATAACAATAACCAGCTTCAGATTGAATTGAAGGATGAGATTGCCCAAGGTACTTATGCCAATCTGGCTATTATCACTCATTCTACTTCAGAGTTTATTTTGGATTTTGTACGTATCATGCCGGGAATGCCTAAGGCCGGAGTTCAGTCACGTATTATCATGACTCCGGAGAATGCCAAACGTCTGATGTATGCGTTGCAGGACAATGTGGTGAAGTACGAGCAGAATTTCGGCCCCATCCGTATGCCCGAAGAACAGCAGGCTGGCAGCAAGACTTTTGTGCCGCCGTTGAGTGATTTCAAGGGTGAGGCCTGATTCTTTTTGTTATAAAGAGTAGATTCCCACAGTCTTTCTGTCTTAACGGCAGGAGCAGGCTGTGGGAATCTGTGTGTTCCGGTCTGTACCGAGTTCCGGTCAGTTATATATCCGATCCGGAGTATGCAGACAGATATGGCCTATTGGGTATACATCTTGCTAATCAGGGGGATGGGAGTTTTGTTTTTCGGTTCAGATTGTCCGGGTGTAGATAGCCAGAGTAGAATGGAAGCTATAGGAACTGTATCAATGATGCGATAGGCCAGGTGAAAAAAGATTTTTTTGAAGAAAACCTGTTTTTTATTGTAAAACAGTTTGGTTATTAAAAAGTTATTTGTAATTTTGCAGCCCGAAATGTATAGTTTCGCTGAAGGATTGGAAAACAATAAACAAAATATATAACAATTAAAAATCAAACAAAATGCCTACTATTCAACAGTTAGTAAGAAAAGGAAGAACGGTTCTGGCAGATAAAAGTAAATCACCTGCGCTGGATTCATGTCCGCAGAGACGTGGCGTTTGCGTTCGTGTTTATACTACTACTCCGAAGAAACCGAACTCAGCAATGCGTAAAGTTGCCCGTGTGCGTCTGACAAACTCTAAGGAAGTTAACTCATATATTCCGGGAGAAGGCCACAACTTGCAGGAACACTCAATCGTATTGGTACGTGGTGGTCGTGTGAAAGACCTTCCGGGTGTACGTTATCACATCGTTCGCGGTACATTGGATACTGCAGGTGTTGCAGGTCGTACACAGAGACGCTCCAAATATGGTGCTAAACGTCCGAAACCAGGACAGGCTCCGGCTGGAAAAGGTAAGAAATAATCTTGGCTGAGTACAATCCTTTAAAAAAGACTTTTATTAATTCGTTTTGGTTTGTTGGAAAAGCTTTAAGGTTGAGTAAATGCTTCGGAGGAAGCGTTGAAGTAAACAGAAATGCAGCCCCAAACTAAACATTATTATCAAACAAAATGAGAAAAGCAAAACCAAAAAAACGTGTGATCCTTCCGGATCCGGTATTCAACGATCAGAAGGTTTCCAAATTCGTTAACCATCTGATGTATGATGGAAAGAAGAATACTTCTTATGAAATCTTCTATAACGCGCTGAAAACTATTGAATCTAAGCTTCCTGGAGAAGAAAAATCTGCTTTGGAGGTATGGAAAAAAGCTTTGGACAATGTGACTCCGCAGCTGGAGGTTAAGTCTCGCCGTATCGGTGGTGCGACTTTCCAGGTTCCGACAGAAATCCGTCCTGACCGTAAAGAGTCAATTTCAATGAAAAACTTGATCGCTTTCGCTCGTAAACGCGGTGGTAAGTCAATGGCCGATAAGTTGGCTGCTGAAATCCTTGATGCGTACAACGAACAAGGTGGTGCTTTCAAACGTAAGGAAGATATGCACCGTATGGCAGAAGCTAACCGTGCTTTCGCTCACTTCAGATTTTAATCAGGTATAATTAATTAAGAAGGAATTAAAATGGCTAAACATGATTTGCATTTGACCCGTAACATCGGTATCATGGCCCACATCGATGCTGGTAAAACCACTACTTCAGAACGTATTCTGTATTATACTGGTTTGACTCACAAGATCGGTGAAGTTCATGATGGTGCTGCTACGATGGACTGGATGGAACAAGAGCAGGAACGTGGTATTACTATTACTTCTGCTGCCACAACCACTTATTGGAACTATGCAGGCCACAAGTATAAAATCAACTTGATCGATACTCCGGGACACGTAGATTTTACTGCTGAGGTAGAACGTTCTTTGCGTGTGCTGGATGGTGCTGTTGCAACTTATTGTGCGGTAGGTGGTGTAGAGCCGCAGTCAGAAACTGTATGGCGTCAGGCTGACAAGTATAATGTTCCACGTATCGGTTATGTAAATAAGATGGACCGTTCGGGTGCCGACTTCTTTGAAGTAGTACGTCAGATGAAGGACGTTTTGGGCGCTAACCCTTGTCCGGTTGTCATTCCTATCGGTTCTGAGGAAAATTTCAAGGGACTGGTTGACTTGATTAAGATGAAGGCTATCTACTGGCATGATGAGACTATGGGTGCCGATTATGAAATCGATGACATCCCGGCAAACCTGGTTGATGAAGCTCAGGAATGGCGTGACAAGATGCTGGAGAAAGTTGCTGAATTCGATGAATCGTTGATGGAGAAATATTTCGATGATCCTTCAACTATTACTGATGAGGAAATTCTGCGTGCTTTGCGTGCCGGTACATTGAAGATGGAGATTGTTCCGATGTTGTGCGGTTCTTCATTCAAGAATAAGGGTGTACAGACATTGTTGGACTATGTATGTGCTTTCTTGCCTTCTCCTCTGGATACTCCGAATATTGTGGGTACAAACCCGACTACCGGTGCTGAAGAAGACCGTAAGCCGGATGAAGATGAGAAGACTGCAGCTTTGGCATTCAAGATCGCTACTGACCCGTATGTAGGTCGTCTGACATTCTTCCGTGTTTACTCTGGTAAGATTGAAGCTGGCTCTTATATCTTCAACTCCCGTTCAGGTAAGAAGGAACGTGTTTCCCGTCTGTTCCAGATGCATTCAAACAAGCAGAATCCTGTAGAAGTAATCAGCGCAGGTGATATCGGTGCAGGTGTTGGTTTCAAGGATATCCGTACAGGTGATACACTGTGTGACGAAACTGCTCCGATTGTATTGGAATCTATGGATTTCCCGGAACCGGTTATCGGTATCGCAGTAGAGCCGAAGACTCAGAAAGACTTGGACAAGCTGTCTAACGGTTTGGCTAAGCTGGCTGAAGAAGACCCGACATTTACAGTACGTACAGACGAGCAGACTGGCCAGACTATCATCTCTGGTATGGGTGAGCTTCACTTGGATATCATCATCGACCGTCTGAAACGTGAGTTCAAGGTTGAATGTAACCAGGGTCGTCCGCAGGTTAACTACAAGGAAGCTATCACTAAGACTGTTGAATTGCGTGAAGTTTACAAGAAACAGTCAGGTGGTCGTGGTAAGTTTGCCGACATTATCGTATCAGTAGGTCCGGTTGATGAAGATTGGAAGCAGGGTGGTCTGCAGTTCATCGATGAGGTGAAAGGTGGTAACGTGCCTAAGGAATTCATCCCTTCAGTACAGAAAGGTTTCCAGACTGCAATGAAGAACGGTGTATTGGCCGGCTTCCCGCTCGACTCACTGAAAGTTGTGTTGAAGGATGGTTCATTCCACCCGGTTGACTCTGACCAGTTGTCATTCGAAATCTGTGCTATCCAGGCATACAAGAATGCTTGCGTGAAGGCAGGTCCGGTACTGATGGAGCCGATCATGAAACTGGAAGTTGTAACTCCGGAAGAAAACATGGGTGATGTAATCGGTGACTTGAACAAGCGTCGTGGTCAGGTGGAAGGAATGGAAACAAGCCGTTCCGGTGCCCGTATTGTGAAGGCAATGGTTCCGCTGGCTGAAATGTTCGGTTATGTAACTGCTTTGCGTACCATTACTTCTGGTCGTGCTACTTCTTCTATGAGCTATGATCATCATGCTCAGGTTTCCAGCTCAATCGCAAAGGCTGTACTGGAAGAAGTGAAGGGTCGTGTTGATTTGGTATAATCTAAAATAAATAAGATAAAAAGGCTTGAAGCTGATGGGGACAAGCGAATGACTCTTTGTCCCCATGCTTCAGCTTATTGTAAACTAAAAATTTAATAATTAAATGAGTCAGAAAATCAGAATTAAACTGAAATCTTACGATCACAACTTGGTAGACAAGTCAGCAGAAAAGATTGTAAGAACAGTGAAGGCTACAGGCGCTATTGTCAGCGGTCCTATTCCATTGCCGACACACAAACGTATCTTTACTGTAAACCGTTCGACTTTCGTTAACAAGAAGTCACGTGAACAGTTTGAATTGTCTTCTTACAAGAGACTGATTGACATCTATAGCTCAACTGCCAAGACAGTAGATGCTTTGATGAAGTTGGAATTACCGAGTGGGGTAGAAGTAGAAATTAAAGTTTAATGATTTAAAATTTAACTGAAATGCCAGGATTATTAGGAAAGAAAATCGGAATGACATCCGTTTTCAGTGCTGATGGTAAGAACGTACCATGCACTGTTATCGAAGCTGGTCCTTGTGTAGTTACTCAGATTAAGAGTGTAGAAAAAGATGGCTATGCAGCTGTTCAGGTAGGTTTCCAGGACAAGAAGGAAAAGCATACTACAAAGCCGTTGATGGGTCACTTTAAAAAAGCTGGAGTAACTCCAAAGAGACACTTGGCCGAGTTCAAAGATTTCTCAGAAGAATTGAATTTAGGTGACACTATTACTGTAGAACTGTTCAATGACGCTGCTTATGTAGATGTTATCGGTACCTCTAAAGGTAAAGGTTTCCAAGGTGTAGTAAAACGCCATGGATTCGGTGGTGTTGGTCAGACAACTCATGGTCAGCATAACCGTGCCCGTAAACCGGGTTCTATCGGTGCTTGTTCTTACCCTGCAAAAGTATTCAAGGGAATGCGCATGGGCGGACAAATGGGTGGTGACAGAGTGACTACTCATAACTTACAGGTATTAAAGGTAATTCCAGAACATAACCTGCTTCTGATTAAGGGTTCTGTTCCGGGTTGCAAAGGTTCAATCGTAATAATTGAGAAATAATGGAAGTTAACGTATTAAATATTAAGGGTGAAGATACCGGAAGAAAGGTTTCTTTGAATGAATCTATCTTCGGAATCACTCCGAATGATCACGCTATCTATCTTGACGTAAAACAGTATATGGCTAATCAGCGCCAAGGAACTCACAAGTCAAAAGAAAGAAGCGAAATCAGTGGTTCTACTCGTAAATTGGGCCGTCAGAAAGGTGGTGGCGGCGCACGTCGTGGTGATATCAACTCTCCTTTGTTGGTTGGTGGTGCACGTGTATTTGGTCCTAAACCTCGTGATTATTGGTTCAAACTGAACAAGAAAGTAAAGGCTTTGGCTCGTAGATCAGCTTTGTCATACAAGGCTCAGGGAAACAACATTATTGTAGTTGAAGACTTCACTTTTGAAGCTCCGAAGACTAAAGAATTTGTAAATGTTGTGAATAATCTTAAAGTAGCTGGTAAAAAGCTGCTTATGGTTTTGCCGGAAGCAAATAAAAACGTATATTTGTCAGCTCGCAATTTAGAGCGTACAAATTTGACAATTGCTTCTGCGCTGAATACTTACAATGTATTGAACGCAGAAACTCTTGTTGTTACAGAGAGTGCATTGAAAGCTATCGAAGAAACCTTAGTTAAATAATTAAAGGAGGCTGAAGTAATATGGGTATGATTATAAAACCGTTGGTTACAGAAAAAATGACGGCAATGTCTGAAAAGTTCAACCGCTTTGGATTTATTGTCCGTCCTGAAGCTAACAAATTAGAAATTAAGCGTGAAATCGAAGCTTTGTATAACGTGACTGTTGTTGATGTAAATACTATCCGTTACGCAGGTAAGAACAAGAGCCGTTATACTAAATCTGGTCTTATCAATGGACGTACAAATGCTTATAAGAAAGCAATCGTTACATTGAAAGAAGGTGATACTATTGATTTTTATAGCAATATTTAATAGAAGATGGCAGTACGTAAATTTAAGCCCACAACACCGGGGCAGAGACACAAAATTATTGGTACTTTTGAAGAGATTACTGCATCGGTACCAGAAAAATCTCTTGTATATGGAAAGCGTTCTACAGGTGGTCGTAACCATGTAGGTAAAATGACAATGCGCTATATCGGTGGCGGTCATAAGAGAAAATTCCGTATTATCGATTTCAAGAGAAATAAAGACGGTGTTCCAGCAGTCGTTAAAACAATAGAATACGATCCGAACCGTTCTGCTCGTATCGCTTTGTTGTTTTATGCTGATGGTGAAAAACGATATATCATTGCTCCTAATGGATTGCAAGTAGGCAGTACTCTGATGTCTGGAGCGAATGCGGCGCCTGAGATTGGTAACGCACTTCCGCTTGAAAACATCCCTGTGGGTACAGTAATTCACAACATTGAATTGCGCCCGGGTCAAGGAGCTGCTTTGGTTAGATCGGCTGGTAATTTTGCTCAGTTGACTTCCCGTGAAGGTAAGTATTGTGTTATTAAATTGCCTTCTGGTGAAGTAAGACAGATCTTGAGTGCTTGTAAGGCTACTATCGGTAGTGTAGGTAATTCTGATCATGCTTTGGAAGCTTCTGGTAAGGCAGGTCGTTCTCGTTGGTTGGGACGTCGTCCTCATAACCGTGGTGTTGTTATGAACCCTGTTGATCACCCGATGGGTGGTGGTGAAGGACGTCAGTCTGGAGGTCATCCGAGATCACGTACAGGCTTGTATGCTAAGGGCTTGAAGACAAGAGCACCTAAGAAACAGTCTTCTAAGTATATTATAGAAAGAAGAAAGTAATAACAACTGATTAATTGAGTAATTTATGAGTCGTTCATTAAAAAAAGGTCCATATATTAACGTAAAACTGGAAAATAAAGTCGTTGCAATGAATGAAAGCGGCAAGAAGTCAGTTGTTAAGACATGGGCTAGAGCTTCAATGATTTCGCCTGATTTTGTTGGGCATACAATTGCAGTTCATAACGGTAACAAATTTATTCCTGTTTATGTTACGGAAAACATGGTAGGACATAAGTTGGGCGAATTTGCTCCGACACGTACATTCCGTGGCCATGCTGGTAACAAGAAAAAATAAACAGGTACATTATTTGAAATAAAAAGTAATAAATAATGGGAGCAAGAAAAAAAATATCGGCTGAAAAAAGAAAAGAAGCCCTTAAAACCATGTATTTTGCAAAATTGCAAAATGTACCTACTTCTCCGCGTAAGATGCGTCTCGTGGCTGACATGGTTCGCGGTATGGAAGTTAATCGTGCACTTGGTGTATTGAAGTTTTCTTCAAAAGAAGCTTCTGCCAGAGTGGAAAAATTATTACGCTCTGCTATTGCTAACTGGGAACAGAAAAACGAACGTAAAGCTGAAGACGGCGAATTGTTCATAACCAAGATTTATGTTGACGGTGGCGCAACTCTGAAAAGAATGAGACCGGCTCCACAGGGTAGAGGTTACAGAATTCGTAAACGTTCAAATCATGTGACTTTGTTCGTTGATTCTAAGAATACTAATGATAAAAATTAAGACTAGATGGGACAGAAAGTTAATCCGATAAGCAACCGTTTAGGAATTATCAGAGGATGGGATTCTAATTGGTACGGTGGCAAGAGTTATGGCGACTCTTTGTTGGAAGATAGCAAAATTCGTAAATATCTGAATGCCAGACTTGCAAAAGCCAGCGTTTCAAGAATCGTTATTGAACGTACTCTGAAATTGGTGACAATTACTGTTTGTACTGCTCGCCCAGGTATTATCATTGGTAAAGGTGGTCAGGAAGTTGACAAGTTGAAGGAAGAGTTGAAGAAGATCACCGATAAGGATATCCAGATTAATATCTTCGAAGTTAAGAGACCGGAACTCGACGCTGTGATTGTTGCAAATAACATCGCTCGCCAGGTTGAAGGAAAGATCGCTTACCGTCGCGCTATCAAGATGGCTATCGCCAATACAATGCGTATGGGAGCTGAAGGTATCAAGGTGTTGATTTCAGGTCGTTTGAACGGTGCTGAAATGGCGCGCTCTGAAATGTATAAGGAAGGTCGTACTCCGTTGCACACTTTCCGTGCAGATATCGACTATTGTCATGCAGAAGCTTTGACAAAGGTTGGTTTGCTGGGTATCAAGGTGTGGATCTGTCGTGGTGAGGTTTACGGCAAACGTGAGTTGGCTCCTAACTTTACTCAGACTAAAGAGAACAACCGTGGTGCAAACGGAAACAATGGTGGAAAGAATTTCCGCAGAAAGAAAAACAACAATCGCTAACGAATTTGAATTTTAGGAATTATGTTACAACCGAAAAAGACAAAATTCAGAAGACAGCAGAAAGGTAGCGCTAAAGGTAACGCTCAGAGAGGTCATCAGTTGGCTTTCGGTACTTTTGGTATCAAGGCTTTGCAGACAAGATGGATCACTGGTCGTCAGATTGAAGCAGCTCGTATTGCTGTAACAAGATATATGCAGCGTCAGGGTCAGATTTGGATCCGAATCTTCCCGGACAAACCTATTACTCGTAAGCCTGCTGATGTACGTATGGGTAAAGGTAAAGGTAATCCAGAAGGTTTCGTAGCTCCTGTAACTCCAGGTCGTATCCTGATTGAAGTTGAAGGGGTTTCTTTTGATGTAGCTAAAGAAGCTTTGCGCCTTGCAGCACAAAAGCTTCCTGTTACTACTAAGTTTATTGTTAGACGTGATTACGACGCAAGTCAAAATGCTTAATTGAGATATGAAGATTGCAGAAATTAGAGAAATAGCTACCAACGAATTGGCAGAAAGAATTCAGACAGAAGTTGCCAATTACAATCAGATGGTTTTGAATCATTCAATCTCTCCGCTGGATAATCCTGCACAGATTAAGAAGTTGCGCAGAACTATTGCTCGCATGAAAGCAGAATTGCGTCAGAGAGAACTTAACAAATAATAATGGTCCTCATGGAAGCTAGAAATTTAAGAAAAGAAAGAACAGGTGTTGTTATTAGCAATAAGATGGACAAGACCATTACTGTTGCTGCTAAGTTTAAGGAAAAACACCCTATTTATGGTAAGTTTGTCTCTAAGACGAAGAAATACCATGCTCACGATGAAAAGAACGAATGCCAGATCGGTGATACAGTACGTATCATGGAAACTCGTCCTTTGAGCAAAACTAAGAGATGGAGATTGATTGAAATTATAGAAAGAGCTAAGTAATTATGATACAAGCAGAATCCAGACTTACAGTATGTGACAACAGTGGTGCTAAAGAAGCTCTTTGTATCCGCGTTTTAGGCGGTACAAAGAGACGTTACGCCTCTGTTGGGGATGTTATTGTAGTTTCAATAAAGAGTGTTATCCCCTCAAGTGATATTAAAAAAGGTGCAGTGTCAAAGGCCCTGATTGTACGTACTAAGAAAGAAATCCGTCGTGCTGACGGCTCTTACATTCGTTTTGATGATAATGCTTGCGTTCTGCTGAATAACGCAGGTGAAATTAGAGGAAGTCGTATCTTTGGCCCAGTTGCTCGTGAATTGCGTAATGCAAATATGAAGGTAGTTTCATTGGCACCTGAAGTACTTTAATTTTGTAAAAGATTTAAGTAATGAGTAAATTACATATTAAGAAAGGCGATACAGTTTACGTAAACTCTGGTGAAGACAAGGGTAAAACTGGCCGCGTGTTGAAAGTCCTTGTTAAAGAAGGCCGCGCATTGGTAGAAGGTATCAATATGGTATCTAAGAGTACCAAACCTAACGCTAAAAATCCTCAGGGTGGTATTGTGAAGCAGGAAGCTCCTATTCACATCTCAAACCTGAACCCGGTAGATCCTAAGACTGGAAAACCGACACGTATAGGTAGAAGAGAAAGTTCTGATGGAAGAACATTTGTTCGTTATGCTAAAAAATCAGGGGAGGAGATTAAATAATGAGTAATACTGCAAGCCTTAAGAAAGAATATGCAGAGCGTATAGCTCCTGCTTTGAAGAATCAGTTCCAGTATACTTCATCTATGCAGATACCAGTGCTCAAGAAGATTGTTATCAATCAGGGTTTGGGTATGGCTGTGGCTGATAAGAAGATCATCGATGTTGCAATCAATGAATTGACTGCAATTACGGGTCAGAAAGCTGTTGCAACTGTTTCTCGTAAAGATATCGCCAACTTCAAGTTGCGTAAGAAAATGCCAATTGGTGTTATGGTAACTTTACGTCGTGAAAGAATGTACGAATTCCTGGAAAAACTTGTACGTGTAGCTTTGCCACGTATCCGTGACTTCAAAGGAATTGATAGCAAGTTTGATGGTAGAGGTAATTATACTCTCGGTATTCAGGAACAAATCATTTTCCCTGAAATTAATATCGATAGTATTACTAAAATTTTAGGAATGAATATTACCTTTGTAACATCTGCAAAAACAGATGAAGAAGGTTATGCCTTGCTGAAGGAATTCGGTTTACCATTTAAAAACGCTAAAAAAGATTGATAATATGGCAAAAGAATCAATGAAGGCTCGTGAAGTGAGAAGAGCCAAACTGGTAGCCAAATATGCTGAGAAACGTGCTGCGTTGAAAAAGATCGTTCGTACAGGTGAACCTGCAGAAGCTTTTGAAGCTGCTCAGAAATTGCAGGCCATTCCTAAGAACGCAAATCCTATCCGTTTGCATAACCGTTGTAAACTGACTGGTCGTCCGAAAGGTTACATGCGTCAGTTTGGAATTTCACGTATTCAGTTCCGTGAAATGGCTTCAAATGGTTTGATTCCAGGCGTTAAGAAAGCAAGCTGGTAAATACTTTTTTATTATTAAATATTGTCAGGGTAGTCCTGATTAATTTAACAACAAAATTTTATGACAGATCCAATCGCAGATTATCTCACAAGATTGAGAAATGCAATCAGTGCTAAGCACAGAGTTGTGGAAGTACCTGCTTCAAACTTGAAAAAGGAAATCACAAAGATCCTGTTTGACAAAGGTTACATCCTGAACTACAAATTTGTAGAAGATGGTCCTCAGGGTACTATCAAAGTTGCCTTGAAGTATGATGCCGTTAACAAATGTAACGCTATCAAGAAACTTGAAAGAGTATCCACTCCGGGTATGCGTAAGTATACCGGCTACAAGGACATGCCGAGAGTAATTAACGGATTAGGTATTGCTATTATATCTACTTCCAAAGGTGTGATGACAGACAAGGAAGCTGCCGCTTTGAAGATCGGTGGTGAAGTTCTTTGCTATGTATATTAATTGTAGGAGGATTAAGCAATGTCAAGAATTGGTAAATTACCTGTTAGTATCCCTGCTGGAGTAACAGTTACTCTGAAGGATAATGTAGTAAATGTAAAAGGTCCTAAAGGTGAGTTGAGTCAGTTTGTTAATCCTGCTATTGAAGTGGCGATTGAAGACGGACATGTGGTGTTGAAGGAAAATGAAAACGCTATGCTTGATAACTTGAAGCAGCGTCATGCATTCCATGGTTTGTATCGTGCTTTGATTCATAACATGGTTGTCGGCGTTTCTGAAGGTTACAAGAAAGAGTTGGAACTTGTCGGTGTTGGTTACCGTGCTTCAAATAATGGTAACATCATTGATTTCGCATTGGGTTATACTCATAATATCTTTATGCAGTTGCCTCCTGAAATCAAGGTTGAAACTAAGTCTGAAAGAAATAAGAACCCTCTTATTATATTGGAATCTTGTGACAAACAGCTGCTCGGTCAGGTTTGTTCAAAAATACGTTCTTTCCGTAAGCCTGAACCTTACAAAGGAAAAGGTATTAAGTTTGTTGGTGAAGAAATTCGTAGAAAGTCTGGTAAATCAGCTGGCGCTAAGTAATTCACATAAAATCGTATAATTATGACAACAAAAATAGAAAGACGAATCAAGATCAAATATAGAGTACGCAACAAGATTTCAGGAACAGCTGAACGTCCGCGTATGAGTGTATTTAGAAGTAACAAGCAGATCTATGTTCAGGTTATCGACGATATGAGCGGTAGAACATTGGTTGCAGCTTCTTCTCTGGGGATGGAAGCTATGCCGAAGAAAGAACAGGCAGCTAAGGTTGGTGAACTGATTGCTAAAAAGGCTCAGGAAGCTGGTATTACGACTGTCGTATTCGACCGTAATGGTTACTTGTATCATGGGAGAGTAAAAGAAGTGGCTGATGCTGCTCGTAACGGTGGACTTAAATTTTAATTGAATTATGGCAGTTAATAATAGAGTTAAGATCTCTAACGATATAGAATTAAAAGATAGACTGGTTGCAATCAACCGTGTTACTAAGGTTACAAAAGGTGGTAGAACTTTCAGCTTTTCTGCCATTGTAGTAGTTGGTAACGAGGACGGAATTATTGGTTGGGGTCTTGGAAAGGCTGGTGAAGTTACTGCAGCGATTGCAAAAGGTGTTGAAGCAGCAAAGAAGAACCTTACCCGTGTTCCTGTTTTGAAAGGTACTGTTCCTCACGAACAGTCAGCTAAATTTGGTGGTGCAGAGGTTTTCATCAAGCCTGCATCAACCGGTACTGGAGTGGTAGCTGGTGGCGCTATGCGTGCTGTATTGGAAAGTGTAGGTATTACTGACGTTTTGGCTAAGTCAAAAGGTTCTTCTAACCCTCACAATCTGGTAAAGGCAACTATCTTGGCTTTGAGTGAAATGAGAGATGCTCGCATGATTGCTCAGAACAGAGGTGTAAGTTTGGAAAAAGTATTTAGAGGATAAGGAGGAAGAACATGGCAACTATAAAGATTAAGCAAGTAAAAAGTAGAATTGGTGCTCCTGCAGATCAAAAAAGAACATTAGATGCACTGGGCCTTCGCAAGATGAATCGTGTTGTTGAACACGAAGAAACTCCTTCTATTCTGGGTATGATTGAAAAGGTTAAGCACCTGGTTACAATCGTTAAGTAATATATTGTTAACATTAAAAGATCTTACAAGATGAATTTAAATAATTTGCGTCCTGCTGAAGGTTCTATCAAAACTAGAAAAAGAATTGGTCGTGGTGCTGGTTCAGGTTTAGGTGGTACTTCTACCCGTGGACATAAAGGAGCAAAATCAAGATCTGGTTATTCTAAGAAGATCGGTTTTGAAGGTGGTCAGATGCCTCTTCAGCGTCGCGTTCCGAAATTTGGTTTCAAGAATATCAACCGTGTAGAATATAAAGCTATTAACCTCGATACTATTCAGAAACTGGCTGAAGCTAAGAATCTGTCTAAGGTTGGCGTTAACGACTTGATTGAAGCTGGTTTCATTTCTTCAAACCAGTTAGTGAAAGTTCTTGGTAACGGTAGCTTAACTACTAAACTCGACATAGAAGCAAATGCTTTCTCTAAGAGTGCGGTAGCTGCAATCGAAGCCGTAGGTGGTAATGCAGTAAAACTCTGATTCAATGAGAAAATCTATTGAAACATTAAAAAATATATGGAATATTGAGGATCTGAGACAACGGATCCTCATTACTATATTGTTTATTGCAATTTATAGATTTGGTTCATACGTGGTTCTTCCAGGTATTAATCCGGATATGTTGTCAAAATTGCATGAACAGACGAGTGAAGGTCTTCTTGCTTTGTTGAATATGTTTTCTGGTGGAGCCTTCTCCAATGCTTCAATCTTTGCATTGGGAATTATGCCTTATATCTCTGCTTCCATCGTGATTCAGTTGTTGGCTATTGCTGTTCCTTATTTCCAGAAGCTTCAGCGTGAAGGAGAAAGTGGACGTCGTAAGATTAACCAGTATACTCGTATATTGACTATCTTTATCTTGATATTCCAGGCTCCTTCATATTTGATTAACTTGAAAATGCAGGCAGGGCCGGCTCTTAATGCTTCACTAGATTGGACTTTCTTTATTATTACTTCTACCATCATTTTGGCTGCGGGAAGTATGTTTATCCTTTGGCTTGGTGAAAGAATAACCGATAAAGGTATCGGAAATGGTATTTCTTTGATCATTATGATCGGTATCATTGCACGTCTTCCTCAGGCTTTCGGCGGTGAATTTGTTTCCCGTCTTGCGTCTCCGGGTGCTGGCGGTATCATTATGTTCCTTTTGGAAATAGTAGTATTGATTCTGGTAATTGCTGCTGCTATCCTTTTGGTACAAGGAGTCCGTAAGATACCTGTACAGTATGCTAAGCGTATTGTGGGTAACAAACAATATGGTGGTGCTAGACAGTATATTCCTTTGAAGGTAAATGCCGCAAATGTAATGCCGATCATTTTTGCTCAGGCAATCATGTTCATTCCTATTACAATTGTCGGATTTTCGAATGTCGCATCGGCGAGCGGTATTGCTCGGGCATTTGTAGACCATACCAGTTTTTGGTATAATTTGGTATTCGCAATTCTGATTATTGTCTTTACTTGGTTCTATACTGCCATTACGATCAATCCGACGCAGATGGCTGAGGACATGAAACGGAATAATGGATTTATTCCAGGAATCAAGCCGGGTAAGAATACAGCCGACTATATTGATACGATTATGTCACGTATTACTTTACCTGGATCTGTTTTCTTGGCAATTGTAGCTATTTTGCCGGCATTCGCAGGTTTGTTTGGTGTCCAAGCTGAATTTGCACAGTTTTTCGGTGGAACATCTTTGTTGATTCTTGTGGGTGTAGTTCTTGATACTTTGCAGCAGGTTGAGAGCCATTTGTTAATGCGTCATTACGATGGCCTGCTGACTTCAGGAAGAATTAAAGGTCGTTCAGGAAGTGTAGCTGCTTATTAATAGATTAAGAATGATATTTCTTAAAACAGATGATGAAATAGAGCTTCTTCGTCAGAGTAATCTCCTTGTAGGGAGGACTCTGGCTGAAGTGGCCAAACTGATAAGACCCGGTGTAACGACCAAGCAACTTGATAAAGTTGCGGAAGAGTTCATCAGAGATCATGGAGCAATTCCTACATTTAAGGGTTTCCCTAATCCCTATGGACCTCCATTTCCCGGTACTTTATGTACTTCGGTCAATGAACAGGTTGTGCATGGTATTCCCAATGACATTCCTCTGAAAGACGGCGATATCGTTTCAGTGGATTGTGGTACTTACATGAATGGTTTTTGTGGTGATTCTGCCTATACGTTCTGTGTAGGAGAGGTTGATCCTGTGATTCGAGCTTTGTTGAAAACGACAAAAGAGGCCTTGTATAAAGGGATTGAAAATGCCGTTCATGGTAAACGTTTAGGAGATATCGGTTATGCAATCCAACAGTATTGTGAGTCTCACTCTTATGGCGTAGTCAGGGAGTTTGTCGGTCACGGTATAGGAAAAGAAATGCATGAGGATCCTCAGGTCCCTAATTATGGGAAGCGAGGTACCGGAACCCTTTTAAAGAAAGGGATGTGTATTGCGATTGAGCCGATGATTACTCAGGGTGACAGAAAGATTGTCATGGAGAATGACCGGTGGACAATCAGGACTCGGGATCGTAAGTGTGCTGCTCATTTCGAGCATATGGTTGCGATAGGTGTGGGTAAAGCTGATATTTTATCATCATTTGATTTTATAGAAGAAGTTTTAGGAGATAAAGCAATTTAGTATGGCAAAACAGTCCGCAATTGAACAAGATGGAGTTATTGTAGAAGCATTGTCTAATGCAATGTTTCGGGTTGAACTGGAAAACGGGCATGAGATTACGGCTCATATTTCTGGTAAGATGAGAATGCATTACATTAAAATTTTGCCTGGAGACAAGGTTAGAGTAGAAATGTCACCTTATGACTTGTCCAAAGGAAGAATCGTTTTTAGATATAAATAAAAGAAAATAAGATATGAAAGTAAGAGCATCATTAAAGAAACGTACGCCAGAATGCAAAATCGTTAGACGTAATGGCCGTTTGTATGTTATTAACAAGAAAAATCCTAAGTATAAACAACGTCAAGGATAATTTATTATTTTTGCAAAAAAAATAATTAGTATATGGCTATAAGAATAGTTGGTGTAGATTTGCCTCAGAATAAGAGAGGTGAGATTGCGTTGACATACGTATATGGTATCGGACGCAGTAGTTCAGCAAGAATTTTGGATAAGGCAGGTGTTGATCGTGACCTGAAGGTTAAGGATTGGACTGATGATCAGGCTGCTAAGATCCGTGAAATCATTGGTGCTGAATACAAAGTAGAAGGTGATCTTCGTTCAGAAATCCAGTTGAACATTAAGAGATTAATGGATATTGGTTGCTACCGTGGTGTTCGTCACCGTTTGGGCCTGCCTGTAAGAGGTCAGAGTACTAAGAACAATGCTCGTACACGTAAGGGAAGAAAGAAAACTGTTGCAAATAAGAAAAAAGCTACTAAATAATAATTGTTAATATGGCAAAAAAAACAGTCGCAGCTAAAAAGAAAAATGTGAAAGTTGATGCTAATGGACAGTTGCATGTTCATTCTTCATTCAACAATATCATTGTTTCTTTAGCAAACAGCGAAGGCCAGATCATCTCATGGTCTTCTGCAGGTAAGATGGGATTTAGAGGTTCTAAGAAGAACACTCCTTATGCAGCACAGATGGCTGCCCAGGATTGCGCTAAGGTAGCGTATGATCTTGGCCTGAGAAAGGTGAAAGCTTATGTTAAGGGTCCTGGAAACGGACGTGAGTCGGCTATCAGAACTGTACATGGAGCTGGAATTGAAGTTACTGAAATTATCGATGTAACTCCATTGCCTCACAATGGTTGTCGTCCTCCTAAGAGAAGAAGAGTATAATAAAGATAACCTATTTAGATGTAACTTGATTTTGTTAAATAATGGATTGCAATTCCTTTCTGTAATCGCGGCTGCAACAAATTGAGTTCATTAATAACAATTAAATTAGAAAGAAAATGGCTAGATATACTGGACCAAAAACTAGAATTGCACGTAAATTCGGTGAAGCTATCTTTGGAGCAGATAAAGTTTTGTCTAAGAAAAACTATCCTCCTGGACAGCATGGAAATACTCGCCGTAGAAAGACTTCTGAATACGGTGTCATGTTGGCTGAAAAGCAGAAAGCTAAATATACTTACGGAGTATTGGAAAAACAGTTCCGTAATATGTTTGAAAAGGCTGCAAGTATGAACGGTATTACCGGTGAAATCTTGTTGCAGAGCCTTGAATGTCGTTTGGATAACATTGTGTTCCGTTTGGGTATCGCTCCGACTCGTGCAGCTGCACGTCAGTTGGTAGGTCACAAGCATATTACTGTAGACGGTGAAGTGGTAAATATCCCTTCTTTCTCAGTAAAACCGGGTCAGTTGGTAGGTGTTCGTGAAAAATCCAAGTCTCTTGAGGTTATTGCTAACTCACTGGCTGGATTCAATCACAGCAAATATCCTTGGTTGGAATGGGATGAAAACTCTAAGACAGGTAAGTTATTGCACAAACCGGAAAGAGCCGACATTCCTGAAAACATTAAAGAACACTTGATCGTTGAATTGTACTCTAAATAATAATTAATTTCATGGCGATATTAGCATTTCAAAAACCTGATAAAGTCTTAATGTTGGAAGCGGACTCTAAATTCGGAAAGTTTGAATTCCGTCCGCTTGAACCCGGTTTCGGTATTACTGTAGGTAATGCTTTACGCCGTATTCTTCTCTCTTCTCTGGAAGGCTATGCAATCAATACAATCCACATTGCGGGAGTTGAGCATGAATTTGCAACTGTTCCGGGGGTTAAGGAAGATGTCACTAACATTATCTTGAATCTGAAACAAGTTCGATTCAAGCAAATAGTTGAAGAATTCGAAAATGAAAAAGTAAGCATTACCATTGAGAATTCTACTGAATTTAAGGCAGGTGATATTGGTAAGTATTTGACCGGATTTGAAGTGTTAAATCCTGAATTAGTTATTTGCCATTTAGATTCAAAAGCAACTATGCAGATAGACCTTACAATTAACAAAGGTCGTGGATATGTTCCGGCAGATGAAAACCGTGAATTCTGTACTGATGTTAATGTAATTCCTATCGATTCTATTTACACTCCGATTCGTAATGTGAAATACTCGGTTGAAAATTACCGTGTTGAACAGAAGACCGACTATGAAAAGCTGGTTCTTGAAATTACGACGGATGGTTCCATTCACCCGAAGGAAGCGTTGAAGGAAGCTGCTAAGATTCTGATTTATCATTTCATGTTGTTCTCTGATGAAAAGATTACTCTTGAAACTTCAGATGGTGACGGAAATGAAGAATTTGATGAAGAAGTTTTACACATGCGTCAGCTGCTTAAGACTAAGCTGGTTGATATGGACTTGTCAGTCCGTGCTTTGAACTGTTTGAAGGCTGCCGATGTTGAAACCTTAGGTGATCTTGTTCAGTTCAATAAGACTGATTTGCTGAAATTCCGTAACTTCGGTAAGAAATCGCTCACTGAGCTTGATGATTTGCTCGAGAGTCTGAATCTGTCGTTTGGAACAGATATTTCTAAGTATAAATTAGATAAAGAATAAAAAATGAGACATAATAAGAAATTCAACCATTTAGGTCGTACTGCTTCTCACAGAAACGCAATGTTGTCTAACATGGCGTGTTCTTTGATCAAGCACAAAAGAATCACTACGACTGTTGCGAAGGCTAAAGCTTTGAAGAAGTTCGTTGAGCCGCTGATTACAAAGTCTAAAGAAGACACTACTAACTCACGTCGTGTTGTATTTAGCAATTTGCAGGATAAGTTTGCTGTAACTGAACTGTTCAAAGAAATCTCTGTAAAGGTTGCAGATCGTCCGGGTGGTTACACTCGTATCATCAAGACTGGTAACCGTTTGGGTGACAACGCAGAAATGTGTTTCATCGAATTGGTAGACTACAACGAGAACATGGCCAAGACTGCTGCTAAGAAAGCTACTCGTACACGTCGTTCTAAGAAATCTGCTGCCGCTACTACTGAAGCACCTGCTGCTGAAGCAACCGAAGCGCCTGCAGAAGCAACTACAGAGGAAGCCCCTAAAGCTGAATAATTCTGTAACACGCTATATATTAAAAAGCCGTGCCTTTTTTAAGGCATGGCTTTTTTTGTTGCTTCCTTCCCTTTATTCGTCGATGGTAATTCCCATTTTTTTCATGAGGAAGCATGCGTTCATGTTCTGTGCAACACCCTTTCTCAGACGGTATGAGAAACTTAGTTCATTGTCCCTGATATCAGCTTCGAAGCAGTAGTTCCGAATTGAATCGGGAAAGCTTTCTGCCAGTTTTCCTAGAAGCAGGTCGTGTGTGGCTATGATGCCGTTAGCCTGTAGACCCATAAATTGTTTGATCAGGTTGAATGATCCTTTTTGTTTGTCGGCCGAGTTTGTTCCCTTCAGGATTTCATCCAGAATGATGAATAACGTTTCTCCTTGTCCCAACATGTCGATTATCATTTTCAGTCGTTTAAGTTCGGCAAAAAAGTAGGATTCGTTTTCCGAAAGTGAGTCGGAAGTACGCAGGCTGGTTACTAGTCTTGCTGGATAGATCTTCAGCGACAGACAGCAGACTGGTGTTCCTATACAGGCCAGGAGATAGTTGGTGCCTAGTAAGCATACTATTTTCCGCCTTGACGCACATTATTCACAACCCTACCTTTGCGCCGTAACCTTTAACAATAATGATTATGGCAAAAGAAAAAGTAAACTATCAGGAGGTATATGACCTCTACCAGTTGTGCAGCGAGACCAAGGATCTTCGGGAGTTCTGTGCTGATTATGGAGTAAACTACGACAAGTTCATGAACTGGCAGCGTCACCAGCTGTGGAGCGAGAAGTTGGGTAAGACAGTCCAGGCTGAACAACCTAAGGTTGCCAAAGTCCAGATAACCGGTAAGCCTTGCAACAGTCCAACCGTGAAGTTGGAAGTGAAACATCCTGAAGGCGAATCTCCGATTAAGTGGGTGAAACTGCAACTGACATCCGGCGCGACACTGTTCCTGAGAAACACCACAGTTCTTGATTTGAGCTTGTTGCTTAATAAAATGATAGGATGATATGCTTGGACTGAGTGCTAACCTGAACTATTACCTGTTCAACGGT
Source organism: Bacteroides ilei (assembly GCF_900128495.1). Classification (GTDB taxonomy): domain Bacteria; phylum Bacteroidota; class Bacteroidia; order Bacteroidales; family Bacteroidaceae; genus Phocaeicola; species Phocaeicola ilei. The sequence goes on from NZ_LT635801.1 coordinate 197,222, forward strand.
AATGTGGATTTGCGGAAAGGCATTTTCCGTCTGTGTGAGAGTATAAGGGAAGAGATGTCACTTGACCCGAGCGATGCATCCAATGTATATATGTTCATGTCCCGTAACCGGAAGGTCGTTAAGATACTTCATTATGAACGCGGATTTTATGTGCTTTACGAGAAACGTCCTGTTATGGGAAAATTCAAGAAACCTGTGTTTGATGAAGTCTCCAGGTGCTACCGTATTCAGTGGTCTGACATGGCTTACCTGACGGAAAGCATCGTAGTGGACAGAATGTATGTAACCCCTAAAGAATGAACAATAAGACGTTGACTTTCAATGAAATAATATAAAAACAAACGGTGAAAAGTTTGCGTAACTGCCTGATTTTTCGTACCTTTATATCATGATTGATGAAAGAGCATACGAGTTACTTTGCTGCCAGCTGGGTCTGGCAAATGAGGAAAAGGCAGGGCTTCGCAAACAGGTAAACGAACTGATTGCGAGGCTTAAGGCTATTGAAGAATCAAACAAAGAGAACTCCAAGGCTCTGGTTGATACAATCAATGACCTCAAAGAATCCCTCGAAAAGCAATCAACCACGGTTGAACATTACAGGAAAGAAATGGAACTTATGAGAAAGCAGCTTGAGGCAAAAGACGAGGTGAACATGATGCTGGCAAATGAGGTTTCCAATCTCAGGCTTCAGCTTGAGGACAGCAGGAAACACCGCTTCGGTCGTACCTCCGAGCAAAGAAGGCTGCTGAACAACCGTAACATTGACAAGTCGGCNAATGGAGAAGTCCGAGTATGACGGCTCTGATAAGAAAGATGATAATAATAAGGCAGATGGTAACGGTACTGGCAGCAATACCTCTTCCGGTAACGTACCTGCACAGAACTGCAGGCCTTCAAGGAAAAAGGAAACAGCTCCCCGTGCAGAAAAGACCAGGCTGAAGGTGGATAAGGTAGTTGTTCATGAAATAGAAGATTATTACCAACTCCCGGATGGTGCAAGGCTTATGAACCGTAACGGAATGGCTGATGTGTGGGAATACAGGGTCATAGAACATGTAAGGGCTCATAATGTGGAGCATGTGTACAAGGTGGCGAGGGTAAAGCTTGCCGACGGCACTTTCACAAGCACGATGGAGCATCCCTTGAAAAACCTTGGAGGTATCTTCTCCCCTGAACTGCTTGCCCGCCTGCTTTGCCTGAAATATGACTTCAGCATGCCTGAGAACAGGCAGATAAGACTGCTTGCAAGAGAAGGCATCCACATAAGCAACACCACGCTGAACAGCTATATCCATAACGGAATCTCCAGACTAAGGGAGTTTATGGAAGATGTCTTCAAGGAGTTTGTACAACAGGCAAAATACCTTATGGTTGATGAGACTACCGAACTTGTCGGAGTTGAAACACCGGAAGGTAAGGCTTACAGGAGAAAGTATTTATGGGCTTTCTTTGCAAAACATGTCAAGCTGGTTTATTATCATTACAATAACGGTAGTAGAGCCTCTGATGTAGCAAAGACCTTCCTTGAGCATTTTATGGGATCTATATCTACAGACGGATATACGGTTTACAGGATGTTTGACGGAGAAGAATCAAAGGTGCTTCATATAGGATGCTGGACGCACTGCAGAAGGCTGTGGGTTGATGCCTTGCCTTCAGACAGGAGGGCAATGGACATAATAAATCCTATCGGTGATATGTTCAGAAATGAAGATCTGTTCCGTATGATGAAACTCAGCAGCGGGCAGATTAAGGAAAAAAGACTTAAACTTACAGGACCTATTCTTGAACGTATCCATCATAAGGTGGTCATGATGATGCAGGATGCGAAGATTATGGCTAACGAACTGATAAGAAAGGCTGCGAACTATACGTTAAACCAGTGGAAATCCCTGAAAAATATCCTAAAGGACGGTGCAGCGGAAATCTCGAACAACCTCTGTGAGCAAAGGATGAAACCTGTAAAGCTGCTGCTCAAGAACTGCATGAATATAGGTAGTGAATATGCGGCAGAAAACTCGGCATTCATCTTCTCCCTGATAGAAAGCTGCAAACTTAATGATATAGACCCTCAGGATTACCTGAAGCACTTGTTTGAATGTATTCTTCATGGTAAGGACTGCGACAAGAAGGCTCTTCTGCCATGTTTTTATAAATCGGAATGTTAAAACAAAAATATTTTCTTACGAACTTTTTTATTTTATCGGCTGAAAAACAGCCGATAAAATCGTCGTGGCGGAAAATAGAATGGTTACTGGTGCCTATTGTCCGCAGATAGGTACTTTTTCCGGCCATATTCGCACCGGTTATAATCAGGAAGAACGGACGTGAAGGAATGTCGGCATCGTTCCTTACACACTGTTTTTCGGGCATCAGTGGATGTCCCATTTCTTTGGCTTCGAAGATGAAAGGCCGGTCACTTATTTCGGGATAGCAATAAGTGGGGTGGTTGTAAGCGAAATTTCCTAAGGAGCATAATGCGTCCAGTTTGCCTACAGCTTCCAGCCAGTTCATTATATATTTCCCATATTGTTTTTTCCAACGTTCGATTCGGACTATCTGCTGGAGTTGGAAAAACAGGCAGCCTTCCAGTATGACATAAAGAAACTGGTTGTTCCTTAAGTCCAGTCTGTCTAGTTCCTTTGAAAGCCGCTCCAAAGCTTCAGCCGGCGATTTCCCTTCGATATTCAGAGCGGCTGTCAGGTCCTTCAGCTCTTCCGATTCCCATTGTTCCTGTTTGGCCAGTGAAATCAGCTTGGCATAGGTGTTTAACGATTTCAGCTTTTCCCCGAAACTTTCCTGAACAGTGGTAGCGCGTCTGATAATGGCGAAGCTGAGGATTACGAAACACATGAATGAAAGTCCGAGCCATTTGAAGCTGAAGATTCCTGATAATCCTCCTGCCAGAAGCAACAGGTTGATGACGGGTACTGCCAGAATCATGATCTTGGCCCAAAGCGCATCAGACAGGTAGACTGATGTATCGCTCCATTTCCGGATTTCTTCTTCGTCATTCTCTTTTCCCCGTGTAATGGTTCCCGTTATGTAGAATCTTTCTCTGAATTCTTTCCTTTTGCTCAGATCTTTTACGCTTTCCTGTCTTGATTCTATTCTTTTTTTATCGGTCAGATGGTTGTTGAACCAATGTGCCAGAGCCTTTTTCCCGATTGGGGTGCAGGTGCGGTCCACGGCTTGAAACAATGACTTCTTGCCGAACAGATCAAGATCGTAGGAATATAGATGATTCGGATTGATGAACTCCTTTCCTTCATCAAAGGCCGAGTAATCGTTGTCTAGTCCGGCCAATTCGTTTTTGTTCATTTGCTGCCGAGTTTCCAGCCATACCTTCCGATAGAAGAATCGGTTGTGTATCTTTACCAGGGCCAGGAAGGGGACGAATGTGCAACATATGCTGGCCGTGATGATCCATGCGTCCGCATGAAAGAAATAGATGATACCGGCTATTCCGGCGAGGAAAAAAAGGACACGGAGCATGCTGATGCGGAAGATTATGCCTTTTGTTTTATGGAGATAGTCTTCGGTTTCGACAATCCGTTGGGTATACCAGTCTTTAGGATTTTCCATATCAATGAATCTTTTTGTTTTCAGTAAATAAGTTTACCGGCAAAAATAGTGAAATGTTCCAGATATTCAAACCGGGGATTTCATCTGTTTTTTGTTATTGTTGTCTTATCACTCTGGTGATAATATCTTATCACTCCAGTGATACGTTATTATCACTCCAATGATAAGGCCTTTTCACCAGAGTGATAAAATCAGGTATCCTTATGGTTTTTATATTCCGTACAGTTTCGTATAAAAATGAAAAGACGGAGATTTCCCGTTCTTCTTTTCGGAAGATGAGAGGGTAATCTCCGTCTCTTTGCGACGTTGTTTCTAGAATTATAGAATCAGACTGTCTGTAATGCCTGGTCCAGGTCGGCTATGATGTCATTTACATTCTCAATACCTACAGAAAGACGGATCAGGCCTGGAGCCACGCCGGCCTCAATCAGCTGTTCGTCGGTGAGCTGACGGTGTGTATGGCTGGCCGGATGCAGAACACAGGTACGTGCATCGGCCACATGTGTCACGATGCAGGCCAGTTTCAGGTTATCCATGAATTTCACGGCATCTTCGCGCGTACCTTTGATACCGAAAGCGATTACACCACAGGAACCGTTAGGAAGGTATTTCTGGGCCAGTTCATAATACTTGTTGCTTTTCAGTCCGCAATAGTTCACCCATTTTACTTTCGGGTTGGCTTCCAGCCATTCGGCCACCTTCTGGGCATTTTCGCAGTGACGCGGGACACGCAGGTGCAAGGTTTCAAGTCCCAGGTTGAGCAGGAATGAATTTTGTGGTGAAGGGATTGATCCCAGGTCGCGCATGAGCTGGGCGGTCAGCTTGGTTACATATCCCATTTTCCCGAATGCCTTGGTGTAGGTCAGTCCGTGGTACGATTCATCGGGTTGTGTCATTCCCGGGAACTTGTCGGCGTGAGCGTCCCAGTCGAAGTTACCGCTGTCTACTACGGCGCCTCCTACGCAGCAGGCGTGTCCGTCCATGTATTTGGTAGTGGAATGGGTGACAATGTCGGCGCCCCATTCAAACGGACGGCAGTTGATCGGAGTAGCGAATGTATTGTCCACTATCAGAGGTACTCCGTGCTTGTGAGCGATACGTGCGAACTTTTCGATATCGAGTACATTGATGCTCGGGTTTGAGATCGTTTCACCGAACATACATTTTGTGTTGGGTCTGAAAGCCTTGTCAATTTCCTCTTCCGGAGCGTCCGCATCGATGAATGTACATTCAATGCCCAGTTTTTTCATGGTTACTCCAAAGAGGTTGAATGTCCCGCCGTAAATGGTGGAAGAGCATACCAGATGGTCGCCGGCTTCGCAGATATTGAATACGGCATAGAAGTTGGCAGCCTGTCCCGATGAAGTAAGCACGGCTCCCACGCCGCCTTCGAGTGCCGCAATCTTGGCAGCCACCGCATCGTTTGTCGGGTTCTGCAGGCGGGTATAGAAATAGCCGGTATCTTTCAGGTCAAACAGCCGTGCCATCTGTTCGCTGTCGTCGTATTTGAATGTCGTACTTTGATAGATGGGAAGTACACGGGGCTCACCGTTTTTAGGAGTCCATCCTGCCTGTACGCAGAGTGTTTCTTTGCTGAATTTATTTTCCATTGAATCTCTTTTTATAGTTTGTCAATTTATTTAGCGCAAAAGTAACAAATTATTCTTTTTGCCGGTTCGTTATTTAGTTGAAAAGCGCTATATTTGAGAATACACTAACAAATACTTTTATATATGGCAGATGATGTGAAATTCAGGCATGTGTTGCCTGTCCAGATCCGTTTCAGTGATGTCGACCAGTATGGGCATATGAACAATTCTTCTTATTTTTCCCTTTACGACCTGGCCAAGACATCCTATATACGTGAAGTTTTCGGTGAAAGGGATTGGAAAGAGCTGGGTATTGTGGTGGCTAATATCAACGCCGATTTCCTGGCTCCGGTATTTTTCTCGGATGAGCTGGAAATAGAGACTACCGTAATTCATTTAGGACATAAAAGTTTTACGTTGCTGCAGCGTGCCTATAACAAGGCGAGCGGGGTGTTGAAATGCCAGTGCCGTACGGTGATGGTAGGATATGACATTCTGACAAAAGAGCCGGTAGATCTGCCGGACGATTTCAAGGAGGCGGTATGCAGGTATGAAGAGAAGACGTTGGAGGAACTTTCGCAGCCGATAGAAAACAGGTGAAGGTTTTCCGGTCTATACAAAAAAAGTGGAGGAGGAATCCGGATGTCCGGGTCCCTCCTCTGCTTTATCTGTATATTGTATCTTATTTGTATGATTTCTGGTAGATGGCCAGTACCTCTTCATCGGTCAGCGGACGCGGGTCAAGCGTGAAGAGTGCTCCCATGGTATGGCGTGCATTCTGTACCATTGTAGGGAAATCTTCTTCCTTCAACCCCCACTCACTCAGTTTGAGGCCGTATACATGACATTCCTTCTGCATGCGTACCAAGGCTTCGATAAAGTCGCTCGGGCGGTTGCTCTTCTGCTGTGTCATCACTTCGGCCATCTTCATGTAACGTTTCATGCAGTCATTGCGGAAGGTTTCGAAGTAGGCTTCGCTGATGGCAATCAGTCCGGCACCGTGCGGAAGTTCGGGGTGCATGGCACTCATGGCATGTTCCATGGAGTGCTCGGAAATACAGCTGGAAGTAGATTCTACCAGGCCGGCAAGCGTGCTTGCCAAGGCAACCTTGGCACGTGCCTTCAGGTTGCGTCCGTCGTTGACGGCTACAGGCAAGTACTTATATAATAATCTGATAGCTTCCAAGGCAAAGAGGTCGCTGACCGGAGTGGCACAATTGGCAATGAAACCTTCGGCAGCATGGAAGAAGGCGTCAAAGCCTTGCATGGCCGTAAACCGGGCTGGAATGGAAACCATCAGTTCCGGGTCGATGATGGAAAGGGTAGGGAAGGTATACTGGTTTCCATAGCCGATCTTTTCCTGTTTCTCTTCGTTGGTGATTACTGCCCAAGGATCGGCTTCCGTACCTGTCCCCGCCGTTGTAGGGATAGCCACGATAGGCAGCGCCTTGCTGATGGTACGTCCTTTTCCCGTACCGCCGCTTACATAATCCCAAAAGTCGCCGTTGTTGCATGCCATGACTGCAATGGCCTTGGCCGAGTCGATACTGCTTCCTCCGCCCAGACCGATAATGAAGTCACATCCCTGTTCGCGGCAGATGGCTGCTGCGTCCATAACATGTTGTTTCATCGGGTTCGGCTGGATTTTGTCGTAGACAATGGCTGCCGTATCGTTTTCCGACAACAGGTTGATGACTTTGTCCAGATATCCGTATTTCTTCATGGAAGTGCCGGCGGATATTACGATCATCGCCTTTTTGCCGGGAAGAGTCTCTGTAGCTAGTTTCTTGATCTCACCACATCCAAACAAAATCTTGGTTGGAATGTGCAAACTGAAAATTGGGTTCGAATTCATGATATCTCTACATTTAAAGTTTGTATTTTTTCAAATATACAAAGAAAAACTTTTTTCTGTTTAAGTGTTATGTTAATTTTGTATGTGAAGAATCAAGAAATGTTCATATTTGTAAAATGCGGATGAACAATCGGGGTAATTATGTGTTTAACAACAAAGAACTGATAACCTTTTAAAAATATGGATTATGAAAATGAAGACGATTGCATTATGGATGGCCGGCGTTGCGGCTTTCCTTTCTCTGCCTTCCGCATCGGCCTGTACAGGCATCACGCTGACTACAAGTGGAAATGCACGTGTAGTGGCGCGTACCATCGAATGGGGAGGGACTAATCTGAACAGTCAGTATGTCATTGTGCCAAGGGGGTATCAGCAGCAGTCGTGGCTGTCTGACGGTACGACCGATGGAATGAAGTTTACCTCGCGGTACGGCTATGTAGGACTTGCCGTAAATCAGAAGGAATTTGTGGCTGAAGGGCTGAATGAGAAGGGGCTTTCGGCAGGATTGTTCTATTTCCCCGGATACGGAAAATATCCTGCTTCTTCCGCTGCGGAAAAATCTGTCACTATCGCCGACCTGCAACTGGTTTCCTGGATTCTGGGAGAATGTGAAACGGTCGATGAAGTGAAGGAGGCTGTCTCGAAGGTAAAGGTGACCACTATCGATCCGAGGGCTTCTACCGTTCACTGGCGTTTTACCGACAAGTCGAACCGTCAGATCGTATTGGAGTATATCGATGGCCAGGCTGTATTCTATGACAATCCGTTGGGAGTACTTACCAACTCTCCCGACCTTAAATGGCAGCTTACGAACCTGAACAACTACGTGAACCTTTATCCGGGTTCGGCAGCCGCACAGCAGTTTGATGCACTTGAACTCCGCTCTTTCGGTGTGGGCAGCGGCTTCCTGGGATTACCCGGCGATATCACTCCTCCGTCACGGTTTGTACGTGCAGCCTTTTATCAGGCTACGGCACCCCGTTATGACACAACAGAGGAGGCTGTTCTGGAAGGCTTCCAGATTCTGCGCAATTTTGATATACCTATCGGCGCCGAATTCGACAAAGGGACAAAACCGGCCGATATACCGAGTGCCACACAGTGGACAGCGGCAGCCGACATGCAGGAACTGAAGCTGTATTACAGTACCATGTATAACAGTGCCATCCGCTGCTTTGACCTTAAGACAATCAATTTTGCCAAAGTGAAATACCGTGCCGAACCGTTGGATAAAGTCACTCGTCAGCCTATTCAGACCATAACGGTGAAATGATTCGGTTTACATAGATGAAATTATAGAAGGACTGCCGGAGAAGAAGTCTCCCGGCAGTCCTTTTTTATAACAAAGGTTGGTGTATTTCTTATCGGCCTGCCCTGACTACAATGGCATATAGTTTCCTGACCCCTCCGGCAATCTCTCTCCGCCAGAAGCGGTAGCAGATAATGATGATAAGGAGTATGGTTCCTGTAATACAGATCCATCCGAACAGTTCCCGAAGACTGGTCAGGGTGGTCTGTGTCAACAGTTCGGCATAGAGCTGTTTGACCGAGACATTGGGCGACCATATCTGCAACTGGTCCATGTCCCGGCTGAGAATACCCAGTTTGTCCTGCTGCAGATGGCGCATGCATCGGTTCAATATTCCGGTTCCGAGCGGAGTGGCGATACTGGTGCGGATAAAGCCCAGTATGCACAGCCCTTGGAAAAAGTGTTGGAACGGTACGCTTTTTGCCACATAAATGGTCAGGGCGATATAAAGGATTCCGTGTCCTATTCCTCGCAGGTAATCGGGCAGGTAAAGGCTCTCGATATTCAGGTCCGGATAAATGAGGAAATACATGTAATATTCGTAGATTACCAGCAGGAAGAAGCCTACAAATATAAGGAGCTTGAATCCTTTATGCAGTACCGCCTGGCGGTAAAATACGATGCCTGCCCCTGTGAGAATCCCCGCAAAGACAAACCAGTTGAGCGAAATGGCGTTAAGGGCGTCATATTGCAGGATAGACCGCATGAACAAGGTTTCCAGGACCGATGAACTGGTGAGGTAGAAACACAACATCAGGAACAGGAACAGGATTACCGGGAAATTCTTGTACCGGAATACCTGTGGTTCGATATACGGACGGCGTATGCACGTCATCCGGTTGATGTTCAGCATCAGCGTTATTACGGTAATGACGATACTGGCCCTGATTTCGGAACTGTCCAGCCAGTCGTAATACTCACCGTAAATACATACATATACGATAGAGAACAGGAAAATGGTCCATAGTGCGGCACCGATCCAGTCAATGCCATAGAGAGGCTTTTTCCTGAAAACACGGATAGGGCGTGTAAAGAAATAGATGCATGCCCACACAATGATCAGCAGTCCGATAACCAGCCAGTGCATATAGTGCCAGTTGGCCATATCGGAGATATAGGTCGATATCAGACCCGAAACCTGGATACTTTCCAGTACTACGATATAAATAACCGGATAGAATACCGAGAAGTTTCCCGAAGGGGTGACGCTGAGCCGGATGTTGGAAAAACATTCGAATGTACCCCACATACGGAAAAATCCCGAGATGAAACAGGTTACCACCAGTACGGCAAGGTTGGTGGTATGCATCGTTATCAGGTTACAGGCTATCAGCACCGGGCAGACCGTGAGCAGGATATAGCGGGTCATGAAGCGGAATTTCAGCCGGAACAGAATCGGGAAAATGATGGTCATTCCGATGAATGAGGAATAGCCCGCCATCATGATGTCTTCATTGAGCCAGCCCAATGAGCTCGACATCTGTACAGCAGTAGGGAGAAATACCCCTCCGTTAAGCTGGAATACCACTGCAAAGAACAAGGAAAGGGCCATACATACCGGTGTGGGCAGGAATTCCTTGAAATGCAGGATCCGGGGACGTTCTTCTGTGGCCATGATTTAATATCTTACACTACATTCTACATTCATACCGGCGCGCAGGCGGTCCAGATCTTTCTTGCTGTTGTTCTCGGTAAATTCAATGCGGACCGGGATACGCTGCTCTACTTTCACGAAGTTGCCGGCCGAATTGTCTTGTGGAATAATTGAATAGAAGGAGCCTGTAGCGTCCGAAATAGAAGAAATCCGTCCTTCGTAGGTTACGTCGGGGATGGCGTCTACCTTTATTTCTACCAGCTGCCCTTTTGCCATATTGGTGGTCTGGGTTTCCTTGTAGTTGGCTACAACCCATTTTTCGGTGCCGTCTACCAGGGTCACCAGGGTTTGTCCGGGCTGTACCAGTTCACCTTCATGGATATCCTTACGTCCAGTAACGCCGTCGGCCGTAGCCAGGATTACGGTGTACGAAAGGTTCAGTTTGGCTAGGTTCAGTGCCGCTTCAGCCAGTTTGATGTCCGATTCATTCTGTTCCAGGCGGTGGGTCTGCTCCTGCTTCTGCAGGTTGGTTGACTGTTTCTGGCGCAACAGCTGTTCATAACGTGCCTTGGTGGCGGCAAAGTCTGTCTTTACGCGGTCGAACTGCTGGGGCGTGACCGCCTCTTCCTTCATCAGTTCCTGGTAGCGTTTATAGTCTGTTTCCGCATTTTGCAGACGTACACGTTGTTCTTCAATGGCTGCGTCAGTAACCAGAATGTTGTTTTCTGTCGTATTGATGGTAGTATGCATTGCCGATTTACCGGCCAGCGCATTCTGGTAATCGGCTTCTGCCTGTGCCACTTTCAGCCGGTATTCGGTATCTTCTATGATGGCCAGTGTATCTCCTTTCTTGACCGGCTGGAATTCCTCGAAATAGATTTTTTTGATGAAACCCTGAATACGGGTGTTTACCGGAGTCAAGTGCTGTTTAACCTGTGCATTGTCGGTATATTCCACGTTACCCAGGTGGACAAAACGTCCGCATACCCATGCTATACCGGCTGCAAGTACCAGAAGGAAGAAGAAATTAGGGATGGCTTTTTTCTTACTTTTTATCATAGTGTAAATCTGTTTTTAGTTTGTATGTTAAAGTGTTCCTGTAATTTTCTTGAGCAGATAATATTGGTAAAGTATATTGATCTGGTCATTCGATAGTTTCAGCTCTGTATCAAGCTGTGTATTGCTGGCATCCAGCATGTCGGTAATCAGTGCCAGTCCGTTTATGTACCGCTGCCGTACGATATTGAAGTTCTCATGTGCGAGCTGTACGCTTTTTTCCTGTGTCTGGAGCCTTACGAAAGCCTCATTCAGGTCGATGTAGGCCGCGTGTATCTGGTGTTCCAGCTTTTCCTGGACAAGCTTTCTGTTTTCTTGCATCTTCAAGGTCGTGATGGCTGCCTGTTTCAGTTTTCTCTTGCTTTTGAATAGAGCGTCGATATTGTAGGAAATACCTACTCCGGCATACCAATAGGTGAAATTGTTGTTGAGCGGAGGCACTTCAACCAGGATTGGTCCTGTGAAATCGTTGGCTGCTGTCAGGTTGATATGCGGACGAAGTTCGGCGCGTACGGCCTGGTGGGCGTTCTGACTCAGTTTTATCTGGTTATCGGCCATCTGCAGTTCAGGAGCGTTTCCCATATCCTGCAGCCAGTTCATTTCGTCTGTACGTTCTATAGACTGTTTCATAAGCGCGGTTGTGTCCGGCATGATCTGTATGTTCGGGTCGAGGCCTACGGTAGTTGTGAGCCGGTGGTTCAGCACTTCAATTTTGTTTTTGGTCGAAGTAAGTTCCAGCTCCAGGTTCTGCAGCTGCAGTTCATAACGGGTAATGTCACTTTTCAGGGCTGTTCCCTGTTTGTATGCGGCACGCATATCTTTGACCAGCAGTCGGGTCTGTTCAATGTTCTTTTCGTAAACCAGCTTCTGGTTCTTGAGCTGGAACAGGTCCAGATAATATCCCAACAGCAGGAAACGGATGTCCTGACGGTTGTTCTGGTACTCTAGCTCCATGGCATGTTTCTGCAGCCGGCTGCGTTCTATACTGCGCGTGATAGCCCCTCCGGCATATACCACCTGCGAGGCTTTCAGTACGAAAGAGTTTCCATAATGAGGCATGTCGGCATGTACACCGTTGGAAAAGTTACGGTCGGTCATGTATCCGTCACCGATATACTTGAACTCCAGGCTAGCATTGATGGAGGGTAGCCGCTGGTTACGGGCTACTTTGATCCCCTGTTCAGCCTCGTCTACAGCCAATGAATGTAGGCGGATGCTCTTGCTGTTTTCATCAGCCAGTCTGAATAGTTCATCGATACTCAGCGTACGGGTTTGGGCAAATATCCCTGTAAGGAACATGAGTGTTCCCATACTTGCAATTATCCTTTTACCTGTCATATACCTGTATTTTGATGATCGCTCCGTCGAGCGATATTTTTTAAAGAAGTTAGTCTTTTGTGTCATCCTGATTTGACGGTGCAAAATTAAAGCATTAAATTTGTACCTAAATTGCAAATTATGCAATAATATTAACTTTTTAAGCCAAGAATATAGGATGGATAACGGACAGGAGGCATATTTGTCATCTATCGGCCGATTGGGCGATGATGAAATCTATATAAGGAAGACGGGATGGAAAGAAGTCAATTTGTCGAGGCATATCCACGACAGGCATCAGGTAATGTATACTCTGGCGGGTACACTCCGTGTCCAGATAGGCGACAGTGCCTATTTTGTTCCCGAAAAACATATCGCCTGGATACCCGAGAATACCGAACATGAACTGTCCAGCAACAACCGGCAGTCGTCGTTGGTCATCTTTTACTTTACGTTCGGATCCTTGTCGGTAGAAGATGTGGTCAATGAGTTTTCCATCTATAATGTCAATCCGGTAATGGCTGAAAACATCAAGTTCATTGATTCTTTCGGCAGCATTATCCGGGAGTCTACGCAGCACGACCTGTTTTTCTTTACGCTCGGTTTCTTCAAGCTGCTGCCTTCCATGAATCCGCATAAGGAGATTCTGCTGAAAACGTTGACCATACCTCGTGATTTCCGGCTGCAGCCGGTGCTGCATTACATAGTCGAGCATGCGCATGAAAATCTTGGGATAGAACAAGTGGCTTCGGAATTCGGGTTCTCCGTCAGGAATCTGAGCCGTTTGTTGCATAATTCGGGTATCCGTTTCAGCAATTATCTCAATTACCAGCGGATAACCCGTGCCATCGAGCTTTTTTCGGACAAAGGCAAAACGATACAGCAGATTGCTTACGAAGTGGGGTTCAGCAGTCCTAACCATTTTAACAGGGTGTTCAAGCAGATAACCGGAATGACTCCCAGTGCATTCGGTAACCGGGATGACTGACCGGTGTCAGATTATTTTAAGTCCCTTCGCAATCCGGCACGCTTCAATGGAGTTTTTTACCTGAAGTTTGCTTAATATTTCCTGCCTGTGACGGCTGACTGTGTTGATACTGATGGAAAGTACCCTGGCTATATCCTTGCTGGTCAGTCCTTTATCTACCAGTTCCAGAATCTGTTTTTCTCTAGGCGACAACATATTTGTATTATTCTGCTTTTCCAGTTCGGTAGTGTTTCCGTTGACCGAGTTGATTATCAGGCATTGGGCGGGAAGTTCAAACAGTAAGGGGCTGTAAAGGCATAAGGCCAGCCATAACGTGTTATCGTTGGATGGGGTGGGGATATAGAACATCCGGTGCCATACGGGAATGTAAGAAGCGGTCTCGGTTTTCATACGGAACCTGCTCATCAGGTAATAGTCGCTCCGTTTCCTTTTAGGCAGTTTCTTTATAAAATGGAAGAAACAGAGCTCCTGTAAATGTTTTTTAGGAAGATCGTCCGGATGGATAAGTTTGAAGATCTCCTTTTCCCAGATGGAAGAAACTGTATTGCCGTCTTCATTCTTTTCCACACCCAGCATTTTCGAAAAACGGCCATAATAGATGTAGCTGACATTTGCACGTAGGTCACTTAGTACGGCTATGGCGTTTTCCATTCGGGCATAGTTGCAGGCTATGTCCTTGTATCTGTCCAACATTTCGGCATACGGTTGTTCTGTCGGGAAATGTTGCCTGGAGAATTCTTTGTTCAGTTTGTTCAGAGTATCCATCGGCCGGTTATAAATGGTTATTTATAATTATTGTAGATCGGATCATAACTTTCTACATTTGCAAATGTAAATAAAAAAAGATTTTTAAAATTCCCTTCATAGCATTTAATAAATGACAAATAAAAAGATAAGATGAAAAGACTATATTATTTGCTTGCAGCTTTTATGCCCTTACAGTTATGTATGGCGCAGACATTGGAGAAAATGCAATGGTTCAACGAACCGGAGCAGTGGAAGATAGAAAACAAGTCACTGTCCATGTTTGTAACCCCTCAAAGTGACTATTGGAGAATTTCGCATTATGGTTTTACCGTTGATGACGCCCCTTTTTATTACACCACTTATGGAGGCGAATTTGAGGTCAAAGTGAAAGTTACAGGAAACTATAAGAAAACGGTTTGACCAGGCTGGGTTGATGCTGCGTATCGACCATGAGAATTACATCAAGACAGGTATAGAATTTGTGGACGGGAAGTTCAATCTGAGTACCGTTGTCACCCATAAGACATCGGATTGGAGCGTGATAACTTTGGAGAAACCTGTTCCGTATGTCTGGATAAAGGCTGTCAGACGGCTGGATGCTGTAGAAATCTTTTATTCGTTCGATGACAAGGAATATACGATGATGCGCAATGCCTGGCTGCAGGACAATACTCCGGTGCAGGTAGGGTTGATGGCTGCCTGTCCGGATGGAGACGGTTTTGACGTTACCTTTGAGCATTTCAAGGTCAGACATCTTCCAGACCAGAGACGTCTGGAGTGGTTGAAGAACAATGCTGAAGATTAAAGGTAAAAAGATCCGGGAAAGGTATCCTTATAGTGCCTTATTGCTAATTTTATTTAATGGTCCGTGTGATTTGGAGGAATGATCGGCAAAGCTGAAATATTTTCTGTAGTTTTGCACCGGCTATGGGATTAGCTTTCAAACTACCTATGTCGACAGTTATTTTTTCAGGCGTTTGGAAATGGTATGTAAATATATGTGGATAAGAGCTGATGATCCCTGCCTGATATTGAAAATTAATCTTCTTATATCTTGTTATGTTAAGGTCTTTACTGATTGTAGGCATAGGTAGTTTTACCGGAGGTGTGTTGCGCTATCTTATATCAAAGTTGATACAGGATTCCGGATTCCATACATTTCCTCTGGGCACTTTTTTAGTCAATGTAGTAGGTTGCTTTGCAATCGGTCTGTTTTATGGATTGTTTGAGCGCAATAATCTTATAAGTCCGGACATGCGGCTTTTTCTTACCGTAGGTTTTTGTGGAGGATTTACGACTTTTTCTACCTTCATCAATGAAAGCTATCAATTGATTAGAGATGCCAATTTCTTTTATTTGTTTTTCTACATCGCTTTAAGTCTGCTTGTAGGCCTGCTGATGCTATATGTTGGCTATTCACTTATAAAAATCTTGTAGAAGTCTGGTTTGGAGAGATTTTATCTCCACCTTTTGCTCCACCTCGAACGGTAATATTCTGCCGTTTTTTGCGTGCTTGGGGAAAACAAAAAATCCTGATTTCGCTTGGAAATCAGGATTTTACTGTCTTTTGCTTTTCTTCAAAGTGGTGCCACCAGGAATCGTAATCTAACGATAAGTGGCTGAATATCTTTGATGTATCTTTTAGCTAAAGACGTAATCTCCCGCTATTGCTCCACCTGAGACTTGCTGTATTTTGCATAAGGTTACGTGGAGGTTTCCGATGACAAAGATAACAATATTATTTTATAGATCAATTAGTCAATCCTACAATCTTCTTAAATTGAGGATCGTCAAAATATTGTTCGAAAGCAGGCCAATCTCTAACAGAATATTTCAATAAAGTATCCTCAGTAATTGCTTTTCTGAGATAGTCGAATGCTTCTTTCTTGTTATTAATTAATGCATATGCCGCTGCAATTACGTCATTATCATACATCCCTTTTTTTTCTAAGATTTTATTATTAATTTTCCTTTCATCTGGTTTAGTCCCTTTACTTTTGGATTCTGCTATGAAATAATTAATAGCTATTGCTGGTAAACAAGTAGTTGGGCAATCATAATATTTCTTTAATTCTGCGTAAACTTCTTCGTATTTTCCTAATTTTAGCATGGCAAATGAATAAGCAATAAAGTCGTCTATTTCAATATTGTTGTTTTGCCAATATTTTTTTATGAAATCGCAAGCCTTATCATATTGGTTTGATTCACAATAAAACTCGTAAAGTAAATCTGAACTAGGGACCTTATTATTTACTATTTTCTTAGCATCTTCATCTCGCTTTTTTATTAAGTACAATCTCATTAATAGTCTATCTTTTGTGGATGATTCATATTCTATACCTTCTAAAATCTTAATGGCTTCATCTATACGGTCAAATCGAGATGATAATATTTTAGCTTTCTCTAAAAAATATGTATAAGAAGGACTGTATAAATTTTCAAATTCATCAAAGTATTTTTTTGTCTTTTCAAAATCTTTATTTTTATCCAGAAAAGATTGGATTAAAATAAGTAAAGATTTTTCTGCCCAAGAAGGGTTATCTGATTGTTTAGCAAAATCATATCCCTCAGATAATAGAGTATTTATATCATCATCTATATATTCTTTAAAAAAATATGCAGCGTTTAGATAATTGGGGTTATATTTATTTTGCGGTTTGTATCTTTTTAGTAGTTCAGATATTTTCTCTTTCTTTTTTTCTGTATTATTAGTGTATAAATAGCTATACCATTTACATAAACTTACCCATGAGGTATTAAATATGCTACCATCTAAGTTTATGCTTTTTATATATGCATTTGATATGTCATCAGTTGAAATTTTAGAAATTTCCTTATTTAAAAGTGTTTTGTAGTAATCGCTCATAAAATTACCCTTTAATCTGTATAAATCGTCATCATTAGGGTAGTAAATCAAGGCTTTATCAATATACAATAATTTATTATCGATATCATTAAATGAATTTACTGCGTCATAGTAATATACATTTTTTTTAGGATTGAGTTCTATAAGTTTGTCTATAGTTTCTTTGTAAATATCTTGATTTTCAAATCCTTTACTATGAATTGCAGATAATTTCATTTCTAATAACTCAGTTTTGAAAATTTGATTTTCTATTTTTTCAATATTTTGCTCTTCTATTATAGTTAATGCCTTATCTATCTCATCTTCCATTAATGAGATTTTTATTCACTACTGTCCCGTTAAAAAAGGGAATCGGTCTTTGAAATAGTTGAAATATAGTCTTTTACAAGCATTTTTAGGGTGCGACGATTTGAAATTGCTACATTGTAGTCTATAAGATAGACTGCATATGAACAAAAACAAATATATCTTTGCCCAATTGGTAGAATTTCTTGATAAAGATAAGTTTCGCCACTTAGTTGACAAATACAATGGCAATCGGTATGTCAAGTCATTCACGTGCTGGAACCAACTTCTTGCACTGATGTTTGGTCAGCTTAGTAATCGTGAAAGTTTACGCGATGTAGTCGTGGCGCTGGAAGCGCATCATACCAAATGCTATCATCTTGGAATAGGACGGAATCCTATTGCTAAAACGACATTTGCTTCAGCCAACCAAAATCGAGATTACCGCATCTTTGAAGACTTTGCATTCTTCATGATGGAACAGGCTCGGAAAAAACAGGCAACAGATATTTTTAAGTTGAAAGGGCATGTGTATGCTTTCGATTCTACGACAATACCTTTATGTCTGTCTATCTTTTGGTGGGCCAAGTTTCGTAAGAAGAAAGGTGGTGTAAAAGCTCATGTGTTGTATGACTTGGAAGCACAAGTCCCAGCATACTTCCACTTCTCTACAGCATCTGTCCACGATTCAAAAGCAATGAAGTATATTCCTTATGAATCAGAGTCTTACTATGTGTTTGACCGTGGTTACAATGCCTTCAAAGAACTCTATAAGATACATTTGCACGAGTCTTTCTTTGTGGTGAGAGCCAAGAAGAATCTACAGTTTAAATGTATCCGATGGAGACGCAGATTGCCAAAGAATGTACTTACCGATTCTGTAATAGAACTTACCGACATAATCACTCGGCAGAAGTATCCTGAGCGGTTGCGCTTAGTGAAGTACAGAGACGAAAATCAGGATAGAGAGTTTGTCTTTCTTACCAATGCTTTTCATCTCACTTCACTTGAAATCGTCGAACTGTATAAAAACCGCTGGCAGGTTGAGTTGTTCTTCAAATGGCTAAAGCAGCACCTCAAAATTAAGAAGTTTTGGGGTACTACGGAGAACGCTGTTCGAATCCAAATCAGTACTGCCATTATCAGTTATTGCCTTGTTGCTATAGTGCAACATGATATGCAACTGGAACGGTCAACATATGAAGTTCTACAAATTCTAAGCATTTCTCTTACGGACAAAACATGCCTTAAGGAACTGTTTGATAAGACTAATTTCAACGATGTCAAAGAACTCAATTCTTCCCTTTTTCCGGGATTGTTTGATTAATATTAATTTGTCCCGATTTTAACGGGACACTAATGATTTTTATTTTATTTAAGATATTCTTCTCTTCTTGATTTAATTCAAATAAGTGATTTCTATAAGAAGTTTCATCTGCTTTATTCCTTTTAAAATCAAAGTGTTTAACGAAATCTTCAAAAAAGTTATGGCTGACCATTTTTTTTAATCTTTTAGCATCTTCTTGAATTATTGGAGAAGCTGATTTTTTGACATATTCATTAGAGGTTAAACTTTTTATTAAATTTATTTGATGTTCACTACTTAGAAGAGCATTGTCGATTGGCAAAGCTCCATTATTAAGTTCCTTGTTGAGTTCAGCCATAAACTCGTCAAATCCATCAATTTGTATGAAATAGACTCTATCCTTCCATAATAATTTCTTCAATTCATCAGAAATATTCTTATCCCCTTTTCTAATACACCAATAGATTCCATTCTTGAAGAATTCTTCTTTTTTTAATAAGTACGATAAAATATCCATTATGGATCTATCATTTCCAGCATATCCGACAACGATTAGTCCATAGTCTTTAGAAAATTCTATGAACTTATTTTTCATGTTCCCTTCTAAGGACTCCGTTTCTCTTAAAGTACTTTTAATATCTTCAAATAAATAATCACCATGAAGCTTTATAATTTTAGGACGTTTAGATGTTATTGTTATACTGGATATTGCTGAATCATGTGCACATACAACAGGCCTAACATTAGAAAAACGATAAAAAGCTTCATTTAATAAATCATCGAAATTAGTTGTGAAAACTGCATTAAAATAATTTTGTTCTATGAGTTTTACTAAATAAGCATATCCTATAGATGGATTTTTATTTGCCACTTCATTTTCTACAAAAGATCTTCGTTGACGTTGTAAGTCATATCGTCTTTCAAATAGTGATGAGTAGGGATTTCTGTCATCATACCAATCCTGAGATTCAAAAAACTTATTAAATTCGTCTGAATCTTCAGGTATATTATTAGAAATAGCTATTTCTTTTTTCCATTCATTTATAAGTTGCCCTCCTGATTTTATTCCTGAGGTAATGGAACAACCTGCTCCTAATAATAATGAATAATTGGGGGTATCATCACATCTAATATTTAGAAATCTAATTAAATCGCTTACACTTTTCTCTTTGTGTTTAAGTTCAGTAAGTATATCATCTTTTGTTCCCATACTAATGCAAATAAAGATTAATAATAGAATTCTGAATCCATATTGATTATAGACTAACAATTCAAAGATAGCAAAATATTCAGTATTAGATTCCTATTTTATTCTTTTGTTCGGTAAATAATTTCCCTTTTCTGGATTATATATTGATTTTTTATAATAAATCTTCAATCAAGTAGTTTTTATACAGGTCTTATTATTTTATTAATAAATTTTATTTCTTCATCCGTAAAACGATATTTTGCATACAATTGGAGATTAATATCACTAAGATTATTACTCCACTTAATATCGCTATTATCTAAAAAAACTTGTACAGGAATAAATCTAAATACTTCCTGAGATACTTGCATTGTTCCTCTACCAAAGAATAATAATATTCTAAAAAAATCAGTTTCCATATATTTTTTACAATTTATCAATTCTTCTTGATTATCAAAAGGGCCTATAACAAGAAAGGTTTCGCTACACACAACTTCAGGAGGTGCCACTATCATCTCTGGAGGAACAATAGCATCTGCTGAATAAGCTTTAGATATGAATAATTTATATTTATTTATCCATTGTTTGTTCTTTTTTATTGCATTGGAATCAATATACCCGGTAATACGCTTTGCACCACCTTTAATACCATAAACGCCCCATAATAAAACCGAATTTTTATAAGGTTTGTCATTGAGTTTGTATTCTGGGTAATTTGATTTATTATTGAATATGTCTGTGTTAATACCAAATGGTTTACGTGCTGAAACTATCTGACTAAATGATTGAAGTTTAGAAACTTTATCAATAATGCTTTGTCGTCTATTATCTCTAATAATTATATCAGAATTGCCATCCGATAACGGTCTTATAGAACAAAAAGATTTTTCATTAGTAGGTTTGTAAATATAATTTATAAGCCCATCATGTTTCCTACTCCAAAGAAAATAACAGATTCCACCATCTATATGCTGCCCGTTAAAGCATTCGCCAGAATCCTCATAATCATAGATGGATGCAATATGTTTATCTTCCATCATTTCTTTTCTGAATGGTTTGAGAACAGCTTTTCCTCCAATCATCCATTTTGAAGGCATAATCAGGGAAAAGTATTCGGGTCTGATCTGTTTTGCTATCCGTACAAATATTTGGTATATAGGATTTGCAGCATCGTCAGATGCACCACTTCCATCATTGATTTGGTATGGAGGATTACCGACTATAGCATTAATCTTCATGTCTTTTCCTATTAAATCATGTACTTTTTTAATGAATAATTCTGATTGATTCTTTATCTTGTTGACAAGATCTTCCGGAGCCCACATATTTGTCTTGACTTTACGAAACCCAGCAAGCGTACGTTTGGTAATACTCTTAGCCATTGGAGTCTTACAGATGACAAAGATGTTTTCCGCTATGACCTTGTCCCATACAGTCTGCTGCTCCTCTACCGTTTCTACAGCGAACAGAGAAGCCTTTACCCTTGCCCGGTAAATGCCGTATGCCACATAGAGCGGATAAAGTCCGGATTTGGAATTGATTTCCAGAATACGGGATTCAGGGGAGAAAACTTCTGCGGTAACTTCTCCTTTGTCTATAAACCGTGGTTCAGAAATCACATTCTGATACTCCGCGTCATAGAAGTTATAGCCTCCCAGACAGTCGCCGAGGTGCATGTTTACCACACGCCACGGAGTAAGCACCGTTTCCTTGTCTGGATTACGGAAAGTACTGAAGATGTCCGTAATCCTCTCGATACGTTCCTCTATACTCAGTTTGTCCGCAGCACGGGCCATCGCACGGATTCGTTTCCCAGCGGCACAGAATATTTCCGGATCATAGTATTTTTTGAAACTGTTGAATTTCTGTTTGGTCACTCCCTTGGGCATGAACTCTTCCCATGACTGCGGGTCAATGAGTGAGGCGAAATTATCAATCGTGATTTCCTGATTTTCATCACTCAGTTCCGCACCATAAATCAACAGGGGCATACGGATGGAGATGCCTCGGAGTATGGAAATGGCAGCTTCCCGGTTCTTGGTCTTCTTTTTCAATTCTTCCAGCCGTTTCCGTTCTTCCTCCGTAAGCTCCTTCTTGGGCTTCTTCTCCAGCTTTTCCTTTTCCTCGTACTCCTCGTTGTTTAGTCCCTGATTGTTAATATCCACCTGATTGGTCTTGGGCATGGCCTTGGTCTGGCCGATAATCTTTTTCAGATTATCGAACTCCTGCAGTTCCAGATCATCCAGCCTCATCAATTCATCATTATACAAGCTATTGTCCTCAAACCCGTTACGGACGACACGTTCCACATATACCCGTTTCAGCTGTTCCAGCATGTGAGGTACGTCAAAACGGCTCATCTGGGAACCTTCGACGGATATGATAGGGCAAAAATTAATGAACTCACCCATGGCCTTGCGGTCGCTCTGTGACGTTTTTCCGGCTTTAGCCGATATTTTGGCGGTTTCGGCTATCACTTTCAGGGTACGGTCCGGAGCAAAATCAAAAACGTAGCACTGCTCCTTCATCCGTCCGTTGATGATGGCCGGTGTCTGTACGCGGAAGATGGTCTGCATATAACTGGATGCAGCTGTATTATAAGAACCGGACAGCATGAATACGGCAGTCCATGCCTTTACACTTACTCCGGTCGTTAGCCGTCCACAAGAGAGGGTAATGGTCCGTGTAGCATACGGATCTTTTCCGATAGCCTTTTCCACGGCTTCCAGGGCATCACGGCTTTCCTCGTCCTGATCACCGTCACCAGCTACATTGACCACCTTGAAATGCTGGAACACCGGATGTGTCTGGAGCATGGCACTCAGTGCCCGTGCTTCCTTCACGCCGGGCACCATCCAGAGAGTATGGCGGAAAATATTCCTATATTCCTCGTTGGCATATGGATAAAGGCTGTCCTTGTCCTCCTTGGTAAGAAGATTCAGAAAAGCCCGCACGTCTTTTTCATGACAAAAACTGCCGGATTCATTGACCCTGAAAAATTCCTTGAAATTAAAGGCAACATCTTCATCTACAAATTCATGAAGCAGCCGTCCCAAATCGTAGGTATAGATATTGAGTGTAGGCAGTGAGGCATACGGATTGGGATCACCAAAATGGAGTTCGTCCCAGCTCATCTTGGCCCGTTGTTCCATCACATAGTCCCATGTATAGATTTCATCCTCCTTGAAATCATCCAGCAGGTTGAATGGAGTACCTGAAAGGCGCAATACCTTGGTCTGTTCCTTGACCAGCTCTCCCATAACCGCTTTACCCAGTTCGGTCTGGGTGCCTTCGTGCGCTTCATCCACGATAATCAGGTCCCAATCAGTAGCAAACACTTCGTTGTTTTTGTCGAAATTACCACCCACAAGTTCAGAGCCGCGCAAATCCTGCATGGATGCAAAATAGACATAATGCAATCCGTGGCTTTCTGCCCGCCGTTCAAGACTGTCGTAACTTTCCCCGTTGTTCTTGGAACCGTATGCAAAATCCTTGCGGTCGTAAAATATCTTACCGAAATCCTCAAACCATCCGGCATCCACCACAGGACGATGAGTCAGAATCAGGGTACGCTGAAACTCCATATCCTTGACAACCTGCAGAGCAGAAAGGGTCTTTCCGAAACGCATCTTTGCGTTCCAGAGCATCTGGTTGCCTTTCTTAAACTGCTTCTTGGTCTTGCTGATGGCTTCCTGCTGTTCCGGCCGGAATACAATCGGGGAATATTCCCGGGTAACTTCCGCTGATGAAAGGGAACTCCGGCCTTCCTTGACAGCCGCAATGGCACGCTTGACGGTTTCCAGATCGGTGATGAACCATTCATTGGCTTTGTTGACTGTATCGAAGACTTTCTTTTTGACGCCGGAACGTTCCAGAACATTGTGTACCTCCTTGTCGTTGAATGAACGGAGTCCGCCACGGTTGTAAACAGTCAGTTCCGTATAAAGCAGATCGTATGCGATACCTGCCGTCTGTGTGTACTGGTTGATACGCTTTCTTGCCGCTTCATTGAGCGCCTTGCTGTTAGGAGACAGACCGAACACGTTTTCATCCTCACAGGTTGCCTCGCCAATCTTCAGGCATCCACGGTGCGCCGTATCATTGATACGGAACACATAGATCAGTTTTAGTTTCAGGGACGATGTGAATCTCATGCTTCTTCATTTATGAGGTCGATAAATCGGATTCGTTTCCCCTTTTTGCCTGTTGCCTTGTCTGTAGCCCGCCAGTCCTTGATAATGCTGTAAATGCCGTTGTGCTTGGTCAGGTCATTTTTCAGACAACCCTCGCACGGTTCCCGTCTTTCAATCGTACCGAACAGGCCCGGTTCCATTCGCACACGTTCTCCACAACTGTCCGGAACAACACCTTTCAGTCCGTCCATCTGCCATACATTCCAGGAGATGATATAGGCTATATGGTTGATGGATTTAATTTGCGGATCTTTACCGAACTTGTTCCGGTAATATTCGATGAAGGATAAGAGAAGTGCTTCACGGGCAAGAAGAAGACTGTCACCCTGCCATTCATAGGCATAGATGCTTCTGTAAGCATCCTTCGCTGCCTCCAGCCATTCACGCGTTGTCGTGGTATTCTCACTGACGATACGGAGCTTACGGTCAAGCAGGCCGATACGTTTCTCCACGGGAATGAATGTTCCGGTAGTCGTATCATACCTGCTTACCAGATAAGGAGCTTCTCCACAGGTGATTTCCAACCGGTTTTCCTGTACATAGTCTTTCCATGTCCTGCCTTCAGGAAAAGCAATCTTATCCGGATTGATTTCCCATGAATGTGTACCGTCTTTAGATGTCACTTCATGGTTGAATACATCCTTTCTGCCAAACCAGGCTTCATCGATAAGGTTGTTCTGGGCATTACAGATCCAGGACGGAGTAAATACCTCCGCCATTTCCCGGGAACGTGTGCTTTGGGTATCCCTGTGTTTCAGGACACGGGGCATGACCACATGACCGTTCTCTCCGGTTATCAGTTCAGGAAGGATCTGTGACCCGTATTCATAACCTTTGCCGAGCGGTTCATAATCGGAAGTAGCCCAGAATATATTACACTGTTTTCCTTCCTTACTCGTTGTATGATCTTTGAGCAAGGTATTCAGTAAGTCGGGTGAAAGTTCTTTCAGCCTGTTCTCCTGTATGTCGGCTTCTCCGGTCGTTTTCTCCATCTTCTTTCTGTGCGTAAAGGGGAAGAGAAAGTCCCGGTGTCTGCGTCTTTCTTAGACAGAGGGAGATTTCAGGCTATAAGGCTGATTTGCTGATGAATTATATGTGGGATTGCTAAACAACAGTTGAATTTCAATAACTTCCGGATGAAAATCCAACAACAGGAATTGCAGGATTTTCAATAAAATGTATAACTTTGCGCAAGAGTGAGTCCCTCTGTCTAAGAAATGAATGCTTTTGCTAAACGTTCTCCAATCCTACAGACTTTTCAGAATTTGTGCGTTGGCTTTGTCCACTACGGAATTGTCCAATGAAGCCAGATAAATTTGTGTGGTCGCCTCGGAGTCATGTCCCATTCCTTCACTGATAACCGAAATCGGAATGTTCTTGCCTTTGGCTGCGCTTGCCCATGAATGACGGGCACAGTACATGCTCAGAGGGACGGATATATCGGCCAGTCTGGCTATTTCTTTCAGGTTTCGGTTTATTCCGGACATGACATTCCTGTAATGCTTGTGCGTATCCTTAAAAGGATATTTCAATACCGGCAAAAGATAAGGACTGAGGCTGTCTTCCGGTTTTTTGCCGACAATCTCTTGCATACATTTTTCCCACTTGATGACCAGCTGCTGCCCGGTCTTTCGTCTGCGATACGATAAGAATCCGTTCTGAAGATCTTTCTTTTTCAGGTGAGCCATATCAATGAACGACATGCCACGGGTATAGAAACTGAACAGGAACATGTCCCTTGCAAATTCCAGATTAGGCTGTAAGGATAGATCCAGATTCTTCATACGCTTGATGGCGGATAAGGGAACGGCACGCTTGACGGTCTTGTCCACTCCCGTATAGACATGCCTGAAAGGATTGCGCTGTTCCATCAGTTCCTTTTCCAAGGCACGGTTATATACTGCCCGAAGAATACGCATGTAGAACGAACTGGTATTCCGTACGGCACCTTTTCCATGAAGATAGGCTTCATAAAGCTGCATCAAGTCCGAATCGATTTCAGACAACAGAATATCCCTGTCTCCTCTGAACTGCATGAAACTTTTCAGAGTGCAGGAATAATTTTCAGCAGTGCGTATCTTGCCCATCTGTTTTAGACGGGCTATGATGCCTTGCATGAAGTTGAAAAACGACTGTCCCTCTGTATTGCTTTGAAAAGAAGCGACAATATCATCTGCCGTATATCCGGCTTTCCGGTTATCCAGTTGTCGGATAATCATGTCCAGCCGCTTCAAGTCACACTCCATGCGTTCCTGCAAGGAAAGGAGCAGATTACTTCGTTCTGAACTACCGGCAATGATACAGCTTCCAGCTTCGTTCCATTCATCTGTAAATATCCGGTAATCCGTCTTTAACTGACGGATTACACGGTTCTGGATAATCTGATAATAGATGGTACCTTCCTTACCCTCTATGGTGGAAGGTCTGAATTTCACTTTCACACTGGCCATGGGCTTACTTTTTAGGTTCATCCGTAATAGACTTGTCCTTGATGGACTTCGCCTTGCTGTCCAGTTCTCTCGCGGCCTGTTCCTTCAGCCGTGCCTGCTCGGTCAGGGTGGCCTGTTTCCGTACCGCTTCCTCGTAGGCTTCCACGTCCTCACGCATCTGTTCTATCCGTTCGTTATCCCGGTTCGGCCCGAAGAGGCTCTCAAGTTCCACGAGTTGCTCGGGAGTAGCCTCTCCTTTCATCTTGACATAACGGTACTTCAGATCATTATCAGCCTGCTCGTTATCTGTTCTCGTCGAAAAATAGAGAGCCACGGACAGGGCCACGACTGCCGCAAACATCACGGAAAAGTTCCCTAGTATGTACGGGGATTCCAAGCTCAGGCTGAAATGATGGTTGATGTTGCTTGTCTTAACGGCATTCTTTCTGATTGTGTCATTGGTCTCACAAAACAGGGTTTCCACTTTCTCCTGGTTCTGCCGCTGTTCATTATGCATTTCTGACAAGACCTGTCCAAGTCTTTCCTGTGACGAGTTTTTCCTGTCCATGGAAACCATATCGTTCTTGATGGCGGCAAGACCTTCGTACACGCGAGCCAACAATTTACGGAATGTCTCATGACCATTCCGGACTTCATTCAGCACGGACTCATCCTGTGTGTTATTAACTGTCGGGCTGTTACCTTCCAACAAGGGAGTGGATAGCCCGTTGATTTTGTTCTCGATTCTTTCCAGGCATCCGAAGATGCTCTCGATATATTCTTCCAATTTCATATTCCTGCAATTTTAATGTTCATGAATAATTTGAATGGGAAAGGACGGACTACAATCCGAAACCTTTCCTTTTTTGTCGCTTCTTCCTGCGTCTGCGCAAGAGTTCTTCCTGAGGCAACGGTTCTTCGGGAGCGGTACCGTTTGTAGAACTGAACAGTCCAAGTCCCGTACTTTCGAGAAGATGGCCTCTGTCCGGTATCATTTGCTGCACCTTACGTTCGGATTCCTGTTGGGATTCAGAAGTCTTCCAACCCAACCGGACATTCAGTCTGGCAAAGCTGAACTCTCGGCTGATTTGTGAAGCCTTGAAGGTCTGCCCGTCCTTGGTGAATCGGATTCCCTGTATGTCCTCCGGCTTTTTTATCTCCCTGGTCCGCTTTACAAATTCCAGCCTGATGCCCCGGCGAAGCAGATAATCGTTGAACTCTTTCCATGTTTTGGAGTGCTTCAAAGCTGCCTTGACGGCATTGAAGATTTCGTATTTCACACGTTCCGAAGCATGGAGTTTCTCCACGTTAGTCTTGCCCTTGTCCTCGGCGTATGTCAGACCGTACTTGTCCTTAAGCAGTTTTGTGGTGATTTCGTTACGCTTGTAATCGCCTTGGGAAGAGATTACCTTGCCGTCATACCCGATGCGGTTATAGACCAGGTGGCAGTGCGGATTGTCCGTGTTATGGTGTCTTACCAGAATAAACTGAGTGTTTTTTATCCCCATCAACTCCATGTATTCCCGAGCTATTTTAGCCATAAATTCATCTGTCAGCAGTGCCTTGTCCTCCGGCTTGAAGCTCAATGCGATATGCCCGACAGGCTGTTTTATCTTCGGATTAAGTTCACGCTGGTAGTTGAAACTGGCCGTTATTTCCCTGATATTTTCCAGCAGTACGCCGTCGGAGTCGATGATTTCCGCGTTGTCCTTGCCCATCACATAACGGATACAGCCGCCGAAGGATTTCCCTTTCTTGATCTTGCCAATCATGACGGCCTCCTTTCTCCGTACCTATACCGGACAATAATCTCCTTGAGCTTCTGCAGGAGTTCTGTCACCGTCCTTTGGGTACGGTGGAATCCGGCCTGATGGGACAGACGGGTCAGTTGGTTCAGGTTGTTCGCCATACCCGTAAGGCTGCGTATGAAGGCAGTCTCCTCGGCAGAGTGCCTGGTCGTTATCGTCGTCTCAAAGGCTGATACGCGGAGGTATTCCGCCAGCGTGAGGTTAGCCTGCCTGCTGCGTCGGCACAACCGTTCATAGTCTATCTTGGAGAATTTCACTGTAACGGCTTTGCTGAGTTTGCACACTCCGCTTACTCTGGGGCGTCCTCTCGGTCTGTTTTTCTTTCTGTCATTCATATTTTCTTCGTTTGATTTCTGATTATTCTTTTTCTCACAATCTGCGACCACCGGGAGCGGATTGCCTCCACTCTTCGGGAGTGGAGCGAGGTTTTCGGGATGCCCGAAAGATAACCTCGCTAACTCCCAAAACTGAAGTTTTGTCCGTTACTCCCTCTGGTCGACTGCGGACTGTCTGAATACAGTAATGACTGGAGTCAGTAAGCAAGTCGGTCATTCCTGAAAATATCACAGCTTTCGCCACTGCTCGAAATCTTCCGAATAGATTTCAAGATGCTGCCGAGCAATATTCTCAAGCAGTCCGGAAACGCTCATTTTGCGTCCTCCCAACCTGCGGACAAACTCGTCCAGCCTGTCACGTACCTCGCCGCTAACAAACACGGGCTTGCGGTCTTCGATTCTCGGAACCTGAAGAAAGGTTTTCCGGTATTCGTCCAGAGATAGTTTTCTCTGTCTACTGCTTATACGTCGCTGAGACGCGGGAATGGCTTCCTCTTTTCCGGTTGACAGTTCCTGGTTCTCGGATGTGGTGTCGGTCAGTTCTACCGTCCTTTCTGACTTCTCTTTTCCTATATCATTCAAGGATGATTCCATGGCAGTTTCAATGCTGCCATCTGACGGGAGTATGAATGACATGTCCGTACCTGTCATGGCCTCCCATTCTTCTTTGGTCAATTTCTTTTTTGTTACCATACATTTTTGATTTTAATCGGTTTACTCACTGGTCTCGGTGCGCACCTTGACTTGTTGTCGTGAGCAAAGGAAGTGTGTATAGTAAACAGAATCAAGCAAATGGAGATGCTGTAGCAATTATGTTACCCTATGCACAATATAGATTGGGTGGTCGGTGCTGCCTGCCGTGACTTGCCGGAGTGATTCTTCCATACCGGATTGTTCAAGCGGATTCCGTTTATGAAGAAGGCTCATTGTATGCGGTTGATATGTAACATGATGTCATTCCGGGTAACGCATCGTCACCGGTCTGAAAATCCATTGCAGTGTGATTCCTACTGCTTTTATTTGCAGTGGGAACAGGGATAAACGGTCACATTTCCTGCCGAGAATTGGACGATGATTCATGATGGAATATCGGTTGTAAAGGATCTGTTCTGTTCTGGAATTTAGAATATATGTTTAACAGAAAATAATGAAGACAATGGAAATCATCAGCTTTGAAAAAAGGACTTTCGAGGAAATAGCTGCCAAGCTGGATCGCTTCGTGCAGCGGGTGGAAAATCTGTGCCGTGAACACGGCGGGAAGGGAACAAGTGAATGGATGGACAACCATGAGGTCTGCCGCAGGTTGCGTATCAGTCCGAGAACCTTGCAGACCCTGAGGGATAACGGGACGCTGGCCTTTACAAAAATCGGAAACCGAACTTATTACCGTCCTGACGATGTGGAACGGGTAGTCGGCAACGTGGAGGACAAACGCAAGGAAGCCCGTTGGAAAGGCAAGACCATTTGAGTGAGTTTCAAGAATAATGTATAAACCAATATCAAACGCGTATGAGTAATGAAATCAGAGAAAAGGACCATGAGTGGGTAAAGGCGTTCCACTCGAATTTCGACAGGCTGCTGGCCCTGCTCGAAAAGTTGTTGGAGAAACGGCAACCGTCTGCCTATGGCGATGAACTGCTGACGGACAAGGAAGTGGCATACCTGTTGAAAGTGAGCCGGAGAACCTTGCAGGACTACCGCAACAACGGCATTCTGCCTTACACACAGGTGGGCGGCAAGATTCTCTACCGGGCTTCCGACATAGAAAAGACACTGATGAATGGGTACAAGGAGGCGTATCGGCTTAATGAATAAAATCGGTATCACTCTATTGGAATCTGTATCACTTATCAAACAGGTAGGTGATGCAGATTCTATTTGTTTTATTGCAAAAGGTGGGGAGAAAAGCAAATAAAGTAGGGAGAAAATAATGAGAAGTAGGGAGAAAAATATATATTTGTGAAAAATAGAAGATAATATGCAAACCGAACTTGAAAAATTGATTTCCCTTTATCGGGAATTGGAAATAGACAAGCAGATAGATTATGACAAGTTCTATTTGTATTCACTCATTACTCATTCCACGGCCATCGAGGGATCGACTATAACAGAGCTTGAAAATCAAATCATGTTCGACCAGGGAATCAGCCTGAAAGGGAAAAGTATCACAGAGCAGAACATGAACCTTGATCTTAAAAACGCTTATGAGACTGCCATAAAACTAGCTCATGCACATACTGATATCACTATTGATTTATTGAAAAGTCTCTCTGCTCTTGTCATGAAAAATACCGGACAGGAGTATAAGACTGCATTGGGAGATTTCTCATCTGCACAGGGAGACTTACGCCTGTTGAATGTTACGGCAGGAGTTGGAGGCAAATCGTATATGAATTACAGTAAAGTCCCGGTAAAACTCTCGGAATTTTGCAATTGGCTGAATCAAGAACGAAAAAATTATGCAAGCAAAAGTGTTGCACAATTATACGAGCTAAGTTTTGATACCCATTATCATTTGGTGACTATACATCCGTGGGCTGATGGTAACGGCAGAATGGCACGTCTTGTAATGAACATGCTTCAATTTGAGTTTGGATTGATTCCTACCAAAATCCTTAAGGATGATAAGGAGGAATACATCAAAGCATTGGTGGAAACCCGGGAAAATGAAGATTTAAGTATATTCCGGAATTTTATGACTGCCACTATGGTGAAGAATCTTACTCATGACATTGAAATTTATCGTAAATCCATTGAAGATATTCCGGAGAGTGGGGAGAAACTGACAGAAAGTAGGAAGAAAAAGGTGAAAAGTAGGGAGAAAATTATTGCTCTGCTATCTCAAGACAATTCACTAAGTGCAGCTGCCCTTGCCGAGCGGATAGGCATAACCCCTAAAGCTGTGGAAAAGCATATTGCCAAGATGAAGGCAGAGGGAATACTCAAGCGTGTCGGACCGGATAAAGGTGGACACTGGCAGGTTGTAGAAAAAACGGATTGATTTTTCTGGAGGGAGCGCAGTTTGCCGCCTGCCCATTTTATTGTGTTTCTAAAAAATATCCTTCTTTAAGTGATGAAAACGGCATATAGAATTGGACGTGATTTTAATTTCCATCTATATGTTGTTTTACTTTTTAATTTTCTGACTTTTCCGTCAGTCGCTTGTTTCCGCTGCCGTCGGCGTTCATTGTACAGACGTGAAAGGGAAAAGGTTTTCGGGCTGAATACGCTCTGAAGGAGGAAGATTCTGCCCGAAACGGCATAGCCGCCAGACCTTTTCGCTTTCAAGAGAGTCTGTACTAACTTCCATGGACGGCGAGGAAATAGGCGACTGATGGGCGTTTCTTATGATTTGGAGGTTGAGGCTAAAGCTGTTAAGATATTCATACGGATAATTAACCGCAGAATTTGCGGCTTATTATCCGTATGATAGAATGATTCATAATTTCTGAATTGTTTGAATGAACTGCTATTAACGAGAAAGATTGCCTGAAAGTACATCCCTTACATTATTCATATCTTTCAGAATGGAACTGTCGAGTACCCTTGCATAGTGCTGCGTCATCTTGATATTGGAGTGACCGAGCATTTTGGCTACATTCTCAATGCTTACTCCATTGGCCAAACAGACAGATGTGGCGTATGAGTGACGTGCTGTATGTGTCGTCAAATTCTTCTTTATCTGACATAGGTCGGCGATCTCTTTCAGGTAGCTGTTCATCTTCTGATTGCAGGGGACAGGCAGTAATACTCCTTTCTTTTTGCAGGCAGGATAATCTGCATATTTTCTCAGGATTTCCAAAGGAATATCCAGCAGCGGAATGTTACACATGTTCTTTGTTTTCTGACGTGGCTTCCTGATCCACAGGTTTCCGTTGTTGTCTTTTACGATATGCTCAGGCGAAAGCTGTTGCACGTCGATGAAAGCCAAACCAGTAAAGGCAGCGAAAATAAAAACATCACGGACTACGGTGATTCGGTCCAGAGGAAACTCCTTGTGGTAGATAGTCAGCAGTTCGTCCATGGTAAGAAACTCACGGATTACTTCTTTTTCGTGGAATTTGATACCGATAAACGGGTCTTTGGCTATCCATTCATTGGCCAGTGCCAGATTGGTAATCTTCTTCAGACACTTCATATAACGGATGACGGTATTCTGCTGACATTCCTTTTCCGTTTTCAGATAAAATTCAAAGGCACGTACCAGCTCACCGTTGACTTCCGCCAGCGGCAGGTCATCCTTTCCGTATTTCTGTCTGATAAGTTCGGCAAGATAGCGCTTACAGCTTTCATAACGGCGAACGGTAATCAGGGCGTAGTCTTTACCGACCAGGGCACGGCATTGGTCATTGTGTTCCTGCATGGTGCCAATGAGGGTGCGGACCGCTTCCGGTTCTTTGTCTTGTCCGAAAAATATTTCCTGCAACAGACGCGCTGTTATAGGCTGGTTCTGTTCTTCCAGTTCACAAAAAATCTGATGTAATTTGATTCTCGCATTTTCGATATAGGCATTCAGATCGCATGATTTGCGGCTTTTGCCTCTGGCGGATTCCTTTGCCTGACTCCAGAGAGACGGATCAATGCTTTTGCGGATGTTGTTTTCAACTCGCGTACCATCTACAGTGATACGCATACACACGGATGCTTCTCCGTTTTTTAGCAGCTTGGTCTTCTTCAAGAAGAAAAGCACATTGAATGAACTTCTTTTCATTTTCCTACAGTTTTTAGTTTGTACAAAAGTAGGAAACCGAACCCGTTTTCTTGCTATGCAAAATATTGACAATCAGTGAAAAAGAGCCTAATTCGGTGGAGATTTTTGCTCCACCTTTTATCTCCACCTTTTGCTCCACCTCGAACGGTAATATTCTGCCGTTTTTTGCGTGCCTGGGGAAAACAAAAAATCCCGATTTCGCTTGGAAATCAGGATTTTACTGTCTTTTGCTTTTCTTCAAAGTGGTGCCACCAGGAATCGAACCGGGGACACAAGGATTTTCAGTCCTTTGCTCTACCATCTGAGCTATGGCACCATTCTGCTATGTCTTTGCATGCGTTGTTTCTCGTTTGCGGATGCAAAGGTAGACAAAATATTCGAACTGCCAAACTTTTTCCCTGATTTTATGATAAAAAGTTATCAACAAAATAATGAACGCTGTTCAAAACCTCCTTTCAGTGGTTCTGGACAGCGTTTATTATTTGAGGAATTTCTATGAAGAAATCAGGTCTCAGTCTTGTTTCAGCGGATTCCAGCCTTGGGCTTTCAGCTCCAGTTCATTGCCGTCGCGGGTTACCAGGGCACAGCCCAGTTCGGGTTTGGTAATGTAGCCTATCACCTTTATATCCTTCAACTCCGATACCTTGTCGTGGTCGGTGAGGGGAACAGTGAAGAGCAGTTCGTAGTCTTCACCTCCATTCAAGGCGCAGGTACTAAGGTTCATGTTGAACTCTTCGGCCATGACAGCTGTCTGATAGTCGATAGGGATGCGTTCTTCGTAAACGCGGCATCCGGTGTTGCTTTGTGAACAGATGTGCATCAGTTCCGATGAAAGTCCGTCGGAGATGTCCATCATGGCGGTAGGTTTGATGCCGGCTTCGGCCAGTTCCTCGATGATGTCGCGGCGTGCTTCCGGTTTCAGGAAGCGTTCCAGCAGGTATTCCTTACCGGCAAAGTCGGGCTGTACGTCTTTTTCTCCCTGGAATACGGCCTTTTCCCGTTCCATCAGCTGGAGGCCCATATAAGCTGCTCCAAGGTCGCCGCTCACGCAGATGATGTCGGTTTCCTTGGCCCCGTTACGGTAAACCACTTTGTCTTTGTCGGCTACGCCGATGCAGGTGATGGAAATGGCCAGCCCTGTTACCGATGAAGTGGTGTCACCGCCTACAATGTCTACATGGTGACGCTGGCAGGCCAGTTTCACTCCGTCATAAAAGTCTTCCAGGTCTTCTATGCAGAAACGTTTGGATACGGCCAGCGATACGGTTATCTGTTTCGGGGTTCCGTTCATGGCATAGATGTCCGACAGGTTGACCATTGCCGATTTGTAGCCCAGATGTTTGAGTGGGGTATATACCAGGTCGAAGTGTACACCTTCCATGAGCAGGTCGGTGGTTACCAGTACCTGCTGTCCCGGAAATTCCAGAACGGCTGCGTCATCGCCTATTCCGTATTTCGTTTCCTTGTTTTCGGGCTTGATATCTTCAGTCAGATGTTTGATCAGTCCGAATTCCCCCAGGGTTGATATTTCTGTTCTGTTTCCTTCGTGCATATTCTTTACGCTCTATTGATAAGTTCTCTCATGATGGTTGTCATACGCGGCTGCGCCTCGTCGGCTGCCTTCTGTACTTCTTCGTGCGATACTTCCACTATCTTGCCTTCCACGCCCAGGTCGGTGATGACCGATACCCCGAATACCTTGATGCCGCAATGGTTGGCTACAATTACTTCGGGTACGGTCGACATGCCTACCGCATCGGCCCCCAGTATGTGGAACATCTTGTATTCCGACGGAGTCTCGAAAGTCGGTCCTTGGGTACCCAGGTAAACTCCCTGCTGTACCTTGATACCTTTTTCCTTGGCTATTTCAAGTGCTTTGGCTATGAGTTCCTTGGAATAGGCTTCGCTCATATCCGGGAAACGTGGTCCGTATTCAATGTTCTTGCCGCGTAGCGGATGTTCGGGGAAAAGGTTGATATGGTCGGTTATGATCATCAGGTCGCCGATTTCGAAGTCGGGATTCGTACCTCCGGCCGCATTCGATACAAACAGGGTCTTGATACCCAGTTCGCGCATTACTCGCACCGGGAAGGTCACTTCTTTCATGGAATAGCCTTCATAGAAATGGAAACGGCCCTGCATGGCCATGATATCCTTGTTGCCCAGTTTGCCGAAAATCAGCTTGCCGCTATGTCCTTCAACGGTTGATACCGGGAAATTCGGAATATCGGCATAGTTGATTTCGTATTTCTCGGTAATTTCGTGTACCAAACTTCCCAGGCCTGTACCCAAGATGATGGCGGTTTCCGGGTGAGTGTGCATTTTAGCCTTCAGGAAGGCTGCTGTCTCTTGAATTTTCTCTAACATACTCAATTATATTTTGGTTAAACATCTGTTCTTCTTTATTCAGAAATTCTACGCTTACGGGAAGTACGTAAATGTAGGGCTTGAGCTTTCCGCTTACCGCAGGGTGGTTGAGCAGGCGGGCTGCATCCTTTTCGGTAGTAATGATGAGCTTCTTTGGAGGAAGTGCATCGAATTCTTTCTCAATCCGTTGCAGGTCGGCCTCACTGAAGTCGTGATGGTCGGCAAAGGTGAGGGTCCCGATGTGTGCGGTATGTTCCTTCAACCGGCTGATAATGGCTGCAGGAGAGGCGATACCGGTTACCAGCAGGATGTGTTCATCGGCCAGGAGCGAGTCGAGAGCTCTTTCGGCCTCGTTGACAAACAGGGGCTGCAGCTTGCCATAGCTCAGTGTAGTGAAATAGAGCTGTTGGTGTGAAGAGGGGGAGATATTCCGGCGGAGCTCCTTCTGTTCTTCCCGGCTTAGGTAGGGCGGGCATTTGCTTACAATGATGATGTCGGCCCTCCGTTTGCCTTGTTGAGGTTCTCTCAGCCGGCCGGCCGGAAGCATGCAGTCCTGCCAGATGGGGCGGTTGTAATCGATTAGAAGGATGGTCCGTCCGGCCTTTACGTAGCGGTGCTGGTAAGCATCGTCCAGAATGATTACACCTACGCCTGGGGTGGTCTGTCCGTCGGTCAGCTTTCCGATTCCGTGGCAGCGGTCACGGTCTACAGCCATGTAGATGTACGGGAACTTGTGTGCCATCTGGTAAGGTTCGTCTCCAATTTCGGGCATGGGTGTACCCGGTTTTGCCAGCACGAATCCTTTCGACTTACGTTTGTATCCTCTGCTCAATACGGCTACCTGATACTGGTCTTTGAGCAGGCGGATGAGGTATTCCGTATGTGGGGTTTTCCCTGTTCCGCCCACCGTTATGTTTCCTACGCAGATTACGGGCACAGGGAATGTGCGTGAGTGCAGCACTCCCTTGTCGAAAAGGTAGTTGCGTACACTCACGCCTATTCTGAAAAGGAATGCAAAAGGTTGCAGTCCCTGATAAATCTTTATCGGTTTTTTCTGGCCCATGTCTTAGTTGATAGTCAGCATAAACGGCATACGTGCCTGCAGGCGGTCGGCATCCTTGAGGTTTTTCAGGAACTTGAAGCCTTCGTAATATTCACCGAAATTTTCTTCCAGCCGTCCGTTGATGTAGTTGTCGGCCTTGGTTTCCAGCAGACTGGTAAGGAAGTTGCCCGGCTCCGGATAGCTTACTACCGTATAGTTTTCGATGCCTGCGCGTTTCACGGCTTCGTCCATTGCTTTGTCAATACCGCCCAGTTCGTCTACCAGCTTCAGGTCTTTTGCCATGCTTCCTGTCCATACACGGCCTTCGGCTATCTTTTTCAGCTCGTCAATGGGTATGTTACGTCCGTCGGCACAGCGTTTGGTAAAGAGTTCGTAACCCTTGTTCACCATGTTCTGCATCAGGGCTTTTTCGTCTTCTGTAAACGGACGGGTAATGTCACCCATATCGGCCAGTCTGTTGGTCTTGACTACATCGAAATGAAGCCCCAGTTTGCCGGTTACCAGCTTTTCCGTATTCGGTACATAGCCGAAGATGCCGATGGAACCTGTCAGTGTAGTAGGTTCGGCCACGATCCAGTCGGCTGCGCAGGAAATGTAGTAGCCGCCCGAAGCTGCATAGTCGCCCATGGAAACCACTACCGGTTTCTTTTCTTTCAGCAGGGACACTTCGCGCCAGATCTGTTCCGAGCCGTAAGCACTTCCGCCCGGAGAGTTGACACGGAATACCACAGCTTTCACATTTTCGTCTTCACGCAGTTTGCGGAGGTCCTTGATCACTTTTTCCGAGTTGATGCCTTCATCATTCATGGATGATGTGGAACCGTCGATCTCTCCATAGGCATAATAGACGGCTATGATGTTCCCGCTCTTGTCTTTCGGTACGTTGCGTTTTACGTTGATCATGTCTTCCAGGTCGAGTGTGTTCAGGTTGTCGTCCTCTTCGCATTCTGTCAGCTCTTTCAGGTAAGCCAGCACCTGGTCCTTGTACATCAGTGTATCGGCCAGGCCGGTCTGTACATAGGTTCCGGCAGGCTGCAGGTCCATGTTTCTGTCGGCCATGGAGTTCAATGAATCTGCAGGAATGTTTCTCGATACCGATACGCCGTTCACAATCTGTCCCCAGATGGAGTTCAGGAATGCCTGGGTCTGTTCGCGGTTGGCTTCACTCATTTCCGTACCGATGAAAGGCTCTACAGCCGACTTGTAGGTTCCTACGCGGAAAATCTGCATTTCGATTCCCAGCTTGTCAAGCAGGTCTTTCAGGAACATGGTCTGTGATGCCAGTCCGTGCCATCCGATGGAACCGGAAGGGTTGACCGCTATCTTGTCGGCTACCGATGCGAGGTAGTAAGTACTTTGCGTATAGGCGCCGCCATAGGCTACAATGAATTTCTTGCTTTCCTTGAAATCGAGCAAGGCGTTACGGATTGCTTCCAGCGAAGCCGGTGAGCAGGCCAGAGCGCCTGCATTCAGGTAAATACCCTTTATCTTTTCATCGTCTTTTGCCTTACGGATGGAAGCCAGGATGTCATCCAGTCCGCTGGTATTGATCCTGTCGCCCATCAGCTGGTCTATCGGACTGGACTGGTACCGTTCTTCCACCGTCCCGCTCAAATCGAGCACGAATATGGAATTATCTTTTACCACAGTTTCGGAACCGGATGTAGAGGCAATCATGCCGGCCAGGCTGGCGATACCGATAACCGTAAAAATGATTCCGGCTACTATCAGTCCCAGAACCGTCGCAAGGGTGTACTTAAAAAAGTCTTTCATGATACGTGTTGCATTTAGTTTATGTAATTATACAAAATTATTCATTTTCAATCAATACTTTGGTAAATTTTACCGCTAAATTTAAAAAGAATCGGCATTAGTCGGTTTAAAACACATATTAAGTTGCTGATAACAAGCACGGAAATTTACGGTCTGTTAATTGTTGGTAAATCAGAATAGTCCCAATACTTTAATTATAACTAAGGAATCACTCCTTATACAATACGTGCAGGCACAGGCCTTGAAATTCAAAATCGTCCAGTTTGCCAACGTATATTCAGGTGTCTGGAAATCCGATCTGGTTATCTATACTACTAGATTATCAATTTTCAAAGGCAGCATAAGCTTTCGCAATGCTGTCTGTACAGAGAATGGAGATACCCGAAGCGTATGTTTTTATAATGTGTACTCAATACGCCAGCAGGTCGGACACCTGGCCGACACTGCCGTCGCATGGCGCGGGCTCGATGCCCAGCAGATGGGCCAGGAGCGGATAGATGCAGGTGTTGTCGAACAGCGCAGTGCGCACATATCCGTGCTTGAAGTCGGGACCTTCGGCCCGGAAGGGCACGCAGAGGTCCGACGCCGTGGGGTCGAAGCCGTGGTTGCCGAGGTTCACCCGCCCGTCTTCGGACACCAGCCAGCCGTTGTCGGGCAGGGCCACGATGGGAGCCACGTTGGAGTTAGAGCCGTAGCGCAGGTAGGCAGGCACGTTCTCCCGCCGCCACACGCGCAGATGGGGCACCAGTTCCAGGGCTTTCAGAATGTCGTCTTCGTGTCCGGTCTTGGGGAAGATCAGCGTGGGCAGGTCGGCCTGCACGCGCTCGCACCAGTCGGGCTGCAGGTAGTCCGAGAGGCGGATGATGCGCTCCGGCGAAGTGGCGGCCATGCCGTGGTCCGAGGTGACGATGAAGTTGATGTCCTCGCCTTCGGGCAGAGCACGCAGTCGGGTATACAGAATAGCCAGCAGTGAATCCAGCTTTTCCACCGCCTGGCGGGTTTCATGCGAAGCCGGACCGTAACGGTGGCCGCTGCTGTCGGGTTCGTCAAAATAGAGCATGACGAGCTGCGGTCGGCGGTCCTGGGGCAGCGTCAGCAACCGTTCCACCTCGTTGAGGCGTTCGCCGTAGGTGAGCAGGGGCTTCCGGGCATAGTCGTGATAGTAGTCGGGATACTGTCCACGGATGGCCACGTCAGAGCCGGGCCAGTAGACTACTCCTACACGGACGCCCTGTCGGCGGGCTGTCAGCCAGATGGGCTCGCCGCCGTAGAACGAGCCGTCCTTGCCCGTCACCTTGTCGCCGATGCTGAAGGTACGGCCCGAAGCCACGTCGTAGAATTTGTTGGCGATGATGCCGTGATGGTCGGGTACCAGGCCCGTGGCCAGTGTGTAATGGTTGGGGAACGTCTTCGAGGGAAACGAGGGGCGCATTACCGCGCGGACGCCGCGACGGCCCAAGGAGTCGAGGAACGGCGTATTGTACATCTGCAGATAGTCCCAGCGGAAGCCGTCGAGTGATACGATGACCGTCGGATGCCCTGCGGCATACAGGCCGAGGACCACAAACAGGAATATAAACAGTACAAATTTTCTCATGGGACAAATATATAAAAAGTCACTACTGTCCACTAAAAATGGACAAGGTTAAAAATTAAATAAATTCGATTCACTTGAATCATATCGGTCTTTGACATTTTTGAAATTCGATTTGTCAAACAAGTCACTGAGATGTGTTTTGTCAGTTAGAGAAATTCCGAGAATTTGGAGAACTTCATAGATGCTGCGTTCTAATTTCATATCGTGTTGGACTATTGCTACTAGGCAGTAAGTGATTATCGCACAATAGATTTGTATGCGTACAGCGTTTTCCGATGTTCCCCAAAACTTCTTAATTCTGAGGTGTTGTTTTATCCATTTGAAGAACAGTTCAACACTCCATCTGTTTCGATAAAGCGATGATATTAACTCCGCAGATGCATTAAGATTATTCGTCAGAAAGATGTATCGTGTACCGTCTTCAGGATTCTCAACGATGAGTTTTCTAAGTTCTTCGGGGTAATCCTTAGAACTTTTATAAACCGTAAAGCAGCCGATTACATCCGAAACTACACCTTCCGGCAATCTTCGTTTCCAGGTTTTAGGCTTGATCCGTACATTTGTTTTGGCTCGTACAACGAAGAAAGCGCCTATACGATTTATTGTATTAAGGTTGCTGAAATCGTTATACCCTCGGTCGAATATGTAATGCGCTCCTGATTCGTATGGAATCTCAGACATAGCCTTTGAATCGTGAATATTGGCAGATGTAATATGCACAAATGCAGGTACTTCCGCTTCAATATCGTAGAGCGTATGCAACTTTATTCCGCCTTTATGTTTGCGAAATTTAGCCCACTCAAACACTGACAGGCACAGATCAATCGTTGTAGAGTCAAATGCATAAACATGACCGTCAAGTTCGAATATTTTATTGATTCTACGCTTGCGAGCCTCGGCAATCATGAATGTTGCGTACTCTTCGAAGATGCGGTAGTTACGTTGCTCATTAGCCTTACTAAGATTGCTCCGAGTTACAGACTTCCCGATTCCTAGATGGTAAAGTTTTCCAGCATGAGCTTCCATAGCCACAATCAAATCTCTGAGACTCTCTCGATTAGATAGCTGACCGAACATCATCGTAAGTAGTTGATTCCAACAGGTATAGCTTTTGATATATTTATCGCCTTCATACTTTGTAACGATACGATTGAATTTACTTCGGTCAAGGAACTTAACTAATTGGGCAAAAATATATGGGTCTTTATGCATAACGGTCTGAAAATTACCACAAAAGTAAATTCAAATCCGTTCTCTCCAAAATCCCCTATAACAAATTGAATTTCAATAATTTCAAGGAACTTCTATGATTTTTTAGTGGACACTAATGATAAAAAGTAAAGAAAGAGCGGCAAACTGGCGTCCTTTTTTCATTCAGGTATGCCGGTTTACCGCTCTCTTTCAATTATCAATTATTATTTATCAATTCTCCATTAATTGAAGTAGTATTTCACGCCGATCTGCATCTTCCAGCACTGGTCGTAGTTGCGGTTGAACGTCCAGCTGGTGAGGGGTGTGCCGTCGCTGTTCTTGAACATGGAGAAGTAAGGCGTACCGTTTTCTATCTTGTCCACCTTCAGGATGGCGCCGTTGTTGCAGTTGCTCATGTTCTTTTCTACGCCCCACTTGGAGTTGAAAAGGTTACCCACGTTCATGATGTCCACGCTCAGCTGCAGCTTGTTGGTGGTTTTGCCCAGCTTCAGGTCGAAGTCGTGAGCCCAGCGGAAGTCGAAGCGGTGTACCCAAGGAGCGTATGCGCTGTAGGCTTCGGCATACTCGCCCTTGTGGTTCTTCAGGTAGCTGTCCTGGTTGACAAAATCCCAGAAGAGCTGGCGGTCGCTCTCGTTGGTGAAGTGGATTTCGCTGTCGTCCTTAGGAATGTACATCAGGTCAGTGTTGTTGCCGTCGCCGTTGAGGTCGTTGGAGTAGACGAAGCTGTAGCCTACACCCCGGTAGCCGGTATAGAACAGACTGAAGTGGTCCTTATGATAGGTGTAGCTGACGGAAGCGATGATGCGGTCGGGGATGACGTACTGTGAGTTATGC
Organism: Bacteroides ilei; assembly: GCF_900128495.1. Classification (GTDB taxonomy): domain Bacteria; phylum Bacteroidota; class Bacteroidia; order Bacteroidales; family Bacteroidaceae; genus Phocaeicola; species Phocaeicola ilei. The sequence continues at coordinate 239,230 of NZ_LT635801.1, forward strand.
AGTTCCACGTGGTTCGGACCGTTCACCGAGTAAAGTCCCGACCAGGCCGATGAGGCGTTGCTACCCGGCATACCGGACATTTCCTTCATCACCGTATGGGTGTAGGCAGCCATCAGGTGCAGGTCCTTTACCGGTTCGGCGGTGGCCGTCAGGTTCATGGTCCAGCCGTAGCCCTTGTGGGTGTTGGTCAGCACGCAGGCGTTGCTGAAGTTGTTGTAGTAGCGGTAGCTGCTGGGGTAGATGTAGCGGTTGTCGGCTCCCTGAAGCTGTTCCCAACTGCCGTCGATGGGCTTGATGTTGTAGTTGTCCAGGATAACGGCGTTCACGTTCTTCGTATAGGTAAACTCACCGGTCAGGGTCAGCGGGAAGGCCACGGGGAACTGATAGTCCACGGCCAGTGACGACTTCCACACCTGCGGCATCTTGAAGTTCTTGTCTACACCGGCAATCTCACTGGGCACCGTACCCTCATCGGGGCTGATGCTTTCGGGGGCTCCGAGCAGTTCGCGGATCTGGTTGACGTCCGTCACCAGTCCGCCGGCAAATTTCTGCAGACGGGGGTCGGACGATGTCACGACGCCGTTTGAATAATAGGTGTCGGCATGTACCAGGTTCTGCACCATGCCCGAGTTGGTCGGCATGTTGGTGAAGAACACAAGCGGCAAACGACCGGCAAAGAGTCCCGTACCACCGCGCACCTTCAGACTCTTGTCGCCAAATACATCCCAAGTAAAGCCGATACGCGGTGAAATCTGTACGTTGCCGTCAGGCCAGGCTCCGGTGTCGATGTGGCGGCCGCCGAAGTCCAGGTCATAAATAGCGTTGTTGCGCATCAGGTCGTCGCTGTTGAAGGCCAGCAGGTCGAAGCGGATACCGCCCGTCAGCTTCAGGTTTTCCTGTACATTCCACTCGTCCTGTGCATAGAGGCCGTACTGGTTGAATACCACTTCGGCATTCGGATTGGTTTCGCCGTTGTAACCATAGGCCAGGCCTACTGTTTCGGGAACGCCACCGTTCAAGAAATCATCCAATGAACGATAACGGTAATAACCTGTTCCTCCACGCATATAAGAGTTATTGGCTAATTGGTGTTCAAAACTGAATCCTGCCGTAATTTTATGCGCACCTGCATAATAAGTGAAATTATCGGTTATGGTTGTAATCTTGTTCTGTACACGGTTATTATAAGAGAAAAGTTCATAACCTAAACTCATGTAAGGAGTAAGGCTCTGTGTAACAGTACCGTCTGCTGCTGTTTCATAACCTCCCATAATATCGATGAAAGGGAATGGCGAAGAGTTGGATCCGCGCGCATCCTCAATGTCTGTGTAGGTGAAGAGCAGTTGGTTGGAAATGTTGTTGCCGAAGCGACTGTTCAAGTCGGCCGAAACGGTACTCACCTTGTTGTCCATAGAGTACATTGAATTGGCAAAAGACATGGAGTATTGAGACAAACGGTCCATGTTACGAAGACGATATCCTGTATCGCTGGAGTTGCCGTTGACAGGATTCCAAGCGGTATTCTTTGTATAGTTGTAACGAACGGCCAGATGATGGTTGTCTGTAATGTTCCAGTCGATACGTCCTAACAGCTTCAGGTTGCTTTCATCAGCCGGAAAATCAGTAAATGAACCGGTATCGTAGCCATAACGTTGCATCATGAAGTCGCGTACCTTCTGCAAGTCGGTTATCGTAGTACGTGAAATGTAGTTATCAGGATCAGCTACACCGTCTTCCGACGCACGCCAACGATTGATGACCGAAGGGATCTTGGAATATTCGGCATTGGCAAAGAAGAAAAGTTTATTTTTCACAATCGGTCCGCCCAAGGTAAAACCATAAGTGGTATTGCGGTTGGTGCCGCGTTCACCCAGATCGGCATTGTCAATACGGTTACCATGCATGTTTTCGTTGCTGTGGTACAGTAGGCTGTACCCTTGAAGGTATTCGTACCAGACTTGGTTACAGCATTGATACCGCCGCCGATGAAGTTGGTCTGACGTACGTCAAAGGGGGCTACCACAACCTGTACCTCGTCGATGGCATCCATTGAAATAGGCGTACCGCCACCAGGCAGGGCAGATGAAAGTCCGAAGTTGTTGTTCAGGTTGGCACCGTCCAGTGTGAAGTTGGTGGAACGGCTGTCTCCTCCGGCAAAGCCCATACCGTTAGCGTAAGGCGATAGGCGCACGATGTCCGAAATACTGCGGTTTGCGGTAGGTAGAGCCGTCAGCTGAGTGTTAGAAATGTTGGTCGTCGCACCCGTCTTCTCGGCTGCAAACTTGGAGCGGGTACCTGTCACAACTACTTCTCCTAATTCGGTAATGTTCTCGGAAAGACTGACATTGATGTTATAGGTTTCACCTAACTGAAGTGTAATATCATCAATGATTTTATCTGCATACCCGATATAGGTGATTTCCACTTCGTATGGGCCACCTACACGCATACCTTGAATAGCCCAACGTCCATCTGTATTGGTAATCGCGCTATAAGTTGTACCCGAAGGTTGATGAACGACTCGGACTAAGGCACTGATAACGTCTTCGCCCAATTCATCGGAAACATGTCCAGACATTGCTGAAGTAGTAACCTGAGCATTCATGACTGCCGCCCCCAAAGACATTAGGACGACTAAAAATAATCGCATTTGTCTTGCCATAATTTTTGTATTAAAATTATAAAGATTTAAAATCTGTGTGCAAAAATAAGAGAAGTAAAGTATAAATATGTTACAAAATGATGAAAAATCAGTTCTTAAGAGTGTTAATCTTGTCAAGGTAGCTTGACTAATTAGACTTGATACGCATTGAATTGAAGAAGATTGGGCCTTTGGAGAGCGTATGGTTGTGTAATGGGCAGAAACCCGGATATCCTGAATAAATGTTTACAGGAAAAAGATGCACAAAGAACTTGTAATCCGGAGTAGGACTTCAAGTTCTTTTTACGGGAAGTACAAGTTCTTGTAACCATTGTATATTCCGCCACGACAATTTTATCGGCTGTTTTTCAGCCGATAAAATAAAAAAGTCCGTAAGAAAATATTTTTGTTTTAACATTCCGGTTTATAAAAACATGGCAGAAGAGCCTTCTTGTCGCAGTTATTACCATGAAGAATACATTCAAACAAGTGCTTCAGGTAATCCTGAGGATCTATGTCATTAAGTTTGCAGCTTTCTATCAGAGAGAAGATGAATGCCGAGTTTTCTGCGGCTGCCTCACTTCCTATATTCATGCAGTTCTTGAGCAGCAGCTTTACAGGTTTCATCCTTTGCTCACAGAGGTTGTTCGATATTTCCGCCGAACCGTCCTTGAGGATATTTCTCAGGGACTTCCACTGGTTTAACGTATAGTTCACGGCCTTTCTCATCAGTTCGTTTGCCATGATTTTGGTATCCTGCATCATCATGACCACCTTATGATGGATACGCTCAAGAATCGGTCCCGTAAGCTTAAGTCTTTTTTCCTTAATCTGCTCGCCGCTGAGTTTCATCATACGGAACAGGTCTTCATTTCTGAACATATCACCGATAGGATTTATTATGTCCATCGCCGTCCTGTCTGAAGGCAAGGCATCAACCCACAACCTCCTGCAGTGCGTCCAGCATCCTATGTGAAGCACCTTTGAGGCTTCTCCGTCAAACATCCTGTAAACCGTATATCCGTCAGTGGATATGGTTCCCATAAAATATTCCAGGAACGACTTTGCCGTATCGGAAGACCTGCTGCCGTTGTTATAGTGATAATAGACCATCTTTATATGCTTTGCAAAGAAAGCCCATAAGTACTTTCTCCTGTAAGCCTTACCTTCCGGTGTTTCAACTCCAACGAGTTCGGTAGTCTCATCAACCATAAGGTATTTTGCCCTCTGTACAAACTCCTTGAATGCATCTCCGATAAATTCCTTTAGTTTGGCGATTCCGTTATGGATATAGCTGTTCAGCGTGGTGTTGCTTATATGGATACCTTCTCTTGCAAGCAGCCTTATCTGTCTATTTTCAGGCATGCTGAAGTCATATTTCAGACAAAGCAGGCGGGCAAGCAGTTCAGGAGAGAAGATTCCTCCAAGGTTTTTCAGCGGATGCTCCATCGTGCTTGTGAAAGTGCCGTCGGCAAGCTTTACCCTCGCCACCTTGTACACATGCTCCACATTATGAGCCCTTACATGTTCTATGACCCTGTATTCCCACACATCAGCCATTCCGTTACGGTTCATAAGCCTTGCACCATCCGGGAGTTGGTAATAATCTTCTATTTCATGAACAACTACCTTATCCACCTTCAGCCTGGTCTTTTCTGCACGGGGAGCTGTTTCCTTTTTCCTTGAAGGCCTGCAGTTCTGTGCAGGTACGTTACCGGAAGAGGTATTGCTGCCAGTACCGTTACCATCTGCCTTATTATTATCATCTTTCTTATCAGAGCCGTCATACTCGGACTTCTCCATCGCAGACTTGTCAATGTTACGGTTGTTCAGCAGCCTTCTTTGCTCGGAGGTACGGCCGAAACGATGTTTCCTGCTGTCCTCAAGCTGAAGCCTGAGATTGGAAACCTCATTTGCCAGCATCATGTTCACCTCGTCTTTTGCCTCAAGCTGCTTTCTCATAAGTTCCATTTCCTTTCGATAGTTTTCGACTGTTGCGGACAACTCATTGATTGTATCAACCAGAGCCTTGGAGTTCTCTTTGTTTGATTCTTCAATAGCCTTAAGCCTCGCAATCAGTTCGTTTACCTGTTTGCGAAGCCCTGCCTTTTCCTCATTCGCCAGACCCAGCTGGCAGCAAAGTAACTCGTATGCTCTTTCATCAATCATGATATAAAGGTACGAAAAATCAGGCAGTTACGCAAACTTTTTACCGTTTATTTTTATATTATTTTATTGATAATCAGTGTATTAATATTAATATTTCGGACTAACGTACATCTTGTCAACCACTATGCTTTCCGTAAGATAGGCCATATCCGACCATTGTATCCGGTAGCATTTGGAGACCTCATCAAATACAGGTTTCTTGAATCTACCCATGACTGGACGTTTCTCGTAAAGCACATAAAATCCGCGTTCATAATGAAGTATCTTAACGACCTTCCGGTTACGGGACATGAACATATATACATTGAATGCATCGCTCGGGTCAAGTGACATCTCTTCCCTTATACTCTCACACAGTCGGAAAATGCCTTTCCGCAAATCCACATTACCGTTGAACAGGTAATAGTTCAGGTTAGCACTCAGTCCAAGCATATCATCCTATCATTTTATTAAGCAACAAGCTCAAATCAAGAACTGTGGTGTTTCTCAGGAACAGTGTCGCGCCGGATGTCAGTTGCAGTTTCACCCACTTAATCGGAGATTCGCCTTCAGGATGTTTCACTTCCAACTTCACGGTTGGACTGTTGCAAGGCTTACCGGTTATCTGGACTTTGGCAACCTTAGGTTGTTCAGCCTGGACTGTCTTACCCAACTTCTCGCTCCACAGCTGGTGACGCTGCCAGTTCATGAACTTGTCGTAGTTTACTCCATAATCAGCACAGAACTCCCGAAGATCCTTGGTCTCGCTGCACAACTGGTAGAGGTCATATACCTCCTGATAGTTTACTTTTTCTTTTGCCATAATCATTATTGTTAAAGGTTACGGCGCAAAGGTAGGGTTGTGAATAATGTGCGTCAAGGCGGAAAATAGTATGCTTACCAAGTTCTTTTCCGGATTCTTCAAGTTCTTTTACGAGAATGTCCTTGGAGAATTGTAGGTGTTTATATTATTGCTGATTATCAGTATATTGCGTTTTGTGTAATTATGAAAATCGTATGAATACTTATTGGATGAATAGTAATAAAAACGGACGGAAATCTGAGAAGGATTCCGTCCGGATGATAGATTATTCCACTTTTAAATTATTGACCGGATTTTCATGTGATGCTTTCCGTCCGATTAGCCAAATGGAAACTAGTGAAATGACGATTATGACTGCGAAAGCGATGAAGAATACCCACCAAGGGGAAGCGAATGGTACATTAAGCCATTTATCTAATAAATGGTATCCGATATAGGTAAGTGGTATGGCAATAATTAGACTATATCCTAGTGAAACCAGAGTGAACTTCATCAGGCTAAGTTGTTCGTTCAGAGAAGTCGACCCGAATACCTTTCGGATTGCAATGTCCCGTTTCCGCTGTGCGATGAAATAGATACTCATGGCTGTCAGGCCCAGGAATGAGATGATGAATGCCGCGATGGTGAATACACCCAGAATTTTCTGCAGTTGGATAGAACTATGGTATAGGGCTTTGATTTTTACGTCGTACCAGTCCGATTGTATGGTGACGGATTGTGTCAGTCTGGCGTAAAGTGCATCAGTTTCTTTCTTATATGCTACTAGGTCTCCGTCAGTCATCTCAACGGATATGTTCCAAGGATAAAATTCGTCCGGTGATACAATGGCTATCCGTATAGGCTTCTGTCCTGACGTAATAGTACGGATCTGGAAATTCTTGAATTGTCCGGCAATACGGAAGTTCCTGTTGTTTTTCACACTCGTCAGATAGTCTGTCTGTCCGGTATTCTCTAGTATTTCCATAGTTCTTTCATCAATGAAGTAGTTATTTTGTCCGTCAGGCATCGTGTGTCTGTCTTCTGTTATTTTAATGTGGTAGATGTTTATGAAGGCAGAGTCGACGATGAATGTTTGGAATTCCAGGTTCTTGATACTGTCTCCGGTTTCGATATACATATTAAATGAGTTCCCTCCTTCTGCAGGTAAACCTTGTGAGAAGGATACTTGTTTGACAAACGGGAGTTTTTTCAGTTCATTCAGGAAAATCATCTGTGTCTTTTTGTCTCCTGTCGTGGTGTAACAGAGTACGTTACCGTATGTATATCCTAGCGGTGCGTGCAACATACGGTATATCTGTACACTCAGATAGAGTGCACAGCTCAGCATAGCTATGGTGATACCGTTCTGTAAGATATTCAACAGGCGTAGATAGACAGTCTTAGTCTTTCGGCGGAAGGATCCTTTGACTATGTCCAGTGGGTTATAGTTTGAGAGGATGGTGGCCGGCATAAATCCGGAAAGGATAGAAAGTAGGCCGATCAACAACAAGCATCCGATGATGGTAGCAGCAGATATATTACCTAGCACATCCAGTCGTGTCTGCAATAAATCCATGGCAAAAGGTTCTGCGATTTTTGCCAATATGACAGCAATGATGAAAGCGGCTGAGGTAAGCAGGAATGATTCTGATATAAGTCTCCAGAATATATCGGGACGTGAAGAACCAAGCAGCCGACGGGTGGCCATTTCCTTAGCCCGGTAACTGGTTTGGGCCAGGCTCATGCTGATATAGTTAGATATAGCCATCAGCAGAATTAATATTCCGATTATCAGGTATATGATCACTTTCTCAAAACTATATTGATTCAGTTGGGTCACGTATCGGGTCTCATTGAAGTAGAATTTCCTGACGGATGCAAAATGTGCTTCATTGATATTCCCGAGTCTGTATATCCAGAAAATGTCATGCAAGTAGTTTTCCACATCCTTCCTTTTTGCATTCAGGTCGGCTCCTGGGATTGTCTTGAAGAAAAGCGATGTGCTGCCGGCATTGTCCATTCCGGTTGCCTCGATAGCGGCAATCTTATTGAGCCTGCTCATCAGTTCAAAGGGCATGAACGCTTCCGTATTGTCAGGAATCATGGAATTGTTGAAGTCCTGTACAACACCGGTGACAGTAATCGGTGTGTCATCGAACACATCGATTTTGACGGTTCTTCCTATTACATCTTCAGTTCCGAAAAGACGGTTGGCTGCGGAGCGGGTCAGTACGATGCTGTTATTGTCAGTTAGTACCTCTTTTGCATTTCCGGTACTGAGTGGAAAGCCGAAGAAGTCAAAGAAATTCTTCTTGACAAGAAAAACATTGATATGTTGTTTGTTACCGTCGATGATAATTTGCGGTGGCATGAAATTGTCGGAAATTGCGCACCAATCTTCGATTTCCGGATAACGGCTCTGCATGTATGTCCCTAGGTTGTAATGTCCACCAGCAAATTTTTCATTGTAAAAGACCATGATGCGGTCGGCATCTTTCATGTCTTTGTCAATAGTGAATTGACGGATGACCAGATTGCTTATCAGCAAGATGAACATGAGTGATACGCTTAGTCCGATAGTATTGACCAGCGTGAAAAGCTTGTTATGGTTCAGGTATGTGAAGTATGTTTTCAATCCTTTCATAGGCTTTAGTTATTTATCTTTCGGAAAAAGCATATTGATGCCGTATTATTCGCTCTTTATGGAATTGATCGGATTTTCATGTGCATTTTTCCAGCTCTGATAAGTTACCGTGAGCATGGTGGTCAGACTCACGAGCAGGAAGGCCGCGATGAATATCCAGGGAGAGATGGCTGTTTTCACACTGAAGTTTTCCAGCCAGTGTCTGCCTACCCACCATCCGAACGGCGCCGCAATGATGAAGCAGCCTGTCAGGATAAGCAGGTAACGGCGGTTGAACATATAGAGGATGGCGTTTGTACTGCTTCCCATGATTTTCCGCAGACCGATTTCCTTGCGGCGGTATTCGCTTTCGAACATGGTGAGACCGAATACTCCGATCAGGCTGATCAGGATGGCAAGGATGGAGAACAGCACAATCTGGTGGGTGAAGCGCATTTCCTTGGCGTAATTCTGAGCCAGCACTTCGTCCATGAAATATACGTTCGGTTCAATGTCCGGATTGAATTTTTCCATGACCTTGCGTATCTCCTTTATGGCTTCAATCTTATCGGTTCCTTTTCCTACACGGATGTTGATCTTGTTTTCCCATCCCCAGCCTTCATGATCCTTGCCCATGATGAAAAAGGCCATCGGTATTTGGTTATCGTCATTACGGAAACTGGTGTAGCGGATGTTTTCACAGAAGCCTACAACCGGATAGTCACCGGGCAATATCGGCTGGTCTACTTTCAGCCACGGGTATTTCTTGCGGGCCGCTTCGTTGAAAATGTAGACATCACCGTCGGTCGGCAGGAAATTACGGCCTTCCGTCAGTTTGATTCCCATTACGTCCAGGTAATGATAGTCTACCGGCAGACAGTTGAACTGCATGCGCTGTTCGCCTTCGCCTCGTCCCCAGCCCATGTAACTGTCGCTTGAGCTCAGTACGAAACGGGATACGGATGCTCCCTCTACGCCCGAAATATGGCAAAGTTCGTTGATGATGGCATCCTTCTGTTTTTTGATGTGATGATCCAGGTCGCAGATGATGATTTCATCCTTGTTGTAGCCGTAATCGCTGCTGTTGATGTAATGGCTTTGCAGGTACATGATACCCACGGCAATGATGAGTACAAAGGATACGAAGAACTGGATGCATACCAGGCCTGTACGGAGCATTTTTCCTTTGGGAGAAAGTCCGAACGAACCTTTCAGAACCAGGGCGGGAGGGAAGGAGGTTACATAGTAGGCCGGATAAGCTCCTGCCAGTACACCGACTATCAGACTTATGACAAACATGCAGGTGAGCAGGAGGCCGTGTTCGCCCAGTGCCAGCCGTGACTGTACCAGTTGCTGTATACCGGTATCCATGCTGACGGCGATGAGGCCGCAGGCCAGTATGGCGGCAATGAGACTGAGCAGTGTCGATTCAATGATGAGGCTTCCCTGCAGAGATGCCTTGGATGCTCCCAGAATTTTCTGTGTATTGATGCTCTTGATGCGCATCGGCGTTTCGGCCAGGGTGAAGTTCATGAAATTGATGGCTGCAATGACGATAATCAGGATGGCCACGCAGAAAAGCAGGAAGACGCTGGTACGGTTGCTTGCATTGGAGGAGACGATGGGCGAGAAATGGATATCGTCCATAGAAATCAGTTGGATAGACTGCTGGTCGAATTCGATTCCTTCCAGTTGCTTGAAGGTTCTCTGAAGTCCTTGGATGATATCGGTTATGGCTGCTTCCTTGTCTTCCGCTCTGTTCAGCTTGATGAACAGGCTGAAACTCCATTCGCTCCAGTCGTCTTTCCATGCCCCGTCAATGAATGAGAAATAGATGGCGTTTTCACAGGTGGTGTTGATCGGATAATCTTTGTAGACACCCCCTATGGTAAGCTCCTGGTTGTCGGTGGCACGCCCGTAGAAGATATGTTTCCCTACAGCGGAAGTGCCCGGAAAAATCTGTTTTGCCAGTGATTCAGGAATAATGGCTACACCCAGTTCTTTAAGGGCGTCTGCCGAACCTTCTACCATTTGTGGGGAGAACGGCTCCATGAAATTGCCGAATCCTCTTCCGTAGGAATAGGTGAAGATGTGGTCTCCCACCTGGAATTCATATTTTTCATACCACCCTCCGAGAGCGCCGCTTTCTATACGTGCCGACTGTTGTATGATCATTTCGCCCAACGGACGGGGTACGACGGAGACCGGATCTTTTCCTTCTCCCTGGTTGAATACGACCCTGTAGATACGCTCATGGTCCTTGATGCCTTTGTTGAAGTTCCAGTCGTAGTCAATCTGGGTCATGATGACAAAGAAAGAAGCGAATGCTATGCTCAGCCCGATAAGGTTCAGAATGCCGGCAGTAAAGAAACGCCGGAAGGTATGTGTAAAGTTTCGTATAAATGTTTTCATAAATGTGATGCTCCGATACAAAAATTAAAGTTTCAATGGAAAAGCAAGGATATTCAGTCTCCTATTTTCAGTCCGCTTTTGTCGATATTCCCTATTCCGTCACGTGACAGGTCGGCATCTTTCACTTTCCCGCTTAAGGTAACGGAACCTATTCCTTCTACATTGGCTTTCAGTTTGTCGGCAAATACGTTGATATCAGCTTTACCTACACCTTCCAAGGTGAGGGTTGCTTTCTTGCAGTGCAAGTCTTTTATTTCCATTTTTCCTACGCCGCTTACATTGAATTCGATATCGTCGGCTTCCAGCCTTTTGTCACAGACAAACGAGCCTACACCTCCGAATGATACATTCTTTAGATTGGGTGCCGTAATCCGGATGGTAATCCCTTTTTTGACATTTTTCATCTTTTTCTCGAATTTAATCTTGAGTTTCTGGTTCTCGACCGAGATTATGGTATTTTTTACATACTTGGCTTCTCCTTCAATTTCACAGGAGTAATTTTTGCCTTGAGTAAAATATACATCGCCTACACTTTCAATCTCTATAGAATGGAAATCCTTTATTTTACGTACATCCTTGATTTCCGTTGTTTCGTCTTTGTCCTTTTTCTCGGCTTTTGCGAATCCGCAGCTTGTTGCAAAAAATGTAAATAAACCAGCAATTGCCAGGAATTTGTATAATCTCATTTTCATAATCTGTTTTCTCTATTTAAGGATTAATACTTCATTGTCTTTATAACTTTCGTAACCCGAAATGATTACCCGTTCTCCTTTTTCCAGTCCTTCCAGCACTTCATAGTATTGTGGGTTCTGGCGTCCGATACGGATTTTGCGCCGGTAGGCTTTCTGTCCGTCCTTGTCGACTACAAATATCCAGTTTCCGCCGGTAACCTGGAAGAAGGTCCCTTTCGGAATCAGGACACTTTCGGTAGGTTCTCCAAGCTGGAGGTCGATGTAGTAGGTCTGTCCGCTCCGGATATTTTCCGGCCTCTTTCCTTCAAATACCAGGTCGGTACGGAACTTTCCTTCACGTACTTCGGGATATACCTTGCGTACCTTCAGGCGGAAGGTGCTTCCCTGGCGCTCGAAACTTGCGGGCAGTCCGTTTATGACGCGGTCTATGTAGTGTTCGTCAATCATCGCTTCAATCTTGAAGTCCGAAAGGTCGTTGATCTGTCCGATCATCTGTCCGGCGTTGATGTTCTGTCCCAGTTCGGCGTCCAGCAGTCCCAGTTCCCCGTCGATGGTGGCACGCACTTCCAGCTTGTCTTTCCGTTCACGTATCAGCAATACGTTCTTACGCATGTTCTGCAGGTTCTCTTCCATCTGGTCCATCTGTATGTTGCGGTAGATGGAGTCCTGCTCCAGCCGGCGGGTAACCAGTCCGTGTTTCTTCTGGGCCACTTCGTAGTCTTCCTTTGCCTGCAGAAACTCTTCGCGGCTGATGAGACGCTCCTTATACAGGCGGCTGTACTGCTCGAAGGTACGTTTCTTGCGGCGGGTATCAGTGTCCAGCTGTACCTTTTCGGTTTCGTTGTTCAGCTTGTCCTGCTGCATGGTGACCTGTGTATTACGGAGGAGGTTCTGTTTTTCGGCCAGTTCCGATTCGGCGTTCAGGATCTGCAGGTCGAGGTTGGAGTTGCTGAGCCGCAGAATGACATCACCTTTCTTTACGTGGGTGCCTTCCTCCACAACCTTTTCACGGACGATTCCGCCTTCTTCCGGACTGATCTGTACAACCGAAATCGGCTGTACCTGGCCGTTCAGCCGGATGTAGTCATTGAATTTGCCGTAGGTCACGTCGGCTATGTTCAGGGTCTTGCCGTCGACACGTAAAGTCGATGCGTGGTTGCCGAAAATGATCCAGGCTACAAGTGCCAGCAAGGCTACACCTCCCGCAATGTAGGGAATGTGTTTTTTCTGGATGCCTTTTTTCTTTTCCAATTGTATATCCATAGTTTGATGTTTATGCTGTTAAAATTACATGTTGTTTTCTGTACGGATCAGCTCTTTTCCTTTGTAATAATCCACCAGCCGGCATTTCAGCAGGTAGGTCAGTTTGCTTTGCAGCAGGTTTGTCTCACTTTCCAGCAGGGTGGCTGCGTTGTTCTGCACGTCGAGCGAAGTCATCAGCCCTTCTTCGTATTTGCGGCGGGTAACGTGATAGGCAATGGAGTCGGAAGCCACTTTCTTTTCCATCTGTATGCTTTCACGCAGGTAGCCTTCGCGGTCCTGTACGGCCTGGAGCACCAGCTTCTGCAATGCTTCTTTCTGGGCTTCGTATTTTTCGCACGAAATCCGGTAGTCGTTCCTTGCCTGGCGCAGGGAGGCGATGCCTGAAAAACGGTTAAAGATAGGAATACTCATGCTGATACCGAAGTAGGAACCAAAGTTATTGTTGAACTGGTCGCTGAATTTCAGATATCCCGTTCTGTGCAGCTCTTTGTAGTAGGAGGTGGATACTCCTCCGAAGAGGGTGATGGAAGGAACCAGGTTGCCCCAGTACATCTTCCGGTTCATATCGGCCGCTTTCTTTGCCATTTCGGCCTGCAGTATGGTCGGGTTCAGACTGAGTGCCTGACGGAATACCTCATCGGCCTGTTCCTGCGTCAGTTCCATATGGTCGGCAGTCGAACCTTCCAGCAGGGTGGTATCGAGTGCCAATGTATCGCCGGCAGGAAAGTTCATGGTCTGTTTGAGGGTAAGCATGGCCGTTTCATACAGGTTCTGCTGATGGGTCAGGTTGTAGGAATCGGTAGCCCGCTGCGCTTCTATCTGCGCAACATCGGCCTGTCCTTTCAGTCCCAGCTCTTCCTGGATCCGTGTCTTGTAGAGGAGTGAATCGCTGTCGGCCAGTTTTTTTCTGGCCAGGCGGCTGGTTCCGTAATAATACAATGCATTGATGTAGGCCTGGAATGTTTCAAGTGCCGTGTTGTCGTGTGCTTCCTGTACGGCCGCCTTACCTAACAGGACATTGGCTTTGGTTTTCCTCACCTGGTTGATGAGGCTTCCGCCCTGGAAAATCGGGAGAGACGCTTCCATGCTGTATGCATTGTTGAATGTAGACTTGGATATATAGGTGTTGGTTTCAGGGTCGACCGAACGTCCGAAGTTGTATTGGACGCTGACTCCCGCATTGATACCCGGAAGGAACTGTCCTATGGCCTTCAGGTGGTCCATCTTATAATTGTCGGCTTCCAGTTCACGCTGTCTGACCGTGCGGTTATGCTCTACTGCATAACTCATGCAACGGTCTATGTTCCATACGTCCTGGGCTGTAAGACTCAGGCTGCATAGACAGGCTGCAGACAGGATAGCTTGTTTTATCTTCATCGTATTCATCATTTTACGTTCGTTTTTACCTGGTTTCGTTCAAATTCCGTGCCATAAATGTATTATGCTGTTTATCAGATATATATAAATGCAGTGTATTAGCCGTGGTGTCAAAAAATTAGACACCTGTTGTCTAAAATTTTGTCACATGCCTTTTTATGTTTTTATCATGCTTTCGCTATCTTTGCAATGTTACATATAGAATGGGTATGATGAAAAAAGGAACTTTACTGGTTGTTGATGATAACAAGAACATCTTGACATCCTTGCAATATCTTTTAGGAGAATATTTTGAACGGGTCATTACCATCAGTTCTCCGGTGACAATCCCTACCTTGCTGGCGAGTGATCCGGTTGATGTGGTACTGCTCGACATGAACTTTTCGTCGGGGATCAACAGCGGGAATGAAGGTCTGTACTGGCTGCGTGAAATCAAACGCCTGCGCCCGCAGACCGAAGTGGTTCTTTTTACTGCTTATGCAGACATTGATCTGGCCGTTACCGGAATAAAGGAAGGAGCTTCCGACTTTGTAGTGAAGCCTTGGGACAACGAAAAGCTGGTCCGTACGTTGCAGGAAGCCTATGAAAAAGCCGGAGGGAAGAAGAATGGAAAGAAAACTCAGGCGGCACCGGAAGATTCCGGATCGGAAATGTATTGGGGACATTCCCCGGCTATCCGTCCGCTGAAGATGCTGGTCGACAAAGTTAGCGCTACCGATGCCAACATCCTGATTACCGGAGAGAACGGTACCGGTAAGGATATGCTGGCAAGAGAAATACACCGGTTGTCGAACCGCCGGAACGGACCGATGGTTTCGGTCGATATGGGAGCCATTACCGAGTCTTTGTTCGAGAGCGAACTCTTCGGGCATGTGAAAGGTTCGTTCACCGATGCCCATTCGGACAGGATAGGGCGTTTTGAAGCTGCCGACGGAGGTACGCTGTTTCTGGATGAGATAGCCAACCTGCCTTATCATCTGCAGGCCAAACTGCTGACCGTTATACAGAAGAGATGCTTTGTACGTGTGGGAAGCAATACTCCCCAGCCGACCAACATCCGCCTGATATGTGCCACCAACCGTGATCTGGACGAGATGGTGCGTAAGGGGGAGTTCCGTGAGGACCTGCTGTACCGTATCAATACCATTCATCTGCATATTCCGGCGTTACGGGAAAGAAAAGAGGATATTCTGCCTCTGGCCAAGATGTTTCTGGAAAAATATGCCCGGCAATACGGTCGTAACGTAACCGGGTTTACTCCCGAGGCTGCACGTAGGCTGTTGGAACATCCGTGGTCGGGTAACATCCGTGAATTGCAGCATACGATAGAGAAATCGGTAATCCTTTCGGACGGTGAGGAACTCCAGGCAGACATGCTCCAGTTGTCGCCTGTCGTACAGACTCCAGCCGGAGAGGAGACAGGAACAAACCAGATGCCTTTACAGACACTGGATGAAATGGAATGTAATATGGTGAAGCGTGCCATCGACCAGTGTGAAGGGAACCTTTCGCAAGCTGCAGCCTTGTTGGGAATTACCCGGCAGACTCTTTATAACAAGATGAAACGCTATGGAATATAAATGGCTGTATACCATATGGTCCCGTGTATTCCTGCTGGTTGTGGGGACAGTCTTGCTGACATTGGGCGTCAGTCAGGGGAATATGTTGTATCTGGTTATAGGAGGTGTGGCTTGTGCGGCTACGTTTCTGGTGACTTACCGCTCACAGAGCCTGCTGCGTGAGAAATGCTGGCTGATTCTGGAAGCCATCCGCAACAAGGACTATACCTTCAGGTTGCCTACAGGTGGTAACTGGGGTGGAGAGAGTGTCTTGCAGGAAGCCTTGAACAAGTTCGGCGACCTGATGGGGGAACAGAAACAGCTGATGGAGCAGCGTGAGCGGTTTTATGAAAAGGTGCTTTCCAGTGTGACGTCGGGAGTGATTATCCTTGACGAGAATATGAAAGTGGTACAGACCAACCCTGCCGCTGCACGCCTGTTGGGGCTGCCGGTTTTGGGTACCTTGCAGCAGTTGGAACGGTATGGTGAGGAGGTCCCGCAGAGTTTGCGTACCTTGGTGGCCGGAGAACGCTGTAACCTTCATTTTACCGGGCCTAAAGGCGATGTGGATCTGCTGGTACGGGCTTCGGAAATGATGGTGGGAGGCAATAAGGTGAGGATACTTACACTGAACGATATCCGGAATGAGTTGGATGCCAAGGAGCTTGATTCGTGGATAAAGCTGACGCGCGTACTGACACATGAAATCATGAACTCGATAGCCCCTATCTCTTCGTTGAGCGAGACCTTCCTGAAACGTAAGGATGTGGTAGGTACGCCTTTATATGACGGAATCCGTGTCATACATGATACATCGGTGGGACTGGTATCGTTTGTAGACAGTTACCGCAAGTTCTCGGCCCTTCAGAAGCCGTCGCCCGAACCGTTCTATGTGCTTGATATGTTGCGGCAGGTTGAAAAGTTGGGCCTGGTTCCGGAGAACGTGAAGATTACGTTTCAGGTGGAACCTGATGACCTGATGGTTTATGCCGACCCGAACATGATACGGCAGGTGCTGATCAATCTGTTGCGGAACGCCGGGCAGGCTATCGGAAGCCAAGGGGGAAATATCCATGTGCGTGCCTACAGTGCGGCCGACGAACATGTATTCATTTACGTAAGCAATGACGGTCCCGTCATACCGGAAGAGGTGGCCAAACAGATATTCGTTCCGTTCTTCACGACCAAACAGGACGGGAACGGTATCGGGTTGTCATTGTCGCGCCAGATCATGAAACTGTCGGGTGGAAGCATCAGTCTGCTGCGGGCAGGTACCAACGGCTGGAATACGACTTTTGTCCTGGAATTTGAATAGAATTCTCATTTGTCGGCCGCTTCGGTCTCTTCGAAGAAGATCTTTCCGTTTTTCTTGTCGACTGTAACCAGGCTTCCCTTTACATTCAGGCTGAAAGGCGTGATTTCTTCATTCCGGTTATCGACAATCATCAGTGCGCTTTCGTCGGCAAACCGGTTGACCTGTAGCTTTACCTCCGCATCGGGCATGGCCCTGTTCATCAGCAGGCTGTCATTGATATATACCGAAATGCTGTCGCCTGCAAAGTTTTTTGTCAGGGAAATCGTGTACATGTCCTTGAATACCTGCTTGCCGGCTTCCTGCTTGTCCTGTCCCCGGAAGCCCAGATAGAGGAAAAGGCAGACGATGAAGAACACTCCGAAGGCGAGTATGCCGTTTCCGATCATGAATTGCTTGTTGCTGTTGATGCTTTTCTTGTCCATTCCGTTATGTATTGGTTGACTGTCGCAAATGTACATATTTTTGCGGAACGGGAATAAAAAAAGTCCGGATTTATGGCTTGTGCCACAATCCGGACTTTCTGTAATTGTTTTTATTGAAAGATTTATAGGGTCCAGCCTTTTGTCCAGTCGTTGTCGGCTTTTACGGCTCCTTTGTAATTGGTGCTTTCAAAGAAGCTGTCGCTACCCGACAGGTCCTTGCCTCCATCTTCTGTTCCAATGTAGTTGCCGGTCCAGTTGAATGTCTGGTTGGTCTCGTTGCCTGTAGCTGCGGCAAACATACTGTTTGTATAGATATTTTCTTTGGATGAGAGTTCTCCGCTTATTGAGACATATTCCAGTTTTGAAACGCCGTCTTTCAATGCATTTTCCGTGCCTTCCGTTTCTACAGTCAGCGGCAGAGTCTTGCCTTCAATAATTGAATTGTAGAGTTCGACTTCTGTTCCCGCACGCAGACGTACACCCTGTGAATCACTTCCGTTTCCGATGAGGGTAGCGTTGGCTATTACCGGATGGGCAATAGGAGTAGCTGCATTGTTGTTTCCGTTATTGTCACATTCCATCAGACAGTCGCAGTTGTAGCCCAGTGAAGATTCCTTTTCCTGATAAGCTACCAGGAACTGTGCTTTTCCGTTCCAGCCTTCGGTCCAGTCGAAGGAATCGTCACTACAGCTGGTTGATACCAGGTATTTTACATTGACCGAGCCTCCGAAAAATTCGAAACCGTCGTCAGAACCTTTATAGGCTTGTAAGTGCTCTACGGTAGTACCGTTACCTACGCCATAGAAAGACACTCCGTTTGCTTCATGTTCCTCGTCGAATGCATATCCGGTATATTCCAGACGGATGTATTTTAAAACGCCCGAGTTGTCGGCATCATTGTTGCCTCCATAGGGAGCGTTTCCGATTTCAGATTTTCCAGTTCCGCCTTCGGCGTTGGTGTGTGCATATCCGCAGATGTGTATACCTCCCCATGCTCCGTATTCCTTTTTGGTTGAAGTCATGACAATCGGGTTGGAAGCTGTACCTTGTGCATTGATCTTGGCTCCTTGTTCAACCAGAATGTAGTCTACGTTATCGTCATATTGGGCAACGATGGTCACTCCTTCGGGGATAGTCAGTGTTGCACCGCTCTTTACATGAATACCTCCGTTTAGCTTGTATTCCTTTCCGGCTTCAAGAGTTACGTCGGATGTGATATCCGAATCCAGGACATATTCGGTCTGGCTGTCTCCGCCATTGTCTGTTCCGTCTGTTACAGGATCATCACTGTTACTGCAGGATGTCATGAATGTCATACCGGCAACGAATGCCATCATAGCAAATTTCCAATTCTTTTTCATAAGTGTAATTGTTAAGATATTAAATATCGTTTTTTATTATAGTATTCAATTTTGTTTTACAGATCGTAAGAAATTCCGATTTCAAAACTGCTTCCGCGTTTGAACCGTTCCACTTCGAGGGTTTTCCCTGTTTGAGGTACTTCCTGGTCGAATACGATGGCTCTGTTCAGCAGGTCGTTGACCTGAAGTTTTACGGTGAATTTTTCATTGAGGCGGTAGCTTCCGGCAAAATTCAGGATATGTACAGGTTGCTGTTTGACATCGCCCAGTCCGGAAATACCTACTGCGTGGATGCGGGGACCTTGCAGGTTGTAGAGCAAGGCTGCGCTTAACTGCCTGTTTTCACCGAATGTCGGGGTATAGGTGATATCGGCGTTGACCAGGTATGGAGAGGCTCCCTGCAAGGCGCGCTGGTTATTGGTGTATGCTCCGCCTTCGGGCAGTTTCACGTTGGTATACATATAGGAAGCGTTGGCTCCTATCCGCAGGTCTTTGGCTATTTCTTTGCGGACCTCAACTTCAACTCCGGCTGCGAGACCGTTGTCGGCATTGCGGAAGGAATGTTCGGCCGCACCTCCCACCAGGGTCTGGACCCGTTCGATAGGTGCTTCGAGAAGTTTGTAGTATCCGGTGACCGAAAGCATGTCTCCATTGTCGTGGAAGAGTTCATAACGCAGGTCGATGTTATAGTTGTATCCGTTCTGCAGGTCGGCATTACCTCTTATCTGGGCGGCACCGTATGATTCCTGATAGAGGAACGGAGCCATTTCGATAAACGACGGACGGGTTACGGTACGTGAGAAGGAAAGACGCAGGCTGTTCCTTTTGTCGAGCTGGTATTTCAGGTTCATGGCCGGGAACAGGTCGTTGGTGTTCAGATCCCTTCTTTTGGCCTTACTCTGGTCATCGTAATAGTTGACCCATTGTTTGCTGATTTCATAACGTACTCCGATATTCATCAGTAAAGGTTCAATCGGATATATGTCGGCCAATACATAACCGGCATAAATGGTGTTTCCGGCATTATAGCTGTCTTTAGGCTGTTTCTTGCGGTCGATGGATACCAGTCCGTCGGTGATACTTTCCTGATTGAGAAAATCGGATGGGGTATAGATGTCGTTGATGGTAGGATTCAGTCTGCTCAAGTTATAGTAGAAACGGGTAGCTACATAATCCCGGTCCTTGTCTTTATAGGTGAAGCCTGCCTGGATCCGGTTGAGGTTGCCGAAGCGGTATTCTCCGCTGACGTTGCCTACCCATTCCTTTTCATCGAGCGTTCCGAAATAACGCATGGTTTCCTGACGGTTGAGCTTGAACAGTTCCAGTTGCCCGTTTTTCTTTTCGTACATGATCTGGCGACGGTCGGGTTCATCACTTCCCGTCATGCTGTAGGATCCGCTCCAGTTAAACGTCCATTGTTTTCCGAAATGATGTTTTCCACTCAGCTGATGGTTCTGCAGACTATATATATGGCTTACATTGTTGCTTCCTACCAGGTTATGGTCTTCGTAGTCCACTCCCTCCCTGAGCATGTAGGTATCGAGTGCGTTACGTGCATAGAAAAAAGTGTAGCTCAGCAGGTCACTTCCCCGGAACGTGTATCCGACACTTCCCAGACCGGCTATTTTCAGTTCGCTTGAATAGCTGTCGTAGTTGAAGTTGTTCAAAGTGGTACCGCTGGCTTCCAGGGTGCGCACATAAGCGTCTTTCATTGTCTGCTGGTCGTTGCTGAGTCCGAATGACGCCAGGATGCTCAACTGTCCGCTTCCGATACTGAAGTTTTTTCCTATACCGATATTACCGCCGAATTCAGGGATAGACGTTTTCTTCGTGACGTCGAACGTAGTGTTGAACAGTTTGTTCTTGGCTGCATAGGCTTCGTAGTCTGCAAGGTCCATGTTATTGATATGGCTGTCGAGCGAAGGTGTCTTGAACAGACTTCCGTCACGGTCCATCTGGTACGTGTCCCGGCCTAATGTATTGAATTTACCTCCCGTGTTGAATGACAGGTTGAAAAAATCCTCTCCGGTCTGTTCCTTTGTCCCTATGTCAATATGTGCCCCCGAATAGTCGGCAAATGAGTTTACTTCGTATACTTTACTGACCGTGATGTTCTTGACCGTTGAGGTTGGGAAGAGGTCCAACGGTATCAGCTTGTTGTCCGGATTCGGTGAGGCGATAGGTAGTCCGTTCAATGTTGTGGTACTGTAACGGTCGCCCAGGCCGCGTACGATAATCTGTCCGGCTGAAGCGATGGATACTCCTGTGATTTTTTTCACTCCCTCTTCTACGTTGGAGAGTCCTTTTGCACTCATTTCCTTTGCTCCTATATTTTCTATGGCTACGCTCGACTTCTGGCGTTCCATCAGCAAAGCCCGTTCGCCTTCCAGATTCTTCTTGGCTACGACAGTCACTTCATCCAACTGTTGGTTATCGGGTGAAAGGGCAATGACAAGTTCCTCTTTCTGTTCCGATGTGACTGCAATCCGTTGCGACTTGTAAGAAACGTATTGGATAATCAGGTTACAGCTTTTTCCTTGGAGCTGTTTTAATTCGAACTTTCCGTCGATGTCAGTGATCGCTCCGATGGTTGTACCTTCTATTTGTACTGTTGCTCCTATCAATGGTTCCTTTGTCGTGTTGTCGATGATCACGCCTTTTAATGTGAAAGCCTGTACGCTGACGGCTGTGACGACCATTGGAGCCAGTAACATCATTTTTTTCAAATTTACCATTCGTTTGTATTTTACTGATTTCAACGGTGCAAAGATACCTGCTGTCTGTTGCAGGAATATGACGGAAGTTTGATGGACGGTTGACAGATCTGTTACAATTACGCTACAATCGAATACTCTGTAAATCTATTTGTTATTAATTCAAAATATTTCTGAAAGCACAAAATATTTATGCCGATATTTTGCAGTACATTATATTATTTGTATCTTTGCGGGCGAGATGGATGAAAAGGTGAGGGGGCGGTCAAGCTCCTTTTTTTGTTCTTATATAGTTAATGCATGATAGATAAAAATGTTGTAACCCGGATAGTTGATGAATGGCTGGAGGGTAAGGATTATTTTCTGGTAGATGTCACAGTTAGTCCGGATGACAAAATTGTAGTTGAAATTGACCATGCCGAAGGAGTATGGATTGATGATTGTGTAGAACTGAGCCGGTATATAGAATCTAAATTGAACCGTGAAGAGGAAGATTATGAACTTGAAGTCGGATCGGCCGGCATCGGGCAGCCTTTCAAGGTACTCAAGCAGTATATGATTCATTTAGGTAAAGACGTAGAAGTACTCGATAACAACGGAAAGAAATGGACCGGGGTGCTGGCCGATGTCAATGACGAGAACTTTACGGTTACCGTTGAAGTCAAGATCAAGCCGGAAGGGGCTAAACGTCCTAAACTGGTGGAACAAAATGTGACCTTTACGTATGACGAAATAAAATACACCAAATATTTAATAAGCTTTAGATAATTATGGCGAAAAAAGAAGCAACTGTCAGCCTGGTTGACACGTTCTCGGAATTTAAGGACTTGAAGAATATTGATCGCACTACTATGGTCAGTGTACTGGAAGAATCTTTCCGTAGTGTGATTGCAAAGATGTTCGGTACAGACGAAAATTATGATGTTATTGTAAATCCGGACAAGGGTGATTTTGAAATCTGGCGTAACCGGACGGTAGTGGCAGATGATGAACTGACCAATCCGAATATGCAGATCTCGCTGACAGAAGCACGTAAGATCGATGCTTCTTATGAGGTAGGCGAAGAAGTGACGGATGAAGTGATTTTCGAGAAGTTCGGCCGCCGGGCTATCCTGAATCTCCGCCAGACATTGGCTTCCAAGATTCTGGAACTTGAAAAGGACAGTCTGTATAACAAATATATCGACAAGGTGGGTACGGTAGTGGCTGCCGAGGTATATCAGATATGGAAAAAGGAAATACTTCTGCTGGATGACGAGGGCAATGAACTGCTGCTTCCGAAGACAGAGCAGATTCCGAGTGATTTCTATCGGAAAGGTGAAACGGTACGTGCGGTAGTGGCACGTGTCGACAATAAGAATAACAACCCGAAGATTATTTTGAGCCGTACTTCACCTGTATTCCTGCAGCGCCTGTTCGAACAGGAGGTGCCGGAAATCAATGACGGTTTGATTACAATCAAGAAAATAGCCAGAATCCCGGGTGAACGCGCCAAGATTGCTGTAGAATCATACGATGACCGTATTGATCCGGTAGGTGCATGTGTAGGAGTGAAGGGTGCACGTATCCATGGCATAGTACGTGAATTGCGTAATGAAAACATTGATGTTATTAACTATACTTCAAATATCCAACTGTTCATTCAGCGTGCATTGAGCCCTGCCAAGGTCTCTTCAATCGTAATGCATGAAGATGAAAAGAAGGCCGAAGTTTATCTGAAGCCGGAAGAGGTTTCTCTGGCTATCGGTAAGGGAGGTATGAATATCAAACTGGCCAGTATGCTGACCGAATATACCATTGATGTATACCGCGAACTGGATGAGTCATCAATGGATGAGGATATCTACTTGGATGAATTCAAGGATGAGATTGACGAGTGGGTTATCAATGCCATCAAGGGTATCGGTATCGATACTGCGAAGGGCGTTCTGAACGCACCTCGTGAGATGTTGATTGAGAAGGCCGATCTGGAAGAGAACACTGTTGATGATGTGTTGAGAATTTTGAAGGCTGAGTTTGAGGAATAAACCAGAATAGGCGGTCAAAGATTAAAACAGGTGATGTTTTAATCTTTGATTTTAATATTAGTGATTGGTAATCTTTTCTTGAACTCTATTAAAAAACTTAAAGGAATTTATGACGATAAGACTGAACAAAGTAACAAGAGATTTGAATGTAGGGATTTCTACCGTGGTTGACTTTTTGCAGAAAAAAGGATATACCATTGAGGCGAACCCGAATACTAAAATTACGGATGAACAATATGCTGCACTTGTGAAAGAGTTCAGCAAGGATAAGGATTTGAAGATAGAGTCTGAGAAGATTTTCCAGGAACGACAGAATAAAGACAGAAACAAGGCTTCTGTTTCTATAGATGATCTTCAGAAAGAAAATTCCAAGTCTGAAGTAATAGAAACGGTAGTACCGGATGATGCTCGTCCGAAATTCAAGCCGGTAGGCAAGATTGATTTGGACAGTTTAAATAGGAAAAAGGCAAAACCGGTAGTGGTGGAGCCTGTTAAGGAAGAGAAGAAGGATGTGGAAGAAACTGCTGCTCAGGTGACACCTGTATCTGTAGCTCCGGCTCCTGAAAAGGTAACGGCTGTGGAGGTGGAAGGAAAAACGGTACAACCGCAACCTCAAGTGAATATTAATGAAGAGAAGGAACAGCCGGAACAGAAGGCTGAAGATTTGAAACCAGTGGTGATGGAAAAAGAAAAGGAAACACCGGAAGCACAGAGTGCTCAGGAAGGTACGGATGACGGAATATTTAAGATTCGTCCGACTGAGTTCAAGTCAAAGATCAATGTAGTAGGTCAGATTGACTTGGCGGCATTGAACCAGTCTACCCGTCCGAAGAAAAAGTCGAAGGAAGAAAAGCGTAAGGAACGGGAAGAAAAGGATAAGTTGCGTCAAGAACAGCGGAAGCAGATGAAGGACGCAATTATTAAGGAAATCAGGAAGACTGATGAAAGAGTGGAAAAATCTTCGAAAGATGATAATGGCAATAACAAGAAAAAACGTAACCGCATCAACAAGGAACGTGTTGATATCAGTGCAGCCAGCAATATGCCGGTTCGTAATGAAAAGTCAAATAAGGGCGGTAACGTCAATTCTGGCCAGAATATCCAGGGAGGAGGAAAGCATAATAAGGACCGCTTCAAGAAACCCGTTCCTAAACAGGAAGTGAGCGATGAGGATGTGGCAAAGCAGGTAAAGGAAACTTTAGCCCGTCTGACGAATAAGGGAAAGAATAAGGCTGCCAAGTACCGTAAGGAAAAACGTGAGAACATCCAGAATCGTCAGTTGGAACAGGAAGAGCTGGAACAGGAAGAAAGCAAGGTATTGAAACTTACGGAATTCGTTACTGCAAACGAATTGGCTAATATGATGGATGTGCCTGTAACTCAGGTTATCTCTACATGTATGAGTGTGGGTATCATGGTTTCCATCAATCAGCGTCTGGATGCTGAGACCATTAATCTGGTAGCCGAGGAATTCGGATTCAAGACAGAATATGTAAGTGCGGAAGTCGCTCAGGCAGTTGTTGAGGAGGAAGATGCGGAGGAGGATCTCCAGCCTCGTGCTCCGATTGTTACTGTGATGGGGCATGTAGACCATGGTAAGACTTCGTTGCTTGACTATATACGTAAAGCGAACGTGATTGCCGGTGAAGCAGGTGGAATTACCCAGCATATCGGTGCGTATAATGTGACGTTGGAAGACGGACGTCATATCACGTTCCTCGATACTCCGGGTCATGAGGCGTTTACCGCCATGCGTGCCCGTGGTGCGAAAGTGACCGATGTGGTTATTGTGATTGTAGCTGCCGATGATAATGTGATGCCTCAGACTAAAGAGGCCATCAACCATGCGATGGCGGCAAATGTACCTATCGTGTTTGCCATCAATAAGGTGGATAAACCGAACGCCAACCCTGACAGAATCAAGGAAGAGCTGGCTGCCATGAATTTCCTTGTTGAGGAATGGGGAGGAAAGTACCAGTCTCAGGATATTTCGGCAAAGAAAGGTACCGGTGTAAAGGAATTGCTTGAAAAGGTATTGCTGGAAGCCGAAATGTTGGATCTGAAAGCCAATCCGAACCGTAAGGCTACAGGTTCTATCATCGAGTCTTCTCTTGATAAGGGACGTGGATATGTAGCTACAGTACTGGTTTCTAACGGTACTTTACATGTAGGTGATATCGTATTGGCCGGTACTTACTTCGGTAAGGTGAAGGCCATGTTCAATGAACGTAACCAACGGATGAAGGAAGCCGGTCCGTCCGAACCGGTATTGATTCTGGGACTGAATGGTGCTCCGGCTGCCGGTGATACGTTCCATGTATTTGAAACCGAGCAGGAGGCCCGTGAAATAGCCAACAAGCGTGAACAGTTGCAGCGTGAGCAGGGCTTGCGTACGCAGAAGATGCTTACACTGGATGAAGTGGGCCGTCGTCTGGCTTTGGGTGATTTCCATGAGCTGAATGTAATCGTCAAGGGTGATGTGGACGGTTCTGTCGAGGCTTTGAGCGATTCATTGATCAAGCTGTCTACCGAACAGATCCAAGTAAATGTAATCCATAAGGGAGTTGGTCAGATTTCGGAATCGGATGTATCTCTGGCCGCCGCTTCCCATGCGATTATTGTAGGTTTCCAGGTACGTCCTTCCAACAGTGCCGCTAAGTTGGCCGAACAGGAAGGTGTGGATATACGTAAGTATTCTATTATTTACGATGCCATTGAGGAAGTCAAGGCTGCAATGGAAGGAATGTTGGCTCCGACTGTGAAGGAACAGGTTACCGCTACCCTCGAAGTGCGTGAAGTGTTCAACATCAGCAAGGTGGGTATGGTTGCCGGAGCTATGGTTAAGGCCGGTAAGGTCAAACGTTCCGACAAGGCACGTCTTATCCGTGACGGTATTGTGGTATTTACCGGTAACATCAATGCCTTGAAACGTTTCAAGGATGATGTGAAGGAAGTAGGAACCAACTTTGAATGTGGTATCAGTCTGACGAACTGTAATGACATCAAGGTAGGTGACGTTATTGAAACATACGAAGAAGTTGAAGTGAAGCAGACTCTGTAATCTGACAGGGAAAGCTTGAATACATAAGGGATAGACGCAGGTTACGCTTATCTCACTGATTGCTGGTTGGTCGGTAATTTTGTGTGGTCTGTGTGGTCTGCGTCTATTGCATCAAAACGAAAAACGATGACTACCATTGATCTTGTAATTGTAATAGTACTGGCTGTCGGGGCAATCGTTGGCTTTATGAAGGGATTCATCAGGCAGGTCGTTTCCATGGTGGGACTGATTGCCGGTCTGCTGGTGGCAAGGGCTCTGTTCGGTGTAGTAGGAGAAAAGCTGGCTGCCGAGGCAGGTATGTCGGTGACGTTCGGACAGATTCTGGCATTTATCCTGATCGGTGTGGTTGTGCCTGTCGGTCTGTCTGTGGCGGCTTCCATTCTGACGAAAGTGGCCTCGGCCGTGCATCTGAGCTTTTTGAACCGTTGGCTGGGATCGGGCGTCGGACTGATCCGGTATGGATTGATGGTTTGTATCGCTATCCACCTGATAGAGTTCATTGATGTGAAAGATTCGTTAATCGAAAAAACAACCAAGCAGGATTCGGTGTTATATTATCCGATGGAAAGGTTTTCCGACGTGTTCTATCCTGCGTTCAAGGCTGTGGCCAAAGAACTTATTGAAAATACAGATCCGGACGAATCCGGTTATGATCTTTGATAATATAAATTCTGACAATTCAAACAACAATTTGATATGCAACTAGAACCCAACAAATATGTGAAGGAACTGACGACGGAGAAGTACAAATATGGCTTCACGACCGATGTTCATACAGATATCATTGAAAAGGGACTGAATGAAGATGTAGTGCGGTTGATATCTGCCAAGAAAGGGGAACCGGAATGGTTGCTTGAGTTCCGACTGAAGGCATACCGCTATTGGTTGACAATGGAGATGCCTACCTGGGCTCATCTGAATATTCCGGAGATTGATTATCAGGCTATCTCTTACTATGCCGATCCTACCAGAAAGAAGGAAGGACCGAAAAGTATGGAAGAAGTGGATCCTGAACTGTTGAAGACATTCAACAAGCTGGGGATTCCTTTGGAGGAACAGATGGCGTTGAGTGGCATGGCAGTCGATGCGGTAATGGACTCTGTTTCCGTAAAGACAACCTTTAAAGAAACCCTGATGGAAAAAGGTATTATTTTCTGTTCCATCAGCGAAGCTGTCCGGGAACATCCCGATCTGGTGAAGAAATACCTGGGATCGGTTGTGGGTTATCGCGACAATTTCTTTGCGGCGCTTAATTCGGCTGTATTCAGCGACGGTTCGTTTGTCTATATTCCGAAAGGAGTGCGTTGCCCTATGGAGCTGTCCACTTATTTCCGTATCAATGCGGCCAATACCGGACAGTTTGAGCGTACCCTCATCATTGCCGATGACGACAGTTACGTTTCTTATCTGGAAGGATGTACCGCCCCGATGCGTGATGAAAACCAGTTGCATGCCGCAATTGTGGAAATCGTGGTACTGGACCGTGCCGAGGTGAAATACTCAACTGTACAGAACTGGTATCCGGGAGATGCGGAAGGCAAGGGCGGTGTCTACAATTTCGTGACCAAGCGCGGCAATTGCAAGGGAGTTGACAGCAAGTTGTCGTGGACCCAGGTAGAAACAGGTTCTGCCATTACATGGAAATATCCGAGCTGTATCCTGTCGGGCGACAATTCGACGGCCGAATTCTATTCGGTTGCTGTGACGAACAATTACCAGCAGGCCGATACCGGAACCAAGATGATTCATCTGGGGAAGAATACCCGTTCTACCATTGTAAGTAAGGGTATCAGTGCCGGCAAAAGCCAGAATTCTTACCGGGGACTGGTACGTGTGGCCGAAAAGGCTGAGAACGCCCGCAATTACAGCCAGTGTGATTCATTGCTTTTGGGAAGCCAGTGCGGTGCGCATACGTTCCCGTATATGGATATCCATAACGAAACTGCAGTGGTGGAACATGAGGCTACCACTTCCAAGATATCTGAAGACCAGATTTTCTACTGCAACCAACGCGGTATCTCTACAGAGGATGCCGTAGGACTGATTGTGAACGGTTATGCGAAAGAAGTGTTGAACAAACTGCCGATGGAGTTTGCCGTAGAAGCGCAGAAACTGCTGTCGGTGTCTCTTGAAGGTAGCGTAGGATAATTTTAGTGAAAAACTTGTTACAACGATTTGTATGTTAGAAATTAAAGATTTGCATGCCACCATTAATGGCAAAGAGATATTGAAAGGAATTAACCTGACTGTTAAGTCGGGTGAGGTACATGCCATCATGGGACCTAACGGTTCCGGTAAGAGTACATTGAGCAATGTGCTGGTAGGACATCCGGCGTATGAAGTGACTAAGGGGTCTGTAACATTCGACGGAAAAGATCTGTTGGCAATGAGTCCGGAAGACCGTAGCCATGAAGGACTGTTCCTTTCGTTCCAGTATCCGGTAGAGATTCCGGGTGTAAGTATGGTAAATTTTATGCGTGCGGCTGTAAACGAACAGCGCAAGTACAAGGGCCTGCCGGCTTTGACGGCCAGTGAATTCCTGAAACTGATGCGCCAGAAGCGTGAAATCGTGGAACTGGACAGCAAGTTGGCCAACCGTTCGGTGAATGAAGGTTTTTCGGGTGGTGAAAAGAAAAGAAATGAGATTTTCCAGATGGCTATGCTCGAGCCTAAGCTGAGCATTCTGGATGAAACGGATTCCGGTCTGGATATTGATGCCCTCCGTATTGTTGCGGAAGGGGTGAACAAGCTGAAGACTCCGGAAACAAGCTGTATCGTCATTACCCATTACCAGCGTCTGCTGGATTACATCAAGCCGGATGTGGTACATGTATTGTATAAAGGACGCATTGTAAAGACTGCCGGACCTGAACTGGCACTCGAATTGGAGGAGAAGGGTTACGACTGGATTAAGAAAGAATTAGGAGAATGAGCATGAAAGCAGAACAGCAATATATTGATCTTTTCTCGCAGTATGAGGCGACGATCTGCCAGCATAGCGTGGATGTGCTGAATGCTCCGCGTGCTCAGGCGTTCGCTCATTTTGAGCAGCTTGGCTTCCCGACCCGTAAGCAGGAAAAGTACAAGTATACCGATGTGAGCAAATATTTTGCTCCCGACTATGGGTTGAACCTTAACCGTCTGGCTATTCCGGTCAATCCGTATGAAGTATTTAAATGTGATATCCCGAATTTGAGTACATCGCTTTACTTTGTGGTGAACGATGCTTTCTATACAAAGGAACAGCCGAATGCGCCTCTGCCTGAAGGGGTGATTTTCGGAAGCCTGAAGGACGTGGCCTGCCAGTATCCAGAGCTGGTGAAGAAATATTATGGGAAGCTGGCCGATACTTCTAAGGAAGGTTTGGTGGCTTTCAACACCATGTTTGCACAGGATGGCGTATTTATGTTCGTACCGAAGGGTGTAGTGGTTGAAAAGCCTATCCAGTTGGTAAACATTCTGCGTGCCGATGTTAATTTTATGGTGAACCGCCGTATCGTGATTGTCCTTGAAGACGGAGCACAGGCCAAACTGCTGGTCTGTGACCATGCCATGGATAACGTGAATTTCCTTTCTACCCAGGTGGTGGAAGTGTTTGTGGGTGAGAACGCTGTGTTCGACCTTTACGAACTGGAAGAAACCCATAACAGTACGGTACGTTTCAATAATCTGTATGTCAGACAGGAGGCCAACAGTAATGTCCTGCTGAACGGTATGACTTTGCATAACGGGACTACCCGTAATACGACTGAGGTGACTTTGAACGGCCGCGGCGCTGAAATCAATTTGTGCGGTATGGCTATAGCCGACAGAGAGGAGCAGGTAGACAACAATACGTTTATTGATCACAAGGTACCCGACTGTACTAGTAACGAACTTTTCAAATACGTGCTCGAAGATCGGGCTGTAGGAGCTTTTGCCGGTAAGGTGCTGGTTCGTGAGGGTGCCCAGCATACCAATTCCCAGCAGACAAACCGTAATATCTGTGCTACCCGTGAGGCACGTATGTATACCCAGCCACAACTGGAAATCTATGCCGACGATGTAAAATGTTCGCATGGAGCTACGGTGGGACAGTTGGACGAAAATGCCTTGTTTTATATGCAGCAGCGTGGAATCAGTTTGAAGGAGGCTCGCCTGCTGCTGATGTTCGCGTTTGTGAATGAGGTTATCGACCATATCCGGATGGATGCGTTGAAAGATCGTCTGCATCTGTTGGTAGAAAAACGTTTCCGTGGCGAGCTGAACAAGTGCCAGGGATGCGCTATCTGTAAGTAAAAATGCAATGATATGTACGATATACAGAAAATCAGAGAAGACTTCCCGATTCTTTCCCGTACGGTTTACGGCAAGCCGTTGATCTATCTGGATAACGGTGCCACAACTCAGAAGCCGCGCTGTGTGGTGGAGGCGATTACCGACGAGTATTATTCGGTGAATGCCAATGTGCATCGTGGGGTACATTTCCTTTCACAACAGGCAACCAACCTGCATGAGGCTTCACGTGAAACGGTGCGTAAGTTCATCAATGCACGCAGTACTTCTGAAATCGTCTTTACACGGGGTACTACCGAAAGTATCAATCTGGTGGCGGCTACTTTCGCCGACAGCCAGATGAAGGAAGGTGATGAGGTGATTGTTTCGGTAATGGAGCATCACAGCAATATTGTTTCCTGGCAGTTGCAGGCCGCCCGTAAAGGGATTGTTCTGAAGGTTATTCCGATGAACGACCGTGGAGAGCTTTTGATCGATGAGTATGAAAAGCTTTTTTCACCGCGTACCCGTATTGTGGCTGTAGCACATGTATCGAATGTGTTGGGAACGGTTAATCCGGTAAAGAAGCTGGTAGAGATTGCTCATGCCCATAATGTGCCGATTCTGATTGACGGTGCACAGAGTATTCCGCACATGAAAGTGGATGTACAGGAGTTGGATGCCGATTTCTATGTGTTCAGCGGGCATAAGGTGTACGGTCCTACTGGAGTGGGTGTACTTTATGGAAAGGAAGTATGGCTCGACAAGCTTCCTCCTTATCAGGGAGGCGGTGAGATGATCCAGAATGTGAGTTTCGAGAAGACTACCTTCAATGTGCTGCCTTTCAAGTTTGAGGCAGGCACTCCGGATTATATCGGAACTACGGCGCTGGCTAAAGCACTGGATTATGTATCGGCCATCGGTATGGATAATATTGCGGCCTATGAGCATGAGCTTACGGTCTATGCCATGCAGCGTCTGAAGGAAATCCCGGGGATGCGTATTTTCGGTGAGGCGGAACAGAAGGGTGGGGTTATCTCATTCCTGGTAGGAAATATCCATCATTTTGATATGGGAACCTTGCTTGACCGTCTGGGGATAGCTGTACGTACCGGTCATCATTGTGCGGAGCCTTTGATGCACCGGATGGGCATTGAAGGTACGGTCCGTGCTTCGTTCGGTCTGTATAATACCAAAGATGAAATCGATTCGTTGGTTGCGGGTATAGAACGGGTGAGCCGGATGTTCGGGTAGAACTTTAATTTAGTATCATAGAGGGAATCCCCTTGTTGCAAGTGTATGACACAATGCGGCAAGGGGATTCTTTTTGATGTGTGAGAAATGGTTTCAGAGAGAACAGAAGAAAGTTACCAGAAACGGTACGCTGAAGTCGACCAGAAACCCATGGAAGATAGAAACTACCGCCCATTGCTGCCCGATGGTATGTGTAATGATGGGGAGGGTAGTATCGGCAGTCGTGGCTCCTCCTGCCGAAATAGGCGCCAGTGTTCCGAACCAGCGGACCAGCAGAGGGGAGAAGAGCAGCGTGATGATTTCACGCATGATATTGGAAAGCAGGGCGATGGTGCCCATTTCGGCTCCCCGGTATTCGGTGATGAATATGCTGGAAAGGGAGTAGTACCCGAATCCGGATCCGATGGCCAGACAGTCGGGTATGCTACGTGAGGGAAGCAGCATACTTACCGCCAATGCACCGGCAAAACTTCCTAGGATGGTCATGATGGGGAGAAACGCCAGCCTCGGGTTCAGCGAGCGGAAGGTTTTCAATGTTTGCGGGTCATTGCCGATATTGAGTCCTACACTGAACATCAGTGCACAGAGGGCATAAAAGCTGATATTGCTTTCGTGCAGTATGTCTGGAGTCCAGTGGAAGAATCCGGAAATGATTCCTATACAGAAGAACCCTACAATGATCAGACTGCCTTTCATGCTTTTCCCTCCTTTCCTTTTTGTAGGATTTTCCATAGTGCCCATGCGAAGATACAGCTTCCTGCCACACAGGCCAGTGTGATAAGGAGAGCTTCTATTCCCAGGCTGGCAATGCCTTCTACAATGCGTCTGTTGCTGCCTACTTCGGTTCCCAGCAGGAACAGCAATAGCCAGATGAGTATGGTAATGATATGGTTTATTCCGGAAAACCGGTGTTTCCGTAGCAGGAATCCGATTCCTATTCCTGCCAGCATGATTCCGATGACTGTAAACATGTCTGTCTCTGTTGTTGTAAAATGTATGGTGGATTTTTGTCTCTGCAAAGATACATTATAAACATTTGCGGTAGATAACTTACTGATAACTTTATATTGTTTCCTTCCTTGGCCTGCCAGGAAATGTGTACCTTTGCACCCCGGAAAATGGAATAGGAGGAATAACATGTTGTTGCCTTGTTTACATAAAGGAGTGATAGAAGCAGGATGCGATGAGGCGGGGCGCGGCTGCCTGGCCGGATCGGTCTATGCGGCGGCGGTAATTCTGCCGGATGATTACAGGAACGAGCAGCTGGACGATTCCAAGAAATTGACCGAACGTCAGCGTTATGCGTTGCGTGAAGTGATTGAACGCGATGCCCTGGCCTGGGCTGTGGGTGTGGTCACTCCCGAAGAGATTGACAAGATCAATATTCTGAACGCTTCGTTCCTGGCCATGCATCGGGCCATTGACCAGTTGTCTGTCCGCCCGCAACATCTGCTGATCGACGGCAACCGTTTCAATCCTTATCCGGATATTCCGCATACTACGGTTGTAAAAGGCGACGGTAAGTTCCTTTCCATTGCGGCGGCTTCCATTCTGGCAAAGACCTATCGTGATGATTACATGAACAGGCTGGCCGAGGAATACCCGGTATACGACTGGAAGAGTAATAAAGGTTATCCTACCAGGAAACACCGGGAGGCAATTGCCCGATATGGGGTTTCGCCTTATCACCGTATGAGCTATAACCTGCTTGGCGACGGACAGCTTTCGTTCGATTTTTAACCGGATTATGTGTGTCTTCTATAATGTAACAGCCTGTTGAAAACTTCCGATAGTTATCAACAGGCTGTTAATATCTTTGTTCATTATCTTCTGCGTATTTTCTTGTAATAGGGCATAGGAGGGCGTAGACCGAAGTTTTTAGGGTGTGTGAAGATGATTTTGGCTGCCAGTATCCGGTAGATATACCGGTTCGTTTCTTCCACAAGCTGCAGGTCGATGGATTCGTCCACTTTCTGGCGTTTCAGTTCATTCCCGATGCGTGTCTGTCCAATGTTGTACGACTGTGCCACGGCCACCCAGTCGCCGAATTTGCTGTAGGCGGCTTTCAGGTAACGGCAGGCTGCATAAGTCGATTTCTCGATATTCAGCCGTTCATCCAGCTTCTGTGAAACAATCAGTCCGTAGTCGCGGGCGGTTCCGGGCATGAACTGCCACAGTCCCAATGCTCCGGCCGAGGAACGGGCGGAAGGGTTCATGCCGCTTTCTATCACCATGAGGTATTTGAAGTCTTCCGGGATATGCTGCTCTTCCAGTATAGGCTCTATGATGGGAAAGAAAAATTCGGAACGTTGCATGAGGGCCGATGATATCGGCTTCAGGCTGATGAGTTCGCGCTGCAGTTTGCGTTGCCGGTGCGAAGGGTCCAGATTCACAGCCTGTCCGCAGAAATTGAGTACATTCGGTGAGTTCAGTAGGGTGTCGCTCAGTTCAAGGTTGCCCAGTTTGTCGAGGTCACCGTAACGTTCAGCTTCCGAAAGCGAAGGAAGCGGCAGGCGGTCGGGTCCCTGTGCATGCACGGATACAGGAACCGGCAGAATCAGCAGGACAGCCAGCCGGATTAATATTCTTTTCATTCTCTCCCTAATTTAAACTGCTGCAAAGATAATTCCTTTTGTCCTTTGGGTGGTAACCTGTTTCATAAAATCTTTTTGTTATTGATATAGGTTAACTTATTATAAATCTGTAGCTATAAAAATCGTGAAAAGATAGCTGTCGTGAAGGGATATTTTGTAATTTTGCATGCCTGAAACATAGATTGGAATTAACTTTTAAACAAAATAAATTATTATGGCTAAGAAAGCTCTTTTAATGATTCTGGATGGTTGGGGATGTGGCGACCATCAGAAAGATGATGTGATCTTTAACACTCCGACTCCGTATTGGGATTCTCTGCTGGCTGAATATCCTCATTCACAACTGCAGGCCAGCGGTGAAAACGTGGGTCTGCCTGACGGTCAGATGGGTAACTCTGAAGTGGGTCACCTGAATATCGGTGCCGGACGTATCGTTTATCAGGATCTGGTAAAGATCAACCGTGCTTGTGCCGACAACAGCATCATGCAGAACAAGGAAATTGTTTCCGCTTTCTCTTATGCAAAGGAACATGGAAAAGGTATCCATTTCATGGGATTGACTTCAAACGGTGGTGTACATTCTTCTTTGAACCATCTGTTCAAGTTGTGTGACATTGCAAAGGAATATGGTCTGGAAAATACATTTATCCACTGCTTCATGGATGGCCGTGATACCGACCCGAAGAGCGGTAAAGGTTTTATCGAGGAACTGACTGCACATTGTGCCAAGTCGGCCGGTAAGATCGCTTCTATCGTCGGCCGTTTCTATGCAATGGACCGTGACAAACGCTGGAACCGTATAAAGGAAGCTTATGACCTGTTGGTAAGCGGTATAGGAAAGAAGGCTACTGATATGGTTCAGGCTATGCAGGAGTCTTACGACGAAGGTGTTACCGATGAATTCATCAAACCTATTGTAAACGCTAATTTCGACGGTACAATCAAGGAAGGTGATGTGGTGATCTTCTTCAACTACCGTAACGACCGTGCGAAAGAGCTGACTATCGTTTTGACACAGCAGGATATGCCGGAAGAAGGCATGCATACCATTCCGGGACTGCAGTATTACTGTATGACTCCGTACGACGCATCGTTCAAGGGTGTACATATCCTGTTCGACAAGGAAAACGTACAGAATACATTGGGTGAATACCTGGCAAACAATGGAAAGACCCAGCTGCACATTGCCGAAACCGAAAAGTATGCTCATGTAACATTCTTCTTCAACGGTGGTCGTGAAACTCCGTACGAAAACGAAGACCGTATCCTGGTTCCGTCTCCGAAGGTTGCCACTTACGACCTTAAACCGGAAATGAGTGCTTATGAAGTAAAGGACAAACTGGTAGAAGCCATCAAGACTCAGAAATACGATTTCATTGTTGTGAATTATGCTAACGGTGATATGGTAGGACATACCGGTATTTATGAAGCAATCGAGAAAGCCGTAGTGGCTATTGACAATTGCGTGAAAGATACAGTGGAAGCTGCCAAGGCTAATGGTTATGAAGTGATCATTATTGCCGATCATGGTAATGCCGACCATGCTTTGAATGCCGACGGTACACCTAACACCGCTCACTCATTGAATCCGGTTCCGTTCGTTTATGTAACCGAAAACAAGGCAGCCAAGGTTGAAAACGGTGTATTGGCTGATGTAGCTCCTTCTATCCTGCATATCTTGGGAATGCCTCAGCCGGCAGAAATGACTGGTAAGGATCTGATCAAATAATATCCGGTTAACCCGGTTTTTGAAAATAGAATTGAAGCACAGACAGCATGAGGACAGCAGGTTTGTCCGCATGGAGTCTGTGCTTTTTTTATTACCTTTGCAGCCGAATATCCAAAGAATTGAATTATGGTTCAGATTGATGATGTAGTAGTAAGCCTGGATGTGTTCCGTGAGAAATTCCTGTGTAACCTGGATGCCTGTAAGGGCGAATGTTGCATTGAGGGCGATGCCGGTGCTCCTGTAGAGCTGGATGAAGTGGAAAAGCTGGAAGAAGTCCTTCCGGTTATCTGGGATGATCTCTCACCCGAAGCGCGTGCCGTGATCGACAGCCAGGGGGTGGTATATACCGATCAAGATGGTGACCTGGTGACTTCTATCGTGAACGGGAAAGACTGTGTGTTCACGTGTTACGATGAAAAAGGCTATTGCTATTGTGTCATTGAAAAGGCCTACCGTGAAGGCCGTTGCGGTTTCTATAAACCGGTTTCCTGTCATTTGTACCCAATTCGTGTCGGTGATTACGGCCCCTATAAGGCTGTGAACTACCACCGTTGGGATGTATGTAAAGCAGCTGTGCTTCTCGGAAAGAAGGAGGATGTTCCGGTATATAAGTTCTTGAAAGAACCACTGATAAGGAAGTTCGGTGAAGCCTGGTACAAAGAACTGGAAGAGGTAGCCGAAGAGTTGAAGCGGCAAAATTATATCTGAACGGATAAATTCCGGCATACCTCAAAAAGACCTTGAAATATGCCGGAATATTCCTTGAAGTTTTTGTTGGAAGATGCTGGAGTCTTCATTCAAAGATGCTGGAGTTTTGATGGAAACTCCAGCATCTTTTTATAATATGGCAAGTCCTTTCAACGGGTACGGATACGGTGGTCAGTGTTTCTTGATGCGGACGGTCTTGATTCCTCTCAGGTAGTATTTTGTCTTTTCTCCGGCTTTGGTGATCCGGTCACTGAGGAAGCCGAATGTAGACTGGCAGTTGTTACATAAATAGCGTTCTTCGCCAAAAGCATAGAATGGCAGCATATTATTGTCGGTAAGGAACTCATTTAATTCTGCCAGATCATTGATAAAGTTGTTCTTGAACTCTTTCGCTTCTTCGCTGGTGAAAGTTCTCCAGCCGGTTATGCCATCGGGGGCGTAATCCGCTAAGGTAGGTAAGGCCTTTCCAGCCAGCAGAAACCATTGGTCTGGACTGATCAGGGTAGCGATAATTTCGGTCTCCGAAACCGTGTCAACCTTCCATACATAAAAGTATCCCCATATGTTGTCGGCTTCGGGCAGTTCATTGACGTAGAAAGTATCACTTCCCGGTGTATCCTGATTGTTTCCCGATCCGTCTTCCGGATCATCAGACGTGTTTCCTCCGATTCCGAATTCTATGTCGATGGTGGGTTTCCAGTCGGACGCTTCGAATTGTCCGGTCAGGATAATTCCGTCTTCGTCATTGTATTGTCCGGTGAATTGATAAGGTTGTGCCGGTTCAAGGGGCCGGTTATAGGTATAGGCATAAGTCTTGTTCCCGTCCGGATTCTCTATACTGATGCTCAGAATCGTTTTTGAACCTGCTGCCGGAAACACATAGGCTGGTCCGGCCTCCCAGATATCGTTGTTTTTCACGCAGGGGATGGTCGTGCTGGTCTGTTGCCCGCTGTAGGTCGTAAACAGGTCTATTCCGGAACTTACAGGTGAAACGGTGACTTCTACCCGGGTAGTCTCCTGGGGTATGTCACTGAATTTGAAGTATAGTGACGACATGGCGTATTCCAACAGTATGCTGGCTTCGGTCTTCTTTTCCAGTTTGATGGAACTGCTGCCAGACATGATGGGGCTTTCTGTAAAATAGGGAGCAGTTATGCTGATGAGGCTGTTCTTGTCCGGATTGTCGGGAAATACATAGCCTTTTCTGTCGCTGGCAGTGAAGGCACTCAGTGTATAATTTCCGGCTTTCAGATTCTGCTGGAAAAGGGTTCCGGCCTCGGTCAGTTCCTGATGAGTGACAAGGTTTCCGTCTGTATCGAACAGATAAACCGATATGGGATAAGGGATTTCATCGGATACCCGGCTCTTTATATTGAGTGACAGGTTGCATGGGGGAGGGGCGGATGTTTCTTCTTCTGTCTCTTCTTCGATAGGATAGCTGCCGCAGGCCGATAGGATGGCTATCGTGCACCAGATAAAGATAAGGAATGGTTGCTTACGCTTGTTTTTCATATGTCTTTTATTTTTTCAAACGTAAGATGCTTTTCTTTTTATATCGGCCGGTTGTTAATTTTTGCAAATAAAAAAGGATGCGCAGGTTCTGTTGCCCGGCGCATCCTTTGTGATAGGGTAAAAGTGTGAAGAACGGTTAGTCGTCTTTCAGCAGGAAAACAACGGATGAATACTGTCCTAACTTCAAATTGGTTGCTTCACCGTCCGACTGTTGCTTCACACTTCCTTGTACAGCTACAGCTTTTTTCACCTTGTCGGTCAGGGAAATATCTGTTTCCATATTGCCGAAATTGTGGATGACCAGCATTTGCTGGCTTCCGCTGGTCATATACCAGGCGGCAATGCTGTTGGCTTTTTCGTTACCGTCGTTATATACGGGGTGTCTGCTCATGTTTCCTGTAGCCAGGGCAGGATATGTGTTCCGTAGTCGGGTAAATGTCTGGTACGTGTGCAGGAGTGAAGTGTTGTCTTTTTCCTGTTCTGCCACGCTTTTGATGCGCGATGCCACGGTAGCATCTGTCTTGTCGGTATACGATGTAGTGGTATTGTCACCCCAGAGCATCGGACTTCTTACGTATTCGTCGCCGTTACTTTTGGTACCGTAGATGCCAAGCTCTTCCCCGTAATAGATGTAAGGGCTTCCGGCCGAAGTGAGCAGGACAGCTGCAGCCAGCTTACATTTGGCATCCGACTGTCCCAGTTTGGATGCAGTACGGTCCTCATCATGGTTACTCAGTTTCGTCGCCTCTATGTAATCATTCCTGTAGCCAGCGTATTCATCCCGATAGCTCATGATGTCTTTGGCAAAGTAACGTCCTGTACCGTTGTTGATGGCCCATTCAAGCCGGTACCAGTAAGAGAAATCGAACAAAGCCGGGAGTCCTGCATAATAAGGGGCTACTTCGTTGTGTTCCGAAAGGACTTCACCTACCATATAGAAATTTTTTTGGTTGCCTTTCTGCCGGTAGTAACTGTTCATGTCGTCATAGAACATTTTCAGGAACTGCGGGTTTTCATCCGATGTAGCACTGTGGTAGATGTGTTTTACTGCATCCAGTCTCAGTCCGTCTATACCGTGGTCAATCCATCCTTTGGCAGCCTGTGATATGGCCTGATAGGCTGGTGATTCGGATGCTGTCGCTACGGGTCCGTAGTTCAGGTCGGCAAACCAGTCGGTCCCGAACTGTGAATGAAAATACCATAGGTCCATGCTGTTGAATACGATGTCGGCAGCAGTCTGGTTGTCCAGTGTGAACGGTGTATCCAACGCGATTCTGGCTGAAGCGGATGAGGCACCGTATTTGGTTCCGTTGTCCCATGTGGTAGAGTTGGTACGGATAAGAAATCCCCAGCTTGATGAAAAGTCTACGGTTAGTTCATAGATGCCGTTTCCTTTATCATAGAATTTCTTGCAGATGCCGTCGCCGTAATACAGGTATCTGGCTCCGCTTGTCGTTGTATCCGGATTGTCGGGATTGGTCTTTTCTCCTTTGCTGACGGTTACGGTAGGGGCAGAGGCATTGCTCCAGTCGAGTGTAAACTTGTATATACCCTTGACTTCCTCACCGTTGCCGGTCTTGAACCATTCTCCCGCATTGTATCCGGCTGAACCTTCCTGGGTAATCATGTCAATTTTCTTTTCGGCTATGTCACCTTGCGGGTCTTGTGAAAAGATGTAGTAGCTGCGGTAAGGGCTGGTAGCAGATGAGCTTGCGTCCTTGAACCAGGGATGATCTATCCCGGTATGGTTCATCACGTAGTCAAGATAGATTTTGATACCTCGTTTGTGGGCTTCGGTAACCAGCTGGTCGAAATCCTGTATGTTCCCCAGCCGGGAATTTACGGCGGTATAGTCGGTTACGTCATATCCGTGATACGACATGGACGGATGGATGGGCGACAGCCAGATGGCTGATATTCCCAGATTCGTGAGGTAGTCCAGTTTGGAGGTCACTCCCTTGAGGTCTCCCCATTTGTCACCGTCGCTGTCGGCAAAGGAATAGACCAGCAGCTGGTAACTGATATCGGCACGTAGGGTTCCGTCCCAACTGTCGGGTGCAGCTTCTACTGCCGACCATTCTGCATCCGGGGATTCGGTTCCTGTCCCGGGCGAAGGTTCCGGAAATGCCGGCTTGTCGTCACTGCATGATGTCAGTCCGTACAGTGAGAGACTCAACAGGAAAAGTATAAGAAATTTTTTCATGTCATCAGATTTTTGTGTTCCGAAGGTTTTTTATAGGTAAAGAAAAGGCTGATAGAAAACAAGTCCACCTGAAAAAAGATATTTCGGAAGATCGGATCTTCCATCCTGTTTTCTGGCGGACTTGGATTCTAAAAATATTATTTACGGGTTAATTCTTGGTCATCGTGCAATAGATATTGTCGGATGTACTGCGGGTCATGTATACCGTAATGGTATAATTACCGGCTTCTTCTACAGCTATATCGGCTCCGTCGGCTGTCAGGTTGTCAATTGCCCCGCCTAAATTGATGGCCCAGTCAGCATTGGCGCGGAACTTGAATTTACCGGGAACCAGTTCGGTCTGTACGGTCCATGTAGCATCTGCCGCATTGTAGGTCATTGGGGTATCAGCATCCCAGCCGCCTGGAGTGGCATCGCCTATCAGCCCCCATGTAGTGGCGGTAACGGTCAGTCCGCCGGTAGCCACATCAGCTACAATGTAGTAGAATGCAGGTGCGGCAACGTTGAAGTTCGTACCTTCTCCCTGAATGATTTCGGAACTGAAAGTTGAGAAATCGTTGAAGTTATATTCACCGTCGGCCCAACTTGAATCACGGCTCTTGTTGAATTTGAAGTCGCCGTCCAGGTAGCTGTATCCGGTATAGACTCCGTCGAAGTTCGGAGAACGTAATGCCGGTGCGTTGGCTGTGTTCCATCCCTGATGGTTACCCGGCAGATAGATGAATTCGCTGAAGTCTACAACCAAAGTCACTTTCAGTTCGATGGATGCGCTGGCCTTCATTACAGAACTGCCGGTAGAGATGAATGCGTTTACGGTACTCGGAATTGTCCGTTCTACAGG
Source organism: Bacteroides ilei (assembly GCF_900128495.1). Taxonomy (GTDB): domain Bacteria; phylum Bacteroidota; class Bacteroidia; order Bacteroidales; family Bacteroidaceae; genus Phocaeicola; species Phocaeicola ilei. Next base: position 280,742 of record NZ_LT635801.1, read on the forward strand.
GGCCTGTCCGTATAGGGAGATGACAGCGCTGACCAGTTCGGCCGTGTTGGCCTTTCCTTCGATGCTGACAGGCAGATTGTAGGTTCCGTCCAACAACAGTTGGTAAGAAGATACAGCGTCTGTCTCTCCCATAGTTACAGACGGAGTAAACAACGTAAGAGAATCGGTAGTGACAGTTGCCATGTCTATAGGAGAGGCTGCTGTGGCTGTCACTGAAACACTTCTGCCTTCTTCCTGTTCGAACCCTTGTGGTTCGGCCCAGTCGGTGTAATCTTCCGTACATCCGGTAAAGGCGAAGGCAGAAAGGAACAAGATATATAATGCTTTCTTTTTCATAGATGTTTTATTTTATAATCTTTTTTATTCTAAAGTATAAAAGTAGTAGAATCCGTCAATGTCATTGAAGAGGATGGTATAGTGGCCGGCCGGAACAGGTATATTGGCTCCTCCATTGGATCCGATACCGTACGGGAAACCTGTTCCACCCCAGTTGGTACCCCATCCGTCGGCACTTCCTGCTTCACCCGGAGATACCTTGAATTTGGCTGTCGTATCACCTGATGTGGCATCCAGTTCGTATTTCCAGATGTGGTTGTTCATGCCTTCCACGGTATTTACCGGTGTCATTGCCGCATCGGTCCATCCGTTGAAATCACCTTGGATCATGATGTGGTAAACATCCGGAGCTTCAGCGGCTTCAATGGTAAGTACATCCGATTCCGTATTCAGTTTGACGGTATAATATCCGCTGCTTGGAACCTGCAGGTTAGAGGAACCGCCGTCATTCTTGACCGGATTGTCAATGCCGGCTGCCGAAGAGTTACCCCATTGGTTATCCCAGCTGCCAGGAGTCTTGATCAGTTTGAATCCTTTTCCAGCCAGGAAGTAGCCGGTATACTGGATTTCACCTTGACCTGTGGTGGTATTGTATTCATAACCGTCGACAATTGACATCGGAATCAATGAAACTCCGATATTGTCCGTGTTGGTGTTGCCCCATGTTCCGTCACCGATACAGTCGCCGACCAGATACCATATTTCGGGTTCTGCATCTACGATAGGCATATAATAAGGGAATACAGACAGAGAAATGGCGTTGGAGTAACATTCATATCCTGATCCCAGTGTCGCTCTCATACGCATGTAGATGGTCAGCGGTTCGGACGGGACATTTTCTTCATTGTATCCTCCCAGTGACATAATCGCCCGGTCTATCTGTGAGGCGTCTGCCTCGAATTCACAAGTGGTTGAATTTCCGTTCAGTTCCACATAGGTAGCTTCGGTCTCTTCCGTAGCTTCTTCCCAGGTATTATCCATGGAAACCTGTGCATAATAGGTAACGGCGGCAGTATAGCCGTAATCGGGTTGTTTATAGGTAAGCTGTATAGACGAGGATTTTTCCAGGTCGTATACGTTTTCACTCAATGCCGGCGTGTTCAGTTCGAATGATTCCGGCTGCTGTACAATAGGATTGGAGTCATTGTCGTCTTCGCAGGCAGAAAACAGACACAAGCCAATTCCTAAAAAGAGTCCGGTCAATATATTCAGTTTTTTCATACTTCAATCGTTTTGTTAAAATTAATAACCAGGGTTCTGAGTCAGATTGCCATTGTTGGTCAGATCGTTTTCAGGAATGGCGAAAATATTCATATACTTGCCAAACTGAGCGCCGTTATAGGTACCTCCCATCCATTCCCATTTATAGGTAGCTTGTCCTCCGAAACGTCCGAAACGGATCAGATCCATACGGCGGCGGCCTTCAAGCCAGAACTCTCTGGACCATTCGTCCAGGATATTGTCCAGCGTATAGATGTTCTGGGTAGCGGCGTTGGCACGGTTACGTAACACGTTGATCATGCCGGATGCGTCAGCATTTGGACCGTTCAGGCGGGTAGAAGCTTCTGCATAGGTCAGGTAGGCTTCTGCCATACGGAATAAAGCCAGGTCGGTATATACATAGTCGATTACCGGGTTGGACTGTCCGTCGGAACGTACATTACGGAATTTTACACACCCGTAACCGTCGGTCTGGCTGCTTTCATCTTCAATGGAAGCATTGAAACCGTCACCGTAGAACAATGCACGGTCATCGTTGGCTGCCGCAGTCATTGTAGCTACATTGTTGCCTGCAGGAGCTTCGGTGGTCGGATAGAATTTATCCAGCAGCTGTTTGCGGATTCGGATACATTTTCCCCAGCTGTTGTTTGTACCAGAAGGGACATTGACACTCATATCCGAACTGTACGAGCCTAAGACAAGGAAGTTCATGCCACCATAACTTTTCGTTGTCTGGCCGTCGAACATGACAGGGAATATCATTTCATAGCGTGCGTCGGTCTCATTGTTGTCGGCCAGGAACAGCATCTGGTATGCAGAATATACTTCCCCGGTTACAGGATTCGTAGCGCCTTTTGTACAGAGGTGGTAGTAGCCGTTATTGATAACCATTTCGGCATAGTCCATCGCTTCCTGCCAATGGGCTGTACCTGTATAGACTTCAGCGTTCAGGTAAAGACGGGCCAGAAGGTTCCATACTGCCACCTTGTCGACGCGGCCATATGTGTTCTGACCTGCTTCAGCCATGCTGTTTACGCAGTCTTTCAATTCAGATTCCACGAAAGTGAAGAAACGGTCGCGTGTGTAATATTCGGCGAGGTCAGAACTTACTGTAGTCATGAAAGGAGCGTTGCCGTATGCATCCATGACATAGTAATACTGCAGGGCACGTATGAAACGTACTTCGGCACGCCGCATTGCGGTTTCTGCCGTCCCGTCATCAGGCACTTGCTCCAGATAGAAATTACACAAGGTGATTGTAAAGTAAAGACGGTAGTAGAGTCCCACTGAAAATACGTTGCTGGCACCCCATGAGTTGTGGAGCAGGTCGGGTACGCCGGCATCTGTAGCCCATACCCAATGTGCTTCGTCTGTGGTAAATTCGTTCATGTACCATGACATGCGGTAGAAGTCGGATTGTCCTTCGTCTATGTCAGCCACATCACCGCTTCCGGCGGGACCTGTCTGTCCGGTCAGGGCAAAGCTGGCATATACTTTATTGAACAGCGCGTCGTTGTTTGCTTCCATTGTTTGCTGCGGGTTGATGGGCTCTACATCCAGATCGCCGACACAGGATGTTGTTCCCAGCAGGAGTGTCAGGGATGCCGCAGTTATAAATGTCTTTATTTTATTGAGTTTCATATTTGTACAAGTTTAAAATATTAGAAATTAAGATTAACTCCCAAAATACCCATGAAAGGACGTGGATAGATGTTGCTGTCATATCCACCGTTTACTTCCGGGTCTAACCCTTTGTATTTGGTGACTGTAAATACATTCTGGGCTGTAAAGTATATACGTCCTCCTAATGGCAGTTTTCCTATCTTGTCAAAAGAATATCCCAATGTAATGTTGTCGCATTTCAGGTAAGATGCATTCTGGATAAAATAGTCGGACAATGCATCGGTAGATGAAACCTGTTGCCAGTTCTTTGGTCTTGCTATATCCAGTACATTGTGCCATGTAGAACCGGAATAGATGCTGGATGGTGACAGGTTAGAATTGCTACATTCCACGGCGTTGTAGTTATAGTTACCCAAGCTTGCACGCAGAGAGAAGCTGAAATCCCAATTCTTATAGATCAGTTTGGAGGTAAATCCCATCAATACGTCCGGGTCTGCCTTTTTGTAGAAATAGCGGTCATCGCTGTTGATCGCACCGTTGCCGTCGCGGTCTACGAATTCCCCTTCGATAGGCTGTCCGTTTTCGTCATATACCTGCTGGTAGGTATAGAAGGCTGTAGAAGGCTGGCCTACTGCCCATCCTTTGATTCCGTCCGAGCTACCTGCACCTACGGCTGTACCACCATATTGGACTACATAGTCATCGCCCTGGCTGGCTACCAGCTCATCGATTTCATTGGAGTTCCAAGTTACGTTATATCCCAGTTCCCAGCTCCAGTCCTTCATCTGGATAGGACGCCAGGTCAGAGCCGTTTCAACACCTTGATTATGCAGTGAACCGATGTTGCTCGTCAGCTTGTTGGAGAAGTTTGAACCGGCTGCAATGAATACGGTATTGATCAGATCCGTTGTCTTGCGGTAATAATAGTCGATGTTTGCCGTCAACCGGTTGTTCCAGAATCCCAGGTCGATACCGGCATTATAGGTCGTTGTCTTTTCCCATGTCAGATTCTTGTTGTAGGCGTCCGGACGATAAGTGGTACCATCGCCTACTATCGGATAGTATGCACCTTGTGAGTTGGGAGTATAGGAAGCAAAGTAGGTATAGTCTCCGATACCTTCCTGCTGACCGGTAATACCATATCCCAAACGTAGTTTCATATCAGACAGAGCGTCCACATCTTTCAGGAATGCTTCTTCTTTCATACGCCATGCAAAAGCTACAGACGGGAATACACCCCAGCGGTTTCCTGGAGAGAAACGGGATGAACCGTCGCCACGTAATGTTGCGGTCAACAGGTATCTGTCTTTATATGAATAGTTCAGACGTCCGAAGAAAGATACCAGGTAATTCTCTGACTTGTACAATGTATTTTCGGATGGACTATATTGTTCTCCCGGATGTTCCAGGTGAGTATCCTGATAGTAGCCGCAATAGAAATAGTTGGTTTCTATATGGAAATGCTGCCATTCATAACCGGCCATGATATCGAAGTGATGGTCTTCATTAAAGTCTTTCATATACTGTGCATATGCGTTCAATGACAGGTTATATGTATCTTTCGAATCCCATCCATAGTTTCCGTAGTAGTAGTTGGCGGTATTATAGAAATAAGGAGAATAGCTTTGGTCTCTGTCGCTGCTGGATATGTTCATACCTCCATTGACGTGCAGATGCAAGTCTTCAAATCCGTGTATCTTGTAGTCGAGTTCCAGGTTTCCCATCAATACTTTTGATTTTCCGTTGTTGGAGTGCAGGTTCAGTATTGCAACCGGGTTTCCTACAGCCAGGTTGTTGACACCATATTGCCATTGCGGGTCATAGTTGGTAGCGTAAGGCCATTGCCAGTATCCGCCGTAGTTTTTTCCGAAATCGGTGGTGTCGTATACAGGCTTGGTCGGGTCCATGGAAGCTGCTGCACCGATCGCACCTTCATCGGCATAATTGGTCTTTGAATACATTCCTTTTGCGTTCAACTTGATGTTAAGGTGGTTATCCAGCAGAGAGGGTGCAAGATTGATACTTCCGGTATAACGTTCATAGTCGGATCCTTTCAAGATACCGTTCTGGTTGGTGTAACCGAATGATACACGGTACGGCATATTCTTTAAGCCTCCGGATATGGTTATATTGTGGTCAGTGCTTATCGCTGTACGGTAGATCTGGTCCTGCCAGTCGGTGTTGGCGAATACATGGTTGCCGTTGGCATCTGTATATCCCAACGATGCGTATTCAGGGCTGTTCAGGAATTCTTCATCTGTATAGCCGTACATGTTTTGTATATATTGCATGTAACTGGGGCCGTCCAATACGTCTACGGTACTTTTTACCTTGCTTACAGATACATTACCGCTGTAGGAAACACGTGGCTTGGACCCCTTTTTCCCGCTTTTGGTAGTAATGAGGATAACACCGTTGGATGCACGTGAACCATAGATGGCTGTAGCAGAAGCGTCTTTCAAGATAGTGAAGCTTTCAATATCATTCGGGTTGATCATAGACAGAGGATTGACCTTAGCGTTGTCATTCGTGTTCAGTCCGTAGCTGTCCATTGCCAGTCCGTCGATGACAATCAACGGATCGTTTGAGGCATTCAGTGATGAACCTCCACGGATACGGATGGTTGTTCCACCGCCACCCGGTTGGCCACCTGCGGTCTGTATGTTTACACCGGCAATCTTACCTTGCATCATGTCTTGGGCACTTGTAACCAGTCCCCGGTTCATTTCATCAGGCTTTACCGCTGTGACAGATCCTGTCAGGTCATTTTTCTTAGCGACACCGTAACCGATGATCACTACATCTTCCAGAACTTCCGAATCATCTTCCAGGATGACATTCAGTGTAGGGGCTGCCGTCAATTCCTGTGTCTTATAGCCGATAAAGGAGATTACGATGATGTCACCTTTCTGGGCCTGCAATGTGAAATTTCCGTCAAAATCGGTGATTGTACCGTTGGTGGTCCCTTTCACGATGATGTTGGCGCCTATGACACCTTCTCCTGCCTTGTCTTTTACGTTACCCGTTACAGTCAGGGCTTGCGCAAAGGCTTGGACTGAGATCAGCATTCCTACCAGCCATAGTAGTAGGAATTTGCTTGTTCCTTTCATTAAACTGTTAGTATTCATATTATTAAATTTGAAGTTAGTGTTCTCTTGAAATACCTATTGAAAACAGACAATCTGATTTACCGTCAAATTACATGTATGTTTAGAAAACTTATCTGATTTCTTTGATAGAGATGGCATAACCTCCTCCCACTGCTGCTTTCAGGTTCAGTCTGGTTTTGCTGGTAACCTTCTTTTTGGTGATGGTATATGCCTGCGGGTTCTTGTCCCAGCTTGCATCCTTGGCGTCGGCATAGATGGTAGCCTCGTATTTCTTTCCCGGTGTCAGGAAGTCTAATGCCAGTTTGGAAGTGTGTCCGTTATAGCCGGCTGTACATCCTACATACCAGTCGCCGGTTCCTTTGGCACGGCGGGCTATGGTGATGTATTCACCCGGTTCGGCTTCCAGATACTTGCTTTCGTCCCAGTCGATGGCCACATCCTTGATGAACTGGAAGGCATCCATGAAGCGTTCGTAGTTTTCAGGAATGTCGGCCGCCATCTGTAGCGGGCTGTACATGGTTACATAGAGTGCCAGCTGGCGGGCCAGTGTAGTGCGTGCGTGTGATGTATTGCTAGGATTCATCTTGCTGCAGTCCATTTCAAAAAGTCCCGGAGTATAATCCATCGGGCCACCGATGAGGCGTGTAAACGGAAGTATGGTAGTGTGGTATACTTTGTTTCCTCCGAAAGATTCGTATTCGGTGCCTCTGGCCGACTCGTTGCCTATCAGATTCGGGTAGGTACGGCAAAGGCCGGTGGGGCGGACTGCCTCATGGGCATTGACCATAATCTTGTAATCGGCGGCTTTGGTTACAGCGTACAGATAATGGTTAACCATCCATTGTCCGTAATGATGTTCACCGCGTGGGATGATATCGCCCACGTATCCGCTTTTAACCGAATTGTATCCGTTGTCTGCCATGAATTTGTATGCCTGGTCCATATGGCGTTCATAGTTGCGGACAGACGATGAAGTTTCATGGTGCATCATCATCTTGACACCCTTGCTGGCCGCATATCGGTGCAGTTCCTGCACATCGAAATCCGGATAAGGAGTGACAAAGTCGAAGACATAGTCTTTGCTGTGGCCGAACCAGTCTTCCCAGCCTTCGTTCCAGCCTTCTACCAGAACGGCGTCAAATCCGTGTTCGGCCGCGAAGTCGATATAGCGTTTCACGTTGGCTGTATTGGCCGAGTGTTTTCCGTTCGGTTTGGTCTTGCTGTAGTCGGTTTCACCCAATTTGACACTGGACAGTTCATCGGTATAGGCCCAGCTTCCGCGTCCGGTAATCATGTCCCACCATACACCTACATATTTGACGGGCTTGATCCATGAAGTGTCTGTATATTTGCAGGGCTCGTTCAGGTTGAGAGTTATACGTGATGCCAGAATATTCCGTGCGTCATCGCTGACTATGATGGTACGCCAGGGAGAATGGCAGGGTGTCTGCATATATCCCTTGTCGCCTTTTGCATCCGGTGTCAGCCATGATTCGAATATCAGGTTCTTGTCGTCCAGGTTCAGGTGCATGCATGAATAGTCTACCAGAGCCGCTTCATGCAGATTGATGTAGAGGCCGTCGTCGGTCTTCATCATCAGTGCGGTCTGTACACCGGTAGGTGAGAATACGGTTTGGGAGGAATTCGGCGTTACTGCGTCTTTCATCAGTCCTCTGATTTCCGACAGCCGTGATATGGTATAGTCATATTCCTGTGTATCGTAGTCGCCCGGAATCCAGTAGGCGGTATGGTCACCGGCCATGGCAAACTGGGAGTGTTCTTCCTTGATGACAAAATAATTCAGGTTAGGCTGCTGGGGAAATTCATAACGGAATCCCAGACCGTCGTTGAACAGACGGAAGCGGATAACAATCCTGCGGTCGTTTTCTGCCTGGTTCAGGGTCACTGCAAGTTCGTTGTAATGGTTCCGGATTTCGCTTTCCTCTCCCCATACCGGTTTCCATGTCTCGTCGAAGGTACTTGTCTGGGTATCCTGTACGGTGAATCCGGTCATCAGATTGGTTTTTGCATCCAACTGGTCGATGTCTGTTCTTGGAGTGGCTTCAAAATCCACTTGTTTGTCGGCATCTTCTTTCTTGAGTTCCAGTCCGAGTGTACTTGGTTTGATAACTGCCTTGTCCTTGAAGTAGAGTTCGTAAGTGGGGGAACCTGCCTGGTTCAGACTGAAGTTCATGACAAGATTTCCATCCGGAGACGTCAGTTTCTGTGCATCGGCGAACAAGGCTGAACAGGCAACTGCAGCAAACAGAATGTGTCTTTTAAGGTTCATAAGTTTTCACGATATTAGGTTTGCCAAGGTTAACGTCCTTTCTAGCATTTATTACAAATCTAATATTTGTATCAGAACATTAAACCTTTTAGAATAAAAATATAAATGGTTATAATATATATTACGTTGTATTATAGTTCCTTACCCTATTTAATGGGTTCCAATTATATAAACCGGTTAGAAGGTGAGGAGCAAAGTCTCGCGTTCTTTCAGTTCCAGCTTATCCTGTAAGGTGACGGTTTTTCCGCTGATAAAGTCGGTAGCGGTTGTCTGAGGCAATACTTCCTTGTAGGGGGCAAGCGTTAACGTTTGTGGCTTTCCGGTACCGTTCATGATGACTACAGCCGATCTGTCTCCGTATTTTCTTTCATACACGTACACTCCGTTACTGATAGAGAAATGTTTCAGACTGCCTTTGCTTATTACGTCATTTCCTTTTCTCCAGTTCAGCAGTTTCTTTATGTAGTTGAATGCTTCGTTCTGCAGTTCTGTCCTGCCTTCTGCGGTAAAGCAGTTGGTCTTGTCGCCTGCCCATCCGCCGGGGAAGTCCTGGCGTAAGGTTCCGTCGCCGTTGCTCTTTTCGGCAGCCATCAGGATTTCTGTTCCGTAATAGATCTGAGGGATACCGCGGGTAGTCAGCAGGAAGGTTACTGCCTGTTTGAAGCGTGTCAGGTTCCGGGTATCTTCTTCTTTCTGGTAGAACCGGGATGTATCGTGGTTGTCCAGGAAAATCAGTAGGTTCATCGGGTCTGCAAATACGAAATCCTGAGTCTGGTAGTCGTACAGACGGTACAGGCCGTTGGCCCAATCGGTCGTTTCTTCATCGAATGCCTTGTTCATCAGGTCGGTCAGAGGGAAGTCCATGACAGTAGGCAGATTCGAATTCCTGGGAACAGCCAGTTTGCTGTCTTTCTGCCAGTAGGAAACAAGGACATTGCTGTTCAGCCATGTCTCGCCTACGATGTTGAAGTGTGGATATTCATCCAATACTTCTTTGCACCATTCACTCATGAAGTCAAAATCGGCATACGGGTGTGTATCCTGTCGGATTCCGTTGATACCTGCATATTCAATCCACCAGATACTGCTCTGGATAAGGTAGCGTGCCACATGGCGGTTGCGTTGGTTCAGGTCGGGCATGACTTCGGTAAACCAGCCGTCGGTAGCAATCTTACGTTCGTAATCACTGGCGTGGATATCCATTACACTGGCTGTCTTGAATGAAGTCTGTACATATTCCGATCTGAAGTTGAACCAGTCTTTGGACGGTTTGTCCTTGAACAGATAATTTTCGCTTCCACAATGGTTGAAGATCATGTCCATTACTACTTTCAGACCTTTGGCGTGTGCCTGGTCAACCAGCTGCTTGAATTCTTCATTCCCGCCGAACCGACGGTCAATCTGGTAATAGTCTGTAATGGCATAGCCGTGATAGGAACTGTTAGGCATGTCGTTTTCTTGGGTAGGATTCAGCCAGATGGCGGTTACACCCAGATCGGAGATATAGTCCAGATGGTCGGCGATACCTTTCAGGTCGCCTCCGTGGCGGGCATATTGTTCGTTACGGTCTACTTTGTCTTCCAACATTCCCGGTATGACATCATTGTCGGGATTGCCGTCGGCAAAGCGGTCGGGCATAATCAGGTATAATACATCACCGGCTGTAAATCCCTGGATTTCGCATCCTTTGCGGGTACGTTGCTTCAATTCATAAGGAATGATCTTCGATTTTTTTCCTTGTTTCAGTGTAATCTGGAAGGTCTGTGGAGCTGCTTTAGATAAATCAAGGTAGAGCAGCAGGTAGTTGGGGTTTTCCTGTCTGACGGTTTCTTTCAGGGATATGTTTTCTCCTGTAATGCTGACACTGCAGGAAGCTACATCTGTTCCGTGCAGAAGGATCTGCAGTTCAGGATTCTTCATTCCAGCCCACCAGTAAGTAGGAGCTATTTGTTGGATGTCAATCGCTTTGCTGTGGTTGCTCCATCCTAAAAATGAAAAAAGAGCCATAATAAAGATGAGTGTTTGTTTCATGATGATTGGATTTTGGTTTATGACAAATTTAGCTTCTTTTGGATGCGGATATAGGTGGTAGAATGAATTTATAAGTATAAATTTTAATTATAATGCTGAAAATCAACGATATGTGATTCTCTCTTTGTGGGGAAAATATAAATGTATTCTAAGTTTTTTGCCGTCTTATTTTGTTTTTGAAAATCGACAATTTGCCTGATTACAGTATTGGTAAAAATGATCTGTTTGTCTTGAAAAAAAGCTTTGTGGTCGATTTTATATTTATTATTTATTGTCAGTTTCGTGGAATTGTTTAGTTTTGTGAAACATGGACGGTTTAGTCCGGTAATTAATGTTTAAACTTAAACCTTGATATATGAAAAAAAGTTGGGTCTGCCTTATATATTCACTTCTCATTCTTATCCCGGTTTCTGTCAGTTCACAGGACGCTTCCGATGTTCAGGAAATATTGTCGGCTCTAGATGAGCTGATTGTACAGAAAAGTGCCTGTCATGCCGGGCGCGAAAAAAGGATTGAAGGCTTGAAAAAGCAGTTGGCTGTTACGGCAGATACGAAAAAACAATACGATCTCTGTGGTATGTTGTTCGATGAATACCTTCATTATCAGGCAGATTCGGCTTTAAATTATGTAAAGAGGAGATGGCATCTGCAAGGCATGTTACAGACTCCCGATCTGAAGAACGAGGTCTTGGTGAACCGTGCGGAGGTAATGGGAGTGATGGGTATGTATAATGAGGCTTTGACTGCCTTGCAGGCTGTAGATACGGCAGAACTGAAGGACAGGTATTCCCTTACTTATTATTATAAGGCATGCCGTGCCTGTTATGGCTGGCTGGCCGACTATACAGCCGGCAGGAGGGAAAAGGTGAAGTATCTGGAAAAGACTGATGATTATCGTGATTCTATTTTGGCTACTTCCGAACCGGGAGTCAACAGGGATATTGTGCTGGCCGAGAAAAAGCTGCTTTTAGGAAAGCCGGGTGAAGCCGTCTCGCTTTTGAACCGGACATTGTCACAGAAAATTACACTGCAGCAACAGGCTTATGCGAATTATACCATGTCGGAGGTTTATGAGGCCAGACATGACTCGCTCAAGCAGATCTATTACCTGGCACGTACAGCCATGGCCGATTTGCAGAGTGCCGTCCGGGAGTATGCGGCGTTGCAGAGGCTGTCAAGGCTCGTCTATGAGAATGGGGATGTAGAGCGGGCTTATAGGTATCTTGCCTGTGCCATGGAAGATGCGGTGGACAGTAACGCTCGCCTGCGTTTTATGGAAGTGACAGAATTTTATCCTATTATAGATAAGGCCAATAAAGAAAAGGAGAGACATGAAAGGCGATTGTCGAGAAATATGCTGATCAGTGTCAGTGTCCTGGCTTTTCTGCTTATCGCCGCCACGTTCTATCTCTATTACTGGATGAAGAAGTTGTCGGTCATGCGGCGGCATCTGTACAACACTAACCGCCAGCTGGTTACCACCAATCATAATCTGGAACAGACGGGGAAGATCAAGGAAGTGTATATCGCGCGTTATCTCGACCGTTGTGTCGGGTATCTGGAGAAACTGGAGCAGTATCGGCGTTCGCTGGAGAAACTGGCTATGGCTTCCAAGATTGACGAGCTTTTCAAGACCATCCGTTCAGAACAGTTCATCCGTGACGAGCGAAAAAACTTTTACAATGAGTTCGACAAGTCGTTCCTGGATTTGTTCCCGAACTTTATCCATGATTTTAACGAATTATTGACAGATGAAGGTAAAATTTATCCTAAACAGGGTGAGCTTTTAAATACAGAACTTCGTATATTTGCACTGATTCGGCTTGGGGTTACAGATGCCAACCGTATCGCACATTTTTTAGGCTATTCACTGGCTACTGTCTATAATTATCGCAGTAAGATCCGTAATAAGGCGGCAGGTGATAAGGACCGTTTCGAACAGCGTGTCATGAATCTGTAGGCTTTTATCTGTTGGGCAAGACTCATTTACACATTTATTATATACCATGAAAAAATTACCTGATTTGAGCTTCTCGAAACTATGGAACATTAGTTTCGGATTTTTTGGTGTGCAGATTGCCTATGCCTTACAGAGTGCTAATATAAGCCGTATTTTTTCGACGTTGGGGGCCGATCCGCACGACCTAAGTTATTTCTGGATTCTTCCACCTTTGGCGGGCATCGTAGTCCAGCCTATTATCGGTGCCTTAAGCGACAGGACCTGGTGCCGTTTCGGACGCCGCATTCCGTATTTGTTTGTCGGAGCATTGATAGCCGTACTGGTGATGTGCCTGTTGCCTAATGCCGGAAGTTTCGGCATGGGAGTTTCGGCGGCAATGGTGTTCGGGTTGTTTTCATTGATGTTTCTGGATACATCCATCAATATTGCCATGCAGCCTTTCAAGATGATGGTGGGCGATATGGTGAATGAAAAACAGAAGGGGCTGGCCTATTCCATCCAGAGTTTCTTGTGTAATGCCGGTAGTCTGGTCGGATATCTGTTTCCGTTTATTTTTGCCGCTATCGGCATCAGTAATATTGCACCTAAAGGTGTTGTACCCGATTCTGTGATCTTTTCTTTTTATGTAGGTGCCGCAATTCTGATTCTGTGTGTCATCTATACTACGGTCAAGGTAAAGGAAATTCCTCCTGCCGAGTATGCGGAATATCATGGTATCACCAAGACAGACAAGGAAGAGAAAACCAATATGTTCAAGCTGCTGGTCAAGGCTCCGAAGGCGTTCTGGACTGTAGGATTGGTGCAATTCTTCTGTTGGGCTGCCTTCATGTTTATGTGGACGTATACAAACGGTTCCATTGCAGCCAATGTGTTCGGTACTCCTGCCGTTGAGTCGGTGACAGACGGAGTGAGCCATTGGGTGTTGGATACGCAATCTTTGGAATATCAGACAGCTGCCGACTGGGTGGGAATCCTGTTTGCTGTACAGGCGGTAGGTTCTGTCATTTGGGCAGCGGTAATCCCTTCCATCCGGAACCGTAAGTTTGCCTATTCATTGAGTCTGGTTCTGGGCGGTATCGGCTTTATTTCCGTCTTGTTCATACATAACCAGTATCTGTTGTTTGTGTCTTTCCTGTTGATCGGTTGTGCATGGGCGGCAATGCTGGCCTTGCCTTTCACTATCCTTACCAATTCCTTGACCGGAGGTCATATGGGTACTTATCTGGGATTGTTCAACGGGACGATCTGTGTTCCGCAGATTGTAGCGGCTGTTGCCGGCGGATGGATTCTAAAGTCTTTTGCGGTACCGGGATCTGTTCCTCCTGAAATTAATATGCTGGCTTTGGCCGGCGTGCTTCTGATTGTGGGTGCCTGCTGCGTGGGTATCATCAGGGAACATAAGGAAGCCTGATTTGTCTGGGCTGATATAAAAAGATCAAGGCTGTATCCTGTTGGGGTACAGCCTTGATCTTTTTATGGTAGTAGAAACTATAATATTAATTTTCAATATCTTCCGTTTGCATCAATTAGCTGGCGTATTTCGTTGTTGAATTCGTCCAGCTTCATCAGTTGCTCCAGGGTGATATGCATCCGCCAGCGCCAGTAGTGGCGTGGGTTGGCAGGAATGTTGATGCGTTCACTTTCCACATTCGGGTTCCGGATCGCTTCATTCATGGAAGTCCAGTCTTGCCAGGTCAGGATACAGAGCATGGAGGGAGATTGCAGATGGCGTATGATGATGTCCTGGCAGAGCCATCCCGGTACCTTTTGAGGTACATCGCCCCAATAACCCAGTTCATTGTGATAGAAGTGTTCGGTAACGGTCTTGTCTTCTTCCCACCAGCCCCGTAAAGTTGACATGTCGTGGGTGCCTATTGTGCATACAGACCGGAACGGATATGCATATACATGTCCGAATTCATTTTTCGGGTCTTTCGGCATGCGCTGGATTTCCAGTGACAGGATCTGCAACTGGTCCATTACCCATGGCACACAGTCGGGAACCATTCCCAGGTCTTCTCCGCATACCAGCATCGGGGTTGATTGGGTGAGAATAGGCAGTTTTTTCATGGCTTCAGTATACCAGAATTCGTTGTGGCGCTGGTAGAAATAGTGGTTATACAGACGGTTGAACGCTTCCTGTTCCTGCCAGTTGAGCTGTTGGAATATGTAGTCGGTCTGTACAGCGATACGAGGATGGTACATTTCCGGATTCTTGCGGTCGGGAACAAACAGTACGTCACTGATCAAGGCGTAAATTCCTTCTTTCAGGTCGCAGCTTTCCTTATCTGTCTTTCCAGCAAAATAAGCTTCTACCTTACGCTGGGTATCGAATTCCGGACGCATGGCATAAATGTCGTCATGTTGCAGTTCCACAAAGGTTTCCTTTACCATCTCTGCCTTGTCACCGAACATGGTGTTGAGTATATATTCACTGATGAATGGCCGGGTCATGAATTCTTTGTTGAAGTTGAGTCCGAAACTCCGGATTTCCTCTTCGCTCATCGGCAGGGCAGGTGAGAACTGCCCCAGCAGTCCGTGTACCGAATGGATAGGAATCTCCCAGATACGGAAGAATCCGAGTATGTGGTCGATGCGGTAGGCCGTGAAATATTCGGCCATCTTGGAGAATCGGCGGCGCCACCATAGATAATTGTCTTTTTCCATGACATCCCAGTTATAGGTTGGCAAACCCCAGTTCTGTCCTTTGGATGAGAATGGGTCGGGCGGAGCCCCTGCCTGTCCGTTCAGGTTGAAGTAATAGGGCTCTATCCATGCTTCCACACTGGTACGGCTGATGCCGATAGGGATGTCTCCTTTTACGATCACTCCGTTCTTGCGCCCGTAGTCGCAGGCTTTCAGCAGCTGCAGATGGAGTTCATATTGTATGAAATAATAGAAAGCTATTTCTGTATAGCAGTCGTTATCGGGTGAACAGAGTTCCTTGATGCTTGCTGCATCGTATGTGCTGTGTTCCGGCCATTGGCTGAAATCGGGTGTACCGTAGATATCGCGCAGGTAGCTGAAGGCTGCATAGGGGAGCAGCCATTCATTGTTTTCTGTAAAGAATTTCTGGAAGTTTTCCGAACTCAGAATCAGGTCTTTTTCCTGCATGAATATATCCTTCAGGTAATTCCGCTTGTAATGGTTTACTGCTTCGTAATCAACCTGTGAGAGTGCGTTCAGGCGTATTCTCTCTTTTTCGTAGACTTCTGCCCGATCTTTGTCTTTCAGTGCCGGCAACTGCCTGAGGTCGGTATACATCGGGTGGAAAGCATAGATTGAAATGCTGCAGTACGGATAAGAGTCGGTCCATGTCCCTGTCATGGAGGTGTCATTGATCGGGAGGATCTGTACAGCCTTCTGATGGGTCTTTGCAGCCCATTCGATGAATGTTTTCAGATCTCCGAAATCGCCTACTCCGAAGCTTCCTTCCGAGCGGAGGGAGAATACCGGGATAGCTGAACCGGCAATCTTCTGTGGCGGCAGGTTGAAAAATACCTCCGTCTCCATGGGCAGGTAGGTTTCTCCGCGCATGAGCGGCTGGATGTGGAAAGTCCGGTTCATGCCACATTCCCATTCAGTTACAGATCCGGTTTTGGAGTCGACAGCTACGAATTTGTATTCGAACGGGTATTGGAGCGATGAGGCGTCAATGGTAAGGTGCCATACGTTAGGTTGCACTTCCTGCATACGAAGCGGGCGACAGTATTCCCAGTTGCCCAATACATCACAGCTGCCTATCAGGCCCAGTTCCTGTTGCTTGTTGTATAATCCTGGGCAGAGGGCGCGGAAAGTGATGCAGCTTCCTACATAATCGTGTATTGCCACGGGGGCTGCACACGGATGCGGTTCATTGAATGCCGAACTGTATTTGAATGAGTCGGCAGGCAGGTCACGCCAGCAGTCGTCTATGATGTAGTGCTGCTGTTGGGCGTTTCCCGGATAAAAGGAATGTGCGATAGCTCCCAGTTCTTTGCGGATACAGTTGGCTCCGCGAAATACACCGTAACGGTATGTTATCTGTTTCATGCCTTCGGGTAGCGTGTATTCGCTGGTACCCGACCAGTCGATGCCGTTACGTGTAGAAAGGACCATGGCATGGGCTTCATCTTCATTGATGATGACACGTATGTTTTCCCCCCATACGGTACGGTACTGCATTCGGAATGTCAGTTTCATATTTCTCGAGGTATTAGTTTATGTTTTTTCCAAAAATAGTGAATTTACATAGAATATTATTTCCTATGAAGTGAAAATATAAATTGAAATAATTAGAAATCGGCTCTGTAATGGGTTGTAGAGGCTTCTTGAGTTTGTAAGAATATAAAAAGAATAAGCGGAAATAAAAAAGCTCCGGATGCCTGCAGGCTCCCGGAGCTTCCCTCATTGTAAGATGTGAGGATGGATTTGAATTAATGATTATGTTTATAAAATGTCCGCTTATGCATCGATATTGGCATAAGTGGCATGTTTCTCGATGAATTCACGGCGGGGAGCCACATCGTCACCCATCAGCATGGAGAAGATGTAGTCGGCGTCTGCCGCGTTTTCAATGCTTACTTGTTTCAGTATACGGGTTTCCGGATTCATGGTCGTTTCCCACAGCTGTTCCGGATTCATTTCTCCCAAACCTTTGTAGCGTTGGGTATGTATGCCGTTTTCTGTTCCGTCACCGTACTTTTGCATGAATGCCTGGCGTTCTTCATCGGTATAGCAGTATTCGCTTATCTTACCTTTCGAGCATTTGTATAATGGCGGGTTGGCTATGTACAGGTGTCCTCCTTGGATTACTTCCGGCATGTAGCGGTAGAACAATGTCATAATCAGGGTGTCGATGTGTGAACCGTCGACATCGGCATCGGTCATAATGATTACCTTATGATAGCGGAGCTTGTCAATATTGGCTTTCTTGCTGTCATCTTCCCCTTCTACACCGAAACGTACGCCCAATGCCTGGATGATGTTGTTCACTTCATCGCTTTCAAAAGCTTTGTGCCACATGGCTTTTTCTACATTCAGGATTTTACCGCGCAGAGGAAGTATTGCCTGGAACTGGCGGCTTCGTCCCTGCTTGGCAGAACCTCCTGCCGAGTCACCCTCCACCAGAAACAGTTCACATTCTTCCGGTACACGGCTGGAGCAGTCGGCCAGTTTGCCCGGCAGTCCGCCGCCGCCCATCGGACTTTTCCGTTGTACGGATTCACGTGCCTTGCGGGCTGCGATACGTGCCGTTGCGGCAAGTACAACCTTGTCGATAATCATTTTGGCTTCCTTCGGATGTTCTTCCAGGTAATTGGTCAAAGCTTCACCTACAGCCTGGTTCACTGCACCGCTTACCTCATTGTTCCCCAGTTTGGTCTTGGTCTGTCCTTCGAACTGAGGCTCGGCTACCTTGACCGAAATTACGGCAATCAGTCCTTCACGGAAGTCTTCTCCCGAAATTTCCACCTTGGCCTTTTCCAGTGCCTTGCTGTCTTCCGCATATTTTTTCAGTACACGGGTCAGTGCCATACGGAAACCGGTTTCGTGTGTACCTCCTTCAATGGTATTGATGTTGTTTACATACGAATGGAGGTTTTCGCGGAATCCGGTGTTGTACATGATAGCACATTCAATGGGGACTCCCTGCTTTTCGGTATTCAGGTAGATTACATCGTCAATCAACGGGGTATTGTTGGAGTTCAGGAAACGTACGAATTCCTTTACACCTTCTTCCGAATGGAATATTTCCTGTTTATAGCTGCCGTCTTCTTCCTTCTCACGTTTGTCGGTCAATGTAATGGTGATGCCTTTGTTCAGGTAGGCCAGTTCACGCATACGTGCCTGAAGAATACTGTATTTGTATTCGGTTACGGTGAAGATGCTGCTGTCGGGCCAGAATGTCTGGCGTGTACCTGTAAGGTTGGTTGTACCGACTTCCTTTACCGGATACAGAGGTTTTCCGCACGCATATTCCTGCTGATAGATCTTTCCGTTACGGAATACGTTGGTCGTCATATGGGTAGACAGTGCGTTCACACACGATACACCGACACCGTGCAGACCTCCGGATACTTTGTAGGAACCTTTGTCGAACTTACCTCCGGCGTGCAATACAGTCATGACCACTTCCAGTGCCGACTTCTTTTCTTTCTGATGGAAATCTACCGGAATACCACGACCGTTGTCCTGTACGGTAATGGAATTATCTTCGTTGATCGTTACTTCGATATGTGTACAATAACCCGCCAGTGCCTCGTCAATGGAGTTGTCCACTACCTCATAAACCAGGTGGTGGAGACCCTTTTCACTGATGTCACCGATATACATGGCCGGGCGCTTGCGTACTGCTTCCAGCCCTTCCAGTACCTGGATGCTACTGGCCGAGTAGCTGCTTCCGCTGTTTGATGTCAGTTCTTCACTCATTATCCAAAATCTAATATTTATAGTTTACTTTAAAACGTTCAAAGATACTAAAAATTCATCAGATTCTTAGGAAAGAGAGGACTAAAAAAGATAAAAAATACAGATAGACTACGGGACTTTTCCCCCGGCAAAATAGGGACATGCGGGTATAACGACAAAAGGCCGGATCATCATGATCCAGCCTTAATATCTTTTGAGTTAAGCGGTAACTTAAGCCAATTTGCTGATGTGAGCAGCCAATTTAGACTTCAAGTTGGCAGCTTTGTTTTTGTGGATAATGTTACGTTTTGCCAGTTTATCCAACAATTTCTGTACACTTGGGAATAAAGCTACAGCTTCGGCTTTTTCAGTAGTTGCACGAAGTTTCTTCACTGCGTTACGCATAGTCTTTGCATAATATCTGTTGTGAAGTCTTCTTTTTTCTTCTTGTCTGATTCTTTTAATAGATGATTTGTGATTTGCCATCTCGACTAATCTTTAATATTGTTCGTGATCTTGTTTATTATGTAGCCCGTGGGGGAATCGAACCCCCCTTTCAAGAATGAAAATCTTGCGTCCTAACCGATAGACGAACGGGCCATCCTTATTTCAGGAAGAACTCCTGACTTGCAATCGAGGATGCATATCTCTCGTTTGCGGATGCAAAGGTAGGAAGAATTTTTATTCCACCAAAACATTCGGGCAGTTTTTTTTCAAAATGCGCCATTTTCATTCAAAAGGGTTATCTTTGTATCAATTAATGGATTGGAGGCCGTTATGTTGCAGAAATATACGGGTGTGGTGCTTCATTCTTTGAAGTACAGCGACAAACAGAATATAGTACATATCTATACCGAACAGGAGGGGAGGATGTCTTTTCTTGTTCCGGTGCAACGTTCCAGAAAATCTACGGTACGCCTGGTGTTGTTCCAGCCCTTGTCTATTGTTGAATTCGAGGCGGATGTACGGCCTAAGTCGGGTCTGCACCCCATCAAGGAGGCCAAGGCGTGGTATCTTTTCCAGTCTCTTCCTTACGATCCGTATAAGTCGGCCATTGCTTTGTTTATCGCCGAGTTCCTTTACAGGGCATTGAAGGAAGAGTCCGAGAACCGGGCTCTGTTCGGGTATCTGGTCAATTCCATCCAATGGCTGGATGCCTGTGACGGCAGTTTTGCCAATTTCCATCTGGTTTTTCTGATGCGTCTGTCCCGTTTTTTGGGGCTGTTCCCCAATGTGGAAGGATATACCGACGGAGCCTTCTTTGATTTGCTGAACGCATGTTTTGTTCCCTCGCAGCCGTATCATGGTATGTTTGTCCGTCCGCAGGAAGCGGCGGCTATCCGTAACCTGATCCGTATGAATTATGATACGATGCATCTTTTTTCCATGAACCGGATGGAGCGCAACCGCTGCCTTGACATCATCAACCAGTATTACCGGCTGCATCTGCCCGATTTCCCCGAACTGAAATCCCTTCCGGTGCTTCAGGAACTGTTCTGAATCTGTATAGGATGTGCAGAAAAGAAGGAAGCCCCTGTCCGTTTTCCCGGGCAAGGGCTTCCTTTCGGATATGAAAATGCTGTTATCCCAGCAGTTCCTTCACTTTTGCCGATATGGCACGGCCTTCGGCCAGTCCGGCCAGTTCCTTGGTGGCTACACCCATAACCTTACCCATATCTTTACCGCTTGTAGCGCCTACGCGTCCGATGATTTCTTTCAGCTTGGCTTCCAGTTCCTCGGCCGAGAGCTGTTTGGGCAGATAGGTTTCGATTACACGTACCTGTGCCATTTCTTCTTCAGCCAGGTCGGCGCGTCCCTGTCCTTCATATACTGCGGCCGAATCTTTTCCCTGCTTTACCATTTTCTGCATGATTTTCAATGCTGCGTCGTCGGTCAGGGTATCGTTGGCTCCCGGAGCGGTTTTTGCTTCAAGGAAATTCTTCTTTATGTTGCGCAAGGTTTCCAGTCTTACCTTGTCTTTGGCTTTCATAGCCTCTTTGATGTCATTGCTGATCTGATCAAATAAATCCATATCTTTATTTATTTTGTTTAGAATTTTGGTTCTTGTTCATTTCTCCGGAATCAGAACGTGATGGTCATTGAGCCCGATTCGTTCATGTCCGGTTTCTGTGCCGATTTCTCTTCGGCAATGGCCCGTGAGTGGATGGCTTCCAGTACCGCTTTGCTACGCTGGTAGGTAGGAGTAGTATCCACCATGCTGATGATGTCATCGTTGTCGAGGTCTTCCTGAGTGAAGATATAGATGTTTACACGGCGGCGTCTGTTGTTGCCCCGGGTGATACCTTCTCCGTAATACTTGGAACGACGGTCGTCCAGACGCTGTTCCTTCTCTTCCTCTTCTTCACGGCGTTTCTGTTCTTCGGCCGAATGTTTGTTCAGTACGCTTTCCATACCCGGAACGTCCTGGATGCCGAAGCCGGTTGCCAGGATGGTGAATTTCACTTTTTCACCCAGTGAGTCGTCGATGTAGAGTCCCCATTTGGTTTCCACATCTTTGCTGAACCGGCTCATGAACTCATGTACCTCATTCATTTCCTCCATCATCAGATCGCTTTTTCCGCTGTATGAAATGTTGAACAGGATCTTTTTCGAGTTGAAGATGTCGTTGTTGTTCAGAAGCGGTGAGTGGAGAGCATCGGTGATGGCTTGGGTTACACGTCCTTCACCTTCACCGTATCCGGTACTCATGATCGCTACACCGCCATCTTTCAATACGGTCTTCACATCGTTGAAGTCGAGGTTGATCTTACCGCGTATCGTGATGATTTCAGCGATACTTTTGGCTGCTACCGACAGTGTATCGTCGGCTTTTCCGAAAGCGTTCAGCACGCTGATGTCGGAATACACGTCGCGCAGACGTTCGTTGTTGATTACCAGCAGGGCATCCACGTGTTTGCTCATCTCTTCCACGCCGTCCAGTGCCTGGTCAATCTTTTTGTTGCCTTCAAACAGGAAGGGGATGGTAACGATACCTACGGTCAGGATACCCATATCCTTGGCTGTCTTGGCAATGATAGGAGCGGCACCTGTTCCGGTTCCGCCACCCATTCCGGCCGTGATGAAGGCCATCTTGCAGCCGTCGCTCAGCATTTCCTTCACATCTTCCAGGCTTTCTTCGGCTGCTGCCCTGGCACGCTCCGGCCGGTTTCCGGCTCCAAGGCCTTCCTTGCCCAGTTGAAGCTTGATGGGCACCGGTGATTCGTCGAGTGCCTGGTTATCTGTATTGCATACCACGAATGTCACGTCGTGGATTCCTTCTCTGTACATATGGTTGACAGCGTTTCCGCCTCCACCTCCTACACCGATCACTTTGATATAGCTTGGTGTTCCTTTCTGGAAATCAAATGGCATTATTGATTCGTCAGACATAATTCACTCCTTTCTTTATGCGGTGAATAAAGTTATTAATCATTCATCAGGTCATCCGCTCCGTTCTGCAGTTTGCGGAACAGTTTCTTGAACGGATTATTTTCATCCTTTTCTTTCAGGATGGTAGCTTTGAGCTGTTTCAGCTCTTCTTCCTTTTCGGCTATATTTATAGCGACGGCCTGTTCCACTTTCGACAGGGCGTCATTGTATTTCTTGCGTTTCAGCAGGCGCTGTGCCTCTTCTACCAGTGCTTCGCAGTCTCTCAGACGCTTGGCGGCACGTTCCTTCTCCTGTTGTGCTTTCTGTTCCTCCAGTTGTTTCAGACGTGCGGCCTCTTCGGCTTTAGCCCTTTCCTCTTCTGCCTTCCTGCGTTCTTCTTCGGCTTTTCTGCGGGCTTCTTCCTCTTTTTTCTGCAGGTCGTCGATGAAGTCGAGCTGATGCCCCTTGCGCGGGTCTATCTTGCAGCAGTTCTCTTTACCTGTAGCCAGAATTCCTATCAGCGTGTAGTGGGTGCCGTCCAGCAGTTTTTCTGTATTTCCCTGCAGGTCGACATTGCCTCCCTGGGCGATACGGATCTTGTCGATTTTTGTGATGTTGGTAAAGGCCTTGTCCAGATTCGGCAGCTTGGAAGCACCTCCGGTCATGATGATGCCGGCCAGCAGCTTGTCACCGTATTCCGACAACACTATCTGGTTCCATACATTCTCCAGAATTTCTTTTGTGCGGGCCTCTACGATGTCTTCCAGCTTCCGCGCACGGATGGTGCACTTGCCGTCTATCGTATATTCCTTGTTCGGTTCCTCTTCGTCTTCACCGGGTTCGGTATAGGCGCTTGCATAGCGCAGCTTCAGCTGCTCTGCGTCTTCTTCTTCAATCTGCAGGCTGCAGATGTCTTTGGTAATGTTGTTGCTTCCCAACGGGATAACGGCCTGGTGGCGCAGTATATTGTTTTTATAGACAGAAACAGTTGTAGTGTCGGCTCCGAAGTCTATCAGAGCACATCCGGAACGTTTTTCGCTGGCGGTCAGCAGTGTATTGGCTGTAACCAGCGGTGAGAGGAAGTAATCGGCTACTTCATATCCGGCCTGCCGGAAGCACTGGCGGATATTGCTTTTCAGTGTATTGCGGGCAATAATGTTCAGGTAATGCCCTTCGATACGTTCGGCAGGGATGCCTACAGGTTCGGTGGTGAGCTGGTTGTTGCCCAGTTTGTATTCCTGCGGTTCCACTCCCAGAATTTCCTGGTCTATCAGTGAGAGCTGGAGGTTGCTTTCCATCATGCCGTCAATCAGGGCCTGTGAGATTTTGGTCTCTTCGTTCATCTGCTTGGTTTCGGTGTTGCGGATGCTTCTTACCGACTGTCCGCCGATACCTACATATACCTTTTTGATCTGTGCCTGGAGTTTTTCTTCCAGTTGTCCGATGACCGAGCTCAGGCATTGTGTAGTTTTGTCCAGATTGTAGATCACCCCTTTCTTGATACAGTCGGAAGAACGTTCACTGGCATAGGCGAGAACCTGAATGCTTCCGTCCGGATTTTTCTTGCCGGCGATACCGGTGATTTCGGTTGATCCCAGTTCAATTGCTACTATAAAATCTGTTACTGCCATATATTACTTCTCTTTTTTTGTACAAATAATCTGATTGTTAAACTCTACGCTGATCCGTTTGTATTTGTTCCATCCTACTTGGTTCAGCGCTTCTTTGTAGAATGTCTGCAATTTAGTGAATTTTTCTTTATAATCACCAGGTTTTCCCAAAAAGAGTACATGATCGCCTACCCGGGGTATCAATTCAAGTTCCTTGTTGGGTGTGACGTTGATCTGTTCTATCTGTGATTTCCAGAAATCATTGCCTTGCAGGTATAATCCCAGTTCGTACAGTTCGTTTTGGGCGAATTTCCTGTCGATATATCCGGTGGCTACCGCTACGTGGACCGGTTTGCCCGGCGATACCATGATTTTCCCTTTGTTGTCTACATAGTAGTCTTCACCGTTGCTGCTCATCACACGGACCACCGGTATGCGTTGATAAATGTTGACAGATACTTTCCCGCCCGATGTGAGATAACATTCGGCGTTGTCGATGAACGGATGGCGGATCAGTATCCTTTCCAGCTGGCGTACGTTGATTTTTCCCAGCTCCTTTCCATCCGGCAGTATACCGTTCTTTTTCAGGATGGACTTGATTTCCTTCTGAGTGATGAAGCCGTAGTCCACACTGTCTTTCACGGTCAGTTCCATACCCTTACAGACCTGTTTGTCGGGCTTGTTGTTGAATGTTGTGACGGCTACCGCCAGGTAAGCGGCCACAAGCAGCAGTATGCAGAGTATGAGAATCTTTTTTATCATCTGTCTTTCAGTAATTCACAAATTTGTGGAACATAGTTGTCGACATCACCGGCCCCAAGTACGATGAGTACGTCGAAGCGCTTTTCTTTCAGCAGGTCCAGCAGTTCCTCTTTCCGGCACATGCATTTCTCGATGCCGGGTCGGAGATTGTCGTAAATCAGTCGGCTGGTCACACCTTCTATCGGTTTCTCACGTGCCGGATATATGTCCAGCAGGATCACTTCGTCCAGCAGTGAAAGGCTGTCGGCAAAGTCCTTATAGAAATCGCGTGTACGGGTGTACAGGTGTGGCTGGAAGATGGCTGTGATCTTCTTGTCCGGATAGAGGGCGCGGATTGAAGTTACGCTCTGCCGGATTTCGGCCGGATGATGGGCATAGTCGCTCAGAAAAGCGATATGGTCATTCTTCAGCTTGAAGTCGAAGCGCCGTTCCACTCCTTTGAAGGTGGGCATGGCTGCCTTGATCTCTTCGGCGTCGGCTCCACCTATCTGGGCCAGTGCCATGGCGGCTATTCCGTTTTCTATGTTGACCAGTACCGGTACTCCCAACTGGATGTCCTTGATGTTGCCTAACGGGGATACGAAATCGAACCGGATTTCTCCGTTCCCGATGCGGATGTTTTCCGCATGGAAATCACCCTCTTCCTTCGAATAGGTGTACACGGTTACTCCGGGCTGTACGTCGGGTTTCAGTTCCAGCCCTTTCTTGATGATGAGGTATCCGTCGGGACGGATAAGCGACGTATATTTACGGAAGCTTTCAAGATAAGCTTCGTGGGTTCCATAGATATCCAGGTGGTCGGCGTCGGTTGCCGTAATCACTGTTGCATAGGGGGTCAGCCAGTGGAAAGAACGGTCGAACTCGTCGGCTTCGATTACCACCAGGTCACTTTTGTCGGAAAGCAGCAGGTTGGTCCCGTAGTTTTTGGAAATACCTCCCAGGAATGCGTTACATTCCACATGAGAATTGTGCAGCAGGTGGGCTGCCATGGTCGAAGTAGTGGTTTTTCCATGGGTACCGGCTACACAGAGTCCTTTTTCGGTCCGTGTCAGCATACCCAGCACCTGTGCGCGTTTCTGGATCTCGAAGCCATGTTCACGGAAATAGGCCCATTCCTTATGTTCTTTCGGAATGGCCGGCGTGTATACCACCAGCGTGGTAGCCGGATCCTTGAAATCGTCGGGTATAAGTGATACGTTTTCTTCGTAATGGATGGCTGCACCTTCTTCTGCCAGCTTTTCGGTAAGCTCGCTCGGGGTACGGTCATAACCGCCCACCTTTTTCCCTTTTGACAGGAAATAGCGTACCAGGGCGCTCATGCCTATGCCTCCCGCCCCGATAAAGTATACAGCTTTCAAAGTATTAACGTTCATGTTCTTTCTTATAATTTTCAGCCAGTTTGCAGACTTCGGCGGCAATTACGTTGGCCGAGTCCTTGAATGCCAGCTTGGCGATGTTGGTACTTAGTTTTTTCAGCGTTTCCGGCTGTCCTACAGTCTCTATGGCTGTGTCGAGCAGTTTCATTCCGGCTTCCGAGTCCTTGACGTAAAGGGCTGCATCCTTGTTGACCAGCGCCAGTGCGTTTTTGGTCTGGTGGTCTTCGGCTACATTGGGCGAAGGTACCAGGATAACCGGTTTCTGCAACAGGCAGAATTCGGAAATGGATCCGGCACCGGCGCGGCTGATGACCAGGTCGGCTGCACTGTAAGCTGCCGCCATGTCGGATATGAAGTCGGTGGTATGCAGCATTGGAAGTTCTCCGGCTGCGGCTACGGCTGCTCTGGCTTCCTTGATATAGATTTTTCCGGTCTGCCAGATAAACTGTACGCCCGAGTTCCTGATCTTGTCGAGTCCCTGCATCACACAGTTGTTTATGGTGCGGGCTCCCAGGCTTCCGCCTATGATCAGAATTGTCTTTTTCGCCGGGTCGAGTCCGAAGCTTCGTACCGCATCTTCACGACTGATGTTGTGGTTCAACAGTCCCTGGCGGACCGGGTTCCCGGTCAGGATGATCTTTTCCTTGTCGAAGAAACGTTCCATGCCTTCGTAGGCCACACAGATCTTGCAGGCCTTTTTGGCCAGCAGCTTGTTGGTCACTCCGGCATACGAATTCTGTTCCTGGATGAGGGTAGGGATACCCATCATACCTGCCATCTTCAGCGTAGGACCACTGGCATATCCGCCTACTCCTACCGCTGCGTAGGGTTTGAAGTCCTTGATGATCCGACGTGCCTTTATCTGGCTGCGCATCAGTTTGATCAGGACACTGATGTTTTTCAGCAGGTGCTTGCGGTCGAAGCCGGCAACCGGCAGACCGATGATTTTATATCCGGCAGCGGGTACGCGCTGCATTTCCATACGCCCTTCGGCACCGACGAACAGGATCTCCGCGTCGGGATGCTGTTCCTTGATGGCATTTGCGATGGATACTGCCGGGAAGATATGTCCTCCCGTTCCGCCTCCGCTGATGATGATTCTCAAATTATCTTTCATGACATTCTATATTTATCGCAAAGTTAGGAAAAACCTGTAAAAAAAGTTCTTATTTTTTTATAAGTCGTTCTTTTCCTTATTATTTAAATCTTCTGTCGAATCCTTTCCCTTTGTCGCCAGGTCGGCTGCATTCTGCAGCAGTACTACCGCTGCGTCCTGAATCTGTCTCTGCCGTTCGGCCTCTTCCATTTCACGCTGTTTCTTCAGCTCGTTCACATGGCGGCTGATACCCAGGATAATCCCGATGTAGGCGCAGTTTATCAGGGTGGAGGTTCCTCCTTTGCTGATAAGCGGCAGCGGCTGGCCGGTAACCGGCATGATTCCTACGGCTACCAGCATGTTGAACATGGCCTGGGTGACAAGCAGGAAACCTATTCCCATGACCAGAAAGGCATAATACGACTTGTCGCAGTTCCTGGCTATCTTCCCTATGCGCATCAGCAGCCAGATATAGAGGAAGGCCACAACTCCGCCTCCTACCAGCCCCAGCTCTTCGATGATGATGGCATAGATGAAGTCGGAAAAGGCTTGCGACAGGAAATCGCGCTGTACGCTGTTTCCCGGTCCTTTGCCCAATACGTGACTGGTGGCTATGGCAATGTTTGCATGGGCTACCTGTGCGTCTCCGTCGATGTCGAATTTTTCGGGGGGAATGACCGATTTGTCGAAATGGTTTTCCAGACGGCTCTGCCAGGTTACCATACGGTGAAGCCCTACCTTGTCCCAGGCTTCCGCCGGTACATATTTGACGGTTGCCAGTCCGATGATCATGACTCCGATACACACACCTACCAGCATTCCCATCTGCTTGAGCGGGATACGTCCCACGAACATCATCAGGAATACGCTGATGCAGAGCAGCAGGGCGGTCGAAAGGTTTTCGGTAAAGATCAGCGCACAGGTTATGCCTGTTATCCACAGTATGTACTTGAACGCTTTTCTGTTGGCCCCTTCTTCCTCCTGCATCTTGGAAAGGATGAAGGCAACCGTGATGATGGTTGCCATTTTGGCCAGTTCCGAAGGCTGGAATTGGAAGAATCCAAGGTCGATCCACCGTCTGGCCCCGTTGGTCAGCGCTCCCATGACGAATACTCCTATCAGCAGCAGCCAGGAGAGCGGAAGCAGCAGGATAAACATCTTGAACCACCGGCACGGGATGTTATGGACAATCAGCACCACGATAAGTCCCACCATCATCAGAATCAGGTGCATGGTAATCGGCTTCCAGTAGTCCCCGCTTTTGTAGGTCAGTGTACTGGAGGCGCTGAACACCTCGATAATGGATACGAGACAGAGCAGCATGAAGATTATCCATATAACCTTGTCGCCTTTGAATAAATTTTTCAGCAAATCCATCTTCGGATATATTTTTTATAGGTTTCTTACACATTCTTTAAACTGGTCGCCACGGTCTTCGTAACTCTTGAAGAGGTCGAAGCTTGCGCAGCAGGGACTCAGCAGTACGGTTTCGCCTTTCTTGGCCATCCGGTAGGCTGCGTCTACGGCGTCTTTCATGCTCTGGACATCGGCTGTCGGCAGTCCGAAACTGTCGAAGAAGCCGTGCAGCTTTTCGTTGTGCAGTCCCAGGTAGATCAGTCCTGTACATTTTTCCTTTACAAGGTCGGCTATTTCATTGTAGTCGTTGCCTTTGTCTTTGCCTCCCAGAATCAGTATGGTCTTGGTCTTCATACTCTTCAGGGCATACCAGCAGGAATTTACGTTGGTGGCTTTCGAGTCGTTGATGTATTCCACACCACGTACCGTAGCTACCTTTTCAAGGCGGTGTTCCACTCCCTTGAAGTCGCTCAAGGCCTCGCGTATACATTCTTTCTTGATGCCTGCAATGTTGGCCGAAATACCTGCCGCCATGGAATTGAACAGGTTGTGGGTACCGGTGAGTGCCAGCTCTTCCTGTTCCATGTTGAAGGCTATCGGCTCGGTAAAATATACCTTGTCTGCCTCGGTAAAGGCTGCCAGTCCGTTTTCCTTGTGCTCGGCAAACGGATAATATTTCCCGTGCAGTCCGTACTTGTGCAGTTCCTGGCGGATAATCGGGTCATCGTTCCAGAAGATGAACGCATCGTTGTCGGTCTGGTTCCGGATGATGCGGAATTTGGCGTCCACGTAGTTCTGCATCTTGTAGTCGTAACGGTCCAGATGGTCGGGGGTGATATTCATCAGCACGGCAATGTTCGCGTGGAACTTGTACATGTTGTCAAGCTGGAAGCTGCTCAGCTCTATCACGTAATAGTCGTAGTTACATTCGGCTACCTGGTAGGCGAGGCTTTGTCCGATGTTGCCTGCCAGCCCGACATTGAGGCCCGCCTTCTTGAATATATGATAAATCAGCGATGTCGTAGTGGTCTTTCCGTTGCTTCCGGTGATACAGATCATCTTGGCATTGGTGTAGCGTCCGGCAAACTCTATTTCCGAAATGACCGGTGTCCCCTGTGCCTTCAGCTTCAGGATCATGGGGGCGTCGTTCGGGATACCCGGACTCTTGATCACTTCGTCTGCGTTCAGGATGAGTTCTTCCGTGTGTCCGCCTTCTTCCCATCGGATATTCCGTTCATCCAACATTTTCTTGTATTTGTCCTTGATTGAAGACATGTCGGAAACAAAGGTGTCAAAACCTTTTTTCTGTGCCAGAACGGCAGCTCCCGCTCCGCTCTCTCCGGCTCCTAAAATGACAATTCTCTTTGCCATAACTCTTTACCTTATCTTATCTTTAATGTTATTATCGTAATTGCAGCCAGCAGGATGGTGATGATCCAGAAGCGGACTGTTATCTTTGATTCATGGAATACGCTGTCGGGTTTGGTGATCAGGTATCTGCAGGTCGGATCCAGCTGTGCCATTGTCGTACGGAAATGGTCGTGGATGGGCGCCCGCTTGAACACGCGCTGTTTGATCCCTTTTTTCTTTCCCCACTGGTAGTATTTTACCTGCAGGATGACCGAAAGGTTCTCTACCAGGAAGATTCCGCAGAGGATGGGGATCAGCAGCTCCTTGTGGATGATGATGGCAAATACCGCAATGATACCACCGATGGTCAGACTGCCTGTATCACCCATGAATACCTGGGCCGGAAAGGCGTTGTACCAGAGGAAACCGATCATGGCACCGATAAAGGCGCATACGAAGATCACAAGCTCTTCACTTCCCGGTATGTACATGATGTTCAGGTAGCTGGCATACTCGATGTGGCTCGATACGTAGGCCAGTATACCCAATGTGGCACCGATGATGGCCGAGTTACCGGCTGCCATACCGTCCATGCCGTCGTTCAGGTTGGCTCCGTTCGATACGGCTGTCACTACGAAGATGGTTACCAGTACGAACAGGATCCATCCGGCGGTCTGTGCATGGTCACCCATGAAGCCAACGAAATCGGCGTAGTCCAGGTTGTTGTTCTTGAAGAACGGGATGGTGGTCTTTGTCGATTTCTGGTCCTGCGACTTGTGGACCACATCGACCACATGTCCGTCCTGCTGTATTTCCACGTTTTCCCGGATAACTACATTCGGACTGAT
The DNA here is from genome assembly GCF_900128495.1 of Bacteroides ilei. GTDB lineage: Bacteria > Bacteroidota > Bacteroidia > Bacteroidales > Bacteroidaceae > Phocaeicola > Phocaeicola ilei. Next base: position 311,467 of record NZ_LT635801.1, read on the forward strand.
ATAGAGGGTCAGGCCCACTATCAGTCCCAGACCTACCTGGCCGATGATCTTGAACTTCCCGTGCAGGCCTTCCTTGTCTTTGCGGAACACCTTGATATAGTCGTCCAGAAATCCCAGCGTGCCCAGCCATACGGTAGTGATCAGCATCAGGATCATGTAGACGTTTCCCAGCTTGCCCAGCAGCAGGCAGGGAATCAGGATGGCTACGATGATGATGATACCTCCCATGGTAGGTACTCCTACTTTCTTCACGTTGAACGGGTCGATGGAAGCGTCGCGTTGCGTTTCCGTGATCTGTTTGCGTTTCAGCAGTTTGATGAAGTACTCGCCGAAAATGGATGAAATCAGCAATGCCAGGATAACGGCTACCAGCGACCGGAAAGACACGTAGCCGAACATGCGCGCTCCCGGAAATCCGAGCTGCTCCAGGTAATTGAATAAATAATATAGCATCTTACTGGTTATTCGTTGTCAAAAATCTCTTTCAATATCTCCTTGTCATCAAAATGATGTTTCACCCCTTTTACTTCCTGATAGTTCTCGTGGCCTTTCCCGGCTACCAGAATTACGTCGCCCGGTTGTGCCAGCATGCAGGCGGTACGGATGGCTTCCTTGCGGTCAACGATTGAAATGACCTTTTTCATGTCTTCCTTGGTCAGTCCGGCCAGCATGTCGTTGATGATGTCCTGCGGTTCCTCGAAGCGGGGGTTGTCGGAGGTGATGACTACCTTGTCGCTTTGTTTTACGGATTCCTGTGCCATCAGCGGGCGTTTGCCCTTATCGCGGTTTCCTCCTGCACCTACTACCGTAATGACACGGCCGTTTCCTCTGAGCACTTCGTGGATGGCGTTCAGGACGTTTACAAGGGCATCGGGGGTATGTGCATAGTCGACTATGGCTGTATAGTTTCTCGGCGAGCGGAGTGCATCGAAACGTCCGGCTACAGGGCGCATGGTACTCAATTTGACCAGTACGTCTTCAGGCTGTTTGCCCAGCAGACAGCAGGCTCCGTATACGGCCAGCAGGTTTGATGCGTTGAAACGTCCGATGAACTGCACGTTCACTTCACGGTTGTTGATGTCCAGAAGCATCCCTTCGAATCCGTCTTCCAGTACCTTTCCCTTGAAATCGGCCAGCGTGCGCAGTGAGTAGGTGGCTACCTTGGCCTTGGTGTTCTGTACCATTACCATGCCGTTTCTGTCGTCGGCGTTGGTCAGTGCAAATGCACTTTTGGGCAGTCCGTCGAAAAAGGCCTTCTTGGCTTTCAGGTAGTTTTCGAAAGTCTTGTGGTAGTCCAGGTGGTCACGGGTGATGTTCGTAAAGATACCGCCTACGAACTTCAGTCCCCCGATACGTTTCTGCGCGATGGAGTGTGAACTGACTTCCATGAACGCATACTTGCACCCTTCGTCGGCCATGCGTCCCAGCAGGCGGTTCAGGGTGATAGGGTCGGGGGTAGTATGGTCGGTCGGGATGGCTTCGTCGTCGATGTAGTTGCACACCGTCGACAGCAATCCTACCTTGTAGCCGAAGCTCCGGAACATCTTATATAATAAGGTGGCGATTGTAGTCTTCCCGTTGGTACCTGTAACGCCTACCAGGTCGAGCTTGGAGGTCGGATCGCCGTAGAATGTAGTAGCCAGCCGGCCTACCGCATCTTCCGTGTCGGCCACCTTTACATAGGTTACATTTTCATGCAGGGTTTCCGGATAAGTTTCGCATACCACTGCAGCAGCTCCTTTTTCAATGGCTTTCTCTATATAGGCGTGTCCGTCGGTCTGTGTACCTTTTACTGCAACAAACAGATGGCCTGTTTCTACCAGACGTGAGTCCATCTGGATACCTGTAATTTCAATATCTGTGGCGCCTTTCGTTTCACAGACGGTAACGGATCTGATAATTTCTTCCAGTTTCATGTCAATTCTTAGTTCTTAGTTCTTTAGTGTCAATGTGATAGTTTGTCCTCTATGTAATGTGGAACCGGCAGCTATGCTCTGTTCCCTCACTTTTCCCATTCCGGTAATCCGTACGCGGAGACCGTGGCTTTCGAGCAGGTAGACGGCATCTTTCGCTCCCATACCGCGTACGTTCGGTACCAGTTTCTTGCTCTGTGTCACTCTTTTCAGGTCGGCAGCCGAACGGGTACATTCGGTTTTTCCCCATAACGGATTATGTGTGTAAGGCACGGTACGGCTGTTCCCGGGGATATCCAGGCTGCGCAGTACATAGGCCGTTTCGATCATGTCGCCGTTCTTTACGTCCGGAATCAGGATGGAAGTGGAATCCTTGATGGTTGCCGGGTCACGGTACAGGTACTTGGCATAGATGCGTTCTGCAATCCGGCTGAAAACCGATCCGGCCTGCAAACCACCCGATGCCGGTCCGTGCGGAATCAGGATGGAGATGATGCAGCTGTATTTCGGGTTTTCCGACGGATAGTAACCGCAGAAACTTACCTGGTAGCTTACTCCGTTGGCTTTGTAACCCGCCTTTCCCTGTGAGATCTGTGCCGTACCGGTCTTGCCCGAAACGTTGAACTGCTTGCTGCCGGCCGGTTTGGCCAATCCTTCCGAAACTACTTTACGCAGGATGGTCTTGATCATTGTAAGAGTCGTGTCCGAACAGATTTTCGGGTTGACCACTTCGGTCGGGAATTCCTCCAGTATCTCGCCGTTCTTGGCGATGGCCTTCACGAACTTCGGCTTGATCATCACTCCGTCGTTGGCGATGGCATTGTAGAAGTTCAGTATGTAGATAGGCGGTATCATGGTTTCATAACCGATACTCATCCAGGGCAGGGTAGTCTTGGCGAAATACCGCTCTTTCGGTCCCAGAATGCGGGGGCTGGCTTCACCTACGAAACCCAGATGCAGGGGCTTGTCGATACTCATACGTTTCAGGCCGTCGACGAACTTCTGCGGATTGTTCTTGTAGAACTTGTCGATGATAGTGGAGACACCGATGTTCGATGACACTTCCATGATGCGGGTTACGTCTATTTTGCCGAATCCGCCTCGGGTGGCCCAACCCCAGTCTCTCATCTTGCTGCCATACATGTCTACCACACCGCTCCCCGTGTCGACTACATAATCGGGGGTGATATAGCCGTCTTCCATGGCCACCATGATGGAGGCGGTCTTGAATGTGGATCCCGGTTCCATCAGGTTGCTTACGGCATTGTTCCTCATTTCGTAGTATTTCCCGTCGCCGGCACGTGTCATGTTGACGTTGGCTTTCACGTCTCCCGTCTTGACGTCCATGACGATTGCCACGCCCGAAAGGGCGTTGAGGGTTTCAAGCTGGTCTACCAGAGCCTTTTCGGCTATATCCTGTATGTCCACATCGATGGTCGTGATGATGTCACAGCCGTCTACGGCAGGTTTGTCGATGATGTTCAGGTAGGTGTTCCTTACTTTCTGGCGGTGTGTGATACCGTCCTGTCCGCGCAGAACGGAGTCGTATGTCAGTTCCAGTCCGTTCTTGGCTCCCTGTGTCATGTCGGGGTACATGTCGCCGAGGGTACGCATGGCCAGTGAGCCGAACGGTTTCTTCCGCTGGTTGTATGTCTCGGCATGCAGACCTCCCTTGTTCTTGCCAAGGTTAAACACCGGCAGTTTCTGTACTTCCTTGTATTCGATGTATGAGATCCGTCTCGGGTACAGCAGGAAGTGGCGGCTTTTGGCTTTCCGTCCTTTCAGGATCTGTCTGCGGAATTCCTGTACGCTCCTGTCGGGAAAGAGCTCGTTCAGCCCCTTGCAGATTTCCGTCAGGTGGTTCATCAGCATGGTATCCTTTTCCATGCCTCCTGCCTTGAAGTCCATGTATATCCGGTATTCCGGCAGACTGCTTGCCATCAGCTTGCCGTCGGATGATATGATGTTTCCACGGTTCGGGTGTACTACGACGTTCTCTTTGACAAAACGGTCGGCTACGTCCTCCCAGTATTGGCGGTCGGCAAACATGATGACGGCGGCCTTGACTATGATGGATATAGCCAGCGCCAGCATGATTACCACAATGAAGGTGTAACGCAGCATGATGTTTTTCTGTCCCGGAATCATAATTATTTATCTTCTTTTTTCTCTTTGATCAGGTATGGAGGGGTGGCCGCTATCTGGAGCGGGGTCCCTTCGGTTGCAATATATTCTTCTATGCGCGACTGGCGGCTTCTTTCGGTCAGTTCGGAAGAGATGGTCAGTGCGTCGTATTTCGTATCGATCAGTTCTTTTTTCAGCCTGTCTATTTCAATCAGTTCCTGCTGGCTTGCATACCGGTTGTCGATATACAGGATTGTGAGCAGTACAATCAGAATAAGCAGGTTGGTCTGCCTTTTCAGGAAATCGTGTGCCAGGATATCACCTCCCAGAATACTTTTGAACGTGATGTGTCCGGAGTTTTGCTGCCGGTCCTGGTCTTTTCCCTGTTCCATTTTCGGTTCTTTCGGTTCCTGTTGTTCCATCATGGCGGTCATTTCTTTTCGGCGATCCGCAGTTTGGCGCTGCGAGAACGCGGGTTACGTGCTATCTCTTCAGACGAAGGGACAATCACTTTGTTGTTTATCAGTCTGAACGGGGCCTGTATGTTCCCGTAGAAGTCCTTTTCGGCCTTTCCTTCCACGTTGCCCGTCTTCATCAGGTTCTTCACGATACGGTCTTCCAGCGAGTGGTAGGTAATCACTACCAGGCGTCCTCCCGGCTTCAGGGCCTGTGTGGCCGCATACAGCATTTCTTTCAGGGCTTCCATCTCCTGGTTCACTTCAATGCGCAATGCCTGGAAAACCTTGGCCAGTTCCTTCTTTTCCCGTTCACGGCCGAAGAGCGGTTTTACCACATCCAGAAAGTCGCCTATCGTGACGATCTGTTTCTGCGTCCGGGCCTTTGCCAGTGTGGCGGCCAGCTTGCGGCTGTTCTTCAGCTCCCCGTATAGGTAGAACACGTCGGCCAGCCGCTCTTCTTCGTAGGTGTTCACGATGTCGGCTGCCGTTTTTCCGGCACGCTTGTTCATGCGCATGTCCAGGTTGCCGTCAAAGCGGAAGGAAAATCCGCGTTCCGAATCGTCGAAGTGATGGGAAGAAACGCCCAGGTCGGCGAGGATGGCATCCACTTCTTCAACACCGTAATAGCGCAGAAAGTTGTGCAGGTAGCGGAAATTGCTTCTCACGAACGTAAAGCGGCTGTCGTTTACGATATTCTTTTCAGCGTCTTCATCCTGGTCGAAGCTGAACAGGCGGCTCGTTTCATCCATCCTTCTGAGGATTTCTTTCGAGTGTCCACCTCCTCCGAAAGTCATGTCGGCATAGATGCCTCCCGGGTGGAGGTTCATCCCGTCAATGCTCTCGTCCAGCAGTACGGGAATGTGATATGTCTGTTCTGTTTCCATCCTGTTTTTTGTCTGAAAGTTTGTAATTTCTACCTTATATATCCGATTGAGGTTGTAAAATTACATATTTCCCTATAATTTGTTATATAGATTTCCGAAAAATCTTTAAAGAAGTTATCAACAGGTGGTTTGTCTCACAGTCTCAACTTTCTCAATATAGATGCGTGATTCCGTAAAAATCGCCGTAAAATATTGTGATATAGTAGTTTGCGCCTGTTTTAACAGTTCCTGGAATCTGGCTTTCGGACGGTTGGACTTATATTGGGGGACCGTTCCGGAGCTGAATTTGGAGCTGTTTTACGTATGTAAATATTTTTTATCGCCGGAAAAACGGCCGATATAGCCATTTTCCGGGCTTTTCCTGTTGTAATGATAATTTATTTTCCGGGGCTTTCCTTAAGGGAATTCCGGAGGGTGGACACTTATTGGGAAATAGCATGAAAATCCCTCCTGTAATGGCCTGTAGACAGGGGTACGGCTTTTTCGGAAGTGTTTTTGGGAAGAGGGGTGTGGCAGAAAAAATATCCTTTTTCAGGGGCGTTTTTATGTCGTGATGCGAGGATCGCGTAACTATATTGAGAAAGTTGAGACTATGAGACGGGATACAGAGGGCGTAGAAAAGGCTGTGTAAATATTTATTATTTATGACCGGAAGGCCCGAAAATTCGTCTTGGAATTTTTGGAAAAAGGCTTGGAATATTCCTGAAAAGAATTTGTTCTTTTGCTGCAGATGACTTGATCTTTTCTTTGGAATGACTTGGCCTTTTTTCTTCAGGAACTTGGCGCTTTCAGGAGCTTTGCGTTTTGCAGGGTCAATAACCCGTGGAGCTGTTTATCCCTGCTTCTGCTGCTTTTCGTATAACCTGACGGTTGTTTGTACCACTGCGTAATCATATCCTTGCGTTCCCGTATCCAGCCGGTCCCAGTCTGTCAGGCAATGGTGTTTCCTGATCTTTTCACTTTTTCCGCTGGGATAGAGTTGCTTCTCCTCTTCCGACATCTGCGTATAACCCAGCATGAAATGGGACGCATTCCACCGGAGGTGTTCGCAGACGGAGGCGTTGGTAAGGCGGGTATGCCAGTCGGTAAGTGATTCACTGTCGTCCGGACTTGCGGTTATCGGCCATGACGGGCAAGGGAACGGTTTTTCCATGTTTCTGAGGCCCAGCAGGACTTCCTTGGTATAACGGTGCTTGTAGTTTGCTTTGTCCTGCGATTCCTTTCTGGCCAGTTCACGGCGTTCCAGGAATGATTTTGCCCGGTTTCTGCGTTCGTCCCACCCGAGGTTGCTGCCTCCTACCGCTTCACAATAAGCCTTGTAGAACTGTTTGGCCGCTTCCGTTTCTTCGTCATCGATGATCCAGTTCTTGGTATAGACGGTATCGGGGTTTCCGAAATATTCGATGACCGTATTGTTTGCAGCATAGGCGTTGATGGTCTTGTCGAATTTGAACTTGTCTGTAGTATGATACAGGCGGACGAATATCTTGAAGTTCCGGAAGTCGTCGGGGCGGTGCTGCAAGGCGAATTCATAAAGGGTGGCCGCTATATCCAGGTTGCGGTCATCTTCACCGGTGGCTATGACTACATAGTTGAGCTGTCCGATAATTTCATGCAGTTTCCTGTAGAATCCGTCCGACCCGCTGCCATAAGGACAGAATTCCACTTCTCCTTCCGCTTCAATGCCCGGGAGGGCAGGCAGATCATTGGAAAGTTCGCTTTTTACCAGGTTGATGTTTTCATCGCAGACAATCAGCCGTACAGGTACCTTGTGCTTTTCTGCATCGGGAAAAGCGGAGAATTCGTACAGGAAACGTAATGCTTCCTTTCCGGTAGAGCCGAATCCGATGATGAGTGCCGTAAATGGTTTTCCGGATTCTACGTAGCCTGATTTGCTGTTGATGTTGACGAAATGGATGGGGTGGGCATAGTTTCTTCCGCTGTCATCCTTTCTCATGGACAGTTCCATCACCGCTTCATGTGAATCGTCGAGCAGATGCAGTTTGCTCCGGTAGCAGTCTTCCTGTAGTCTGGTCACTCTGGTTCTCCGGGCCGAGCAGTAAAGCTGGTTTATTTTTGTCCCGATGTCGCTGTCAAGTATTTTCAATGAAGCGCGCAGGTTGGCTGGTTCATTGTCGGTGAGAAGAAAGAAATCGGTCTTGCTGGAGCTTTTCATGAACTTACCCACCTTGCTGAGGCCCATGCTGCGCAGGAAATTTTCATTGTCGGTTTCTGCTTCCGACGGACGAGTGTTGCTTTTCAGTAGGATGTAGTGTATGCCCGACAACTGTTTCGTTATATTGGTCTTGTACGAAAGCAGGCCGAGCAGTCCGCTGAAACTCAATCCATTGACTTTCACATCTTCTTCCTGTGGAAAGTCGATGAATACGATCCTTTCCTTTCCGCCGGTGCGGCTGTAAATATCCTTTGCCAGGAGGAAACTTTTTTCGTTAAGCCCCCAGAATACGTTCAGTTTCGGCTTTGTGAACAGGTTGAGTTGCCAGACACAACCCCTGAACCAGTCGACGATACGTTTGCCGAAGCAGGTAACGGCAAATACCATACTGGTGGTGAGGGCAAGAAAGTGGATCAGGGCAAAGAACAGCATGTAGACCGGGTTGCCGGAGCAGTTCTTGGCTACGCCGATCAGGTTCGATTTCGACAGGAACATTTCGAATGAGGAAAGCATCGAGCGCAGGAGGAGGGTAACGCAGTTGCTTCCGGTTCCGGCATAGGCATATCCCATGAAATAGATGGCCATTCCCGAAACGAAGATGAGTACGGCCGTTTCGAGCAGCATTTCGCTGGAAAAGGTCAGTATGTTCTTTTTCTTGTTCCTGAACCACCATATGAACTGTTTCAGCCAGAAATAGGCCGATGTGATCCAGGCTACCAAAATAAGCAGGAATATGATGCCGGCACCTTGGCTTGCCAAAGGCTTGAGGACCGAGAATTCGCTGCCGGTCTGCAGGCAGTGCCGGTTCTCAAGTAATAACTTGAGGCTATCCAGCAGATAGCTGTTGTCGGTAGAAATGGGTTGTGGGTCGGCGGTTGCGCCTGTGGCTGTATGGAATATACATGCAAAGACCAATATGGCAAGTAAGGTTCTGTTCATAAAATCTGCGTTTTCTTTTGTCCAAAATTAGTGATATAATCCGTAACCTGAAAGTATCTTTCTGAAAAATCGTTATGTACTTCTGTCTGTTTCTGCTTGTTCTTTTGTGGAAAATAATTAAATTTACAGCGATATCGATAGCATAAATAACCGAAATAACCTAAACAGATGAACAGATGTATTGTCCTGGCCGGGAAATGGCTGGTCTTGTTGCTGCTTTTCTTTCTGGCAGCCTGTAGCAATGATGAAACGCCGTCGGAAAATCCGCTTGCCGGAGACCGTTACCTGAGCGGTATCCTTGCCGAAAGGCATTTCGACAAGGAGGAAATTGCCTCCCAATTGGTCGGTTTTGCGGCTTCCCAGGGAATTGACATCCCTGAAGCTTTCCTGAGTGTCCTGCTATGTGACGTGGATGTGGCTGCCATCGAGTACACGACTACCGGAGCAGACGGGAATCCGGTTACGGCATCGGGGGTGGTTGCCATGCCTGGAGGGACTGTTTCCTACGACCATCTTTTGAGTATCCAGCACGGTACGCTCGATATGGAGGAAGCTCCCTCGAAACAGCTTTTCTATTATGAGATGATGCCTGTCGTATCCGGACATGTGGTCGTTATGGCCGATTATCTGGGGTATGGTTCCAGTCAGACACCCGACCGCCAGCATCCTTATCTGCATGCGAGGCTGACGGGAACGGCCTGTGCCGATATGATTGAGGCTGCCCGGGAATATCTGGCATATAAGTCGGTTGCCGAATCGGACGATGACATTGAGCTGTTGGGTTATTCGCAGGGAGGACAGGCGACAGTCGCTACCTTGTTGGAGCTGGAGAGCCGTGGCCTGGCCGGATGTATCCGTGGGGTGTATGCCGGGGGTGGAGTCTATGACCTGGAAAATATACTGGAGACATTTACTTCCACGGCAGGCAGTTCCTTGCCTTATGCCCGTTCTGGATATGCACCTTATCTGATACGTGGCATGGCCTATGGGGAGCAGTTGGATGTAAAGGATGAGAACCTGTATGCTCCGGAGGTTATCGACAACGGATTGAACGAGATGTTCTCTACCCGGCCCTTGTCGGAATGGCATGATGCGCTTGGTACGGATATAACCCGGGTACTTCATCCGGATTTCTTTGCACCGCCGTCATTCAACGGTAATGCAGATGTAGCCGCTATAGTGGAAGCTTTGCGGAAAAATTCGTTGGTGAATGCTTCGGTCAAGCCGCAGACTCCGATTTCCCTCTATCATTCGCCCCAGGATGACTTTGTTCCTTATTCGAATGTGGAAAACATCCGTCAGATATGGCCTTCTTCGACCTTGACGGATCTGACCATGCCCGGCCATGTACTGGGAGGGGTTGAATTCATGTTGCGTTATATGGGGCTATGGGACCTGTTCGGTCCGTTGTTCAAGCCGGAAGCCTGATTGCGTTTGCACACTTATTACAATCTGTGTGCAGATTTGTCAGTACCGCTGTGGATTCGGTAACTTTTTTTGTCCTGTTTGTATATTTTTCTGGTGTAAAAGAGCAAATTATCAAAAGATACGTTACATTTGCAAAGAAAACTGCAAAAGTGAAGAATGGCTAACAGTCCGATATTTTTAATAGATATAGACAAAATTTTGAAGGAGAAGGCGGGGAATAAGGCGAAGCATATTCCACGTTTTATCGTCTCTTACCTGAAGCGTATCGTCCATCAGGAAGAAATCAACGGATTCCTGAAAAGTGCGGCCGACAAGACGGGAGTGGATTTTCTTGAGGTCTGTATGGAGTATCTGGACGTCAAGCTGGATGTACATGGTATAGAGAATCTTCCCGATAAGGGCCTGTGCACTTTTGTATCCAATCATCCTTTGGGTGGACAAGACGGCGTTGCCCTCGGATACCTTCTGGGCAAGCATTACAACGGTAAGATCAAATATCTGGTAAACGACCTTTTGATGAATCTGCATGGACTGGCACCGTTGTGTATACCTATCAACAAGACCGGATCACAGTCGCGCGACTTCCCGAAAATGGTTGAGGCCGGGTTCCGTTCGGATGACCATATCATCATGTTTCCGGCCGGACTCTGTTCCCGCAGACAGCATGGCGAAATCAAGGATCTGGAGTGGAAGAAGACATTTGTGACCAAAAGTGTGGAGACGGAACGTTGGGTTGTCCCTATCCATTTCGAAGGGAGGAATTCTAATTTTTTCTATAATCTGGCCAATCTCTGCAAGTTTTTTGGCATCAAGTTCAACATTGCGATGCTTTATCTTGCGGATGAAATGTACAAGAACCGTCACAAAACATTCCGGGTAACGATTGGCAAACCTATTCCATGGCAGACTTTCGACCGCTCAAAGACACCGGCCGAGTGGGCTGAATATGTGCGTGAGGTGGTTTATAAACTGTAGTAATGAAGATTAAATAACTGATATGGAAGATATTATTGCACCAATTGACAGAGCTTTGTTGAAATCGGAACTGACTCCCGAACGGCGTTTGAGGATGACCAACAAAAGCAACAATGAAATTTATATCGTTGACTGGAAGAACGCTCCTAATGTGTTGAAGGAAATAGGCCGTTTGCGTGAAATCGCTTTCCGTGCTGCGGGAGGTGGTACAGGCAAGTCAATAGACCTGGACGAGTATGATTTGATGGAGCATCCTTATCAGCAGTTGGTGGTATGGAACCCGGAAGCAGAGGAAATCTTGGGAGGATATCGGTACTTGTTGGGCGATGAAGTGGAGTTTGACGAACATGGAAAACCGATTCTGGCTACCGCCCATATGTTTGATTTTTCGGAAAAGTTCCTGAAGGAATATCTTCCTACGACCATTGAACTGGGACGTTCTTTCGTGACATTGGAATATCAGTCTACCCGCCGTGGTTCCAAGGGACTGTTTGCACTGGATAATTTGTGGGATGGTCTGGGCGCGCTTACCGTCATCAAGCCGAATGTGAAGTATTTCTTCGGGAAGATGACCATGTATCCCAGCTATAACCGTTTCGGACGTGATATGATCCTGTTTTTCCTGAGAAAACATTTCCATGACAAGGACGGGCTGATTACACCGATGTGTCCGTTGCAGATTGAAACGGATCAGGCGGTTCTTGAAAAGTTGTTCTGCAACGATACGTTCAAGGAAGATTACAAGGTATTGAATACGGAAGTCCGTAAACTGGGATACAACATTCCGCCGTTGGTCAACGCATACATGGGGTTGTCTCCTACGATGCGTATGTTCGGGACGGCCATCAATGACGGTTTCGGTGACGTAGAGGAAACCGGAATCCTGATCGCTGTGGATGAAATCCTGGAGGAAAAACGTATCCGTCATATCGAATCCTTCATCAGGGAGCATCCGGAAGCGCTGACCATCACATCGGGTGCTAATCCGGTTGTATCTAAGTGCTGATAATCAATTTCTTCTTGTTATTTCATAGTAGAGGCGTCCGGAAACCATTCCGGACGTTTTTTATGTCTATACTGCAGGCAGACTGTTTCCGTTGATCTTGCGGTAGAGGTCGAGGGCATAGACATCGGTCATTCCCGAGATATAATCGAGTACGGCCAGTACCTTTTCATAGAGCGTAGGTGCCTGGACATCATATTGTTTCGACATGCGGTTGATAAGCAGTTTGGAATAGGCTTTCTCGGGGTACCGTACGGCTTCGATGAACAGGTCTACAAGAGTCGTTATTACCTGGTAGCCGGCCAGTTCTATGTCAAGCACGTCTTTGGCACAGTATATTTTCCCGAAAGCGGTCCTGGAGCAGTTTTCGTAGGCGTCGAGAACTGGCTGGTCCATATGCTTGATGAGCGACCCTTCGAATTTTCCTTCCAGAATCAGCTCTTCATTTTCCACGAAGGCTTTGGTGCATGCCTTGACCAGTACTCCGATGGCGGAAGTGCGCAGATAGGCAATCTGTTCGTTGGTGTCGGTCACCATCCGGCAGATGTTTTCAATATGCTGCAGCCGTTTTTCCGTAAAGAAGCGGCTGTAGAGCTCTTTGGTTTCCTGGGTAGTGAGAATTTTCAGCTTGTGTGCGTCTTCTATATCCATCATCTGGTAACAGATATCGTCGGCGGCCTCTACCAGGTATACCAGCGGGTGGCGGACATATTTTACCGGTTCTCCGTCCTTGTTGAGCCGTATCATTCCCAGTTCTTCGGCTATGCGTTCGAAATCCTTCTCTTCGGGTTGGAAAAAGCCGAATTTCTGCTTTTCCCCCGCCAGACGGGACGAGAACGGGTATTTCACGATCGAAGCCAGGGTAGTGTAGGTCATGACAAAACCTCCCGGACGCCGTCCCTTGAACTGGTGGGTCAGCAGGCGGAAAGCGTTGGCATTTCCTTCAAAGTGGGTAAGGTCTTCCCATTCGGCGGGACTTACCAGACCTTTCAGCCTAAATCCTTTCCCTTCTGAAAAATAGGTTCCTATGGCTTTTTCTCCGGAATGGCCGAACGGCGGGTTTCCCATGTCGTGGGCAAGGCAGGCCGCCGAGACGATGGCCCCTATTTCAGACAGATGTGTATCGGACAGTTCGGGGTGCCGTTTTAACAGTACGGCGGCTATCTCATTACCTAATGAGCGTCCTACGCAGGACACTTCAAGGCTGTGTGTGAGTCGGTTGTGTACGAAGATGCTTCCGGGAAGAGGAAATACCTGGGTCTTGTTCTGCAGCCGGCGGAAAGGTGCGGAAAATATCAGGCGGTCATAGTCACGTTGGAACTCCGTGCGGTCCTCTTTTCTGGTTTCATGGAACGATTCCAGTCCGAAGCGTTTGTTTGAGATCAGTTGTTTCCAGTTCATTTGTTTCTAGCTACATGGTTGCCTCTTGCAAATGTATAAAAGATTCGTTTAAAAAATGGTAAACAGGTTTATAAATCCCGTGAAATATGTAAATTCGCAACTTAATAAGAATAACAATGTTATGAAAGTACAAATTATCAATAAGTCGAAACACGATTTACCTCAATATGCGACTCCGCTTTCGGCCGGAATGGACCTGAGGGCGAACCTGGATGCACCTGTCACCCTGAAGCCCTTGCAGCGTTGCCTGATACCTACGGGGCTTTATATTGCCTTGCCCGACGGTTACGAGGCGCAGATCCGTCCGCGCAGCGGCCTGGCGTTGAAGAAAGGGATTACTTTGTTGAATACACCGGGAACCATCGATGCCGACTACCGTGGTGAAATCGGTGTGATTCTGGTCAATCTTTCGGCCGAAGATTTTGTGGTCGAAGACGGTGAACGGATTGCACAGATGGTCATTGCGCGGTATGAAAAGGCGGAGTGGACGGAAGTGGAGATACTGGATGAGACAGAACGTGGTGCCGGCGGTTTCGGACATACCGGAACTGTGTGACGGATACAAGGTGTGAACTAATATTTTGAATCGGGATGAGAAAACTTCTCTATATATTATTGGGGTGTATGCTTTTGTCGGGGATGGTGGCGTGCGGAACTTCGGGCAGGATACCGGAAGGGAAACGTACGGAGGCATCGGAAGACAAGGATCCGCTTACACCCGAACAGCGCCGTAAATACGACTATTTTTTCCTGGAGGCGTTGAGGATGAAGCAGAAGGGAGACTATGACGCGGCGTATTCGCTGTATACCCATTGCCTGGATATCTATCCTTCATCTTCGGCGGCCCTGTATGAAATATCACGTTTCTACATGTATCTGGGGCAGGAAAAGAAGGGTGAAGAGGCGTTGAAGCGTGCGGTCCGTTCGGACGAGTCGAATTTCTGGTACAAGCAGACACTGGCAGCCTATTATGAGGCGAAAAGGGAACTTCCGAAAGCCATTTCGGTATATGAAGATATGGCTGAGCGTTTCCCGATACGTCTGGAGCCGCTGATGTCGCTGGTCGACCTGTATAATCAGACCAAGAGCTACCAGCAGGTGGTCAATACCTTGGACCGTCTGGAAGAGCTGGACGGCAAGTCGGAACAGATCAGCATGGAGAAGTTCCGGATGTATCTGAATCTGGGAGATACGGAAAAGGCTTTCACTGAAATCGCCAGTCTGTCCGCAGAATATCCTTACGACATGCGTTACCGGACTATCCTGGGTGATGTCTACCTGGAGAACGGGAAGCCGCAGGAGGCGTATGATGTGTACCAGCGTATATTGAAAGAGGAACCGGGCTATGCACCGGCGCTGCTTTCCATGGCATCCTATTACCAGAAGACGGGACAGGACAGCCTTTACCACGTGCAGCTGGATACGATTCTTCTGAACCGGAACGTGGAATCGGATACCAAGATGAATATCATGAGACAGCTGATTCTGCAGTCGGAACAGACTACGAAAGACAGTACGCAGATAGTAGCCTTGTTCCGTAATATCCTGAAGGAGCCGCAGCAGAATGCCGATTTGGCCATGCTCTGCGCACAATATATGATAACCAAGCATATGGAGAAAGAATCGGTTCCGGTACTGGAACAGGTGCTGGATCTGGATCCGGAAAACAAGCCCGCCCGTCTGCAACTGTTGAGTTATGCCATCCGTGACAACAAGCTGGACGACGTGATTGAGATTGCCAAACCTGCCCTGGTCTATAACCCCGATGCGCTTGAATTCTATTATTACCTGGGACTGGCCCATTATCAGAAAGACGAGCTTGATGAGGCTTTGGATGTATTCGGTAAAGGTGTGAAACAGATCAATGAGAAGAGCGACAAGCATGTGGCTTCCGATTTCTACGCTATTCTGGGTGATATCTATCACCAGAAGGGAATGTCGGCCGAATCGTATGCCGCATACGATTCTTCTTTGGTCTATAATCCGGACAATATAGGTACGATGAACAATTATGCCTATTTCCTTTCGCAGGACCGTACCCATCTGGACAAGGCGGAAGAGATGAGCTACAAGACGGTAAAGGCCGAGCCCGACAATTCCACTTACCTGGATACCTATGCCTGGATCTTGTTTGAAAAGGGCAGGTATACGGAGGCCCGTATCTACATTGAGCAGGCATTGCGTAATGGCGGTGATACGAGTCGGGTAATTGTGGAACATTGCGGAGATATTTATTACAAGTTGGGTGAAGTGGACAAGGCCGTGGAATACTGGAAAAAGGCCGATGCCATTGAGGTACCTGAAGATGATGTCGCTTCACAGCCTACTCCGCAGGAAATCAAACGTTTGAAACAAAAGATTGCACAACGAAAATACATTGCTGAATGATCGGAAAATTAATGAGATACGTGTTTCCAGCTATCGTGGCGCTTGTAGTCGCCTCCTGTTCATCGACCCGGAAACTGGAAAGGCAGCCCATGATAGGCGGTCTTACGGGACAGGCTTATATAGAAAAGATCATAGAGCTTTCGCCGGAATGGAAATCATTGAACGGTAAGGTGGCCCTGAATCTTGATCTGGGCGGGCAGAAACCTATGAAGGTGACGGCTACATTCCGCCTGAAGCGGGGAGAGTCTATCCAGTTGCTGGTGGCTCCGCTGTTGGGTATTGAAGTGGCGCGTCTGGAGATTTCACCCGACGGACTGCTGGTGCTCGACCGTATGAACAAACGCTATGTACAGCTTTCGTTTGATGAAGTCAGTCGTTGGGCGCATACGGAACTGAATTATACAATCCTGCAGTCCTTGTTCCTGAATGAAGTTTTCCTGCCCGACCGGACCCGGCTGACGCCGGAAGATGCGGATGCTTTCCATGTTACTCTGGACGGTGACGATGCCACTTTGCGTGTAAAGGCTGCACGTACGTTGTCTTATCTGTTCCGCACATCGGCTGCACAAGGACTGCTGGAAGAGAGTTCGATAGCGGTATCGGGAACACCTTATGTACTGAACTGGAAGTACAGTGATTTCGCCGAACTGGACAATAAGCTGTATCCCCGACAGATGAAGTTGGATGTGGGTGGTGTAGACAAGCCGGTGAAGCTGGATATGCAGTTCTCGCGCCTGTCGGTCAACGGTGAATGGGAATCCCGTACGGAAGTGTCATCCCGATACACACGGATCGGAATGGAAGATATCATAAAGATGTTGGGAAAACAATGAGGAAAATAATTGCTTTAACCGCTGTGTTTGTGTGCTGTGCTTTGTCGCTGAATGCGCAGAGTACACCCAAGATACGCCAGTTGGAGAAGCAGCATGCCGAACTGCAGAAGCAGATTTCTGAATCGGAGACCTTGTTGCAGTCTACCAAGAAGGATGTCAAGAGCCAGTTGAATAATCTGGCTCTGCTTTCAGGGCAGATTGATGAACGGAAGAAGTATATTGCCACTATCGAGGCTGATGTGCAGACTGTCCAGCGTGAGATAGAACGTGTTCAGATGGATTTGCGTGAATTGCAGAAAGAGTTGGCCGACAAACGCAACAAGTATGAGAAGTCGGTTACCTATATGTATAAGAACAAGTCTGTACAGGAGAAGCTGATGTTCATCTTTTCGGCCGACAATCTGAGCCAGATGTACCGCCGTATGCGTTATGTGCAGGAATATGCCGACTTCCAGCGCCGGCAGGGAATTCAGGTACAGCGCAAGCAGCGGCAGGTGGAAGAGAAAAAGAAAGTGCTTCTGGCCAGTCGGGAATCCAAGGAAAGGCTGTTACAGCAAGGCGAGGAGGAAAAGTCAAAGCTGGAGGCGCAGGAGAAAGAGCGTAAGACACTGTTGGCTTCCTTGCAGAAGAAGCAGCGTGGAATCCAGAATGAAATCCGTAAGAAGAGAGCTTCGGCCGATAAGCTGAATGCTCAGATAGACCGTCTGATAGCGATCGAGGTCGAGAAGGCCCGTAAGCGTGCGGAGGAAGAAGCCCGGCGTAAGGCCGAGGAGGCCCGTAAGTTGGCCGAGGCGGAAGCCCGGAAAAAAGGCGGTAAGGAAAGTACCGCAAAAGAGACCTCCAAGGGAAAAACAGGTTCCGTTTCGAAGGTGGAGACGTATCGGGTCGATTCGGAAGACCGCCGTTTGTCGGGTGTATTCGAGCAGAACCGTGGCCGTCTGCCTGTTCCGGTGACCGGTCCTTACGTGATAGTAGGGCATTACGGGCAATACCAGGTAGAAGGTTTGCGGAATGTACGGCTGGACAATAAAGGTGTGGATATCAAGGGTAAGCCGGGAGCACAGGCCCGTGCCATCTTTGACGGTGAAGTGTCGGCCATTTTCCAGTATAACGGTCTGGCCAATGTCCTGATACGTCATGGAAGTTACATTTCGGTGTATTGCAACCTGTCGTCGGTTCTGGTGAAGAAAGGCAGTAAGGTCAATACGCGTGATGTGATAGGGCAGATCCATACCGACAAGGACGGGAATACGATACTTCATTTCCAGCTCCGTAAGGAAACGGCGAAGCTGAATCCGGAAGTCTGGTTGGGAAGATGACAGGGAATGATATGAGAACAGCATAAAAAATAACGGCTGTCCCAGGTTGTATGGGGCAGCCGTTATTTTTTATTGTGAAGACCGTCTTATTTCTTATAATTCTCCAGACCGGTCTGCAGGAATTCTATGTATTTGTCGATATCCTCGTCGTAGGAATAAGAGGTATTCAACGGTTTGCCTTCGTTGTCGATCAGTACATAGAACGGCTGTGCATTGGCTCCGAACTTAGACCGTTGCAGGTAGCTCCATTTGTCGCCTACGGTACGCAGCGTGCGTTCTGTACCGTTTTCCATAATCTTGATCGGTTCAGGCAGTTTGGTCTTTTCGTCTACATACAGGGTGATCAGTACATAGTCGTCGTTCAGGATCTGGCTTACTTTCGGGTCTGTCCAAACGGCCAGTTCCATTTTACGGCAGTTTACACATCCGTAACCGGTAAAGTCGATCATGACCGGCTTGCCGTTCTGGCGGGCATATTCCATACCTGCGTCGAAATCATTGAATTTGGCATGCACCTCATTTTTATATAGGTTGAAGTCCTGGGTCTGCATAGGAGGAGCAAAGGCGCTGATTGCCTTCAGCGGGGCACCCCAGAGGCCCGGAATCATATAGACTGCAAATGCCAGCGAGAACAGGGCCAGGAAGAATCTCCCTACACCCACTTTATTGTTGTCGTCATCGTGCGGGAATTTGATCTTTCCTAACAGGTATACACCCAGCAGTCCGAAGATCACGATCCACAAGGCAAGGAATGTTTCACGGTCGAGGATACGCCATCCGTAGGCCAGATCGGCAACCGACAGGAATTTCAGGGCAAAAGCCAGTTCGATGAAACCGAGCGTAACCTTGATGACATTCATCCAGCCGCCTGATTTCGGCATGGATTTCAGCCATGACGGGAACATGGCGAATAAGGTGAACGGCAACGCCAGTGCGATGGCAAAGCCCAGCATACCGATGGCAGGTGCAAGATAGCTTCCGGTAGAAGATACCTCCACCAGCAGGAAGCCGATGATAGGACCTGTACATGAGAATGAAACCAATGACAGGGTGAATGCCATCAGGAAGATACTCAGCAGTCCGGTTGTCTGTTCAGCCTTGCTGTCGATGGCATTGCTCCATTTGGACGGTAAGGTGATTTCGAAAGCTCCGAAGAACGACGCTGCAAATACCACCAGCATCAGGCAGAAGAAGATATTGAATATGGCGTTTGTAGACAATGAATTCAGTGCGTTTGCTCCCCATATACCGGTGATGATCAGTCCCAATGCAACGTAGATGACCACGATGGAGGCACCGTAAGTCCATGCGTCGCGTAATCCTTTTTTCTTGTTGTCGGAGCGTTTCATGAAAAAGCTTACAGTCATCGGGATAATAGGCCATACACAAGGTGTGAACAATGCCAGCAGACCACCGGCCAGACCTGTCAGGAAAATATAGATCCAGGAGTGGGAGTCTTCACCTTTCTGTTCGCCGAAACTGTTCAGTTCGTCGATGACCGGTGCCCAATAGTCGGTTGTACCATCCAGGCTTGCTGCAGCTGCCGGTGCGACGGAATCGGTTGCTGCGGTAGCTGTATCGGCGGGAGCAGCCTCTTCGGTCGGAGCGGTTTCGGTAGCGCCTGCAGCGGTCTTGTCTGTAGAGGCGGCAGCCGGTGCGGTTCCGCTGTATGAGAAGTCTACGCTGGTAGGAGGAAGACAGTTCTCGTCGTTACAGGCTCCATATTCCAGGTATCCGCTGATCTTATAGTTTCCGCCGGTGAGCTTTATCTTTTGTACGAATTGGGCAGCGTGTTCGAAGAATCTGACCTTCATGCCGAATACAGGGTCCATCTGGTTGATTTCTTTCCCTACCGGTTTGAGTGGTCCGTCGGGTACTGCACCTTCCATCTGGTCGGTATTGAATGTGGCCGAAGTAGGTCCTCCATCCCCCAGGTCTGTTGAATAGACATGCCATCCGTCTGCAATGGTTCCGCTGAAAACGATTTCGGCTTCATTGGCCGAAATTTTTTTCCATTCAGCCTTGAATTGTACCGGTGACTGGATTTGTGCCAGCATCGGCAGGCATAGGAGTGCCATGAATAGCACACTTAATAAATGTTTCTTTGCCATTGTGTAAGAAATGATAAAAAGGTTTATTGTTTGTTTTTACGGTTAGTGATCGGTTTCACGTTGCCGGAACAGGCTGTCTTACCAGAACTTGTTCTGTTCGGGGTTGTATTCGAATCCTACTGTTTTCAATGTGTTGACAATCTCTTCCTTATTGACGTGCATGTCATTGCACAAGGCGTCCAGTGAGGGGTAAACATCGCGTAGCCGGGTGTTTATGAAACTGAACAGAATCATCGGGCCTTTAGGTAATTCCATATGATGTAAAATTTAAAAAAGGATATGTTATAAAAATCTGTGCAAAGTTACAGATTTATTATGAAATAAATACTAAACTTTTCTTTATAAGTCCTGCAAACTGAGGAAAAAACATTAACTTTGCACACTCATTTAATGAACATTATCTAGATAAACCGTATAAAATATGATGGAGCTTGATTTACTCACAGCTGTATCGCCGATCGATGGCAGATATAGAGGCAAAGCGGGAGCTTTGGCTGCTTATTTTTCTGAATACGCACTGATGAAATACCGTGTGCGTGTGGAGATTGAATATTTCATTACTTTGTGTGAATTGCCTTTGCCGCAGTTGAAAAGCCTGGACGCTTCACGTTTCGAATCATTGCGTGACATCTACCGTAACTTTTCGGAAGCTGACGCACAGCGTATCAAGGAGATAGAAAGTGTGACCAATCATGATGTCAAGGCTGTAGAGTATTTTATCAAGGAACAGTTTGACCGGTTGGGCGGTCTGGAACCTTATAAGGAGTTCATTCACTTCGGACTGACTTCACAGGATATCAACAATACTTCCGTGCCTTTGTCGGTGAAGGATGCCTTGAACGAGGTCTATTATCCGCAGCTCCAGCAGCTGATTGACCGTCTGGCTGCCTATGCCGAGGAATGGAAAGATATTCCTATGCTGGCCAAGACTCACGGACAGCCGGCTTCGCCTACCCGTCTTGGAAAGGAGATTATGGTATTTGTATACCGTCTGAACCGCCAGCTGGCAGTCTTGAAAGCATGTCCTATCACGGCCAAGTTCGGTGGGGCTACGGGTAACTACAACGCACACCATGTAGCCTATCCTGAATTTGATTGGAAAGCATTCGGAAACAAGTTCGTATCAGAGAAACTGGGCTTGGAACGTGAGGAATATACGACACAGATTTCGAACTATGACAATCTGGGTGCGATATTCGATGCAATGAAACGTATCAATACAATCATGATTGACATGAACCGTGACTTCTGGCAATATATTTCCATGGAATATTTCAAGCAGAAAATCAAAGCCGGGGAAGTGGGTTCGAGTGCCATGCCTCATAAGGTCAATCCGATTGACTTCGAGAATGCCGAAGGCAACCTGGGTATGGCTAATGCGATATTCAGCCACTTGTCGGCCAAGTTACCTATATCACGTTTGCAGCGTGACCTGACCGACTCGACTGTACTGCGTAATATCGGTGTTCCGTTCGGACATACAGTCATTGCCATCCAGAGTTCATTGAAAGGGTTAGGCAAACTTCTGCTGAATGAACACAAGATCTATGAGGACCTTGACAACTGCTGGAGTGTAGTGGCTGAAGCCATCCAGACCATTCTCCGCCGTGAGGCTTATCCGCATCCGTATGAAGCTCTGAAGGCTTTGACACGTACTAACCAGGCTATAACCGAAGCGTCAATCAAGGACTTTATCGAGACTCTGGATGTGAGTGAGGATATCAAGAAGGAATTACGTGCAATTACACCGCATAACTATACGGGTATGTAATTGACGGCCTGTTCCGGAAAAGTCAAGTGTATATAAAACGCCCGAGAGGGTAAAGTATTAATCAATAAACAGAAAGCAATTATGACAGAAAGAGAAAACAGACAAGAGGGCGAAAACAGCCAATCTAGCCGTGACGGTTACAAGTCTTACAACAGAGAAGGTTATAACAAATACAACCGCAATGAAAATGGTAGCGGATATGGACGCCGTCCGCGTTTCAATTCGAACAGTGAGGGAGGTGCCCGTCCGCAACGTTCCTATAATCCCCGTTTCAACAATAACGGTGAGGGTAGTGAACAGCGTGGCTATCGTCCGCGTTTCAATAACAATGACCGGAACGAAAGCCGTCCGCGTCCTTATGGAAACAGAAATAATAACGGCGGTCGTCCGCAGCGTCCGTATACTCCGCGTTATAACAACAATAACGGTGAAGAGGGCGAACAGCGGAGCTTCCGTCCACGTTATAATAATAACAACGGTGAAGGCGGTTTCCGCCAACAGCGTCCTCGGTTCAACAATGGAGGGCAAGGCGGTTATGGCCGTCCGCAAGGCGGTTTCCGTCAGCGTACGTCCGATTATAATCCGAATGCCAAGTATAGCATGAAGAAGCAGATCGAGTATAAGGATGTACTTACTGATCCGAATGAACCGATCCGTTTGAACAAGTTCCTGGCCAATGCCGGAATCTGCTCCCGCCGTGAAGCTGATGAATTCATTACTGCCGGTGTGATTTCAGTCAACGGGCAGGTTGTTACTGAACTGGGAACCAAGGTGAAACGCTCGGATGAGGTTAAGTTTCATGATCAGCCGGTAAGTATAGAGCGTAAGGTCTATGTCCTGCTCAACAAGCCGAAGGATTGTGTGACGACCTCGGATGATCCTCAGGAACGCAAGACCGTGATGGATTATGTGAAGGATGCCTGCAAGGAACGTATCTATCCGGTAGGACGTCTGGACCGTAATACAACCGGTGTGTTGCTGCTGACGAATGACGGTGATCTGGCTTCCAAGCTGACACATCCGAAGTTCCTGAAGAAGAAGATTTATCATGTGTTCTGTGACAAGAATGTGACGAAGGCCGATTTGGATCAGATTGTATCCGGAATTACCTTGGACGACGGTGAAATCCATGCCGATGCCGTAAGCTATGCTTCCGAGACAGACAAGTCGCAGGTGGGTATTGAGATCCACTCCGGAAAGAACCGTATTGTCCGCCGTATCTTCGAATCGCTGGGTTATCGGGTGATCAAGCTTGACCGTGTTTATTTTGCCGGTCTTACCAAAAAGGGGCTCCGTCGTGGTGACTGGCGTTATCTGACAGAAAAAGAAGTGAATATGCTCCGTATGGGGTCTTTTGAATAATATATATAATGTATAAGGGCAGGCTTCCAGGTCTGCCCTCATACGTATCCAAATACATAAAAACGAAATATGATGGAAACAATCCGCAGAACAAAAATTGTTGACCTGCTGAAACGCGAGGATTTTGGCGCTATGGTCAATGTTAAAGGTTGGGTGCGTACCCGCCGTGGTAGCAAACAGGTTAACTTTATAGCCTTGAATGACGGTTCTACTATAAATAATGTGCAGATTGTAGTTGATTTGGCCAACTTCGACGAGGAAATGTTGAAGCAGATTACAACCGGTGCGTGTTTGAGTGTAAACGGGGAACTGGTAAAGTCGGTCGGTGCCGGTCAGGCAGCCGAAATACAGGCTCGTGAAATAGAAGTGTTGGGAGTTTGTGACAATACCTATCCGTTGCAGAAAAAGGGACATTCCATGGAGTTTCTGCGTGAGATTGCTCACCTGCGTCCGCGTACCAATACATTCGGCGCGGTGTTCCGTATCCGGCATAATATGGCGATAGCCATCCACAAGTTTTTCCACGAGCGTGGCTTCTTCTATTTCCATACTCCGTTGATTACCGCTTCCGACTGTGAAGGTGCCGGACAGATGTTCCAGGTTACTACCATGAACCTTTATGACCTGAAAAAAGATGAGAAAGGTTCTATCATTTACGATAATGACTTCTTCGGCAAACAGACCAGTCTGACCGTTTCAGGGCAGCTGGAGGGTGAGCTGGCAGCAACGGCATTGGGTGCCATCTATACTTTCGGACCTACATTCCGTGCAGAGAATTCGAATACTCCGCGTCATCTGGCCGAGTTCTGGATGATTGAGCCGGAAGTGGCGTTCAATGATATCAATGACAACATGGATTTGGCCGAAGAGTTTATTAAATATTGTGTACAGTGGGCTCTCGACAACTGTTATGATGACGTGAAATTCCTGAATGACATGTTCGACAAGGGATTGATCGAACGTCTGCAGGGAGTGTTGAAGGAATCATTCGTTCGCCTGCCGTATACCGAAGGTATCAAGATTCTGGAAGATGCCGTAGCGAAAGGCCATAAGTTTGAATTCCCTGTATATTGGGGAGTCGACCTGGCATCGGAACATGAACGTTATCTGGTTGAGGAACATTTCAAACGTCCGGTAATCCTGACCGACTATCCGAAAGAAATCAAGGCTTTCTATATGAAGCAGAATGAAGACGGCAAGACTGTACGCGCCATGGATGTACTGTTCCCGAAAATCGGTGAAATCATCGGCGGTTCCGAACGTGAAGAGAACTATGACAAGCTGTTGAACCGCATCAAGGAATTGAATATTCCTATGAAGGATATGTGGTGGTATCTGGATACCCGTAAGTACGGAAGTTGTCCTCATTCCGGGTTCGGTCTCGGCTTCGAACGTCTGCTGCTGTTTGTGACAGGTATGTCGAATATCCGTGACGTGATCCCGTTCCCACGTACTCCACGCAACGCCGAATTCTAAAGAATCGATCCATATTGGCATATGAAAGTCCTTTCCGGTATTCCGGGAAGGACTTTTTTGTTGTGGCGGAGATGAAAAACGGTCGGATAGATGGTGGAAAATATGTTTTAAAAAATGAATTTATCGGCTGAAAATTAATGGATTATTAATAAATTTTTGTATTTTTGTTTCAATCGTTAACCATTTAATTATTGCGTTATTATGAAATCACGGTATTTCCTTTTATTGGCGGCTTCGATATTGATGTCGTTGGGCGTTTCCCTGGCTCAGGAAGTCAAGGAAAAGACTCCGGTAACGTTAAGTGGAGTATGGCAGATGTGCTTTTATCGTTCTGTATCGCCGGATGTTCCGGGTGAACTGAAGACCAGCAATTCCTTGAAGATACTTACGGAAGACGGCCGTTTCTGTAATCTGGTCATGATGCCTCAGGGGGCTATCATCATCGGTACCGGGACTTATAAGCTTACATCATCGGATGTATATACCGAATACGTAGAGAAGAACATCCATCTGCCTCAGTTGGACGGTCAGAAAAATGACCTGCATTTCGAATTGGAGGAGAATGGGACACTGATGTATATCAAGTATTTCCTGAAGAACGATATAAATGGGAATGAAATCAATTCCTGGAACCATGAAATATGGAAGAAGGTAGAGATGCCTACTACATATCCTGAAAATATAATCAGGTAGCAAGGTACCGCGGTAATGTGGTGATGGCAGACGGAATGGGGATGTAACGCAGGATTTTTGATACCGGCGTTACATCCTCCTTTTATTTGCAGGGCAGGTAAAACCGGATAAATCAACCGCTTATAAGGAGAAAAAAAAGCTTAAAATCTTTGTCAGTTTGGAGAAAAGCCGTACCTTTGCAAGCCGATTATTATCAACTAGTGATAAATTTTTAATTCTGAGGGCTTTATTCTTCTTGTCCGGGAAGGATAGGTCTTAGGAAAATTGTTTTTTAGTAGTTAACATTTTAAAAAAGATTTAAGAGTGGATACTTTAAGTTACAAGACCATTTCTGCAAACAAGGAAACTGCGAACAAAGAATGGGTCGTAGTTGATGCTACCGATCAGGTCGTAGGCCGTCTCGGTGCTAAAGTTGCGAAACTGTTGAGAGGTAAGTACAAACCGAACTTTACTCCTCATGTAGACTGCGGTGATAACGTTATCATCATCAATGCAGACAAAGTGAAATTTACAGGTAAGAAAATGACCGACAAGATTTACCTGAGTTATACCGGTTATCCGGGCGGTCAGCGTGAAATTACTCCGGCTGCTATTCTGGCAAAACCGAACGGTGCTGAAAAACTGATGAAAAGAGTAGTGAAAGGCATGCTTCCGAAGAATCGTCTGGGAGCGAAGTTGCTGGGTAATCTGTATGTGTATGCAGGTTCTGAACACAAACATGAAGCTCAGACTCCGAAAGTAATAGATATTAACACACTTAAATAATAGAGAATGGAAGTAGTAAATGCATTAGGAAGACGTAAAAGCGCTGTAGCCCGCGTTTTCGTAAAAGAAGGTACAGGAAAGATTACTATCAACAAGAGAGACCTTGCACAGTACTTTCCATCATCAATTCTGCAGTATGTAGTTAAGCAGCCTCTGAACAAGCTGGAAGTTGCTGAAAAATATGATATCAAAGTTAACCTGAACGGTGGCGGTTTCACCGGCCAGTCTCAGGCTCTGCGTCTGGCTATCGCCCGTGCTTTGGTTAAGATCAATCCTGAAGACAAGAAGACACTTCGTGCAGAAGGCTTCATGACACGTGACTCACGTTCTGTAGAACGTAAGAAACCGGGTCGTCCGAAAGCACGTCGTAGATTCCAGTTCAGTAAACGTTAAGAGTTGGTGGAATGTTGGATCGGACAAGTTGCTTAATTTATTTCAACTTTCACTGTTCAACTCTCAACTAAAAAAGCGTTTAGTATCTAAACTGTTTGGATTTTCCCTACAGCGATTTGCGGAGAGACTACCAGACAGTTGGTTCAATTAACAAAAAAGAAAGTAAACGATTTAAAGATTTAAGAAAATGTCAAGAGTAAATTTTGATACATTATTGGAAGCCGGTTGCCACTTCGGACACCTTAAGAGAAAGTGGAACCCTGCAATGGCTCCTTATATTTTCATGGAACGCAACGGTATCCATATCATCGATTTGAACAAGACCGTTGTAAAAGTAGAAGAAGCTGCTGAAGCTTTGAAGCAGATTGCAAAATCAGGAAAGAAAGTCCTGTTCGTTGCTACTAAGAAACAAGCTAAACAGATTGTAGCTGAGAAAGCTGCTTCTGTAAACATGCCTTATGTAATCGAGCGCTGGCCGGGTGGTATGCTGACTAACTTCCCGACAATCCGTAAGGCTGTCAAGAAAATGGCTACTATCGACAAACTGACTAACGATGGTACTTACTCAAACCTGTCAAAGAGAGAAATCCTTCAGATTTCACGTCAGCGTGCCAAACTGGAAAAGAACCTTGGTTCTATCGCCGATTTGACCCGTCTGCCTTCTGCACTGTTTGTTGTTGACGTTCTGAAAGAAAACATTGCAGTACGTGAAGCTAACCGTTTGGGTATCCCTGTATTCGCTATCGTTGATACAAATTCTGATCCTTCAACTATCGACTACGTTATTCCGGCTAACGATGACGCTACAAAATCTGTAGAAGTAATCCTGGATGCTTGTTGCGCTGCTATGGCTGAAGGTCTGGAAGAAAGAAAGGCTGAAAAGGTAGATATGGAAGCAGCAGGTGAAAACGCACCTAAGTCTTCTAAGAAGAGAACTACCAAGGCTCGTATGGATAAGGCAGAAGAAGAAGCTATCAATGCATCAAAGGCTGCCGCTTTCATGGGTAAAGACGAAGAAGCTTAATATTATATAATTGAGAGTTGAGGGTTGAAGGTTGAGAGTTACTACATACAGCAATTCTCAACTCTCCATTCTCAACTCTCAATTTGCTTTATATAGAATTATTTTATTAACGTATAAATAAAAAAGGAATTACTATGGCTGTAAGTATGGCTGATATCACCAAACTCCGTAAGATGACCGGAGCTGGTATGATGGACTGCAAGAACGCTTTGACAGAATCAGAAGGCGATTTCGACAAGGCAGTGGAAATTATCCGTAAAAAAGGACAGGCTGTTGCGGCAAAACGTTCTGACCGTGAAACTTCAGAAGGTTGTGTACTGGCAAAATCAACTGGCGACTATGCGGCAATGATTGCCTTGAAATGTGAAACAGACTTCGTTGCTAAGAATGCAGATTTCGTTGCTTTGACTCAGGCTATCCTGGATGCTGCTATCGAAAATAAATGTAAGACTCTGGATGAAGTGAAGGCTCTGCCGATGGGCAAGGGTACTATTCAGGACGCTATCGTTGAACGTAGCGGTATTACCGGTGAAAAGACTGAACTGGATGGATACAACTTCGTTTCTGGTGCCTGCACTGCTGTTTATAACCATATGAACAAGAATCAGCTTTGTACAATCGTCGCTTTCAATAAAGTTTGTGATGCACAGGTTGCTCATGAAATCTGTATGCAGATTGCAGCTATGAACCCGATGGCTATTGATGAGGCTGGTGTTCCTGAAGCAGTAAAACAGGAAGAAATCAATGTAGCTGTTGAAAAGACTAAAGCAGAACAGATTCAGAAGGCTGTTGATGCCGCTTTGAAGAAAGCCGGTATCAATCCTGCTCATGTAGACAGCGAAGAACATATGGAAAGCAATATGGCTAAGGGCTGGATCACTGCTGAAGATGTTGCCAAGGCTAAGGAAATCAAAGCTACTGTTGCTGCAGAAAAAGCTGCAAACCTGCCTCAGGCTATGATTGAAAATATTGCTAAGGGTCGTCTGGGCAAATTCTTGAAAGAAGTTTGTCTGTTGAACCAGGAAAGCATCATGGATCCGAAGAAGACAGTGGCAGATGTATTGAAAGCCGCCGATCCTGAACTGGCTATTACAGAGTTCAAACGTTTTACTTTACGTGCAGAATAATATCCCCCAGGATATTCCGATATACATCACAGCAGGAACATATTTCCTGCTGTGATTTTTTATTCCCTTATCGGGTGCGTGTATATCCTTCCGCTTTCAGAAGCTCGATGACACGCTGTTTGAAATCCCCTTGTATAAGTATTTCTCCGTCTTTTACCGATCCGCCTACACCGCATTTGCTTTTCAGCATTTTTCCCAGTTCCTTCAGGTCTTCACTGTTACCCGTAAATCCGGTTACCAGTGTAACGGTTTTTCCACCTCTGCCTTTTTTTTCTATGGAGACGCGCAACTGTTGCCGGTCCCTATCGGGAGTTATTGTTTCTTCTTCTCCGGTTGTCTCATACCGGAAGTCGGGATTTGTTGAGTATACTACGTTCAGACGGTCTTTCCAATCATTATTTTTCATGTGAATAAGTTTTAATCTGCCCAAAGATAGACAGATTTTTAGTTTATATGTGCGAGGGTTACAAATAAATAAACTAAATTTGCGATACCAGAACCGATTATAGGAATGTAACAATGACGACACGTACACGTAAAAGCACGGATAAAATTCCGGAGCCTACACTGCGTAGACTCCCTTGGTATCTTTCAAATGCAAAACTGTTGAGAGAGAAAGGGGAGAAGTATGTCTCTTCCACCCAAATTTCCAAAGAGATAAATATTGACGCATCCCAGATAGCCAAGGATTTATCGTATGTAAATATCGCAGGACGTACGAGGGTCGGTTATGAAATAGAATTACTTATCAATGTTCTGGAGGATTTTTTGGGATTTACCAATATCCATAAGGCTTATCTGTTCGGAGTGGGAAGTTTGGGAGCAGCTTTACTGCGTGATTCCGGTTTGTCTCATTTCGGTCTGAAGATAGTGGGGGCTTTCGATATCAATCCGGCACTGGTAGGGACCTCTATCAACGGCATTCCCATCTATCATACCGATGAATTTGAAGAACGGATGAAGCAGGACAAAGTCAATATCGGTGTGCTGACAGTACCTATCAATATCGCCCAGGAAATTACCGGCAAGATGGTGGAAGGCGGGATAAAGGCTGTATGGAACTTTACTCCGTTCCGTATCCGTGTGCCGGAACATATTGTCGTACAGAATACTTCCCTGTATGCTCATCTGGCAGTGATGTTCAACCGTCTGAATGAAACTTTAAAGAAATAATTCCATGAAGATTATAGCTATCGGCATGAACTATCCTCTGCATTGCAAGGAGTTGCATGCCAATGAACCGCTTCCTGAATCACCGGTGATTTTTATGAAACCGGATTCAGCCTTGCTGAAGGACAGCAAACCGTTCTTCATTCCCGATTTCTGTGAACAGGTTGATTACGAGACCGAACTGGTGGTGCGCATCAGCCGTTTGGGAAAAAATATTGCCGAACGGTTTGCACACCGTTATTATGATGCGGTAACTGTAGGCATTGATTTTACAGCCCGCGACCTGCAGCGTAAGTTTCGTGCCGAAGGTAAGCCTTGGGAGCTTTGCAAAGGGTTTGATAATTCGGCGGCAGTGGGCGACTGGATTCCCGTAGAACGTTTTCTGAATATCCAGAACATCAATTTTCATCTGGACATTGACGGCAAGACCGTACAGCGGGGCAATACATGTGACATGCTCTTCAAGGTTGACCAGATCATTGCGTATGTAAGTCAGTTCTGTACATTGAAGATAGGCGATCTTCTTTATACGGGTACGCCGGCAGGAGTAGGTCCGGTACATATCGGCAACCATCTGGAGGGTTATCTGGAAAGTGAAAAGGTTCTTGATTTCTATATAAGATGAAGATACGTGTAGGATTCGGATTCGATGTGCATCGCCTGGTACCCGGGCGTGAACTATGGCTTGGAGGTATCAAACTGGAGCATGAGTTGGGCTTGTTGGGCCATTCGGATGCCGACGTGCTGATTCATGCCATCTGTGATGCGTTGCTGGGTGCCGCCAATATGCGTGACATCGGTTATCATTTTCCGGACAATTCCGGGGAGTTCAAGGATATTGACAGTAAGATTCTGCTGTCCAGGACAATCGCCCTGATAGCGGGGAAAGGTTATCGTGTAGGTAATATCGATGCTACGGTATGTGCCGAGCGTCCGAAGCTCAAGGCACATATTCCCCATATGCAGGAGGTACTGGCAAAGGTGATGGGTATTGATCCCGATGATGTTTCCATCAAGGCTACAACAACCGAAAAGCTGGGCTTTACCGGGCGTGAAGAGGGTATTTCGGCCTATGCTACCGTATTGATAGAAAAGGAATGACAGATATTTTATATGCCTTACATCACCATTCCAAGTGTGAGTAACAGGCCGAACAGAAGCATGTTACGGGATGTTTCTCCTAGAATAGCGTTCAGTTCTTTCCCTTTTCCGATGCGGGCCATCTTCAAGGTCGACATGATGTGAGGGATGAGATACAGCTGGGGAGCTACCGCTGCCCATAGCTTTCCTTCCGTTATGAAGTGGAAGCAGCACCAGCAGGCTGCCAGTCCTAGCAGGAAATAGAGGATGAGTCCGGCTTTTGCGCCCAACCTGACGACGATTGTGCGTTTCCCGCTGACGGCATCCTGTTCACGGTCGCGGAAATTGTTTACCATGAGCAGGGTATCAATGACCAGTCCGCTGGCCAGTGAAGCCATCGTAACCGACATGTTCCAGTCGTGTGCCATTACATAATAGGTACATCCTACGGGTATGAAACCGAAAAATACGAGGACCATCAGATCGCCCCATCCGTGATAGGCCAATGGATAAGGTCCGGTGGTATAAAGAAAAGCGAATATGATGCATGCAATTCCTACCGGTATCATTTCCCATCCGCTGTAAAAGAGCAGGCATATTCCTGTAAGTGCAGCCAGAATGGTGGTTATGGCAATTCCCTTTTTCATGCCGGCGGGAGAAATCCAGCCTTGTGCGCAAGCCCGTTCGGGTCCCAGCCGGTCTTCCCGGTCGGTACCTTTCAAATAATCGTATAAGTCATTGATGAAATTGGCGTCAATCTGCATGAGAAATGCAAACAGAAAACATAATATGGCGGGAACCGTCTGGAAGTGGCCGTACATGTTGGCCAATGCACATCCTAGCATCACAGGGATAGAGGCTGCCGTCAGCGTTTTGGGGCGGGCAGCCAGCAACCAGGCTTTTGCGGAGTTTTGTTTTACCATGATCTGAATTATTTTGTGTACAAAGTTAGGAATTTCTGCCGATACCTTTATCCTGTTGCGTGAAATGTGTTATTTTCGTCGTGAAATCCAATGTTACATATATGGGAAAAATTGTTCATTTCATCTTTCTGATTTCAATTGTTCTGTTGTCATCGTGTGCTACAGCCTCATTTTCGAAGTATCATGGGATTGGGCGTATCAAAAAATACACGATATACAGTGAGCAGCTTCCCGACTCATTCGACGGATTCCGGATAGCCTTTGCTTCCGATTTCCATTATGAAAGCCGTTTTAACCGGAAAAGGCTTCCGGGATTGCTGAAAGCCCTGCAGGCGACAGAGGCCGATGTCCTTTTGTTGGGAGGTGACTATAGGGGGCGGAACGGAGGCAATCTGACCGAGCTTTTTGATCTGCTTCATACATTCCGTCCGCCTTACGGTACTTATGGAGTGATGGGGAACCATGAGAACAATGCCAATTATGAGATAGTGAAAGAGGAGATGAAACGGACTGGAATCCATTTGCTTGAGCATGAAGTCGATACGTTATGGAAAGAAAATGAGTACATTCTGCTATGTGGTATCCGTAATCCGTTCGACTTGAAACAGAATGGTGTTTCGCCTACTTTGAACCTTCATCCTGACGATTATGTAATCATGCTTGTCCATACCCCGGATTATGCGGAAGATACAGATATAAGCAATACCGATCTGGTATTGGCGGGTCATACACACGGAGGACAGGTGAGTTTCTTCAAGCGGTATACTCCCGCTCATTTTTCAAAATACGGAACCCGTTTCATGACGGGCTTGAAACACAATTCGGCAGGCATACCTGTGATTATCACGAACGGGATCGGTACGTCCCGTAAGGATATCCGCCTGTTTACTCCAAGCGAAATTGTACTGATTACCCTTCATAAATTTTGACTAATTGTTAAAAACCAATTTTCCCCCTAAAAAAAATACCGTTGTCTATTCATTTTCATTAAATATTTCTAATTTTGAAAAGCTTTAGTTACTATGAAGCGCAGAGATTTAACCTTATTTATTATCTAAACTAAAAACACGTATGAATCGATTACTGCTTTTAAAAAGAGTATACTCCACATTTTTGCTGAGTATGTTCTGTGTGCTTGCATTTGCACAAGGTAAACAGATTTCCGGTATCATCAAGGATAGTACGGGTGAGCCGATGATCGGTGTGAATGTATTGGTGAAAGGTACTACCAACGGTACTATTACAGATTTTGACGGTAAGTTTACCCTTGATGGTGTGAAGAATTCTGATGTACTTACCATCACTTATGTAGGTTTTATTCCACAAAATATTAATGTTGGTAGTCAAAATTCTTTTAATGTAGTTTTAAAAGAAGATACTGAATCACTTGAAGAAGTTGTTGTTATTGGTTATGGAACTGTAAAACGGCGTGATTTGACGGGATCGGTTGCATCTGTAACTGGTGATAAACTTGCAGCTAATCCTGTAGCAAATGTTGCCCAGGCTTTACAAGGGCAACTTCCAGGTGTGAGTGTAACTTCTCAGGATGGTCGTCCGGGAGCGGGAATGTCAATCCGAATCCGTGGTGGAGGCTCTATTACTCAGTCGAATGATCCGTTGTTTATTGTTGATGGTGTTCAGGTAAGCGGTATTGATGATATTCCGGCTGATAACATTGAAAGTATTGATGTATTGAAAGATGCGGCTTCTACTGCTATTTATGGTGCACGTGGAGCAAATGGTGTAATATTGGTTACGACTAAGGGGGGTAAAGAAGGTAAAACTTCTGTAAGATATGGTATGTATTATCAGATTAAGAAAAACCCGGAAGTTCTGGATGTAATGGATGCTTATGATTATGTATTGTCTACATGGGCGTATGCAACTGCTTATGGCGATTCTTATGGTGATGGCGTTGCCAGATATTTTGGTCTTGGATCTAATTATGGAAATCATCTGAGTGAATATAAGGGAGTGGCTTCTCATAATTATGTTAATGATATTATGAGAACTGCTGGTACTTGGAATCATGATCTTTCTCTTTCTGGTGGTACAGACAAAACTAAGTATTATGCATCTGTGAACTATACGGATGATGAAGGTACCCGTCTCAATTCCGGATATAGCCGTTGGAGTGCAAACTTCAAACTTACTCAGAAGATTAATAAAGCTTTAACCTTTGATACGGATGTACGTTATAATGAGACAAAGATTGAGGGTACAAAATTTGAATATGCTACTTCAGCATTTACTTATCGTCCGGTAGACAATCCGCTTGGTGATCCTGATTATACAACAGGTTTAGGTCAGGGGGAACCGAATGTAGAAGATTCCTCTAATCCATTGTTGTTGATTGATAATTATCAGAAAACAGTGAAACAGCATAGACTCCGTGCTAAGACTGGCTTGACTTGGGAGATTATTAAAGGTCTTACTGCTAAAACTGAATTGTCGTTAGCCCGAAATTGGAAAAACACAGAAGATTGGGATGGTGGTTTGGAAGCTGGTTATAGCACTGCTAAATTGACTAAGGCTGATGGCTATAATGTTCGTTGGGCTACTACGTTGAATTATGAGGTCCAAGGTTTGGGCGATGATAATAGCTTATCATTCTTAGTTGGAAATGAAGTCTTGTCATCAAAGACTAATGAGTCCTGGATTTATGGGTCGGGCTATCCTTCTGGATTTACAATGGAGGATGCTTTCGGTATGATTAACATGACTACTCCAAGTTTGGGTAAGGATGAGTTTGGAACAACTGTAGGCACTGCAACTCATACCAATTCTTACTTTGGTCGTGCTAATTATTCATATAAAGGACGTTATTTGTTGACTGCGACATTCCGCGCTGACGGTTCTTCTAAATTTGCTCCGAATCATCAGTGGGGGTATTTCCCGGCTGCTGCAGTTGCATGGCGTATCTCTGATGAACCATTTATGGAAGGTGCAAGAAATTGGTTGGATAATTTGAAACTTCGTCTTTCTTATGGTACTTCAGGTTCTGATAATATTGATGCTTCTTTGTGGAAAGAAACTTGGACAACAGAAAATATTGTTGTTGATGGTCAGAATGTGACAACTTATGTGCCAGGTGAGATGCAGGGTAATCCTGATTTGAAATGGGAGACTACTATTTCGCGTAACGCGGGTTTAGATTTCGGTTTCTTCAATGGCCGTATTCGTGGTAGCGTAGATTTCTATTGGAATACGACAAAGAACATTTTGATGAAGATTCCAGTTGATGCTTCTGCTGGTTATAGCTATCAATTCCAGAATGTAGGACAAACTTCTAACAAAGGTGTTGAATTGGCTTTGGGCGTTGATTTGGTACGTTCAAAGGATTTTAACTTGAGCTTGAACATGACTTATAACTTCAATAAGAATAATATTGATGACTTGAATGATAACGCATTGGCAGACACTCATACCGGTTGGGGATCTTCCATGAGAAAACCGTATTATGACTATATAATCCGTGAAGGTGAACCTGTTGGTGTAATTCAAGGTTTCAAATCTGCCGGATTCTATACAGTGGATGATTTCAATTATGTGAATGGTGTATATGTTCTGAAAGATGGAATCCCTGATATCAAGAGTATTGTAAACTATGTAGGTTCTCAATATTTCAATCTTCCAGAGGGTCAGACAGCATTCCCAGGTATGGTTAAGTTTGAAGATGTATCGGGTGATGGTGTTGTCAATGATGATGATGCAACGATTATAGGTCGTACTATGCCGAAGCATACTGGTGGATTTACCTTGAGCGGCAATTATAAGAACATTGATTTTTCTGCAGGATTCACTTATCAGATAGGTGGTGATATCTATAACGCCAATGCGATGCATGCCATGATGGGTAATAAGGATAATGATTTAGGAGCTAACCGTTTGGCTATTTATAATGATTGCTTTAAGATTTATGATGTTGATTCAAACGGTGATTTGTTGTTTGTGACTGCTCCTGATGAGTTAAGAGCTTTAAATGCCAATGCTAAATATGCATTGCCATGGTCGGAATATGGACTCGCTTCATCTGAATTCATTGAAGATGCATCATATTTGCGTTTACAGACTTTGACAGTTGGTTATACATTCCCGAAAGCATGGACACAGAAGGTCGGTATTCAGAATGCACGTATCTATTTTACAGGAGGTAACTTATTCTGTATTAGTGGATATAGTGGAATAGATCCAGACGTTAATACAAATAGTGATGCCGGTGGTGATGGCTTCCCGACTCCTAACTATGATTATAATTCTTATCCGAAAGCAAGAACTTATACATTCGGTCTTAATGTGACATTCTAATAATGGAGATCTGTCTTATGAAAAAATTATTATATACAACTCTTTATTTAGCAGGGATTCTTACTGCTACAACTTCTTGCGAAGACTATTTGGATACAAGTTCTCCATCAGTAGTGGATGCAGATTTTGTATTTTCTAATCCGGAAACAGCTCGTGCTGCTATGGATGGTGCTTATGAACAATGGCGTGATTGTGCTCAAAACCAAGTCTTTGGTGACGGCTTGTTTTATGGTGCAGATGTTACCGGTTCTGATATTGAACGTCATCCCGAGGCTTTCAGTAATCAGCCTGGGCGTCATTATCCTGAAGGCCTCTATCAGAATGGTACTTACACCAGTTCATATGGCTTGTTGTCTTATATGTCAGAAGATGGTGCATATGCTAAATTGTATAGTGTAATCGGTAAGGCTAATGCTGTGATTACCGCTATGCAATCGGCTGATAATTTTGATGAGATAATTACCAATGCAACGGAACCTTCTGAATTGAGCCAGATGTATGGTGAGGCTATAGCTATGCGTGCTACAGCTTATCGTGAATTGTTGCGGAATTTTGGTGATGTTCCTTATAGTGCAAATTTTGGAGTTGCAGCCGGTGGTTTGGTTTCTCGTGATTCGATTTATGATATCTGTTTAAGAGATTTGCTTCAAGTTGAACCATTAATGTATCCTGTTGGTTCCATACCCAATATCAACAGAGCTAATAAAAATTATTTTTCTCAGACATATGTTGACGGTTTGATTGGACGTATGGCTTTGGATGCTGGAGGATATCAGACTCGGCGTGGCGATGTACCGGCCGGATTCTATAAAGATGGTGAAGGCAATGTCCTTACATACGAACAGATGGGTCAGACCAATGCTGCTGCGGGTAATGCCGTTTATGCTCGTCGTTCTGATTGGAAAGAAAAATATCAGTTGGCAAAGACTTATTTTAAGAAAGCCATAGATAATCCGGGTTCTGCAACTTTGCATCTGACAGATCCTCGTAGTGGTGATAAAGGTCGTATTTATGATAATCCTTATCAGTATTTCTTTGAGCAGATGCATCAGGAGGATGCGGTTTATGCTGATGAATCTATTTATGAGTATCCGATGCAGCAAGGTGGCGGTAATGATGCCCGTTCTTATTCAATGGGACGTGTTTCCAGTGGAGGTAGTAAGAATGCTTATCCATGCAAGGCGTATGGACAGGCCCGTATTAATCCGGCGTATTATTATGGAGTATTTGATCCGCAGGATAAACGTCGTGATGTCAGTGTCAGCGTAACAGGGAGTACAGGTGCTGGTGTTGAAAAATTGATACCATTTACACCTAATTCAAAAGCTGAAGGTGGTGGCTTGAGTTTGAATAAATGGGATGAAAACCGTCAGACTAATCCATGGGTAGCTGCTCAGCGTAAATCTGGCATGAATGGTCCGTATATGCGTATTGCAGAAATGTATTTAGGATATGCTGAGGCATGTGCGGCATTGGGCGAAGATGGTGAGGCAATTACTTATTTGAAAATTATACGCCAGCGTTCATTCCCTGCTGGCAAAGATAATACTGATCAGTTCATTGCTTCTTGTGGTAGTACATTGAGGGCTGTCATTGAAGAACGTGGCTTTGAATTTGCTGGAGAAGGTGATCGTCGTTGGACTCTGATCCGGACTGGATTTTTGCCTGATGCTATCAAGAAAGTTAAGGATATGACTCGTGCGATGATAGATGGATTAAAGGCTCAGGGTTATTATCAATTTGATAATGGTAATGTCATTTCTAACTATGTATGGACAAAATTGGTTGATGCTAAATCAATATATGGATATCGTTTGACCGCTCAATGTCCGGAAGGGGAAGAAGATGATCCGGTATTGTATCCGGGATGGCGTGGTCAGAATGACGATTGGGAAAGCTTGGGCCTTGATTATGGAACATCTACTCCTGCTACAAATTTGGCAATAAAAGGTTTGTTCAAGCACATTGAACCGGGCAGTGCGGAGGCACAAGCTCTTGAAGCTGATGGCTATACCAAAGTAAATTGGGGTATTGATTTAGTTAATAATGATGATGAATACTATAAGTATTTCTTCTATGATTATGATTATCAATCAGCTCCTGTATATTTGTGGCCATTTACTCCGAATGTTTTGTCGAATGGAGGCTTTACGAATGGTTATGGATTCAAGCAAGAATAATATTGGATAAGTATTTATAAAATGATTTTAAAAACAGTAGTGAGAATAAGATTTTTTCTTATTTTTACTACTGTTTTTGTTTAATGCTTATTCGCTCTGCTATGTTTGTTTTACGTTCTGTTTCTGTTTTATTCTTTTTGTTTTTCTTGTGTACCGGTATCTATGGAGGTCCTGATTATTCTTCATTGGATCCGTCGTCACCAATTGAGTTCCTGGGTGACAGAATCCGCTTTAAAGGGAACGAAATACAACTTGATGAGAAGAACTTCTTTGTCGATGGCAGACTATCGGATGAAGACGTTGACAGATACCCTTATGTATTCAATTCATTTGTAGATGCAGTAACACATTTGAAACCGGGAACTTCTGAAGAGGACAGGATGACGGTATATCTGGCCCCTTATGTATATTGGGTGGACAATCCTGATGATCCGGCAGTGCGTGAACCGGAGTATGGCAATGTGCCTTTCGGAATGGAAATCCATTGTCCATGGCTCAAGTTACAGGGACTTACCGATAATCCGGAGAATGTGGTTCTGGCATCGAACAGAGGCCAGACTCAAGGTGCTGTAGGGAACTTTACTATGTTCTTTTTTCATGGGGACGGTATTTCATTGAATAATCTGACTTTAGGAAATTATTGCAATGTGGATTTGCGCTTTCCACTAATGCCGGAGTTGAATCGTGACAAAAGGATGCCGGCAGTTACGCAGGCACAGCTGGCTTTTGCCGATGGAGACAGACTGGAGGCACATGACGTACGTTTTATCAGCCGGTTAAATTTGTGTCCGCTCAATGGAGGGAAGAGGACATTGTTTGATAGATGTTATTTTGAGAGTACCGATGATGCTTTGTGCGGAACAGGTGTCTACCTGGGATGTACATTCATATTTTATGGATCCAAACCTTTCTATTCCACTTCCGAGACCGGTGCCGTATTCCTGGACTGTGACATTTATTCCAAATGTGGAAGTCGTCAGTATCTTACTAAAGTGGAGAGTCCGATGATCCTGGTTGATTGCCGTTTTCATGCGGACACACCGGTTTATCTGGGGTGGAATCAAAATCCGTCATCAGCTTTGCGGTGTTATCAGGCGGGTGTAACCTGTAACGGGAAGGAGGTCCTGCTGAGTGAGGATGTACCGGGTATTACCGTAAAGATGGATGAAAAGGCTTTACTTGATGCCTACAAATTCTGTTGGAAGGGTGAAACTATTTATAATACATATAATCTGCTGGCTGGTAATGACGGGTGGGACCCGATGCATATAAAGCCCTTGGTTGATGCTGCGGCAAAAGAGAGAAATATCAGTTTGTCGGGGTTACCTGTGTATGTGGGATTACAGCCGGATTTTCTTCGTGTGCAGGCTGGTGAACCCTTTGTACCGGTAAAGGCTGTAGTGAAACGGTGGGGAGGATATGAAGCTTGTAATTCTAGTCTGAACTGGTCGGTCAGTGATTCGGCATCGGTAGCGGTGGTTGTAGCTTCCGATGCTTTGTCTGGACAGCTTTCTGGAATTAATACGGGTGATTCAGTCCGTCGAGTTCTTGTCTGTGCAGAAACGTCTTCAGGATTGTGCGGTGCGGCCGAAGTGGTCTCGGTTCCTTCTTATTTGCCGGAGCCGGCCTTTATCCGGAAGCCGGTAATAAAAAGGACAGGCGACGGAAGGCTGAAGGTATGTTATTCCTTGGATCTGGAAGGACGTAAGGATGAATCTTTAATTACTTGGTACCGGTGTACCGGTACTTCGGGAGAGAATCCGGTAAAAGTTTCGGTATCGCGCCTTGACCAGCCGGAGTATACCTATAGATTGAGTCCGGGAGACATAGGGCATTATATCATGGTTTCGGTACAGCCCAAACATCTACGCTGTTTACCGGGGAAAGCCGTAACGGCCTGTCTCCGTAAGGCAATAGACGCCGATGAAATAAAGGAACCTAAACGTTATTATACCGATTTTCAGAATTTTCCGGCAGAATACCAGCCCCATGTGATTCCTGGATATTGGACGGTGGATGGTTATAAGCCGCAAGATACATCTGAATACCCTTGGGAACCGCAAGCCGACAGTTGGTATTACGGTGAAGGATTCGATGCAGCGGTTGGGACGGGATTGATGCAGAAGGCCAAAGGCGCCCGTTTGTTATATACACCGCTTTCGGGTGAGTATGGTGACATGGATATAACCTTGCTGGTTGATCCGTGTAAACAGGCGGGGCAGGGTTTTGGAAGTGCTACTGGACAATATATGGATATCTATATCAAATTCGATACACGTACCCTTAGCGGTTATGCTTTGAGAATTGTCCGTACGGTAAAGTATCATAAGGCAGTCGATTTCCAACTGGTAAGATATGACCATGGCAAGGTTACTGAATTGGGAGACCCTGTTTCGGCTACCTGCTATCTGACCGGATGTACCATTCATTTATGGACCAAAAACGGGAACAAACTGTTTGCACACGTCGAAACAGAATCGGATCAACCTGAACCTTCCGATCCGAACCTGAAAAAGGAAGTCAATCTGCAGGCTGATATCATACCCAACTTTTTCGGAGGAACAGGAGTGCAGCATACAGGTTCTGCGGGCCCTAGCGCCACTATGCTTCATGAGTTGGAAATAAAGTGGAATTAGTGAGAATAATAAAGCATCAGGTCTTTTTTATGCCTCATGCTATAAAAGACCTGATGCTTTATTTTATTGACTGACAGGGAAATCTGCTATTATTATTTTTTCAGGAATGTATCGCGCATCGGTGAGAAGCAGTCTATGAGCATGCCGGCTTCAAGGCATTTACATCCATGATGGATGTTCGGTTCCATATAGATGGCATCACCGGCCGATACTGTTTTGGTCTCATTACCTACCGTAAATTCAAATTTACCGCTGGCTACATAGGTAACTTGGGTATGAGGATGTTCATGGGCTGCTCCGCATGCTCCTTTTTCAAATTTCACCTTTACCATCATGATGTTGTCATTGTAACCCATAATTTGTCGGGTAACGCCTTGGTCGGATGTTTGTTCCCATTCCTTTTCTGCTTCGAACATGAACGGCTGGCTACTTACAGTAATGGCTGGTACGGTATTTTCTTGTACTACAGCTGTGCTGTCGGTATCATTGGTTACTGCCGTATTTTCTGCTTTTCCGTTACAGCTGTTCAGGCCAATAAATGATAGAGCCAATGTTCCTGCCAAAAGGATTGATCTTGTTGTATTCATGATATTTGATTTTTAAAATGTTCTACAGCAAATATACGGAATTAAAATGATATCCTTCTTTAAAATAAAAAAATGTTGGGAAAAAGCGTGTTATCCTTCAATAATAAGAAAAAAATGATTAAATTCGACATCTAATCTTTTGAACCAATCT
The DNA here is from genome assembly GCF_900128495.1 of Bacteroides ilei. Taxonomy (GTDB): domain Bacteria; phylum Bacteroidota; class Bacteroidia; order Bacteroidales; family Bacteroidaceae; genus Phocaeicola; species Phocaeicola ilei. The sequence goes on from NZ_LT635801.1 coordinate 353,065, forward strand.
AAAAAACAATCTAATTAAATGTAAACATGAAAGACACGTTGAGGCATTTGTTTTCAAGGGCCGGATTGACGCTGCTGTTAGGGGGAGGTCTGACCGTAAGTATACAAGCCCGTTCTATGGCGGATAACCGGAATGAGATTCTTAGTACGATGAAATCGGTAACCCATTATATGATGGACAGTGTGAGTTATCGTGGTGGTTTTGTGTGGAATTATCTGCCCGATCTGTCCCGTTCATGGGGAGAGATGGAGGCGAAACGTACGATGGTATGGATCCAGCCACCGGGAACTCCGTCGATGGGGCATCTGTTGTTGGACGCTTACCATGCAACAGGTGATGAATATTATTATGAGGCGGCCAGGCAGGTGGCCAATACCTTGATCTGGGGACAGCTTGAATGTGGCGGATGGAATTATGTGTTCGATTTTGCCGGTGAGAATTCGCTGAAGAGCTGGTATGATACTGTCGGGAAAAACGGATGGCGACTGGAAGAATTCCGTCATTACTATGGTAATGCTACTTTCGATGATTTGGGGACAATTATGGCGGCCAAATTTCTGCTCCGCATGTATGTTGAAAAGAACGATCCGGTATACAGGGAACCGCTTGAAAAGGTTATCCATATGGTGCTTGAAAGTCAGTATCCGTCGGGAGGATGGCCGCAGCGTTTTCCTCTGAAATACGACCATCCTTTTGAAGGGAAGGATGACTATTCTTCTTTCATTACCTTGAACGATGAAGTGACTCCCGAGATTATTGATTTTCTGATTCAGTGTTATCAGTCTGCCGGTCTGCAAAATATAAAGGAGCCTATCATGCGTGCCATGTATCTGATGATAACATTGCAGCAGGGAGAACCGTATTCCGGATGGGCCGACCAATATACGGTAACTGATTTGAAACCGGCTCATGCCCGTTCATACGAGCCGCGTAGTGTGAATACAGGTACTACAGTGGGCATGATCTATCAGATGATGGAGTATTACAAACTTACTGCCGATACCCGTTTCCTGTCGGGGATTCCTGCGGCCATCCGTTTCCTTGAATCTCAAAAGCTGCCCGCATCTGAGGTGAAGAAATGGCGTCGTCAGCCACGGAATTCCGATGAGATTCTTGTGCCCCGTTTTGTAGATCCCGATACGGGAAAACCCTTGTATGTACATCGTCGGGGAGGTAATATACATAACGGGAAGTATTACATAGACCAGAACATAGAGAATACCATCGTTCATTACAGTTCGGCTACCTACGTCAATCCTAAAGCTTTACGTAAGGCTTATGAAGAGGTAAAGAAACTGGACCGGAATGAATTGTTGAAGGCATCTCCGCTGATGTCAGATGAATTGATTCCATTGCCGAAATATTATAGTCGTCTTCCTTTTGCAGCTGCAGATGAACAGGCTGTTTCCGCTTTGGTTGATGAGGCGAAGAAGGACGGATGCTGGTATTCACAGTTGAGCAGCATATCAAATCCTTATAAGGACTACAATGGAGAAACGGGGAAATATGACGACAATAAGTATTCCGAAAAGATGGTAGGTGATGAGTATGATACATCACCATATCCCTGTGATGAAGATATAAAATGTATATCTGTCAAAAATTACATTGAAAATATGATGTTACTGATTAAGGCATTGGGAAAATAGCTGTTACAGAGAATATATAAAACAAGAAATCCGGATAAAGGTTTGAATGATAAATACTTTTACCGGATTTCTTGTTTCAGAGTTCAAAAATATCTCAGTCGTTTTTCAATGCCTTGTCAATCATGGCCTGGAGGTTCTGGTAATGGCTCTTGACAATGCCTGAAGTAGAGTTGGCCGCAGCTTTGATGGTACGGTTCAGCTCAACCAGTTGTCCGCGTGCAATAGCCGGGGCATCCGAATAACTGTAACGTTTGGTAAGGTTGCTGTCCGCTTCTTTATCGGATTTGTCAAGCAGATTGATCAGATCCTGTACGTAGGCTTTCTGAAGGCTTCTCCGGCACAGATCCGATTTTGACGGATTGCTCCAGATACATTGTTTCAGGTCATTGAACATTTGTGTCGATGTATAGGCTTTGCTACCGTTGGTCATTTCGTTTTCGCTCATCTTGTTCAGTGTGTTTTCACTGATCAGGCGTGAAAGAATGTTGGCCTGGAGAGCGTTGATGGAATTCATTGGAACAATTCTCGCCTTAGTTGCCAGTTCCTTGTCAATCAACCATTCGGGGGTAGTGAACAACTGTTCGTTCAGGAATTTCACGGCGCGTTTCTGGATGTCGGCCGGGACGAATTCACGTGCGATACCGTCGGTCTGTTCTACGGTGATATTGTTACTGTAGATGCCTGCAACGTTTTTGGCTACGTGTCCCATGTAACGCGTGAATTGTGCGAACACTTGCATGTAGACGTTCTGGGCGCCCGTATACGACTTGTTTGGCTCATATGACCATTTCAGAATGTTCGGCATGATACGTTTCAGGTTTTTGATGCCATATTCACTAGCCAGCATGGAGTCATCACCCAAGTCTTCACTTTGATTGCGCGGATCATTCGGGTCGGATTCGGTTCCGAATGTGTAACGTTTGTCCGATTTCAGTTTGGCGATGATGTCCTTGTTAGAGAATTCCACTTCGTCTTCTGCTGTCTTGAATTGAGGCAACCAGCGGTATCCCCATTCGATAGACCATTTGTCGTATATACCGATACGGGGGAATATGCCGGCACGTGAAATGCTGTCTTCCGGTTGTGCCACATAGTTGAACCGGGCATAATCCATGATAGAAGGTGTATGTCCGTTGGCTTCCACCCATGCCTTGTCTCTCAGCTTTTCTACCGGTATGGTAGCTGATGATCCGAAGTTATGACGTAGTCCCAGGGTATGTCCTACTTCGTGTGAGGAGACGAAACGGATAAGTTGTCCCATCAGTTCGTCATCGAACTGCATTTTCTGTGCGGCTTCATCAATGTTTCCGGCCTGTATCATGTACCAGTCGCGTAACAGGCTCATTACATTGTGATACCAGTTGATATGGGTTTCCATAATTTCTCCGCTGCGCGGGTCGTTGATATGCGGTCCGCTGGCATTGGCTATTTCAGACGGTTTGTATACAATGGCCGAATGGCGTGCGTCTTCCAGGCTCCAGCTTGGGTCGTCTGTCGGAGCTTCGAGAGCGTAGATGGCATTTTTGAACCCGGCTTTTTCGAAGGCTGCCTGCCAGTCGTTTACTCCTTGTATCAGGTAGGGAACCCATTTCTTTGGAGTTGCCGGATCGATATAGATAACAATCGGTTTTTTCGGTTCTACCAGTTCACCGCGCAGGTAGGCTGCTTCGTCTTTCGGTTCCAGCCGCCAGCGGGTAATGAGCTGTTTGTGTTCAATACCTTGGGGATTGCTGTCGAAGTCGGTATAGCTTACAGTAAAATATCCGACTCTCGGGTCGAACAGACGGGGTTTCATAGGTACTTTCGGAAGAAGTACCATGGAGCTGTTCAGTTCATATGTCAAAGGGGTACTCGGGCTACCTGTTTCGAGGAAGGAGTTGTAATTCTTTCCCTTCTTGGGCTGGTAAGTTACTACTGTGGACAGTTCGATATTCTGCGGGAAGGCTTTCAGGGTATCGATGTAGGATGCATTGCTTTCGAATGTCGTCAGTCCGATGTCCTCTTTGCTCTGGCTATCGAATGAGAACAGTGCGTTTTCTTTCTGGGCCAGTGCACCGATGTTGATGACATAGTTCCGTACCGATCCACTGTCTCTTACAGCTTCCAGGTTGAAGTCGGCTACGATAGGCTGTATATTGGAGTTCTTGACCGACTGATACATTCCGTCTTTATCGGTAGAGCGCTCACGGAACGAATATTCCCGGACGAAAATTTTGTTTTCGGGACCGTTTTCGAACCGGATAACCTTGCTGCCTATGATGTCTCCCGGATAACCGATCTTTTCTTTCTGCTTCCCGGTGGGAGCTTTGCTTATTCTGTTCACGACCAGGATGTCGCGGTTCATCATGGAGTCCGGAATCTCGAAGTAGTAGTTATTGTCCACTTTATGTACCGTAATGAATCCGTATGTACTTGCAGCCTTGCCGGTAATGACACTGCTGTATGCTTTCGGGCCTTTCTTGGCCGACGAAGTTGTGGTCGCTGCCGCTACGGGCGTCTTTTTCTCCTTTTTCTTGAAGATTTTAGCGTTGGCGTCCGTGGTTGTACCTGCCAGCATCAGTGCGGCCAATGCAAATGCTGGGATTTTTAACATTTTCATAATTATCACTCGTTTAGATATAGTTTCTTTTTCTTAATGATGCGGTAGACTTCCGGATGGAGAAAGTATCGGATATCTTTACCCGCGCGAATGGCCTGGCGGATAAATGTAGAGCTGACTTCCAGAAGCGGAGTTTCGATGAGTTGCACCTTTTCAGGAAGTGACGCTGTATCGATCGGGTAGTTTACCCGTGGATAGATGAGTATCCGGTATTTGCGTATGATTTCGTCGGGAGATTTCCAACGGTGGAATTCCTGCCAGTTGTCGGCTCCGATAATCAGTGAAAAGTCACGGTCGGGGTAGGCCTCCGATAGCCGGTTGAGTGTCTCGACGGTATAGGAGGGACGGGGAAGGTTGAATTCAAAGTCGGAAGCCTTGAAGCGGGGATATGAACAGACGGCTGCCTGAACCATCTGGAGTCGCAGAGAGTCATCAAGCAGCCGGATATCTTTCTTGAAAGGATTCTGAGGGGTGACAAGAAACCAGATCTCGTCCAGTCCGGCATACTCGCACAAGTAGTTTGCCAATGCCAGATGGCCGATGTGTACAGGGTTGAATGTTCCCCCGAAAATACCTGTCCTTATAGGCCTTTCTTCCATCTTCTGAAGTTAGCAATCTGCCAGCCAGCAAGCAGGAACATGGCTGCAGCGATGATATATTCTTTCATAGCCAAGGCCATAAAGCCTACGGCCAGTGCAACAAGACCGATGATGACAGTAATGACCATCATGGTCCGGATCATTTTTTTAGGGTCTTTGGTCATAGTCGTGTCATTTTTTGATAAAGTCGGAAACAACTTTCAGGGCCTCGGCTTTGGCTTTTTCCAGTTCGTCGTTGACGATGACCACATCGAACTTGTCGGCATATCCCAATTCAAACTGGGCTTTTGCGATGCGGTCTTCTATCACATCGGGAGTATCGGTGCCACGACCATTCAGGCGGGCACGCAGTTCGTCGATGGAAGGCGGTTGGATAAAGACGGAGAGAGCACGGTCGCCGTAGAATTTCTTGATGTTGCATCCTCCTACAACGTCAACGTCGAATACCACGTTCTGTCCTGCCTCAAGCTGTTTTTCTACTTGGGATTTCAGTGTGCCGTAGAAACGGTCGGTATAAACTTCCTCGTATTCCAGAAATTCGTTGGCGGCAATGCGCCGTTTGAACTCTTCAGGGGTCAGGAAGAAATATTCTACGCCGTTCTTTTCCGTACCTCTGGGTGGGCGGCTGGTTGCAGAAATGGAGAAGGCAAGATTCAGGTTGCAGGTAAGCAGATAATTGATGATTGTAGACTTTCCCGAACCTGAAGGAGCTGAAAATATGATGAGTTTTCCTGCCATAGATCTTTATTTTTTTACATTACGTTAAGAACCTGTTCCTTGATCTGTTCCAGTTCGTCCTTCATCTGGACTACGATGTTCTGCATTTCCGCATGGTTCGACTTGCTGCCGGTGGTGTTTATTTCACGTCCCATTTCCTGGGCGATGAATCCCAGCTTCTTGCCTTGTCCGTGGCCTCCTGCCATAGTTTCGCGGAAATATTTCAGGTGGTTTGCCAGGCGTTGTTTCTCTTCGTTGATGTCCAGCTTTTCAATATAGTATATCAGTTCCTGTTCAAGGCGGTTCTTGTCATAGTCTACACTGATTGTCTTTTCAAGCGCATCGGTTATGCGTTCGCGGATTTTGGCGACACGTTCCTTTTCATAGGGCTCGATTGACTTAAGCAGACGTTCGATATTGTCGATTTTTTCGGTGAATTTCTTTTCGAGTGCCGCTCCTTCCTGCTTGCGGAAGTCTACCAGATGTTGCAGAGCTTCTTCAACAGTATTGCGGACTGTTTCCCATTCTTCTTCAGGCAATTCCTGTACATCTACCCGTGTCAGGACGTCGGGCATACGGAGCAATGTTGAAAACCAGTCGGCTGGCAGTGGAATATGGCAACTTTCTGAAATGGCCTTGATCTGGTTATAGTAATTCTCGACCAATGCGGCATTGATCGGAGTGGCGGTTTCGGATGCGTCTTTTTCAATCCACAGGCAGAAATCCACTTTTCCCCTTTCTAATGTCTTGGTTATCAGGTTGCGGATTTCCATCTCTTTTTCACGGTACAATGGAGCAATACGTGTCGACAGGTCCATTGCCTTACTGTTCAGCGATTTGATTTCTACGTTGATTTTCTTGTCACCGAAAGTGGCGGTTGCTTTGCCGTATCCGGTCATTGATTGTATCATAACTCTTGCAATTTTTTGCAAAAGTAACTATTTTATGGAAAAAGACTACAAATAAAAGTGTATATTTGCACTCTATATAATAAGGAATAAATTATGTCGTGTATTTTACATATTGAAACTTCGACAGCCGTGTGTTCGGTCGCTGTAAGTCAGGATGGAACTACCATTTTCTCGAAGGAAGACTTTAAGGGGCCTTCGCATGCCGTTGTCTTGGGCGTTTATGTGGATGAAGCCCTCTCTTTTGTTGATAATCATGCCATACCGGTGGATGCGGTGGCCGTAAGTTGCGGTCCGGGTTCATATACGGGCCTGCGTATAGGGGTATCTATGGCAAAAGGTATCTGTTATGGTCGTGACATTCCATTGATCGGCCTGCCTACACTGGAAGTAATGGCTGTTCCGGTACTGCTTTCGGAGGAACTGCCCGAAGACGCATTGCTTTGTCCGATGATTGATGCGCGCCGTATGGAAGTTTATTCGGCTATTTATGACCGTGCGCTGAAGGTACAGAAACCTGTGAGTGCCGATATCATTGATGAAAATTCGTATGTTTCATTCCTGGACAAGCATCCTGTCTATTTTTTCGGTAACGGTGCCGCCAAGTGCCGTGAGAAGCTGACTCATCCCAATGCGCATTTTATTGACAATATCCATCCGCTGGCAAAGTGGATGTTCCCTCTGGCCGAAAAGGCAATGGCACTGAATGACTTTAAGGACGTGGCTTATTTCGAGCCTTTCTATTTGAAGGAATTTGTGGCTTCTACTCCCAAAAAATTATTGTAGAAGTCCGGTAAATACAATTAGTTGACAGATTTTATAACAGTGATTTTCCCTGAAAATATATGGAATATAATACCCAGCAACGAAAATTACCGCTTCCAGAATACGGGCGGAGCGTACAGAATATGGTTGACCATGCTTTGACTATTGAGGACCGTGCGGAACGTCAACGTTGCGCCAATACAATTATTAACATTATGGGAGGAATGTTCCCCTATTTGCGTGATATAGAGAATGGTAACCGTAAACTTTGGGACCACCTAGCCATAATGGCCGATTTCAAACTGGATATCGATTATCCTGTAGAGATCGTGAAGAAAGAGAGTCTGGAAATCAAGCCCGACCGTATCCCTTATTCTCAAAGCCATATCCGTTACCGTCATTACGGGCAGTTTATCCAGGATCTGATCAAGATTGCAGTCGATTATCCTGAAGGGGATGAGAGAAAGCAGTTGATAAAGATGATTGCCAATCATATGAAAAAGGATTATCTGAACTGGAACAAGGATGGTGTGGAAGACCAGAAAATTCTGGATGACCTGTATGAACTGTCGGGCGGGAAAATCCGTCTGTCGGCCGAAGAGCTGCATCTAACGGAACAGCGTACGTTTATTCCACGTCGTCGCCAGATGAATAACAACAACCAGCAGAAACGTAAGTATTAATTTATACAAACCGCTATTTATGGCTTCATTTGTAATCGAAGGAGGACACCAGTTGCGGGGTGAGATCACTCCCCAGGGAGCGAAGAACGAAGCTCTGCAGATTTTGTGCGCTACGTTGCTGACAGACGGGAAGGTTACTGTGAGTAATGTCCCCAATATACTGGACGTGAACAATCTTATCCAGCTGCTCCGTGATATGGGGGTGAAGGTGGCAAAAGAAGATAAGGATACGTATTCTTTTCAGGCCGATGAGCTGAATTTCGCTTATCTGGAAAGTGATGATTTCCTGGCCCGTTGCTCGAAACTGAGAGGGTCGGTCATGCTGATCGGTCCGATGCTGTCACGTTTCGGTAAGGCGCGGATCTCGAAGCCTGGCGGTGACAAGATAGGGCGCCGCAGGCTGGATACGCATTTTCTGGGTATCCAAAAGCTGGGGGCCCAATTTTTTTATGACGACAGCCGGGGTGTTTTCCAGATTTCAGCAGATAAACTGAAGGGAACCTACATGTTGCTGGATGAGGCTTCTGTAACCGGTACTGCCAATATCATTATGGCAGCCGTACTGGCCGAAGGTAAGACTACCATCTATAATGCGGCCTGTGAGCCTTATATCCAGCAGCTTTGCCGCATGTTAAACAGCATGGGAGCCTGTATTTCGGGTATTGCTTCCAATCTGCTGGTCATTGAAGGGGTGAAAAGTCTGAATGGATGTACACACCGGATTCTGCCGGATATGATTGAAGTGGGAAGCTTTATCGGTATGGCGGCCATGACGGGAGGTGAAGTAACAATAAAGGACGTTTCGTATGAGAATCTGGGAATCATACCCGACAGTTTCCGTCGTTTGGGTATCCAGATGGAACTGAAAGGCGATGACATTGTGATTCCTCATATGGACCATTATGAGATAGATTCGTTCCTGGACGGCTCGATCATGACCATAGCCGACGCTCCGTGGCCGGGACTTACTCCCGACTTGCTGAGTGTGATTCTGGTCGTGGCCACTCAGGCGAAAGGCAGTGTGCTGATCCATCAGAAAATGTTTGAGAGCCGCCTGTTTTTTGTCGACAAACTGATAGATATGGGAGCTCAGATTATATTGTGTGATCCGCACCGGGCGGTAGTGATAGGCCATGACCATAACTTCCGTCTGCGTGGAAGAAATATGACTTCGCCCGATATCCGTGCCGGAATTGCTTTGCTGATAGCGGCGTTGAGTGCCGATGGAATAAGCCGTATCCATAACATTGAGCAGATAGACCGGGGGTATCAGGATATAGAACAGCGTCTGACGGCCTTGGGAGCCCGTATAACCCGTGTAAGTGGCGTATGATAAGAAAGGAAGAAGTTTTTAAGATAGGCGTAATCAACAAGCCCCATGGAATCAAGGGGGAGGTTTCGCTTACTTTTACGGACGACATATTCGACCGTGTGGATTGTGATTACCTGGTGTTGATGATGGACGGGATTCTGGTTCCGTTCTTCATTGAGGAGTATCGTTTCCGTTCGGACGATGTGGTGCTTATGAAATTTGAGGGGATAGATACGGCAGAAAAGGCCCGTATGCTGACGAATGTGCAGGTGTTTTTCCCTAAGAAATATATGGAGGAGCAGGATGAAATCACATCCTGGAATTTTTTTGTCGGCTTTAAGGTCGATGACGTGCGCCATGGTGATTTGGGTATCGTCACTGATGTGGACGATACAACCCTGAATGTTCTTTTTGTAATCGAAAAGGAGGGGGAAGAACTGTTGCTTCCGGCGCATGAAGAGTTTATTGTCGGTGTAGACAGACATAACCGGATACTGACAGTGGATATTCCGGAGGGTTTGCTGGATTGAAAGTGAGGCTTCCGGTATAAATATAAATATAGGTTTGGCAGATGAAGAAGAAAGGTCGTAAAGCATTCTGGCATAATATCAAGTTCAAGTATAAACTGACGATTATCAACGAAAACACGTTGGAAGAGGTGGTAGGTATCCACGTCTCCAAGCTGAACGGGCTTTCGGTCTTGTTGACGGCCTGTATCGTCATCTTCCTGATTGCTGCGGTCATTATCGTGTTTACCCCTTTACGGAACTACCTGCCGGGATATATGAACAGTGAAGTACGTGAACAGGTGGTTGCCAATGCCTTGCGGGCCGATTCATTGCAGGCGGCTCTTGACCGTCAGAAACAGTATATCATGAATGTTCAGGATATATTGAGCGGACAGGTGAAGGCCGATACCGTAAAATCTATCGACTCCCTGACCGATTTACGTGCCGAAGAACTGATGGAACGCTCGAAAGAAGAAGATGAGTTCCGGAAGAAGTATGAGGAAAGGGAACGGTATAATCTGACGGCGGTGAACAATGCTCCCGATGCTTCCGGACTGATTTTCTACCGGCCTTTGCGTGGAGTGATGTCGACTGATTTCAACCCGGAAAAACGTCATTTCGGAGTAGATTTGACGGCCAGTCCGAATGAAAATATCCTGGCGGCACTTGACGGTACAGTCATTTTATCGGCCTATACGGCAGAGGCGGGTTATGTGATACAGATCCAGCATCCTCAGAACTTTGTGACTGTATATAAACATTGCGGGTCGTTGCTGAAACAGACTGGCGACAAGGTGAAGGGGGGAGAGGTGATAGCCTTGATAGGAAATGGTGACCGTATTGATACCGGTACGCCTCATCTCCATTTTGAGGTATGGCATAGGGGAAATCCGGTCAATCCCGAAAAATATGTAGTATTTTAATTGTATTTATGAAGAAACAGATTGCAATATTAGGTTCTACAGGATCTATAGGAACACAGGCCTTGCAGGTGATTGAGGAGCATCCCGATCTGTATGAGGCTTATGTACTGACGGCGAACAATAAGGTGGATCTGCTTGCAGAACAGGCTCGTAAGTTCCAGCCTGCAGCTGTTGTCATCGCAAATGAAGATAAATATCTGCAGCTGAAGGAAGCACTTTCCGATCTTCCTGTCAAAGTATATGCCGGAGCGGATGCTCTCTGTCAGGTAGTACAGGAGAAGCCGGTAGATATTGTACTGACGGCTATGGTGGGTTATGCAGGGCTTCGTCCGACGATGAATGCCATCCGCGCCGGAAAGGTGATAGCATTGGCCAATAAGGAGACCATGGTGGTTGCGGGTGAGCTGGTGAACGCTCTGGCGAATGAATACCAGACTCCGATTCTTCCGGTCGATTCGGAACATTCGGCCATATTCCAGTGTCTGGAATTCAACAATCCGTTGGAGAAAGTGATCTTGACGGCATCGGGAGGTCCTTTCCGTACTTTTACGATGGATCAGTTGAAGACTGTTACGAAAGAGCAGGCTCTGAGACACCCCAACTGGAAGATGGGTGCCAAAATAACCGTGGATTCGGCTTCCATGATGAATAAAGGCTTTGAAGTGATTGAGGCCAAATGGTTGTTCGGTGTACGTCCCGACCAGATTGAAGTGGTGGTACATCCTCAGTCGGTCATCCATTCCATGGTAGAGTTCGAGGATGGGGCTGTAAAAGCCCAGCTGGGTGTACCGGATATGCGTCTGCCCATCCAGTATGCTTTCTCTTATCCTCAACGTATCCGTTCATCGTTCGACCGTCTGGATTTTATGAAATGTCATGAACTGACATTCGAGGCTCCCGATACAAAGCGTTTCCGTAACCTGGCCTTGGCCTATGAGGCCTTGCATCAGGGTGGTAATATGCCGTGTATCGTCAATGCGGCCAACGAAGTGGTAGTGGCGGCTTTCCTGAAAGACCAGATCTCTTTCCTGGGGATGAGTGACGTAATCGAAAAGTCCATGCAAAGGGTAGCTTTCATCAAGACGCCTACCTATGAGGACTATGTATCGACAGATGCCGAGACACGCCGCATTGCAGCCGAGCTGGTCATTAACGGAATGAACTAACATAGGAATATTAATTATAAAATCAGAAGTTAAAAGTAAATGGAAACGTTTTTGATTCGTGCCCTTCAGCTTATCCTCAGCCTTTCGCTGCTGGTAATCGTTCATGAGGGAGGACACTTCTTCTTTGCACGGCTGTTCAAGATCCGTGTGGAGAAATTCTATATTTTTTTCGACCCCTGGTTTTCGTTGTTCAAGTATAAGCCGAAGAACAGTGATACGGAGTATGGGGTAGGATGGCTTCCGTTGGGGGGCTATTGCAAGATTTCGGGTATGATTGACGAATCGATGGATACTGAACAGATGAAGCAGCCCGCCCAGCCCTGGGAATTCCGTTCGAAACCCGCATGGCAGCGTCTGCTGGTTATGATTGGGGGAGTCTTGATGAACTTCCTGTTGGCTCTGTTTATCTATTCGATGATTCTGTTCACCTGGGGCGATTCGTATGTGGCTTTGAAGGACATGACGTATGGTATGAAATTCAATGAGACAGCCAAAGAAATCGGATTCCGCGACGGTGATATCCTGAAATCGGCCGACGGTAAGGAACTGGTGAAGTTCGATATGGACATGCTCCGTAGTATTGTGGAGGCCCGTGAAGTGACGGTGCTCCGTGACGGTAAGGATGTGGAGATTCTGATGCCGGAACTGAGTCTGTTGGACGTGGCGAAGGAAGATCCGTTGTTTGTGGCTACTTTCCGTCCGAATGTGGTTGATTCAGTTATTCCCGGAGGCGGGTTTGCACAGGCCGGAATACAGAAAGGCGACTCGCTGATTGCATTTAACGGTACACCGATTACGTCGTGGAACGAGTTTATGGATGAAATGAGTAAACTGGAGGTACAGGCGGAACTGGATAAGAAGGAATCGGCTGGTTTTTCTCTGGTCTATTCACGTAACGGACTCCGTGATACAGTCAATGTGACGACCGACAGTCAGTTCAAGGTGAATGCGTTGGGAGGTCTGCTTGATTATAAAGCGACAAATCTTACTTACGGTTTCTTTGAATCATTCCCGGCTGGAATCACGTTGGGGGTCAATACCTTGAAAGGGTATGTAAACGACATGAAGTATGTGTTTACCAAAGAAGGCGCCAAGAGTGTGGGAGGCTTCGGAACAATCGGAAGTATATTCCCGAAGGTATGGGACTGGCAGCGTTTTTGGGAGATGACTGCTTTCCTGTCCATCATTCTGGCATTTATGAATATCCTGCCTATTCCGGCGTTGGACGGCGGACATGTATTGTTCCTGCTCTATGAAATTATAGCCCGCCGTAAACCGAGCGACAAATTCTTGGAATATGCGCAGATGGTGGGTATGTTCCTGCTCTTCGGACTGTTGATTTGGGCGAACTTCAATGATATACTCAGGTTTGTGTTCTGATGAAAGTATAGATATATGATTATATAAGGCGGATACAGGTTGTCGCGAGGTGTTTCCTTAATGGCATTTGTATCCGCTCTGCTTTTTTTAATTATAATGGGAGTTTATATGAAAAAAAGAATGTTGTTTGTAGCGCTGCTGGCCGGAACCTTGAGCCTGTATTCGGGGAAGACGGCAGCCCAGGAACGTCTGCCCGAATATCTTCAGGCGGAAAAGTTCACGCAAGAGAAGCTGGATCACATGTTGTTTTCTACGATGGTAGATCCGCACTGGTTCCAGAAGGGAAATAATTTCTGGTTTGAGTATAAGACATCCGAAGGGACGTTCTGGTACGTGGTGAATCCGACTTCCCGCAGCAAGAAGCTATTGTTCGACAGAGATCGCTTGGCTGCCGAACTGACCGAGATTGTACATGACCCGTTTGAAGCACGACATCTGCCTGTACGGAACCTGAAGGCGAAGGAAGACGGGCGTACCTTTACTTTCGAAGTGGTATCTTCACAGGAAGACAAGTTGAACAAGGATGAGAAGAAACGGAAGGAAAAGAAAGTGTTTTATTTTTCTTACGACTATCCGACGCAAAAGTTGACGTTGCTGGATGATGACGCCAAGGAACCTGAACGTTTGTCTTGGGCTTCTGTTTCTCCCGACGGAAAGACTGTGGTCTATGCCAAAGATTGTAATCTGTATAGGATGAGCATTGAAGATTACCGAAAGGCACAGAAGGATGAAAAAGACAGTACGATTGTTGAAATCCAGCTGACGAAAGACGGGACACCCGATTTCGGTTACGGCATCCCGCGCAGTATACTGAACACAGATACGCTGTGTAACGGCAAGCGCCGTAGAGCATGGGGATATTGGTCTCCCGATTCCAGACATTATGTGACTGTCGTTTCGGACGACAGCAAGGTGAAGAATCTATGGGTCATCAATTCGATAGCGGAACCGCGTCCTACATTGGAGACATACAAGTATCAGATGCCGGGTGAGATGACTTCACCGGTAGATCATCTTTACCTCTTCGACATGACCGACAATAGCCGTAAGGAAATCAAGGTTGCAGCTTGGAAGGATCAGACGTTGGGACTGGAGTCTAAACCTTATGAACAGAAACAGCGTGACGCTGAGTTCATTCCGATGGTATGGCAGGGTGATAACAACCGTTTCTTCCTGACCCGGAGCAGCCGTGACCTGCACCGTATTGACGTATGTACCTATACCATCGGCGAAGATTCGATTGTACCTGTTGTCAAGGAACGTATGAACACTTACCAGGAAACACGTCCTATCTTCGTATTCAAGGGAGGAAAGGAATTCATACAGTGGAGTGAACGTGACGGATGGGCACACCTCTATCTGTATGATGACAAGGGAAATCTGAAGAACCGTATAACAGAAGGCCCATGGCATGTGGAACAGGTCTTGAAGGTGGATGAGGCTACCCGGACAATCTATTTTACAGCCAACGGACGTGAAAAAGGAGAAAATCCTTATTATGAGCATCTGTATAAGGTAAAGGCGGACGGAAGTGGTCTGCAGTTGCTTACCAAGGGGGAATATTTCCATCAGGTGGAGGTAGACGATGATGCACGCTACATCGTTGACAACTATTCCCGTGTGAATACGGTGCCATGTGCCGATTTGATTGACAGTAACGGTAAGAAGGTGATGACCATCCAGGAAAGCGACTTCTCACAGCTGAAGGCTGCCGGTTATCAGTTCCCCGAGCTGTTTACGGTAAAGGCTGCCGACGGGGTTACCGATCTGTACGGTGTGATGTACAAACCGTATAACTTCGATTCTACCAAGGTTTATCCGATTATCGACTATGTATATCCGGGTCCTCAGGTGGAAGCGGTCTATTATCCGTTTACCCGTATGAGTGTCCGTACCGACCGTTTGGCTCAGGCAGGCTTCATCGTCATTTCTGTAGGTCAGCGGGGCGGGCATCCCAGCCGTTCCAAATGGTATCATAACTATGGTTATGGTAATATGCGTGATTATCCGCTGGCCGACCATAAGGCTGCTGTAGAGCAACTGGCTGCCCGTTATAAGTTCATTGACATCAACCGTGTCGGTATTCACGGACATTCGGGCGGAGGTTTCATGTCGACTGCCGCTATCTGCCAATATCCCGATTTCTATAAGGCTGCAGTATCGTGTGCCGGCAATCATGACAACCGCATCTATAACCGTTGGTGGAGCGAAACCCATCATGGTGTAAAGGAGGAGGTGACAGAAAAAGGTGATACGGTTTTCTCTTACAAGATAGCTACAAATCCGGAAATCGTCAAACAGCTGAAAGGACATCTGATGCTGGTTCACGGTGACATTGACAACAATGTACATCCGGGTAACACCATCCGTGTAGTCAATGCACTTATCCGTGCGAACAAGCGTTTTGAAATGCTGATTCTTCCGGGACAGCGTCATGGTTTCGGTGATATGAACGAATATTTCTATTGGCGTCTGGTAGATTTCTTCTCCGAGTACTTGAAGGGAAAGAAGGAAGATACAGTCGATATACCCCAGCGATGATTTTCCGGGTATAGGGAAATATATGGAAGGCCTTTTTTAAAGGCCTTCTTTTTTTACGATATCCAGTAACAGGTCGGTGAACGCAGTGGCGGCTTTTTTACGGTAACTTCCTTGTGGCCAGAAAATATACCCCCGGGAGGTCAGTGTTTCGGGGCAGAGTATAGGAATCTGCACCAGATCTGTCTCTTTCGAGGCGGCGGCCTGTGTCAGTATGGTACTCCAATATCCTCCCTTCAGGATGTGTAGTATGGTATGTACATCGTTCATTTCAATCCCTACATTGAGTGCCAGCTGATATTTCCGGCACAGTTCATCAATCTTTTTTCTGGTAGCGAACCCGCTGGCGGGTAATATGAGCGGGGTTTCCGACAATCGTTTCAATGTAACGGACGATAGTGCCGACAAGGGGTGGGAGCGGTGCACGATGAAGTATAGTCTGGACTGGAAGAGCGGTTCGGTTTCAAGATGCTCGCACGTGCCTTCCGGCTTGAATGAAAGCAGAAAATCCAGGTCGTTGTTGTCCAGGCGTTTCAGAAGCTGTTCGGATGTTCCTAAGGTTATGTGCAGCTTGATGTTGGGATATGCCCGGGTGAACTGTTCCAGGGCAGATACTATCAGGGTTCCCATGCTGTAGGTTACTCCGATGTGAAGGTTGCCTGTCTTTATCCCTTTCAGGTCCCGTATGAGCTGTTTCCCACTTTCTGCATCCTGTATCGTCTTGTTGGCATAGGGCAGGAAGGTCAGGCCGGCCTCGGTCGGAATCACCCGTTTGCCTATACGTTCGAAGAGGAGGACGTCCAGTTCCTCTTCCAGTTGCTTGATCTGCTGTGAAAGTGTGCTTTGCGAAATGCATAAAGTTCGGGCCGCTTCCGAGAAATTCTGCAGTTCACAGGCAGCCTTGAAATATTTCAGTTGCCGCAGTTCCATACGCTTAATCGGTTTTGTCTATAGTCCTTATCGGAAAAATGATTTCTGCAAATTTAGGAAATATCTTCCATCAGATTACATTTGTCACAGATTTACTTTAATTTATTATTTTACACATGAGAAAGATTGTTTATATGGCCCTGCTGGGTTTTTCGTTTTCGTCGTTGGTTTGTGCCCAGAGTATTTCCGGTGAAAAAGCGGGACGGCATGCACAGGTTATAGATGACGGCATCCGCTTTTGTGAAAGTACTTATCCGTATGAAGGTGGCATCTTGATTGCCAATTTCGGGACCGGACAACTGAATCCGTTGAATACGGAGGGAAAAGGTTATATTCTGTATTATAAGGACGGGAAGATACGGCCGTTCATTCCGGCCGACGGCAACCTTTCGGCTCCTAAAGGAATGTTTTTCCGTGAGAATCATCTGTTTGTCTGCGACGTGAATAAAGTGGTTGTTTATGATCTGGAACATTTGGAGAAGGCTCCTCAGATTTTGGCTTTTCCGGAAGAAGACTTGTTTGTAAATGATTTGGCTGCGGCCGGCAATACCTTATATGCTTCTGTCACCAATACCGACAAGATTTATCGGATTGACATAACAGACGTACGGAAGGTGGGTAATCCGGTAGAATGGTTGTCTGTACCGGGTCCTAACGGTTTGCTGGCAGCCGGCGACATGCTTTATGTTGCTTCTTATCCGGCCGACGGGAACACACAGCCCAAACATGTGGTCTATCGAATTACCAATCTGTCAGATCCTAAGGTAGAGACGGTCATTGAAACTCCTGGACAATATGACGGAATCGCTTTTTCATCCGATAGGAAGTCGCTTTATATCACGAACTGGACTCCTGCAGGGTTGGCTAAGGTTGACTTGAAAACGGGTAAGGTTGTTCAGGTCTCTTTACCTTTGGAAAAGAAATTGGCCGGTCCAGCCGATATCACGGTTGCAGACGGACAGATCTATATACCAGATCTTCCCAACAGTCGGGTTGTCCGGGTGTATGAATAATCTGCTTCCATATGGAAGATACATATAGTAATTATAATGTTAGGTAGGGCTATATAGCCGTTGTAAGGATTTCCATTTCCTGAAGTTCATTTTGGGTAAACTTCCAATTTTAGGGTATCCCCTTTTAGACGGGCGCCAGTCGGCACCCGTCTAAAAAAGAATCCACAAATTTAACGATTATTATTTGCATATTGTCATGGGAAGAAGGTTTTCGTAATCCGTTCTTCCCTTTCTTGTTTCTCAAGTACTTGCTTCCTTCAGCATTCTTAGCTGTTCCTTTTTTATTCATTGGCTGGCTGCCGTTGCTTGCCTGTGCTGGTTTATCTGTTCCGTTTTGCTTTGCAAGAAAGGAGGTTTACGATGACCGATTCCACGCTACAACCCGCAACGTTTCGCGTCGACAAATATCAGGCATACGAGGATGGTAAAGTTCTGTTTGAACAATACACTATTCTCATGTATGGAAGTGATAAATTATGCTGTACACGTCCGGAGATGGAGCAGCTCAGTGAATTGATTCAAACCGCATTGAATGATAGAAAGGAGGCAGACCATGGCAAATAAAAAAGTAGAATTCGACAAATATATTCTTTATCGTTACTTCCAGGAATATCTTCCTGCCGATAAAGTAACAGATGACGTAATTTACAAAACTTCACAGCAGATCCAGGATGAACTTTCTGATATGGCAGAGATCAGCATTAACGATATCGCCAGGGCGATGGTGGATTTGGGCTATGAACTAACCATTTCCCCCGATGGCCGTCCGGCGTGGATCATGTTGCGCAAGTAGCTGTATACTTTTTAGATGATTAGATACATTTTTTTATTTACATTTTATATTGGAGGCATGACATCGTGAGGGTGTTGTGCCTTTTGTTTTTAAAATTCCCCTTCAAAATGCTTGGTCTCTTCATGTACCGTCATATTGCTACCCTTCAGATACTTATTGGTTGTAGAGATATCCGCATGGCGCGCCTGGTCACGGGCGATGACGATACCTTCGGCATTGGCCAAGTCACGTATCCCTGAATCTTTTAGGGAGTAGAATTGGTAACTGTCAGGGAATCTAAGTTTGGTGCGTACTTTATTGAAGTAATTACGATAGACTTTAGTCGTGGTTTTATTTTTCGATGGCTTGAAGCCTTTACCGAACAGGTAATAATTCCCAGGATTGCTGAAAACATCGAGATCGATCATTGCTTTTATCAGCTTGTCATTAAGACCGACCATGCCATCCTTTCTGTTCTTACTGATACTGGATGGTATAAATACTTTTTGTTCCTTTAGGTAGATGTCTGACAACTTTATGTTTGTTATTTCATCAGGTCTGATAAAAGTATAGTAAGCGAATTGACATAGGAACAGGAAATGAAGGTTCTCTTTCATGAGATATCGTTTAAGTTTATGTATATCTGCAGGAGATAGAGCCGACCGTTTTTTCTCTTCTTCCTGTAACATTCGAATCTTTTCTACAGGATTAAAAATCAAATATTGCTTCTCTACCATCCAGTTACAGAGAGAAGATAACCAGGTACGATAATTGTTTCTTGTCCTGGCTGAAGAATCACGATCCAATAGAATGTAATCAAGAAAGTCTGATAGGAAAGATTGATCTATCTGATAGGCATAAATTATTGCCGGTATGTGTTTCGCTGTATACTCTTCAAACACTTTCAGGCGTTTCTGATAATCTTTTATCGTATTTTCTTTGATTGCTCCGGCAGCGTATAACTTTTCCAAATATATATGATATCTTTTGATAATGTCTATATATGGTGTGTACTGTCTAGAGTTTTCCACATCAGCCCACGGATTCCATCCCGACCGGAGTTTAATATTAAGGTTGGTGATTATTTCATTAGCTCTACGGCGACGATCAGAAACTTTAGCAATGCCATTAAGCATGTACTTCTTACGCTTCATTTTCTGCTCTAGGGGATTATAAGAATAGAAGTCGATATACCAATTATTACCTGTATGAAGTTTGGGTTCTGTGTATGAAATAATACTGTAAACCGATGAACTTTTTCTTTTTGGTGAATACATTTTTTTATTACGTTTTTCGAGTTCGGAAACGTAATATATTGAACAATCAGATTTGTATCGTCCCGTTATCGTCCCGGGATAAAATGAACAAAAGCTGCAACTTTTTGAGCTACAGCTTTTTGTTCTTGCACGGGAAGAGAGACTCGAACTCCCGACACTCGGTTTTGGAGACCGATGCTCTACCAACTGAGCTATTCCCGTGTTTGCGCTGCAAAGGTACTATAAATTTTCACTATTGCAAGTGCTTCGTGTAAATATTTTCATCTGTACTTCACTCTGTCATCCCTAATTCTTTGAACATGAGCCGGTAAACTTCTGCTTTTTTTTCGAGTTTTAGCGGATATGCCCGGCTTGAGGATGGCATTCTGTAAAGATCAATTTCCCTGTCCATATAATAGAAAGTACTCTTTCCTCCAACAGCAGGTTCTTGTACCTGTATCTGTTCTCTGATGGTATCGGTCGCTTTCTGTCCCGTCGTGACAATGGCCTTGCATAAAGGCAGTTGCTTTAGCAGCAGTCCGATATCGGTTGGAGTTATTATTTCCAGAAACTTGTCGGATGCGTTGTCCTGTAGGCGTCGTATGGCTGAAGCTGTATCGTAAAGAGCGATACCTTTTTCTTTCAAGAAAAGAATGAGGCGTTCCTTGTCGAACGCCTTTTTATCCGGTTTCAGGAAATGGTCTTTATCATTGAAGAAGATCAGTCCGAAAATGCGCCACATGTCGTTCTGAAGGTTGGGATAGAAGAAATCCATACTCCATCTCTTTTTCTGGGGCGGAAAACTTCCCAGCATAAGCAGGATTGCATTTTCAGGAAGGAATGGTTCCAACGGATGATTTTCAATAGGAATAAAAGACTTGCCTTCTTCCATTTTGTTATTCAGTTTTTGGTTTAGGCTCCTTCTTTGCCAGCAATACGATATTGTATACATATTCGTTGATCCAGGCTTCAGAGTATCCTAATGCGTGTTGGTACTGGCGTATATTATAGCAGGTCTTGCGTACGCCATCGTCTTTCCAGTTGGTTTTGGTTACAATATCATGTACGGCTTTTTCTGTCATTGTGCGTAACATCTTCTTGAAAACTCCAGGCATACGGAATTTCCATTGCATGATGTTACCGATAACCATCATCAGGTCCTGGCTGAATCCTTGGAACATGAACAGGTAATTCTTGATATCGTTAACGTTCTTGCAATTCTTCTTGATGGAATTGTCTATTTCCTTGAAGAAGATATCATTGATTCCGTAAAGGTCCTGCAGCATTTTTTTGCACCGTGAACGTTCGGCTATTCCCAGCTTATTGTTCTGGGTTGGGATTTTTAATGTACGTTTGAATACAGCCATGTCTGGCAGGAAGTTGATATTGCTGATTCCCAGTTGAGCTGCCATTACAGCCTGGTAATATACACGGATCAGGGTCATGAAGTCTTCCATTCCGCCTACACGTACAGAACCTTCAGCCTCTTCTGCCTGTTTTTTTCCGAAAATTTTTGAGAATATGCTCATAACAGTTGTTTAATTTTATTTCTTTGCCTGCAAAGATAAGAAAATTGTTACCAACATTCTATATCTTGCTCAATATCTTTCATTTGTTCCTTGTAGAAGGAAGGACTTTTGATTCCGTTCCGTTTCTGTTCCATGTAATTGTCTAGCAGGCGGAAGGCGTATTTCCCCAATAACAGGATTGCTATCAGGTTACAGATGGCCATCAGTGCCATTGTGATGTCGGCCAGACTCCATACTGTTTCCAGGCTGGCCAAAGATCCGAGGAGTACCATTCCTCCCACAAGTATTCGGTAGAGGTTTACCGTCCATTGTTTTTTTGTGATGAACCGGATGTTGGCTTCTCCATAATAATAGTTGCCTAAAATGCTGCTGTAGGCAAAAAACAGAATAGCTACGGCTACATAGATGGTTCCTATACTTCCTACTTCACTGTTCAGTGCGGCTTGTGTCAGTTCGATTCCATCCATGTCATTGTTTCCATATAGATTGCTGAACAATATGATGAAAGCGGTGCAGCTGCATATAAGTAATGTATCGGTAAATACTCCTAATGCCTGTATCAGTCCTTGCTTTACCGGATGAGTGACATGGGCTGTTGCGGCGGCATTGGGAGCGGATCCCATTCCGGCCTCATTGCTGAACAGACCCCGTTTGATTCCTTGCATCAGGGCGGCTCCTATTCCTCCGCCTAACGCCTGATGCCACCCGAATGCATTTCCAATAATCAGTTCTATCACTTCCGGTAGGCGGTATATATTTGTTATTATAATAAAAAGCGCCAGAATGATATAGCCTATAGCCATGACAGGTACAATAACACTGCTTACGCGGGCTATGGAATGGACACCTCCGAAAATGATGGCGAGCGTGAGGAGAGATATGGCAATTCCAGAATATAAAGGGTCGATATGGAAGGCATTGTGAAGGGCTGCACTCATGGTATTGCTTTGTACGGAATTGAATGCGAATCCGAAAGTAACGGTAATCAAGACTGCAAAGGTAATCCCCATCCAGCGTTTCTTCAATCCTTTTTCCATGTAATAGGCCGGTCCGCCTATGTATGAATGTTTGCTTCTTATTTTGAAAAGTTGTGCCAAGGTTGATTCTACAAAAGCGCTGCTAGCTCCCAGTAAGGCTATAACCCACATCCAGAATATGGCTCCCGGGCCTCCGACCGTGATGGCGAGAGCAACTCCGGCCAGGTTGCCGGTTCCCACACGGCTTGCCAATGAAATGGCGAAAGCCTCGAATGAAGATATATGTTTTTCATGTCCGTTGATCTTGGCGGTAGAGTCGCCCAGCAGGCGTATCATTTCCTTGACATATCTGAACTGGACAAAATGAGTCTTGAAGCTGAACCAGATTGCGCAGCCCAATAACATGACGATCAGGATATATGTGAGAAAATTATTGTTGATGCAGTTCAGAATTTGTGTTATCTCATTCATATTCTTATTCTTTTAGTTTAAAATAGAATGTATGTTCCTTGAAAACCGGCTCCACAAGTTCAAATCTGATGAAGTCGGCCAATAGAGTAATTATAAGCCTGCGTGGCATATGTGTGAGTCGGACGCACTGGTTTAGTGTAAGTAGTTTATGTCCGCCAAGAATCTCCAACAAGTATTTTTCCTTGTCGGTATAGGTTACGATAATTTTTTTTTCGTTATCGTTTTGTTTCCATATGGCTAGATGTACGGGAGTTGCCAGAATGTTTTCATCGGCAATG
The DNA here is from genome assembly GCF_900128495.1 of Bacteroides ilei. Classification (GTDB taxonomy): domain Bacteria; phylum Bacteroidota; class Bacteroidia; order Bacteroidales; family Bacteroidaceae; genus Phocaeicola; species Phocaeicola ilei. The sequence goes on from NZ_LT635801.1 coordinate 376,039, forward strand.
CGTATGTAGGCCCATGGTTTGCCTGTATCGTCTATAGCGCATACCGGTTTCTCTTTGCTTTCGGCAATCGATACTTCCAGAACGTCTTTTCCTTCTACTTTATATATTTTGTTTTCCACCTCCAGGGGAGGCTTGCAATACATGGAAGCGGCAGCTTCTATCATGAATATCTCCTCCTCTGAACGTACACCGGCTATTTTGCCGTTGTCTTTGACACCGACAAGCAGGCGTCCGCCGCTTGTGTTGGCAAAAGCTGATAGGCTACGGGCTATTTTGCGGGCATCGGATATTGCAAATTTGAAATCCTGATGCACGTGTTCGCCCTCGGCAACCAGTTTCTGAATATAATTCGCATTTTCTGTTGTCGGTTTCATTCGGTCGGATATAATATTTATAAACGGATAATGCCAGGTCTTGTTTTGTCCGGATAGTTATATTTTTGTTTATGGGCAGCAATGTTTATGGGTCATGATATCCAGAATCATATCGTCGGTAGCGTTCATTGATTGTGAACCGATGCGGGTAAGATTATGGATGCTCAAGTCTACATCGTCTTCTATGATGCCTTCAACAGCAGTTACATATTTCTGTTCCATGGCCATAATAGCCGAGAGGACTGCGGTTGATACACCGCTGGTCAGTTTCAAAGCACAGCTTGGTTTGGCCCCGTCACAGACCATGCCGGTAAGTGTGGCAATCATATTCTTGACGGCGTAAGTGACTTGGCGGTAATTTCCTCCCATCAGATAAGTGATTCCACAACTGCTGCCTGTTGCCGCAACTACACATCCGCAAAGGGCGGAAAGACGTCCCAGACTCTGTTTGATGTAGATGACGGTCAGATGGCTCAATACGAGTGCACGGATCAGTTCTTCTTCCGGTTTCTTGTTTTCTTCTGCATAGATTACGACCGGAACCGTTGCGGCAATTCCTTGGTTCCCGCTTCCGGAATTGCTCATTACCGGAATCATGGCGCCGGCCATACGTGCGTCACAGGCTCCGGAAGTGTATGAAAGAATATGGGTGAAAGTATTGTTACCCATGATACTCTGTTCAATTTTACTGCTTTTGATGGTCTTACCCAATTCATGTCCGTAGCTTCCTTTGAACGAAGCTTCTGCAGCACTTTTGTTAAGGCGTTTGGATTCCAGAATAAAACGGATTTCATCGATCGGAGCGGTCATGGCAAAATCATAGACTTTCCGCATGGTCAGTTGTACATCTTCGCTTTCATGTTCGTCTGTCGATGAGGTACGTTTGTCAAGTAATACTTCATTGTTGCGGCTGAGATAGACAAAATTGGTATGTCCTCCACTGATAATGGCTGTCGCTTTGTCGTTCCCCTTGGTGCATATGATTTCTATGTAAAGTTTTTCAGTAATGTTTTCCTTTAATGCAATATGTATGCTTTGGTCTGCGATTATCTTTTTTCCTTCTTCTACAGATTCGGGAGAGCAGTCTTTCAAAACTTCCAGTCCATATTCCGATTTGCCTATCAGTTCCCCCAATGCGATGGCTATAGGGAGGCCTATCATTCCAGTGCCTGGGATTCCTACTCCCATTGCATTTTTCAGGATGTTGGCGCTCAGATACGCATCTGTCTTATCGGGACGGCATCCTAGTATTTCGGTTGCTTTTGCTACACATAATGCTACGGCCATAGGTTCTGTACAGCCTATTGCCGGTACCACTTCTCTTTGGATGAGTGCTATGATTTTTTCTCTTTCAGGTTTTGATATTATATTTTCCATTTTATCTTTTTGATGTCTCTGGATGATTTGTCGGGATTAAAATTTGTATGCAAAATTACATCTTTTCATGTAAATGGAGAATTTTATATGTAGTAAAATATCAATTCTAAAATTTGCAGGTTTGGATTTTATATGTATCTTTGCATCGTTTTTGAAAGGAAACACTTCCCGAAGGAAGTTTTGGAGAGGTGGCAGAGTGGTCGATTGCGGCGGTCTTGAAAACCGTTGTGCTGCGAGGCACCCGGGGTTCGAATCCCTGTCTCTCCGCTGAAACCTAAAGACATTTGGTTGTTAATTTAAGAAAAGTCCCGTAAAATCAACGTTTTACGGGACTTTTTCTATATTAGAATCTATTACTCGGTCACGCTCCCTTCCGCTCTGACTTCGGCTAAACGTGGCATATCACTACTTTCATTTGTAGTGAAAGAGAATCGGATAAAACGCATCTTCAATGGTTTTTCAAGTTCCAGACGGATATCCTGTTCATTGTCTGAAGCATTATATACACCGATAGGGTACCATGTCTCTTTATCGTCGGATATTTCTATTTTAAAGTTACATATCACTTTTTCTGTGAATCGGGCCGTCACACAGTTTAGCATGAGTCCTCTCTCCGTATCCAATATCCAATAGGCAGACCGGTCATCTTCTGCAGGCATCCAATAACTGTTTTCATTTCCGTCGGCAGCCAGCCCCGGTGAATGTCCCTTTCGTGAACTTGATGCAAACGTCGGATTATTCAGACCATAAGTTTGTAATTCGTTATGCTCTGTATTTTTTACATAGCGTACATAAGGACGGTCAGTAACCTCCTGGCTAACCCCTTTCTGATAGGGCTCTTCTCCAACAAAACCTAGGGTCAAGCGTGCCGGTGAGAGTCCTGGTGAAGAAGCCTCAATTATTGTATTTCCGGCATAATAGGACCGAAAGGCAATAGCTGCCTTACCATCCAGTATACGGATATCGCTATCCGGACGGAAAGTGATGGATTTTCCTGTAGGAAATTCACCCGGACCGGATATTACACGTAATGTCACTACCGGTGTATTGCTTAATTCCCGTCCGTCGGCATCCGCTACTACTACAATCAGTTGTGTGTCATCTGTTCCGTCTGTTGCAATATTATCCGTTTTCGAAGCTTTCAGTAGCAACCTGGAGGCTTTTCCTTCTTTTGGCCATTCAGGAGGTGCCACCTGGGTATATGCATTCCGGTACCAATACCATGAACGTTTCGGTAAACGGAAATAATCCACAATACCCAATTTTGCCATATCACTGCCAAAGATGCTGCCATGATCGAAGCCGCACCAGATAGCCTGTCCGCTCCGCCATGCACGCCCTTTCCAGCTGTCGTCACGTTCCAGGTCGCCCCAGCCGGGAATATATTGCCCCGGACGGTCTGATTTTGTACTTCCATATTCAGTGACGACCGACGGTACAGGAGGTTGTTGGAAATCCGGGATGTTGGCACCGTCACCGTTGTATCCGGCCACATCACCGATCAGGTCGATACGGTCTTCTCCCAACGGACGTTGTACTCCACCTACCCCTGCTTTGCGGGTGTTATCCAAGGAATGAGCTTTTTCTACCATCCGTTTCAGCAATTTTTTTACTCCTGGCATTGTCTGGCTGTCTGTGAAAAAAGGTTCGTTACACATACTCCATACGAAGACCGACGGATGATTGCGATGAATGCGTATCATTTCTTCCAGCTGGCGTAACACATTTGCCTCGAATGCCGCTGTATCGGCAACATTCGATGGATAAGCTCCAGCTGTCCATCCGCCGTCTTCTTTCGGCCCAGCCGTACTCCAGAAGGGCGTTTCAGACCAGAATAACATACCTTCACGGTCGCAAGCATCTGTAAAAGCTGGAGAATGTGGATAATGTGAGCCACGGATCATGTCAAAACCGGCTTCCTTCATCAGATGTACATCCCGGCGTGCCGCGGCATCGGTTACGGCATCCCCCCATCCGGCCTGGTCTTGATGCACATTTGCCCCTCTGAAATAGTAGTGTTTACCATTCAGGAAAAAACCTTTATCTGCAGTCCATTCAAACCAACGGAACCCGAACGTAATCTTTTCTGAATCCAGCAAATGTTTTCCGGCATACAGTTGGCTGACTAATGTATAAAGTGTAGGAGAAGCCGGCGACCAGAGTGCCGGAGAGGAGATTTCTGAAGTCTGTATTTCATAATCCAGACTTTTTCCTGCTTCGACGCATTCCGTTTTCGAACATTTTGTAACCGTTCTGCCTGACGAATCTTTAATTGTTATAGATAATGTATAGCGTCCTGTGTGGGCACTGGTATTCTTCACACTGGCTTTTACTTTTACTGCAGACGATTTTCCGGCATTTTTTTCCAGAGTGGGAGTGGTAATGGCTGTACCGTACCAGTCTAAATAAACCGGTTGTTTTTTCACTAAACGGACATTGCGGTAAATGCCTCCGCTGAACACATGCTCCCCACCTCGTGGAGCTACCGTAGCGTGCCAGAGATTGTTTACCCTGACTGCTATCACATTGTCTCCTTCTACAGCACATGGAGTAAAGTCTATGCTGAAACCTGTATATCCACCTGTGTGGCTCCCGGCTAACCGGCCGTTGACATAGATTTCCGCTTCTTGAAAAACACCGTCAAATTCCAGAAAAAGTCGTTTTGACAAATCTTCTTTTTCTAGTTTGAGGTGTCTCCGGTACCAACCGTAGCCTACATAAAAATCTTTCGACATAAAATAGGGAATACTGAACGAATGGGGTAATCCTATAGGCTCCCAGTCTGTGTCGTTGTATTGTGGACGGGCAGCATCGGGGATATCTCCACGTTTATATTTCCATAAACGATTCAATAGGGTCGTTTCACGTCCCCTTTCCGAATTTTGTTCAGGTACTGTTGCACCCTGAATATATAGGGGCAAACTCAATAATAAAAGGAATAGCAGTAATAACGTTTTATGTTTTTTCATAATAAAAAATTTGGTTATCTTAATCTTATGGTCCGTTTCCCGATCCCTTCATTCATCATGTGTGCCGGAATGATTGTTTTCAAAGTATCTATTACGGCGTTTAGCATCCGTTCCCTTACGAAGTCCTCCTTTATTATTATGGACACATTGCGTTGGGCAGGAGGGATTATATTCAGGTATGCAATGTTTTGCTTCTGTTGTTCCGACAGAAAATTGATGTGTAGCTCAGGAATAATGGTATATCCTCCGTTGTGATCAACGATCCTGACTAATGTTTCTATACTTCCGGCTTCGTATATGCGCTTCCCTTTATTTGTATTCTTACAAAAGTTTTGTTCTCCGTTAGGGATGCAATGTCCTTCTTTCAGAATCCACATATGTTCGGCTGGCAGTTTGCCGCTGGCAATAATGTCTCTTGCCTTGCTGCATGTATCCGAGAAGTAGGCAACAAATTTCTCTACATATAAGGGAATTTCAAGTAGGTGGGTCATATCTTCGGGTAGTGTTGTTATAGCCATGTCGAGATTTCCATATTTTAAATCTTGTAACAAGGCTTTCTTTTCTTTTTCATCTATAGACAAGTTTACGTTCGGATACGTATTACTGAAATGAAAGATAAAATCCGGAATGATATAGGGGGCGATGGTTGGTAGGATTCCGATACGGAGGTTGCCGCTCATACTGTCCGTCTCATCCGCTACGATTTCTTTGATTCGTTGTGTTTCATTAAGGGCTATTTGTGCCTGTCGGATGATTTTTTCACCGATTCCTGTCGGCGTGATGTTTTTTCTCTCCCGGTTGAATATCTTTATATCCAGTTCTTCCTCTAATTTCTGGATCATAGCGCTGAGAGTAGGTTGTGTTACACCACAAGCTTCTGCCGCCAATACAAAATGCCGGTATTTGTCTAAGGCTACAATATATTCCATTTGTTGTAGTGTCATATGTCGATAGGTTTTATCTATACAAAGATAGAAAAAAGCTGTTGTCTTTTATCAGCCGGTAGAATAATTTTGCAATATAAATTAATAGAAGAAAATAATATGAACAGGATTTTAGGAAAATGGGATGTGGCAAGATGGCTGAGATTGTTGGCCGGAACAGGTTTTGCGGTTTACGGATTGTATATAACTGATTATTATATCGTCTTTTTAGGTATCCTCTTGCTGTTGATGGCAGTCTTGAATTGGTCGTGTTGTGCGGCAGGAGGTTGCAGTACATCTTCTGGAAAGAAAGTATTATATAAAGATTATATAAAGCCATATAAAGTTGAAAAAAGTAATAACGTTTAAATAGGAATTTTATGAAAGCAAGAAATTTGACAAAAGCTGAGTTCGTTAAAAATGTGGCAGATTATGAAAATAATCCGACTGAATGGAAGTTCTTGGGAACTCGTCCGGCAATCATTGATTTTTATGCAACATGGTGCGGCCCTTGTAAGATGCTTGCTCCGGTACTCGATGAAATAGCAGGAGAATACGAAGGTAAGATAGATGTTTATAAAGTGAATGTTGAGGAGGAAGAGGAACTTGCAGCAGTTTTCGGTATCAGAAGTGTACCTTCCCTGCTGTTTGTCCCGATGGTTGGAGCACCGCAAATGGCCCAGGGGGCTTTACCGAAAAAGGCTTTGGATGAGGCTGTAAGAAATGTATTGTTGAATGAGTAATGATTGGATTACAATAAGATAGGCAATTTGCTGGATATCAGTAGGGCATTGGTGTGCGTGGATTAACTGAATTTTTATTTGGGCATTCTGTTTGCTTCGTGCTGGATTACTTGGTTTTTGTTTGAAAGTTATCCGAAAGTTGGAGGCGAAATGATATGTTATGGATGAAATTTAGGTTTCGTATTGGGAGCTGTCGGAGGTATTTTACATTGCACTCGTGTCCGGCGTAAAGCAAAGGAGGCTATTCATGACATCGAAGAATATATCAAGGGCAATTAAGTAGTTGCTTCTCTTAATTATTTTTTCCGGTTCTATATTCTTGTTTTCCCCAGTTGGATTTTATTCCGGCTAGGGTATTTTTTACGTTTATTTTTTTTAATCCAATCCCATATGCAACTGAATACCCACAGAAACGCTGAGATCATTTGCCCATGAGCGGGAGTTTACGGTTTCTGTCACAGAAGGCAGATCGGGTTCTGCGACGGTATAGGTTGCTTTACAAGGTTGTAGCGGACAGCGATAACTGATGTCTAAGATAAAACTGCACAGATTGGAGGTACGGTAACCTGCCGCTATTCCGGGGTTGAGGAATGTAGACGAACGGCTTATTTCAAGTTTGTATGTTGTTTCTTCGATGGTTTGAGTCTTTTCAGAGCCTCCGGCACTCATGCGTCCTATACCGACTCTTGGCATCAACTGCCATTTGCCCATTTCTGCCGTATAACCGATGCCTATACTTGCGGAAGGTTTTATTCTGCTCAATCCGGGAAATAATTTATCACCTAAGGCTTGAGCGATGTTGGTCGCCAAATCGTCGGTCTGGATTTTGAAAAAACTCAGTCCGATATCCAGATAAGCATTCCAGTGGCGTGCGAATCCTACGGACATCCGCCAGTCGAATTGGGTAGCAACATCTGCACGTGAGCCGAAATATTCCGGATGTTCTCTTCCGCCGGTATTGAAATTGGGGCCGATGGAAAACGATATGAGGAATGGATGCCGTATAGATGTTATTTTTTGAATTCCCTTTTGCGACGAGGAGGAGGTCTCGTTTTGTGCAGCCAACGGCAGTATGCCGATGATAAGCAGAATAATCACTGCAAGCTTTTGTTTTTTCATAGATGGGAAAAAAGGTTAAGAGATGATTAAATATAACGTTGGTTTCTTTGATTTTATAGGAATGTTTTTTTACTATCTAAGCACAAATATAGCTATATATTGGATAATCAGATGATTTACCTGTTAAATTTTTAATAATAAGTAATTGCTTGTAAAATAAGTTTGTTTGATTATTTTATTTAGAATGAGGTTTTGGGGAAGGTACCGAATAATAGAAAATTTAGAAAAATGCACCTTCCTTTTTAGGAAGAATATAACAATTGGAATCAAGGGATGTTAGAATACACCGTTATTGCTTTTTGTGAAGGGCGTGAAGGGCAAAAAAACATGAATAATGTCTATAAAATAAAGATATAAGGCTTTGGAGCGGGAAAGGTCGGCGTATCTGATTTTTTTCGATGTTTTCTATCGGCTCTTTTGTTGTCTTGCATAAGCTGAAATATATAAGTGGATAAATTGGTTTTGTTGAAGAAAGAGAAAAGATTCTTGTTTGTTTAATTAAACTTCATTTTCTTTGCTTCAGAAAATGTTATATTAATATATGGGAAGGATATAACTTTGTTTGTCTTATTGTTTTATGAGTGAGCATACTCGCCAAGCCGTGTATTGATGTTTAACTTTAAACATAGGTTATGATTATGAAAAACATTTCTTACTGTTTGCTGGCAGGACTTATTTTGGGTTCCTGCTCCGGAAAGGTTTATGAACAGACAGATAATGGCGTAATTGTGAAGGTACAGCAAAAAGGAGAGCAGAATGCTCGTCTGGTCCGCTTTCAGGTTATGGGGGATAAGTTGATTCATGTGTCGGCCACTCCCGACAATAAGTTTGCCGATCCGAAAAGTCTGGTTATTGTTCCTCTGGAAAAACAAACTCCGTTTACGGTATCGCAACAGGGAGATACCATCACTGTTTCTACAAAGGAAGTCAAGGCTTCTGTCTTGAGTTCTATCGGCGAAGTGTGGTTTACAGATGAGAATGGGAAGATGATTCTTCAGGAAAATAAAGGTGGAGGAAAAACATTTACTCCTATCGAAGTAGAGGGTACAAAAGGATATTCTATCCGTCAGGTATTCGAGTCTCCAGATGATGAGGCTTTTTATGGATTGGGACAGCATCAGTCGGAAGAGTTCAATTATAAGGGAAAGAACGAAGAGCTTTTCCAGTATAATACAAAGGTTTCTGTTCCTTTTATCGTATCCAACAAAAATTATGGTGTTCTGCTTGACAGTTATTCGCTCTGCCGTTTCGGTAATCCGAATGATTACTCTCAGCTTGGAAAAGTCTTTAAGCTTTACGATAAGGATGGCAAGGAAGGTGCGCTGACCGGTACGTATGTACCCAGTGAAAAGTCAGGAGCAGAAACATTGGTGCGCCGGGAAGATTCACTTTATTTTGAACATTTGAAACGAGAGGATTTGTCGAAGGTGGTAAATCTGCCGGAAAACTTCCCGTTCATGGGAGCGAAAGTGACTTATGAGGGAATGATTGAACCTTCGCTGACAGGTGAGTTTAAGTTTATCTTGTATTATGCGGGGTATACAAAGGTATATATCAATGATGAGTTGGTTGTTCCGGAACGTTGGCGTACGGCGTGGAATCCGAACAGCTATAAGTTTGCGGTTAATCTGGAAGCCGGGAAGAAAGTGCCTATCAAAGTAGAATGGGAACCCGATGGAGCTGTTTCTTATTCAGGCCTGCGTGTATTGAGTCCGGTAGATCCGAAAGAACAGGGTAAGCAGTCGTGGTGGAGCGAAATGACCAAACAACTTGATTATTATTTTATTGCCGGCGATGATATGGATGATGTAATCAGCGGTTATCGTACGTTGACCGGAAAAGCACCTATCATGCCTAAGTGGGCTATGGGATTCTGGCAAAGCCGTGAGAAGTATAATACTTCGGATGAAATGTTGGGTGCCCTGAAAGGGTTCCGTGACCGGAAGATTCCTATTGATAATATTGTTCTTGACTGGAACCATTGGCCGGAAGATGCATGGGGAAGCCATGAATTCGATAAGAAACGCTTCCCTGATCCGAAAGCAATGGTCGACTCCATTCATGCCATGCATGGTAGGATGATGATTTCCGTTTGGCCGAAGTTCTATGTTACAACCGAGCATTACAAAGAGTTTGATAAGAACGGATGGATTTATCAGCAGTCTGTCAAGGATAGTCTGAAGGACTGGGTAGGTCCGGGTTATCATTATGGTTTTTACGACGCTTACGATGCCGATGCACGCAAGCTGTTCTGGAAGCAGATGTATGATCATTATTATCCGTTAGGTATTGATGCCTGGTGGATGGATGCCAGCGAACCAAATATTCGTGATTGTACTGACATGCAGTATCGCAAGGACTTGTGTGGACCTACGGCTTTAGGACCTTCGACCGAATACTTCAATGCGTATGCCCTGATGAATGCGGAAGCTATTTATGATGGTCAGCGCGGAGTGGATAACAATAAGCGTGTGTTCTTGTTGACTCGTTCCGGATTTGCCGGATTGCAACGGTATTCTACTGCTACATGGAGTGGTGATATTGCTACCCGTTGGGAAGACATGAAGGCTCAGATTACGGCTGGACTGAATTATGCGGTAAGTGGTATTCCTTACTGGACCATGGATATTGGTGGGTTCTGTGTGGAGAATCGTTATGTAGCCGGACAGCAGCAGTGGAATGCAACGAAAACGGAGAATGCCGATTATAAGGAATGGCGTGAATTGAATGCGCGCTGGTATCAGTTCGGGGCATTCTGTCCGTTGTATCGTGCGCACGGACAGTATCCGTTCCGTGAGATATGGGAAATTGCTCCCGAAGGTCATCCGGCTTACAATTCGGTGGTTTATTATTCCAAACTCCGTTATCGTCTGATGCCGTATATTTATTCTTTGGCAGGTATGACGTGGTTTAATGATTACACGATTATGCGTCCGCTGGTTATGGACTTTACAGCTGATACAAACGTAAACAACATAGGCGACCAGTTTATGTTCGGTCCGTCGTTTATGGTTTCTCCGGTTTATCATTACGGCGATAGAAATCGTGAAGTTTATTTCCCGAAATCGGCAGGATGGTACGATTTCTATACAGGTAAGTTCCAGACCGGTGGCGAAAAGAAAGTGGTAGATGCTCCTTACGAACGTATTCCGTTGTTTGTGCGTGCCGGTTCAATCGTACCCTTCGGACCGGAGATTCAGTATACGGATGAAAAGAAGGCCGATTATATCAAGCTGTATGTTTATCAGGGTGCCGATGCGGCATTTACCTTGTATGAAGATGAAGGGGTAAACTATAACTACGAGCAGGGTAAGTATACCATGATTCCGATGGCTTACAATGAGGCAAAGAAGCAGTTGGTTATCGGAGATCGGAAAGGAGAATTCGACGGTATGTTGAAAGAACGTACGTTTGAAATCATTCAGGTGAGTGCTGACAGCCCGAAACCTTTTGATATGGATGCTAAAGGTACCATCATAAAATATGATGGGACTTCACAGACCATCAAGTTCTGATTTTTGGGACATTACAAATTTATGGATATATGAAAAAGACTTTTTTGTTTATTGGACTGTTTACTGCTGCATTGGCCTCTATAAAGGCACAGAGTACAGCAGAGATTCCGGTTTATCTGGACGACAAGCAGCCGCTGGAACTGAGAGTCCAGGATGCTTTGAAGCGTATGACGTTGGAAGAAAAGACCAGGCTGAGTTATGCTCAAGGTAAATTCAGTTCACCGGGTTGCCCTCGTCTGGGGATTCCGGAACTGTGGATGAGCGACGGGCCTCATGGAGTCCGTGCCGAAATCAATTGGAACGACTGGGGATATTCCGGCTGGACCAATGATAGTTGTACGGCTTTTCCCGCGTTGACTTGTCTGGCAGCCAGCTGGAATCCGTCTTTGGCAGCCGAATACGGAAAGGCTATCGGCGAAGAAGCCCGCTACCGTAAGAAGGATGTGCTGTTGGGACCTGGAGTGAACATTTATCGTACACCTCTTAATGGCCGTAACTTTGAATATTTGGGAGAAGATCCTTATCTGGCTTCCGAGATGTGTGTGCCTTATATTCAGGGAGTACAGGAAAATGGAGTTGCCGCTTGTGTGAAACATTATGCCTTGAACAATCAGGAACTCTGGAGAGGGCATATTGACGTACAGGTAAGTGATCGGGCCTTGTACGAGATTTATCTGCCGGCATTCAAGGCGGCGGTACAACGTGGCGGTGCATGGAGTATCATGGGAGCCTATAATAAAGTGCGGGGCACACACGCCACTCATCACAAACTGCTGAACAATGAAATTCTAAAAGGAGAATGGGGCTTCGACGGGTGTGTGATAACCGACTGGGGAGCTGCGCATGATACATATGAGGCTGCCATGTATGGACTGGATATTGAAATGGGTTCGTATACAAACGGTCTGACTTCAGAATCGGAGTTTGGTTATGATGATTATTATTTGGGAAAGAATTACCTGAAAATGGTGAAAGAAGGAAAAATCCCGATGGAGGTGGTGAACGATAAGGCTGCCAGGGTATTGCGCCTGATTTTCCGTACTTCGATGAACCGTCGGAAACCTTTCGGCTCGATGACCAATGAGGCACATGAACTGGTTGCCTACCGGATAGCTACCGAAGGAATTGTTCTCCTGAAAAACGAGGCTCGGAAAAAGGAAATGCCTTTGTTGCCTCTTTCTCCTGATGGCTATAAAAAGGTACTGGTTGTGGGAGATAATGCAACACGCAACCTGATGCAGGGAGGTGGTTCGTCCGAGCTGAAGGTAAAGAAGTTTATTTCTCCGCTGGATGGATTGAAGAAGTATTTCGGCGACCGCATTGTGTATGCACAAGGCTATGCTGCCGGCCGTCCGATGTACGGGCAGGAGGAAAAAATTCCTCAGATTGTAACGGATTCTTTACGGAATGACGCGGTAGAGAAAGCGGCACAGGCCGATCTGGTTGTCTTTGTCGGAGGCTTGAACAAGAATCATTTCCAGGATTGCGAAGGGGGCGACCGTCTTGCCTACGGACTGCCGTTCGGACAGGATGAACTGATTGAAGAGTTGTTGAAGGTGAATAAGAATCTGGTCGTAGTCATTGTAAGTGGTAATGCCGTTGAAATGCCGTGGGTAAAGGCTGTACCTTCTATCGTACAGTCATGGTACCTGGGCTCGATAGGCGGTGATGCATTGGCTGATGTGTTGACCGGAAAAGTAAGCCCTAGCGGAAAACTGCCTTTCTCCTATCCGGTCAGACTGGAAGATTGTCCGGCACATTTCTATGGTGAAATGAGTTATCCCGGCGACAGCATCAAGGTAGAATACAAGGATGATATTCTGGTAGGTTACCGTTGGTATGATACCAGGAAGATCAAGCCACTTTTCCCCTTTGGCTATGGATTGAGCTATACTACGTACAAGTACAGCAAACCTGTTCTGTCATCCAGACAGATGAAGGCTGGAGAAACCTTGTCGGTATCAGTGAAGGTCAAGAATACCGGGACGGTGGCTGGAAAGGAAACCGTCCAATTGTATATAGGAGATGAAAAATCTTCTTTGCTCCGTCCGCAGAAGGAGTTGAAAGGTTTCCGGAAAATATTACTTCAGCCAGGTGAGGAGAAAGACGTAACCTTTACCGTCACTCCGGAAGATCTGAAGTTCTTTGACGACAGCAGACATGAATGGGTGGTAGAGCCAGGTAAATTCAAGGCTTATGTGTCGTCTTCTTCGTCCGATGTGCATAATGCCGTGGAATTTGAATACAGATAAACATTTGCTCCGGTCTAGAACTTGAAGCTGACGCTTCCGTATGGCAGACAGTTGTTGTTGAAATGGATGGAATAGAAATTGAGTACATCCTCATCGGTCGGATTTCCTACGATATTGTACAGTCCGGCCCGGAGCAGCAATAAATATTTCCCGAAATCTTTCCGGTACGTATAGCCTGCGTCTATCCTGTAGTTCATGGCTTCACGGGAAGCACGGAATTCTTTTACCGATACAGGATCGAATCCTGTATCGGTATCTGTTACTTTACCCGAACGTAGGGAACCTCCGATGGAAACGGACGAGCGTGAATTTACTTTATATGACAAGGCTAAGTTCATCTGGTGGGGAATATCATATAATGACGGCAGTTTTCCCCGTTCTTCCACATCCTTGAACCATTCCCTGCTTCTTGAATAGGTATATGAACATTGTAGTATGAAACGTTTCCAGTTGTAGTAAAAATAGAATTGGGCGCCATAGCTGTCCCCGTTTCCTGCCATGATGTAATTTTTCCACAGGCCGTCAGCATTTTCCATCATGGTTTCAGGACGCAGTGCCAACAGGTTGCGTCGGGTCTTGTAATAGACGGATAAGTCTGCCACTCCGTTTCCCAGAAAATGTTTCCATCTTATCTCATAGTGTTCGGAAGAACGTGGTTTGTATCCTTCAATGCTCGGCATCCGGAAATCGGTCGGCAAGGCGAGACTGCCCAGTTTCAGGTAGTGGTAGAACTGTTCCATCTTGGAAAATTTGAAGTATAGCAGATCGTTGTCTGACGGCGAGTAACGTATTGAGAACCTCGGCTGTATACTGTTGTATGACTGGTGGTTCTTGGGGTTGTATGAAACGAAATGGGCTCCTACCTGAGTATACAGGTTGTGGCTCAGCCTGATCTGGTTGTCGAAGAATACGGAAAACTGGTTGATCGGCTCATGCTGTATATGGGTGTTGTCTTCCCATGCCGACAGGTCGTACTTTTCGTAAGAGTACTTAAGTCCCCAATGGATGTTATAGATGTTGTTGGGGTTGTATCCGAATTCGGTTACGGCATTCGCCGAACGGATGCCGCGACGGATATAACCTTTCTGTTCCAATCCCAGCAATTCGGCATATGCCCGGTTGGTATGCGATGAATAGGATACAGACGAGGTATTGCTTACCTGACCTATAAGCGTATTGTACCGAAGCTGGTAGATCTGGTTTTCCCAACGTAGGATAGATATGTCGTCCCGGTTCTGGTCCATCGGCCAGTGATAGTCGTCCCACGCCCCATATGCCATTGCTTCAATGGAACTTGTGGAGGATAGGGAGTATGAAATTTTGGCGTTGTAATCGTAGGTTGCATGGTTCAGGCGGTCTTCGACCGAGAACAGGTTATCGAAAAAGTCGAGCCAGCTTCGCCTGGCTCCCACAATATAGGATAGTTTGTTCTTTATGATAGGGCCTTCCATGACAATGGAGGCGGCAGGCATGTCGATGGTAGCGGTACGTACATGTTCCTGTTTGTTTCCTTCCTTCAGACGTATGTCTGTTACGGATGAAAGCCGGCCTTCAAACCTGGCGGGGAAGAATCCTTTGTAGAAGTAGATACCTTTTACGGCATCACCGTTGAATAGGGGGAAGAGGGAGTTGATATGGCCCGAATGGTACAGGGGAACCCCGTCCAGCAGGATCTGGTTTTCGTCATATCCTCCTCCGTCAACCTGGAAGTCGGCTCCCGTCGGGGTGCCGGCTACTCCCGGCAGGATCCATATCTGTGAAAACAGGTCGTTGCAGTTGAACGACAGTTGGTTGGAAGGTGTCAGTTCACTTAACTCCTCTATCGGTTTCTGTTTCTTTACGGTAATTTCTTCGATTTCAAAAAGCAAGGGATGGAGCTGCAGGTTCAGGGATAGATTCTGTCCTACATGTATTTGTTTCCGTAATGTGTTATATCCTATATAGGAGACGGTGAGCGTATAATTCCCTTCCGGAAGCGACAGGCGGAACAGCCCGTTATCGTCCGATGAGATATAGAACCGTCCGTTATCCCCTTCTGCCAGGATGAGTGAACCGTACAGCCGTTCTCCACTGTCTTTTTCCGTGATGGTTCCGGATATGGCATAACTGACTGGTCTGCTTGTCTGGATTACCAGTTTGCGTGGCAGTATTACGGTAAGTTGTACCTTGTATTCCTTCAGGATCTCTTTCAGCAGAGTTTCAATGCTCATTTCTCCTGATTTGCTGATCCGGCATCGTTTGTGCAGGTCTATTTCCGAAGCGTTGTATGATAGGATAATTCCTTTTTCTTCAGCTATCCTGTTAAACCATTGTAACACACTGGCAGAAGCTGCTTCGACGTAAATCTTTTCTTCTGCTAGTGTGTTCCTGTTTTCCGTATGCTGGCTTTGGGCAAACAATGGGAAAAGAAGCGTGATGAAAAATAACAGTAGGTGTTTATTCTTCATGAAGTCTGTAATGTTTTCCTGTAATCAAAGTATCACACCTGCAATGGCAGAGCAATGAAATTTCGGTGAGGATACTTTCTATGTCAAGTAAATCAATCCGGGTTGTTATCTTGTTGTTCTTCAGGTTATCATCCAGATCGATGCGTACACCGGTCTGTTGACAGATCTGTCGTATCACTTCTGCCAGCGGAGTTTCTTCGAATTGCAGTTCGTGATGATAGGATTCGAATACATTTTGCGGGTTTTCAATCTTTCCGGTCCGGATTTCCCCGTCCGAGATTTCCAGTTTTTCACAGGCATGCAGGGTGAAATCACTGTCGGATGCCGATACTTTTACTTTACCTGTAGCTACATAGACTCCTGTCATGTCTTTTCCTTGGACAGCCTGTACCAGAAAGGAGGTCCCCAGTACTTCCACGTCCAGGCTGGGGGTGTTTACTAGGAAACGTGTTCCGTTTTTCCTTACGGAGAAAAAGGCTTTTCCTTCCAGCTCCACTCTGCGGCATCCGTCCGGTCCGGTATGATAGGCCAGGCGTGAAGCGGGAGAGAGGGTCACTTCCGAACTGTCGGGCAGTACGATGAGTTTTTCTGTGTTCCCGGCGTTTGCGTATTCCGGGACAGGTTGGCTGGAGGAAGGGGAAAACCAGTATATACTCAGGCCGATTATCAGTAGCAATGATGCCGCTATGGAACCGATCTGCCATATCCTGCGACTGGAAAGTCGGGCTGTATCGTGTCCGGACAGCCGGTTTTCAATCTTGTTCCAGGCTTGTGAGGAGTCAAAATGAACCTGCTCCGCCTGTTTCGAGACAAGATGCATCAGTTGGCTCAAATGGTCGAATTCCTCTTGATGGGCAATTTTCCATTCTTCAAGCTCCTGTTGCTGTTCCTTGTCCAACGGTTCATTGGCAAAATGTTTCGCCAGCAGTTCGTCTATGTCATTTCTGTTCTTCACTTTTCATCATAAATTTAAAACGATTGATATAATTGTTGAAACGATAGCAAGCCAGAAGAATCCTTTTCCGGCCACATAGGTGCGTAGCAGCCTGATTGCTTTGGTCATCTGATTCTCTATGGTCTTTTCCGACAGATTCAGCTCCTTGGCTATTTCGCTGTATTTCATATTACGTAATTTCGACATCAGGAAGATTTCCTTGCACCGGGGTGGAAGCTGTGACAATGCTTCGTCTGCCATATTCTGAAGGTTATGGGAGTCTTCATGGCTTTCATCAGGCATCAGACTCGTTTCCAGAGCATGGTCTTCGATGGGGACGGTTGTCGCATATTGTTTGCGGCGGAGGAAGGAAATGCTGTTGTTCCTTACTGCCGTAACCATATATTGAAGGAACTCGTTGTCGGGCATGGCATCTTTGCCTTTGTCCCATACACTGATGAACAGCTCCTGGACGATGTCTTCCGAATCATCCTGATCGGCCACATAGCCGTAAGCTATGCGGCACAATCGGGAATAATGCGCCTGAAAACGTTCTTTAAACCTTTCTTTTCTATTGACTGTCATCTTCAGATTTATGCGTAATATTAGGGTTCAAACATCAGAAGCGTAGGCTTACACCGGCGGTTACAAATCCTTTGTAGCCTAGTCCGGCTTCCAGAAATCCGCCTATACGGTCATTGCCTACACGGAGTGCTATCGGGTTGACCTGATAGGCGAACGATGTGGACAGGTCGGCTTTACGGGCCGATGCCTTTCCGGCTTCTGTCAGTCCGGTTTCTGTATGACGGGTCATTTTCACTCCGGCTCCGGCTGTTCCATATAATTCGAGTAGACCCCTGCGGTAATAGGTGAATTCGGCTGTAGGCAATACCAGAAAGTTCAGTTCCTTTTCTTTCAGTGAAGCCGATTTTTCTCCCGATAAGGTCAGTTTGCTGTTACTCTGCGAGAATCCGAAGTCTGCTCCGATACGGAAGCGGTTCAGGGCATAACGGTAACCCACTCCGTATACCAGGCTGTAGGATTCGTCGCTTCGTTTGGTCCCTGTCAGTGCATCGGATATTCCCATTCCTAAGATATTTGCATTTCCCATAGTTAGTCCGTCACTGACCGACAGGCGTATTTCATGGTTCGAAGTTGAGGTGTAGTCTTTATCTGATTGTCCATAAACCATGTTTACACCTAGAATCATACACAAAGATAATGCGATACTTTTAAATTTCATACTTTTCATATCCTTTAGTTTTTTAATGTTATAGACCGGATGGTCCGGCATTTTGCCAGGATGTTTTTTCTGTATTGGATAACGGGAAGCCCGGTCTTTGACCTCCGGTTAAACGACCTCAGCTAAGATACTTTCAACCTTATAACGATGGGGAACGGGAAAACCCCTATCCGTTTTCAGAAAAAATGCAGAAAGTGCAGTTCGTTTTATATGAAATAGAGTCTCTTCGTGGATGTATTTTGCTTATAAACAGCTGTTTGAAAATAAAAAGAGGGAAATGCCTTTTCGGGCATTTCCCTCTGTGGTTTATGTAAGCATTCTTTCTGCTTTGGATCAGAATCCTGCCAGTTCAATCACTTTGTCTACGGCTGAAATCAGTCCGTCGGGATTTTTACCGCCTGCGGTTGCGAAGTGAGGCTGTCCGCCGCCGCCACCCTGGATCAGTTTGGCTGCTTCACGAACCAGCTGGCCGGCATTCAGACCTGCCTTGACCTGGTCTTCACTCATCATGACGGTCAGTAAAGGCTTGTTGTCGAATACGGAACCGATCACTACGAACAGATTTTCCGGGAACTGTCCCTTTAGCTGGAAAGCGATGTTCTTTACAGCATCTGCCGGCATCGGCAATACCGCTTTGATGACTTTCACTCCGTGGATTTCCTTGGCGTTTTCAATCAGCTTTTCCTTGATGGAAGCTTCCTTTTCCTTCATGAATTCTTCCACCTTCTTCTTCAGGCCCGCATTTTCTTCGATGTATTTGGTAATGGCTGCCTTCAGGTCCGGAGCATTGTTGAACAGGCTCTTCAGTTCGTTCATTGTATCCTGGATTGAATCGAGCATTTCCTCTACTTTCGCACCTGTAATGGCTTCGATACGTCGTACTCCGGCTGCAACCGAGCTTTCTGACAGAATCTTGACCATACCTATTTTACCTGTTGCCGATACGTGGGTACCGCCACAGAATTCGATGGAAGAACCGAACTGGACTACACGTACCTCGTCACCGTATTTTTCACCGAACAGAGCGATTGCTCCCAGTTCCTTCGCCTTTTCGATAGGCAGGTTACGGTATTCTGTCAGAGGTATGTTTTCACGGATCTTGGCATTTACCAGATGTTCCACTTCGCGCAACTGTTCCGGAGTTACTTTCTGGAAGTGTGAGAAGTCAAAACGCAATGAATCCGGTGTAACCAGTGATCCTTTCTGTTCTACATGTGTACCCAGTACCTGACGCAAAGCTTCGTCGAGCAAGTGTGTACAGGAGTGGTTGGCTGCACAGGCGGCACGTTTGTCGGTATCCACGCAGGCCATCATAGGTGCGTCAAGGTGTTCAGGAAGTTTCTTGGCGATGTGGATAGGCAGGTTATTCTCCTTCTTCGTATCGATGATGTCGATAGTTTCAAATTCGCTTACCAGTACGCCGGTATCACCTACCTGGCCACCGCTTTCTGCATAGAACGGAGTTTCGCTCAATACAATTTGGTAGAAGGTCTGGTTCTTTTGTTTTACTTCGCGGTAGCGCAGTATGCTTGTTTCGTATTCAGTATAATCGTAACCCACGAATTTGGTTTCACCTTCTTTCAGTGTGATCCAGTCGCCGGTTTCAACGGCGGCAGCGTTACGTGCACGCTGTTTCTGCTTTTGCATTTCGGCTTCAAAACCTGCAACATCGGCTGTAAGTCCGTTTTCACGCAAGATCAGTTCAGTCAGGTCGAACGGGAATCCGAAGGTATCGTACAGTGTAAATGCGTCTACACCGCTGATTTCGGTTTTGCCTGCTGCTTTGGTATCGGCTATCACTTTGTCCAGCAGACGTATACCGGTTTCCAGTGTACGCAGGAATGCTTCTTCCTCTTCCTTGATCACTTTTTCAATCAAAGGTTGCTGGGCTTTCAGTTCCGGATAAGCTGTTCCCATGTTTTCTACCAGTACAGGAATCAGTTTGTACATGAAAGCCTGTTTCTGTCCGAGGAATGTGTAGGCATAGCGCACGGCACGGCGCAGGATACGGCGGATTACATAGCCGGCCTTTGCATTCGACGGGAGCTGTCCGTCTGTAATGGAGAAGGCGATGGTACGGATATGGTCGGCTACCACACGCATGGCTACATCCACTTTCGGATCTTCTCCGTATTTCTTGCCCGACAGGTCGCCGATTACTTTGATGATAGGTTGGAAAATGTCGGTATCATAGTTGGATGTCTTTCCCTGCAGCGTGCGTACCAGACGTTCAAATCCCATACCGGTATCGATAACTTTTGCGGGAAGCGGTTCGAGGGTTCCGTCTGCCTTACGGTTGTATTGCATGAATACCAGGTTCCAGATTTCAATGACCTGCGGATGGTCTTTGTTTACCAGTTCACGTCCCGGAACAGCGGCTTTTTCTTCTGCCGAGCGGGAATCGATGTGGATTTCAGAACATGGACCACAGGGGCCTGTATCACCCATTTCCCAGAAATTGTCGTGCTTGTTGCCGTTGATGATGTGGTCTTCCGGGAAATACTGAGCCCAATAGCCGGCGGCTTCGTCGTCACGGGCGAGTCCTTCTTCCGGACTGCCTTCGAATACGGTGACATACAGGTCTTTCGGATCGAGTTTCAGTACTTTTACCAGGTATTCGTAGGCCCAGCCTATCACTTCTTTCTTGAAGTAGTCGCCGAATGACCAGTTTCCCAGCATTTCGAACATCGTGTGATGGTACGTATCGTGACCTACTTCTTCCAGGTCGTTATGCTTTCCGCTCACACGCAGACATTTCTGCGAGTCGGTTACACGTTTGTATTTAGCAGGATGGTTTCCCAGTATGATGTCCTTGAACTGGTTCATACCGGCGTTGGTGAACATCAGGGTCGGGTCGTCTTTGATGACCATCGGTGCTGAAGGCACAATCTGATGTCCTTTTGACTCAAAGAACTTAACGAATGAGTCGCGGATTTCATTTGCTGTCAACATATGTTATTTTGTCTTGTAGTTAATATTCTCAAAATTGATTTGCAAAGATAATCGGTTTTATTATTTTTGTCTGTATGTTTGGCGCAAAAACTTGAGTTTTTGTCCCTTAAAATTATTCAAAACACGAATTGAATGCGTAAAGTCTACTATATCTACAATCCGAAAACCCGTTCATATGACCGTATTTATCCTACCGTGCGCCAGCGGGCTGTCAGTTATTTACGCCGTCTGTTTGTAGGGATGGGGCTGGGTGCAGGCTTCTTCATCCTGCTTCTTTTAATCTTCGGTTCTCCGTCCGAAAAGGACTTGCGTGTCGAGAATTCCCGTCTGTTGGCCCAATATAATATCTTGTCGACCCGGCTGGATGAGGCGCTTGCGGTAATGGAACGGATCCGTCAGCGTGACGATAACCTGTATCGGGTCATCCTGCAGGCCGATCCGGTTTCGGATGCTCTGAGGAACGCCCATTATGCCAAGACCAACCGTTACGAGGAGCTGATGGAGATGGCCAATGCCAAGCTGGTGGTCAACACTACGCAGAAGATGGATTTGCTCACGCGACAGCTGTACATACAGTCGAAGTCGTTCGATGAGGTGGTAGAGCTGTGCAAGCGTCATGATGAAATGCTGGAATGTATTCCTGCCATACAGCCGGTGGCCAACAAGAACCTGAAACAGACAGCTTCCGGTTACGGTACGCGTATAGACCCTATCTATAAGACTGTCAAGTTTCATGCCGGCATGGATTTCTCGGCCAATATAGGTACTCCGGTCTATGCCACAGGGAACGGACGTGTGGTAAAGGCCGGATGGGAGGGACTGTACGGTAATTGCATCAATATCGACCATGGTTTCGGCTATGTCACCAAATATGCCCATCTCAACAAAATTAAAGTGCGTACAGGCCAGAAAGTGGTGCGTGGGGAAGTGATCGGTGAGGTGGGTTCTACCGGAAAAAGTACAGGGCCCCATCTGCATTATGAGGTGCATGTGAAGGGGCAGATAGTGAATCCCATCAACTACTACTTTATGGATTTGAGTGCCGACGATTATGACAGGATGATCCAGATTGCGGCCAACCATGGTAAGGTGTTCGATTAAAAAATGTAAGTTTATGGCATATAAAGCGGAAAAGGAACTGAAGCTCTACTATTCCATCAAGGAAGTGGCGGAGATGTTTGGAGTCAACGAGTCGTTGCTGCGTTACTGGGAAAAGGAATTTCCCATGATTTCTCCTAAAAAGGCCGGTGGGAATATCCGCCAGTACCGTAAGGAGGATATTGAGAATATCCGTTTGGTGTATCACCTGGTAAAGGAGAAAGGGATGACATTGGCGGGTGCCAAACAGCGCCTCAAGCAGAATCGGGAGGAGACACGTGATACGGCCGAAATCATCGAGCGTCTGAAGAAGGTACGTGAGGAACTGGTCAGTATGCGTAAGGAGCTGGATTACATTACCTGATAAATACAGTGCGGGGATACATCGGCCGATGTATCCCCGCACTGTATTTATATATATCAGTCGGTTATGATATCTTCAAAGTTCTCGATGCGGGCAACTTTCTTGATGTTGTCTATCTTTTTCAGGTTCGTGCATATCGTGTTCACGTCGTCTACGTCGTGGACGTAAAGTTGGATACGTCCTTCGAATATGCCGTCGTTCGATTCTATATTCAGCTTGTGGATGTTTACGTTCAATTGTTGTGAAATGATTTCCGTCACCCTGTTCAGTACACCGATACCGTCAATTCCCTTGATGTATACATTGACCGGAAGATTGAGGGCTTTTCCTGTCTGCCACTGCACGGCCAGCAGCCGGTTCCCGAAGCTTGTCTTCAGTTGGGTAGCTATCGGACATTGGCGTTTGTGGATAACGATCCGGTTGTTGTCATCTATGTATCCCAGGACGTCATCGCCCGGAATCGGCTTGCAGCAGTCGGCCAGAATGTAATTTTTCTGGATGGCGTCGGGGGTTAGTTTCAGTATCTGTTTCTTGTCGATGTTCAGCGGAATCGGATCCTTTTCCGGTTGTTTCTCCACTTTCGGCTGCTGTTTCTGCTTGTTGCCGAATGCGAAGGAGATGTATTTCTTCCAGCTGCTTGGAGCCGGTTTTTCCTTCAGTTCGTTCTTGTCGGTATCTTTCAGCACAATGGCTCCTTGTCCTACACCGGTAGCCAGTTCTTCGTAGGTCTTGACCTTGTATATGTCACAAAGTTTCTTGATAGCCTCGTCATTGAATTCTATTCCCTGTTGTTTCAGGAAGTCGTGTATCATGTCTTCGCCTTTCTGCTGCTGATCCTTCTTCTCGCGTTTCAGGATAGAAAGGATCTTTGCCTTTGCCTTTGCTGTAGTAGCGAAATTGACCCATGACGGTTGTACCTTCTGTGATTTGGATGTCAGGATTTCAACCTGGTCACCGCTTTGCAGCTTGTAGCTTAAAGGTACCAGTTTGTGATTGACTTTCGCCCCGATACAGTGGCTGCCCAGAAAGGTGTGGATAGAGAATGCAAAGTCCAGTGCCGTACAGTTCTGCGGCATGGTCTTGATTTCTCCTTTCGGAGTAAATACGAATATCTCGGAGGCAAACAGGTTCAGTTTGATTGTATCCAGAAAATCAAGAGCGTCCGGTTGGGGGTCGTCCAATATCTCCTTGATGGTCTTGAGCCATTTACTTAATTCGCCTTCGTCTTCGCTTCCACCGCCTTCCTTGTATTTCCAGTGTGCCGCGAATCCCTGTTCGGCTATGTCGTCCATGCGTTCGCTGCGTATCTGTACTTCAATCCATTGCCCTCTGTTGCTCATCAATGTCACGTGCAATGCCTGGTAACCGTTGGCTTTCGGGTGACTCACCCAGTCGCGCAGACGGTCGGGGTGAGGTTTGTATATTTTTGAGATGGCCACATAGATGTTGAAACAGTCATTCAGTTCCTCTTCCATCTTGCGTGGAGTGAAGATGATACGTACAGCCAGGATGTCGTAGATTTCCTCAAAAGTGATATGCTTGGTCTGCATCTTGTTCCAGATGGAGTAGGGCGACTTGACTCTCGCCAGAATCCGGTAGGAGATACCCATCTTGTCGAGCTGGGCGCGGATAGGTGCCGTAAAGTCTTCGAACACGTCATTACGTTCGGCTTGTGTAGATTCCAGCTTTTTCCGTATTTCCTCATAAGCTTCGGGATGTTCATATTTGAAGCTGAGGTCTTCCAGTTCGGTCTTGATACGGTTCAGCCCCAGGCGGTTGGCCAGTGGGGCGTATATATAGAGTGTTTCTCCAGCAATCTTGTACTGTTTGCTCGGAAGCATGGACCCCAAGGTCCGCATGTTGTGGAGCCGGTCGGCTATCTTGATGAGAATCACGCGGATATCGTCGTTCATGGTCAGCAGAAGCTTCTTGAAGTTCTCTGCCTGTGCCGAGGCCCGGTCGCCGAATATTCCTCCCGAAATCTTGGTCAGCCCGTCTACGATCTGCGCTATTTTAGGTCCGAACAGGTTCTCGATGTCTTCAACCGTATAGTCTGTATCTTCCACCACGTCATGCAGCAGGGCGGAGCAGATTGAAGTTGACCCCAGTCCGATTTCACAGCACGCAATGCGTGCTACTGCAATGGGATGCAGTATATATGGTTCGCCCGAGCGCCGTCTCACACCTTTATGAGCCTGTCTGGCGAAATTGAAAGCCTTGGTGATGATTTCCACCTTTTTCCGGTGTTTGCTTTCCAGATAGCGGTCCAGAAGTTCCTGGAATGCGTCGTCTATCAGCTTTTCATCGGCTTGTTCCTGTGTAAGCTTTTCATCCGTCATGATATTCCTCCTAAATCCATGTTGCAAATTTAGAGAAAATAAGGAATTATGCAACAATGAGCTGAGTTTTCTTTCATCCGTCTTCCATAAAATGTTGGGAAAAATGGATGGATTCCGATGGCCGGATGCCTTGTACGGTTACCGGATGCGGATGGTTTTTCCGGCCCGGATATTGCTGCCTTTGATTCCGTTGAGTCGTCGGAGCTGTGACACGCTTACTCCGTAGCGTGCCGCAATGCCTCCCAATGTTTCTCCGCTTCTGATTCTGTGGTATTGGGCTGTCTTGCGTGAGGAACTGCCGCTCTTGCCGGTACCGCCTACCGCTACAGTCGTACGCCGGGTCTGGTATACCTCAGGCTTGTAGTTGTATATGCTGTCTTCCTTGTCGATGAAGGTGCTTATATAATTGGTAGGCAGGCACAGCGGGTAGGGTTCTTCATTTCCCGGGATGATGTCTTTTTTGTAGATCGGGTTCAGCGCACGCAGCTGGTCGATGTTGATGTCGCATACGGCGGCTACCTGCTGGAGGTTCAGCGGGCGTGAGATATGGACCGTATCGGTACTTTCCGGAAGTTTCATGTCGAGCGGACTGATATTGTGCTCGCAGTAGTAGGTCATGATATAGTTGGCTGCAATGAATGCCGGAACATAGCCGCGGGTCTGTTTGGGAAGGTAGTTGTACAGTTTCCAGAAATCCTTTTCTCCTCCGGCCCGGCGGATGGCCTTGTTGATGGTGCCCGGTCCGCAGTTGTACGCAGCCAGAACCAGGTTCCAGTCGTGGTAGATGTCATACAGGTCCTTCAGGTACCGGGCCGCTGCACGGGTAGACTTCACCGGATCCCTGCGTTCGTCAATCAGACTGGTTGTCTTCAGTCCGTATATCTTGCCGGTAGCCAGCATGAACTGCCACAGGCCTACGGCACCCTGACTTGAACTGGCCATCGGGTTCAAGGCCGATTCGATTACCGGCAGGTATTTGAGCTCCAGCGGCAGGTTGTACAGGTCGAGCGCCTCTTCGATGACAGGCATATAGAGGTTGTTGGCACTCAGCATGAACGCAACTTTCTGGCGCAGGCGTGTGGCATACATGTCGATGAATTCACGTACCACTTCGTTGTAAGGCATCTCGATGAGTGCCGGTATACGTTTCAGGCGGTCTATGTATACAGAGTCGCTTACTTTCGGGTTTGCCGATGTCGCCGTACAGTTGTCGCCCAGGTTGATGTAGTTCTTTGATATCCAGTCAAGGTAGAGGCTGTCGGTTTCCGACAACATGCCTTCCGGCAGGTCGATGACATCTTCTGTCCCGTTTGCCGAACGTATTGTAATGCTGTGCTGCGTCTGTTGTGCATGCAGCATGGTTGTACCTGCAAGGGCCAATAAGCCGATAATGAATCTTTTCATGTTCTAAAAGTTGATATTCCATTGTATACCGATTCCCTGCGGACGGTGTCGGTATGGGTCGTTAAACAGAGCCGGTTCCATAGACATACTCAGGTCGGTCGAGATGTCGAAGTTCGACAGCTCGGCGTCTACATAGGCGTCAATCACCGACAGCAGATATACTCCGATAAAGGCTATGATACTCAGGTCGCGCTGGCGGCGGTACAGGTCTTTACGGTTCTTGAATGTGGTCTGGTAGCGGCTCAAATCATTTTGGACATCTTCGTACGTAATACTCGGAGGTAGAAATTCAAGGTAGCTGTCATTGTTCGGGTTGTCGCTCATGAGGTCCTGGTAGCCTTGTGAGTAGTCCTTGTACATCTGTCCGTTCCAGGTCAGTGCATAGACACATCCCAGGAAGCCGCCGTATACAAGCGGCAGTTTCCAGTATTTCCGGTTGTAGATCTGTCCGGCTCCGGGAATGGCCAGCGAGAGCCATATCGCCTTGTTGGGAACCGGGAGCCAGGTCTTCCTTTCCTTTACCATCTTGGCCTGTACCTGCATGATCGAATCGTTCCGCCGTACCAGCGAAGTGGTGTCTACCGGAGCTTCGAGCTGCTGCAGCCGTTCTTCGCGCAGGCTCAGTGTGTCGGCCAGCGCCAGACTGTCGGTCACGTGTTTGGCCTGGATGGAGTCTGCCTTCAAAATCCCTTCCCTGTGTTTCCGGGCACGTTGTCCGTACGCCTCTCCGGTTGTTCCTATGACGATGCAGAGAAACAGGATGAGACGGAGCATATATGTAAAGGGTCGTTCTCTCAAAATTACCATATCCTATTGTTGGGTTGATTGGGCTGCATCCAGAATTTCCATAATCCGTTCCAGGTCACTTTCGTTGTTGAACGGAATACTGATCTTCCCTTTTCCCTTTGCGCTGCACGACAACTGGACCTTGGTTCCGAAGAAGTTGCACAGGTGGTTCTGCAGCATCGTATATTCTTCCGATAACTTGGCTCCTTTCGGGGCTATCTTTTTCCCTCCCGCTTCTACGCTTTCACCTGTCGTCAGTGCCTTGACTATCTCTTCTACCTTACGTACCGAGTAGCCGTGTGCGATGATTTCGTTGAAAATGCGTATCTGGGTTTTCGGGTCATCCAGCGCCAGCAGTGCACGGGCGTGACCCATATCGATTTCCTTGTTCTTCAGCGCCACCTGTATCTGTGCCGGCAGCTTCAGCAGCCGGAGGTAGTTGGCGATGGTGGTACGTTTCTTGCCGACCCTTTCGCTCAGACGTTCCTGGGTAAGGTCGTACTGTTCTATCAGGTGCTGGTAGGCGAGGGCTATTTCCAGCGAGTTGAGGTCTTCGCGCTGGATATTCTCTATCAGCGCCATTTCCATCACATTCTCGTCGTCGGCTGTACGGATGTATGCCGGGATGGTCTTCAGTCCGGCCTGGATAGCTGCCCGGTAGCGTCGTTCTCCTGCAATGATCTGGTAGGAGTCATCGCTCAGCTTGCGCAGTGTTATCGGCTGGATGATACCTATTTCGGCTATGGAATCGGCCAGTTCCTGCAGCGCAATCGGATCAAATTCACGTCGGGGCTGGTTCGGATTGACCGAAATCTTGCCCAGCTCCACTTCATTGATTGAAGATGAGCCCGATGTCTTGACTTCCTCATCGGTCGAGATCAGGGCGTCAAGTCCTCTGCCTAAAGCAAATTTTTTCTGTACTGCCATATATCTTATTTACTGTTTCGGGTTATAATTTCATTGGCCAATGCCAGGTGGTTTTTGGCTCCTGTCGAGTCGGCGTCATAAAGGATAGCCGGTATGCCATGGCTCGGAGCCTCGCTCAGCTTGACATTGCGCTGTATGATGGTCTTGAATACCAGTTCCTGGAAATGGCGTTTCACTTCGTCGTAGATCTGGTTGGCCAGACGCAGGCGGGAGTCGAACATGGTCAGAAGGAATCCTTCTATTTCCAGTGACGGGTTCAGTTTTGTCTTGATGATTTTGATGGTATTCAGCAGTTTGCTGATACCTTCCAATGCGAAATATTCGCATTGTACCGGGATGATGACCGAGTCGGCCGCTGTCAGGGCATTGATGGTAATCAGTCCCAATGAAGGGGAACAGTCTATCAGGATATAGTCATATTCGTTCTTCATCGGTTCCAGCGCGTGCTTCATGACTTTCTCACGGTTGTCCAGGTTCAACATTTCAATTTCGGCCCCTACCAGGTCAATGTGAGATGGAATGATGTCTAATCCGTCAATATCGGTTGTATAAATAGCTTCTCTGATATCCGAGCGGTTGATGAGACATTCGTAGATCGAACAGTCTATCTGTTTCAGGTCGACACCCAGTCCGGATGAAGCGTTTGCCTGTGGGTCGGCGTCGACAACCAGCACTTTCTTCTCGAGAGTAGCTAATGATGCAGCCAGGTTGATCGTTGTAGTAGTTTTTCCTACTCCACCTTTCTGATTGGCTAAAGCAATAATTTTTCCCATATTAATCAGTTTATCTGATTGCGAAGTAATAAATAATAGCCGAAAAAATATGTCACAAAACAGGTTCAATTCCCGAAAGTGTTGATAACTTGCGGCTATTGTTAATAACTTTGCACGGCAAAGATATACATTTCCGTGTAATTATAGGTCTAAGTTTGAGAAGATTAATATTTGTTGTAACTTTACACTCGTATTTCCTGCGCGGGTAATGCCGGTGCAGGCTAATGTATTTGTTCTGATTAAATTTTGAATGTTGTAATATGATGAAAGAAAGACCGCTCCTGTTGCTGTCGAACGATGACGGCGTGAATGCGAAAGGTATCCGTGAACTGGTCCGGACGTTGCGTCCGATGGCCGATCTGGTGGTGATGGCCCCTGATGGGCCTCGTTCCGGTTCGGCCGGTGCCATTACTTCCGAACGGCCTGTACGCTGTTTTCTGATAGAGCAGGAGCCTGGACTTATGGTCTATAAATGTACGGGTACTCCTGTAGACTGTGTCAAACTGGCCCTGCATGAGGTCATGCCGCGTACACCCGATCTGGTAGTGGGAGGTATCAACCACGGCGACAACTCGTCGGTCAACGTACATTATTCGGGAACGATGGGGGTTGTGATAGAAGGTTGTCTGAAAGGGATCCCTTCCATCGGCTTTTCGCTCTGTAACCACAGTGCCGACGCCGATTTTTCGGCCACACTGCCTTATGTGCGTGCCATCGTTGCGAAAACCTTGTCCGAAGGGCTTCCTGCCGGAACCTGTCTGAATGTGAATTTCCCGGATACGCAGGACCTGAAGGGGATCCGTATCTGCCGTCAGACCGACGGGGTCTGGATCAATGAATTCGTGAAACGCGACCATCCGAGGGGAGGGACCTATTACTGGCTGACGGGCGAGTACCGGAACAACGAACCGGGTGCGGAAGATTCCGACCACTGGGCGCTCGATCATCAGTATGTGGCTGTTACGCCTACACAGATCGATGTTACGGCCTATGCCCTGATGGAACGGATGAAAAACTGGAGTTTCGACGTATGAAATATTATCTGATAGTAGGGGAAGCTTCGGGCGACCTGCATGCTTCCAATCTGATGCGTGCCTTGAAGAAAGAGGATCCGGAGGCCGATTTCCGTTTTTTCGGGGGTGACCTGATGGCTTCCGTGGGGGGAACCTGTGTCAAGCATTACCGTGATCTGGCCTACATGGGCTTCATTCCGGTACTGATGCATCTGCGTACCATTTTCCGCAATATGGATTATTGCAAGAAGGATGTGGAACGGTGGTGTCCGGATGTACTGATACTGGTCGATTATCCGGGGTTCAACCTGAAGATTGCCCGATATATAAAGGAACACACGCAGATACCGGTATATTACTACATTTCGCCCAAAATCTGGGCGTGGAAGGAATACCGCATCAAAAATATCAAGCGTGATGTGGACGAGCTGTTCTCTATCCTGCCTTTCGAAGTGGACTTTTTCAATGGGCACGGTTACCCCATCCATTATGTGGGAAATCCCTGTGTGGACGCTGTCACCTCTTTCCTTCAGGAAAATATGGAGACGCGTGAGGAGTTCATGGCCGCCAACGGTTTGGACAGCCGCCCTGTCATAGCCATGCTGGCCGGAAGCCGGAAACAGGAAATCAAGGACAACCTGCATCTGATGATCGAGGCTTCGAAAGCTTTTCCGCAATACCAGTTTGTGGTGGCGGGTGCGCCGGGACTCGATCCGGAGTTTTACCGGCGGTATGCCGACAAGGATACCCGGATCGTATTCGGTGAGACGTACCGTCTGCTCCGGCAGTCGGAAGCTGCCCTGGTAACTTCGGGTACCGCCACGCTTGAAACGGCCCTTTTCCGGGTGCCTCAGGTAGTCTGCTACTATACCCCTGTAGGAAAATTCATTTCCTTCCTCCGCCGCCATATACTGAAGGTGAAATACATATCGCTGGTAAATCTGGTAGCCGGCAGGGAAGTGGTGACCGAGCTGGTGGCCGATACCATGACGGTGGTTAACATCAGGAAGGAGCTGGCCCGTATTGTAGCGGGAGGACCGGGACGGGAACAGATGCTTGCCGGATACGACCGCATGATCGGGATTCTGGGTGCTCCAGGGGCGTCGGCACGTGCGGCGCGGCTGATGGTGGAGCTGCTGCGGAAAAAAAGATAGGCAATGCTTCTTAGTTTATATATAAATGACAAGCCCGAAGGCTTCCGGGGAACAGATTCCGTCCGGAAGCCTTCGGGCTTATATGTTTTGCTGAAAAATCAGTCTGTCATGACAGGCTCAGGATATAAAGGTATACCACGGCAGCAGGGACAGCCATCAGGGTGCTGTCGAACCGGTCCAGCATACCTCCGTGTCCGGGAAGTATATTGCCCGAGTCCTTGATGCCCAGTGTCCGTTTCATCAGTGACTCGGTCAGGTCGCCCCAGGTACCGAACACCACTGTCACCAGCCCCAGACCTACCCATTCTCCCGGAGTCATGAACGGGAAGAAATGAGCCATGACCATTGCGGCGATGATGCTGAATACAGCACCTCCCACCGATCCTTCCCACGATTTTTTCGGTGATATGCGTTCAAACAGCCGGTGCTTGCCGAACAGCATACCGGTACAGTAGGCACCGGTATCATTGACCCAGTTGAATATGAATATCGACAGCGGCAGTATCGGGTTGTATTGTGAGATACTTTCCGGTCCGCCGGTGTGGTAGGCCAGTACGTTAAGCATGGCGAATGACAGTGCGATGTACATCTGGCTCATCATCGCATAGGCCCAGTTGTTTATCGGATTTTTCCGTTTCTTGTAAAGTTCGCTTATCAGCAGGTACATTACCAGAAACAGGTAGGGAATGAACACTTCGCCCGATCCCGGCACCACGCCGTTATAGCCGAAGCAAAGGAACAGGAATACGCCTGCCAGTATACAGATAGGCTTGTTCATCTGCACTTCCCCGGTACGGTTTACGATATTCCCGAATTCGTTGATTGTCAGAGCACTGACAATAGCGAACAAGACAGTAAATGAAATGGGTCCTCCCAGAATACAGCCTACCAGTACGGCCACAAAGATGACTCCGGTCAGGGCCCTTTGTAAAAAGTTATTTTTCACGGTAATTGGATTTAATGTATATTCTGTTTCATTTTACTGCTTTTCCGTCTGCTCAGTTTCCGGAGCGTCTGCATCTTCCCCCTGAGGTTCCTGCGTCTTTTCGGGCAGGGCCGGTTTTTCCTCCTTCTGCTCTACAGCCATGATTTCCTCCGAGCGGGAAGCCCACGGGCGTTTGCCGAAAATCTTTTCCACATCTTCGGCAAAGATCACTTCACGTTCTATCAGAAGTTGTGCCAACTGGTTGTGCCCTTCCTTGTGTTCCTGCAGCAGGTTCTTGGCGCGTGCATACTGTTCATTGATCATTTTCTGTACTTCCTGGTCAATCATTTCTGCGGTATGTTCGCTGTATGGCTTGTTGAAACTGTACTCGTCATTGTTATAGTAGCACAAGTTGGGCAGCCTGTCGCTCATGCCGGCGTATGCAATCATGCCGTATGCCTGTTTGGTAACCCGTTCCAAGTCGTTCATGGCACCGGTAGAAATCTGTCCGATGAACACTTCTTCGGCAGCCCGTCCGCCCAGTGTGGCGCACATTTCATCCAGCATCTGCTCCTTGGTTGTGATCTGCCGTTCTTCCGGGAGATACCATGCAGCACCTAACGCACGTCCGCGGGGTACGATAGTCACCTTGATCAGCGGGTTGGCATGTTCCAGGAACCATGAAATGGTAGCGTGTCCGGCTTCATGCAGGGCTATGGCACGCTTTTCGGCGGCCGTCATTACCTTGGTCTTCTTTTCCAGTCCTCCTACGATACGGTCTATGGCATCCAGGAAATCCTGTTTGCCTACCGCCTTCTTGGCGTGGCGTGCGGCAATCAGGGCAGCCTCGTTACATACGTTGGCAATGTCGGCTCCGCTGAATCCCGGAGTCTGGCGTGCCAGCAGGTCAACGTCTACCGTATTGTCCAGCTTCAGCGGGCGCAGGTGCACGCCGAACACTTCCTTCCGTTCGTTCAGGTCGGGCAGGTCCACATAAATCTGCCGGTCGAAACGTCCGGCACGCAGCAGGGCCTTGTCCAGAATGTCCACACGGTTGGTAGCCGCCAGTATGATGACACCGCTGTTTGAACCGAAACCGTCCATTTCGGTTAGCAGCTGGTTCAGGGTATTTTCACGTTCATCGTTGCCGCCCATGCTCGGGTTCTTGCCTCGCGCACGGCCTACGGCGTCTATTTCGTCTATAAAGATGATACAGGGCGCCTTTTCCTTTGCCTGGCGGAACAGGTCGCGTACACGCGATGCACCCACACCCACAAACATCTCCACAAAGTCGGAACCGGAAATTGAGAAGAATGGCACGTCGGCTTCACCGGCCACCGCTTTGGCAAGCAGTGTCTTACCTGTTCCCGGAGGGCCTACCAGCAGGGCTCCCTTGGGTATCTTTCCTCCCAGTTCGGTATATTTCTGCGGCTGTTTCAGGAAATCCACAATTTCCTGTACCTCCTGTTTGGCGGCGGCTTGTCCGGCCACGTCCTTGAAAGTGACACGGTTGGCTCCCTTTTCAAACAGTTGGGCCTTGCTCTTGCCTACATTGAACACGCCGCCGGCACCACCGTTCCCGCCTGCACCACCCATACGGCGCATGATAAAGATCCAGATGGCAATAAGCAGGACGAACGGGAATATGTTCCAGAATATCATCCCGAAATAGTTGTTCTTCTTTTCATAACTTACCGAGCCGGTGAAATGTCCGCTGGTCTGTTCCTGTTCCAGGAACTTGTCGAGCGATTCTGCAGAACCTATCTCTACCGTGACGAACGGGCTCCGTCCCACCTTGTTGGCGTCTCTCTTGAATACGTCGGCAATGTGTTCCGGCTTTATGTACATGTCTACCGTATTGTCGTCGTAAGCTATCACTTTGCTTGCATAGCCTTTACTAACCATGTCCTTGAATTCGGTATAGGTCACTTCTTTGCTTGCGCTCCCTTCTCCTCCCGTAAAGTAAAGGAAGCCGAACACAAGGGCTATCACAATATAGAGCCACGTCAGGTTAGGGCGGGGTACATTGATTTTAGGCTTGTTGTTATTAGGTCTTTCACTCATGTTTTTTTCTACTTTTTATTATATGTTAGTCAATGTCCGGAACCGATGTCAGTCTGGCGTCGGCCCAGAGATGTTCCAGGTTATAGAAGTTGCGTACTTCCGGAAGAAATACGTGTACAATCACGTCGCTGTAATCCATGGCTACCCACTGGGCGTTCCGGACTCCGTCTACCGCGTAGGCCTTGTGTCCGGTTTCTTTTCTCACATAATCCTTGATGGAATCAACGATGGCCAGAACCTGGCTGGGAGAGTTTCCCTGGCAGATAACAAAGTATTTGCAGATTGTATCGTCTATGTTTGTCAAGTCAGCAATGACAATGTTTTTACCTTTCTTTTCTTGAATGCCTTCAGTTATTTTCTGTACTAATTCTTTTGTTTCGTCCATTCTGTTATCGACTGTTTTATTTCTAAATAGTTTGACACATTAATAAATTAAATATAATGTAGGCAAATATACTTGCTTTTCTGTATATCACGAAAGAAACATACTTAATTCTCTTTTTCATTTGTTTTTTTTTGAAAAAAAAACGCCAAAGTATTGCCGTGTTCAAAATTTGTTGTACCTTTGCACCGTCAAAACAAAAGGTTGGTACACAACCTGTGATTTTGGGCTATGGTGTAATGGTAACACAACAGATTCTGGTCCTGTTTTTCTTGGTTCGAATCCGAGTAGCCCAACTCACTGATTAGGCGGAAGTCCCGCGGAGGGAGCCGCCCGTATGTTTGGGCTATGGTGTAATGGTAACACAACAGATTCTGGTCCTGTTTTTCTTGGTTCGAATCCGAGTAGCCCAACAAAAAAGGAAACATTCCGGTAAAGGATGTTTCCTTTTTTTTGTTATTGTATCTGCCGGTCTGCCGGCGTGATAAAATGAAAGGGGACATGCGGTTGCATGCCCCCTTTCTGCTATTTTTAGTTACGTTAATTTTCACTTTTAAGTGGTCAGGCCATTATCTCGGATACTGTCCGTACATAGCCATTGCACTCCACTGTAAATTTTTCTTTACTGTTTTCAATAAGCTTTTTACCTTTTTCATAATTGTTACCCTTTCTTTTACCTTAAATCGTTTAATTAGTCTGTGAAAGTCCTGCTCCTTTTTAGGGGAGCAGGGGCTGTTCAGTTATCCTTTTCAATTCTCTCTTTTACCTCGGATTCTGAAGTTTTTCTCTTCAAAACCCTTGTTTTTATGTTTTACAACACAAATGTAGTGCCTTTTCATATATGTCGTTCCAATTCGATGCCTTTTCTTATCTGTATGTATGCTTTTCTTGATTTGCATCAATTACGTGGCTGTGTCATGACATGAATTTGTAATTTTCCTGACAAATTGTCCTTGTCGGACTGCAAATTCTTCAGTTCTTCGGGCAGCCGGTACGGTTTGTCGGTGAAAGAACCGTTTCCTGGAACAGAAATACGGAAAAATCGGAAACAGGTGAAGGTGGATAATCGTGTATTTTTGTGTTGTATTTAAAATATGAAATATGACCCGATCTGTTAATCCGTTTTTTTGTGGCCTTGTGTCCGTTTTTCTGATGACGTCCTGCGATATGGTCGATTTACATCCATATGACGTAAAGATTGAGGGACCGAGGGATGTGAATGCATCCAATATCGCCCGGATTGAAACTGCCTGTAAGGATAAGGATACTATCCGTTTTGTGACGATGGGTGATTCTCAGCGCTGGTATGACGAAACCGTCGATTTTGTCAATGCGGTGAATGTACGGACCGATATTGACTTCGTCATTCATGGGGGGGACATGAGTGATTTCGGTGTAACCGACGAATTCCTGTGGCAACGTGATATCATGGACGGACTCAACTTCCCGTATGTGGCCATTATCGGTAACCATGACTGTCTGGGGACGGGTGAAGAGACTTATAGGGCTGTATTCGGCGACACTAATTTTTCATTCATTGCCGGCCGTATCAAGTTCGTATGCCTGAATACTAATGCGATGGAATACGACTATTCCCGGCCAATTCCTGATTTCGACTATATGGAAAATGAAATAAGCCGGCGGCGGGAAGAGTACGACTGTACAGTGGTGTGCATGCATGCACGTCCGTATTCCGATTCCTTCAATAATAATGTAGCAAGGGTATTCCAGGCTTATGTGACTGCTTTCCCCGGCCTGCTGTTCTGTACGGCGGCCCATGAACACCGCCAGTTCGAGATGGACGTGTTCGGTGACGGGGTGATGTATTATGTAAGTGACTGCATGAAACACCGCAGTTATAATGTCTTTACGGTAACTTCCGACGGTTATGAGCATGAAGTGGTGTATTATTAAG
This sequence comes from Bacteroides ilei, assembly GCF_900128495.1. Classification (GTDB taxonomy): domain Bacteria; phylum Bacteroidota; class Bacteroidia; order Bacteroidales; family Bacteroidaceae; genus Phocaeicola; species Phocaeicola ilei. The sequence goes on from NZ_LT635801.1 coordinate 412,031, forward strand.
AAGGTGTGGGTGCTGTTTTTCCTGAGCGGCATCCTATGGCTGGCTCCCGTGCATGCCAGGGGAGGAATCCGGAATTCAGTCCAGACTGATACGGTATATATAATGAAACATGATACGGTATGGCTGCCTGCACGGCTACTTCCTGCCCCCGACACCCCGTATGTGGCCGAAGTGCGTCCTAACAGATACGACCGCCGTCTGCACCGTTACCGGAGGCATTGGGCTAGTCTTATCCCAACCCATTCCAAGATACAGTTTGCCGGGAATATGGGACTGGTTTCGGTGGGTACCGGTTGGGATTACGGCAAACGTAACCAGTGGGAGACCGATCTGTTTTTGGGCTTTCTGCCTAAGTATGATTCCGATAAGGCAAAGGTTACGTTTACCGTCAAGCAGAATTATATACCCTGGAGCTTCCAGATCGGGAGAAGCCTTGTGTCGGTAGAGCCTCTCACCTGCGGGCTGTATTTCAATACCGTATTCGGCGAGGAGTTTTGGGTAAACGAACCCGATCGTTATCCGAAAGGTTATTACGGGTTTTCGTCGAAGGTGCGTACCCATATCTTTCTGGGGCAGCGCGTCACGTTGCAGGTTCCGCCTCAGTTCCGGGTGATGGCGAAGCAGATAACCTTTTTCTACGAAGTGAGTACCTGTGACCTGTATCTGGTAAGTGCCTTTACGAACAGTTACCTGAAGCCGAAGGATTATCTTTGTCTGTCGTTCGGACTCAAGTTCCAGCTGTTTTGAGTATTACCATAAAAAATAGGGTGCCGGCATAATTTTGCGGGCACCCTATTTTTTTATGTGGGTATGTTTTTATACCATTCAGAACCTGTATCCCAGTGTAATGAAGAAGGCCAGATTCTTTGAGTCGCTGTGTTCGAACGGTGAGATGAAACCGTATTGTCCTGTCAGGTTCAGCAGGATACAGTCGCTGAACTCGGCGCCTACTCCGTACTGGAGTCCGAGGTCGAAACGTTTGGCTCCGTCGTCTCCGAAGTAATCCGTACTGATTGAAACTCCTTTGTCCTCCCATTTGTTCTTGCCGCCTATACCGAAAGCAAGATAAGGACCGGCGTTGATAACGAATTTCACGTCATCGGCTATAGGCATTTTGTAGGCAGCCAGCAAAGGAATATCCAGGTAATGGGCTTTGGCCTTTACATCACCTACCTTATAACCTTTTCCGGTAAACATGATTCCCGGCTGGAAAGCCCAGTTTTCGTTGAAGGCATAGTCCATACCTACGCCCAGGGCGTATCCTACCTTCATGTCGGTTTCATCGTTGGCGGTCACGTTGGTCATTGACATTCCTACTTTGACGTCGAAACGTGCTTGAGAGAACCCTACAAGGGCAAAGCAACCTAAAAGGATAGTCAGTAATAGTTTTTTCATAATCCGTTAGTCTTGTGAAAGCCGTTGTCCCTCAGGCTTTGGTTAACAAAAGGGGCAGGGGGACTTCCTTCCGTAGGGAAGGCCTGCCTGATAATGGTTGTTTATGATTGAATAAATGTATGAATAAAAAACGCTATACCCAAATAAAAGGGAGATAAAATGATGGAAATTTTATAATCGGAACAATTTGTCATAGAATAAGGACAATGCGGGTCGGATAAAAAAATCCCTCCGCTACCTTGATCGGCCGGAGGGATTTTCCGTATAGCTGTGATATATGTCTATGGAATCAGCAGCGAGGAGTCGCCGTAGCTCAGGAAACGGAATCCGTGCTTCAGGGCATAGTCGTAGATGGGGCGCCAGTTGCCTTTCACGAATGCCGAAACCAGCAGCAGCAGCGTGCTCTGCGGCTGGTGGAAGTTGGTTACCATCCGTTTCACTATCTTGTATTCATATCCCGGAGCGATGATGATCTGCGTGCTGGTGTGCAGTGCTTCCAGATTATGGCGGTCCATATAGTCGCGTATCTGGCAGAGCGCTTCCACGGCGGTCAGTGTAGGGTGGGTTTCATACGGCTGCCATTGCTTTACGTGAAGTTCCTCTTCGTTTGCGTCGGCATTGCCGCTCAGAGTTACACCTATATAATATAGGCTTTCCAGCGTGCGTACCGACGTAGTCCCTACGGCTACGGCCTCACCGTTATGGGCTATCAGTTTTTCGATGGTGCTCCTGTTTACCGAAATGTATTCGGTATGCATTTCATGCCCCTGTATTTCTTCACTCTTTACAGGTTTGAATGTGCCTGCCCCTACGTGCAGGGTGACTTCTTCCAGGTCTACCCCTTTGGCGCGGAGGGCGTCCAGTACGCGTTCGGTGAAGTGCAGTCCGGCTGTAGGTGCGGCTACCGACCCTTTCACCTTCGAGTACACGGTCTGGTAAGTTTCCTTGTCGCTTTCCTGGGTTTTCCGGTTCAGGTAGGGGGGGATGGGCAGTTCGCCGAATACCTCCAGGATATCGGCAAAGGTAATGTCCGGGTCATTCCAGTTGAAGTCTACCCAATGGCTGGTACCCCTACATTCTCCGCGTGTGGCGGTCAGCGTAATGGTGCGCCCCTTCACGGTCATTTCCCTGTGCAGCGGTCCTTCCTTCCATTTCTTCAGGTTCCCTATCATGCACAGCCAGGCGGCATGTTCCGTCTGTTGGAAATTCAGTGCGTAATCGTTGGGCTGGATCGGTTCCAGACAGAATATCTCGATCAGGGCGCCTGTTTCCTTGCGGAAGTGCAGCCGCGCCTGTATGACTTTCGTGTTGTTGAAAATCATCAGCATGCCCGGTTCCATGTAGTCGGGCAGCGAGGTGAAATGTGTTTCACTGATTTCGCCGTGGCGGTACACCAGCAGTTTCGACTGGTCACGCACCGGAAGCGGGAATTTGGCGATGCGGTCGTCGGGCAGCGGATAGTTATAGTCGCTGATCTTTATGTGTTTAGTCTCTTCCATTGTCAAGCAAGTCTTTTTGTAACTCGCTGCAAAAGTACGACTTTCCTTCCACATCTGTGTCCTTATTATTTAATTTATTGTAACTTTACCGCCGTATTTAAAAAGAACGTGATATGAAAATAGGAGATAAAGTCCGTTTCCTCAGCGAAGTAGGAGGAGGAATCGTAAGAGGGTTCCAGGGAAAAGACATAGCGTTGGTAGAAGATGAAGACGGTTTTGAGATACCGATGCTCATAAAGGAGTGTGTGGTGGTGCAGACCGACGATTATAACATTCCGTTGAAGTCGGTTAAGAAGCCGGCTCCTGTAGCCGAAGCGGAAGAAGAAGAGCCGGAGGAAGAGGAAGACAAGCCGATAACCTATCGTGCGCCCGAAATTCGCGGGAACGATGTGCTGAACGTGTATCTGGCCTACGTCCCCCAGGATGTGAAAGCCATTTCATCGACTGCTTTCGACGCCTATCTGGTAAACGACAGCAATTATTTCATTGATTACCTTTACCTGTCGGCCGAAGGCAAGAGCTGGACTCTGCGCAGCCGTGGTACCGTGAAGCCGAACATGAAGATGCACCTGGAAGAGTTCGAGAAAGGTGATCTGAACAGCATGGAGCATGTGGCCGTGCAGCTGCTGGCGTATAAGGACGACCGTACATTCCTGCTGAAGGATGCCGTGAACATGGAACTGCGCATCGATACCGTGAAGTTCTACAAGCTACATACATTCCAGCCTTCCGATTTCTTTGCCGAGCCAGCCCTTATTTATGACATTGTGCGCGATGATGAGGCCGCCCGTCAGGTATTCGTTTCGGCCGACGACATCAAGGAAGCCCTGCTGCAGAAGTCGGTATCCGATGTCCCGGCGAAGGTCCGCAAAAAACAGCATAAGGTGAAGAACGACATTGTGGAAGTGGATCTTCACATCAACGAACTGCTTGACGATACTACGGGCCTGGGCAATGCCGAGATGCTGAACTACCAGCTTGACGTGTTCCGCAAGACCCTGGAGGAATATAAGGACAAGAAAGGGCAGAAGATTGTGTTCATTCACGGCAAAGGTGACGGAGTATTGCGCCGTGCCATACTTGATGAACTGAAACGCAAATACAAAAACTATCCCAGCCAGGATGCTTCTTTCCGTGAATACGGATTCGGAGCCACGATGGTGACCATCCGGTAATGCATGCGTAACCGTTATGTGTACCGACCGGTGAATTTTTATAGAAAAAGATGAAGGCGTTTTCCTTGGAAGATGAAGTTCTTTTAGGGAAAACGCCTTTATCTTTAGGGGGATATTCCTTCATCTTTTCTGAAGAACTTCTTCATCTTTTTTGTGTCGTCTGTTTATGGAATGTTAAAATGTAAATTCATGTATCTTAAAAATGGAATAATCCCGCTTTGTTGTAATGGTGAAGAATAGACTATTTGTGTATGCTATATAACATGAAAAATTACATCAAAAGCCTTGAAAAAGGCTTTTTTTCATCGTGATATTAAAAAAAAGAACAAAAATAGAAGAATCAGACCTTGTATAAAATATTGAAAATCGGTTATTTTGCACCTTGAAATTGAAATCTATTATTAAAATATATGAAAAAATATGCAATTGCGCTCTATGTGATGTTGGGAATGGGGATATTTACAACATCATGTTCTTCGGAAGAGGAGTTGTCACAAGTCTATCAAGGGACAGGTACAGTGGAACTGACAGTGAATCCGGATGCCGGGTTCCAATCACGTGCGGTGGATGAAAGTTATTATGCTAATCTTAAGAATTATACGGTTCAGATTTTGAAGAACGGTACTGTATATAATAATAGTGAATGGCATGGTGCCGTACCTTCTTCAATGACAATGGAGGCTGGTAATTATACGTTAAAGGCTTTTTGTGGTGAAGATAAGGCTGTTTCCAGCACTTCCATGTATGTGGCTGGTTCAACCGATTTTGAAGTGATTGCTGGACAGTCCAATTCAGTAAGTGTTAATTGTAAGCCTGTCTGCGCTAAGGTATCTATCACTTATGGATCGGATATGGCTAAATATTTTAATGATTATTATGTTACATTCAAGACTATAGCTTTGGGTGAAAGTGCTTATGTATGGTCGAAAGACATTACAGGTCCTGTGTATATGAAAGTTAGTAATAATGAGAGAATTAATCCTACAATTACCTTGACCGATAAGAATAATGTAACAAAGATTATAGAACTGAAATCGGGTGGTTATACTTTAAGTCCGGCTCAGGCTTTGAATGTTGAAATTGTGCCGGAAGTAAGTGAAGGTAAAATCCAGATTTCAATTACAATTGATGATTCAACGGAAGATAAGGAAATTATAATAAATATTCCAAGTGATTGGATTTAATGTATATAGGTAACATTTTATGAAAAAGATATATTTGCTTGCACTGAGTGTATTGTTTTTAGGTGGTGTTTTCACTTCTTGTGAAATGAAAGAAGAGCTCACGGGTAAAAAGGAAGTTCCGACAGATACAGGTTCCTTGGAGCTGTCTCTGAATATTAAGGAAGCTACTACAAGTCGGGTATCCGATGCAGAGCTTGTGAAGGATTTTCCGGTTAGTATAACTAATACTGATCCGGAATTGTCTTCAACTAATAAGGAGTATAGTTCGTATGCTGAAATTGAAGGCCAGTCATTGATGTTTCCAGTGGGTGAATACACTGTTGAAGCCCATACGGCAGGTGAAATCCAGTCTAGAATGACATCCCCTTATTATAAGGGTTCGTCTACTCTTACTATAGCAAAAGGGGTGACAAGTAAGGCTGATGTATCTTGCAAAATGTTGAACACTAAAATTCAGATGCAATATACAGATGAATTCAAGGAAACATTTACTTCTTGGGTTATCACTTTCGATGATTCAAAAAACAATACTTTGGTCTTTACTGATGACGATGAAAATTCTGTATATTATTGGTATTTGGGAGAAAGTGGAACTTCTACTATCAGAATGAATATTGTAGCATATACGACTAATGAAAGGGGTGAGAGCGTAAAGGTTACAGATGTAAAATCATTTACTAAATCTGATGCGGATATCAGTTATGATGATGATGATGATAACTTTGTAGGTGGTGATCAGTTATTCATCACCCTGAATCCCGAAGCTGATACTCCGGAAGGTGGAGAAACGGAAGAGCCGGAATCCAAACCTCAGATAGGGTTTGACGTGAATGTGGATATTGTATTTACGGAAAGCGGTGAAAGTGGTACAATCAAGGTTCCTGTAGAAGGTACGGATGATAGTATTGGTGGTTCTACTGATACGGATGGAGAGGATGATGAAAATAGTGAATTGCCATCTATGGATATACCATCGGATATAACTTATTCAATTGATGAAGATAATCAGGGAATTGATATGCCTTCTTCTGCAGATGTCTTGATTAATATTCCAGCTGGATTGAAATCTTTAAATGTGAAAATAGTAGCTGGTTGTAGTTCTTTTGAAGAAGCTCTTAATGGTTTAATTGGTGAGTGCAGTTTGGATTTTTTGACGGAGGGAGTTGAAATGGTGGAGAATACAAATATAGCACACTTATTTACCTTACTTGGTTCAACTATTGAATGTCCAAAACGTGGTATTCATGAATATCCTTTTCCTGTTGGGGCTTTCTTTCAATTTTTGAATGTAACAGGACCTACTGATGATGGTAAATCGCATCAATTTATTATGAAATTAGAAGATATGAAAGGAAATATTATAACTGGAACTTTAAAAATAACAATTAATCAAAAGTAGAATATAATGAAAAAACTTCAATATATAATTCTTTTTTTATGGACATTCTGTAATATGTCATGTCAAGAAAAGGATGATTTAAATATAGGATATGTATGTTTGAATGTTGGAGTAAACGTTTCTACAATAGATTCACGTGCATATAATCCAGAACAATGGGCAGTAAAAATAATAAATGCCAAAGGAGAAACCGTAAAAGAAACTCAAAATTTGGAGACGGATAAAGATTTCCAGGGTGATATTGCATTATCGGTCGGTACCTATACCATTCAGGTTTCTTCTGCCGGATTTGATAATAAATCCGGCTTTGACAAGCCTTATTATAAAGGAAGTTCACAAGTTACTATAGAGGCAAATAAGTCTGTTACAGCCGAGGTTACATGTAAATTAGCGAACGTGAAAGTTTCTGTTGTTTTTGATCAGAGTTTTAAGGAAGTTTTTAAGACGGCAACAGTAACGGTTGGAGCTATTTCTGATTCTGGTATAGACAATTTATCATTTGATATGAATGATGAAAATGTTGAAGATAAATTTGCTTATTTCCCTGTAACGGATCTTCAGGCTATTTTGAATGTTACTAATATGAAGGGAGAACAGCATACTCATACGGAATCAATGACAGGAGTTAAAGCCCAGCAGCATTATATATTGAAATATGTAGTAGGTGATATTGGTAGTGGAGATGTGGATGTTTCAATAGATCATACTTCTCATATATATACTTATACATTTAATATATCAACAACTCCTAAAACTACTTTGATGGTTGATAATGTGAATGCATGGAGTTCCTTTGCTATTCTTTCTGGTACAGCTACTACAAAAGAAGGAGAAACCTTGATTCCTTCACAAATGGCCTTTGAATATAGATTAAAAGGGGCCACTGATTGGGAAAAACTTTCAGCGGTTGTGGATGAGGATAATTCTTATTATTCAGCTAAAGTTACAAATCTTTTATCGAATAAGGTTTATGAATGTCGTATGACTTATAATGGTGGTGATTATTATAGTAATATATTTGAATTTACTACAGAATCAGCTGCACCATTAATTAATGGAGGATTTGAGGATTGGTATAAAAAAGATAAAACTTGGTATGCCACTTCTGAGGCATATTATAATGAAAATGGAGATAGTTTTTGGGATTCAAGTAATCCTGGTACGACTCAGGGTTTAGGGGGGATTGTAAATATAAATCCTACTCAGGGCAATACTGAAATTATTCATTCGGGTTATGGTAGTAAGTGTTCTGCAGAATTAAAATCGCAGTATAAAATTAAATTTGCTGCCGCTAGTTTATATGTAGGTAAATTTGGTGGATTGGTTAATATGAGTGGAGCAAAAATTAATTTTGGAAAACCGTTTTATGCTAGGCCTACACAATTACATGGCTTTTTCCAATATACACCGCAAATTGTAGATAATGTTGGTAGTAATCAACCGGCAAATAGTGGTATTATTAAAGATCAAAGTTCAGATGTGTGTTCTATTTATATAGCGTTGTCTAAAAGGGTTTTCACTATAAATAATGCGGATGCAAGTACTTTTATTAATTTTGAAAAAGATCCTGATATAATTGCTTATGGTGAATTGCCTATTACAGAGTGTGTTTCAACAAATGGACAATGGAAAGAATTTACAATCGATTTGAAGTATAAAACGTTAGATAAACCATCAGAGTTGTATTTGATTATTGTTGCGAGTGCTAGTAAATATGGAGATTATTTTACTGGTGGTGATGGTAGTTTAATGTATTTAGATGATTTTGAATTGGTTTATGGTGATAATCCTGTTATTTGGGATGTGAATTAAATATGAATATAAAATCCGGCCGGAAGGTGGTATAGCGTGTATTATATCACCTCCCGGTTATCTTTGTAATTAGATAGATGAGAAAAAAAAATCTTATAGCTTTATTGTTTTGTGTAGTCGGCACTACAATGTTTGCGCAGGGAAAGCGCAAGATAGAGCGTATAGACCGTGGCATCCAGGAAGAGGTGTTTATTCCGAAGGGCCAGTGGATGGGCGGAGGTACCGTATCCTATTCGGAACATGATGAAGAAAACCTGAACTTTATCGTGTTGAAGAATATAGAAGGTAAGGGATATGGTTTTACCCTCAGTCCGTATGTTGGTTATTTTATCAAGGATAATGTGGCTGTAGGTTTACGTTTTGCCTATTCGCGCGATTACTTGGATTTGAAAAATTTTGAGCTGAATCTGGGAGAAGACTTTAATATCGCTCTGGATAACGTGTATTATCTGGAGCATGAATACCAGACTTCGGCTTTCCTGCGTACCTATATGCCTATAGGTCACAGCAAGATTTTTGGCTTGTTCAATGAGTGCCGGCTGTCGTATGCCTATGCGTGTGGCAAGAACTCTACGGGTTTGGGTACTCAGTATGACGGAACTTACCAGACAACCCATTCGCTGGGAATCGGTATCGCGCCGGGTCTGACTGCGTTCATTACCAACTGGTCGGCTGTAGAAGTGTCGGTAGGTGTAATGGGATATAACTTCAAATGGGTCGATCAGAAAACCAATCAGGTAGAGCAGGGCCGCAGACGGACGTCGTCCGGTAACTTCAAGATAAACCTGTTTTCTATCAATATCGGTATGACACTCTATCTGTAATCATTAAAGCATGACTGGTTATGTTGAAGAATTTACTATATATTTTAGCTGTAATCTTTACTTTTAGTGGATGTGCCATCCGTAATGATATTCCTTATCCTATTGAGGAAGGCATTATCGAGGCTTTTGAGGTGGAAGGGCTGTGTGACGCTTCCGGAACCGGTACGGCTTCGGCTGTCATCAATGCAGAACAGCGTACGGTTACATTGTACGTGGATGATACGGTCGATCTGACCAATCTGGAGATTACCCGGTTCTCTGTTTCATCAGATGCGGATATCCAGGTGGTTGACCCTACGGTTTGTGACGACGCTTCCAAATTTCCCGTTAAAGGATTTGATATTCCCGATAATCTGGCGAATACCCGTGTGGATTTTTCCAAGCCTGTACAGTTCCTGCTTCATACCTATCAGGATTATGTATGGACGGTAACGGTTACTCAGGTTATTAACCGTGAAATCGATGTTCAGGGACAGATCAATTCGGTTATAGATGTAAATAACAGAGTCTGTATCATTTACGTTTCCGAAGATACCGATTTGGATAATATCCAGATCAATAAGCTGGATTTGGGAGGAGCTTCCGGTAAGATCAAACCGGATCCAACAACGGTTCATGACTTTACGTCTCCACAGTCTTTCATGGTTGCCAATGGTTGGGAAGAAGTTTATAGTGAATGGACGGTATATGTATACCAGCAGGCCGGCGGTGCATCTACTGCAACCGAGGCTTTTGCTATGACTACAAGAGCTACCGTTTCCGGGAATATCCAGAGTGGCAAGACTCCTGTAGTGGAATATAAGGAAAGCAGTGCAAGTTTGTGGCAGACTCTTGCCGCTTCGAATGTTTCAGTAAAAGGAACAAAGTTCACAGCAACCTTCTCCAAGCTCAGGGCTGCTACCACTTATCAGTATCGGGTTAATGTGGATAACGTAGAAGGGACTCCTGCTTCTTTTACTACGGCTCCGGCCACGCCACTGCCTAACGGTAGCTTTGATGACTGGAGTAGTGAATCTGCTATGAACGGAACTTTATGGAAGCCATGGGCGGAAGGAACCAGTGATAATTTCTGGGATACAGGCAATAAAGGAGCTACAACCATAGGCGACAGTAATTCCGTCCCTACTACCGAAACATGTAACGGTTCGGGAAAGGCTGCTTTGTTGCAGTCTAAGTGGGTGGTATTGAAGCTGGCTGCCGGTAATATATTTGCAGGCTCTTACGTGAAGACAGACGGAACGAACGGTATATTGAGTTTTGGCCGTCCGTTCACCGCTTTTCCTACAGCTTTGCGTTTTCATTATAAATATATTACCGGTAAGATAAACCGTTGTGGTGATTCGGCGATGGAATACCTGAAAGACCGTCCGGATTCCTGCCACATCTATATCGCCTTATCCGATAAGGATGAGCCTTATGAAATCAAGACCCGTCCTTCGGAACGTAAGTTATTCAGCAAGAATGATGCAAACGTGATAGCCTATGGTGAGTTCATTTCCGGTCAGTCAACTTCCGAATACAAGGAAATAACCGTTAATCTGGATTACAAGGCAACTGACCGTACACCTAAATATATTATATTGACGGCCAGCGCCAGCAAATATGGTGACTATTTTGTAGGATGTGATGAGGCTAAGTTATGGTTGGATGAAATGGAATTGGTTTATGAATAATATAAGGATTAAGAGTAAATCTATGAGAAAGATAATTTATATTCTATTGTCTTTATGTTTTTTAGTGGCATGTAACGAGGAGGATACTTTACTGTTGCAAAAGGAAGGTATGGGGACATTGGTGTTACAAGGATTGGAAATAGAATCTGCCGTAAATGATTTGCAGTCTAGAGCTACTTTAGAGAATGTTCCTACAGCCGGGCAGTTTATTGTTTCTGTGGAAAATCAAGTTACAGGGATTGAATATGAATTAGGAACAGGTAAAACTCAATATGCTCTTGCTGCAGGGACCTATAAGGTGAAGGCACAATATGGAGAAAACATTGTGTCGACAGATAAGCCATATTATTATGGTGAGGCAGATGCTGTAATTGAGGCGGGGGGTCAGACTACAGTTATATTGACAGCTTCTTTAAACAGTGCTATTATCCGTCCGGTTATAGATGAACAACTGTTAGCTCAATTTAAGAGTTATGAGATAAAAGTAAAGACTGCGGAAGGTACAGAATATGATGTCGATAATTCTGAAGATTTGTATGTACCTTCAAATAAGTCTTATACATTGGATTTTTCAGGTATAAATCAATTAGATGAGGAGAAACGTAATACTTGGACATTGTCCGATTTACAAGCACGTACACGTTATTTAATTAATTGTAATGCGGATTTGCCTTCATTTAATTTCCCGATGCAGGTTGAAACCAATGCGTGGAGTAAGTTCATCTATATCACCCCGATGAATGAAAATGATATTACAGCCCATCAAGATATGGCGGATAAGATTCTATCAAATATAGTGTATGAAGCTTCTGCTGATAATAATACATGGATTCCAGCAGAAAAGAAAGGGGATGATTGGGTAATTACGGGTCTTGAACCTTCTACAACTTATACTCTTCGTTCACGTTTCGGAGGAGTAATCAGTAACAATACACAGGAGTTGGTGACTGAAAGTGCAAAGGAGATTCCTAATGGATCTATGGAACAATGGACTAGTACACAAATTCATGATGCCGGTGTTATTGCGTGGGATGCAGACATCTATTGTTATTATTGTTCTGGTTGGGCGACAAGAAATGAAAAGACAACGAGTGGAGCTGAAGATGCTGATGGTAGCAGAAATTATGGCTTATATTGGCGTTGGTATTCTGGTACTATTGCTACTAATGATAAAACTGTAGGTGATACGGCTGCAGAAATCTCAACATTGGCATTTTATAATAATAAATTTAGTGGTATTGTTGGTAGTTTGTTTGATCCTAAAAGAGAATATATTTATTCAAAGTATGTGAAGGTTTCAGGAACGGCTTATGTCGGTTATTTATTTACTGGTATATATGATAAGAATAGTGACTCATATTCTTTAGGTATAGAACATAATGCACGTCCAAGGAGCATTTCTTTTGACTATAAATATGTACCTATGCCTGTTAGTGATCAATGTATTGCATATGCAAAGCTTTATGATGATGAGCATCGGGAAATTGCTTCAACAATTAATTTTACATCTTCTGAACAAACTGCTTATAAAACAGAAACATTATATTTTACTTATAACAAACCTTTAACCCAGAAAGCTGCTTATATTGGAATATTCTTTCAATCTGGAACGAATACAGATATTGGAAATATGCAGCAAGTAGAAGGTGAATATGGTGCCAGTCCATGGAAGAATGACCGAGTTGTCGGTAGTGTTCTTAAAATAGATAATGTAACATTGAACTATGATTATGAAAATTGACAAGGTTTTTACATATTGTTCGGTATTGTTTTTAATTATTCTAGGTTTGTCTTCTTGTATAGGTCAAAATGAGGATTTGCAGGAAGAGTCATATGGAGCTATTGACTTGTCTGTAAACACTGAAACTTCAATCAGTGTAAATTCCCGTGCTTTACCTCAGGAGGTTAATACTGATTTGTTGCAGGTTATGCTATATAAAGGAGATATAAAACAAAGTGTCGGTGTAAATACTTATGGCGAATGGAAGGTAGCTCCGGTTTTGGTCTTGAATGCAGATAACTATAAAATAAAAGTAGAGAATTGTTCTTTTGAGGAAGCGGAATCTGCAAATGGCGGTAAGGGTTCGATACGCGTAGCCGGCGAATCAGATATTTTTGCTGTCAATGACGAAACTAAAGAAGTTCAAGTGTCATGTAAAATGGTCAATGCAGCGTTTGGAATTCATTTTGATGAGGCTTTTAGTGAAACAGATTGTTCTGTTACGTTAGTGGCGGAAGATAATGCTGAAAGATCTGTTGTCCTTTCTTCTGATGATACGTCGTATGCTTATTTCAATATCCCAGATGTAGATGCGGGTAGAAAAATTTCTTTTAAGATACAGGTAGGTGAAAATACTAAATCTGGTTCATGTATTCTGAATCCAGCAGATGTGGCAATTTTGAATGTCGGAATTTCCGGTGATACCTCGGATTCTTTTGTTACTATTGAAGTTAATGGTGAGGTGGAGGAAGTTACCTTAGATAATACATTTAATCCTTATGTTTGAAAAGTCGGGAAAACAATATGATAGAAAAATCCCTCCGTTTTCATAAAAAAGCGGAGGGATTTTTCAGTTATTATACACCTTTTCCGCTGGTTCCGCTTTCAGGTATTTTTCCAGCAATGTTTCTGTATCCTTCCATAAAGAATTCATCTGCGGATGGTGAAGGAATTTTTCTTTTAGTTTTCTAGGCTTTCCACTGGCGAACATGGTTCCTGTTACACCTTCCCATTCCTTGTCGAGAAGCAGACGGATGGCGGTATCGGCTCCGGTCCTCGGCTTGCGGATGAACGGGCGGAACAGAACGTCGGTCAGCGGGTCGAACCACATGTCCATGCTGATGATGTTGGTCGATACGATACCCGGATCGGCCGCATTGACGGTAATCCCCCGGTCTTTCACCTCTTCCGCCAGCTTGCGGGTAAACAGCCAGAGCGCCAGCTTGGTATTGCTGTAGATGGGGATGCGCCAGAAGCTTCCTTCTTTTCCATTTGTGAAGAAGTGGGGCCCGATTTTTCCGATGGCGTAGGTGCACGATACCATGCTTACAATGCGTGTGCCTTCATGCATCTTGGGCAGCAGCAGGCGGGTGAGCAGGTAAGGGGCCAGGTAGTTTACGGCTACAGTGTATTCAAAACCTTCATCGGTGCGGGTGAAGTGAGTGCACATGGTGCCGGCGTTGTTCATCAGCAGGTCGATACCGGTTTCCTGCTCGCATATTTGGCGGGCCACTTCTACTATGTTTTCCATCGACGACAGGTCTACCTGTATCACTTCGATATCTTTGTTTCCGGTTTCGAGGGCAATCTGGCTGCGTCTTTCTTCTCCACGGAAAGTGGTGAGGCATAGCATGATGACGTGATAGCCTGCCGCCGCCACTTCGCAGGTGATTTCCGTACCCATGCCTCCGTCGGCTCCGGTTATGACTGCGGTCTTCTTCATCGGGCTGCCTCCTTTTCCAGTTGTTCTATTTCCTTTTGCAGAGATGCGGGCAGTTCCTCTTTCAGGTGCTGGTGGCAGGCCATGTCGAGGGTGTACATGCGGGCTATGCAGTAGTTGCTGTGTCCGCAGTTGCAGCGGGCGGCTTCTTCGGCCTTCATGCGGTTCACGAATCCCGGTTCATTCAGCAGGGCGCGTCCCATCTGTACGAATTCGAATCCGTGGTTCAGCACTTCGTCTATCTTTTCGCGTGAAACCAGTCCGCCTACGTAGACCAGCGGCAGACCGGTAATTTCCTTGCGGAAGCGCAGGGCGTCTTCCAGAAAGTAGGCTTCCTTGAACGGTACGGTAGGTATCATCATTTTGCCGCACATGCGTACACCCCATTTCAGCCACCAGCAGGTCATGTAGTGGGTCATGGCCTTGATGGGCATGGCACCCCGCATGACGTACATCGGCGCTTTGCTCACAAATCCGCCGCTCAATACCAGGGCCTGGGCTCCGTCTTCTTTAAGGCGGCGCGCCACTTGGAGGCTTTCGTCAATCTCCATTCCACCCTTGAAACCGTCGCGCATGTTCATCTTGACCAGCACGGCTATGTCGGTACCGGCGGCTTTCATCACTTCTTCCATTACCATGTCCATGAAACGCATACGGTTTTCCAGGCTTCCGCCGAACTCATCTTTGCGGTGATTGGTATAGGGGGAGAGGAACTGACTGATAAGGTATCCGTGGCCGGCATGGATTTCTACGGCATCGAAGCCGGCTTCACGTGCCAGACGGACAGAATCACCGTAGGCCCGTGCCATGGCGGGAAGTTCGTCTTTGCGCAGTCCGCGCACAAAGGTAGGAGAGTAGAGGTTGAAACCGCTGCAGGCTCCTACGGGTGTTTCGCCGCAGATGGCTTTGTGCGACATGTTTCCGCAGTGTCCCAGCTGGATGCTGGCGGCAGCTCCTTCCCGGTGTACGGAGTCGGTCAGCACACGGAGTCCCGGAACGATTTCGGGCCGCATCCATAACTGGCGGTCGAATGAAAGTCCGCTTCGGGTTACGGCGGCATATGCTACGGTGGTCATGCCTACTCCGCCTTTGGCTACCGAGGTATGGTATTGGAGCAGTTCATCGGAGGGTTTGTTTCCCGGGCACATGCTCTCAAAGGCGGCCGAACGGATGGTACGGTTACGCAGGGTGAGCGGTCCGATAGTCCCCGGGGTGAATAACAGTGAATCTTTCATAAATCGATGTTTTTAGTATATATAAGGTATCAGGCATTTCCGTTTTCCCACGGCTTCCTTCCCGAATTCTTCCCGGTAGCGTTGGCGGATGGCATAGGCCCTCGGTGCCAGATTGGCGAAGGTCCAGAGAACAAAGATCCATGCGGCGGCCGATTGGGTCAGGATGGCGAAGCCTACCCATTCAACCAGTTCGCCGAAATAGTTGCCCGATGTAACGTATCGGTATATTCCTTTTTGGGGCAGGTAGTGGCGGGTGTCTCCTGCCGGACGCAGGTTACGTATCACCTGGTCGGCATGCAGGTTGATGCCCATGCCGGCAAAGAAGATGATACATCCGGCATAGAACGTCGGGGTGGACAGCCATTCTGCCGTATAGAAGCTGCCTTTCAGATAAAACAGGTTGTATCCTATCAGGAATGCGTTGATGACATTGAACAGAACCCCCATAGCCGTAATGGCGATGGGCATGCGGCTTTTACCCTTCATCAGCAATGGAAATACAAACGACCGCTGGAAATAGTGCAGCTCGAAAAGGATGAAGAAGGTGAAAAGGGCCGGTTCCAGCTTGTAGGAAGAACCGTTCCATAGGTACAGCATCATCAGGAAGGCGGGACATTCCATGATTACCCAGCCCAGTTTGTTGGGCAGGGAGATGCCCCAGTCTTTAGTGCGGAACATGCCGTAGCCCGCTTTTACGAAAAAAAGTGCCAGAAATACGATGACAGCCAATGGCGGCATGATGTATAGCAGCGCTTGGTAAAGTGTATCGGTCATAGTGATTGGTTTTTGGCCGAAAGTTACTATTTTTTATTTGAATAGGCTATTTAAAGTATTGTCTAATCTTTGGGTTTTGTGGCCGATATGTCTACCTTTTAAAATATGTAGTATAGATAAAAAACGTTACTTCAAGATTATCAGGTTTTTATGTACATTGTTGAAAAAATGTTCAAAAAAAGTAGGGCCTAAAATTTGCAGATGTCAAAAAAGTGCGTACCTTTGTATCCGCTTTCGAGAGAGAAAGATGTTGAGAAAATGTAAAAATGAAAAATTTTTCATCAAAAATTTGGTGGTTTCAAAATTCTGCCTTATCTTTGCAACACTTTCGCCACTCAAAGCGAATTAAGATCTTTGAAAGACTTTAGATAAACAAACAAGATGTAGTACAAGAAGGTCATGACCCCTTGGGGTTGTGATTGAATGAAAGAACCGTCAATACTTTATAATAATAAGGTAAAGAAATCGGCATCCTGGACAGAGCAAAACAAGGTACATGCCTTCGGGTATGTGTCTGAAAAAGATATTCTACAATGAAGAGTTTGATCCTGGCTCAGGATGAACGCTAGCTACAGGCTTAACACATGCAAGTCGAGGGGCAGCATGATTGAAGCTTGCTTCGATTGCCGGCGACCGGCGCACGGGTGAGTAACGCGTATCCAACCTTCCGTACACTCAGGGATAGCCTTTCGAAAGAAAGATTAATACCTGATGGTATGATGAGTGCACATGAAAGCATCATTAAAGATTTATCGGTGTACGATGGGGATGCGTTCCATTAGATGGTTGGCGGGGTAACGGCCCACCAAGTCGACGATGGATAGGGGTTCTGAGAGGAAGGTCCCCCACATTGGAACTGAGACACGGTCCAAACTCCTACGGGAGGCAGCAGTGAGGAATATTGGTCAATGGGCGAGAGCCTGAACCAGCCAAGTAGCGTGAAGGATGAAGGTCCTACGGATTGTAAACTTCTTTTATACGGGGATAAAGTGACCTACGTGTAGGTCATTGCAGGTACCGTATGAATAAGCATCGGCTAACTCCGTGCCAGCAGCCGCGGTAATACGGAGGATGCGAGCGTTATCCGGATTTATTGGGTTTAAAGGGAGCGTAGACGGGTCGTTAAGTCAGCTGTGAAAGTTTGGGGCTCAACCTTAAAATTGCAGTTGATACTGGCGTCCTTGAGTACGGTTGAGGCAGGCGGAATTCGTGGTGTAGCGGTGAAATGCATAGATATCACGAAGAACCCCGATTGCGAAGGCAGCCTGCTAAGCCGCCACTGACGTTGATGCTCGAAAGTGTGGGTATCAAACAGGATTAGATACCCTGGTAGTCCACACGGTAAACGATGGATACTCGCTGTTGGCGATACACTGTCAGCGGCTTAGCGAAAGCGTTAAGTATCCCACCTGGGGAGTACGCCGGCAACGGTGAAACTCAAAGGAATTGACGGGGGCCCGCACAAGCGGAGGAACATGTGGTTTAATTCGATGATACGCGAGGAACCTTACCCGGGCTTGAATTGCAGACGAATTACGAGGAAACTTGTAAGCCGCAAGGCGTCTGTGAAGGTGCTGCATGGTTGTCGTCAGCTCGTGCCGTGAGGTGTCGGCTTAAGTGCCATAACGAGCGCAACCCTTGTCGCCGGTTACTATCAGGTAATGCTGAGGACTCCGGCGAGACTGCCATCGTAAGATGTGAGGAAGGTGGGGATGACGTCAAATCAGCACGGCCCTTACGTCCGGGGCTACACACGTGTTACAATGGGGGGTACAGAAGGCCGCTACCCGGCGACGGGATGCCAATCTCCAAAGCCCCTCTCAGTTCGGACTGGAGTCTGCAACCCGACTCCACGAAGCTGGATTCGCTAGTAATCGCGCATCAGCCACGGCGCGGTGAATACGTTCCCGGGCCTTGTACACACCGCCCGTCAAGCCATGAAAGCCGGGGGTACCTGAAGTGCGTAACCGCGAGGAGCGCCCTAGGGTAAAACCGGTAATTGGGGCTAAGTCGTAACAAGGTAGCCGTACCGGAAGGTGCGGCTGGAACACCTCCTTTCTGGAGCGGTGCCGACACCGGTTCTTTCCCTTGTACTGCAGGGTTTGTTTATTTGATATACAAGAGGATGAGGGAGGCTGGAGGCCGGCCCGCAAACGGTTCAAGCCCGTGATTCTCTCCACAAGAATAGGTCTATGACATGATGTAACAAGCAAAAAGTAATTTTCAGTACAGAGCTGAAAGTATATGTCATCCCACTCCGCGCAAAAGCGGAAGTGTGAACGTGATAAGGAAAGTAGAGAAGGGCGCATGGCGGATGCCTTGGCTCTCGGAGGCGAAGAAGGACGTGATAAGCTGCGAAAAGCTGCGGGGAGGTGCAAATAACCCTTGATCCGCGGATCTCCGAATGGGACAACCCGATACCTTGAAGAGGTATCATCCATCTTGTGATGGAGGCTAACGCAGGGAACTGAAACATCTTAGTACCTGCAGGAAAAGAAAATAAGAATGATTCCCCCAGTAGTGGCGAGCGAACGGGGAAGAGCCCAAACCCCGGATGTTACGGCATCCGGGGGGTTGTAGGACCGCGACGTTGCAAGCAATCTCGTGAATGGAACTGTTTGGAAAATCAGACCGTAGACGGTGAGAGTCCGGTACATGAAGCGAGACGAAGCATAGCGGTATCCTGAGTAGCGCGGGACACGAGGAATCCTGCGTGAATCCGCCGGGACCATCCGGCAAGGCTAAATACTCCCGAGAGACCGATAGCGAACCAGTACCGTGAGGGAAAGGTGAAAAGCACTTCGAACAGAAGAGTGAAAGAGTACCTGAAACCGTGCGCCTACAAGCGGTCGGAGCTTCTTTATGAAGTGACGGCGTGCCTTTTGCATAATGAACCTACGAGTTACCGTGTCTGGCAAGGTTAAGGGGCATGAGTCCCGGAGCCGAAGCGAAAGCGAGTCTGAATAGGGCGTCGAGTCAGATGCGGTAGACGCGAAACCAAGTGATCTACCCTTGGCCAGGATGAAGTCTGGGTAACACCAGATGGAGGTCCGCACCAATAAGCGTTGAAAAGCTTCTGGATGAGCTGAGGGTAGGAGTGAAAGGCCAATCAAACTTGGAGATAGCTCGTACTCCCCGAAATGCATTTAGGTGCAGCCTCATGAATTACTGCTGCGAGGTAGAGCGACTGATAAGATGCGAGGGCTTCACCGCCTATCAAGTCTTGACAAACTCCGAATGCGCATCAGTTCGATCATGGGAGTGAGGGCATGGGTGCTAAGGTCCGTGCCCGAGAGGAGAACAATCCTGACCACCGGCTAAGGCCCCGAAATGACAGCTAAGTTAAACTAACGAAGTCTGATTGCTAAGACAGCTAGGATGTTGGCTTGGAAGCAGCCATTCATTTAAAGAGTGCGTAACAGCTCACTAGTCGAGGAATCGGGCGTGGATAATAATCGGGTATGAAGTTGTCTGCCGAAGCCGTGGGATATGCAAGTATCGGTAGGGGAGCATTCCATTCGGCGTTGAAGGCGCACCGTGAGGTGTTCTGGAGCGTATGGAAAAGCAAATGTAGGTATAAGTAACGATAAAGGGGGCGGGAAACCCCCTCGCCGAAAGACTAAGGTTTCCTGATCAACGCTAATCGGATCAGGGTAAGTCGGGACCTAAGGCTCAGCCGAACGGCGAGGCCGATGGCAGAAACGGTCAAGATTCCGTTACTACCTTACAGGGTGACGTGGAGACGCAGAAGTGGCACTGCCGCGGGCTGACGGAATAGCCCGTTGAAGAGTGTAGGCGTAGATTCCCGCAGGCAAATCCGTGGGGAGAGCCGATCTTGAGAGTACACCAATTCCTCCGGGATGCGGTGACAGCGCAGGTAAGCAGACTGCCGAGAAAATCCGCTAAACATAACCTGTAAGGTACCCGTACCGCAAACGGACACACGTAGTCGGGTTGAATATACTAAGGCGCTTGAGTGAATCACGGTTAAGGAACTAGGCAAACTGACCCTGTAACTTCGGGATAAAGGGTCCCTCCTCGCAAGAGAGGGCGCAGAGAATAGGTCCAGGCAACTGTTTAACAAAAACACAGGGCTGTGCGAATATGAAAGTAGAAGTATACAGCCTGACACCTGCCCGGTGCTGGAAGGTTAAGAGGAGACGTCATCGCAAGAGAAGCGTTGAATTGAAGCCCCAGTAAACGGCGGCCGTAACTATAACGGTCCTAAGGTAGCGAAATTCCTTGTCGGGTAAGTTCCGACCTGCACGAATGGTGTAATGATCCGGACGCTGTCTCAACCGTGAGCTCAGTGAAATTGTAGTATCGGTGAAGATGCCGATTACCCGCGATGGGACGAAAAGACCCCGTGAACCTTTACTATAGCTTAGCATTGGATTTGGGCACGCGATGTGTAGGATAGGTCGGAGGCTTTGAGACGGGCACGCCAGTGTCCGTGGAGCCGCTGTTGAAATACGACCCTTCGTTTGTTTGAGTTCTAACTCCCGGGTGGAGGACATTGCTTGGTGGGTAGTTTGACTGGGGTGGTCGCCTCCAAAAGCGTAACGGAGGCTTCTAAAGGTGCCCTCAGGACGATCGGTAACCGTCCGCAGAGTGTAATGGCATAAGGGCGCTTGACTGGGAGACAGACAGGTCGAGCAGGTAGGAAACTAGAGCATAGTGATCCGGTGTTTCCGAATGGAAGGGACATCGCTCAAAGGATAAAAGGTACTCCGGGGATAACAGGCTGATCCCTCCCAAGAGCTCATATCGACGGAGTGGTTTGGCACCTCGATGTCGGCTCGTCACATCCTGGGGCTGGAGAAGGTCCCAAGGGTTGGGCTGTTCGCCCATTAAAGTGGCACGCGAGCTGGGTTCAGAACGTCGTGAGACAGTTCGGTCTCTATCTATCGTGGGCGTATGAAATTTGCGTGGCTCTGACACTAGTACGAGAGGACCGTGTTGGACCGACCTCTGGTTTACCGGTTGTGCCGCCAGGTGCATCGCCGGGTATCCAAGTCGGGATCGGATAAGCGCTGAAAGCATCTAAGTGCGAAGCCGGCCACAAGATTAGATTTCTCAGGGTCGTCAAAGACGATGACGTCGATAGGATGCAGGTGTAAAGGTGGAGACACCAAAGCCGAGCATTACTAATTGCCCGTATTCTTTCCTTGTCCCCCCCCAAGAGGGACGGATGCCATATACGTTCGGCCAGTAAGGCTGGAGATTGCGGTTTGCTTGTGAGTCATGACATCATATAACGAAATTCAGGTGACTATGGCACGAAGGTTCCACCTCTTCCCATTCCGAACAGAGAAGTTAAGCTTCGTCACGCCGATGGTACTGCGTAAAAGTGGGAGAGTAGGTAGTCGCCGTCTTATCAAGGCCCCGAGGTCAGTCCGACTTCGGGGCTTTTCTGTTTAGCCGAACCTTAAAAATAATGATATATGGTAATCAATTCAATTCTAGATACCGATTTGTATAAGTTTACGACGTCTTATGCTTATATCAAGCTTTTTCCTTATGCTTTTGGTACGTTCAGTTTTAAAGACCGTGATGAGACGGTTTATTCGGAAGAGTTTTTAGCCGCATTGAAAGATGAAATAAAGAATCTGGCAGTTGTGGCTTTGAAACCGGACGAACTGGAATATATGTTTACGCACTGCCGCTTTATTCCCCGTGTATACTGGGAGTGGCTGGCTTCTTTCCGTTTTGACCCGGAAAAGATTGAGGTGTATCTGGATGAGAACCGCCATCTGCATATGGAAGTGACCGATTACCTATATAAGGTGACGCTGTATGAGGTTCCGTTGCTGGCTATCATTTCCGAAATCAAGAACCGTTTCCTGAACCGTGTTCCCGACAGGGATGTCATCCTGGACAGACTGGTGGGGAAGGTGCACCTGTCGAACGTCCATGGCATGCCGTTTTCGGAATTCGGTACGCGCCGCCGCTTTTCTTTCGAGGTGCATGATATTGTAGTGTCTTATCTGAAACATTATGCCAAGTTCTGTACCGGTACGTCGAACTGCTATCTGGCCATGAAGTATGATATGCGTCCGATGGGCACTCATCCGCATGAGTGGTTCATGTTCCACGGAGCCCAGTTCGGCTACAAGCATGCCAACTATATGGCGTTGGAAAACTGGGTTAACGTGTATGACGGCGACCTGGGTACGGCTTTGAGTGATACGTATACGTCCGATTCATTCCTGAGCAATTTCAGCCGCAAGCAGGCGAAGCTTTTCGACGGGGTACGCTGTGATTCGGGAAACGAGTTTGAATTCATAGACCGGCTGGTGGAGCGTTACAAGGAACTGGGCATCGACCCTACTACGAAAACCATCATTTTCAGCAATGCACTGGATTTTGGAAAGGCTCTTCAGCTGTTCGACTATTGCAAGGGAAAGATACGCTGTTCGTTCGGTATCGGAACCAACCTGACAAACGACACAGGTTTCCCGCCATGTAACATTGTAATGAAACTGTCGCGCTGCAAGATGAATCAGAACCAGGAGTGGCGTGAATGTGTCAAATTATCAGATGACCTGGGTAAACATATGGGAAGCAGTGCCGAAGTAGAGGCTTGTCTCTATGAATTGCGTTTAAAAGGATTGAATTAGTACGAATTTGTTTCTAAAATGATGAAAAAACTTTCATTTTCGTTTTGAGGTATCAAAATAATCCCTACCTTTGCAGCGACTGATAAAAGTCGGAACAGATTTTTTGATTATGAGTACATTGTTTATACATATTTTGCTATGCGGTCTGATTATTCTGTTGGTGAAGCCAGTGGGAAGTGAGTCGCACGCATGATTGTATGTACAAGATATTATAAAGCCTTTCTCACTTCCCTGTGTGAAAGGCTTTTTGCTTGATAATGATAATGACTAAAAAAGATAAAGACTTATGAGTGAAAGATTATTTATTTTTGATACGACATTACGCGATGGGGAACAGGTTCCCGGTTGCCAGCTTAACACTGTGGAGAAGATTCAGGTGGCCAAACAGCTGGAAGCATTGGGAGTCGATGTGATAGAGGCAGGATTCCCTATTTCAAGTCCGGGTGATTTCAATTCGGTGATTGAAATTTCGAAGGCTGTGACCTGGCCTACTATCTGTGCCTTGACCCGTGCGGTAGAGAAGGACATTGATGTAGCTGCTGAAGCCCTGAAATTCGCCAAGCATAAACGTATCCATACCGGTATAGGAACTTCCGACCCTCATATCAAGTATAAATTCAACTCCACCCGTGAAGAAATCATAGAACGTGCGGTGAAGGCGGTAAAGTATGCACGCCGTTATGTAGACGACGTGGAATTCTATGCCGAAGATGCCGGCCGTACGGAAAACGAATACCTGGCCCGTGTGGTAGAAGCCGTAATCAAGGCCGGAGCCACGGTGGTGAATATTCCCGATACGACGGGCTATTGTCTGCCCGACGAGTATGGAGAGAAGATCAAATACCTGATGGAACATGTAGACGGTATAGACAAGGCCATCATTTCCACACACTGTCATAATGATTTGGGTATGGCTACGGCCAACACCATCAGCGGTGTATTGAACGGTGCCCGTCAGGTGGAGGTTACCGTGAACGGTATCGGTGAGCGTGCCGGAAACACTTCATTGGAAGAGGTGGCTATGATTTTGCGCTGTCACCGTCATCTGAATATCGATACCAATATCAATACACAGAAGATATATCCTACCAGCCGTATGGTTTCGAGCCTGATGAACATGCCGGTACAGCCTAACAAGGCCATTGTGGGGCGTAACGCGTTCGCCCATTCTTCGGGTATCCATCAGGACGGTGTGCTGAAGAATGCACAGACATACGAGATTATGGACCCGAAAGATGTGGGTATCGATGACAATGCCATTGTACTGACCGCACGTAGCGGACGTGCCGCATTGAAGCACCGCCTGCATGTGCTGGGTGTTGAAATGACTCAGGAAAAGCTGGATAAGGTATACGAAGACTTCCTGAAACTGGCTGACAAGAAAAAGGATGTGACCGATGACGATATCCTGGTTTTGGCCGGGGCCGACAGAAACGTGAACCACCATATCAAGCTGGAATACCTTCAGGTAACCAGTGGCGTGGGTGTCCGTTCAGTGGCCAGTCTGGGCCTGAACATCTCGGGTGAATCATTTGAGGCCGCCGCAACCGGTAACGGTCCGGTAGATGCCGCCATCAAGGCTGTCAAGCAGATTATCCGCCGCCAGATGACATTGAAGGAATTCACGATCCAGGCTATCAGCAAAGGCAGTGACGATGTAGGTAAGGTACACATGCAGGTGGAATACGACGGACAGATGTATTATGGATTCGGTGCCAATACCGATATCATTGCCGCATCGGTAGAAGCCTACATTGACTGTATCAATAAATTCAGAAAATAATCAAACTAGAAAAAATATATATGGCTAATACATTATTTGACAAAATCTGGGATGCACATGTAGTGCAGAAGGTGGAAGATGGACCAACCCAATTATATATCGATCGTCTTTACTGTCATGAAGTGACCAGTCCGCAGGCCTTTGCCGGCATGCGTGCACGTGGCTTGAAATGTTTCCGTCCGGAACGTATTTTCTGTATGCCCGACCACAATACACCGACCCACGACCAGGACAAACCTATCGCAGATCCGGTTTCGAAGACTCAGGTGGATACGCTGGCCAAGAATGCGGCCGATTTCGGACTGACCCATTTCGGCATGATGAACAAGAAGAACGGTATTATTCACGTAGTAGGTCCGGAAAGAGGTCTGACCCTGCCGGGAATGACAATCGTGTGCGGTGACTCGCATACTTCCACCCACGGTGCGATGGGTGCGGTTGCATTCGGTATCGGAACTTCGGAAGTGGAGATGGTTATGGCTTCACAGTGTATCCTTCAGGCCCGTCCGAAAACCATGCGTATCACCATCGACGGTAAGCTGGGAAAAGGTGTTACAGCCAAGGATGTGGCTTTGTACATGATGTCGAAGATGACTACCAGCGGTGCTACCGGCTATTTTGTGGAATATGCAGGTGAAGCGGTGCGCAGTCTGACTATGGAAGGACGTCTTACCTTGTGTAACCTTTCTATTGAAATGGGTGCACGCGGCGGTATGATTGCTCCGGACGAAGTGACATTCGAGTATATCAAGGGACGTGAATACGCTCCGAAGGGTGAAGAATGGGACAAGGCTCTGGCTTACTGGAAGACTTTGAAGAGTGACGATGACGCTGTATTCGACAAGGAAGTACACTATGATGCGGCCGATATCCAGCCGATGATCACTTACGGTACGAATCCGGGTATGGGTATGGCCATCACTTCACACATTCCTACAACCGAAGGCATGAGCGATGTAGAAAAAGGTTCGTTCGAAAAGTCATTGCATTACATGGGATTCCAGCCGGGCGAGTCCTTGCTGGGCAAGAAGGTTGATTATGTATTCCTGGGAGCCTGTACAAACGGCCGTATCGAAGATTTCCGTGCGTTTGCCTCTATCGTGAAAGGACGCAAGAAAGCCGACAACATCATTGCATGGCTGGTTCCGGGATCGTGGTTGGTCGACGAGCAGATCCGTCTGGAAGGTCTTGACAAGGTATTGGAAGAAGCCGGTTTCGAAATCCGTCAGCCGGGATGTTCCGCTTGTCTGGCCATGAACGATGACAAGATTCCGGCAGGTAAATATGCCGTATCTACCAGCAACCGTAATTTTGAAGGCCGTCAGGGTCCCGGTTCACGTACGCTGCTGGCCAGTCCATTGACCGCCGCTGCGGCTGCCGTTACCGGAGTGATTACCGATCCTAGAACATTAATGTAAAACAGAAAGACTTATGAAACAGAAATTCAATATCATAACAAGCACTTGTATTCCTCTTCCGCTGGAAAACGTAGATACCGACCAGATCATTCCGGCCCGTTTCCTGAAAGCGACTACACGTGAAGAGAAGTTTTTCGGCGATAACCTGTTCCGTGACTGGCGTTACAATCCGGACGGATCCCTGAACAAGGATTTCGTGTTGAACGATCCAACTTACAGCGGACAGATTCTGGTGGCCGGAAAGAATTTCGGTAGCGGTTCAAGCCGTGAACATGCCGCATGGGCCATTGCAGGCTATGGTTTCCGGGTAGTTGTGTCAAGCTTCTTTGCCGATATCCACAAGAACAATGAACTGAACAATTTCGTATTGCCGGTTGTAGTGAGCGAAGGTTTCCTGAAGGAACTTTTTGATTCGATTTATGCCGACCCGAAGACTGAAGTGGAAGTGAACCTGCCTGAACAGACCATCACCAACAAGGCTACGGGAAAATCGGAAAAATTCGAGATCAACGCATATAAGAAGCATTGTCTGATGAATGGTCTGGACGATATAGACTTCCTGGTAGAGAACAAGGACAAGATAGAAGCTTTTGAAGCTTCCCGCAAATAAGTTTAGGAAAGGAATCAAGATAAATGATAACAAATCATCCCAGAATAGAAATCATGGATACGACACTCCGTGACGGTGAACAGACCAGCGGAGTTTCGTTCGTACCTCATGAGAAGCTGATGATTGCCCGTCTGTTGCTGGAGGATCTGAAGGTAGACCGCATAGAAGTGGCTTCGGCCCGTGTATCCGAAGGAGAATTCGAGGCGGTAAAGATGATCTGTGACTGGGCCAAACGCCGTGACATGCTGTCGCGTGTGGAGGTTTTGGGATTTGTGGACGGACACATTTCGGTCGACTGGATTTACGATGCCGGATGCCGGGTCATCAATCTGCTGACCAAGGGCTCTGAGAAACATTGCAAGTATCAGCTGAAAAAGACATTGCAGGAGCATATAAGTGACATTATCGGTGTAGTGCAGTATGCAGAGAGTAAAGGAATGGATGTCAATGTGTACCTGGAAGACTGGAGTAACGGTATCAAGGACAGTCCTGATTATGTATTCGGACTGATGGACGGACTGTTGGGGCACGGCATCAAACGTTTCATGCTTCCCGACACGTTGGGTATCCTGAATCCGCTTCAGGTAATCGAGTTCATGCGCAAGATGAAGAAACGTTACCCCGACGTACATTTCGATTTCCATGCGCATAATGATTATGATCTGGCCGTAAGTAATGTGCTGGCTGCCGTCCTGAGCGGAGTGAGAGGACTGCATACTACCATCAACGGTTTGGGGGAACGTGCAGGTAACGCTCCTCTTGCCAGTGTGCAGGCAATTCTGAAGGATCATTTCCATGCGATCACCAATATTGACGAAAGCCGTTTGAACGACGTGAGCCGTATGGTGGAATCCTATTCGGGTGTCACCATTCCTGCCAACAAACCGATTGTAGGCGACAGTGTCTTTACCCAGGTAGCCGGAGTACATGCCGACGGTGACAACAAGAATAACCTGTATTGTAATGACTTGCTTCCGGAACGTTTCGGACGTGTGCGTGAGTATGCCTTGGGAAAAACATCCGGTAAGGCTAATATCCGCAAGAACCTGGAGAGCCTGGGACTGGAACTGGACGAGGAATCCATGAAGAAAGTGACCGAGCGTATCATTGAGCTGGGTGATAAGAAGGAAGTTGTAACGCAGGATGACCTGCCTTATATTATTTCGGATGTACTGAAACATGACGGGGCAGGGAATAGAGTCAGACTGCTGAGTTACTTCGTGACATTGGCCCGGGGACTGAAACCTATGGCGTCACTCAGTATCGAAATAGATGGAAAGGTTTATCAGGAAAGCTCTTCGGGCGACGGACAATATGACGCTTTTGTACGCGCCTTGCGCAAAATTTATAAAGGTACACTGGGACGCAAGTTTCCGATGCTGACAAACTATGCGGTGAGTATTCCTCCCGGAGGACGTACCGATGCCTTTGTACAGACTTTGATTACCTGGAGCTATGAAGGCCGGGTGTTCCGTACAAGAGGTCTGGATGCCGACCAGACAGAGGCGGCAATCAAGGCAACGATCAAGATGTTGAATATGATAGAAGACTAAAAAAAAGAATAGAACTATGGATTTTAAAATAGCAGTATTAGCCGGAGACGGTATAGGCCCTGAAATCTCTGTACAGGGTGTGAATGTAATGACAGCTGTCTGTGAAAAATTCGGACATAAGGTAAGTTATGAATATGCATTGTGCGGCGCACATGCAATTGATGAGGTTGGTGACCCGTTCCCTGAAAAGACTTTTGAGGTCTGCAAGAATGCGGATGCCGTGCTGTTCTCGGCTGTGGGTGACCCTAAGTTTGACAATGACCCGACAGCGAAGGTACGTCCGGAGCAAGGTCTGCTGGCCATGCGTAAGAAACTGGGGCTGTTTGCCAATATTCGTCCGGTACAGACATTCAAGTGCCTGCTGCACAAATCACCGTTGCGTGCCGAACTGGTGGAAGGTGCCGATTTCCTGTGCATCCGTGAGTTGACCGGTGGTATGTATTTCGGTGAGAAATACCAGGACAACGACAAGGCGTATGATACCAACATGTATACCCGTCCGGAGATCGAGCGTATCCTGAAGGTTGGATTCGAATATGCGATGAAACGCCGTAAGCATCTGACTGTAGTCGACAAGGCAAATGTGCTTGCTTCTTCACGTCTGTGGCGTCAGATTGCCCAGGAGATGGCTCCCCTGTATCCGGAAGTGAAAACCGACTATATGTTTGTGGACAACGCTGCCATGCGTATGATACAGGAGCCGACTTTCTTTGACGTGATGGTGACTGAGAATACTTTCGGTGATATCTTGACTGATGAAGGTTCATGTATCAGTGGTTCCATGGGCTTGCTTCCGTCGGCTTCAACCGGTGAAAGTACTCCGGTATTCGAACCGATCCACGGTTCATGGCCTCAGGCAAAAGGTCTGAATATTGCCAATCCGCTTGCACAGATCTTGTCGGTAGCCATGTTGTTCGAATACTTCAACTGTAAGGAAGAAGGTGCACTGATCCGTAAGGCAGTAGATGCTTCGTTGGATGCCAATGTACGTACTCCGGAGATTCAGGTTGAAGGCGGTGCCAGATATGGTACAAAGGAAGTAGGTGCATGGATCGTTGACTATATCAAAAAAGCATAGTCTTTACATTTATTTATAGTCTTATCTGAATTGTCCGCAGGTTTCTGTCCGGCTATTTTCCGGACAGAAGCTTTGCGGATAATTTTTTTAGAATTTCTTTACCCGGATGTGGCAGTAAGGTTCGCCTCCGGTCTTGTCATAATAATGTTGGTGATATTCTTCCGCTTCCCAGAAAGTACTTGCCGGAGTGAGCCGGGTATGTACTTCGTATCCTTTTTCCTTCAGCAGTGTGATGATTTCTTCCGCGGTCTTTTTCTGGGTCTCGTCCAGATAGAATATCTCGCTGCGGTATTGCGGACCTATGTCGGGGCCCTGTCCGTCTGTCTGTGCCGGATCATGTATTTCAAAAAACACCTTGCAAAGTTCGGAATACGGAATCTTTTCGGCATCGAATTCAACCAGTGTGGCTTCGGCATGCCCGGTAGTGTGTGCCTTTACCTCCTGGTAACTGGGATTTTCCTTGTATCCTCCGATATAGCCTACTACCGAACGGATTACACCCGGAACACGTTCGAACTGATATTGGGCGCCCCAGAAACACCCGCAGGCAAATATTGCTTTTTCTAGTTTCATACTATTATAGTTCTAAAAAAAATGAATGATTGTTCAAACTTACAAAAACTTTTTCATATAAACGAACAGGCACCGATTATTCCATTACCTTTGTCGGATGGTATTTGATATGAAAGAAAACATGAAGAAACTGATATTGTTCTGTCTGGTGTTGATGGCGGTGGCTGGTGGAAAGGCACAGTCGTATAACGAACTGGTTGAAAAGGCAATGGACTTTACGAAAAAAGACAGTCTGGTGCAGGCTGAACAACTGTTCAGGAAGGCCCTGAAGCTTGATCCGGGGAATGCCCGCAATGCATTGCTGTTTTCTAATCTGGGTACCGTACAGAGGCGTATGGGAAAATTGGATGAGGCCATTGAATCGTATACGATGGCATTGAACATTACTCCGTATTCTACAGCCATGCTGCTTAACCGTGCTTCACTTTATATGGAGAGAAACCTGACAGAAAAGGCATATGTGGATTATTGTAATGTGATAGACCTTTTGCCGAAGAATGTGGAGGCCCGTCTGATACGTGCCTACATATATATGCAGCGTCGGCAGTACCAGGAAGCCCGCATTGACTATAATATGGTATTGGGAGAGGATGCCAAGAACCGTACCGCCCGTCTGGGACTGGTGATGCTCGACCAGAAGGAAGGAAAATACAAACAGGCTCTGGAAACGTTGAACCTGATGGTGAATGAGAATCCTCGGGATGCCTTGCTGTTGAAAATGCGTGCCAACATCGAAATGGAACAGGGACAACCGGAGATGGCCCTGATCGATCTGGAGGAGGCTGTCCGGATTGATACGGATGATGCCGACCTCCATGTGATGATGGGTGATCTTTATCTGCAGGTGAAAAATAAGGAAAAGGCACGTAATGCTTATGAAAGGGCCATAGAGCTTGGAATTCCCCGTATCAATCTGGCCGGGCAGTTGAAGAAATGCAGATAAACCGTATTTATTTTTTCATGAAACGGCGGATAACTTCAACAAAATCTTTTCCATATCGTTCTTTCTTGTATTCTCCGATACCGCTGATTTCTCCAAAAGCTTCGACTGTCTCCGGTCGGGAAGACGCTAGCAGATGCAGGACCTTGTCTGACAGGACAATATAGGCTGGTATGGCCTGCTGGTCGGCCAGTTTTTTCCGGAGTTGGCGTAATTCTTCAAAGAGAATGTCGTTTTCGTCGGCAAACACCATCGGGGTGAGAACCGGTGATGCAGTTTTGACTTTTTTATAGCTTTGTCTTTCTTTTGTCCCAGTGTAATCATCGCGTCTGATCACTACCAGTTGCGCTGTGGCCTGTCCGAAAAGTACTTTCCGTCCTGTTCCGGTAATTTTGAGATGATTCTTTTCATTGTATGCTACTTCAATATATCCGAGGTTAAGCATCTGGAGCAGGTAATCCTGCCAGTCGCGTGCCGGGATGTCGCGTCCTACACCGTAAGTTTTCAGCTTGTCATATCCTTTATCAATGATCTCCTGGCTGACTGATCCTTTCAACAAGTCGATCAGGGTATGCATTCCGATCTGTTCTCCGGTCCGGGCGATACCGCTGAGTGCTTTCTGGACGATGACCGATCCGTCGAAACGTTTGGGAGGGTTACGGCATACGTCACAGTTGCCACAGTCGTGGTCCATTGTTTCTCCGAAATAGTTCAGCAGGATACGGCGGCGGCAAATATCCGCTTCGGCGTACTGCTGCATCCGGTTCAGCTTTTCCATGTTTATTTCCTGCTGGTTACTTTCGGCCGCGAATTTGGACAGAAGCACGATGTCTCCGAAAGAATAGAAGAGAAGTGTGTCGCCGGGGAGTCCGTCACGTCCGGCGCGTCCAATTTCCTGGTAGAAGCTTTCGATACTTTTCGGCAGATTGTAGTGGATAACCCAGCGTACGTTCGATTTGTCTATTCCCATGCCGAAGGCAATGGTGGCGCATACCACCTGTACCCGGTCATTGATAAAATCGTCCTGTGCCATTTCACGGGCTTCCACACTGAGTCCGGCATGATAGACAGCTGTCCGGATTCCATGTTCTTCGAGTATTCCGGCCACTTTTTCTGTCTTGTTCCGGCTCATGCAGTATATGATTCCGCTTTCTCCGGGATGGCGTCGGATAAAATCGAAGATAGCACGTATCTTTTCCTTCTGCTGGAGTCCTCGCTTTACATTCAGGCTGAGGTTCGGGCGGTCGAATGAAGAGATGAACACTTGCGGGTCGCGCATATCCAGCTGTTTCATGATATCTTCGCGGGTGATTTTGTCGGCTGTAGCGGTCAGCGCCACAATCGGTACATCAGGAAACTGTTGCCGCAGTATTTTCAGTTGTGTGTATTCCGGTCGGAAATCATGTCCCCACTGGGAAATACAGTGTGCTTCGTCTATTGCGAACAGTGAAATCTTGATATCCTTCAGCAAAAAATTAGTTTCGGCCATCAGCCTTTCAGGGGAAATGTATAGCAATTTTACTCTTCCTTGGCGACATTCGAAACATATGTTGGCATTGGTCGTTTCATCGTTTGTGCTGTTGAGTGCTCTTGCTATGATACCGTTTTCCTGGAGTGATTCTACCTGATCTTTCATTAATGAAATGAGTGGTGACACTACGACGGCGGTACCCTCCATCAGCAGGGCTGGAAGCTGGTAACAGATGGATTTCCCTCCACCTGTGGGCATCAGTACAAGTGTATCTTTTTTACTGAGTATTCTTTTGATGATTTCCTCCTGTAGCGGACGGAAACTGGTGTATCCGAAATACGATTTGAGTGTCTTGAGCATCATTGATTCTTAAAAAAGCAGACAAAGATAGGTGAATTTCTGGTATAGAAAACAGCAGAAAATTCATTTTTATAAGTAAAAACTGAATATTTTTGAGATTATTTAAGAAAATACCTTTTGTTTTTTGTTGTAGAATAAAAAAACTATTACCAATTTTGTATAATCTATAAAACTAGGCAAAAAGAAATATTTATCAAAAATAAGACAGATGAGAGACGGAGAAAATTTAACTGAAGTACAAACCGGGGTTTCTGAGAAGAAACCATACAATTTGCGGGAAAAGAAAATAAAGAATGCCGCATATCGTGAAATGATCCGGGCAGAATTGGCCGATGAGTTGTATGACAAGATTATGAATATCATAGTCCTTCAAAAGAAGTATAAGGATCCTAATTATTCAGCAAAAGACTTGGCGAAGGAACTGAAGACAAATACACGTTATTTGTCGGCGGTCATCAATTCCCGTTTTGGAATGAATTATTCATGCCTGGTGAATGAATATCGTATCAAGGACGCATTGCATCTGTTGGTAGACAAACGCTATTCCGAGAAGAATGTGGAAGAAATCAGTGCAATGGTAGGTTTTTCAAACCGGCAGTCGTTTTATGCCGCATTTTATAAGAATGTAGGTGAAACGCCGAACGGTTATCGTAAACGAAAATTGGACGGAAAATAAAATAGATTTATCGGATCTATATAATAATGATTCTGGATCATGACCGGTTTTACACCAGTCATTACTGGAAGTGACGAAGAATACGGCAAGCAGTTACGTGTGTTTTCATATGCGGATGCCGGTCTGTTCTTCGTCATTTTATTTCTGTTGCTTTGTTAGTTGGTCATTTCAAAGAAAAGAATATGGAGCAAGATACATTTGATTATACGGTGGAGCAATTTGCCGACCTGCAGATTCTCCGGTATCGGGTGAAGGGTTTTGAAAATTTGTCCTTACGGCAGAAAAAGCTGGTGTACTATTTGTCGGAAGCCGCTTTGGAAGGCAGGGATATCCTGTTTGACCAAAACGGAAAATACAACCTGCAGATCCGACGTCTGCTTGAATCGGTCTGGGTGAATTATCGGGGAGACCGTTCGGCGGAAGAATTCAAATCTCTCGAAATTTATCTGAAACGTGTATGGTTTTCGAACGGGATCCATCACCATTACGCCTGTGATAAATTTGTACCGGGTTTTACAGCCGGTTATTTGCGGAGGGTGCTGGACAGTATAGAGCCACAACTCCTTCCTTTGCAAGAAGGGGAAAGTGTGGAAGCCATGTGCAGCAAGCTGTTTCCGGTAATCTTTGATCCGGATGTGATGCCGAAACGGGTGAATCAGGCCGATGGAGATGATCTGGTGCTGACCTCGGCTGCCAATTATTACGAAGGGGTTACTCAGCAGGAAGCCGAAGAGTTCTATGCTGCCCAAAAACGTGCGGATGATCCGGAACCGGTCATGTACGGCATGAACAGCCGTCTGGTAAAAAAAGACGGAAAGATACGGGAGGAGGTCTGGAAAGTGGGAGGCATGTATTCGGCCGCCATTGAAAAGATTATAGGGTGGCTGGAGAAGGCCCGGACGGTAGCCGAAAACGACAGGCAGCAGAATGTGATTTCACTGTTGATTGATTTTTACAGGACCGGTGACCTGAAAACATTTGATGCCTATTCCATAGCCTGGCTGAAGGATACTGCGTCGGATGTAGATTTCGTGAACGGATTCATTGAAAGTTACGGTGATCCGTTGGGAATGAAAGCCAGTTGGGAGTCGATTGTCAACTTCAAGGATTCGGAAGCTACACACCGTACCGAAATCATCAGTGAGAATGCGCAGTGGTTTGAAGATCATTCTCCGGTAGATCCTCGTTTCAAGAAAGAGAAGGTGAAAGGAGTTTCGGCTAAGGTCATTACCGCCGCTATGTTGGCGGGCGACCTGTATCCGTCGACTGCAATCGGTATCAATCTGCCGAATTCCAACTGGATACGCAGTGTGCATGGCTCGAAATCGGTAACTATCGGTAACCTGACCGAAGCTTACAACAAGGCGGCCCGTGGAAACGGGTTCCGTGAAGAGTTTGTTTACAGTGATGTGGAACGTGCCCTGCTGGAAAAGTATGCTGATATTACGGATGACCTTCATACAGACCTGCATGAATGTCTGGGACACGGGTCGGGCAAGCTGCTACCCGGAGTGGATCCGGATGCGCTGAAGGCATATGGAGCAACCGTAGAAGAAGCACGTGCCGACCTGTTCGGACTCTATTATCTGCCGGATGACAGGATGGTGGAACTGGGGTTGACCCCTGACGGTGAAGCCTATAAGGCGGAATATTACTCATATATGATGAACGGACTGATGACCCAACTGGTGCGTATAGAACCGGGATGTACTGTTGAGGAGGCGCATATGCGTAACCGTCAGCTGATAGCCCGTTGGGCTTTGGAACACGGACGTGCCCGGAATGTGGTGGAAATGGTGGTCTGTGAAGGCAAGACATATGTACGTGTCAACGACTATGTAGGGTTGCGTGGCCTGTTCGGCAATCTGCTGGCCGAGATACAACGTATCAAAAGTGAGGGTGACTATGAAGCTGCCCGTGAGCTGGTGGAAAAATATGCCGTACAGGTAGATCCGGAACTACACAGAGAAGTACTGGAGCGTTATCGCCGTCTGAATCTGGCTCCTTACAAAGGTTTCCTGAATCCGGTTTATACGGCCGAGAAGAATGCCTGCGGTGAAATAACCGATGTGACCCTGTCGTATAAGGAAGGTTATGCCGAGCAGATGCTCCGTTACAGCCGTGATTATTCAAATCTTTAAAGAATCCTATATAAATATATGAATAACGAGACACACGAAATAATTAAAGATATCAAGTCGAAATTCCGTCTGTACATGAATGGTCCTGTATCGCAGAGCATGCGTGAAAAAGGTGTGGACTACAAGATCAACTTCGGAATCGAATATCCGCGGATCAAGGAAATTGCGGCAGAATATGAAAAGAATCATGATGTGGCCCAGGAGTTATGGAAGGATAATATCCGTGAATGTAAGATTCTGGCAGGTCTTCTTCAGCCGGTTGATACTTTCTATCCTGAGATTGCTGAAATCTGGATTGAAGGGATGCATCTGCCGGAGCTGGCAGAGTATACAGTAATGAACCTGTTCCAGTATCTGCCGTATGCATCGGACGTGGTTTTCGGATGGATAGCCGATGACAGGGAATATTTCCAGGTTTGCGGGTATCTGCTGATGGCCCGTCTGCTGATGAAGGGGATGAAACTGAATGAACGTGCTGAAGCCGAGTTCCTGGACCAGGCGTTTACGGCATTGGAAAATGACGGGACCAATGTACGGCGTGCCGCTTCGGTCGCCTTAAGAAAATTCGGAATCCAGTCGCGTGACAACAGACGTACCATGAGCAAGCAGTTAGGCATATTAGGAAAATCGGAAAAACCGGAAGTACGTGCGTGGGTAGAAGAGATAAAGAATGACATTGATTTTTGACCTGTTCCGGTTCTGACTGAGGCGTGTATGATAAAAGAAAAATTTCCGTATATCATTTTTGAATTACATAAAAAAGAGTAACTTTGACCCCTGAACGGTTTATTGGATGGAAGAAGCAATCAAAGATAAAGTGAAGCAGGTCCTTACCGATTATCTGCAGAAGAACGGGCATCGGAAGACGCCCGAGAGATATGCCATACTTGATACAATCTATTCAATCAAGGGACATTTCGACATAGATATGCTTTATTCCTATATGGCCGAAAAGGAAAAGTTCCGGGTTAGCCGTGCCACGCTCTACAATACGATTATCCTGCTTATTGATGCGGGGCTTGTCATCAAGCATCAGTTCGGGAATTCTTCACAGTATGAGCGTTCCTATAACAATGAGACTCATCATCACATGATCTGTACATCGTGTGGAAAGGTGGTTGAATTTGAGGATGAGGCCTTGAAACAGGCTATTGCACAGACTAAACTGAGGGGATTTCATGCCTCGCACTATTCATTATATATTTATGGATTGTGTAACAGATGCATGATAGCCAGACGTAAGAAAAACAAGTAATAATATAAAAGCTGAAAAGTCATGAAAGTAGATGTTTTGCTAGGATTGCAATGGGGCGATGAAGGTAAAGGTAAAGTCGTGGATGTACTGACTCCCCGTTATGATGTTGTCGCCCGATTCCAAGGTGGACCGAATGCAGGCCATACTCTTGAATTTGAAGGTCAGAAATATGTGCTCCGTTCAATTCCTTCGGGAATCTTTCAGGGAGATAAAGTAAATATTATCGGAAACGGTGTTGTTCTGGATCCGGCCTTGTTCAAGGCTGAAGCCGAAGCATTGGAAGCCAGCGGACATCCGTTGAAGGAACGTCTGCACATTTCGAAGAAGGCTCATCTTATACTGCCTACCCACCGTATTCTGGATGCTGCTTATGAAGCTGCCAAAGGTGCGTCAAAAGTAGGTACTACGGGTAAGGGGATCGGTCCTACCTATACCGATAAGGTAAGCCGTAACGGTTTGCGTATAGGTGATATCCTGCATAACTTTGAAGAAAAATATGCGGCTGCCAAAGCCCGTCATGAGGCTATCCTGAAGAGCCTGAACTATGAATATGATATCACTGAACTGGAAAAACAATGGATGGAAGGTATAGAATACCTGCGTCAGTTCCATCTGGTTGACAGTGAACATGAAATCAACAATCTGTTGAAGCAGGGCAAGAGTGTGCTTTGTGAAGGAGCTCAAGGTACGATGCTGGATGTGGATTTCGGATCTTATCCGTTTGTAACCTCATCCAATACCATCTGTGCTGGTGCGTGTACCGGTCTGGGACTGGGTCCTAACAAGATAGGTGAAGTATACGGTATCATGAAGGCTTATTGTACGCGTGTGGGTGCCGGTCCGTTCCCGACTGAACTGTTTGATGAAACAGGAAAGACAATCCGTGATCTGGGACATGAATATGGCGCAGTAACTGGTCGTGAACGTCGTTGCGGATGGGTTGACCTGGTGGCTTTACGGTATGCTATCATGATAAACGGTGTAACCAAGCTGATTCTGATGAAGAGTGACGTCCTTGACGGTTTCGATACAATCAAAGCCTGTGTAGCCTATAAGGTGAACGGTGAGGAAATTGATTATTTCCCATTCGATATTAGCGAGGGGGTAGAACCTGTATATGCTGAATTACCGGGATGGAAGACAGATATGACCAAGATGACCAGTGAAGATGAATTCCCTGAAGAATTCAACGCTTACATTTCGTTCCTGGAAGAACAGCTGGAAACTCCAATCAAGATTGTTTCTGTAGGCCCTGACCGTGAACAGACCATTGAACGTTATACTGAAGAATAAAACCTGATTTATAGCATAAAAAATAAAGGGATGCCAACGAGCATCCCTTTATTTTTTATGTGTTACACGTAATGGATTATCGGGCAACCTGGAGGAAGCAGACTGTATGGCT
Organism: Bacteroides ilei; assembly: GCF_900128495.1. Classification (GTDB taxonomy): domain Bacteria; phylum Bacteroidota; class Bacteroidia; order Bacteroidales; family Bacteroidaceae; genus Phocaeicola; species Phocaeicola ilei. Next base: position 450,324 of record NZ_LT635801.1, read on the forward strand.
GGTAGGGGCGTTTAATGTGATAACAGTCCCTCCTTTAATTTTACGGTCTTTCCGGATAACGGTACCTGTAACAGGGTCAATCCAGTAGACCTTGAATTCGGAGGAATCACCGTTCAGGTCGAGAGCAGCCTGTTGCTGATGGCAATAGACGAGATAACCTTTCCCTTTCTTTCCCAGTACCCATTGCCGTCCGTGTTGTGTCTGTTCATCTATCGGTTGGAACGTGGAGGCTGTCTGGTAAACATCCACTTCATCGACGGGAGGGACCGGAGCCAGTGATCCTCCGGCCATGAAAACGGCCCATCCTGACAAGTTCCCCCGGTTATCTTCAGGCTTCTGTCCGTTATAGATGACTGCTTTTTCGGGATAGTTCATGCGATATTCCCTGACAGCACGGTAGATGGATTCGGCTGATGTCTTGCCCGGATCTATCAGCCTTGCCCATTGGCGTGGGGCTAGACTACGTCCTCCTTGAGGCTCATATAACGTCCCGTCGGTACGGTAATGCCATTGGCGGATATCAATGATATCGACCAGTTTCCGGTATTCCGGATCTTTCAGGATAGAATCCTGTACGTCTTTGGTAGCAGTCAATGCCACCAGTTGGTGCTGAGGACAAGCATTGATTTCTTCCAGCCAGAAACGGGTAAAGTGCAGCGGTCCGGTATATTCCATGCCTATGCTGTGTATTACCCCGTTATTGTTCCGGAAAGTATTGACACTTCCCCTGATCAGGATGCTATGGTACTTACGGATTATGGGACGGCTGATGTCATAGAACTGTTCGGCCATATATACACGTTTGTCTCCGGAGAAAAGTGTTTTTTCCGGAAATCCTACGTCATTGATGTTATTGGCCGATCTCCATGGATAGTCGCACCAGTGTGCACCTTCTTCAATGATGTTGTGCTGGTTGTAATGGTCATTGAACAGGATTAGTCCTTTTCTGTCGGCCAGGTCGGCAAATTGGCGCAGACGTTCAAAATACCAAGGGTTCAGCTTGTTCAGGTCGTACTTGCTGAGTCTGTCCTGTGCTTCCCCCTGACCACTACGGCTATAAGGATATTCGTTGAAGGGAGCCCAAACTTCGGCATCGGCCTGCATGTTTCTTTCATGGTCGTTGCGACGGCGTTCATACCACAATCCGGTACGGTGGAACAGGACATGTCCTCCTGATCTGACCAACTGTTCGGCTACACTGTCCGGCTCCTCTGTGAGTCCGTATCCTGTCCTTCCAGGATAGAAATGTGTAAGTGAACCCATACCTTGCCAATTGGTGGTACCGGGGAGGCGTTTTCCCGGATAAGTACCGTTAGTCATGATCTGGCTTCCTCTGACAATCCAACCGTTTGATATGGCCAAAGGTTCGGACATTTTAACTTTCATCTTTTTCGGGTACTGGAATCCGGTCTGAGAAAGATCGGGTACTTTTGTGATATCGTATACGATAGGATAAAGTACAGCCATACTGTCGATCCACCGATCCATGCGCATATCCGGTTTCAGGCTTTCTTTTGACATCCATGCCGCATATTCCACACTTGGTTTGGCCGTTTCTGACGTTTCGTATACGTAGATTTTTTTTGTTTCAACATCCTGTTTTTGTCCGGTACGTGCTTCAAGTTGCGCATAGAAAAAGCTTTCCGGTTTGATGAATGTATGCGAAAGCTGGTAATATCCGTTTCCATAGGGTTGTGTCCACATGCCATATGCCCAGTTATGGGCTGTAGGCGGAGTTACGCAGTGAGTCTGTGAAGCCCGTCCCTGCCAGATCAGGGAATTGGCTGCGGTCCATCCGGCCCCTTGGTCGGAAATATCTCTATAACCGTATTCCAATGCACCTCCCGATACGGTGACCTTATCCATGAGTATGCCGTTTGAAAATCCGCCGGTAGAACCACTGAAACTGTAAGGACGTTCGGAGTGGCATTGCACAAAAGCATTCGGTCCGGGGACTCCACGACCTACGCTGAAATCGCGGTAACCTTCTTCCGAATAACATCGTTGGAACAGGGTAAGCTGTCCCCATGTATGGAAAGCATAGCGACGGTGGTTGGCTATTTCTGAAACGGGTTGCAGAAACTTGCAGTCTTCAACGGTAATCTGACTGCTTCCTTCAAGCAACATGACGGCCGATCCGGCGAAATGTACGGCTTCCATCTGCCTTACCCATCCGTTCCGTATGTGGTTGAATGTGACTGCTTGCCAACGGTGGTTTTCGTCTTTCGGGTTATTTGCGTCGAAAGCCGATTCGAAACGCAGGTTTTCTATTCCGACATTCTCAATCCTGCCTTTCCATTCGAGCGGCAGGATATAGCCTCCTCCGTATTGGGGGTCGAGGCTTAAGGTTAGAGGAATATCTATCTCAATACCGGTTCCGGTAACGGCCTTGACCGTACGTTCCCATGTCATGTCGTATTGTCCGGGTTTCCATTTCGAAAAGTTGTATTCCTGTTGGTTGCCCAGCCGGTCGGTTCCGAGTTCCTCCAGCCATGCGGCAGTAGATGGTCGTACTACCCGTATACGGTCGCCGGCTTTCAGTTTTCCTTTGTCTGCCATCGGAATGAAAGTAGATCCTACCGGAATATAAGTCTTGTCTGCCTGTAAAGTATCTCCGGTACGGGCATCGTCTGTGCCCAGAACACGGACTACTTCGTTTTTCATGAAGCCTTCTCCCAGGATTGTAGTTCCATTTTCTTTGTATCCGCTTCCTCGCAGGACAATGCCACCGTGGCGTATCAGCAGCTGGCCTTTGACATGAAATGTACCAGGCATGAGTTGTACAGCCCCTCTGAATCCGTCTTTTCCGACAGGCTGTGAAGCTACGTAATCGATAGCCTGTTGGATGAGTCGGGTATCATCATTCCCGCTTGGACGGATATAGACCTTGGCTTTGACAGTAGGAATGGGACTTTCGGATTGTCTGTATCCGCAGAAAGAGAAATCGGGCACTTTATCTCCGTTTTGATAGGGGAAGATAATGATATGGCCATCTTCCGTAACATGGATAGGCATACCGGGTGTAGTCTTGAAATGTGCGTCAAGGTTAATGCAAGTGCTTATTCCGACAGTAAGCAGAAGCATGTTTTTAAGTATGTGTTTCATAATATCAAGTTAAGCATATAATGCAAATATAGCCAATTGTTACGGATTCGTATTCTTTTTACCAGGCTTTTCGGGAAAGGTAGCGGGTATGGAACTGGATTTTGTGTCTGATAAAAAGGAAAAAGATATAGAATGTAGATGTTTTTGGGGTGTATTTCTGTCAAAAATAGTACCTTTGCCCATACATTTGTATTGTAGCAGAAACTTTATGATTTCAATAGAAAAACTGAAGGTAGAGTTTGGAGTGACTCCTTTATTTGAAGACGTTTCGTTTGTTATCAATAAAAAGGACCGGATAGCGCTGGTCGGCAAAAACGGAGCGGGCAAATCTACCATGTTGAAAATATTGGCAGGTCTGCAGCAGCCTACTGAAGGTACCGTGTCGGTACAACGTGGAATAACAATCGGTTATTTGCCTCAGGTTATGATACTGAGTGATACACGTACTGTCATGGCAGAAGCAGAGATGGCATTCGAACATATATTCGAACTGCAGGACCGCTTGGCGAAGATGAATCAGGAACTGGCCGACCGTACAGATTATGACTCGGAAAGTTATCATGAGCTGATAGAACGTTTTACACATGATAACGAACGTTTTCTGATGATGGGAGGAACCAATTACAAAGCGGAAATAGAACGTACACTGGTTGGTTTGGGCTTTAACCGTTCTGACTTTGACCGTCCTACAAGTGAATTCAGCGGTGGCTGGAGAATGCGTATTGAATTGGCCAAGCTGTTGCTCCGGCGTCCGGATGTGCTGTTGCTTGACGAACCTACCAACCACTTGGATATAGAAAGTATCCAATGGCTGGAGAATTTCCTGAAGATGAGTCCGGGAGCAGTGGTATTGGTCAGCCATGACCGTGCTTTCATCAATAATGTGACAAACCGTACCATTGAGATTTCGTGCGGCCATATCTATGACTATAAGGTCCCTTATGATGAATTTGTAGTGTTACGTAAGGAACGACGCGAGCAACAGTTACGTGCATATGAAAACCAACAGAAGGAAATAAAGGATACAGAAGATTTCATTGAACGTTTCCGGTATAAGGCGACTAAGGCGGTTCAGGTACAGAGCCGTATCAAGCAGTTGGAGAAGATTGTTCCGATTGAGATTGATGAGGAGGACAGATCGACATTACGTCTGAAGTTCCCGCCGGCTATACGTTCCGGAAATTATCCGGTTATCTGTGAGAATGTGAAGAAGGCTTATGGTGATCATGTTGTGTTTCACGATGTAAATATGACTATTCACCGGGGAGAGAAGGTGGCTTTTGTCGGAAAAAACGGAGAGGGAAAATCTACCTTGGTGAAATGTATTATGGATCAGATACCCTACGAGGGTAAACTGGTTATAGGACACAATGTTGAAATCGGGTATTTCGCGCAGAACCAGGCTCAGTTATTGGATGAGAATCTGACTGTATTCGATACGATAGACCGTGTGGCCAAAGGAGATATACGGTTGAAGATCAGAGATATCTTGGGAGCATTCATGTTCGGTGGTGAAGCTTCCGACAAAAAGGTGAAAGTGCTTTCCGGAGGTGAAAGGAGTCGTCTGGCCATGATCAAGCTTTTGCTGGAGCCTGTGAATCTACTGATACTGGATGAACCGACGAACCATTTGGACATGCGTTCGAAGGATGTCTTGAAGGATGCTATCAAGGAATTTGACGGAACTGTAATCGTTGTATCACACGACCGTGAATTTCTCGACGGACTGGTTACCAAAGTCTATGAGTTCGGAGGCGGGCTGGTAAAAGAGCATCTGGGAGGTATCTACGATTTTCTCCAGAAGAAGAAAATGGAGAGCCTGAATGAACTTCAACTCAGCCAATCGCCTGTTGTATCAGACACTAAAGAAAAAATAACAGTTCCTGCCAGTGATAACAAACTTTCTTATGAAGCTCAGAAAGAACAGAATAAGAAGATCCGTAAATTTGAGAAACAGATAGAAGACTGTGAAGTGAGGATTGAAAAGCTGGAACAGCAGATTGCGGAACTGGAACTCCAGTTGGCCACTCCAGAGGGAGCTTCCGATATGCAGCTGTATGAACAGTATCAGCAATTGAAAAAACAGGAGTCTGATGCGGAAGACGAGTGGGAAAACCTATCGATAGAGTTGGACAACTTCAAACAAAACCTGTAGCTTGTATGTAAATTATCAATATTTTAATAAATAAGATATGAAGACAAAACAATGTGTAGCTATTGCGGCAATCATTTTAGCTGCGATGACTGGCTGTTCGAGCCAGAAGGAAGTCAAGAACACTTCCGGTCTGGATCTGACCAATATGGATACGACAGCCGTAGCCGGTCAGGATTTTTTCCAGTATGTATGTGGAGGATGGAACAAGAAACATCCGTTGACTGCTGAATATTCCCGTTTCGGTTCATTTGATCTGTTGGCTGAAAACAACCAGAAGCAGATCCGTGAACTGATTGAGGGACTGGCTTCCCAGAAGGCTGAGGCTGGAAGTGCAGCCCAGAAAATCGGGGATCTGTATAATCTGGCGATGGATAGTGTGACCTTGAATAAACAAGGTTATGAACCGATCAAGGCTCAGTTGGACAAGATTTCGGCCTTGAAAGATAAGAATGAAATCATTCCGATGGTTGCCGAACTCCGTATGCAGGGAATCGGGACCTATTTCAACAGCTATGTGTATGCTGATCCGAAGAACAGTAGTCTGAATCTGTTCCAGATGGGACAGGGAGGTATTAACCTGGGTGAAAAAGAATATTATCTGGATAATGACAGTATAACCAGTAATATCCGTGAACAGTATAAGAACTATATAACTAAGCTGTTCATGTTGGCCGGTTTCAGTAATGAGGAAGCCACACAGAAGATGAATGATGTGATGGAAATTGAAACTGCCATTGCAAAAGTTTCACGCAGTGCGACAGAGTTGCGTGATCCGGAAGCCAACTATCATAAGATGTCGTATGCCGACCTGAAAAAAAACATTTCTGGCATTGACTGGGATGCCTATTTGAAAGGACTGGGTGTGGCTAACATCGATGAACTGAATGTAGAGCAGGTTGAGCCGATACAGGAAGTGGGCCGACTGATCAATACATTACCTCTTTCCAAGCATATCTCTTATCTGCAGTACAACCTGATTGATGCTGCGGCTTCTTGTTTGAGTGACGATTTTGTCAATGCAAGATTTGATTTCTATGGCAAAGTCTTGTCTGGACGTCAGGCTAACCAGCCGCGTTGGAAACGTGCTGTCAACTCTGTAAACAGTCTGTTGGGTGAGTTGGTAGGTCAGATGTATGTAGAAAAATATTTCTCGGCAGCAGCCAAGGAGCGTATGGTGAATCTGGTTAAGAACCTGCAATCGGCTTTAGGCGAGCGCATCAATGCACAGGAATGGATGAGTGACAGTACTAAGGTTCGCGCTCAGGAGAAGCTTGCTACCTTCCATGTAAAGGTAGGCTATCCCGATAAGTGGAAAGATTATTCCGACCTGAAGGTTGAGAAGGATTCATATTGGGCTAATGTTTGCCGTGCGGCTGAATGGAGTACGAAAGATAATTATAGCCGTTTGGGCAAACCTGTTGACAAAGACGAATGGCTGATGACTCCACAGACTGTAAATGCTTACTATAACCCGTCGACAAATGAAATTTGTTTCCCTGCCGCTATCCTGCAGTATCCGTTCTTTGACATGGATGCAGACGATGCGTTCAATTATGGAGCCATCGGTGTAGTTATCGGTCATGAAATGACCCATGGATTCGATGACCAGGGCCGTCAGTTCGACAAAGACGGAAACTTGAAAGACTGGTGGGCCGAAGGTGACGCTGAACGCTTTAACGAACGTGCAAAGGTTATGGTTGATTTCTTCAATAAGATAGAAGTCTTACCGGGGTTGTATGCAAACGGTGAGTTGACGCTGGGTGAAAATCTGGCCGATCACGGAGGTTTGAACGTTGCTTATCTGGCTTATAAGAATGCAACAAAGGATGCACCGCTGGAAGATAAGGACGGGTTTACAGCCGATCAGCGTTTCTTTATCGCTTACGCTACATTGTGGGCCGGTAATATCCGTGACGAGCAGATACGTGTATATACCAAATCCGATCCTCATTCACTGGGCAGATGGCGTGTAAACGGTGCATTGCCACATATTCAGGCATGGTACGATGCGTTTAACATTACGGAAAAAGATCCGTTATATGTAGCTCCAGAAAACCGGGTAAATATCTGGTAATATCAGTATTCTCGAGAAAACCATAAAAGAAAATGGCATGTGCAAATGAAATATTGAATTCATTTCGCATGCCATTTTTCATATCAATAAGTCACAGGGAGATGGTTGTTTTACTGTAAGGTTTGTTTGTTCAGAATATAACACCTAAACGGAAGCCCACGTTGTTCTGTCCGTCGATATCACAGGTCAATGTCTGTGTACGGTTTGTGGCATAGCTGTAATATCCGGCTATGTGAAATCCCAGGTTTCTATGTTTTATCGGATATATTTTAAGACCTATTTCGGGGGAGGCATAGAATCCCCAACTCTTGTCGTATAGGCCACCTGTTCCGAAATAAGTGGTATTGCGGGCAAACATGGCACCCAGTTTCACTCCCACATAAGGGTAGACGTATCTTGAGTTGAATGTATAGTCAAGTGCGGCTCCGAAAGGAATCTGGAATGCAGAACGCTGTTGGTCGGTAGTGAGACTTTCCGTAGGCGAAAGGCTTATGGTTTGCCGTGCTACATAAGAGTGGTTTGTATGAAATGAGATGAAGGCTCCGGCAGATATATTGTTTGTCAAATTGTACATTCCTTCAAAATTCATACCCCATCCGCTTATCTTGTCGGCAAAGCCGGTAGAAAACGGAGCGTTCATCTGCCAGTCTATAGTGAGATGTACTTTCCGCTGTGAGACATATTGCGCCTGTGCTTGAGAAGTAAAGCATAAGCTCATGCATCCTGCCAGCAGAAGTGTGGCTATGTATTTCTTTTTCATTGTATTTACCTCCGTTTTTTTATTTTGTTGATTGGATATAAGATGATTGCTCGAATGCCTGATCAATGGCATTGGTCATCAGTCGGATATTGTACCAGGAACTGTATTGGTATCCCGAAGCGTTGGCATACCATACGACAGGGAGTTTGGCATTCTCTGTACGGCTATCTGACAGATCTACCATTTCTATGACAAGTGTATTGGTGTCATAGCTGTAACTTACAGGATAGGGGTAGTACCATCCGCCCCACCAAGGGCCCCAGTAGCCGTAATCCCACCAGCCTCCCCAGTATCCTCCGCTTACTACGTGCGTTGTTTGTGATACATAGGAAAGTTGTATGCCGAGGTCGGCATCATCTTTTTGTTCCGGGTCGGTGATGCGCCGGTATCCACGGTTATTCATCTGTGTCTCTACCGTATTGATCAGCTTCTGGGCATTTTCATCCTTCCAGTAGGTGTCATGCTGCCCTGCTTCCAGAATGCTGTCTGGTAAGAAGTAGGTCTGGAATTTACTGAAGTCAGTATTGTTGTCATAATCAGTATAGACAACCATATTGGAATCCAGTTGTTCCATGTCTGGGTCTTTTTCGCATGATGTCATGGCTAATGTTGTCATACATGCCAGCAATAGAAATTTTTTCATAATTCCAATGATTGTTATATAGTTGGGAAATCCTGGATATGGGATTTCCCTTTATGGATTTTAAAGGTTTGTTTGAGTTTAGGACATTTTTTATGCTTGTTTCAGATGGAACGTCCCTTGAACACATTGCTTTTGTGAAGTGGTACGATGACTCCGCTGAGTGACAGGCGGTTCGAATTGAAGTTCGGAGTTATATCCACTCTGGCATTATTATTCCCATAGTAAAGTGTAATGTTTATACGGGCAGAAATTCCGGATCCTGTAACATTAAAAGAAAGGTAGATATTACCTTTTTTATCTTTATCCAGTTTATAATCTGAAAAACGTCCGTCTACAGTGACACCTCCCAATCCGTTGGGACCACTTATTGGAATATTGAATGCTACCTGTACGGTTGCCTGGTCATCCTGTACCGAAACGAAGTTGGTATTGGATGTTACATAGGCGGTTTGTCCATATTTGAAGATGACTTTGTCGGCTTCCAAAGTGAAGGCGCGGTCGTTGATAGCTTGTTCAGCTTCGGCAAATTGCAAACTGTCGATTCGTTCCTGGAGTGCCTTTTTCTCGGCTTTGGTTAATTCTTCTTTTTCCTGTGCTGCGGCGTTTCCTGCCAGCATGAGCATGAATAACGCCATGATAAATGTAAATCTTTTCATTGTTCAAAACTTTTTTATATAACAAATGATTTATCTATTTGTTTGTAATTATAATAAGTTTCGATGGTTTTTACTGCTTTTATTGTGATTAATATTGTTTAAGAAGTCTTTTCTTTATCTTTTTTTAATTATTTATGCTGCCATGTATAATTTTTATAATGAGGTTGGAAATATATCTGTTCCGTTTATCAGACAGTGAAGGTATACCTATTTAAAATAACGGAAAAGGCTGTCTCAGAGTAGTTCTACTCCGAAACAGCCTTTTCTGTTATTGTGTGTTATCTATTTTCTTATTTCAGACGGGCCAGGGTCTCTTTGATACGGCGCATGGATTCCACGATGTTTTCATCAGATGTGGCATAACTCATGCGGATACATTCAGGGGCACCGAAAGAAGTTCCACCTACACAAGCTACATGGCCAACTTCGAGCAGGTACATAGCCAGGTCATCGGCATTGTTGATTACACGGTCACCGTCTTTCTTACCGAAGAAAGAGTCACATTTCGGGAACAGGTAGAATGCGCCTTGCGGAACATTGACTTCGAATCCCGGAATTTCCTTTGCCAGTTTTACAATCAGGTCGCGACGGCGTTCGAAGGCTTTGCGCATGGCTTCAACAGGTTCCTGTGTTCCTGTATAGGCGGCTTCTGCAGCCTTTTGTGATACAGAACAAGGGCCGGAAGTATATTGTCCCTGCAGTTTGTTCACACCTTTTACAATCCATTCGGGACCGGCAATGAAACCGATACGCCATCCTGTCATTGCATAGGCTTTTGATACACCGTTAATGATTACGACACGATCCTTGATTTCAGCAAACTGGGCGATACTCTGATGTTTCCCGATGTAGTTGATATGTTCATAGATTTCATCTGCAATGACAATTACACGTTCATGTTTTGCTATTACAGCTGCCAGTCCGGCCAGTTCTTCCTGTGAATAGACAGAACCTGTCGGGTTTGACGGAGAACAGAGAATCAATGCACGTGTCTTAGGAGTTATGGCAGCTTCCAGCTGTGCCGGGGTTATCTTGAAGTCCTGGTCAATTCCGGCACGTACGATAACTGGAGTACCTTCGGCCAGTTTTACCATCTCCGGATAGCTTACCCAATAGGGAGCCGGAACGATGACTTCGTCTCCTTTGTTGATCAGGGCCAAGACCGTGTTACAGACAGATTGTTTGGCACCGTTTGCACAGCTGATCTGGGCAGCAGTATATTCCAGACCGTTTTCATTTTTCAGTTTAGCTACAATGGCATTACGCAATGCCGGGTAACCAGCCACAGGAGAATAACGGGAATAGTTTTCGTCAATAGCTTTCTTGGCTGCTTCTTTGATATGATCCGGTGTATTGAAGTCCGGTTCACCTACACTAAGATTAATTACATCAACACCTTGTGCTTTAAGTTCACTGCTCTTTTGTGACATAGCCAATGTCGCAGACGGTGACAGGCTATTCAAACGATCTGAAAGTTGATTCATATTGTTTAGTTTTAGTTCGATTTTTTTGCAAAATAAGTGATATTCTTTCATATAAAGAAAAAAAACGATTATTTTCTGTCACCTAGTAAGCGTAAAAGGTAAAGGAACAGATTAATGAAATCCAGGTAAAGGGTCATGGCACCTAACAGGGCGATTTTCTGGGTCGTTTCATTGACTTCCATGTCATCGGCCGACAGTAGCCGTTTGATTTTCTGGGTATCGTATGCTGTCAGTCCTACGAAAAGTAATACTCCGATGTATGAGATGACAACATCCATCATTGCACTTTTGAGGAACAGGTTGACCAATGAAGCGATAATTATTCCTATCAGTGCCATAATGCAGATATTTCCGATTTTGCTAAGGTCTTTTTTCGTTACATATCCGAATATAGCCATGACTGCGAATGTTCCGGCTGTAATGAAGAATGTACTTGCAATGGAGGCTGCCGTATAGATGGCGAAGATAAATGAAAGCGTCACACCGTTCAGTATGGAATATAGAATGAAAAGGACGGTTGCCTTGGTGAATGAAATACTGCTGATCCGTGCAGACAGATACCATACAACACCTATTTCAGCAATCAGTAATCCCCAGAAAAGTAGTGAATTCTGGGCGATAGCTGCCAATAGTGTATATGATTTGGCTACATACATGGCTACAAAGGCAGTAATGACAAGTGCCAGTGTCATCCATACATAGACGCTTCGGAATAATGTAATTTGTGCAGCTTTGGCTGCATAAGGTTTGGCTAATTGATTCATTTCCATAGTTTATATGATTTTAATGATTGTTCTTAATCGGGGGGATTGCCTTTGACACCCCCCGATTCTTATTGTCTGTGGTTCATTTAAAATGTAAGGTATGTCCCATACGCATCTTCTTGGTTAGGAGATAGCGTTCGTTGTACTTGTTCGGAGTGACTTCGATAGGTACATTTTCAGTGATTTCCAGTCCGTAAGCTTCCAGTCCTACGCGTTTTACTGGATTATTGGTTAGCAGACGCATTTTCCGGATGCCAATTTCACGCAGAATCTGTGCACCTACACCATAGTCGCGTTCATCGGCTTGATGTCCCAGGCAGAGGTTGGCGTCTACCGTATCCATACCTTCTTCCTGAAGTTTGTAGGCTTTCATCTTTTCCATCAGTCCTATTCCGCGGCCTTCCTGGTTCAGGTAGATAACGGCTCCTTTTCCTTCTTTCTCGATCAGTTGCATGGCTTTGTGCAGCTGCTCTCCACAGTCGCATCGCATCGAGCCGAAAATGTCGCCTGTAGCGCAGGAGGAATGGACCCGTACCAATACCGGTTCATTTTCTTCAAACGAACCTTTAATCAAGGCCACATGTTCCAGACCGTTACTTTTCTGGCGGAAGGGAATCAGACGGAAATGACCGTATTCGGTAGGCATATCCACTTCCACTCCTTTTTCTACCAATGATTCCTGTTTCAGTCGGTAAGCGATCAGATCGGCTATGGAAATCAGTTTGAATCCGTACTCATCCGCCATTTTCCGTAATTCCGGCAGGCGTGCCATTGTTCCGTCTTCATTCATGACTTCCATCAGTGCAGCTGCCGGATAAAGGCCTGCCAATTTTGCCATGTCAATGGAGGCTTCTGTGTGTCCTGCACGGCGGAGTACTCCTTTATCTTGTGCATATAGCGGATTTACATGTCCGGGGCGCCCGAAGGTTTCGGGGCGGGAGTTCGGATCGGCTAATGCACGGATTGTTGCGGCACGGTCGGCTGCAGAGACTCCTGTAGTACAGCCTTCCAGTTTATCGATAGTTACAGTAAAAGGAGTTCCAAGGACAGATGTGTTGTTTGAAACCTGATGTGGCAAGTCAAGTTCCTGGCAGCGCGACAAAGTAATCGGAGCACAGAGTACACCTCTTGCATGTTTCAGCATGAAGTTGACTTTCTCTGGAGTAATGAGTTCGGCGGCAATGATCAGGTCGCCTTCGTTTTCGCGGTCTTCGTCGTCGACAACAATGACAAATTCACCTTTACGAAAGTCCTCAATGGCTTCTTCAATTGTGTTCAATTTAATTTTGTCCATAGTGCTATTGTATATCTAAATGTTGTTTTGTTATTTCTTGCTGTATGTTTTTATTTGTCTGTATAATGGTTTTCAGGTCTTTTCCTAACCGTCTCCGGTATCTCCATATATTCAGGTAGATAAGGATTCCGGCGGGAACTGCCAGACCGAGGAGGATGTTCAGATACAGATTGTCCGATACACTCTTGTGAGCTTTAACGGATAAGAACGGATAATTGTTCAGATAATTGATCAGAATCGGGTCTTTGGTGTTCGACAGTTCTTCGATGAGGCTTTCCAACCGTTCGCTGATCTCTGCTATAGCATTGTCGTGCGTATGGTTGGTAAAGATCTTGAAATAGTTCGGCATCTTGTTCAGTCTGTGAATCTGCAGGTAAGCTTCACAGCCGGCCGTTATGTCACCCAGAATATGCATGTCTTGTGCATAGTCTGGATTCTCAATGATCACTTCTTTCTTGAACAGGTGTCGTGAAGAGCGGATTCCGAACAGTTTCCGGAAGAATCCGGTGTAGACATCGATATTGAATACAACGGAATCCTTGTTTGATTTATAAGTTAGGAACCCTCCCAGAGGTGCCAGTACCAGCGTACTCATCCATGTACCCAGCACAATATTCATTTCACCGCTTTTCCCTACGCGGGTTGCACCGGAATCTATAATATAGTAAATTACGAATATCAGGACTGACAGTACTACAGGCATTCCCAGACCACCTTTCCGGATAATCGCACCCAAAGGGGCTCCGATGAAGAAGAAACAGAGGCATGCCAGTGACAGGGTAATTTTTTTATGCCAGTCGGACCGATGGGTACGTATATCTCGGTCTGTATCTTTTGTCAGATAGCTTTTCATACTCCAGTCGGACGACAGGGATGATGTCCGGCTGTTGGCATTATTCAATACTTTTAACTTTTCTGCCGAAGTCATAGAGTTGTATACACTGTCGGTATTAATTACCGTAATGCGCTTTTCCTGCAGACGGATGGAATCTTGTCTGCTCAGAATCGGAGCTTTGAAGGTTGTCTTCATTACATCTTTATACATGGAACGGCCCACACTGTCTGCAAAGTTATTGAGTGAGTCGATTGCCAGCGATATTTCACGCATGTTTTTGATGTCTGAACGGCGGTCCAGAAAACTTCCGTCTACCATATTGAATTCGGTATTGAATTCAATCAATGTATGTTTTTCCTTGAATGTTTCACGGCGGTAGGGTACACTGTTGGATAAAACAGACTGCGATTTCAGATTTTCAAACTGTTCTCCATTATATAAATGCAGAAAAAGATGTTGTTTGTCGGCCGTCAGGTCCAGTTTCCCTTCTTCCGCCCATATGATGTGTGCATTATCGAATCCGTCTGAAAAGTTATAGATGAGTATGTCTTTCAGTAATCCGGTTTCACGGTCTTTGTGCTTGACATAAATGTTATAGCCTTCGATATCTGTATAGAATACCCCTTCAGGAATGTCTACTTCTGGCGATTTCTGTTTCATGGAAACCAGTAGCGTCCATAATTGTTTTTGGGCTTTCGGGCCTATTACATTCTGGAAATAGAATGACATGAGTCCCAGAAAAACACAAAAAAGGATAATCGGGCGCATGATACGTAACAGCGGAATGCCAGCAGCCTTCATGGACAGAAGCTCATATCGTTCTCCGAAATTACCGAATGTCATCAGGGCGGCAAGCAGGATTGCCAATGGCAGTGACATGGGTATCAGGGTAAGGCCCGAATAGAAGAAGAATTGGGCAAGAACACTAATTTCCAAACCTTTACCGACCAGCTCATCGACGTATCTCCATAAGAACTGCATCATAAAGATGAATAGGCAGATAAAGAAAGTTCCACAAAAGAGGAGCAGGAAGCTTTTGAGGACGAATATATCGAGTTTTTTTATGCGTAGCATTCTCTATTTATAAATAATTATCAGAGTGCAAAAGTAGCATAAAAAATGGAGAGGCAAATGAAGTTTTTTATATTTTTAAAATTATACGCCGCAGGTTCTTCTCAAAACGTCTATTTGTGAATTCCAAAGGTTGATGGTATCTTCCTCTTCCGATGTATCTGTAAAATCGGTGACGATCAGTTCATAGTCGTTTGTCAGTTCATTATATTGGATTTTAAGCTCGAAATAGGTCTTGGGCTCTTCATCTGTCCAATGGAATCTGATAAAGTATTCATTTCGTAGATTGATAATTTCTGCGGTGCGGGTTTCTGTCTTTCCCCATTGGAAGGTAAATATTTTGTTTTCTGTCTTTGTCACTTTGTCGGCAAACCATCTTTGCAGTCCGGAAGGAGTGCTGATAGCTCCCCAAAGTACAGTTCCCGATGCTGGATTTAACGGGTATTCAATGTGAATTTTCTTTTTCATATAATTCCTCTTAAAGGCTATTAGGATTCGGGGGCAAAGTAAACTAATTTTTTTATATTTCATGTCTGATAGTTCTTTTTTTTATATTTCTCCTGAAAAAGTATTGGAAAGTATCTGTCCGGATGAATGATATGTGAGGCGTTTTGAAAAAATATAAAAGAAAAATAAGAGGAGATGTTGCATAATTGAAAAACTTGTCCTACCTTTGCACCCGCAATCGAGAAAGATGGCGGGATAGCTCAGCTGGTTAGAGCGCATGATTCATAATCATGAGGTCCCCGGTTCAATCCCGGGTCCCGCTACAATCAAAGATTTTACCGTTGGGTGGCTTCCACGCCTGGCGGTTTTCATAGAAGATGGCGGGATAGCTCAGCTGGTTAGAGCGCATGATTCATAATCATGAGGTCCCCGGTTCAATCCCGGGTCCCGCTACATGAGACATCCTGTAATGGATGTCTTTTTTTATTCCTTTTCCTCTTTTTTTGTAATGAAAAAATGGTGGCCGGTACTTTGTAGGCAGTTGATCCGGTTGGGTATATACCTTGGAATGCGAATGATAATTTTCCTTTTTTTAGAGATATTTATACTATAAAATGAATACCGTTATTTAATTAAATTCTATTTTTGGCGTGTCCTTAGAAGAAGGACAAGAACAGATTTAACTAACAGTGGTATGAAAGAGATTAAGTGTATTGGTATCTTGACATCAGGGGGTGATGCTTCTGGTATGAATGCGGCTATCCGTGCTGTGACTCGAAGTGCCATTTTCAATGGCATGACAGTGAAAGGTATTTATAGAGGGTATGAGGGACTGATCCGTAATGAGATCAGGGAACTTACTACACAGGATGTCAGCAGTATTATTCAGCGTGGAGGAACTATTTTGAAGACTGCCCGTTCCAAGGATTTCATGACTGCCGAAGGCCGGAAGGTTGCGTACGACAATATGGTGGCTGCCGGCATTGATGCATTGGTTATTATTGGCGGTAATGGTTCTCTTACCGGTGCTCTGATTTTTGCAAAAGAATATAATGTTCCGTGTATAGGTCTTCCCGGTACTATTGATAATGACTTGTATGGTACTGATGTTACTATCGGTTATGATACGGCATTGAATACGATTGTGGAATGTGTCGATAAAATCCGTGATACCGCTACTTCACACGACCGCATTTTCTTCGTTGAGGTGATGGGACGTGATGCCGGATTCCTGGCTCAGAACAGTGCTATCGCTTCGGGTGCTGAAGCTGCCATTATTCCGGAAGACCAGACCGATGTCGATCAGTTGGAACAGTTTATCGGTCGTGGTTTCCGTAAGAGCAAGAACAGTAGTATCGTCATTGTTTCTGAAGCTCCCAAGAACGGCGGTGCCATGTATTATGCGGAACGTGTAAAGAATGAGTATCCGCAGTATGATGTGCGTGTCACTATTCTGGGGCATTTGCAGCGCGGAGGTTCACCGAGTGCCAGCGACCGTATTTTGGCCAGCCGTTTGGGCGTAGGGGCTATTGAAGCCTTGAAGGAAGACCAGCGGAATGTGATGATAGGCTTGCGTAATGACAAAGTGGTTTATGTACCGTTTTCAGAGGCGATCAAGAAAGACAAACCTTTGGACAAGTCTTTGATTCAGGTTCTTGATGAGTTGTCTATCTGATCAATGACGGGCAAAGAGGAAAGATTTTCCAAATAAAAAGTATCTATATAGTAGTTGAAGTCATTCAGTACGCATGTAGCTATTATGTTACATGTTGTTCTGAATGACTTTTATTATGTGGCTATTTAATATATTCCAGCAGTTCTTCTGGCCGGTCGGCAATGTGTTGCGGGTGGTAGCTTTCCAGTTCTGTGCGGGGGCGGAATCCCCAGCTTACACCAATTGTCGTGACTCCGGCATTGATTCCGGTCTGCATGTCTACACAGGAATCGCCTATATAGGCCACCTCTTCTTTTCCGGCTCCCGCATGTTGCATGATTTCAAATATGACGGAAGGATCCGGTTTGGCCGGTATACCTTCTCTCTGACCGAATATTTCTATGAAATTTATTTCCGGGAAAAACTGCCTGATAAGCTTGTGGGTCGCTTCCTGATATTTGTTGGAGGCTACGGCCAGTTTTATTCCTCTTTTCTGCAACGTTTCCAAGACTCCGGTTATGCCTGGATAAGGACGGCTTAAGTCGGCGTTATGGATGTTGTAATAAGGTATGAACTGGGAACGTATGTTCAGTATGTTTTTTTCGGTACGTTCCGGTTCGGGCAGGGCGCGTTCAAAAAGTTTGTTGATTCCGTTCCCGACAAAGTATTTATATTCTTCCGTTTCGTGTGTCGGATAATTGAAATGGGAAAGTGCATGGTTTGTCGCTGCTGCCAGATCGGCTATGGTGTTCAGCAGGGTACCGTCTAAATCGAAAATGGCTAGTTTTTTCATATGTGTCGTTTTTTGGTTATTGCAAAGTTACAATAAATTTGTATTCATCGGAACAAGCTTTTTATTATCTTGTCGATACGATTTTCCTATCTTTTATGTACATATGTCTGGTCTTTTTGTGATGGAATTAGTTAATTTTGTATCATATGTTTAGTATTTCCCCGGCTTGAAGCGTAGGATGCCCGGAATCACTGAATTAAAATGAAAATAATATAGATTATGAAAAAATTATGCCTTCTGTTGTTGGGAGCGATGGGATTACTTTCTGCGAGTTCCCAGACTTATAAGATTTATCAGTTCAAAGAGAGTGATATTCCGGAAATCGACGGGAACACTGCCGATTGGAACCGTGTTCCGGACAGCTATGTGCTTACGGAACAGCTCATGAAGGAAGATGAAGGGAAATATGACAGGCCTGATACATCGACCTTGAAGTTTAGTGTCAGGGTAGGATGGAGTCCGAAGACGCAGCGTCTGTATTTTTTGTATGAAGCGGAAGATAATTATTGGCGTTTTACCGAAAATTCATTGAATACCGATATCTTTGAAGTCGTTGTCGACGGGGATTGTTCCGGAGGTCCTTTCATTGACCGTTTTCATCCTACGGCGCCCAAAGACGTATGGCAGGCCTGGTTCAATTTCCATGGCTGCCATGCACAGAATTATCATATTTTTACTCCCGGACATAAGGAAGACTGGTGTATGTTGTGGGGACCTCAGGTGTGGTTGAAGCAGAAGCCTTACGCCGATTATGCCTATAATTACAATTTCGGAGAAGGTGAGAACGGAAAGCTCGTCCTTGAATTCTATATTACCCCTTTTGATTATGCGGCGGCTAACGGTCCTCAGTTCTCCACTCCGTCCGTATTGGTCGAGGGCAATGATGTAGGGCTTTGTTGGGCTGTTATAGACTGGGATGCGGATCCCGAATCGAAAGATGGTTTCTGGAACTTGTCGGATGAGCATACCATGTATGGAAATGCCTCTTATCTCCGTAAGTTCAGACTGATGCCTCTTGAGGAGGAATAGGATGGACATGGTTGGATAATGGTAATGGATGTGTAACATTAAATAAGAATATATGAATTTCCTTGATTTAGTTAAACGGCGCCATTCGGTACGTAGTTACGAATCACGCCCCATTGAGCAAAGTAAGTTGGATTATATTATGGAGTGTGTGCGTATGGCTCCTTCTGCCGTCAATTTCCAACCGTGGAAATTTGCAATTGTTACCGAGAAACATAAGCTGGATGCGCTGAAAGCAGTCTATCCGCGTGAATGGATCCGAAATGTCCCCTGTATCATTGTGGCATGTGCCGACCATGAGGTGTCATGGCACCGTAATTCTGATGGGAAGGATCATGCTGATATCGATGTCGCGATTGCAGTGGAACATCTCTGTCTGGCTGCTACCGAGCAGGGCCTAGGAACGTGTTGGGTATGTAATTTTGATACTTTGTTATGTAAACAGGTTTTAACTCTTTCTGAAAATTTGGAACCTGTTGTATTGATTCCTATAGGTTATGCAACATCAGAAGAGATACCTGAAAAGAAACGAAAATCAATGGAAGATATAATATTAGTGTAAATTTTACATCTTTTAATAGGGTTATTTTACGATTTGTAATTTGGATTCAGTAATTTTGAAACGCTCTTTGGAAAATGCTTTTTTAAAGGGCGTTTTATAATTTTATATAAAAGTTTATGGGAAATATAGAAATTGGATTAATGTTGATGGTGGTCGGAATGGTCACTGTCTTCTTGATTCTTCTTATTGTAATCTGGTTGAGCCAAGGCTTGATTTCATTGGTAAATAAGGTGGCTCCGGAAGAAGAACCGAAAAAGAAAAAAGCGGTTGCGGTCGCTGCTTCTTCGGACGCTGCAGCAATGGAGGCGATAAAGAAAGCCGTATCCATGCTGACTGCAGATAAGGGCCAGGTTGTGAAGATCGAGAAATTATGATAATCCTTAAAAGAAAAACACATTAGTACACAATGGAAAGAGAAGTGAAGTTTAGTCTGGTCTTCCGTGATATGTGGCAGAGTGCTGGTAAATATGTGCCACGTGTAGACCAGTTGGTTAAGGTTGCTCCAGCTATCATTGAAATGGGATGTTTTGCCCGTGTCGAAACCAATGGAGGGGGGTTTGAACAAGTTAATTTGCTTTTTGGTGAAAATCCGAATAATGCGGTCCGTCAGTGGACCAAACCGTTTCATGAAGCAGGTATCCAGACTCATATGCTGGATAGAGCCTTGAATGGTTTGCGTATGAGTCCGGTACCGGCTGATGTCCGTAAATTATTCTATAAGGTCAAGAAAGTACAAGGTACAGATATTACCCGTACGTTTTGCGGACTGAATGATGTCCGTAACATCATCCCTTCTATCGGGTATGCCCATGATGCAGGAATGATTTCCCAGTGTTGTCTTTGCATTACATATTCGCCCATCCATACGGTTGAATATTATCTGGATATGGCTAAAAAACTGATTGAGGCCGGCTGTGATGAAATCTGTATCAAAGATATGGCCGGTATAGGCCGTCCTGTATTCCTGGGTAAGATTGTTGCGGGAATCAAGAAGATCAAGAATATTCCTGTGCAGTATCATTCGCATGCAGCTCCAGGATTCAACATGGCATCTATTCTGGAAGTTTGTAAAGCAGGTTGTGATTATGTAGATGTCGGAATGGATCCGTTGTCTTGGGGTACAGGCCATGCCGATGTGATTGCTGTCCAGGCAATGTTGAAGGATGCCGGATTCAAGGTTCCTGAAATAAATATGACTGCCTATATGAAGGTCCGTTCTCTGATCCAGGAGTTCATGGATGATTTTCTGGGATTGTATATCAGTCCGCGTAACCGTATGATGAACTCCTTGTTGGTAGGTCCGGGATTGCCGGGAGGTATGATGGGTAGTCTGATGGCCGATCTGGAGACAAATCTGGATTCGATCAATAAATATAAAGCTAAACATAATTTGCCGTTGATGACTCAGGATGAGCTGCTGATCAAGCTGTTCGATGAGGTTTCCTATGTATGGCCCCGTGTAGGTTATCCGTGTCTGGTAACTCCGTTCAGTCAGTATGTGAAGAATCTGGCTATGATGAATGTGATCCAGATGGAAAAGGGTAAAGAGCGTTGGAGTATGATTGCCGACGATATATGGGATATGATTCTCGGTAAGGCCGGTAAACTGCCGGGTGAGCTGGCTCCTGAAATCATAGAAAAGGCAAAGGCTGAAGGACGTACATTCTTTAATGATAATCCGCAGGACAATTATCCTGACCAGCTTGACAAGTACCGTCAGATGATGAAGGAAAAAGGTTGGGAATTCGGACAGGATGATGAAGAACTCTTTGAATATGCAATGCATCCGGCACAATATGAGGCTTATAGAAGCGGTAAGGCAAAGGCAGACTTTCTGGCTGATGTGGAGAAACGGCGTGCAGAAAAGAATGCTGGAGGGGCTAATCCGAAAGAACCTCAGGTCTTGACGGTGGATGTAAACGGTCAGCCATACCGTGTAACAGTTGCCTTTGGTGAGGTTGATCCGTCTAAATTGGCTGGGAACCAGACTGCGGCTCCTGCTGCAGCTTCTGCAGGTGAAGGTAAAGAGGTTCTTTCTCCGCTGGAAGGTAAGTTCTTCCTTACCAAAGGAGCTCAGGATACTCCGGTGAAGGTTGGCGATAAGGTCAACAAAGGGGATGTAATCTGCTACGTGGAAGCGATGAAGACGTATAATGCTATCCGTGCAGAATTCAGCGGTACTGTGACTGCTATTTGTGTGAATTCCGGCGATGCCGTATCTGAAGATGACGTATTAATGAAAATTGCATAATGGAAGAAATACTAGAAAAATTATATGGGATGACCGCCTTCAGCAATATTGTTGAAGATCCGCGGTTCCTCATCATGTATGCCATTGCATTCATTCTGCTTTATCTGGGTATCAAGAAGCAGTATGAACCGTTGTTGCTGGTGCCGATTGCCTTCGGGGTGTTGCTCGCCAATTTCCCCGGCGGTGAGATGGGGGTGATCCAGGCCGACGAGAATGGTTTGGTCATGGTGAATGGAGTGGCAAAGAATATATGGGAAATGCCGTTGCATGAAATTGCACATGATCTGGGGTTGATGAACTTCATTTATTATATGTTGATCAAGACCGGATTCCTCCCGCCGATTATCTTTATGGGTGTTGGTGCGTTGACCGATTTCGGTCCGATGTTGCGTAACCTCCGTCTTTCTATTTTCGGGGCGGCGGCACAGTTGGGTATTTTTGCTGTCCTGCTGGTTGCCATCCTGATGGGATTCACTCCGAAGGAAGCGGCTTCATTGGGTATCATCGGTGGTGCCGACGGTCCGACAGCCATCTTTACTACCATTAAGCTGGCTCCTCACTTATTGGGCCCTATTGCCATCGCCGCTTATTCATATATGGCTTTGGTTCCGGTAATCATTCCGTTGGTAGTGAAGATATGGTGTACCAAGAAGGAACTTTCCATCAATATGAAGGAGCAAGAAAAGAAATACCCCTCCAAGACGGAGATCAAGAATTTGCGTGTATTGAAGATTGTGTTCCCTATTGTAGTGACGACTATCGTAGCTCTGTTTGTTCCGAGTGCCGTACCTTTGATCGGTATGCTGATGTTCGGTAACCTTGTCAAGGAAATCGGTAGTAATACGTCGCGTTTGTTTGATGCCGCTTCAAACAGCATTATGAATGCCGCTACTATCTTTTTGGGCATTTCGGTCGGTGCGACAATGACAACTGATGCGTTCCTGAACTGGACTACTATTGGTATCGTTATCGGAGGTTTCCTGGCATTTGCCTTGTCCATTTCCGGCGGTATCCTGTTTGTCAAGGTTGTCAATCTTTTCACCAAGAAAAAGATCAATCCGTTGATCGGTGCTACTGGCTTGAGTGCTGTTCCTATGGCGAGCCGTGTCGCCAATGAAATTGCCCTGAAGTACGATCCGAAGAATCATGTGCTTCAGTATTGTATGGCAAGTAACATTTCGGGTGTAATCGGGTCGGCTGTTGCTGCCGGTGTCCTGATTTCATTCTTGAGTTGATCTGGATTATTTGTTTATTCTGATAAAGGCGGAGAGTCTCAGTTTTTGCTGTAAGGCTCTCCGCTTTTTGTCTGTTAGCTGTTAAGTATTAGGGGTTACATAGTCTGTTTTATCGATGAATCAATAGTGGCACCGTTATGTCACCTTGTTGCCCTAAAAAAGAAAGGCTGGATCATCAATCCAGCCTTTCTTTATATCAAGTTGTCTTATTTATTATTTATCACCGCGGATAGCTGCAATACCCGGAAGAACTTTACCTTCGATTGCTTCCAGCAGAGCACCACCACCTGTAGAGATGTAAGAAACCTGATCTGCCATGCCGAACTTGTTGATACAAGCTACAGAGTCACCACCACCGATCAGTGAGAAGGCGCCTTCTTTAGTTGCTTCTGCAATAGCTTCTGCGATAGCTCTGGAACCACCTGTAAAGTTATCGAACTCGAATACACCGGCAGGACCATTCCACAGGATTGTCTTGGCACCCTTGATGGCAGCCTTGAATTCTTCGCGTGTCTTAGGACCTGCATCCAGACCCATCCATCCGTCAGGAATGTTCTTGTCGTCGCAAACCTGAGTGTTGGCGTCGTTGGCGAACTTGTCGGCAGCGATACAGTCGCTTCCCAGAACCAGGTTCACACCTTTTTCCTTAGCCTTGGCAATGATATCCAAAGCCAGGTCCAACTTGTCGTCTTCAACCAATGAACTACCGATATGACCACCCTGAGCTTTTGCGAAAGTGAATGCCATACCACCGCAAAGAATCAGGTTATCTACTTTATCCATCAGGTTTTCAATGATACCGATCTTTGTAGAAACCTTAGAACCACCCATGATGGCAGTGAACGGACGTTTGATGTCTTTCAATACATTGTCAACAGCCTTCACTTCTTTTTCCATCAGGTAACCCAACATCTTGTGGTCTGCGTCGAAGTAGTCGGCAATAACAGCTGTAGAAGCGTGTTTACGGTGAGCAGTACCGAATGCATCCATAACGTAGCAGTCAGCATAAGAAGCCAGTGTCTTTGCGAATTCTTTCTGACGTGCTTTCATTTCTTTCTTTGCATCTTCGTATGCAGGATCTTCTTTGTCGATATCTACCGGTTTGCCTTCTTCTTCCGGATAGAAACGCAGGTTTTCAAGCAGCAGGACTTCACCTGGTTTCAAGGCAGCGGCAGCATCCTGAGCCTTGGCACAGTCCGGAGCGAACTTCACCGGAGTACCCAGTGCAGCGGCTACAGCGTCTACAATCTGGCTCAAAGAGTATTTAGCGTTTACTTTGCCTTTTGGTTTACCCATGTGTGACATGATGATCAATGCACCACCGTCTGCCAAGATCTTTTTCAGAGTAGGCAGTGCACCACGGATACGAGTGTCATCTGTAATTTTACCTTCTTCGTTCAATGGAACATTGAAGTCTACACGAACGATTGCCTTTTTACCGGCAAAGTTGAATTTGTCAATAGTCATCATAATCTCTAATATTTTTTGTTTAAAGTGTTTTAGTCTGATTTTTAGACAGCACCGCAAAGTTAAGAAAAAAAACTTTCGGGCATGTAACACTTCCTATTATTTTCGGCCGGTTTGTTATTTTGTATTAAATGGAATGATATATCGATACCTTATTTGCCATATGGACATTTCATTTTGGAATGGATATGCCGTTGGACCTTTTAGTCGTGACAATCGAGATTGCGCAGAACAAAGTGGCTTACTTCTACCGTTCCGTTTCCTCCTGCGTAGATGGCGGGACGTACAAACAGGAAGCCGTAGAGTATATTGTGGTGCGCTCCGCTGATTTCGAATGCCCAAGGATATTTGTGCCATTCTTTACCGTCGGCACTGTACCAGGCCGATACCACATGTTCGTCGTTTCTCAGTTTCAGCCACAATTTGCCTTCCCTGTTAGCTTCCGGATAGAGTGAGGCGCTGCGGCTCACTTGTCCTCTGCGGTAGCGGAGGATTTGTTTGTGGTCAAAACCAAATCCGAAGTGGTAGTTCTCGTTGTAATAGGCTACCAGTCCGGCCGAGGCGTCGGGGCTTTTCAGCTCGAAACATGCTTCTATTTCGTATCGGTGAGCGCTGGTACGTGCCAGTAGGGGAGATCCTTCCTGTGGATTGTTCCCTTTTCCGCTGATGATGATTTTGTCTTTTTCCGGGACGAACTGAAAGCGGTCACTGATGCGGTGTTCCTTATAGGTCTGCCAGACAAGGTCATCCATGTGGGTGTCTTTCAGCCTTTGGGGAGCTGGTAGAGATATTTTACCTTCTTTGAGGTGTAGCCACCCGTCGTCACCTAATGTCAGTTCTCTGATAAGGGTTTGCCGTCCCAGTGTCTGATACCCGTTTTCATAGGCATGGAAAAGCATGAAGAGCCGTCCGTCGGGAGTGTCTACGATAGAGCCGTGTCCTTTACTCCACCATTTCTCATGGCGCGATTCCGTGCGGAGCAGCGGATTGGACGGAGCGTTTTCCCAAGGTCCCAATATACTTTTACTGCGCGCCTGTACCACCATGTGGCTTGTCGGAGGACCGGCGGTACCTCCTTCTGCGGCAAACAGGTAATAGTATTCACCTACTTTCTTGATGTTGATACCTTCCAGTGATACGCCTTCTATATCCCATTCTTCCGGAATAGGCCATTCTTTGTAAATCTTGATGGGGTCACCGGTGATACGGGTTCCGTCGGCCGACAATGGATGTAGGTTGCCCGAACTTAAGAGCAGGTAGCGGTTGCCTTTTTCATCGGTTACATGTTCGGGATCGATTTCTCCTATTTTAAGGTCGACCGGCTTGCTCCACGGCCCTTTGGGGCTGTCGGCCCACATGACCATGTTTGTCTTTTTGCCTTCGGCATTGCGGGTAGGCAGGTAAATGTAGAACTTGTCTTTGTATACGCACAGGTCGGGGGCCCATATTTCACCGTTGTATTCGGTCAATGCTACAGAGCAGGGATGCCAGTCGGTCAGGTTGTCCGATTCGTATACGATCAGTCCCGGGGTATAGACGAATGAGGAATGGATCATGTAGTATTTGCTGCCGTACCGTATGATTGACGGGTCAGGGTTATCTCCTTCTAACAGGCGTATGGTGGTTTCGTCTTCGTTGAGGATATCAGTTGGGGTCGACTGGGCGTGCCCGGCTGTCCCGCTTAATGCAAGCAACAGCACTCCGATTGATGTGAATAGTTTGTTCATAGTTTTGGTTTATTAATTAATTAAGGAATATCCTACAAATATAACATTAAAATGCTATCGGACACTGAAAAATTCCGGAAAGCGGTTACCGTTCTTTATTAATTTAGGATAAAAGGCATAAAAGCCGTATATTTGTGCAGATCAACAACCGATAACCTAGTTTTGAGAGTAATTTATGTATACCAATAAAGAGATTTGGAGTGTCACCTATCCGATTTTCCTGGGCCTTCTTGCACAAAATGTAATCAATGTCACCGATACGGCTTTTCTGGGTCATGTGGGGGAAGTGGCATTAGGAGCTTCAGCCATGGGAGGGTTGCTCTATATTTGTTTCTATACGGTTGCTTTCGGTTTCAGTGTAGGTTCACAGATTCTGATAGCCCGCCGTAACGGGGAGGGGAACTTCCGTGCCATCGGACCGGTCATGTGGCAGGGGGCAGCGTTCAGTCTGGGAATGGCTGCAGTTCTGTTGCTGATCATGTCGTTCTGTGCCGGGCCGCTGATCCGCCTGCTTATTTCGTCCGATGCCATATACGGGGCAACATTGGAATTCTTTACCTGGAGGATGTGGGGATTTGTCTTCTCGTTTCTGAATGTGATGTTCCGTGCATTCTATATAGGAATTACCCGGACCAGGGTACTGACCTGGAGTGCAGTGGTTATGGCGGCTGTAAACGTTTTTCTGGACTATGCTTTGATATTCGGTCATTTCGGGTTACCGGAAATGGGGGTGAAAGGAGCTGCCCTTGCTTCTGTCATAGCCGAGGGTGCATGTCTGTTGTTCTATCTTATCTATACATATGGATGGATTGATCTGAAAAAGTACGGTTTGAAGCATATAGGCGGGTTCGACTGGAATATGGTGGCCCGTATTCTGCGTATTTCCTGTTTTACCATGTTGCAGTATTTTCTGGCAATGGCCATCTGGTTTGTTTTCTTCATGGCATTGGAACGTCTCGGGCAACGTCAGCTGGCTATTGCAAACATTGTGCGCAGTGTGTACGTGGTATTGCTTATTCCGGTACAGGCTTTGTCGACTACAGCCAATTCGCTGGTCAGCAACCTGATCGGATCGGGAGGCGTTTCTGGTGTGATGGTCCTGTTGAACAAGATAGCCCGCATGTCGTTCTTCATTATGATAGTGGCGTTGGGCTTGTGCGTCCTGTTTCCTGATGCCCTGCTTTCGGTCTATACCAATGAATCGGCTCTGCTGTATGAATCCCGTATGTCACTGTATGTAATTTGTGCGGCGATGTTGGTATCGGCCTTTGCCAACATTTATTTCAACGGGATTTCGGGAACAGGAAACACACAGGCCGCTTTGGCTCTCGAAATCTTTGTTCAGGTATTTTACGCCCTTTATATTATTGTGATAGGCATGGTTGTAAAGGCGCCTGTAGAGATTTGCTTTACAACAGAGATTGTTTATTATGTCCTGATGCTGTCATGTAGCCTTATTTATCTGAAAAAAGTGAAATGGCAGAACAAAAAGATTTGATGCTAGCGATTTTTTTGTAATTTTGCACTCCGTTGTAAAATAAGTAATTAAGAAAAACAAGATAAATTTATGTTCGATAATTTAAGTGAAAGACTTGAACGGTCTTTTAAGATCTTGAAGGGTGAAGGTAAAATCACCGAGATCAATGTGGCCGAAACACTGAAAGACGTGCGTCGTGCATTGCTGGACGCAGATGTCAACTATAAGGTAGCTAAGAATTTCACCGATACGGTGAAGGAGAAGGCGCTGGGGCAGAATGTGCTTACGGCTGTCAAGCCTAGCCAGTTGATGGTTAAGATTGTGCATGACGAGCTGACCCAGCTGATGGGAGGTGAAACGGCCGAGATTGAGTTGAAGAACCGTCCTGCCGTTATCTTGATGTCAGGTCTGCAGGGATCCGGTAAGACTACTTTCTCAGGTAAGCTTGCCCGCATGCTGAAGAGCAAGAAGAACCGTAAGCCGTTGCTGGTTGCCTGTGACGTATACCGTCCTGCGGCTATCGAACAGTTGAAGGTGCTGGGACAGCAGATTGAAGTTCCTGTATACAGTGAACCGGACAGTAAGGATCCGGTGAAGATTGCCTTGGATGCCATTCAGGAAGCCAAGGCCAAAGGGTACGATCTGGTTATCGTCGATACGGCAGGTCGTCTGGCAGTCGACGAACAGATGATGAACGAGATTGAGGCCATCAAGAAAGCTATCAATCCGGATGAAACCTTGTTTGTAGTCGATGCCATGACCGGTCAGGATGCTGTGAACACCGCCCGTGAGTTCAATGAACGGCTCGATTTCAACGGTGTTGTATTGACCAAGCTCGACGGTGATACCCGTGGTGGTGCGGCCTTGTCTATCCGTACCGTAGTGAACAAGCCTATCAAGTTTGTAGGTACAGGCGAAAAGTTGGATGCCATCGACCAGTTCCATCCGGCACGTATGGCCGACCGTATCTTGGGTATGGGTGATATCGTTTCACTGGTTGAACGTGCCCAGGAACAGTATGATGAGGAAGAGGCAAAACGTTTGCAGAAAAAGATCCAGAAGAACCAGTTCGACTTCAATGATTTCCTTACTCAGATCCATCAGATCAAGAAGATGGGTAACCTGAAGGAACTGGCTTCCATGATTCCGGGCGTAGGGAAGGCTATCAAGGATATCGATATCGATGACAATGCATTCAAGAGCATCGAGGCTATTATCTATTCTATGACCCCGGAAGAACGTACTCATCCTGAAATATTGAACGGAACTCGTCGTACACGTATTGCCAAGGGTAGCGGAACCAGTATTCAGGAGGTGAACCGTCTGCTGAAGCAGTTCGACCAGACACGTAAGATGATGAAGATGGTTACCGGAAGCAAGATGGCCGGAATGATGCAGAAGATGAAGAAAGCCGGAAAATAATAACGGTGGTCTGATATACGGATAGAATAGAATGGTGGCGGAACAGAATCTTTTCCAGGTTCGGTTCCGCCACCATTTTTTTTATTAAGACAGGTATGTTGGCGTCATTCGTTGTAGTCAGGATAGAGCAGATACCGGTTTCTTGTCTGCCGGTATTTTTCCAGTTCCTCTTGCCATCCTTTCCGTATCTCTTCTTCGCTCTTTCCGCGTATGATGGCATGGCGTACGTGTGCAGTGCCCATCAGCAGGTCGAACCATTGCGGGCGGGTGAAGAATTTCTTTTCGGCGTCTTGCATGGTCGATTTGTACAGGTCGTAGAATTGGATGATGTATTTCAGGGTGAATCCTTTATCGGCAGGATTGTGTCCTTGCAGGTTCAGTCCGTAGCAATATTTGCCTTTGTATAGCGGGTTCTTGTCGAATCCCGGCAGGGATTGGGGCATGAACCGGAAATTGAAAATGTGTATATCGGGGCTGCCGATTACCTGGAAGGGGGTGGTGGTACCTCTTCCTACGCTGATGGCTGTCCCTTCGAAGGGGCAGAGAGACGGATAGAGGGCTATCGACGTGTCATTGGGCAGATTCGGCGAAGGCTTGACGGGTAGTGAATAGGGCTGGCCGTGCTTCCAGCCTTCCACTGGAATGACGGTAAGCTGGCAATGATGGTGTTTACCGGTCCATTTCTCTCCGTTTATCATCCGTGCCATTTCTCCGATGGTGCATCCGTGTAGAACAGGGATGGGAAACATACCCACGAAACTCCGGTACCGGTGTTGCAGAACCGGACCGTCTATGGTGTCACATGGGTTCGGACGGTCCAGGACTATCAGCGGCTTGCCGTTTTCGGCACAGGCCTGGATTACATAGTATAGGGTGCTGATATACGTGTAGAAACGTGCTCCTACATCCTGCATGTCGAATACTACTATGTCTGTATTTTCCAACTGTTTGTCTTGTGGTTTCTTGGTCTGTCCGTAAAGGGAATAGATGGGTAGTCCTGTACGTACATCCTTTCCGTCTCTGACCGTTTCTCCGGCATCGGCCGTTCCCCTGAATCCATGTTCAGGGACGAAGATTCCCGTAAGTCTGACTCCCAGTGAAAAAAGTGAATCGGGTAGCGGTGTGTTGCCTATCAGGGAGGTGTGGTTGACTACCAGTGCCACCCGTTTGCCCGACAACAGCGGAAGATATTTGTCTGTCTGTTCGGCACCGCAACGTACTGAAGCCGCGTGTGTAGAACCGTAAATGAAAATACAACATGAGAATAAAATGACATATCTGATGTAACGGCCCATAATTTTTTGTAGTTTTGTACCCACAAATATAGCGAATTAAAAACCAAAGTATGAATCCTCTGGCATTAATAGATAAATATTATCCTGAAGAAAATGAATTGAAGCACATTTTGCTGGTGCATAGCCGTTCTGTAGCCGACAAGGCATTGGCTATGGCCGCGAAGCATCCGGAACTGGATTTCGACGTCCAGTTTGTCGAAGAGGCTGCCATGCTGCATGATATCGGCATATTCATGACCGATGCCGAAGGCATACAGTGCTTCGGCAAGTATCCTTATATCTGTCACGGTTATCTGGGAGCCGAACTTTTACGCAAGGAGGGGTATCCGCGCCATGCTCTGGTCTGTGAAAGACACACCGGTGCGGGAATTACATTACGGAACATTGAGGAACAGCAGCTTCCTATACCTCATAGGGAGATGGTTCCTGTAAGTCTGGAAGAACAGCTCATCTGTTTTTCCGACAAGTTCTTTTCAAAGACTAAACTGGATAAGGAAAAGAGTATAGAAAAGGCCCGCAAAAGTGTTGCCAGGTTTGGAGAGGACGGAGGTCTCCGCTTCGATCACTGGTGTGAACTTTTTTTATAGTTTTAAAAATACATTAAAATGGGTTGCCATCCGTGTTTATTTGCTTGAGATTATGTACTTTTGCACTCATTGCGTAAAAGATGAATGAATGACATCGTTTAAAAGAACAACATATTTATTCCTATTTCTCATTTTGTCGGGATTTTTCTGTTCCTTTTATGCTGAAGCACAGCGGGTGAAAGGAAAGAGGGAAAGACGGGATTCTACGGTGGTCGCTGTGGATTCACTGGCAATAGGATTGTCCGTTGGCGACTCGGTGAGGGTAGATTCTTTGGGAAATCCGATTGATACCGTTGCTGCCGATACAGCCAAGAAGGAGCCTTTGGACGCTCCGGTGGTATACGAGGCTTCCGATTCAATCGTATTCCTGAAAGGCGGTTTCGCTCATTTGTATGGAAACGGCAAGGTCAATTACCAGAATATCGAACTGACTTCCCAGCTTATTTCCATGAATATGGACAGCAGTACGGTCTATGCCCGTGGCGTTCCCGACTCTACAGGAGTCGATCAGGGTACTCCTGTCTTTAAAGATGGGGATACGCCATATGAATCCAAGATCATGCGCTATAACTTCAAGACGAAGAAGGGATTCATCAATACCATTACTACCCAGCAGGGTGAAGGTTACGTGACCAGTTCGGAGGCCAAGAAAGGTCCCGACAATGAAATCTATATGCGGCATGGTAGATACACCACGTGCGACAACCATGAACATCCGCACTTCTATCTGAAGCTTTCAATGGCAAAGGTACGTCCGAAGAAAGATGTGGTTTTCGGTCCTGCCCAGCTGGTGGTGGAGGATGTCCCTCTGCCAATTGCTGTTCCGTTTGGTTTTTTCCCCTTTAACAGCAGTTATTCTTCGGGTTTTATCATGCCTACCTACGGTGATGAAATGAACCGGGGGTTCTATCTGCGCGACGGAGGTTATTATTTTGCTATCAGTGACCAGATGGACCTGAAGCTGTTGGGTGAAATCTATACCAAAGGTTCGTGGGGATTGTCGGCTGCGTCTACCTATAACAAGCGGTATAAGTTCAGCGGCAGTTTCAATGCCAGCTACCTGGTTACCAAGACGGGTGAGAAGAACATGCCCGACTATACGGTGTCTAAAGATTTCCGTATCCAGTGGAGTCATCGTCAGGATGCCAAGGCCAACCCGAACAGTACGTTTTCTGCCAGCGTGAACTTTGCTACCAGCAGTTACGACCGTTCCAGTTTGAGTACCTTGTACGATCCTTCGTCATACAGCAACAATACGAAGGCTTCAAGTATCAGCTATTCCCGTAATTTCCCGAGTATCGGTCTGAATATTTCCAGTACGTTCAATATTACCCAAAATACTCAGGATTCGTCATTGAACATGACTTTGCCCGACTTGAACATTGCTTTGAACCGTTTCTATCCTTTCAAGCGCAAGAAGGCTGTCGGTGATGAACGTTGGTATGAGAAGATTTCTGTGCAGTATACCGGATCATTGACAAACAGTGTCAATACTACGGATAACTTGCTGTTCAAGACTCCGTTTTCTAAATGGCAGACGGGTATGAAGCATTATATTCCGGTGGAGGCAAACTTTACCCTGTTCAAATATATCAATATTACTCCTTCATTCAACTATACTGAACGGTGGTATACCCGGAAGGTGATGCAGCATTATGACGAACGTTTGGGTGAGGCGGTAAAGGATACGGTCAACGGATTCAACCGTGTGTACGACTATAACATGGCACTGTCTATGAATACCAAACTGTATGGTATGTACAAACCGTTATTCTGGAAGAAGAAGGATATTACCATCCGTCACGTGGTCACTCCTTCTGTGAGCTATACTTATACTCCAGACTTTGGAAAGGCGCGTTTCGGATATTATGATACTTATACCTATACAGACGAAAACGGTGAAGTCCGTATGGTAGAATATTCTCCTTACGAAGGTTCTCCTTACAGTTATCCGGGTAAGGGTGTTTCCCAGAATGTCAGTTTTAATCTGAAGAATAACCTGGAAATGAAGATGGCTTCCGACAAGGATTCCACCGGTTACAAGAAGATCAGTCTTATCGATGATTTGGGAGCGCAGCTTTCGTATGATATCGCCCAGAAAAAATGGAGTGATTTGAGTTTGAACCTCCGTATGAAACTGACCAAAAGCTATACCTTTAATATGAATGCACGTTTTGCCACTTATGCCTATAAGTTTGATGAAAACGGTAATGTGGTGACCAGTGACCGTACAGAATGGTCGTACGGGCGTTTCGGACGTTTTGAAGGATATAGCGGTTCTTTCTCGTATACCTTGAATAATGATACTTTCAAGAAACTGTTCGGTAAGAAGGATGATTCTTCCGGAAAAGACAAGGATAAGGATGGTAAGGAGGGCAGTGAAGACGGGGATGAAAATGAAGAGGAAACGAACGGCAATAACAACAACAGCAACAGTTCCACTACCCGGAAAACGGAGTCGGCGTCAATTGATCCGGACGGTTATCTGGCTTTCAAACTGCCTTGGAGCGTGAGCTTGAGTTACAGTTACAGCATCCGTGAAGACCGTTCGAAAGAGATCAATATCAAGACTATGCGTTATCCGTATTCGTTGACCCATTCTTTGAATATTTCGGGGAACATGAAGATTGGAAGCCGGTGGAATATAAACTATTCGAGCGGTTATGACTTTACTTCGAAGGAACTGTCAATGACTACGGTCAACATTTCACGCGACCTGCATTGCTTCAACATGTCGTGCGGACTGGTGTTCGGACCGTTCACTTCCTACAACTTCTCTATCCGTGCCAATTCGTCTATGTTGACCGATGCGTTGAAATGGGACCAGCGGAGCAATACGGGTAGTGCGGTTACCTGGTACTGATTCCGGTTTTCTTCCTGGTTTTACCAGTTGATGGGAGTTTTCCCGTGCTGGATCAGGTATTCGTTGCAACGGCTGAAGTGCCTGTTTCCGAAGAAACCGTTATAGGCCGACAGGGGTGACGGATGTACAGACGTGAGTACAAGATGTTTGTTCCGGTCGATGAAGGCACCCTTTTTCTGTGCATATGATCCCCATAAGATGAAGACCAGATGTTCCCGTTTTTCGGCTAAGGCCCGTATGGCCGCATCCGTGAATTCTTCCCATCCGTGCCGTTGGTGAGAACCCGCCTGATGGGCCCGTACGGTCAGTGTCGCATTGAGCATGAGTACGCCCTGGACGGCCCATCGCGTCAGGTTTCCGGTAGTCGGAATCGGGCTACCCAAATCATCATGGATTTCCTTGAAGATGTTCTGTAGTGAAGGTGGAAATGCTACGCCGTCATTTACCGAGAAGCAGAGGCCATGAGCTTGACCCGGGCCATGATAGGGATCCTGTCCTATAATGACAGCCTTGACCTTGTCGAAAGGGCATAGATTGAAAGCATTGAATATCAATTTACCCGGAGGATAGACGGTTGTTGTTCTATATTCGTTTCTCACAAAATCCGTCAGTCGGATGAAATAATCCTTTTCGAATTCGGGGGCCAATACTTTTTTCCAAGATTCTTCTATCTGTACGTCCATAAGTCCTTTATTTTTTCGGGAAGTAAAGTTAATGAATTTTATGGAAAAATGATGAAAGGGGAAGTTGGAAAAAGAAAGTGTGCCGGGTAGGGCACACTTTCCAGTCTTTTTATGTAATCGGAATCAAATCAGTTGCATTCCCAGCCGGGCACATTCCCGGCGCATATCTTCCGGCCATATGCTGGCCTGGATTTCTCCGATATGGGCTTTTCTGAGGTAGAGCATACACAGGCGTGACTGTCCTATACCTCCTCCGATGCTGAGCGGTAGAGAACCTTCCAGAAGGCGGCGGTGGAAATACAGTTTGGTGCGTTCTTCCTTTCCGGAGAGTTCCAATTGTTTCAGCAAGGCACTCTTATCGACACGGATACCCATTGACGACAGTTCCAAGGCACGTCCCAATACGCTGTTCCATACCAGCAGGTCGCCATTTAATCCGGGCAGACCTGTTTTGGGGTCGATGGTTGTATAATCGTCATAGTCGGGGGCACGTAAGTCGTGTGGAATCCCGTCGCTCAGTTTGCCTCCGATA
Source organism: Bacteroides ilei (assembly GCF_900128495.1). Classification (GTDB taxonomy): domain Bacteria; phylum Bacteroidota; class Bacteroidia; order Bacteroidales; family Bacteroidaceae; genus Phocaeicola; species Phocaeicola ilei. The sequence goes on from NZ_LT635801.1 coordinate 485,186, forward strand.
CCGATAATGAAGACAGATCCGTATTTTTCAGTAATCAGGTTTTCACGTTCCTTGGGGGTCTTGTCGGGATACATGTCCAGCAGTTCCTGCGAATGGATGAAATGTATGTCGTGTGCCAGGAAAGGAGTTATCTGTGGATAGACTTCACAAATCATGTATTCGGTACGCCGCATGGCGGAATAGATGCGTGTCACGATATTTTTCAGGAATTCGGTATTGCGTTGTTCCGGAGTAATGACACGTTCCCAGTCCCACTGGTCTACATATAATGAATGTAAGTTTCCCAGTTCTTCATCGGCGCGGATAGCATTCATGTCTGTATAGATGCCGTAGCCCGGCTCGATATGATAGTCGGCCAGCGTGACGCGTTTCCACTTGGCCAGTGAATGTACAACTTCAGCCTGTTGTTCTCCCAAATCCTTGATTGGAAATGATACCGGGCGTTCAACTCCGTTGAGGTCGTCATTGATACCCATTCCTTTCAGGACGAAAAGCGGGGCGGTGACACGGCGCAGACGAAGTTCTGACGACAGGTTCTGCTGGAAGAAATCCTTGATCTGTTTGATTCCGAGCTCTGTCTGTTTCATGTCAAGCAGAGGCTTGTAGTTTTCGGGTTTTATCAGGTAACTCATTTTTTGAATATCTTTTTTTGTTTTAGGTTAATTGTTGGCAAAGTTAATTATATTTTGTAATTGTGCAATCTTTTTTGTGTAAATATTGGCATATTGTATTTTATCTGCTCTATATCTTCTCTTTTTGATATAATGGCTCTTGTGGAATGTGATGAAAAAAAATAAATTTTAGGCCGAATATTAGGTTGGAATAGATAATAATTGTATTTTTGCCGTGCATTTTAGATGCAGATGCGCTTATAGTTCAATGGATAGAATAATGGATTCCGGTTCCATCGATTGGGGTTCGACTCCCCATAGGCGTACTTTTAATCTTGTTAATGTCTGTTCCCCGCCAAGTTTTTTGGTGGGGATTTCTTTTATAGGTTTTTTAGTGTTATTGTATATAGGCTATTGGTCGTTTTATATTATAGAACATAGATGAACGTTTTTTAGTGTATAGATGTAATATTTTTGTTAATTGATATAATGTTTGTTAATGCATTTGTTCTATTTATAAATTATATATATTGTTACCAATTCGTTATAGCGATAACGATAAATACTATGAATATTAATGCTAATTAATTTAAGCGTATGAAAAACACATTTTCTAGATTTTTGGGAATAGCCATGTTGCTATGTCTCATTCCTCTGTACGCTTTTTCTCAAAGTGTTGTCATTCGAGGCATTGTCAAGGATGCGAGAGGAGAAACTGTTATTGGTGCAAGTGTAGTCGAGAAGGGTACAACTCATGGTACAATTACCGATCTTGATGGTAATTTTGAATTGCAAGTAGATCCAAAGTCCACATTAATAGTTTCTTTTGTTGGATTTAAGACACAAGAAATTCCGGTAAATGGAAAAACTTCTTTTAATATAATTTTGAAAGAAGATACGGAAGTTTTAGATGAAGTTGTAGTTATTGGTTATGGTACAGCTAGAAAATCAGATGTTACAGGTTCAATTGCTTCTGTAGGTGGGGAACAATTACGGGAAGTCCCTGCAAACAATATTACTTATGCTTTACAAAATCGAGTGGCTGGTGTAGACTTGTCCCAAACATCATCACAGCCAGGTGCAACAATGCAGATTAGAATTCGTGGAACTCGTTCATTGACAGCATCTAATGATCCGTTAATAGTACTGGATGGTATCCCTTTTATGGGAAATATTTCTGATATTAATCCTAATGATATCAAGAGTATGGATATTTTGAAAGATGCTTCATCTACGGCTATTTATGGATCACGTGGAGCAAATGGTGTTATTTTAATAACGACAGACAAGGGTGTACAAGAAGCCTCTGCTAAATTTACTTATAATGGTTATGCCGGTTTAAAAACTGTCTTTTCAAAATATCCGATGATGGATGGTGAGAAATTTGCTGCTATGCGTGAATATGCAGGTATTTATACAAATACGTTAGAAGAATCCAATGATGTAAGTACTGACTGGCAAGATTTGATGTATCGTAATGGGTATGTTACTAGTCATGATATTGGTGTTACTGGTGGAACTAAAGGTGGCAATTATGGGTTTGGACTAGGGTATTATAAAGACCAGGGAGTAATACCTACTCAGCAATATACACGATATTCTTTGCGTGGTAGTTTTGAACAAAGTATAGGTAAATATTTGAAATTTGGATTGACTACTAATACCAATTATAATGTAACAAGTGGAACTCAAGTAGGATTGTATGGAGTTTTATCAATGTCTCCTTTAGCTACTCCATATAATGAAGATGGCAGTTTGAAACGTACTATCACTATGCCTAATGATGTACAATATGTGTTGACCCGTGATGTCGTCGAAAACTTAGGTGATAGTTGGGTAAATGATAAAATAGGATTTGGTACCTATAATAGTTTTTATGCGGAGGTAAAATGTCCATGGGTTGAAGGATTGAAATATCGTATGAATTTAGGATTGAATTACCGTTCTGCTAAGAATGGAGCATTCACTGGAGAGGGAGTGAATAGTGGTACTGCTGATACTCCATCTACTGCATCTTTACAACATGAAGAAACAACAAACTGGACTGTTGAAAATTTGATTACTTATGATCGGATATTTAATGATAAACATCAATTGAATTTGGTTGGTATGTTTTCTGCAGAGGAAACAGTTTATACTAAATCACATGTATCTGCGTTGGATATTCCAGCTGATTTTTTCCAATATTATAATATAGGTCGCGCAGAGAGTACTATTACGGTTGATCCTAATAATTGGAATTATCAGAAAAGTGGTCTAATATCATATATGGCTCGTGCAATGTATACTTATGATAATCGCTATATGTTTAGTGCAACTGTGCGTTCAGATGCTTCTTCACGGTTGGCAAAAGGCCATCAGTGGCATACTTATCCGGCGGTTTCTGCAGGATGGAATATTCGTCAGGAATCGTTTATGGATAATGTAACATGGATGGATATGTTAAAGTTACGTGTTGGTTATGGACAAACTTCGAATCAGGCCGTTGATCCATATTCTACTTTAGGTATGTTGAGTACCCGTCCATATAATTTTGGCCCAACAGGTTATGCTACAGGATATTATGTATCTTCATTACCAAATGCTGATTTAGGTTGGGAGTATTCTTCTACGTGGAATTTGGGGTTGGATTTTAGTTTGTTCAATGGTCGTTTATCTGGTACATTGGAATATTATATTCAAAAGACTAATAATTTGTTGTTAAGTGTCAATTTGCCAAGTACTGCTGGTGTTGGTAGTTATATGGGTAATGTAGGTAAAACACAGAATAAAGGTGTTGAATTTACCATTAATGGAACTATTTTGGAAAATCTTAATGGATGGACTTGGGATGCAAGCGTAAATATTTCTGCAAATCGAAATAAAATTACGGCATTGGCTTCAGGGCAAAAACGGGATGAGGGTAACCGTTGGTTTGTGGGGTATCCTATTGATGTAATTTATGATTATGAAAAGATAGGTTTGTGGAATGAAACAGATCCCGATGCTCAATATCTACAAGTTTTGGAACCAGGTGGTAATTTTGGTATGATTAAGGTTAAATATACAGGTGATTATGACGAAACAGGTAAACCGACTCGTGCAATAGGAGCTGATGATCGTCAGATCCTTAGTATGGATCCGAAATTTCAAGGTGGTTTCAGTACTCACGTTTCTTATAAGGGTTTTGATTTAAGTGTTATAGGTGCATTCAAATATGGAGGGATATTGATTAGTTCATTGCATGCTTCTAATGGTTATTTAAATATGTTGACCGGTCGTCGTGGACAAGTCGATGTTGATTATTGGACAGAAGAAAATACTGATGCCAAATATCCTAAACCAGGTGGTATACAGAGTGGTGACAATCCTAAATATGGTTCTACATTGGGTTATTTTGATGCTTCTTATTGGAAAATCCGTACAATTACTTTAGGTTATCAGTTTGAAAATCAAAAATGGGTGAAAAATCTTGGAATTGATAATTTACGTGCGTATGTTACTATACAAAATCCGTTTGTTATATGTTCTCCTTATCATAAAGAAACAGGTCTTGATCCCGAAACAAACTCTTATGGTGATGAAAATGCAGCTGTCGCTTCTATCAGGCGTTTGTTGACTGTTGGTACGAATTCTCCTGCGACTCGTAATTTCTTATTTGGTATTAATCTTACATTTTAATTAAATTGAAGACTATTATGAAACTTAGGTTATTTAATACGAAGACAAAAACTATAAGTGCAATTGGATTAACTTTGCTTATGGTTTCTTCATGTTCTGATATTTTAAATGAACAACCCCGTAGCTTTTATACTCCTGATTATTTTCAGACTGAGAGAGGGATTGAAGGAGGAATAACTTCCATGTATGCACATTTGCGTTATATTTATGGGCAGTACTATTATGCGGCTTGCGAAGGAGGTACAGATGAAATGACATATGCGGCAGAAGCTGATGGGAATTTTAAAGATGCGGATATGTCGGATGTTAGTAATTTAAATCCTTCTTCCTGTCGTGCCGATGTATTATGGGGGGCTGCTTTTTCAAATATTAATACAGTGAATGGTGTACTTGAGAATGGAACAGCAGCTGGAATGGATGAGGCTTTATTAGCTGAAGCTCGCTTCTTTCGTGGGTTTGATTATTTTCAGTTGGTTCAGACGTTTGGAGGGGTACCATTGGATTTAGGTTCAGGTGAATTGAAATTTAATATTTCAACAGTACGTGTTTCAACTCGTAATACGGTTCCTGAAGTATATACAAAGGCAATATTCCCTGATTTAATTGCTGCTGTTGAAAAATTGCCAGAATATCCTAGAATTACAGGAGGAGTAACTAAAAATGTGGCTCGTTTGTTTTTGTCAAAAGCTTACTTGACTTATGGGTGGTGGCTGGAAAATCCTAATAATATTCCGACTTATCCAGAGTGTCAGAGAATGGATCCTGATGGTCATGATGCTGCATGGTATTTTCAACAGGCTTATGATATAGCTGTTGCTGCAATCCAAAATCCTGGTCCGTATGGATTAATGGATAGTTATTATGAGGTAAATGCGGGACAATTTGATCGTAATAAAGAAATCCTTTTATATGCAGATCATACAGTAAATGATGCTTATTATAATGGTGCTCCTACAACAGGTTCTGGAACAGGTGGTGCACCTGAGTTTTTCTGTGGATGGTTTCCGAATTGGAATTATACGATTTTGGCATGTGCTACAGAGTTAGAAAATGGAAAATGGGTTGAAAGTTCAAGGATTACTCCGATTCGTCGTGTAGCTGTTCAGGGTTATGGACGTCCATGGACTCGTCTTTGTCCTACTATCAATATTATTCGTGATGTGTTTACAGATAAAGATAAAGATTCACGTTATGATGGAACTTTTAATACAACTTATCGTACTAATTGGTCAACGGAAAAAGTTGAAGTTCCTAATGGTTATGTTTATGGTGCAAATAATATGGAGGTTCGAGAAGGGGAGCCTATTTTGAAATTCTTATTTGAGGACAATCCTTCTATAAATTATGCAGTTGCAGAGCGAAATAATGCTATTGGTGTAGGTGAATTACCTAATCTTCCTTATTTTGTAGTTGGTATCGAAGGTATTAGTCGACGTGTATTCCCGGGATTTTGGAAATGGGGTCCTTACCGTACAGATAATGGTGATGGTGTGGGACAACCTAATGCAGGAAATACTAGACCGTATAATATTGCTAAATTTTCAGAGTTTTATTTTATAGCTGCTGAAGCTGCTGTTAAGGGGGCAAATCCTACTTATATGACTGCGAGAGATTTGATAAATGTTATTAGGGATCGTGCTGGAAACTGGTCATTCAGTAATTCTGAAAATCAAGAAGTTAATGAAGATTATAGCTCATATTTGACTACTCAAACTCCTGAAAATATTACGATTGATTATATATTGGATGAACGTGCTCGTGAATATTTTGGCGAAGGGTACCGTTGGCTGGATTTGGTCCGTACACAGAAGTGGGAAGAAAAAGCTGGTCAATATGAAATATGTGGAAATAATTATGGCGATCATACTAAGCAGGTGATTACTCGTACTATTGAGGATTATCATTATCTTCGTCCAATTCCACAAGGGCAGTTAGATGCAATGACTATGACTGAAGCAGAAAAGGATGCATATCAAAATCCGGGTTATGAATAATTTCTATTATCTATAGATATAAGGGATACACGGTTGTCCGTGTACCCCTTTGTTTGTTGTTAATCTATAATTGTTTAAATCTATGAAAAAGCAGGTCTTGATTTTTTTCTTTTGTGCATTATGTTTTTGTCACATGGTTGCGGCTCAAGGTTTTCGTAATCCGGTATTACCGGGATTTCATGCCGATCCCAGTGTGTGCCGTGCCGGCGACGACTATTATCTGGTGAACAGTACTTTCCAGTTTTTTCCTGGAGTACCGGTCTATCACAGTAAGGATTTGATTCATTGGGAGCAGATCGGAGCCTGTCTTACCCGACCGTCGCAAGTGAATCTGGAGAATACTGACGGAAATAGTGGAATCTATGCTCCCACGATCCGTTATCACGAAGGCCGGTTTTACATGATCACTACAATTTATCCTTCCCGCAGACATTTTTATGTCTATACGGATGATCCTGCTGGTGAATGGTCTGATCCTATCACCATCGATTTTGCCATAGGAAGTTGTGACCCTACACTTTTTTTTGATGATGGAAAATATTATTTCCTGTGGAAAGATGAATACATCAAGATTTGTGAAATAGACGTAAAGACAGGAAAGCTTGTCTGAGATTAAACGGCTGTGGTCCGGGCTGGGAGGTCGGTATCCCGAAGGTCCACATTTATATAAAAAGGATGGATTCTATTATCTGATGATTGCAGAAGGAGGTACAGAGCATGGTCATCATGTAACAATAGCGCGAAGCCGTTTTCTGGACGGGCCTTATGAACCTTGTCCTGCCAATCCTATTCTTTCACATTTTAACAAGGAGATGCAGAACAGTCCGATACAGGGCCTGGGACATGCAGATCTGGTAGAAGGAACGGACGGATCATGGTGGATGATCTGTTTGGGGTATCGCACTAGCGGATACTTGCAACATGTGATGGGTCGTGAAACTTTTCTGGCTCCTGTCCGATGGGATAAAGGTGCATGGCCGGTAGTGAATGGAAACGGAACGATACAATTGGAAATGGATTGTAAGACTTTGCCTCAGGTGCCAATGCCCGAAGAAATCTCATTGGATCATTTTGACAATCCTGAAATGCAGTTGTTCTGGAGTTATATATGCAATCCGGACACGGTCAACTATTCATTGAAAGAGCGGAAAAGTTTTTTGCGTATGAGGGCTTCTGGGTAAGTATTCGGCCAACTACAGGTATTAAACCTTTATATACAACAATAGCGACTGTCACTATGAACCTAATAGTATCAGCCGCTATTGTTTTGTTGAACCCATATGTTACAATTTATATCAGTTACAAGATTCCTCCTTTTGCCTTGTCAGTACACATTCCGGATGTTTCAACTTCCATTTATGTGGAAGTAGATTCAAAAGTTCTTCTTGGGTTGCCTTTTTGTGATAAGGCATTTGTGCGATAACATCGTTCAGGTATACCCTGGGATTTACCCCGTGCGCCTTACATGTGGCCAGCAGAGAACATATGACAGACATATTAACCGCAGCTTCGTGATTACCACAGAAGAGAAAATTTTTTCTGCTCAGAGTGATGGGCCGTTGGACATTTTCCGCCAGATTGTTGTCCCAGTACAGGCGGCCATCGTCCAGACATCTCATAATATTATCCCATTTGGTATAGGCATATGTTATGGCCTTGCCTGTCAAAGAACTTGGACTGTATTTAATTCCTTCTGTCTCCATCCATACCTTCATTGCCTCCATGATTGGCCTGGACAGTTCCTGACGCGTCTGTCTGCGCTCATCATATGACAGGCCGGCTTCGTCACACTGGCGTTCTATTTTATAGATATGCTGTATCTGAGTCAGTGCATGTTGCGCCATCTCCCTGTTTTCATCCAAAGCCTGCTCAAAATGACGGCGTATATGCACCAGGCAGTTGAGTAGCCGCACGTCGGGGTTGGTCTTGAAGGCTGTTTCATAACCTGCAAAACCGTCACATTGAAGATATCCCTTGAAGTGATAGTGATTTGCCAGGGATTCGATGACCGCTCCGGCCCGTGATCCCCCGTCGTAATGGAAGATGACCAGTTTCTCCATGACTGATCTTACCATCCAGAGATATTCCTTGTCGGCTCTGTGTTTTTCTCTGTTAATGACCGGAACTGTAGTTTCATCCGCCTGTACATAGTCACAGGAGAAGACTTCCCATTTGAGTTCTTCATACAGAGGCTTAAGCAGTTCCACGGTTTTCTTGAACCAGCCGTCCAGTGTACTTTCGGTAAGGCCTTTCATTCCAAGATGGCGGTATTGCTGTATCTGACGGTAGAACGGGACATGATATTCATACTTCTGAAGCAGTATCTCGGCAAGCAGGCTGGTGTCAGCAATGCACTTGTCGACCGGCATCAGCGGCATGGGAGCTATCTCTACGCCTTTCTGTCCGGCCGGAGGAAGCAGGGTACTATCCTTGAGAGCATATTTGGGACGGATGATCACCTTGACGTAAAGCATTCCCGGCTTGTGTTTGACGACTTTTGTTATCTCTTCGCCTATTCTACGGTATAAAGACAAGTCTACGCCTTTCGGTTCTATTGTATCGGTTTCCAATACGGGCAAGTCCTCTATCATTTTGCGGTTCTGACGATTTCGTTTTACGTCTTCCACCGATTCCTTCTCAATCTTTTCCACAGCCTCGTCCCGCTTTTCTTCCGCCTGCTGCCGGAGTCCGGAAAACTCGTCGGCAAAGAGATCTGGCATATTAGGATCATATACGCGAAGTTTCTCCGATTTACGACCAAAGAGCTGACGGTTCAGCCATGCGACCTGAGCCGTCAACTCCTTGATACGTTCCTGCAGATTTTTTATCTGTTCGGATTGATTCTTATTAGTAGTAGACAATGAGGCTATAGAGGCATTCAGCCCTTCTATCGTCTTGAGTAAAATTTCTTTTTCTTCCATTGTCTATACTTCTTTTAATGATGTAAATATACTAATTAACAGTGAATTATGCAACAATATCCAAAGTTTACTCACATAAAAACATGTTATACATGGTATTCCTTACGTTCGGCTCTTAACCGCCGGAGCCTCTGTTCCGGGTTTTCCTGTATTCCTTCAACCATCATCACCAGATCGCGCCACTCCATGGGATAGCTGTTTGATTTGGGATCATACTCCGGCAACTTGAAGCGACCGGCCTCCAGACGTTTTACATACATTACCATACCTCCGTCTTCGGCATGAAGGAGTTTCATTAGCCTGCGGCTGGAACCGATGAAGATGAAGACATCACCGTTCCTCACTTCACTGTTCATTTTCTCATGTACCACTCCGCATAGCGAACTGATACCCTTGCGCATATCTGTCCTGCCAGGACACAGGAAGTAGCGCATCGTGTCGTTCAGGTTAAACATGACCGTTTCGAAGACTTTGGGTAAATATTTCCTTCAGCAAATCTTCAGAACCGCTCCCGAAGTGGGCACGAAGTCCATTGGGAAACAGCAGCGCAACACCATGCGGCAATTGTTCTTCTTGGGAAGACTCCGTAAATGCCTGTTTAAAACTGATAGGAGCCAACTCGTGTTTGATACTGCTCCTGTCAACGGAACATTTTCTACGCCAGTAGTGATAGGTTGAATAACTTACACCTATCTGTTGAAGGTACGACTTCAACGGCAGCTCGCTTTGTTGCACCTGCAATTCTAATTCTTCAAATTCTTGTCTGTTCATAATAATTGAGGTTTGATTGTATTCACTGCCGCAAAGCTACAACCAAACCTCAAAATGTAAAAGGTGCATTTCTTCGAATGCTTACGCTTCTGGTGTGTCAATCGATAGTTTAGGGTCACCTACTTTTATCGGAAGAAGGCAGACGGAACTCAATTTCCAGGCGACAACCTGTCTGGATGTAAACGGATTGAAAGAAGGGGATGAGGCTGGAATTATAGCTTATGCAGCCCGTTTGAACCATTATGAAGTTCAGGTCACTTGTCGTAATGGAAGCAGGTATGTACAGGCTGTGATACATATAGGGCAAATGAAGCACATTGCATATGAAGCGAAGCTTGACAGTCGCATTGTGTATTTGCGGATAACATCGGATAAAGATTTTTATCATTTGTGGTATTCCGAGGATAACCGTTCGTTCAAATTGTTGGCTTCCATGGAATATCGGTATCTGAGTACGGAAACAATCGGTGGATTTACAGGGGTTCATTTGGGCCTTTTTGTACAGGGCGTTCTGTTTACAGAAGGATATGCTGATTTTGATTTTTTTTGATTATCAGCGGTTTTAACTTTTTAATTTATGTTTTATGAGTATAATGAATAATATTAGGTATTGTCTGTTCGTGGGAGCCGTAGTCTTTTTCTTGATTTCACCATTAAGGACGAATGCGGATGATGGTTCTCGTTTGTGGCTTAGACAAACTTCAAGTCAAAAAGCTCAAATTACGTTGGAGACAAAATCATCTTTAACAACGGATATCGCAGTTAATGAACTGACTCAAGGATGGCATGGAGGTCCTGTGATTTTGAAAATGAGCAAACGTAAAGGAATGAAGGCTGATGCTTTTACAATTAACATACATAATGGTTCAACGACTGTGATTTCACCTTCGGATATTGGTTTACTTTATGGAGTATATCATTTGTTGAGACTACAGGGAATAGGTTCTATTGTTGATGCTGTAAACGGGGAAAGGTCATATTCAGTAACTGAAACTCCTTTTCATGATATTCGTGTACTTGATCATTGGGATAATCTTGATGGAAATAGTGAACGAGGATATGCTGGAAGTAGTATCTTTTGGAAAATGAATGAGGAGGGGGTTAATGATGTTGCTGGAATTGTCAATAATCCATTGCACAATACGATGTATATGCGTGCTAATGCATCATTGGGGATTAATGGGGCAGTACTTAATAATGTTAATGCTTCACCACGGATGCTTACACATGAAGTACTTGATTGGGTCCGTCAATATGCAGATGTTTTACGTCCTTATGGTATTAAAGTGTATTTATCAGTAAATTTTTCGAGTCCAGCAGTTCTGGATGGACTTAAAACTTCGGATCCTATGAACAAGGAAGTCCAAAGATGGTGGAAACAGAAAGTTAAGGAGATTTATAACCTGATACCGGACTTCGGAGGATTTTTGGTAAAAGCGAATAGTGAAGGTCAACCTGGACCTATGGATTTTGGTCGGACTCATGCTGATGGGGCAAATATGTTAGCGAAAGCATTACGTCCCTATGGTGGAATTGTGATGTGGCGTGCTTTTGTTTATAGCCCAACCGATCCGGATCGTGCCAAGCAGGCATGTCTGGAATTTAAAGATTTAGATGGGTTATTTCTTGATAATGTAATTATCCAGATTAAGAACGGTCCTATTGATTTTCAGCCTCGGGAACCATTTAACCCTCTTTTTGGAACATTACAGAAGACATCTAATATGGTGGAATTTCAAGTGACACAGGAATATTTAGGTCAATCCAATCATTTGGCTTATTTGGGCACAATGTGGCAGGAGTTCTTTGAAGATGTAGATCGTTATGCCAATTATACTGCATATCAGCAGCAGGCCCATTATAATGCTATTTCTGGAGTAGCTAATATTGGAACGGATGCCAGTTGGTGTGGCCATCCTTTGGCTCAAGCAAATTGGTATGCTTATGGACGTATGGCATGGAATCCACATTTGGATGCCAAGAGTATAGCGGAAGAGTGGGCCGTACAGACTTTTCTTTCGCCTCAAGATTCAAAGATTACTGCTACTGTTGTGGATATGTTGATGAGGAGCCGTGAAGCTGTTGTCGATTATGAAATGCCTCTAGGTCTGCATCATCAGTTTGGTGATTCACATTATGCACCGGGACCTTGGCAGAATTTTCCAGGTGTACGTCGTGATTGGCTGCCTGTCTTTTATAATAAAGCTGATTCTTTAGGTATTGGGTTTGACCGTACTGTTGCTACAGGAAGTGGTAATACAGCTCAATATAGGGATGAGTTTTATCATATGGTTGAAAATGTAAGTACTTGTCCGGATAAATATTTGTTATGGTTTCATCATGTTCCTTGGGATTATCCTTGTCAGAGTGGACGTATTTTATGGGATGAACTTTGTTTTCGATATCAGCATGGACTTGACGAGGTGCGAGATATACAACGTCAATGGAACAGTCTGCAAGGAGAGATCGATTTGGATATTTTTAAAGATGTACAAGTTCGGCTAATGACACAAGTACGTGATGCTGAATGGTGGAAAGACGGATGTTTATTGTATTTTCAGACTTTTAGCCGGATGGCATTTCCAGATTATTTGGATCCTCCTGTTCATACTTTGGAAGAGTGTAAAAGTGTAAAATTGAATGTTGGATTATATCGGAGTCCGTCAAGGGAGGAGCTTAACCGTCAGAGGTGATGGCATGAAATGTTTTGTTTGTTGAATGACGAAGGCCAGTTACCGTCCTGCAGTTATCTGCCGATGCGGATGTACGTTCTGCAGCATTTTATGTAACATGTTTATTGGTGGTTGTAATAACCGTCAAACACTGTGTTACAGCGGCGCAATGTCCTTTCAGTGAGGTTATGTATCTTTGTGTATACTTAGAGAAGTGAGACGGTTGTGATGGTTCGTAACCGGTCTGTCTGGAATGTATGATATACTGTTCACTACATAATACATGATTAAGGTTTACTAGGAAAAGGATGTGTCACAGGGGATGTGATGCATCCTTTGATTCAGAAGATGTAAAAAATAAAAAGACCGCTTCATCACGAGGCAGTCTTTTCGTCTATCCAATTTGAATTTGTTAGGGTTAGTATAAGCATTGTAAATGCTATTGTGCACAAATATACGGTTTTATTTGATTCCTTGGTAAAATATTTCCCAATTATCGTTGAATTCCGGCATAGAATGGAAAAGTTTGTCGGCTCCTTCGTCCAGCAGGACCTTGTCGGGAAGCGGTCCGGTATTGACTGCGACGGTAAATATTCCTGCCGCTACGCCGGCACGTACGCCTAACGGGGCGTTTTCTACTACGATGGCTTCGTTGGCTTTTATCCCTGCTTTCTTCAGTGCCATCAGGTAAGGTTCCGGGTTAGGTTTCCCGTATTTCACGTCGAAAGCCGTGACCATGAGTTCGGCCTTGAATATGCCGGGGAAATTCCGGTTCAATCTGTCCAGCAATGATTTTTGTCCAGACCCTGTCACCACCATGGTAATCAGTCCGCATGCCTTTATCTTCTGCAGCAGTTCATAGGCTCCGGGCATCCGTTCGGCTTCTGGCAGGGAGTTGAATATCTGGCTTTTGGTCTTATAGATCTTTTCTATCTCTTCCTGGGTCGCTTCACGGTGGCGTTCCCGGGTACTGACAATGTTGATTGTCGATGCTCCGGTCCGTCCTTCGTGCATATAGGCTTCTTCACGGCTGAGGTGCATGCCATATTGTTTCATCGTTTCATGCCATGCAGTGGCATGGTTTTTCATCGAATCAAACAACACGCCGTCCATGTCGAATAGGACGGCTTTCAGGTCGATCTTTTCAAAGTGATGTTTTTGTAAGTAATCGTTTACCGCTTGTTCTGGCATAATGTATGTTAGGTTTATAATATTGATCAATGTGGTGCGGAATAAAAAAGAACAAAGGAAGCTAACGGTGTTTCCGCTGCTCCCTTTGTTTCCTGTATTTTAGGGCTTTATTTGTTCAGACGTGCCCGGATAGCTTTGGATTCCTCTTCATATCCCGGTTTGTCCAGCAAGGCAAACATGTTCTTTTTATATGCCTCTACTCCCGGTTGGTTGAACGGATTCACTCCAAGCAGATAGCCGCTGATTCCGCAGGCCTTTTCAAAGAAATAGATCAGTTGTCCCAGGTAGTATTCATTCAGTTTCGGAACACTGATGTGCAGGTTCGGAACTCCTCCGTCTACATGGGCCAACTGGGTTCCCAGTTCGGCCATCTTGTTGACTTCGTCTACCCGTTTTCCTGCCAGGAAGTTCAGGCCGTCCAGATTTTCTTCGTCACTGGGAACGTGCAGTTCATGGTTGGGGGTAGCGATGGAAACCACGGTTTCAAAGATGGTACGTTCTCCCTGCTGGATCCATTGTCCCATGGAGTGTAAGTCGGTTGAAAAGTCTACAGAGCTGGGATAGATACCTTTGTTGTCTTTTCCTTCCGATTCTCCATACAGCTGTTTCCACCATTCCATGAAATAGTGGAGTTTAGGCTGGAAGTTTACCAGAATTTCAATTTTTTTCCCGCTGCGGTAGAGTTCATTTCGGGTGGCTGCATACAGGGCCGAAGGATTTTCGGACATGTTTTCATTGGCACACACCTTTTCCATTTCAACGGCACCGGCCACAAGCTGGTCTATGTCGATACCTGCCACGGCAATCGGCAGCAAACCTACCGGAGTAAGTACAGAGAAGCGTCCGCCTACATTGTCGGGAATGATGAAAGACTTGTATCCCTCCTTGTCGGCTGTAACGCGCGCCGCACCTTTCTTGGCATCAGTGACAGCCACAATTACCTTGCGGGCCATTTCCTTGCCGCGCTGGTCTTCACATTGTTTTTTCAGCAGTCGGAATGCCAGGGCAGTTTCGGTTGTAGTGCCTGATTTGGATATGTTGATGACACCGAATTTCTTGTTTTTCAGGTAGGAGGTCAGTTCATAAAGATAGTCTTCACCGATGTTGTGCCCGGCAAAGATAATGGTGGGTTGTCCTGCCTTCTTCTCCTGCAGCCATGCAAAGCTGTCGGACATGGCTTCGATTACGGCGCGTGCTCCCAAGTAGCTGCCGCCTATACCTGCAACAACTACCACTTCACAGTTTTCACGGAGAATCTGGGCGGTAGCCTTGAGGTCATCAAGATGTTCCTTTGTAATGGAAGACGGCAAGTGCAGCCAGCCTAGAAAATCATTTCCTAAACCTGTACCCTTTTCAAGTGTTTCCATACATGCTTTGACATCGCTTTCGTAAGAAGCAAGTTTGTCTTTGGATATGAAATCCAGTGTCTTTTCAATGTTTAGTTTGATATTTTCCATAACGGTATTGTATTTATCTGAATGAGTCTGTCAGCAGTTTGATTTCAATCATGGGTGAAATCCGTTCATAAAGAATATTATATACGGCATCTACAATCGGCATGTTTACGTGCAGGTGTTTGTTCAGTTCCTTGATACATTTGGTTCCGTAATATCCTTCTGCTATCATTTCCATCTCAATCTGTGCACTTTTAACCGAGTATCCCTTGCCTATCATGGTTCCGAAAACACGGTTACGGCTGAAGTTGGAGTAACAGGTAACCAGCAGGTCTCCCAGGTAGGCCGAGTCGTTGGTACAGCGGTCTATCGGATCGACCGTGTCCAGGAAACGGTTCATTTCCTGCAGGGCATTCGATACCAGCACCGCCTGGAAATTGTCGCCGTATTTCAGTCCGCTGCAGATACCTGCCGCAATGGCATAGACATTTTTCAGTACGGAAGCGTATTCAATGCCTGCAATGTCTGTATTGACGGAAGTCTTGATGTAGTGTCCGGACAACTGCCGTGCAAACATCTTGGCCTTTTCGATATCTTTACACCCGATGGTGAGATAGGAGAGACGTTCCAAGGCTACTTCTTCGGCGTGACAAGGACCTGCCAGTACGGCAATGTTCTCTTCCGGCACGTCGTACATCTGATGGAAATAGTCGGATATGATCAAGTTGTCATCGGGAACGATTCCCTTGATAGCTGTTATGATGAATTTATCCTTGATTTTTGTCTTTAGCTTTTTGAGGTGGATTTTCAGATAAGGAGAGGGGGTAACGAAAATCAGAGTGTCCGATTCTTTTACTACCTTGTTGATATCCGATGAGAAGTTGATGCATTTCAGATCAAAGCGCACACTGGTCAGGTAAGCCGGATTATGTCCAAGCCGCTTGAATTCTTCAATGCGGTCGTCTCGGCGCATATACCAGTTTATCGAGTCTGTCTGGGCCAGAATAATCTTGGCGATTGCCGTTGCCCAGCTACCTCCACCCATAATAGCTATTTTCCCGGGTAATTTCATTCTTCTATTCTGTAATTAAAAATTAAAAGAGAAAAATTAAAAGCTCCTTCAACCTTGAGGAGGAAGGAGTCTTTAATATTTGGTTCCAATTTTTAATTGATTAAATCTTCGAAATCCAGCCCGCAACCTCATCTACCGTCGGGTTGGCCAGCTCCAATTTGTACTTCTTGTTAATGCCACAGATATCCTGGTGAAGTTTCTGAGGATTCACTTCCTTCATATCTGTTACAAGGTTATATCCTGCTTTCTGGAGGACAGGTACCCATGCTTCGGGTACACCCAGCTCCATGAATTTGGCCGGAGCATCTTTCGGGGCAACTTTTTCCGGACGCATCTGCGGGAAAAACAATACTTCCTGGATGTAGGTCTTGCCCGTCATCAGCATGACCAGACGGTCGATACCGATACCGATACCGCTGGTAGGAGGCATACCGTACTGCAGGGCACGCAGGAAGTCCTGATCGATAATCATCGCTTCATCGTCTCCCTTATCAGCCAGACGCATTTGTTCCTTGAAGCGTTCTTCCTGATCGATCGGATCGTTCAGTTCTGAATAAGCGTTAGCCAGTTCTTTTCCGTTTACCATCAGCTCGAAACGTTCGGTCAGTCCCGGTTTAGAGCGGTGCATCTTGGTCAGCGGTGACATTTCTACCGGATAATCGGTGATGAAGGTCGGTTGGATGAAGTTAC
Organism: Bacteroides ilei; assembly: GCF_900128495.1. Lineage (GTDB taxonomy): Bacteria > Bacteroidota > Bacteroidia > Bacteroidales > Bacteroidaceae > Phocaeicola > Phocaeicola ilei. Next base: position 502,162 of record NZ_LT635801.1, read on the forward strand.
CTTCGCAGAATTCACCGAAGATTTCGTCGATCAGTTTGCCCTTGCCCATGGTGTCGTCAATTTCCATATTCAGTTTCTGGCAGACTTCACGGATTTGAGCTTCGTCCATACCGTTCAGGTCGTAACCGGTTTTTTCCTTGATGGCGTCCAGGATCGGAAGACGACGGTAAGGAGCCTTGAAGCTGATGATTTTTCCGTCGATTTCGCGTTCCGGTTTACCGTTTACAGCAATGCAGACAGTCTCAAGCAGCTTTTCTGTAAACGACATCATCCAGTTGTAGTCCTTATATTGAACGTACAGCTCCATACAAGTGAATTCCGGATTGTGGCTGCGGTCCATACCTTCGTTACGGAAGTTCTTGCCTATTTCGTATACACCCTCAAATCCGCCTACGATGAGTCGTTTCAGATACAGCTCGGTAGCGATACGCATATACATATCGGTGTCGAGGGCATTGAAATGGGTAATGAATGGCTTGGCGCTGGCGCCGCCTGCAATGTTCTGTAGTGTCGGAGTTTCTACTTCAGTATATCCGGCTTCATCCAGAATGTGGCGGATGGTACGGATAACTGTTGCACGTTGCAGGAAGATATCTTTTACACCGTCGTTTACTATCAGGTCTACATAGCGCTGGCGGTAACGGAGTTCCGGGTCTTCGAATTTATCGTATGCCACTCCGTCTTTGTATTTTACAATCGGAAGCGGTTTGAGGGATTTGGAAAGTACCGTCAGCTTCTGGGCGTGGATGGAGACTTCCCCGGTCTGTGTACGGAACACGAAACCCTCGATACCGATAAAGTCACCCAGGTCAAGCAGGCGTTTGAATACTACATTATATAGATCCTTGTTTTCGCCCGGACAGATATCGTCACGGGTGATATATACCTGAATACGACCTTTAGAGTCCTGTAATTCAATGAAAGACGCTTTTCCCATTACACGACGTGACATGATACGTCCCGCAACGGATACTTTACGCGGTTCTGCATCGTCTTTGAATTCTGCTTTGATGTCTGTCGAAAAAGCATTGGTTACATACTCGGCAGCAGGGTACGGATCGATGCCCATCGCTCTCAATTCATTCAGACTGTTGCGTCTGATTATCTCTTGTTCACTTAGTTCTAATACGTTCATTGTTGATACATTAACTCAATTTCGCTACAAAAATAACAAAGATTTTGCAATTCCTCCCTATGTTGGGCTACTTTTATTCCCAATCCGGCTTCAGGTGGCCTTCAGGCGTACATTTCCTTTAGAGGAACGGAGCGTACTGTGATCCATTTCTGAAAAATGACTTGATCTTTTACCGTAAAGTTCCTGGCGTTCATAGTCAAAAGCCTTGACGTTTTCATGAGAAGATCTTGAATTTTTCGGGAAAAGATCTTGAACTTTCCAGAAAAGACCTTGAAGAATTTCCGGGTACCTTTCGGATGGTTCCGGAAGGGGTCAGAACAGGCTGAACGATATGGTAAGACCGGCCATGACAATGGCCACCATGCTCATCAGCTTGATGAGGATGTTCAGGCTCGGTCCGGATGTATCCTTGAAGGGGTCGCCCACCGTATCGCCTACTACCGTAGCTTTATGCACTTCACTGCCTTTTCCTCCGAAGTTCCCTTCTTCCACGTATTTCTTCGCGTTGTCCCAGGCGCCGCCGGCGTTGGCCATGAAGACGGCCAGTACGAAACCTGCCGACAGGCCTCCTACCAGCAGTCCGATAACTCCGGGAACCCCGAATATGAGTCCGGTGAGGATAGGGGCGATGATGGCCAGGACGGAGGGGAATATCATTTCATGCTGCGCTCCGATGGTGGAGATCTGTACGCAGCGGGCATAGTCGGGTTCGGCTTTCCCTTCCAGTATGCCTTTGATTTCACGGAACTGGCGGCGCACTTCCTCTACCATATGGGCTGCCGCCCGTCCTACGGCATTCATCGTCAGTCCGCAGAACAGGAAAGCCATCATACTGCCGATGAACATGCCGGAAAGTACTTTCGGGTTCATCAGTGTCACGTCATAGTAATACATGAAGTCGGTGAAGCTTGCCTTCTGTATTTCAACGCTGGTACCGTCGGGAAGTGCCAGCAGGTCGGTCCCTATCCGTTCCAGTCCGATCCGTATCTCTTCTATATAGGAGGCCAGCAGGGCAAGGCCTGTCAGGGCTGCCGAGCCGATGGCGAACCCTTTTCCGGTTGCGGCTGTAGTGTTTCCAAGGGAATCAAGCGCATCGGTGCGCCGGCGTACCTCTTCTCCCAGTCCGCTCATTTCGGCGTTACCTCCAGCATTGTCGGCAATGGGGCCGTAAGCATCGGTAGCCAAGGTAATACCCAGCGTGGAAAGCATTCCTACCGCTGCGATTCCTATACCGTACAGTCCCATGCCTATGTTCGTCAGGTCGAATCCGGATGCCAGCCAGTAGGACAGGATGATGCCTGCCACTACGGCGATGACGGGAATGGTGGTAGATATCATACCCAGGCCGATACCCGAGATGACTACCGTGGCAGGTCCTGTTTTACCACTTTCCGATAATTTTCGGGTGGGCTTGTAGGATTGGGAAGTGTAGTATTCGGTCGACTGTCCGATGATGATGCCTACTACCAGTCCGATAACTACGGCAAAGGCGATGTTCAGCCAGTTGGTTATATCCAGCAGCCATAGAATGAAGAATGTGGCTGCTACAATCAGGATGGCGCTCAGGTTGGTGCCGAACGAAAGTGACCGGAGCAGGTCTTTCATGTGGGCGTCTTCGCGCGTGCGTACCGAAAATATACCTATCATGGAGAGGATGATGCCCACAGCTGCAATCAGCATCGGGGCGATGACAGCCTTGAACTGCATGGATGTGTCGCCGCTCCCGATGAAGGCAGCCGCTCCCAAAGCGGCCGTTGCCAGGATGGATCCGCAGTAGGATTCATACAGGTCGGCTCCCATACCGGCTACGTCACCCACGTTGTCTCCCACATTGTCGGCTATGGTTGCCGGATTGCGCGGGTCGTCTTCGGGGATACCGGCTTCCACCTTTCCTACGAGGTCGGCCCCTACATCGGCGGCTTTCGTATAGATGCCTCCGCCTACACGGGCGAAGAGGGCCTGTGTAGATGCCCCCATTCCGAAGGTGAGCATGGTGGTTGTGATAATGCAGAGCTTGGCTGTCGGGTTATTCCCGTCGTCGGGGATGAAATGGTCCAGCAGGATGTACCAGAATGAGATGTCAAGCAGTCCGAGACCTACTACCACCAGTCCCATGACGGCCCCGCTCCGGAAAGCGATCCTCAGTCCCTTGTTCAGCGAACTGCGTGCGGCATTGGCTGTGCGGGCGGAGGCATATGTGGCGGTTTTCATTCCAAGGAATCCCGACAGGCCGGAAAAGAAGCCTCCGGTAAGGAAAGCTACGGGTACCCAATGGTTCTGCAGGTTGAATCCGTAGGCCATGATGGAGAACAGGATAACCAGTCCGAGAAAGACCAGGGTCACTACTTTGTATTGTTGTTTCAGGTATGACATCGCTCCCTGGCGCACATGGGAGGCAATCTGTTGCATGCGGGCTGTTCCTTCGCTTTCGCGCATCATTTGCCGGTAGAAATACCATGCCAGCAAAAGGGCTGAAATGGAAGCTGCAGGTATCAGCCAGAACAATGGAGTTTCCATATGAAAAGATGTTTAAGGTTTATCTTCAAATATAAAGATTATATGCCGACATGCAAATTTTCAATGTGAAAAATTTGTTTAAAAGGACAAACAGGCTTCTTTTTGTTACAATTTTACTTTTTGTTTTGCTTTTAATTATGATATTTATGCAAAAAAGGCTGCTTTAATTGTAAATCGGATAATTTTATCCAGTTTTTGTTGAATATTGTATCGGGAAGTTTGTATATTTGCGGTCTGACAAAAAGTTATAAATTATATTGAAATGGTTTACGATATTGAAATGTTGAGGCAATTCTATTCGTCTTATGCAGAAAAAGTAGAGAATGCCCGTAACAATTTGGGAAGAGCTATGACATTGGCGGAGAAAATCCTCTATGCACATCTATATAATCCGGAAAAATTGGCGGCTTTTCGTCGTGGGGAAGACTATGTCGATTTCCGTCCCGACCGGGTAGCCATGCAGGATGCAACGGCCCAGATGGCTTTGCTACAGTTCATGAATGCAGGGAAAGAGACGTCGGCCGTTCCGGCTACAGTTCACTGTGACCATCTGATACAGGCCTATAAAGGTGTGAAGGTGGATCTGCCTGCCGCCTGTGAAACGAATAAGGAGGTGTATGATTTCCTGAAAAGTGTAGCCTCACGTTATGGCATAGGATTCTGGCGTCCGGGAGCCGGTATCATCCATCAGGTTGTCCTTGAAAATTATGCGTTTCCTGGCGGTATGATGGTGGGGACCGATTCGCATACCCCGAATGCCGGAGGCCTTGGAATGATAGCTATCGGTGTGGGAGGTGCCGATGCCGTGGATGTCATGACCGGTATGGAATGGGAACTGAAGATGCCTAAGCTGATAGGTGTGAAGCTGAACGGAAAACTGGAGGGATGGGCCGCTCCGAAGGACGTGATCTTGAAACTGGCCGGTATCCTGACTGTCAAAGGGGCAACCAATGCCATCATCGAATATTTTGGCGAAGGAACTGCTTCCTTGTCGGCTACCGGTAAGGCTACCATCTGTAATATGGGGGCCGAAGTAGGGGCAACCACATCGCTGTTCCCATTTGACGAGGAAATGAAAAAGTATCTTTGTGCCACCGGTCGTGAGGAAGTGGCTGCGATGGCGGAAGCGAACAAAGACAGTCTGAAGGCGGACGATGAAGTCCTGTCTGATCCGGAGAACTATTACGACCGTATCATCGAGATCGACCTGTCTTCGCTGGAACCATATATCAACGGACCGTTTACGCCGGATGCTGCCTGCCCGATTTCAGAATTCGCCGCCAAAGTAAAGTCGAACGGATATCCGCAGCGTATGGAAGTGGGGCTGATAGGATCTTGTACCAATTCTTCGTATCAGGACTTGAGCCGGGCGGCGTCACTCGCACGTCAGGTAAAGGCGAAGGGACTGAAGATGGCTTCGCCGCTGATTATCAATCCGGGTTCGGAACAGGTATATTGCACTTCCGAGCGTGACGGTATGATTGCCGATTTCGAGGCGGTAGGCGGTGTGATCATGACCAATGCCTGCGGTCCTTGCATTGGCCAGTGGAAACGTGTGACGGACGATCCTACGAGGGCCAATTCCATTGTCACCTCATTTAACCGTAACTTTGCCAAACGTGCCGACGGTAATCCGAATACCCATGCGTTTGTGGCTTCTCCTGAACTGGCGATGGCATTGACCATAGCAGGTGACCTGTGTTTCAATCCGCTGACGGATACCTTGACAAACGAAAAAGGTGAGCAGGTGAAGTTGGATGCGCCTGTGGGCGATACCTTGCCGGCCAAAGGATTTACGGTAGACGACAACGGTTATGTGGCTCCGGCTGCCGACGGAAAGAATGTGAGTATTTCCATTGATCCGGAATCCCAACGCCTGCAGAAGCTGGTTCCGTTTGCTCCGTGGGACGGGAAAGACCTTATAGACATGCCGCTGCTGATCAAGACACAGGGCAAGTGTACCACCGACCATATTTCCATGGCGGGCCCGTGGCTGCGTTTCCGCGGACATCTGGAAAACATTTCCGACAATATGCTGATGGGAGCGGTCAATGCCTTCAACGGAAAGACCAACAGTGTGTATAACAGTCTGACCGGTGGGTATGAAGCGGTCTCAGCGGTAGCCAAACAGTATAAGGCGAAAGGAATCTCATCCATTGTTGTAGCCGAAGAAAATTATGGGGAAGGTTCGAGCCGCGAGCATGCCGCAATGGAGCCTCGGTTCCTGAACGTGAAGGCTATCCTGGCCAAGAGTTTCGCCCGTATTCATGAAACGAACCTGAAGAAACAGGGTATGCTGGCACTGACGTTTGTCAATAAGGACGACTATGACAAGGTGCAGGAGCATGACCGTATCTCTGTTCTCGGACTGGATACATTTGCACCCGGAAAGCCTCTGAAGGTAGTGCTGCGCCATGAAGACGGTACGAGCGATACCATTGAAGCTTCCCATACATATAATGATATGCAGATTGCCTGGTTCCGTGCCGGTTCTGCTTTGAATACATTCAGAAAACAATAAATCCGATTCTATGAGTAAAGTATATATGCAAGACGGTCGGCTGGTAGTGCCCGACTGTGTGACCATCCCTTTCATTGAAGGCGACGGTGTAGGAGCCGAAATCACTCCGGTTTGTCAGAAGATTGTCAACGAGGCCGTGAAACTGGCCTATGGAGGAAAACGTTCCATCGAATGGAAAGAAGTGCTGGCCGGCGGTAAGGCGTTTGAAAAGACAGGCGAATGGCTGCCCGAAGCGACGATGGACGCTTTCCGTGAATACCTGGTAGGAATCAAGGGTCCGCTTACCACGCCTGTAGGCGGCGGTATCCGTTCCTTGAATGTGGCCTTGCGCCAGACACTCGACCTGTATGTCTGCCTGCGTCCGGTACGTTGGTTCAAGGGGGTAGTATCTCCGGTAAAGGAACCTCAGAAAGTGGATATGCATATTTTCCGTGAAAATACGGAAGATATCTATGCCGGAATAGAATGGGAACAGGGAACTCCGGAAGCGGAAAAGTTCTATACGTTCCTGCGTGACGAAATGGGAGTGACCAAGGTACGTTTCCCAAAGACTTCATCTTTCGGTGTGAAGCCTGTATCTGTGGAAGGAACCCAGCGTCTGGTACGTTCGGCTATCAGCTATGCCCTGGAACATCAGTTGCCTTCCGTTACATTGGTGCATAAGGGGAATATCATGAAGTTTACCGAAGGAGGATTCAAGCGTTGGGGCTACGAAGTAGCCGAAAAGGAATTCGCCGGCAAGACATTCACCATGAACCAATATGAAAAGGTAAAGAAGGATCTGGGTGAAGAATCGGCGAAAGCCGCTTTGGCTGAGGCCGTCAATACCGGCAAGCTGATTGTCAAGGACTGTATTGCGGATGCGTTTCTGCAGAATACCCTGCTCATTCCGGAGGAATATTCCGTGATTGCCACATTGAACCTGAACGGCGACTATATCTCCGACCAGCTTGCTGCGATGGTGGGTGGCATCGGTATTGCACCGGGAGCCAATATCAATTACCTTACAGGACATGCCATTTTTGAGGCTACCCATGGTACGGCACCTAACATTGCCGGGAAGAACATAGTCAACCCGTGTTCGTTGCTGCTGTCTTCGGTCATGATGCTCGAATATCTGGGATGGAAGGAGGCCGGACAGTTGATTACCGGTGCGCTTGAAAAGGCCTTCGGAGAAGGAAAGGCCACCAATGATCTGGCCCGCTTCATGCCGGACGGACAGTCTCTTGGAACTGTTGAGTTCGGTGATTGTGTGATCGATTTTTTATAATAGAAGTTTAACCAATTCCTGCGTAACACTGAGAATCTATGAAAAAGGAATATGTTGTATATAAACTCTCGGAATGTGCAAAACATGCATGCCGTATCGATAATGAGCTTTTTACCAAATATAATGTAAAGCGCGGACTCCGTAATGAAGACGGGACCGGAGTACTGGTAGGTCTGACCAAGATCGGTAATGTGGTGGGTTATGAAAGAACCGACCAGGGACTGAAGGCGATTCCCGGCAAGCTGTTCTATCGCGGATACGACCTGGAAGACATTGCCCATGCCTTGCTGAAGGAAAAACGTTTCGGCTTTGAAGAGGTGGCCTATCTGTTGCTTTCGGGTGAGCTTCCTGATTCTGAGCAGCTGGCTTCCTTCAAGGAACTGATCAATGACAATATGCCTCTCGACAAGAAGACTACGATGAATATCATTGACCTGGAAGGACAGAACATCATGAATATCCTGGCCCGGAGTGTACTTGAAATGTATACCTTCGATCCGAATCCGGATGACATCTCGCGCGACAACCTGATGCGTCAGTCGATAGAGCTGATTTCGAAGTTTCCTACCATCATTGCCTATGCCTATAACATTTACCGTCATAGCACACAGGGACGTTCACTGCATATCCGTCATCCGCATGAAAACCTGTCATTGGCCGAAAACTTCCTTTACATGATCAAGAAGGACTATACGCCGTTGGAGGCACGTATGCTCGACCTGTTGCTGGTTTTGCAGGCCGAACATGGCGGTGGTAACAACTCTACCTTTACGGTCCGTGTGACCAGTTCAACCCGTACCGATACCTATTCAAGCATTGCTGCCGGAATCGGATCCTTGAAAGGTCCGTTGCACGGAGGGGCAAACATCCAGGTAGTAAGGATGTTCCACCATCTGAAGGAAGTTATATCCGACTGGAATAACATCGATGAGATAGATACATACCTTATCCGGATGCTGAACAAGGAGGCGTACGACGGCAGCGGACTGATCTATGGGATCGGTCATGCCGTGTATACCATTTCCGACCCACGTGCCGTATTGTTGAAGGAACTGGCCAGTGAACTGGTGGCCGAGAAAGGGATGGAAAAGGAATTTGCTTTCCTTGAACTCCTTGAGCAGCGTGCCATCGAATGTTTCAAGAAGGTGAAAGGTACCAAGAAACAGGTATGCTCTAATGTAGATTTCTATTCAGGCTTTATTTATGAGCTGATGGGGCTGCCTGTAGAGATCTATACTCCGCTGTTTGCTATGGCCCGTATAGTAGGATGGACGGCACACCGTATCGAGGAATTGAATTTTGAGGGTCGCCGTATCATCCGTCCGGCCTATAAGAATGTGTTGGACGAAATGGAGTATACTCCTATATCCGACCGTTGATCTGCTCTTTTCGTTTTCTCTCTTCATATGTTCAGGCGGCTTTCATTATCCGGAGGTCGCCTGAATTGTTTTGTGTAGTTTGTAGGAGCGTTTTCTTTGAAATATATTTGCCAGATAAAGTACTTCTGTGTAAATTTAACACCTGATTAATCTAAATTATGGAATTCATGAAAAAATATTTTATTGGAGTAGGGCTGCTCCTGAGCATGACGGTTTATGTGCAGGCTCAGGATCTGAAGCTTTGGTATGGAAAGCCGGCCACTACATGGGTTGAGGCTTTGCCTGTGGGCAATTCGTCTATGGGAGCCATGGTTTATGGGGGAACCTATAAGGAAGAGTTGCAGCTGAACGAGGAGACCATGTGGGGAGGGGGACCTCACCGGAATGACAATCCCGAGGCCCGATCGCATCTTCAGGAAGTACGCGATCTGATTTTCGCCGGTAAAACGATGGATGCCCAGAACCTGATTGACAAGACTTTCTATACCGGAAAGAACGGTATGCCTTATCAGACTGTCGGCAGCCTGCTGATCGAGATGCCTGACAAGGGGCAGGTGAGTGATTATTACCGTGATCTGGATTTGGAACGTGCCGTTGCCACGACCCGTTTTAAGGCGGACGGGGTGACATATACACGTGAGGTATTTGCTTCCTTTCCAGATAAGGTTATCATCGTGCGGTTTACCGCCGACAAGCCGGGTATGCTGAACTTTAAAGTCAAGTACACTTCTCCGTTGGAAAATACGGTCAGGAAATCGGGAAAGAAGCTGGTGTTGAGAGGAAAAGGACAGGCACATGAAGGTGTACCGGCTGTCATTGAAATGGAAACACAGAGTCAGGTGGCTGCTCAAGGCGGGAAGGTGAGGCTGACCGGCGATGCCATTTCTGTAGAGAATGCTACATCTGCTACTTTATATATTGCTGCGGCAACCAATTTTGTGAACTACCACGATGTGAGTGGCAATGAAACGAAAAAAGCTTCGGCCTTGCTGAATGCTGCGATGAAAAAGAATTACGATGATGCGCTGAAGGCACATGAAACCTATTACAAGTCACAGTTCGACCGGGTTTCCCTATCGCTGGAAAGTGCCGACAAGCAGGCGGCCGGACAGGAAACGGTAAAGCGTATAGCCGGTTTCAGTAAAGGGGGAGATGCTTCACTGGCAGCTCTGATGTTCCAGTACGGGCGTTATCTGCTGATATCTTCTTCACAGCCGGGCGGACAGGCTGCCAATCTGCAGGGTATCTGGAACGATAAGTTGCTGGCTCCCTGGGATGGGAAATATACCATCAACATCAATGCCGAAATGAATTATTGGCCGGCTGAAGTGACCAACTTGTCGGAGACACACAAGCCGCTGTTCGACCTGATACAGGATCTTTCCGTTACGGGCCGGCAGACTGCCCGCGACATGTATGGCTGTAACGGATGGGTAGCCCATCATAATACAGACATCTGGCGTATTACGGGTCCTGTCGATAATGCATTTTACGGAACCTGGCCCATGGGAGGAGCCTGGCTCACCACCCATCTGTGGCAGCATTATCTCTATACCGGTGACAAGCAGTTCCTGGAAGAGGCATATCCGGCGATGAAAGGGGCGGCCGACTTCTTCCTCAGCTATATGGTTCCGCATCCGAAGTACGGATGGAAAGTGACAGCGCCTTCCATGTCGCCCGAGCATGGTCCGGCGGGAGAGAATACCCAGGGCAATTCAACGATTGTGGCGGGATGTACGATGGATAACCAGATCATTTTCGACGTGTTGAGCAATACGTTGGATGCCGCGAAGGTATTGGATATACAGCCGGCTTACCAGGATTCGCTGAAGAACCAGCTGGCTCAGCTTCCGCCTATGCAGATAGGCCGCTACAACCAGTTGCAGGAGTGGCTGGAAGATCTGGACAATCCTCGTGACGAACATCGCCACGTATCGCATGCATATGGTTTGTTCCCCAGCAACCAGATATCTCCTTATACCCATCCTTACCTGTTCCAGGCGGTTAAGAACACGTTGCTGCAACGGGGTGACAAGGCAACCGGATGGTCTATCGGCTGGAAGATCAATTTGTGGGCGAGACTTCTTGACGGCAATCATGCCTATAAGATGATTTCGAATCTGCTGGTGCTGCTGCCGAGTGATGCTGTAGCGCGCAAATATCCGGAAGGACGTACTTATCCGAATATGTTTGATGCCCATCCGCCTTTTCAGATTGACGGAAATTTCGGATTTACGGCAGGTGTGGCCGAAATGTTGCTCCAGAGCCACGACGGGGCGGTACATCTGTTGCCGGCTTTGCCTGATGCCTGGTCGGAAGGTAGCGTAAAGGGTTTGGTTGCCCGTGGTGGTTTTGTGGTAGATATGGAATGGAACGGCGTACAGCTGGCCAAGGCCAAGATACATTCCCGTCTGGGAGGCAATCTGCGTCTGCGTTCTTATGTGCCGTTGAAAGGTGAAGGCTTGAAGCCGGCGCAAGGGGAAAATTCCAATCCGTTGTTCAGACAGGCTGATATCAAGGAACCTTTGGTGTCGAAGGACATAGTTCCGCAATATCCTGTTATTCCGAAGGTTTATGAATACGATCTGATGACCGAAGCCGGAAAAGATTATGTGGTTACGAGATGATGGAACAAGATGAAAAAGTAGGAAAACGATGTAGGACATTTGATAATTTGGACACCGATATGAAAATTTATTCTGTTTTTTTAGCTTTGATAGTATGCCTGGGGTGCGGTTTGGATGCATGGGGGAAATCTGCCGGTACCGGCAGACCTTCGGGAGCATTCTATACGGGAATCTATCCGAACCTTTTCCATGAGTATCTTGGTGTGTCACAGGATGAGACCGATGAGAAGCTGGCCCGGATATGGAACCATTTCTTTGTAGACGATGAAACGAAGGTCTATTATGAAGATAGTGACAGCACTGCTTATATTTATGATACCGGAAGCAACGATGTCCGGACGGAGGGCATGTCATACGGGATGATGATTTGTGTGCAGATGGACAAGCGGCAGGAGTTCGACAAGATTTGGCGGTGGACCAAGAAATATATGCATTATACTTCGGGACGGTGGTCGGGATATTTTGCCTGGCAATGTACTACTGACGGAAAGAAGATAGGTGAGGAGCCCAGTTGTGCAACCGACGGTGAAATCTATTTTATCACATCCCTGTTCTTTGCCTCACACCGTTGGGGAAACGAAGGAGCGTATAACTATGAGAAGGAGGCACAGCAGATCTTGAAGGATGTCATGTCAAAGGATGGTGCAGGAGACATTTATAACATGTTTGATGCCGGTTCCAAGCTGGTGACATTCGTTCCGTCCAGGGACATGCGTCATTTTACCGATCCGTCTTATAACCTTCCGGCCTTCTTTGAATTATGGGCGTTATGGGCCGATTTGGATCAGGATTTCTGGGCTCAGACTCCGGATGCCGCACGTCGTTTGTTGGCACAGGCTTCACATCCGGTGACCGGGTTGTTCCCTGATTATTCCACGTTTGACGGGAAACCTCACCAACCGTATTGGAAAGAGGATTACGATGCCCGCCGTTATCAGTATGATGCCATCCGTTGTGCCATGAATGTGGGGATGGACTATTATTGGTTTGGCAAGGATGCCTCCCGGCAGACTGAGATGATGACACGCCTGCTCACTTTCCTGAAGAATGATAATTATACGCACGGGCAGTTTGAGCTGGATGGAAAGAAGCCTACAGGTTCATATTCCGAAGGGATGGCAGGAGCCAATGCTGTAGGTGCCTTTGCCCTGACCGACAAGGAACTTGCCCGTGAATATATCCTCCGTTTATGGAATACTCCGTTGCCTACGGGTAAGTTCAGGTATTATGCCGGTATGGTGTATATGCTTTCCATGCTTCACGTCAGCGGTAATTTCAGGGTGTATTGACCGTATGCTTGCTTTAGCGGAGATAGGTCGCTTCGACCCCTACTTGTTGGCAGTCTGCCCCCATAGGAGGATTCTGTTTGAACAGTGCGATCTTTATTTCCACTATAGACGGGAAACGGTCGAACAGGTGCCGTGCAATCCGATGTATGACATGCTCCAGCAGTCGGGAAGGGATATCCATCTCTTCTTTCACTGCCGCGAATACATCGGCATAGTTTACGGTTCCTTCCAGTTCATCCTGTGCGGCGGCCCGTGAAAAATCTGTTTTCAGCCTCAGGCTGACGGTATATTCGGCTCCTACCTTGTTTTCCTGGGGGAGTACACCGTGGTAAGCGTACAGTTTTATCCCGTCCAGGTAGATATACATGTTGTCTGCTCTCATAGTTGATGGGAAGTTTAATTAAAAAAGTCATTCGGAAAATGAACTGTTTCCGGGAATATTTTCCCCTGCAGCTATATTCCGAATGACTTGTTTTATTATTATGTAGAATTGTAAAGATTATCCGCAACGCGAAGCACCGCAAGTCTTACAGATAAGGCAGCCTTCCTGATATACCAGTGTTTCATGGCCGCAATTCGGACATTTTACCCCTTTAGCTTCGGTTCCGTCCTGCACATATTTCTTCAGTGCACGTTCCACACCGTTTTTCCAGGTATTGATGTTCTCGCTGTCGAGCTGCAGTGAACTTACCAGCTTGATGACCTGTTCGATAGGCATCTGCCAGCGCAAGACTCCTGAAATGAGTTTTGCATAGTTCCAGTACTCTTTGTCGAATTTACCGGAAAGGCCTTCAACCGTCATCTTGTATCCTCGTTTGTTCTCGAACTGGAAGTCATAACGTTTATTGCCTTCTTCGTCGAAATTCTTGATGATGCGTCCTTTGGTTACGGATTTCGGAAGTACGATACCTTCTTCATCATCCTGCAGACCGGTAAAGATTTCGTAAGGACGACCGTCTAGCAAGCCTACAAAGGCTACCCATTTTTCCTTGTTGTTCTGGAAACGTACCACATCGGCTTCCAGTACCCGTGGACGTACTTCTACAACCTCACGTGTCTTGACACATTCGCAAGGCCCTTCTTTCTTGTCGTCCTTCTTCTTGGTAGAAAGCAGCACACCAGCGCGTGAACCGTCACGGTAAACCGTACATCCCTTGCATCCGGAGCGCCATGCTTCTACATACAGGCGGTTTACCAGGTCTTCATCGACGTTGTTGGGCAGATTGATCGTTACACTGATAGAGTGGTCCACCCATTTCTGGATGCGGCCCTGCATCTTGACTTTCATCAGCCAGTCGACATCATTGGAAGTAGCCTTGTAGTAAGGTGATTTGGCCACCAGTTCATCTATTTCTTCCTGGGTATACCGTTTATCGGGATCATATCCGTTGACTTCCATCCAGGTAAGGAACTTATGGTGGAATACAGTATATTCTTCGAATGCATCGCCTGTTTCATCCACAAAGTCTACATGTACATTGGTGTCGTTCGGGTTAACCTTACGGCGGCGCTTGTATACTGGCATGAACACCGGTTCAATGCCGGACGTAGTCTGCGTCATCAGACTGGTTGTACCTGTAGGAGCGATGGTAAGGCAGGCGATGTTACGGCGACCGTATTTCTTCATGTCTTCATACAATTGAGGATCGGCTTCGCGTAAACGATTGATGAACGGGTTTTCCTTCTCACGTTCCGCATCGTAGATTTCGAAGGCTCCGCGTTCCTTGGCCATGTTGACTGATGAGCGGTAAGCTTCCAGAGCGATCGTTTTCTGTACCTGTTCTGCAAATTCCGTAGCTTCTTCCGTTCCGTAGCGCAGTCCCATGGCGGCAAGCATATCTCCTTCGGCTGTGATACCTACTCCCGTACGGCGTCCCATTCCGGATTTGCGGTAAATCTTTTCCCACAGGTGGCGTTCTGTTCCCTTGACTTCTTCACTTTCCGGATCGCTGTCTATCTTTTCCATGATCTTCTGGATCTTTTCCAGTTCAAGGTCAATGATATCGTCCATGATACGCTGTGCCAATGCCACATGCTTTTTGAACAGGTCGAAATCGAAATATGCTTCCGGAGTGAACGGATTCACTACATATGAATAGAGGTTGATGGCCAGCAGTCGGCAGGAGTCGTACGGACACAATGGAATTTCACCGCAAGGGTTGGTCGATACGGTTTTGAAACCCAGGTCGGCATAACAGTCGGGTACCGATTCGCGGATAATGGTGTCCCAGAACAGTACACCCGGTTCGGCCGATTTCCATGCGTTGTGCACAATCTTCTTCCATAATGCTGCGGCATCAATTTCCTTGACCACTTTCGGCTGGTCGGAATCAATGGGGAACTGTTGGGTGTAGCTCCGGTTTTCGATGGCTGCCTGCATGAATTCGTCGTCAAGCTTTACAGATACGTTGGCGCCCGTAACCTTGCCTTCAGTCATTTTCGCATCGATGAATGCTTCCGAATCAGGATGTTTGATGGATACACTCAGCATCAAGGCTCCGCGACGTCCGTCCTGTGCAACTTCACGCGTCGAGTTGGAATAACGTTCCATAAACGGAACCAGGCCGGTTGAAGTCAGAGCAGAATTCTTTACAGGAGAACCTTTCGGGCGGATATGCGAAAGGTCGTGACCTACACCACCGCGACGTTTCATCAGCTGAACCTGTTCTTCGTCAATGCGGATGATGGCTCCGTATGAATCAGCGGATCCGTCAAGTCCGATTACAAAACAGTTAGAAAGAGAAGCTACCTGATAATCGTTGCCAATTCCAGTCATCGGACTTCCTTGCGGTATGATGTACTTGAAATGGTCAAGCAGGTTAAACAGTTGTTGAGCGCTAAGTCCGTTCGGATACTTGGCTTCAATTCGGGCAACTTCATTGGCGATACGCCAATGCATGTCTTCCGGTGACTTTTCATAGATGTTTCCAAAAGAGTCTTTGACGGCATACTTATTTACCCACACGCGGGCTGCCAACTCATCTCCTTTGAAATACTCCAGCGAGGCCGCGAAGGCTTCGTCGTAGGTGTAAGTTTGTTTTTCCACGGTTTTTATAAATATTTGGTACGTTATTATTTTTAGTTGTCTTGATGTCTGTAGTAGAATGTTCGCTTATTAATAACATACGGCTGCAAAACTATATATGTTTTTTAGAATGACAAAATAAAACAACAAAAAGTTATCAACAAAAATAAAAGTTTTCCGATTTTAATTTATTATCTTCTGATTATTAATATATTATGAATTTTTATTCTAGAAAAAGTTGTCTAAAATGTAAAATTATCCTTGTGCGCTGTTTTTATGCCGATTATGTCCTTCATCTGAATGTGCCTGCATTTTTAACTATTTACAATACCTGTCAGCCGTCGGATTTGATAAATATTTGCTATTTTTGTATAAATCAATTTTTATGTATATGGATTCAATTAAAAACAGACGTACGATACGTAAGTATAAGGAACAGGACATTCCCGAAGAATTGTTGAACGGGTTGCTGGAGGAGTCATTCCGGGCTTCTACCATGGGGAACATGCAGTTGTACAGTGTGGTCGTGACCCGCAGTCGCGAAATGAAGGAAAAGCTGGCTCCCGCCCATTTTAACCAGCCTATGGTTACTTCCGCTCCTGTTGTCCTTACATTCTGTGCCGATTTCAACCGTTTCAGCAAATGGTGTCTGCAGCGGAAGGCCGAACCTGGATACGACAATCCGCTGTCATTCCTGAACGCCATGAGCGACACGCTGCTGGTGACCCAGAATTTCTGTACTTTGGCCGAAGACAATGGATTGGGAATCTGTTATCTGGGTACTACCATCTATAATCCTGCCCCGATTATCGAATTGCTGAAGCTGCCCCGCCTGGTTATGCCCGTGGCTACCATTACGGTAGGTTATCCGGATGAATGTCCGGCACAGCCCGACCGTCTTCCTTTGAGAGGAATCATACATGAGGAAGTATATAAGGACTATACTCCAGAAATGATTGACGACATTTATGCCTACAAGGAGTCTTTGCCGGAAAACAAGCATTTTGTGGAGATCAACCATACCGAAACGCTGGCTCAGATATTTACTGATATCCGTTATAAGAAGGCAGATAATGAAATGATGTCGGAGTCATTGAAGGCGACGTTGAAGAAACAGGGATTCCGTAAATAAAAAGCCTGTAGTTTTGAAAGAAACAGGAAAGGACATGAATTTTCTACTTTGATAGTGAAAAAATTCATGTCCTTTCCTGTTTTATATATCTTGCCGGCCTGTCATTTCTGCCGTAGGCTGGATTCTATTTCCTCAATTTCTGCCTTGAATGCTTTGTCTACTTCTACCTGATCTTTTACAATCTTGCAGGCATGGAGCACCGTAGCATGGTCTTTGTTACCTATCATCTGTCCTATCTTTGAAGAGGAAGTTTCGGTATGCTTCTTGGCCAGATACATGGCAACCTGCCGTACCTGTACCACTTCACGCTTACGGGTTTTCGTATGGATGGTGGAAGCGTCTACCTGATAATGCGAGCAGACCTTTTCAATGATATCCTCAACCGTCAGCGGCTTGACTTCCGCACAGCGTACGGCTTTCCTTACAATATGTTGTGCCAGATCCAGGTTGATTTCACGTTTCAGCTTGATGGAATATACCAGCAGGGAGTTGACAATTCCTTCAAGTTCACGTACGCTTTCGTTTACGTTCTCTGCAATGTAGTTGATGACCGGTTCCGGTATGGAAAGACCGTCACGGCGGATCTTGTCCCTGAGTATGTTCTTCCGGAGCTCGATGTCCGGTTTTTCCAGTTCGGCCACCAGTCCCCATTTGAAACGGGTGAGCAGGCGGTCTTCCATCCCTTGCAGCATGACCGGAGCCCTATCGGATGTAAGGATAAGCTGCTTGCCGTTCTGATGCAGGTGGTTGAAAATGTGGAAGAACGTATTCTGGGTCTTGGTTACTCCCGCAAATTCCTGTATATCATCGATAATCAGTACATCGATGGTCTGGTAGAAACTGATGAAGTCATTGAAATGATTGGTTCTTACCGAATCCGTATATTGCATCTGGAAGAGGTGTGCCGAGATATACAATACACGTTTTTCGGGATAGAGTTCCTTGATACGTGTGCCGATGGCATTGATCAGGTGTGTCTTGCCCACTCCCGACGGACCGTATAGAAACAGAGGATTGAAGGTACGGGCCGGATTCTGGGCAACGGTTTCGGCAACCGTCCGTGAGAATTCGTTGCTCGCTCCTTTGATGAAGTTCTCGAAATTATAGTTCGGGTTCAGATGAGGATTCAGATCCTGTGCGTTCGAAGAAGCCTGTAATATTGTGGGCGCCTTATTGGCGTTATGGATAGACGTCTGGGGCGGTAGCGCAGCCGAGCGTTCCGTGCCTTTTATATCGACGGCTATATGGTTTGTCTTGTCGGTCAGGATAGAGTACATCAGCTCCGTGCCTTCTCCAATCTCCTTGTAGATGGCTGCACGAAGCAAGCCCACGAACTTTTCTTCCAGGTATTCATAGAAGAAAGGACTGGGTACCCCGATCGTCAAGGCCTTATTCTCGTATTTCAGCGGTACGATAGGCTCAAACCAAGTTTTGAAGGCTGTCGCATTCACGTTGTCTCTGATGAAAATGAGACAACGGTTCCATAATGCAATAGCCTGATTGTTCTCAATCATATTTATGTTCTAAAATTTAATAAGCGAAACTTCTACGTTTGCAAATTTCGTAATGAAATTCTAGAAAAACAAATCATATTTCTCTTGCTTTTTAATGGAATTATATAACTACCTGTTGTACAGAATTTTATACATCTGTTAAAATAGTGTATGCCTTAAAACAATTTGTTTTTCTATAAAGGTTTGAATTTCAGTTTATTGTGATAAAGTGTCTATTTGTTTATATTATAATGTCTTGATATTCCGATTTTGAATATCAAGACATTACATTGTAACTGCCATCATCCGGCAAGTAAATCCTTATTTAGAATTGTTCCATATAATGCCTAGTTGTCTTTTTTACCGAACAAGGAAAAATGTACGTAACGTTTAGGATGTTCCTTCAGGTCTTCCAGCAGGTTTGCGGCATTTACACTGGTGGCATTCAGGTTGTTGTAGAGTGAGGAATCATTCAGTAACAGTCCCAGGCTATTGTCTTTCCTGTTGAGCTTGTCGGTCAGGAGGTAGACATTCTGGAGTGTTGCATCCACTTTCTGGAAGGTTGCCGCATAGTCTATTCCCTTCAGGTTTTCACTGATTGTCTTCAGATTGGCCGATACGGCGTTCATGTTGTCGGCCAGTTGAGGTACCTCTGTGTTCATCAGCTTGTTGAGTTGTCTGCTTGTGCTGTTCAGTGAGGCGGTCAGCTGTTCTGTATTGTGGAGGGTATTCTTCAGTGCCGGATCGGCCAGCAGAGCGTTTAATGAAGCCAGTATCGAGTCCATTTTAGGGAGCATGACCTGTAGTTTGGGAAGCAGGTCGGTTTCAGCTGCTCCTAAAATACCGTTATTGGCATATCCCTGTAATGTATCTCCTTCTTCATGATAGGTCTTGCTTTCCATATTCAGGATAAAGTTCATCTTTACGGTACCCAGCATTTCCGTTACCAGTTCGGCATGGCTTCCGCTGGGAATGCGCATTTCATCGTCTGTTTCCACGCATACGACCACATGTCCCGGATGGTTGTAGTTATACTGTATGTCGTTGACTATACCTACCTTGTATCCGTTGGCGAATACAGGGCTGGATTTCGCCAGTCCGTTGATGTCTTCAAATTCTACATAGTAATAGCTTTCCGGTTTAAACATGTTTATGCCTTTCAGGTAGTTGATACCGAAAAAGAGAATAAGCAATGCAGCTATTCCTGCCAGACCTATTTTAAATTCTTTTCTCATATTGCGTTTCTTTTATTTATTTTCTGTTTTTCTTGAATTCCTTGATTGCGTCATTGACATTGGTCTTTTCACCGTTCTTGAAAGCGATGATGAAGGCATCCTTGAACTTAGCGTCGACCTTGTTGCGTTTCAGGCGGAGAACCTGGTTATAGTCGGTACTGTCACCGTATGTATATTTGTAAATGCCGTTCTCCTTATAGCAGCCCACCGGTGAAAGTCCCTTGAACAGCTTACTGCCAGAAGGCAGCTTCCTGTCCGAAGTCAGTATCTGGATCTTGAATACAGGCTGGCCACCGTTATCTGCGGGAGTATCCACTTTTCCAGGTGTGTCGTCACGGGTAGGAGAGGGAGCCTGTTTTTCCTTGGTTCCGGTTGCCGGTTTCGGGTCTGCATCTGCTTGCACTACCTGTGTATTTCCTTGCCGTTGTTGCCGGTAATTCATGAAGGCTAGATAAATGCTTCTGGCCAGTGCGGAAGAACCGTTTTCCGAAAGCAGGTATGCTTCTTCGTTCCTGTTCGTGATATATCCCAGCTCCACCAGTACGCTTGGCATAGTCGTTTCACGCAATACCAGGAATCCGGCCTGGTGTACCCCTTTGTCAACACGTCGGGCGTTGTTGCGGAACTGTGTCTGGATAAGCCGGGCAAAGCTGACACTTTGTGACATGTTCTTGTCCTGCATGAATTCAAAGATGATATAACTTTCTGAAGAGTTCGGATTAAAGCCGGCATATCGTTGCTTGTAGTCGTCTTCGATCAGAATGACGGAGTTTTCCTTTTTGGCAACTTCCAGATTATCCTGGGTGCGATGCAGTCCCAGCGTATATGTTTCGGTACCTCTTACCGAGCTGTTGCGTGAAGCTACAGAGTTTGTATGGATGGAAATGAACAGGTCGGCCTTGGCGTTGTTCGCAATGTCGGCCCGGCTGTGGAGCGGGACAAACACGTCCTTTTTCCGGGTATAGACAACCCGTGTATCACTACAATTCTGCTCGATAAGCTTTCCGAGCTTCAGTGCCACGTTAAGGTTGATGTTTTTTTCACGTCCCCGCTTGCCGATGGCTCCCGGGTCGTGTCCCCCGTGGCCGGCATCTATCACTACGGTAAAACGTTTGTCCGATGCACCGTAGGCCGGAGTTGCCGTGAGCAGGGTGAGTGCAAGACCGAATATATATAATATATAGAATTTAAAAGTTTTCATAACCGGATTATGTCTGCAAAGTTAATAGTTTTTTGCTCTTTTCCGAGAATTCGGACTTTAAGAATTACTATTTCAGTAGATAACGTCTATAAAAACAGATAAAAATGCTATAGTTCCAGGTTGTTTTCACTATTTTTGTCTGTAGCTTCTTGAATCTAAACATCTGTGCTTATGAAAAAGATCTTGTCGTTTGCAATTCCTGTTCTTTTTTGTCTGGGAATAGGAGTGGCCGGACGTTATGTCCAGGCCGAAGCCCAGGCGGAATGGTATCCGTTCCTGTCGAAACCGGCGCTTACACCTCCCGGATGGGCATTTCCGGTGGTATGGACTTTCATCTATGTCTGCATGGGGGTGGCATGTGGATTTGTCTGGAACATGAGTGAGGGTCTGCGCAGAAGGCTGCTGGCTCTCTGGATTGTCCAGCTTGTCCTTAATTTCTTGTGGAGCGTGCTTTTTTTCTATTGCCACAGCTTCAGTCTGGGTATGCTTGATATCCTGTTGCTCGACGTGTCGGTATTCTGTTTTATGTGGACCGGATTCAAGGTTAAGCCGGTATTGGGATGGCTTTTCGTTCCGTATATGGTCTGGTTGTTGCTGGCTACCTATCTGAACGGTTCTCTGTGGTATCTGAATGCCTGACAGGAAACGTGTATGGGGCAGGATGATGTGGTGTGGCAACGTTAATAAAGCATAAACCGACGGAATAATGTCAATCTGGCGCCCCGAAAAATTGTATATTTGTTTGTTTTCGTAGAAAAGACTAAAAATAAGTATAGAAATTATGACGTTAATTGATGGAAAAGCTATTTCGGAGCAGATAAAGCAGGAGATTGCCGCCGAGGTTGCCGAAATTGTTGCCCGTGGAGGCAAACGTCCGCATCTGGCCGCCATACTAGTCGGTCATGACGGAGGAAGTGAAACCTATGTAGCTTCGAAGGTGAAAGCTTGTGAGGTATGTGGATTCAAGTCTACCCTGATCCGTTTCGAGAATGATGTTACAGAGGCCGAACTGCTGGCCAAGGTCCAGGAGTTGAATGAAGACGATGACGTGGACGGATTTATCGTACAGTTACCTTTACCCGACCATATTTCGGCCCAGAAAGTGATTGAAGCTATTGACTACCGGAAAGACGTGGATGGTTTCCATCCTATCAACGTGGGCCGTATGGGTATCGGACTTCCGTGTTACGTATCGGCTACTCCCAACGGAATTCTGGAGCTGCTGAGACGCTATAAGATAGAGACCCAGGGAAAGAAATGCGTGGTGCTGGGGCGGAGCAACATCGTGGGTAAGCCGATGGCCATCCTGATGATGCAGAAGAAATATCCGGGCGACGCTACGGTTACGGTTTGTCATAGCCATAGCCAGAATCTGGAACAGGAATGTCGTGAAGCCGACATCATTATCGTAGCAATGGGAAAACCGAATTTCCTGAAGGCCGATATGGTGAAGGAGGGTGCCGTAGTGATAGACGTAGGTACGACCCGTGTCCCGGATGCGACCCGGAAATCGGGCTTCAAGCTTACCGGCGACGTGAAGTTTGATGAAGTGGCGCCCAAGTGTTCCTATATCACTCCGGTTCCGGGAGGAGTAGGTCCGATGACAATCGTCTCACTGATGAAAAATACATTGCTGGCCGGAACAAAAGCGATTTACAAGGATTGATACGGTCCGGTGAAATAAAGGCATACAAGGGAGGAGCAAGACGCTTCTCCCTTTTTCATTCCTTTGGAACAGGAGTGTTGCTACGGGCCGCTTTCAGTCCCAAGGTGGCAGCCAGTTCCGGTTCGTGCCGGCGTATGTATTGGCGGAGCACTTCCGGATTATGTCCATATTCGACGGCTGCCTGAGCTACAGGACGCGGATTCTTCTTCAGGCTTTCGATGGCCTCGGCATATTTGGCGGCTACGGTTTTCATGCGGCAGCGTGAACGGGTGATGTTCACTTCCGCATCTTCATCGGCGTGGATGCCTGCACGTTCCAGCACCAGTGCGCGGTGCCATTTATGCAGATAGAAGCGGAACCCTTCTGCCGCTACGCCGGTCCTTTTCACTATCTCTTTCATGGTAAGGGCTGTATCGCGGTACATGGCCAGCGCTTCGGCATATTTCTGTACGGTGGCCGGGAGCGGTTCATACTTGCGTCCGTTTCCCAGCAGCTCCCCGCGTTTCTTCTTTCCGCCGTGCTGTGCCCGTCGCCGGTTCTCCTTCTTTTCTTTCAACAGATCCTGGTGATAGAAACGCATGTGTTGCAACAGGCCGCCTTCGGATACGTTGCATCTTTGCGCCACCTCTTTGACCGTCATGTCTGTAGTACGGTAAAGTTCCAGAGCTCCTGCATATTGTTCCTTGCAGGCGGCACGCATTCCGTGGTGTATATTATCATTGATTCCCAGCTTTATCCGTACCTGTTCACGTCTGGTCAGGATGTCGGGATAATGTACTCGTATAAAGTTGGCCAGTGCCGTCCCGTTCACGCCGAACTTGCGTGCCACCTGTGAGACGTTGAGTTCTATGTACTGGAGTGAATCGCAGGCCTGTATGGCATCCTTGTATTTCTCATGCGATGCATAGCTCTGTCCGTCCGGTCCGTAAAACCGGATCTTGTACGGATCTTTCCCTTCTGTCTCTATCCCATACCTGCGCAGGATGAGTTCACGCCAGTAACGGTGCAGGTATACCCCCAGTGCACGTTCGTTTACGTTGCAGGTGGAAGCTATGGCACGTAACGGGGTTTCCGTTTCCGCATACAAGGTTACGGCTGCTTCATACTTGCTGTGCAGGGCATACCTTTGCCGGATGCGTGACCGCTCCCGGGCCGACAGGTGTTCTATGTTTTCCATTGACAGGTGTTGTTCATCCATGATACGTATGTGTTTATGGTTCTTGTTGCATGACCGTCCGGCGTACCGTTTCATAGGTAGCGTCTTTTAATATAACGCGTTTCTGTCCGTCAAGCAGGTAGAGCGACGGCATAGCCTTCAGATCGTACAATGCTCCCGTCTTCACCGCCTCACGGTCGGTGCCCACCGTCCAGTCTTGGGGCATGTCGGGCAGAGATTTGCGCCACGCCTCATCGTTTCCTTCGGTATAGACAGCCAGCACGCTCATTTTTCCGGCCTGTATCGTTTCGGCCAGTGCCTTGTCGGAGACCATCTGTTGCAGTACCTCATGACACGACTCACATTCGGGGTCGTAGAATACCAGCAACAGGCGGTTGTTCTTTACGGGTGTGGCGGCCAGCGTGCGGTGTGTGCCGTCGGGCAGGTAGTAGGTAAAGTCCGTAGCCTTGTCTCCTACGTTGTTGCGCCTCAGCAGTTCCAGCCTGAATTGATAGGAAGAACGCATGGCGTCCGTCTGCGGCAGCACGTCGAGAAGTGTTTCCAGATACATCCCATACAATGTTTCGTTGTAGTAGGGTGAATTGGGGTTATACAGGTAATCGTCCGTAAGCTGTGTCATAACCTGGCGTGAATGAGGATAGGGCAGAAAGTGTGTACACCAGTCGGCCAGGCTTTTACCCGTAAGTTCTTTCGTTGTTGTCCCATCCAGCAACAAGGCTATGAAATTCACAAAACCCTGTTCCGTCACGTCGCGGTTGTTTACCAAGGTAGTGTCGGCAAAGTCGAACTTATCCCAGTAGTGGGTGAGAAGGTAGGCTTTGCGGGCTTCCGGTTCCGTCAGAGTAGCAGGGATTTCGGGAAAAATAAATATTTGATCCTGTAGCTGTATAGCCACAGGATCTTGTTTATTTAATCTTGGAGAAGATTGAGAACCTGATTTTATCTGACAGGCTGTTAGTAGCAAAAGATTTCCAAGGATTAGATATTTAATTATCATTTTTTCGATATAAAAAATTTTATAGTGTATCAAGACACCAAATATAAATTTATTGATTGTCAAAATAATTGTTTGGGACATCGCGTACGCATCGTATATAATATGTACGGTTAATATGGCTATCATATCCACCTGGACAAGTTATCAAAGTCGAACGGATAAATCCATATCTTACATTCAGATTGGAGAATTGAGTGCAACAAGCATCACCATCTGTTGTATTGTCTGAACCTTCCAAAAGACCGGCAGCATTCATTGCTGAAAGTTCCACTAAGTTTGGAACACGCCAGTTTTTATATCCTTTTTCTCCATAAGTTGCACAGGGATTAAGCATTTCTCCGCTGAAATAAGTCCCATAACTTCTTCTTTCATTGTTATATCCAATGATGTCTCCTAAATTATATCTTTTTTTGTTGTTTCTTTCATCTTTTAAATAATCCTTTGCAACGAATATTCCTTCATAAAAAGAATTTACCGGTTGATCTTCATTATGTATACTTAGATTACCTTGTGCGCGAACACGATATAAATCATCAACTAAACGGTCTTTAAATTTTAATACAATAGGTTCTGTTTGAGTTGCATTAATTTTTTCATAGGTAGAAGCTGTAATTATATTCTGTAAATTACTGATATCCTGCTGGTCATTTATTGCTGGTAAAATGCGAATACAACGGATAGGTAATTCTGTTCCATAACTGCTACTAATACTACTATATGAGCCTTTTTCTACAGCCCAATAACATCTTTTATCGGATGCACTACTTGTAAAATACAAAGATCCATATTGTATGTAAGAAGAAGGATAGTAATCTATATTCATATCATTTTTGACTCCATGATAAAGTTTAGCTGTGCTGGAAATTGCATTGGAACCAATCCCCATGCGAATATATTCATTTAAAGAAGCAAGATACCAACGGATTTCATTAGGATTAATTATACCATCTCCGTTCAAGTCCCGATTACGTGAAAGACAAGCATAGTAAGCCTGCTTCATCTTGTAGGCATCTCCTCCATTTATTCCATCCAACTTATGAGAGGATATTGTAGATCCGAGTGTTTTAGTCCATCCATTTTTATTCAAATTTAAATATGTATCCCATTGGCCATAATCATTATCATTAGGTTTTTTCCCTAATAAATAGATTTGATTGGTTCGTCCATCTGAATCGTCTAATGTTGCATTACTTGGAAGCGTTGGATTTCCAAATGTAAATGTTAATGGCATTTCGTTATAAGTTTCAATCCCGAAACCATTGAGATTTATTGCACGGGAGTTATAAAATGTCTGCATAGAGAGTTGTGTTATATACGAATATACCTTATTGTATGAACTATTACCATCGTCAGAAATATCAGTACTCATAGAGATAATCATTTCACGTGGAATTTTGTTGGTAAATACGCTCCATGTAGTAACTGGGGCACCAGTTAAAGGATGTTTATAGTAATAGTATTCATCTACAAATGCTGTGAATCGTGCGACATAGTTATCGCCTGATTGACTTATAGTTATTCCTTTACCTGTGAAAAAATCTTGATTTAAAATACCTCCTTCAGCAAACTCATTTAGTGAAGGTTTCTCCTTCTTATATATTTTTTTTACTACATTTCCCATAGCAACTATTATATCATATGCATCCATCAAATTTTTACTACCTTCTGTTACATGTTCATTTGTGGTGCCATATACTTGTTCTGCTCCATTATTTAAGTCACTAACATCAGCTCTACTCCATAATGAAACACCTGGATATTCTGAAATTCCTGGATCTTTTTGTGGCAGGAATTCTATCCATTTATAATCAAATCCTTTAGTAGGAGTTGTTTCTCCTTTGATTCCATCAAGTATATCTTTCTTAGCTTGTTCAATATCTTGTTGATTACGTTTTGCATCAGCGTATATTTTATATGGCCACAATGAACCACGTTTGTTTCGTGTAGAATATTTACCTTCTTCTTCCTTATTATAATCCATTGCTTCCGACTGGATAATGAGAATCAATTGGTTGGCGATTGCATTATCCAGATCTTCTCCAGTTAAATTTGGATCTAGATTTGCGGCTATTTCTGAAAGGTTATACTCCAGATAAACTTGTTCATAGTGAGCATCTAGATTATAGCTATATTCTGTATGGTTATTATCATAAACGGAACCTTCGGCTCCTTGTTGTTCACCACCTTTCTTTTGTGCTTCAACAATAATATTGTCAACTCCTAAAATTTGAACCTTGTAGATATAACTATAATTACGCATCACAGAGAAATCTGTGAAATCACGTTGGCTATCATTTGATTCGCCAAAATCACCTAAATGAATTGTATACTCAACATTGGCGGTTACATGACCTGTTTCCGTACCAACAGTGGCCTCTCCTTCATATGTTCCACTTATCACAACGAAGGTACTGTTTTGAGGAGCTTTAGTCCATGTTTTATTTTCGGATGTAGCACCAGAGGAACCTGTCCATTCATCACGTTCGTTATAGCTTGTAGATTTACCGATTTGTTGTATATTCTCAGGCATGTAGAAGTTGAACGAATAATTTTCTCCTTGTGGTGTATCAATCTTTTCTGAAGCTGTATGAATGAACTGAACATTTTCTATGTTGTCTGTAAGCGCATAAGATTGGGTATCTTGTAAATCATTAGTCAAATAACTTTTCGTCGGAATGTTGTAAACCCGAAAGGAGCTTGGTGTAAAAATGCCTTTAGCATTATCTGGCTTTGCTGCAATATTGAATGTAATGTGTGCCATTGCACGCTTCATTTTTATTGCTATATCATTCG
The DNA here is from genome assembly GCF_900128495.1 of Bacteroides ilei. Taxonomy (GTDB): domain Bacteria; phylum Bacteroidota; class Bacteroidia; order Bacteroidales; family Bacteroidaceae; genus Phocaeicola; species Phocaeicola ilei. Next base: position 529,619 of record NZ_LT635801.1, read on the forward strand.
ATTGATCTCCATACTTACCATAATTAGTGATAGTATTGTTCGTTCCAAAAATAATTCCCTCATTCCATCCTGAAATAAACATCTGTGACGGAGCTGTAATATGAAATGGTTGTATGCCGTCTTCTGATCCAGCTTGATCCACTAGATCCTGATTTATTTCTGCTATGATATTCTTAACTTCAATAAAATGTTTTTCCTGAGTAAAAGCTTTAGTTAATTCCGTTATCAGATTTTCCCAATAGGCACCATCGGCCACATTTGCTACAGCTATGAGCTTCTTTTCGCCGGAAGTACTCTTAAAACTTACTTTATAACGACGTTCGCCATTTGGAGAAATAAAATTTTCGTTTTTAGTCAAACCTCCACCTTCATAGCTAGTAACTATTTGTTCGAACGAACCGTCACCATGGAACACGCATATAATAATGTCGGACAATTCGGACAGGTCGCTTCCCGTTGCACGCGTGATGCTCACATCTGTTGACGGAACAGCCGAAAAATTCAGGCTAATAGCAATGGGGATGCCTTCTTTTACATTATTATGGTTGTTCTTCATCCAATCATCATCTTTACAGCTTGTCAAGCTCAAGGACAAAACACTCCAGCAGAGTAAGCTGACATATATCGAACGTAATATTCTTTTGGTATTCATATTGTATCCTCCTTCATTGTTTTATTCAAAAGCTGGAACATCCATTGTTTTTTCTCCCCAAGCATCTACCTGAATATACATGGTAGGTTCTGTAGGTTGCCATTTCAAGGTGGCGGTGATAGTATAGCTGGTGTTGCGATAAATATTATAATCATCTACAAAGCCATCATCATCAGCATCTTTACCTATGGCAATCGTATATGTTCTTTCTGTAGCATCAGAATTCTCAGGTCTGTAATTTAGTGTGAATGTAAAATATAAGTCTCCATCGGCCGTTTTATCATTGTATAGCTTTTCTGGGAAATAGACTATTGGACTAGTATATGGTTCATTTGGGTAACCAACAATTTCACCACTAGAAGAGAGTAAAGTCTTTGAATATCCAATACCGGTGATAATAGAACCATTTTCCCACAATGTGTATGATTCCGGACGTGTTCCATGTAAGGATACATTACTAATTGTAACTTCATCGTTCTCCGGTATTTTATTTTCACCTGTATTTTCCTTTTGTACAATCAGTTGCATCTTTGCTACACAGCGGACTAAATTAACATCTGCTATTTTGGTATCACTTCCCGGTTTGATGTATTGAGCGCTTGGATTAGCAATCATTAGAATAGGTTTAATACTCCAATCTTCTGTATCTGGTGTGGAAGTAATAATGCATTTTTTTAACTGAGTTTCCGTTAAATCACTCTTCCCTAAAAAATTAGTTAATGTTGTATTATTGCTATTGTATTTTATATATTCCTCTTCATTCGCTATAAAGTAGAACCTACAGTTTCCTCCAGAAAAGTTCTGGAGCTCCTGACTTATTTCATAATATGTTTTAGGGCCCAAACCTATTACCTTCCATGTCTTTATGTCATTTTGATCATAATATTTGTTACAAACCATTCTTGAAACATCATCAAAAACAATGATACGCAAGGTTTTGATATATTCATCATAACCATCTGACTCAGGGGTTTGTGTTACTCCACGTACCATAATGGAAAGCGTAGTTTTTTTAGATGTATTTTCATCCTCCATTGCCGGGTTATCACTACAACTCGCCGTACCACTTACCAACAAGAGTACAAGTAGCGAAAAGAACACCCAATTATATTTATATATAGAATGCTTGTTTATCATAATTTTCTGGTATTTAGCATAAACAAATTCGCTTATAATTCAATGTCTTTATCAATCAGGGTCCAACCATTAATGATGATAGTAATGGCCGACCATGGATCTTCCGGTTCTGGATCGGGTTCAGGTTCCGGATCGGGTTCCGGCTCCGGTTCTGGATCTGGATCAGGTTCCGGACCAGGTTCATCTTCATGCTCACATTCAAAGAGAAGTTCGATGAGGTAGCGGTCCTCACGGTCTAGTGCTTCCTGAGTCTGATATTGTTCCAATCGGGTGATGAGTCCGTCTGGGCCTGTCAGAGCATGTTCATATACCGTTGTTCCGTCGGCATTACGTATCACCAGACGTGAATCGGCATTGTCCTTCATCAGGCGGAGTTCGGAAAAGTCGGCCACATACGTATAGGCCTCTTCCGTAGGATAAACCTCCATTTCACCGTGGAAAAACGGATTATACCACTCTGGGAATCGTCCAGGCTGGTACGTCACTTCCTGTTTACCTACAATGTTGTTCAGGAAGTCATGTACCGCATTGTTATCTGTCAGGGTAGCAGTAATGTTCTGTGCATGTTCGGTATGGTGGCAATAGCCTTCGGTCATGCCTTTTTCTCGCCAACGTACCACTACGCGTACATCGTTACGGTTCTTCATCAGGTCAATGGGAACTACCTGGTCTTTCCCGTTTTCTACGGTAACCGTTTGTGGAGTACAGCCATGGAACAGGGAATCGGTAAGCATTCCGATTTCTATACTACGGCTGAAAGTCTGGAGCAGTGTCATACGGCCTTCCTCCAGTAATGTCGTTATATCCCCGTAATTATGTACCGTTTCGTCTTCGTAATGGTTTCCCCATACTACAAACTGGTAATCTCCACCCGGTAATTCAATTTCTTTCGTATAGTTTTCGGCAAATTGTGAGGCGGCTTCTTCAGTAATCTGCTGAATGAAACGGCCGGATTCATCGAACACGAACACATCGACCTTGTGTACCTGATCGTTGAAAAGGTCTACGTATGTACCGTTTTCCTGTGTGTTGTGCATTGTATAGGTCAGGGCCAGACGGAACGTTCCGGTGGTCGGTTCGGGTTCCGGCTCAGGTTCGGGTTCCGGTTCCACATTGATTGGACAGTCCGACAGGTCGTCCTTGATACACCCCGTCAAGCAGCCTGCCGATAGCAGCAGTCCGAGGAATAATAGGAATAGCTGATGTGTCTTGTTCATTGTTGTTTCTATTTATATAAAAATCGTTTAATAATAAAGGAAGGTACATTCAGCAATCGGGTATGATACCCGATTGCTGAATGAAAATAAATTTATTGAAGTACAATGTTTCTCTCTTCGAGCTCCCAATCCAAGACATCCAGAGTTACTGTTACATTAACATCAGGAGTTAAAGGAATATTTCCACCATCTCCTGGTTCAGAAGGCAAACCAGGTAATTTGATATCTGTTACTTTCAAATGGTACCAGTCATTGCGATAAATAGGAGAAGCATTACCTGTTTGATCAATATTAATCCAGATAGGACCAAAATAGCATTTACCATTTACATATTCCTTAGAAATCTTTGTGATACCGGTAATACCTGTGACCGTATAACCGTCTGTAGTCTCAGTAATATTCAAACCACTCTTTGGTGTTCCATTTTCTTCATACAAATCTGATTTCAAGATATAGTTTGAAGTGTAGTTTGCATCTCCATCAAGTACAACAAAGAAAGAAGGAGCATCTGCTGCTGTTGCTGGAGCTGTTACATCTTTATTGGATTGTACTATCCAAGGAGTTCCTGAAGTGTTAAAATTCAATACTTTAGCTGGGGTAAAAGTCGTTTGGAATTTTATATAAGTAGTTATATCCTGTGTGTATGTTTGATGTACATTTTCCATACAATAGTCAGCAGCGAAAGCTGATAAATCCTGATGGTTTTCTCCTCCAGTTACTGAAGTTTTACCTAAAGATACCTCCTTCCAATTTTCTGTCTGATTATTTGAAGGTAAGTATTCAACATCATTGGTAGGACTTGCAATGGTACTTTGCTGCAATAAGTAGAATTTACTGATTTTGTTTCCAAGAGCAAATTTCATATCACTCAATGTACCTCCATAAGTACTTGTAAAATTAGCTGGACTTTCTACTGTAACCTTAGCTGCCGCACGTTCGATATTGACAGTTATATTATTTTCTGTATCTTCGTTAATGGTATGTTTTATTCCTTTACCATTTTGATTGCTCATAAAGAAGTTATCAGATTGATAATAATTTGATTCTGTACCATTTGATACTAAATTTTCCGCCCAGCTAGTAGACAAATTATTTACATCATTATCATTAACATTGGCATAAACATAGAATGTTGCATCGCCCGCAGGAGTTTGAAATTCTAATGTTTTATTAGCCTCTGTCCATGTTACTCCAGTATCACCCTTTTTAAATACTTTTCGTGTATTGCTGCCATAATCTACTACTACCGTTACATTAGAAATCGTATTTTCAGCAGCAGTTCCTACCTGCTGATTAGTTGCTCCAGGGCTACCTTTTGTTAAAGGAGTATTCGACATGTCCAATTTCAATGTTACCACAGCTCCTTCATTATTCTGATCAGTTCCTCCATTAATGTCTTCTACAGAGGAACATGCTACCAAAGCCAATCCTATCAGCGTTGCAGCAAAAAAATTTCTTTTTTTCATATCTATATCATTTTAAGTGAATATTATTTTAAATTCATTTTCCCAGCAGTTCCAGGGCAGCCTTTACGGCCTCCCCATTCCCGGTAGCCTGTGCATATCCAGCCTGCACCGCCTGGCCGAACGCCTGTACCGCCTGCTGCCTGTTTCCGCTCTTGAAATAAGCAACACCCAGCAGGTTGAGCGAAGCACCGTCTTTCGTGTCTTTCAGCAGCGTAATGGCTTCGGTATAGTTTCCGGCCTCCACTTCCGCCAAGGCGAGGTTGTGACGGATGGCCACATTATCGGGATAAGTGCGCAGGGCTATGCGCAAGGCTTTACGGTAATTTTCCGAACCGTGGCCGTAACCGTCGGCCACACGTTGCATCTCGGCCGCACTCAGCAGGTCGGGACGGGTCTCGAGCATCTGCCGGGCCTCTTCGGGCGTGAAGTTGCGTACGGTGTATTCAATACGGTAATCGTTACGACGGAGCGGGGCATAGAGCTCGTCCAGCAGGTACTGGTAGTCTTCCCTTGAAAGCGAAGCCCGGATCTGCTTTTCGCAATCGTCCTGACTACCTTCGCACCCTTCCAGTATCTGAAGCACATCCTGACTCTTTTCCCAACCGGAAGCCTGCTCTACCTGACGGTGGAAGCCGTCCCAGTCTTCACCCTTCCATGCCACGTGCCAGAGTTCTTTCTTCAACTCCCTGTTATGTTGCCACACGTAGTCGGCAAAGGTCTGCGCACGGCGTTGCGACAGGCGTTCGTTGTATGTCATGGAGCCTTCGGGCGATGCGTATCCGGTAATGTAGATCCCTGTTATGGTGAGGTTCGGATTATCCTTTACCAGTGCCAGCGAGTGTTGCACGCTATCCAGTTCGGCCCGGTTGGTGCGGTATTCGGGAAGCACGGCATAGCTGTCACGCCGGTACTCCAGACGGGCGCTCTTGTCTTCGGCACGGCGCTTCACCTGCTCTTCGGCAGGCTGCATGGCCGTAGCCAGGGTAAACTCGGGTTCCCGGTACGGCAACACTTCACCCGCCGTCAGGATCTCGTCACCCTCGCTGCACCCGGCACATCCCGTAACGTATCCGCACAGTTCCAGACGGCCGTTCACCATCCAGCGGCTGAACGGAACCTCTGTGCTGTACTCTACGGTCTGGGCCTGTCCGTTTTCACGCCTTATCCGCAACGTACCTTCCTCTTCCGTCATGTCTCCCAAGGCCAGTTTCCGTGCCGTAACCTTGCTACGCACCTTCCCTTCTACCAGGATGGGAGCCAGTTCCTTCTGTTGCGTTCCGTCGGCCGATACGATGACCGGTACCAGACGCACCGACTGCTGGCGGTCAAGGTCCATTCCGTCCATACGAATATCGGCGCTTACCGTAACCTTGTTTCCCGTCTTTGTAACGCGCTGGTTTTCCAGTATCAGACTTTCAAGGTAGTGGGTCTGTCCGAAGGCTACCGGGCATGCCGCCAATAGCCAGCCGAGTAGTAATATCGTCTTTTTCATATCCTTCTCCTCCTTATTTAATAATGTATATCAGGGAAACGGCAGCTTTGGTCACTCCCAGGTAGTTCTTGTTTCCGGAACCCAGCCATTCACCGCAATGCACACACTCGTATTTGTCGTAATGGGCACGGATATAGCCCACACCGATGGCCGCTTCGATGCTCCAGCGCTTGCCCAGCAGCCACTGGTAACCATATACCAGACCACCGCCGGCGTACCAGCCTTCGTACCGATGATTCTCCAGGTCGTCGAACAGACCGAACGGCAACTTGATGCCGCCCCAGTTGTATTGTCCTCCCAGCAGATGGGCACCCAGAAAATGGCCGTTGAAACGCTCGCAGAACCAGTAGCGGGCTTCGGGTTGTGCCAGCCAATGTTTCCATTTCTTGTTCTCGCTGAATGTCCAGCCGTTGTAGTTGGCCGACAGGTCCAGGGTCCACTTTGGCGCCAGGCCGATTTCCGTACCTAAATTGATAGTCGCTGAGGCATCGTAAAGCAGGTTGGTCTTGACCGCAACGTTCTGGGCTGACAAGGATATGCCAACCATCAGAAAAAGTATACAAATGATTTTCTTCATGTCCCACATATTTAGGATGTGTATTTCCAGTTTATTTTACGTGTTTTTCCCATTCTTCCGTTACTTTGTAGGTAACGGATATCTTTATTCAACAGCAAAAATAGTAAAAACATTTTATAATTACATTAAAATAGTATATATTTTTTATAGACACCCAATATATTTTAAAAATCTGTTTTATAACATAATGTGAGTCTCTATTTTTACTGATTTTCTGACATAATAATAAATTGTTTCTCGTAAAGTCTTTGCGTTTTTATAAATTTAACCTGTATAATTGATCTATAAAGAATATTAGAAATAGTTTTTATGTCCCCATATTTCGCTGATTTTCCGTTACCTACAAAGTAACGGAATTTTATTTGTTAAAATAAATCTTGTATTCTTTTCTGATTATTAGTGGTTTATTCCTATATTTCATTTCTGGAATGTATAGCTTAATATGCCTCTGTTCATCTCATTGATACGCTCGTTTGAATGAGCCTTGAAGTAAGTTTCTGTTACTTTTACAGAGGAGTGTCCCATCGCATTCGAAATCAGTTCCTGCTGGTAGTCGCGGTAGTTGGCGATGGTGGCCCAGCTATGCCGGGCGCTATAGCTGCTTAGCGGGATGTTTCCGCCCAGCGATTCCGAGAGTTTTTTCAACTGGTAGTTGAATGTGCGCAAGGCGTATTGGTACTGGTGATATTCGTCGGTGCCGCATTTGTGGATGAAGGGGAACAGGTAAGGCGATCCGGTATCCGTGCTTTGCAGGGCATGGATGAGCTTCATGGCTTCCGGTTCCACGCGTACCGTAATCCACGTTCCTGTTTTCCGGCGCCGGTACGTAAGGATGTTGCCGTTCAGGTCACACCGTCGCAGGTAGGCGATGTCTACGAACGGGATTCCGCGTAGCATGAAGAGCAACAGGAAGAGTTTCCTGGCTTTTTCCATTTCCGTGTTTTCGGGTATCCGTTTCCTGTACAGGCGCTGGAGTGCCTGTACATCGAGCGCCCTTTTGACCGTTACGCGTGTTCCGGTATACACGCAATGGAACAGGCGGGAGTGTTCCGGCGTGAGCCCTTCGTCTACGGCGCGGAAATATACGGCACGGAGCATGCGCATGTAGGTGGAGATGGTGTTCCACTGGAGCTGGTATGACAACAGGTAGTTCTGGAAAGCTTTCAGCCACGAGGGGGTGAGTTCGCTGAACTTCAACGGACGTCCGCCCGTAAAGCTTCTGATCCGGTTGTAGGTGCTTTGGTACACGTGTGCCGTACCGGGCCGTCCTTCCTGCTGGAGGCGGACGATAAGCTTCTGCATGAAGCTTGTGAGGTTCTTTTCTTTCATCAATTTTTCTTTCATAAGTCTTGGTATATTGAGTTAAAGACAAATAAGGTTTGAGTTAAAGACAAATAAGGTTTGAGTTAAAGACAAATCAAATAGGGTAGTCGCTTCATGCTTGCCGGTACTTGAGGCAGATGGAACGGGCGGATATACCGGTGAATATAATGGAGATTTGCATGCAAAGACATCGGAGAAATTTTTTTGGTGATATTTTCCTTTCATTTATTTGCAAATTAAAAATCTTTAGCTACCTTTGCACTCGCTTTTGAAAGGGTAATCAACATGGTGACTATAGTTCAGTTGGTTAGAGCGTCAGATTGTGGTTCTGAATGTCGTGGGTTCGAGTCCCACTAGTCACCCTTCCTTAAAAAGCATTTTTTGATTCCAACATGGTGACTATAGTTCAGTTGGTTAGAGCGTCAGATTGTGGTTCTGAATGTCGTGGGTTCGAGTCCCACTAGTCACCCTAATCCCCGTTTACTGACAGGCCTCACAGATTTCTGTGAGGCTTTTTTTATTCCCGCTTTATTCTTGATTTTTAAAATTTTTATTATATATTTGCATATAATTAATAAATGAGGACTATGAAGCTGCGTGTAGTGGCCAAACTGGCAGTTATTGTTTCTATTGTTCTATTCTGTATAGGGGTAGGCTTCTATAGTTTTGCGCAGTTGAAGATGGTCAATGAAAATAAGGATGCCGATCTGCTATCGCTTGTGCCCCACGATTGTCTGGCGGTGCTGGAAACCGACAATATGGAATTTCTGGTCAATGAGCTCTCTCAGGTGAACTATGAGGCCCAGTTGGACACTACCCTGAGCCGTAGCAAGCTGCTTTCGGCCGTATTCAATAACCTTACCCCTTATATTGAAAACGATGGCGTACACGGGCTGAGCAACCGTCTGGATCGTGTCATGATAAGCATGCATGCGCCGGTGTCGCCCGACAATATCGTGATCTATTTCCGGGTGAACAGCCTGGACGACGGTTTCCTCAAGTCGCTCGTGAAGAATTCCTCATTGGATTTTGTACCTAAAGAAGAGATGTACCGTGGAAAGAAGATAGGGATCTATCCGCTCCGTGACGGGAATTTCATCGCCACTTATGCCGGGAAGGGGTTCCTGGCGGTCAGCCTCCAGAAACGCCTGATAGAGGAGGTCATCGATGCCGAGAGAGACAAGACTTCCCTGAAAAACGATTCTACCTTCATGGCCAGCTACCAGCCCAAGCGGGCGAATTTCGTCACCATCTACGCGCATGCCGCCTCCATTCCCCTGTTGGCGGATAAGGATGCCCGTTGCTGGAGCGGGTTCGACCTGCATTTCAATAATGAAGTGTTTTATTTGAGCGGATCCATCGACGGCAGGAATTCATGCATACGTGATGCCGGCGACCGTATCGCTTCCGTGCAACCGGTGGTGGAAGACAGCCTCCTGGTCCTTGCGGGGACGGAGAAGGTGGATAGTTGCATTTCGCGGTTACTTGCCCTTCCGGTGCGCGACAGGTTCCAGGAGTGCGTTTCGAACCTCTCGCGGGAGGCGTCGTTCATCATGGTGGCCGATATGGACAAGGCGGGCGCCGACATGCAGAGTTTCGCTTCCTTTATCCCTTCTTTCTTCAGCCGTCATTGGACGTTGTTCCGTCCCTTCATCCTTTCCGTACAGATTACGCACGTAGAGAACCGTCTGTCTTACCTCTTCGTGCTATCCATGAAAGATTAGTCTCACATCCCGTGTTTAGAACTAGTTTCACGTCCCGTGTTTGGAAAGACTAGTCTCACGTCCAGGTTCATGAAAGATTAGTATCACCTCAATCTGTTTTTATGGAAATAAGGTCCGGCCTTGACTATGAAGTATACCTGCGATACTACCGTCAGGACGGCTCCGAACAGGTATGCCATGCGGAAGGAGGCTATTTCGGCAATGTATCCTCCGGTGAGCATCCCTATACCCAGACCCACGTCCCACGAGGTGAGGTAGGTACTGGTGGCCGTGCCGCGCTGGTTGTTGGGTGCCAGGTTCACGAACAGGGTATTATAGGCGGGGAACATGGTTCCGAAGCCGATGCCCAGCAGCAGGGCGATGGTGAAGAACAGTACCGTTGTGAACCGGTAGTTCCAGGCGATGGTCCATCCGCATGCCGCAATCAGGAAATAGCAGATGCACACCATGTAGGTTCCGGCTATGATGACCTGGGTGATCTTCCCTTTGTCGACCAGCTTTCCGCTGAACAGGCGGCTGATGGCCATCCCGATAGCCATCAGGGTGAAGAAGAATCCCATTTCGGCCTTGATGCCTATCTGGAGGGCATACATGGCCACGTAGTTCGATGTCATGCCGTAGGGGATGGAAAGCAGGAGCAGGCTGAAGCCCGCGGGAAGTCCCTTGAGCAGGATGAAACGGTCGAGCGATATCGGCTCTCTCTTTACAGGCGGCTTGTAGGGGGTCTTTACGGCGCATGCCGAAAGGAAGCCCACGGTACCGGCTCCGATCGAGGCGATGAAGACGGTGTCGTAAGACACGCCGTGGCTATGCAGGAAGAGTCCGATCATCGGTCCTACCGACATGGCCAGGTTGTTGGCCAGACCGTAGTAGCCCAGTCCTTCACCCCTGCGGGAAGAGGGCATGATGTCTATCACGATGGTGTTTCCTCCCACGGTCACCATCCCGAACGATATGCCGTGTATGATGCGGAGCATGATGAACAGGGTAAGGAAGCCCGCCACCATGTAGCCGGCGAAGATGGCGATGAAGATGAAGTAGGAGAGCAGGTAAAGCGGTTTCCTGGCGAACGTGTCGAGCAGGTAGCCCGAGAACGGACGGATGCAGAGCGATGAAATGGTATAGCACGACAATACGAAACCGATCATGGCGTTCGAGGCGTTGAAGTTCTCGGCCAGGTAGAAGGGCAGGACGGGGGTGAGCAGCCAGAACCCGAAGTATAGCAGGAAGTTGGCCGCCAGGATGCAGCAGTAGCTTGGGGTGATAAGACGGTCCTTTTTCATGAAGGTAGGGTGATACGGATAAAATAAAAGGCTGTAATCGGAATTACAGCCTTTGTGGGTTATAATAGATACGGATTTCCGGTCTTTAGTTGGCCGACTCGAATTCCTTGAGGAAGCGCGTGTCGTTTTCCGAGAACATACGCAGGTCCTTGACCTTGTATTTCAGGTTGGCGATACGTTCCACACCCATTCCGAAGGCATAACCTGTATAGACCTTGCTGTCTATGCCGTTGGCGTCCAGTACGGCCGGGTCTACCATACCGCATCCCAGGATTTCCACCCAGCCTGTATATTTGCAGAACGGGCATCCTTCACCGCCGCAGATATCGCAACTGATATCCATTTCGGCGCTGGGTTCGGTAAACGGGAAGTACGACGGGCGCAGGCGGATCTTGGTTTCGGGGCCGAACATTTCCTGTGCAAACTGGAGCAGAACCTGCTTCAGGTCGGTGAACGATACGTTCTTGTCGACGTACAGGCCTTCCACCTGGTGGAAGAAGCAGTGTGCGCGGTAGCTGATGGCTTCGTTACGGTATACACGTCCCGGGCAGATTACGCGGATAGGAGGCTGAGACACTTCCATTACACGGCTCTGTACGGAAGAGGTATGTGTACGCAGGATGATGTCGGGGTGGCTTTCGATGAAGAACGTATCCTGCATGTCGCGTGCCGGATGGTCTTCGGGGAAGTTCATGGACGAGAACACATGCCAGTCGTCTTCCACTTCCGGGCCGTCGGCGATGGTGAATCCCATACGGCCGAATATGTCGATAATCTCATTGCGCACGATACTCAGCGGGTGGCGTGTTCCCAGTCCGATAGGGTAGGCGGTGCGTGTCAGGTCCAGTTCGTCCGAACAGGCATCCTGGTTTTCGAATGTCTCCTTCAGCGTGTTGATACGCTCCTGTGCACGGTTCTTCAGTTCGTTCAGCTTCATGCCCACTTCCTTCTTCTGGTCGGCGGGTACGTTGCGGAAATCTACCATCAGAGCGTTGATTGCACCTTTCTTGCTCAGGTATTTGATACGTAAAGCTTCCAGTTCTTCGGCGTTTGAGGCCGTCATGCTTTCCACTTCCTTGAGCAGCTCTTCTATTTTTGCTAACATATTACTTTTATAATTATTTTCGTAGCCGCAAAGTTAAGGATTTAAACTGAAATTTTTCCTTTTTCGGCCGATAAAAAAGAAATCTCTCACATTATTGCATCGGAAAACGAAAAAAAAGGTAATTTTGCAACTGATTTTTCTGGAGCACTGACTAATGAAAAGAATTGTATTCGGGTGCTGCCTGCTGATTGTTCTGGCGGTATCCTCTTGTGGAGGGGGCAAGAAGAAGATTGACCCCTTCGAGACTTTGACCGAGCAGATTGACTCATTGACCGCACATCCTGATTCTGTACAGGATACCATACCCGTGGTGGAAGACGTGATCCCGGCCACCGCCGACGAGAGTTTTGCCGATTTCTTTTACAATTTCGCTTCCGACGAGGATTTCCAACGTTCACGTATCGTATTTCCGCTCACTTCCTACAAGGGGAAGGAGGCCGTGCGCATCCCCAAGGAGGACTGGAACTACGACCCTTTGTTCAGCCGCCAGCCGGCCTATACCGTCCTGTTCGAAAGCGAGGAGGAGATGGAGATGGAAAAAGATACCGGCATGCACAGCATACAGGTGGATATGATCAACCTGAATACCGACCATGTAAAGCGGTATTACTTCCAGCGCAAGTCGCTTTCATGGTATCTGGAGGCGATCAATGTGGAGAGGCTGGTGCATGAAACCGATCCCGGCGAGGAGGACTTCATGCTGTTCTACAAGGAATTTTCGGCCGATTCCGCCTTCCAGGCCGAACGCCTGGAAAGTCCGCTGGGCTTTGTCACCGCCGACCCCGACGACGAGTTCCAGATTCTGGAAACTACCCTGGAGCCGGGACAATGGTTCGCTTTCCGGCCGCCTATGACGCCCGGCCGACTCACGAACGTGCATTACGGACAGAAGGAAGACCTGAAGGCGGATACGAAGATCGTGGAGTTCAAGGGCTTCGGAAACGGTTTCAGCAATACCCTTTACTTCGAACGCCGGGGCGGGAAATGGAAGCTCATGCGCTTTGAAGACTTGAGCGACTGACGGTGACTTGAGCTGCTGACTCTGAAATATCATATACATATATACACATATAGAAAGACGGAATGAAAGACATACAGAATTATCCGCTGCTTGCCCATAACACGTTCGGAATGGATGTGCGTGCGGCCCGTTTCATTGAATACGACAATGTGGACGAACTGACCGACCTTTTGCGGAAGGAAGGTGGCAGGCTGCATCCGCTCCTGCACATCGGCGGGGGGAGCAATCTCCTCTTTTCGGGCAATTATCCGGGTACGGTGCTACATTCGGCCATAAAGGGCTTCGAAGTGGTGGCCGAAGATGCCGATAAAGTGGAAGTGCGGGTCGGAGCGGGTGAAGTGTGGGATGATTTTGTGGCCTATGCGGTGGCGAACGGATGGTACGGGGCCGAGAACCTTTCGGCCATCCCCGGCGAAGTGGGGGCTTCGGCCGTACAGAACATCGGCGCCTATGGCGTGGAGGTGAAGGACCTGATTGTGGCGGTAGAGACCCTGGCGGCGGATACGGCCGAACGCCGTGTATTCACCAACGCCGAATGCGGTTACGCTTACCGCGAGAGTGTCTTCAAGAAGGAACTGAAAGGACGCTACATAGTGACCCATGTGGTGTACCGCCTGGGCAAACGTCCGGTGTTTCATCTGGACTACGGGAATATCCGTGCCGAGCTGGAACGCCGCGCGTGCGAGCCTACGCTCGAGACGGTGCGTGACGTGGTGATGTCGATCCGGGCTTCCAAGCTTCCCGACCCTAAGGTGCTGGGCAATGCGGGCAGTTTCTTCATGAATCCCGTTGTGCCGAGAAGCCTGTTCGAGACCTTGCGGGAGCGTTACCCCGACATGCCCCATTACGACGTGGATAATGACCGTGTGAAGATTCCCGCCGGCTGGATGATAGACCGTTGCGGATGGAAAGGCAAGGCGCTGGGCCGTGCGGCCGTGCACGACAGGCAGGCTCTGGTGCTGGTCAACCTGGGCGGAGCTACCGGAGAAGAGGTGATGCACCTGGCGCATGAGGTGGCGCGGTCGGTGCATGACACGTTCGGCATCGATATCCGTCCCGAAGTGAATTATATCTGAGTTTGGAAGTGAGTTGATACCCTGTTTTGTTATCCCAGAAAGAAGAATGTCATGAAAATTACCATATTAGGAAGCGGAACGTCTACGGGAGTGCCGCAGATAGGATGTACGTGTGCCGTGTGTACCAGTACCGACCCGAAAGACAAACGCCTGCGCTGTTCGGGCCTGGTGGAAGTGGACGGTGTGCGGATTCTCATCGATTGCGGTCCGGATTTCCGTGAGCAGATGATCCGCCTGAACGATTTCAAGCCCATAGACGGTGTGCTGGTCACCCACGAGCATTACGACCATGTGGGCGGACTGGACGACCTGCGTCCGTACTGCCAGTTCCGTGATGTTCCGGTGTATGCCGAAGCCTATACCGCCGAGCGCCTGCGCAACCGCATTCCCTATTGCTTTACCGAGCACCTGTATCCGGGAGTGCCGCACATTCCGCTGGAAACGATTCAGGAGGGGGTGCCGTTCACGGTGAGCAGCCTGGGCGGAAACACCGTAGAGGTACGTCCTTTCCGGGTGATGCACGGAAAGCTGCCCATTATGGGATACCGTATCGGCCGGATGGCGTGGATTACCGACATGCTTACCATGCCCGACTCGTCATACGATGTGCTGAAGGACCTGGACTGCCTGGTGATGAACGCCTTGCGCATCGAACCGCACTGGACCCACCAGAGCCTTTCCGAAGCCCTGGAGCAGGCGGCACGCATCGGGGCGCGTCAGACCTGGTTCATCCACATGAGCCATCAGATAGGGCTTCACGCCGAAGTGGACGCTTCGTTGCCCGAAGGCATCCGTCTGGCCTACGACGGTCTGCAACTTACCCTCTAACGCCCTGCCGGCCGTCATTTTCCGGCCGTAGCCTTCAACGATTCCTTGCAGAGCCCGTTCAGTCCGCATTGCTCGCATTTCGGCTTGCGGGCTACACATACGTAGCGTCCGTGCAGGATGAGCCAGTGGTGGGCCGTAGGCACAATCTCCTTGGGAATGTATTTCATCAGGTATTTTTCGGTAGCCAGCGGTGTGGTGCAGCTCATCGGTACCAGTCCGATGCGGTGGCTCACGCGGAACACGTGCGTATCTACCGCCATGGCCGCCTTGTTGAACACCACGCTCTGTATCACGTTGGCGGTTTTCCGTCCCACGCCGGGCAGCTTCACCAGCTCTTCCAGCGTATCGGGCACTTCGCCGTGGAAATCCTTCACCAGCATCTGCGCCATGCCCACCAGGTGCTTGGCCTTGTTGTTCGGGTAGCTCACGCTACGGATGTATTCGAATACCACTTCGGGCGTGGTGGCGGCCAGTGCCTCGGGTGTAGGGAAGTCGCGGAACAGGGGTGGTGTAATCTGGTTCACGCGCTTGTCGGTACACTGGGCGCTCAGGATGACGGCTATCAGCAGCTCGAAGGGGTTGTTGTAGTGCAGTTCGGTTTCGGCCACCGGCATGGTGCGCTGGAAGTAGTCGATTACCCGGTCATACAGTTCTTGTTTTCTCATGGGTCGTTTCGGTTTTTAGTGCCCTCTCCGGCAGGGGGCTGTTACAGGGTTCAATACCATTTCTTGTGCTTGAAGTAATAGTAGATGCCTACGGCCAGCACAATCATCAGGGCCCAGGCGTAGACGTAGCCGTATTTCCAGTCCAGTTCCGGCATGAAGTGGAAATTCATTCCCCAGATACCGGCCAGGAAGGTCAGCGGAATGAAGATGGTAGACACCACGGTGAGCTGCTTCATGATGCTGTTCATGCGCTGGTCGTTGCTGGAGATGTAGAGGTCTATCAGGGCTCCCACCATGTCGCGGCATCCTTCCAGCGTCTGCAGGGCGAATTGCAGGTGGTCGTTCACGTCGTTGAAGAACGGGCGGTTGACCTTGTGCAGGAGCTGGTTCTCGGTGTGGAACAGCTTGTTGATCTGTTCCTTGAGGGGCAGGATGCATTTCTTGATGAGGCGGTAGTTGCGCCGGTACGTCTGTATCTCGTCTATCCCCGGGTCTTCGTACGAGTCGGACGAGAGGAAGCGTTCTTCCAGGTCGTCCAGTTCGTCTTCCATGGCACTTAGGACAGACATGAAGTTTGCCATGACACTGTTCAGGATAACGCTGAGCAGGTAATCGGACTGCCGGTTCCGTATTTTCAGTACATTCTTGTCAAGGGCCGATAAGATTTCGTTGAAGAAGTCGGTTTCCTGTTCGGTAAAGGTTATCAGGAAATTGTCTCCCTGTACGATTCCCAGATGCTGCGGCAGGTACTCCCCGTCCTGGTTCCTTGAAAGCAGCTTGAGGATGATGACGTTGTAGTTGTCATGTTCCTCTATCTTGGTCAGGTGGTTGGCGTTCAGGATATCCTGCGTAGTGAGGAAATCGACGTTGAAACGCTCGCATACCTGGCGGATGGTGCCCGCGTTCTGAAGTCCGTGTACCTGGATCCAGTTGATACATTCCTTCTTCAGGAGCAGGTCAAGTCCGTCGGCGGTTTCCGTTTTGTGCCTCTCCACCGAAGTGGCGTTGTAGCTGCACACGTGCAGGTGGGTAGGGGTCCGGCTCGCCCCGTTGTAGTTCAGTTGCTCGCTGAGCAGATTGTTCTTTGTCATGATTCTCAAAAACTTCGTTGCACAAATATAACCCATTCCCCGAAAACGGACAAACGGCTTCCCCGTTTTTCGTTTGTCCGCCGGATTTCTGCCGGATGTGCCGGAGGGTTTCCCGGATTTCTGCCGGTTTGTGCCGGGGCTTTCCCCGGATCTGACGCCGGATGTGCCGGAGCTTTTCCCCCGGATCTGACGCCGGATGTGCCGGAGGGTTTCCGAATCTGATGCTGTTTTTTCTGAACCGCTTCCCGGAAATCTTGATGCCGCTAAGGTAGGGCGCTTCTGGCAGACCGCCAAAAACAGGGTACCGCTAAAGTGCAAAAATCTGTTAATGAAATTGCTTTTTTTCTCCAGTGGATTCCGTTCATTGCAGCCCTTACATTACAAAACTTACAGTAAGCAAAAAGAGAATCATAATCGGCTTGCGTTCATGCAGCCCTTACATTACAAACCTTACAGTAAAGCAAAAAGAGTTGCAATCGGCTTGCCCTGGATACTTGTATCAAAATTTTATATTATATATATAATATATATATTATATATATAATATAAGAAATATATTTACATTTCTTTAGGTTAATCCGGAAGCCTGATTTTTACTTTAAAACAACTGTAAGGTTTGTAATGTAATGGTTGTAACGGGAGGGAGTACGCTCTGTTTCGAGCATCGTTTTGTGGCGGTGTGGATCAGGGGTTCTTGGCAGGCATATGTATTAATTAGTGTTAAAAATAGGCAGAAAGGCACAAAACTTTTCATAATTGTGCGTTATAATGAGAGAAAAGAGGAGGATCCAGGCTTCCCGGTTCTGCAGATTCCGAAATTATTCGTATCTTTGTGCCCCGGATAGAAAAAGAGAACATTCACATGCGATGCCGTGAGTAGCGGCCGTGTATTCTAGAACACCACGTAAAAAACAGGAGCGATGAAGAAAGAAAACCTTGTTTCGGTACCTTTCATGGTCTTGGGTATCGTGTTTTGCGTCTGCCTGGTGGCAGCCAATCTGTTAGAGACCAAAGTTGTCCAGCTCGGGCCTGTGGCCGTTACCGCCGGACTGATTGTATTCCCCGTATCTTACATTATCAACGATTGCATTGCCGAAGTGTGGGGCTTCCGCAAGGCACGGCTCATCATCTGGATGGGATTCCTGATGAACTTCTTTGTAGTGGCCCTCGGGCAGCTGGCCATCGCCATACCCGCCGCACCGTTCTGGCAAGGCGAGGAAGCGTTCGACTTCGTGTTCGGCATGGCGCCCCGTATAGCCGCCGCCAGTCTGATGGCCTTCCTGGTGGGCTCGTTCATCAACGCCTACGTGATGAGCCGCATGAAGGTAGCTTCGCAGGGACGTCATTTTTCGGCCCGTGCCATCCTCTCTACCGTGGCGGGCGAGAGTGCCGATTCGCTCATCTTCTTTCCGCTGGCTTTCGGCGGACTGATGCCCGTGAACGAGCTGGTGAAGATGATGGTGGTGCAGGTGGTGCTGAAGACCGCCTACGAGGTGGTGATCCTGCCGGTGACCATCCGGGTGGTGAACTACATCAAGCGCGTGGACGACAGCGACGTGTACGACGAGCATATTTCTTACAACGTATTGAAAATAAAGGAGATTTGACGATGAATAATCAAGCTGCACTGGTTGTGTTCAGTGGCGGACAGGATTCCACCACTTGCCTTTTCTGGGCGAAAAAGCATTTTAAGGAGGTTTATGCCTTGAGTTTCGTTTATGGTCAGAAACACGTGAAGGAAGTGGAGCTGGCCCGTGCGATAGCCGGCAAGGCAGGAGTACATTTCGATGCGATGGATGTTTCGTTCATCGGGAATCTGGGACGGAATTCGCTCACGGATACTTCCATCAAGATGGATGAGGTGAAGCCGGACGGCTCGTTCCCCAATACGTTTGTGCCGGGACGCAACCTGTTCTTCCTGAGCATTGCGGCCGTATATGCCCGTGAACGGGGTATCTACCACCTGGTGACCGGGGTTTCGCAGACCGACTTCAGCGGTTATCCCGATTGCCGCGACTCGTTCATCAAGTCGCTGAACGTGACGCTGAACCTGGCCATGGACGAGCAGTTCGTGATCCATACGCCGCTGATGTGGATAGACAAGGCGGAGACCTGGGCGCTGGCCGACGAGCTGGGCGTGCTGGACATCGTGCGCCACGATACGCTGACCTGCTACAACGGTGTGCAGGGCGACGGGTGCGGACATTGCCCGGCGTGCAAGCTGCGCCGTGAGGGACTGGAAAAATACCTGGCTTCGAAGGGGGAGACGCTGGAGCGCCTCAAGGAAGCCGATGTGGAATGAATGGAATTACCCGAACGAAGAAAAAGACGAATCTGTATGGAAAGAAAAGACGAATTGACGATACTGGGAAAGACTACTGCCTACAAGCAGGATTACGCTCCCGAAGTGCTGGAGGCTTTCGTGAACAAGCATCCGGAAAACGACTACTGGGTACGTTTCAACTGCCCGGAATTTACCAGCCTGTGCCCGATTACGGGCCAGCCCGATTTTGCGGAAATCCGCATCAGCTACCTGCCCGACGTGAAGATGGTGGAGAGCAAGAGCCTGAAGCTCTACCTGTTCAGTTTCCGTAACCACGGCGATTTCCACGAGGATTGCGTGAACATCATCATGAAGGACCTCATCAGGCTGATGGACCCGAAATACATCGAGGTGACGGGTATCTTCACGCCACGCGGAGGGATCTCCATCTATCCGTACTGCAACTACGGCCGTCCGGGTACCAAGTACGAGGAGCTGGCCGAATACCGTATGCGTAACCACGACCTGTAACACACGGGCGGGCGTGCCCGGCGGGGGCCACGCCACGATACGCATTACGAGAGTTCCAGTCCGAATTCCTCTTTCAGTTTCAGCAGGTCGGGGTTCTTCTTGCTCATCATGTTGAAACGTTCCAGATGGCTGTATGCGCGCACATTTTCATTTTTCTGGCTTACGCGTACAGTCATCTTTATTTTCCGGTTATGGAGTTGCCCGCGCAGGTGGTTCTCTATCTGCGGCGCCAGGTTCTTCATGTACTTCTCTACCATCCCGTTGTCTACCACTACTTCGAATGTCTCCTTGTCGGCTAGCAGGTGCGGGGCGATGTTCATCATACGGGCCGCGTTGGCCGCTTCTTCCTTCGGGAGGCGGGAGGCGAATTCCCTCCAGTAATAGTTCAGGTCCTTTTCGTTGAAGATATAGTCTTCATACGTACTGTCGGTCATGGCTACGGTCTCGGGCGTCGGCTGGCGGCTGGCGGCGGGGGCCTGTTGTGCGTTGTTCCTGTGCCGGATGGAGAAGGTTTCCAGGGCTCCGGCCTTTACCACCGGTATCTTCTGCGACGGCGTCTGCACGGGCAGGGGACTTACGTGTACAGGTCGGGCAGGCGACTGAGGAGATGATGTCCCTGCGCTTGCGGGAGCCGTCTGCTGATGTGCGGGTACGGCCTGCGCCTGTGCGGGGCGTACGGCCTGCGCCTGTTGTCCGTTGGCCGGTTGGCCCTGTGCCTGGTTGAATATGGGTTTGATGGTCTGCGCAGGGCCGTGCCCTCCGCCGGCGTCGTCCGTTTCGGCGGTGAGCTGCGCCACCTGTATCAGGGTGAGCTCTATCAGCAGCCTCCTGTTCTTGCTTACCCGGTAGTTCAGGTCGCAGTCATTGCATAGTTTCATGGCCTTGTAGATGAATTGCGGCGTACATTTCCGGGCCTGTTCCTTGTAGCGTTCGCGGATAGACGCCCCCACTTCCAGCAGCGGGAGTGTAGCTTCGTCACGGCTCACGAGCAGGTTGCGGAAATGGCTTGTAAGGCCCGTTATGAAATGATTCCCGTCGAATCCCTTGGTGAGCACGTCGTTGAAAAGCAGGAGGCAGTCGCCTACCCGGTTGGCCAGGAAATGGTCGGTAAGCTTGAAATAATATTCGTAGTCCAGCACATTCAGGTTGTCTATCACGCTCTTGTAGGTGATATGTCCGTTGGTGAAGCTCGCCACCTGGTCGAAAATCGACAAGGCGTCACGCATACCTCCGTCGGCCTTCTGTGCGATGATGTTCAGCGCTTCGGGTTCGGCCTCGATCTGTTCTTTGGCGGCCACCTTCTCCAGGTGCTCCACAATGTCGTTGATGCCGATGCGGTTGAAGTCGTAAATCTGGCACCGGCTGAGGATAGTGGGCAGGATCTTGTACTTTTCGGTAGTGGCCAGAATGAAGATGGCATGGTGCGGCGGCTCTTCCAGCGTCTTGAGGAAGGCGTTGAAGGCCGATTGCGAGAGCATGTGCACCTCATCGATGATGTACACCTTGTATTTTCCGATCTGCGGCGGGATGCGTACCTGTTCGATCAACGAGCGGATGTCTTCCACCGAGTTGTTCGAGGCGGCATCCAGTTCATGGATGTTATACGAGCGCTGCTCGTTGAACGCCCTGCACGATTCACATTCGTTGCAGGCCTCCCCGTCGGCCGTAGGATGCAGGCAGTTGATCGTTTTGGCGAAGATGCGGGCACAGGTAGTCTTACCCACGCCCCGCGGTCCGCAGAACAGGTAGGCATGAGCCAGTTTCTGGTTGGCAATGGCATTTTTCAGGGTAGTTGTCAGCGCACGCTGGCCCACTACGGTATCGAATGTCGCCGGACGATATTTACGTGCCGATACGATGTAATTCTCCATACGTCGGATGTGATTGTTTAAGAAAGGTGATACGTTAAACTCTTCACAAATGTACATAATTTATCTGTTTTCTGATGTGCTTGCCGGTAAAATTTATATCTTTGCCGTTAAATCATCTGGTACTTTTTATGAGCAAACTGAAGCAATTGTGGAACTTTATCCGCCGTTACAAGTACATTGTCACGGTGTTTGTATTCTTGTTGATAATCGGCGTTCTGGACGAGGACAACAGCCTGATCCAGCGTTTCAGACACTGGCGTGAAATCCATGAGCTGAACACCGAGATAGAGAAATACCGCCGTCAGTACGAGGAGGACAGCAAGACCCTGAAGGAGATTACCAACAACCCGAAGGCGCTGGAGAAGGTAGCGCGTGAAAAGTACCTGATGAAGGAAGAGAATGAAGATGTATTTGTGTTTGAGGAAGATCTGAAGAAGAATGAAGATGAGTAAATTTTATCCTACCATATCGGTCATAGGGGCTGTCCTGCTTCTGGCAGGGGCGGTCATACAGATAACGCGTCTGGAGTGGGCGCCTTACCTGTATCTGCTGGGTGCCGTCATGTTCTCGTATGTGCAGGTCATGACCGGCTACGAAGGCAAGAGTTTTGTGATACGGCGTCTGCGCCGCCAGCAGATCATAGGCGCCATACTGCTTGTAGTGACGGGCGTGATGATGATTGTGTGGCATAACAACGAGTGGGTGCTCTGCCTGACCATAGCGGCCGTACTCGAACTTTACACGGCGTTCCGCATCCCTCAGGAAGAGGAGAAGGAGAAACGGGGCTGAGTCAGCCGCCGGATGGAGTGTGGAGGGAGCTTTCAGGCTCCTTTTTTTGTGCCCTGGCGCGGAGTACCTTCCTGGCGAGCCGTACGAATCCCATGCGGAGCAGCTCGGCCACCATTCCTCCGGCAAACAGGATGAGTGAGGAAAGCAGCACACTTTCCACGGGCGGGAGCTGCGTGTGGAGTTGCCGGGTGACGAGGTGGCTCAACCGGAATGCCTTGTTCTCGTGGAAGAGGTAGATCCCGAATGTGGTCGCGGCCAGGAAGTTGACGGTTTTGTGGCAGTTCATTTTCCAGTTCCGGAACAGATAGAACAGGAAGAGCGAGTCGGCCAGCATGAGGCTCGAGTGGCGTCCGATGTTACAGAAGAATACCTGGAGGAACCGGGTGTAGGGAACCTCCTTCAGCCAGCAGGAGGAGGCTATGATGAGGAGGGTGCATACCGTAAACCCGGCGGCCGCGTGCCGTTCGAAGAAATTGCCCGGGCGCGACAATACGATGCGGCAGGTCAGGTAGATGGCGATGAAGAAGGGAAAGTCTTCAATGAACGTGCCGTGCGACTGGAAGTTGGCGAGCAGCAGGAAGGCCGCCAGCACGTAGCATACCGGTCCCTGCAGACTGATACGGTTCAGGTAGGGGATGATGGCGTAGAGCGCCAGGTACGACCAGATGAACCAGTAGCTGGTGGTGAAGAACGGCGAGAACAGGAAGTCGTTTCCGAGTCCTTCGGCCCACGATGCCAGACTCTTGTGACCGGTGAAATAGCTGATGGCGTAGAACACGGCGATGTAGAACAGCGTCATGGCAATCATTCCCACGGTCTTGTGGAGTTTCACTTCGGTGGCCTTGCGCATGAACCAGGCCGTGATGATGATGAACGTGTCTACCCCCAATATGCCCCACGAGCCTATTGCGGTAAGGATGATGCGTTCGCCTTCCGTACATTCGTTCCGTTTGATGGCGGATGTACAATGGAACAGGACAATCATTCCCATGCATACCAGGCGTAGCAGCTCGATATTGCTTTCACGGCGTTTCTTGCGGGTGGCGGTATCCATAACTCAGTCTGTAGTTGTCTTAGCGTTCGGCGTCATGTTGGCTGAGCTTGGATCGGTAAAGCTGGCTTATCAGGTTGCAGGCGGTCTGCATGTCCATACTTCCCGTGTTGATGGTCAGGTCATATTGGTGCGGGTCGCCCCATTTCTGGCCCGTGTAGTGCTGGTAATGGGTGATACGGGCCTTGTTGATCCGTTCAATTTCGGCCTGCGGGTTTTCGGCCTGGAGCTTGTATTCTTCTACGCACCGTTTCAGGGCACTGGCCTTGTCGCAATAGCAGAATATCCTGATGAGCGAGCTGCCGGGCAGGTCCTTCAGGATATAGTCGGAACAACGGCCTATGATGACGCAGGATTCCTTCCGGGCTATTTTCCGTATGACACGGCTCTGTGACACGAACAGGGCGTCGGCCGAGGAGAGGCTCCGTTCGATGGGCGATTCATAGTCCTGCAGGATGATGTTCAGCAGGTAATTGGACGACATGGACTGCTCGTTCTGGGTGATGTATTTTTCAGAGAAGTTGCTTTCGCTCGCCACCATCGAAATCAGTTCCTTGTCGTACGAATTGATACCCAGCTGTTTGGCCAGCATCTGTCCCAGCTGGCGTCCGCCGCTTCCGTATTCACGGGTGATGGTGATGACAAGAGGATGTGGCACGGCATGGGCGCCGTCGGCCGCTTCTGCCCCTGTAGCCGGCCACGGAGACACGTTGAGCCATCCGTTGAATATGTTCATGTACGGGTTGAGGAAATGTACGATAGGGCCTACAATCAGGGCGGCGATGACGGTTCCTTCACGTACCCCTTCCAGTCTTCCCAGGAAGATGACCGACAGGATGCAGGCGATACTTACCAGGGTGACGTCGAAGCAGACCTTTACGAAACCGAATTCCTTGCGGATGAATTTGGAGATGACCTGTACCAGGTACTCTCCCGTAACCATGGCTACATTGGCCTTTACCTCCAGACCGATACCCAGGGCCAGCAGGAAGCAGCCTACAAGCAGGGTGAATACCTGGGTGAGGTAGTGTACCGGAGCAAGCCAGTACAGTATATTCATGGACACGTCAATGAACGATCCGAAGCATAAGGTGATGGGAACCTGGATGAGCAGCTCGTATTTCTTTTCCTTGATTTCATTTCGTTTCATGAGTACCATTTCCAGCAGGATAAATACCAGGTTCATCAGGATGGTATATTGTCCCATGGTGAGGTGCGCAAAAAGGCTGAGTACGTAAGGTACGCTGGATATGGGCGAGGTGCCCAGCAAGGCTTTGGTTATAACCGCGATACTGAAAGAATTGACAAATATGGCGCCGAGAAAAAGCAGATAGCGCCTGAACGTTTCTTTTGAACTCATAGTAATGTCCTCATTATCTAATACATTGCAAATTTAATGAATATCGGGTGACATTGTTCTGCCGGCTCTGCTTTTGTTGAGTAAAATAACGGGCTCCAGACCGGAATAACCAGTCTGGAACCCGTGGAAATGCATGTTTTTCGTATTTTCTGCTTATCTGATAATGTCCATTTCCTCTATCAGGTGGCGGGCACCCGCATACTTGTCGATGATGAACAGGATGTACCTGATGTCTACGCAGGCGGCGCGTTGCAATGCCGGGTTATAGGCTATGTCGCCGGTAAGCCCCTCGTAGTTGCGGTCGAAGGCCGTACCAATCAGTTCCCCGCGGGCATTGAACACCGGAGATCCGGAGTTTCCTCCCGTGTTGTCGGTACCTGTGGCGAAGCACACCGGCATCCGTCCGTCGGGCATGGCATATTCTCCGAAGTCCTGCTTTTCATACAGCTCTTTCAGTTTGGCCGGGACGATGAATTCGGGATTGTCCGGGTCTTCTTTTTCCATGACACCCTTCAGGGTGGTGTAGTAGAGGTATTCCACACCGTCGGCCGGCTCATAGGAACCTATTTTCCCGTATGTGAGGCGCAGGGTGGAGTTGGCGTCCGGATAGACCAGCTTCCCTTCTTTCTTTTTCAGCTCAAGCATGCCCGATACCCACGTCTTGTGTGCCAGGTTATATGCGTCCGTTTCTTTCTTCATGCTCTGGCCGGCCTCGTTGTAACCGTCCTTGACCGAGCGTGCGTACCGTACCATCAGGTCGTTCCTGAGGACATCGGCCGACGGCTTGCGGATGAATTCGTCGAGGGCTTCCGGGCTACGGAACACCGAGCGGTCGAAACATGCGTCTACAAATCGGTCCGTATTTCCCTGGAACTCTTCGTCGATGACCTTGAAGATACCGATGCGTTGCGCTTCCGGCACCAGTCGGGCATACAGGGCGATGAGCTGTTTGGACACCTTACGGTCCACGTCGGTGTTATAGTCCTTGTTGAAGAATTTTCCGCCCGCCTTTTCCAGCTTTTCCAGTTCCTGTTCGGTCTGTTTCCTGTCTCCCTTTTCGAGGGCCTGGAGAAGTTTGCCGGTATCGGGTATCTTGGAGAATTCCGTACCCAGCATGAGGGCTTCATAGATGGCCTGCTGGTTATACATGGCGTCATGGCGTTTGGCCACAATGTCTCTGATGGTTTCGTAGGCCTGCCGGTAGGCGTTGTTTCCGGTCTCCTCTCCATAGGCCAGCAAGCGTTCCTGCTCGGCACGTTTGCGGTCGAGCACTTTCAGGTGTACCAGACCTTCGTTCATGCCGATGGCGTTTTTCCAGTAGTTGGCCGATGAAGCGTATTTGGCCGCATATTGGATGCGTGTCCTGGCGTCTTTGGCCATTTCCTCACCCAGTACGCGCAACCGCACTCCACGTACCGTGTCGCGCATGAAGTTGGTAGTCTGCATCCGTTCCTCCACTTCATCGCTGATCATGTACCTCCAGTTCCGTCCGGGGAAACCCATGACGAAGGTAAAGTCGCCTTCCTTCACCCCTTTCAGGTTGATGGTTATGTGTCTTTTTACCTTGAGCGGTACATTCTGAGGGGAGTAGGCAGCCGGTTTCCCGTCGGCCGAGGCATAGATGCGGAAGAGCGAGAAATCGCCGCAATGGCGGGGCCACATCCAGTTGTCGGTGTCGGCGCCGAATTTACCTATCGAAGAAGGAGGTGCGCCTACCATACGGATGTCCTTATAGGTAGTCTTTACGAAAAGATAATACCGGTTGGCTCCGTAGAAGGGTTTCAGTTCCAGCGTAGTGAACTTGTCGGTCTTGATCTTCTCTTTCTTGGCGAAGCGTTTGGCTACGGTGGCCAGGTAGGAAGGCGAGAGGTAATTCAGGCCGTCGGGGTCCTTGTCTTTCTTGAGACGCTCCTGCACGTATGACGTCACATCCAGGATACGGTCGATGAATGTAACGCTCAATCCTTCGCAGGGAAGCTCTTCCGTGCGTTTCATGGCCCAGAATCCGTCGGTAAGGTAATCATGTTCGACCGAGCTGTGCTGCTGGATGTAGCTGTATCCGCAATGGTGGTTGGTGAGGACCAGTCCTTCGGAAGAGATGACCTCCCCGGTACATCCTCCGCCGAAATGCACTACGGCATCTTTCAGGCTGACATTGTCCGGACAATAGATCTTGTCTATCGCGATATCCAGACCCAGATCTTGCATGACCGCCGCATTCTGGCTCTTCAGGTCGGTGAGCATCCACATGCCTTCATCGGCATACGTGGTGAGGGAGCATGCGGCAAACAGAGTAGTTAGGATGATGTTCTTCATGTTTTCGCTGTTTTTGGTTTCAATGTTTCGGGTTTCTTGGGTTTCATTTGTTTATCTTTCCTGCAAATATAAGTAAAAGAGCCGGAACGGAAAAGCCCTCCCCGGAGTTCCGGAAAGGGCTTCTTCGTTTTTTTATGTCTGTCGGGGCGATTATTCCACGATGGTCATTTCATCGATCAGGTTCTTGCAACCGCCCAGCTTGTCGAGAATAAAGAGGATGTAACGGATATCTACCGCGATACAACGTTGCAGGTTGTTGTCGAAGTTGATATCGCCTGAAAGAGACTCCCAGTTACCGTCGAAGGCAGCTCCGATAAGTTCGCCGTTGCCGTTCATGACCGGAGAACCCGAGTTTCCGCCGGTAATGTCGTTGGTAGTAAGGAAGCAGGTAGGCATTTCTCCGTTAGGCATGGCGTAGCGTCCGAAATCCTTGTTGTTATACAATTCCTTCAGCTTGGCCGGTACCACAAATTCCGGATTGTTGGGGTCTTCCTTTTCCATCACACCTTTCAGAGTGGTGTAATAGTTGTAGTGCACGCCGTCTTTCGGGTTATACGATTTCACGTTGCCGTAGGTCAGACGGATGGTGAAGTTGGCATCCGGAGCCTTGGGAGTAGGAGCGTACATCTCGCACAGACCTCTTACGTACGTCTTGTGGAGCAGGTCGATGTCGCCGCTGGCCTTTTTCCGTGCGTCATACAGCTTCTGTGCCATTTCATTCTTGGTGGTAGAATATTGTACGGCCAGGTCGTTGTCGATGGCTTCTACGGTAGGATGTGCTATAAACGCGTTGAAGTTCTTTTCATTGGCGAAAATGCTGGTGTCATACAGGGCGTCGACATATTTGTCGGTATCTCCGCCGAATCGGGTCTTGATTGTTTCATAGAATGCAGGAAGAGCTTCGGCAGGCACGTTCTTGGCGTATAACGGAATAAGAACCTTGGCTACTTTACGGTCCACTTCATGGTCATAGTCTTTGTTATGTACGGCGGCGTATGCTTCTTTCAGCAGGCCTACGTTCTTTTCTATGTCTTTCTTCTTGTTCTTTTGCAGGGCCGTCTTCAGGTTATCGAAGATGAGGTAGGTAGCCCCGAATTCGATACCGTTACGGAATGTCTCGTTGAAGTAAGTCAGCTGCTTGGTAACAGGTGTAATGTTCTTTACATAGTCATCGATCTGACTCACTACCTTCTGGTAGGCTTCGTTGTTCTTTTCTTTGGCGAACTTGGCGAAGTTGGCTTCCTGTTCAGCTTTGGCTTCCAGAACCTTGTTGTCGACAATCGCCTTGTTCATACCGATGGAGTTTTTCCAATAGTTGCTTGAGCTGGCGAATTTGCTGGCATACTGGATACGTATTTTGTCGCTGGCCGCCATTTCCTTGCGCAATACCTCCTGGCGGGCTTCACGTACCTGTATACGGGGAGTGTTGGTACCCTCCATACGCAACTTCACCTCGCTTTGGGTGAGGTAACGGCTGGTACTTCCCGGGAATCCCATGATCATGGCATAGTCTCCTTCTTCCAGGCCTTTCAGGGAGATCTTCAGGAATTTCTTCACTTTCAGAGGAACATTGTCCTTGCTGTATTCGGCCGGATTACCGTTTTTGTCGGCATAGATACGGAACATGGAGAAGTCGCCGGTATGGCGCGGCCACATCCAGTTGTCGGTTTCCCCTCCGAACTTTCCGATTGATGAAGGAGGTGCGGCTACCATGCGGACGTCTCTATATGTCTTAATGAAGAAGCAGTAGAATTTGTTTCCTTCATAGAAAGGCAGAGCCTGGGTCGAGATACCCGGTTTACCCTTCAGGTCACTTTTCTTCAATTCCTGGGCGGCCAGTTTTGACAGGTATTCGGAACCGAAGGAATTGATCTCGCTCACCTTGCCGCTTTTGATATCGGCGTTGACCTTGTCGGTTACATCTACGATTCTTTCAACGAACCTGAAGGTCAGTCCCGGAGTAGGAAGTTCCTGGCTACGTTCCTTTGCCCAGAAGCCGTCGGTCAGGTAATCGTGTTCTACAGAGCTGTGTTGTTGGATTGCGCCATATCCGCAATGGTGGTTGGTAAGGATCAGACCGTCGGGTGAGATGATTTCGCCGGTACATCCGCCTCCGAATATGCCTACCGCATCTTTCAATGCCACGGCATTGGGGTTATAGATGTCAATGGCGTCAATTTTCAGGCCTTGGGCTTTCATCCTTTCGGTAAGGTTCTGTTCCTGCATGAGCTGGAGCAGCCACATACCTTCGTCTGCCTTTGCCGGTGAAAAGACTGTACAGATCAGTGCCAGTGCTAAGATTTTTAGTTTTTTCATATATATTACGTTATTAAAAATAGTTCCTACTTATTTAAGGTCGGCAAATATAGCGATTTTTGCGGTTAAAATTTCTGGATAAAGTAATAATCCTCTATTAAGTTTAAATTTTGGTAATTTTTTTCCCATACTTCACGAAAGATTATACCTTTGTCACTTGGAAATTTTAAAGGCTTGATGCATGCATAAATTTTATTTTCTTTTGATGTGTTGTGCTGTCATGCTTACGGCATGTGACAAGAAATATAACATAGAGGGTATATCTTCCGTTTCCAGACTGGACGGTAAAATGCTTTTCATAAAAGTCCCTTCAAACGGCCAGATGGTCAATATCGATTCGGCCGAAGTGATTCATGGACTTTTCAAGATGGAGGGCAAGGTAGACTCTACGGTCATAGGGTCTTTGTATATGGATGACGAGGTCATCATGCCTTTCGTCATAGAAAACGGAAAAATCAATATCAACATAGACAATTCGGGTATCACGATCAAGGGAACGCCGTTGAATGATAGTTTCAACGATTTTGTAATGAAGAAAAACTCGTTGGACGACCGTGCCTATGACGTGGAGCGTCTGGAAAGCCGTATGATTATGGACGGAGAAAATCCGGAGACCATCCGTACCGAAATAGAAAAGAAACGTGCCGAACTCTCTGAAGAAATGGACAAGCTGGCCAAGGAGTTCATCCAGACCAACTACGAAAACGTGTTGGGCCCGGGGGTATTCATCATGTTATGCAACACCTTGCCTTACCCGATGATGACACCCGTATTGGATGAGATCGTGGAGAAGGCTCCCGATTCATTCAAGAACAACCCGATGATCAAGGAATATGTTTCCGTGGCCCGTAGCAATATGGAGCAGATCCGTTCCATGAGCAGCAATTGACGGGATTTCGAAACGAAACGTTATACACACGAAACGTTATAGAAGAGATATAGAGATAAAAAGAACAGCGGTCATTTTCTCCCGGTTTCCGGAGATGACCGCTGTTCTTTTATTATACCGTTGTCTTTTATTATCCCGCTACTTTCTTTTATTATGCTGCTCTTTTATTATTATGTTCCGGTTCAATCCGGATTGTATTGTTTTCCCTTGTATTTTTCCGGCAGATCCTTTTCAATTTCCCGGTATGACTCTTCCATGATGCGCTGGAGGTTCTCTTCGTTCTTTCCGTTCGGATAGATCGGTTTGTGGATGGTGAGCCGCATCGGATGCCAGTGCAACAATTTGCCGGTGCGTGGCAAGACGTTGAACGGGCCGTCGATGGTGAGCGGTACCACGGGCATCTGTAGCTGGTGGGCAATCAGGAACGCCCCCTTCTTGAAGTCGGCCATATGGCCGGTATAGGTACGTGCCCCTTCGGGAAATACCATGAGTGAAGTCCCGTTCTGTAAGATCTTTTCTGCACTCTTGATGGTTTCCAGGATTTTGCGCGGACTTGATTTGTCGACAAAAATGAATCCGGCCGATTCGCATGCTTTCCCTACCAATGGAATTTTTCGCAGACTCTTTTTCATCATCCATTTGAAGTTCCTTTCCAGAAAGCCGTATACCAGGAAGATATCAAAAGATCCCTGGTGATTGGCTATGAAAACATAAGATGTATTCTTCTCCAGATTTTCACGGCCTTTCACCTTGACCGGAAGGAGGAACAGGTAACAGGTGAGTTGCGACCATATCTTTCCGGGATAATAACCCCAGAAGTTGCCGTTACCCAGCCAGCATCCCAATGTGGTGGTAAGGGCCGTTATGATTGTAATGGCCAGGAATATAGGGAGGCCGATACAGATCTGATAGATAATGTACAAGTATTTCATTGTCTGTTCTTTATTATGGATTAAATGGTTGTTTATTCTTCTGTTGGTTGTTTATTCTTCTGTCGTATGGGAAAGGCCGGTTTGCCGAATTTCAAAAGCCTGTCAGTTCCCGTCCTTTTCCAGTGTAATCACGGTTATTTCGGGCCATGCTCCCAGCCTCATGGGGAAGAGCACGTAACCTAATCCGATATTGACGTAGAGTCCCCGTTTCCCTTCCAGGTAAAGTCCGTTGTGCTCCGGATAGATGAAACGGGAGACGGAAAACCCGAATAGGCTGATCTGCATGTCGTGGGTATGTCCGGACAAGGTCAACTGGATATCGCTCTTGGGAAGTACCTCCCGGCGCCAGTGGGTAGGGTCATGGCTCAGCAGCACCTTGAACATGCCGTCGGTTCCGGAAAGTGCTTCCGGCAGGTTTCCCCGGTTGGGGAAAGGAGGGTTTCCGCTGTTCTCTACACCTATCAGGGCTATCGAATCATTTCCTCGCCTGAGTATGGCATGGGCATTGTTCAGCATGTGCCATCCCATTCTCCTTTCGCGCGATATGAGTGAGTCTATGTTATTCTGGCGATCGGCTTCACTTTTCCACCGTGAGTACATGGCATAGTCGTGGTTCCCGAGAACGGAATACACTCCGTCTTTGGCCGTGAGTTGTGACAATTCCGGTATAAACTCCAGCATTTCGTCGGCATTGCTATTTACCAGGTCGCCTGTAAATACGGCCAGATCTGGTTTCAGGGAGTTACAGATGCCGATGGCCTTCTGTATCGCCTTGCCGTTTCCGGTCCAGCTTCCGGTGTGGAGGTCGGATATCTGCAGGATGCGGTACCCCCGGAAAGCTTCGGGCAGGTCGGGGGAACGGAAGGTCACTTCCCTTACCTGGAAGTTTTCTTTGCCTTTTATTGCACCGAACAGCACGTATACAAATGAAACCAGTGCGATGGCGGTACTTAGCAAGACTTCCACCCTTTTTCCATACATCTGGTTATACGGGACATAGCATTTCCGTGCGGTCCATTCACAAAAGCGGATAAACAGGCTCGACAGGGTAAACGCTACTTTCGGAATGGCTACGCACAGGCATACGATAAGAAAAATGCCGGTAACGTTCCGGTAGGCGTTATGAAATATGGCAATGACGGCAAATGCCAGCAGCAACAGGATTGTGGGAGACCAGAACAGGCGCTTGATCCATCGCCGGCCGGTATTCCGCAGGTAGGTACGGTGTATGTACCAATCGGGAAGGAGGAACATGACGAGGAATGCCAATATGACTCTGAGTAATATCATATCTGTTCTTTAGTTTTGTAGATTGCCTAGTAGAAATTTTCTTGTCTTGCCTACGTCGTAACCGCGGCGTGCCGAATAGTCGGCAAGTTGTTCTTCATCGATTTTCCCGACCGCGAAATAGCGTGATGCCGGATGTGAGAACATGAGTCCGCAAACGGAGGCATGAGGTTGCATCATACCGTTTTCGGTCAGCCTGATCCCTATGAGTCCCATGTGTATCAGTTTGTCCAGAAGAAAGCTTACCGATATATCCGGCAGGGAAGGATAGCCTACCGCCGGACGTATGCCCTGGTATTCCTCATCCAACAATTGCTTGATGGTGAGGTTTTCGTCTTTCGCATATCCCCATACTTCTTTCCGTACATGTTCGTGTATCTTTTCGGCGGCGGCTTCGGCCAACCGTTCTCCCAGTGTCTTGATGAGCATGTGCTGATAGTCGTCATGCCTGAACTCCTCTTCCATCTTTTCGTCGATGGTGGTGGCGAATCCTCCTACGGTATCTTTGATGCCCGAAGATAGGGGACGTACAAAATCGCTCAGGCAAAGGAACGGGTCGTCGGGCCGGATACGGGTCTGCTGGCGGAGCAACGGGAAGACACTTCCGTCAAGAATCAGGTTGTCTCCGTCCGAATTGGCGTCCATCAGTTTATATAAAGAGTATACCTGGTAGCGCATGTCTACCTGGTTAAGCATGTGGACCGCATCCTGATAGAGCCGTACCGCTTCGGTAGCCTTCGGCCTGTCTTCTTCCGGAAAACCCGCAATCCATCCGGCCCGGCAGGAGTCACAACCGTGAATTCCGGCGATTGCCGCAAACCGGGGCTGGAACCCCCATGCGTGGAAGAAATAGATCCAGTTGATGTATTCTGCCAATTCGTGAATCTGATAGGTTACGGTCGTTATGGCTGTCTGCATACGATTGTTGTGTATAGGGTTTTAACGTTCGAAAATGAGTGCTTGTCCACGGTTGTCTTTATTTACTTTTCCGTCGGTGTAGGCCAGGTTGCCGTTGACAAAAGTCTTTTCCACTTTTGCGTGGAAGGTGCGTCCTTCCATCGGGCTCCATCCGCATTTGCTTTCAATGCATCCGGTGGTGACGGTCCATGTCTTTTCGGGGTTGACCAGAACCAGGTCGGCCTGGTATCCAGGTCGGATGAAACCACGCCTGCTTATCTGGTATAGTTCGGCCGGTGCATGACACATTTTCTGTACCAGTTGCTCGATGGTCAATACTCCTTCGCGGACCAGTTCCATTATGCTGACCAGCGAGAATTGCAGGGTAGGCATACCCGAAACGGCTTTCAACGCCCCTCCGTTCTTTTCACTCAGCAGATGAGGAGCATGATCGGTACCTATTACATCAATCAGGTTGGTTGTCAACGCCTGGCGGAGGGCGTCCCGGTCGGCACGGGTCTTTATGCTGGGATTACATTTGATGCGCGTACCCAGTGTCTTGTAGTCTTCATCACAGAACATCAGGTGAGAGACGCAGGCCTCGGCCGTTATCTTTTTCTGGCCGATGGGTTTGTCTTCGAACAGGCTGAGCTCCCGGGCCGTACTGACGTGAAGGATGTGGAGGCGGGCTCCGGTTTCACGTGCCAGTCTGACCGCAAGTGAAGACGATTCGAAACATGCTTTTTCACTACGTATAAGCGGGTGGAAACTGATGTCCGGGTCTTCTCCGTATCTGGCCTTGAAGAGTTCCGTGTTTTCACGGATGATATTCTGGTCCTCGCAATGGGTCGCAATCAACATTCCTGCATTGGAGAAAATCTTGCGCAGGGCTTCCATCCGGTCTACCAGCATGTTACCGGTACTGGCTCCCATGAATAGCTTGATACCGCAAACGTGGGTCTTGTCAAGTGATGGAAGCAGATCGGCGTTGTTGTTGGTCGCTCCGAAATAGAAAGAGTAGTTTGTAATACATTTGGTAGCCGCATCCGTGAATTTGGCATCGAGAGCCTCGAGGGTTGTTGTCTGGGGGATGCAGTTCGGCATATCCATGAACGAGGTGACTCCACCTGCCGCCGCCGCCGCCGTTTCGGTAGCCATATCGGCTTTATGGGTCAGTCCGGGATCACGGAAATGTACATGGTCATCAATGATACCGGGCAACAGGAAAAGTCCGGTTGCATCTATTGTCTCATCACATGAAACCGAAGGAATCTGGTCTCCACCTTCCAGTACTTCTGCTATTTTTTCATTCTCGATAACAACCGAACCAAGGAACTTACGGCCTTCATTGACGATTGTTGCGTTTCGTATCCATGTACGTTTCATAATTTTTCATGTTTTTTTTGCGGATATTTCTTGAACCAGCTGTCCCATTTGAGTCGGATAACACCGAATACGGCTTCGCCGAAAATGCTGCTGTTCATCTTGGAGGTTCCTAAAACACGGTTGACGAAGATGACAGGGACTTCCACCACTTTAAACCCACATTTGTAGGCCGTGAATTTCATTTCAATCTGGAAGGCATATCCTTTGAAGCGGATCTTGTCGAGATCGATTGTCTCAAGGACTTCCCGGCGGTAGCATTTGAATCCGGCGGTAGTGTCGTGGATGGGTACTCCGGTGATGATACGCACATATTTTGAGGCGAAATAAGACATCAGTACACGTCCCATAGGCCAGTTCACCACGTTGACTCCGCTTACATAACGTGAACCGATTGCTACGTCGCCTCCGTCATCGTGACAGGCTTTATACAATCGGGGCAGGTCGTCCGGATTATGGCTGAAGTCTGCATCCATTTCGAATATGTAGTCGTATTTTTTTTCAATGGCCCATTTGAATCCGGTAATGTAGGCCGTACCTAAGCCTAACTTACCCTGACGTTCGATCATGAAAAGCCGGTCGGGGAATTCCTTCTGGAGACGGCGTACAATGTCTGCCGTACCGTCGGGCGAATTGTCTTCAATAATCAGGATATGGAAGCATTTTTCCAGTCCGAATACGGCACGGATGATATTTTCAATATTTTCCTTCTCATTATAAGTAGGAATAATTACGATACTGTCACTTGTCTGCATACCTCTATTCTTATTTGGTGCAAAGATAGTTATTTTAATACGTTATTTGAACAAGAGCTGCGTAAATTCGGTCAGGTAAATCCGCCAGTTACGCCAGATGTGTCCGCCGTCCGTTTCCATATAAGTATACTTATATCCTTTCCGGTCCAGAAGTTTACGGAATTCGGCATTGTCCTTATAGAGAAAGTCGCCCGATCCTATTCCTATCCAGTACAGACGCGGCGCATGCTTGAATTGTACGGCCAGCTTTTCTTCCAGGTTGTCATAGACATCATTGTTCTCTCCTTTGTTCTGTCTGTTTATAGCGGCCGAGAATAAGCCGACATAGCCGAATTTGTCCGGATAGCGGGCCGAAATGTATAATGAATGGAAACCGCCCATTGACAACCCGCAGATGGCCCGGTGGTTTTTATCGTTGATGGTCCGGTAATGTTTCTCTATGTATTTCATTATGTCCGGGAAAGCTTTTTCTACAGATCCCTCCATCATTTTGGGGTTCATGAACTGGGGCTTCGGCATGCCGTCGGCCGCCTGTCCCGGTGCCGCCTGCTGTCCTCCGTTTCCGTTCGGCATGACTACAATCATGGGCTTGATTTTTCCTTGTGCTATCAGGTTGTCAAGAATCTGGCAGGCTCTTCCCAGGTCTCCCCATGAATCTTCATCTCCTCCTGCACCGTGCAACAGGTAAAGTACCGGGTATTTCTTGTGTCCTTCCGTGTATCCGGCAGGGGTATAGACGGTCATTCTCCGCTGGTCCATGCTCAATGTGGAACTACTGTACCACACTTTTGATATGTTTCCATGAGGGACGTCCTGTACCTGGTAAAGGTCGCCTTTTCCACCACCTACGATAAAGATGTTTGAGATAGTGGCTATATCACGGTTCTGGTATACATTGTTCGGATCGGGCGTGCGTTGTCCGTTTATGTAGAACGTATAGCTGTACAATTCTCCAGGAAGAGAATCGGTAGTCAGTTCCCATAGTCCGTTCTCCTTTTCTTCCATTTCCTTGCGTCCTGGAGCTTCCTGGGTGCCGGCAGGGGTCTGGATATGTCGGGATGGCAGGAAGTCCCCTTCTATTTCAACCTTGGAGGCCTTAGGGGCAACGAGACGGAACGTGACGGTCTTGTCGGGGTTGATTTGTGGAGAGGTGATATCTTCTCCTTTCCATAATGCCTGCTGCCCCCATAAGAAGGAAGACGACAGGCATGCCAATGCAAATACGTATAATTTTTTCATACCTATTCAAGTATTAAGTCGGGTATAAGGTAAATATTCTCTTCGGTGATGTCTTGTTCCAGCAATGCCGGTTTGTCGGCCATGTAAAGTTTCAGGAAAGCGTCGTGCGATCCGCAATTCTTTTCGGCCTTCCTGTAGTTCTCTATTGCCTTGGGTATATTGCCTTGTGCCAGATAGACATGCCCCAGATTTATCCAGTCGGAAGTCTGCATATCATTGGTTGACAACAATTTCTCATAGAAGCGTATGGCATCTTCATACTTCCCGGTCATGAAATAGCACCAGCCGATGGCACGTTGCGCATTGGCAGGTGATTTTTCCAGGTATTCCACTTTGAAGAAATAGGCCAGTGCCTTGTCGTATTTGTGCAGGGTGGCCAGAATCTGTCCTATCTGCATCAGCAGGTTCAGGTTTTCCGGTTGCATGGTTTCTGCCTTCTGGAAATATT
This sequence comes from Bacteroides ilei, assembly GCF_900128495.1. Lineage (GTDB taxonomy): Bacteria > Bacteroidota > Bacteroidia > Bacteroidales > Bacteroidaceae > Phocaeicola > Phocaeicola ilei. The sequence goes on from NZ_LT635801.1 coordinate 566,603, forward strand.
CCAGTGATTTTTCATATTGTTTGGTCCGTTTATAGCATTGGGCCAGGTGCTTTATCGTCCAAAGGTTGTCCAGCTTGAGCATGTCCGCCTGTTTAAACGCTTCAATGGCTTCCGGATATTTTTTCATCTTCTGCAGGCTGAAGCCTAACTTCTGCCAAACTTCCGTGTTGTCGGGTTGGGTATGGCTCAGCATGCTGTATACTTGGACTGCCTCTTCGTAATATTCCTTGTTGAAAAGATGTGAGGCTATGCGTCCGAGCTGTTCATCCCGAGTCAGCAACGGCTTGAGCGGAATACAGTTCCAGAAATCGAGCTTGTCTTTGAACAGGTCGGTTTGTTCGTTACGGTAAGCCCATAGCTTGAAGAAACGGTACAGGTCTTGCAGGTATTGCCGGCATACCACGATGGGGGTACGTGCATTTTTTGCATCTTCTTCCAGTTGTTTGATGCTTTCGTTGGCTTCTCCCGAATCAATCATCTGCATACCGAGTATTTCACGTTGTGATTCCGGCAGGTTGGTCAGGGTAAGGCACATTGAATATTTGTCGGAGTTGCAGAACATGGTCGACCTTAACAGCACTTCAATAAAGGATGGCTTGTCGGATGGAGTTTGCTTTTCATCTTTGAAAACCTGTGAAACGGCTGTATTGTGACGGTCAAAGATATAGAACCAGTGGGCGGCCTGCCGGAAAAAGGCGTAACCTTTCAGTTGTGAGAATGTACTCATGTAAGTGTCGGCGCCTTCCATCTGTAGCTGGCCCAGTTCCATGATATTGTCTTTCATATGGTCCAGGTTCTTGTTCCACTCCGGATTCTTTTCTTCCATATCCTCCAGGTCTTCAATATCGATGATCTTCTGCTCCGGATTCATCATCTGTGTACTCCGCATCATTTGAGGAATGATCTCTTCCCGCATTTTCTTGTCGATCTTTTCCGTTTCACGTGAGAGGAGGAACAATAGCTGTACATCGCAGAGGCGTTGTATAAAGCTGTTGTCGTCCGAATAGAGAGAAAACATGGCAAGCAGGTCCGGATACATGGAAAGTCTTTTTTCCTGATAGTATATTATCAGGGAGATGCCTACCAGTGCGCGTTCGCTTACGTTTACATCAGGATGGTTGAAATAGGCGTTGACCAGGAAACGGAACTTGTTCGGATCAAAGATATGTAACAGGTTCAAGGTAACGGCGGTTACGGCTACCGCCAGGTCGTTGGCGGGCAAGGTTACCGATTTGAGCATGTTCTCGGCCGTTTTGATGTCTTCTTCTTTCCAGTAGGGAGATGTCCATAGCTCGTCGAACAACTCGTCCAGAGCGTTTTCATGGTTCCGGTTCAGTTCCAGAAGTTTCTGCCCCAGCTGGTTCTTGTCGGTTATTGTCAGACCCGTGACGTCCAGTTCCTGACTGATGTTTTCGAGTGTTTCAACGAGTTCCTTCAACGAATGTCCGGAACTTGACTGGCTGGCCCGGAACTTGTCGGCAAAGTAACCGAATTCCTTCCGGTATTTTGTGATGAATTCGGTACGGTCGGCCAGTTCGTATGCTTTGCGGTGTAGAGAGGCGTACATTTTACCACGTTCGGGGTCGTCCATACCTTGTGCGGCGTATTGCAACATGTACCCGTACGTATTCTGAAGGTTTTCTATATCTGATTTCAGTTCCCAGTTGTCGGTATCGGCTGCCATCGCACTGAGTTGTACGAATGCTTCTTTTAGTCGGCGCTGGTCCAGCAATTGAATGATGTCATTGTACATAGGTCTTGATTTTGTCTGTTTGTTACTTGCAAATGTAATAATAATTTTTGGATGCTTCTTTTTTAAGTTTATAAAAGTGGGATGACACGCTTTACGGAACGGAAGGAAAGGGAGAATATCCGACAAATACGGAGGGAAGGATTCCATTGAATATAATTATTTTATAATTTTGCAACCGTTTAGAATTGAAAGGATGGAAATAGCAGAACTTCAACGTATTTATGCCAAGCATCCTAATTTTGAAGGCTTGGCCAGACTGGTGGCAGACAAGGAAATCCGTACGGTTTTTCTGGAAGGTGTGCATGCTTCGTGCACTTCGTTGTTCGCCTCCGCATTTCTGAAGAAGATTAATCGTGTGCAGGTATTTATCCTGAATGATCTGGAGGAAGCAGGGTATTTTTATCATGACATGGTGCAGGTGAATGGTGATGGACAGATCCTGTTTTTTCCGTCTTCTTACCGGAGAGCCATAAAATATGGGCAGAAGGATGCGGCCAATGAGATTCTCCGTACTGAGGTGTTGAGCCGTCTGGAAAAGAAGGAGCCCGTGGCGGTTGTCACGTATCCGGATGCACTGGCCGAAAAGGTCGTTTCACAGAAAATCTTGAGTGACCGGACTTTGAAGTTGAATGTAGGCCAGCATATCGATACGGATACCATAACCCGGAAATTGGTGGATTTTGGTTTTGAGCATGTCGATTATGTGTATGAGCCGGGACAATTTGCCACGCGCGGGAGTATTCTGGATGTCTATTCCTTTGCTTCGGAATATCCGTACCGGATCGACTTTTTCGGTGATGAAATAGATAGCATACGTAGTTTTGAGGTAGAATCCCAGTTGTCGAAGGAGAAAAAGGAGGATATAAGTATTGTGCCGGAGCTTACCCAAAGTTGTGAGGGAGACATCGGTTTCCTTGATTTCATACCGGAAGATTCCATCTTGTGGGTGAAGGATTTGCAATGGGTCCGCGAGAAGATCCAGGCGGCACACGACGAGGTTCTTTCTCCCCAAGCCTTGCAGGCGTATGAAGGGGAACAGACCGATCTGATGAATCTGGAGAAGAAATTGATAGACGGAGCCCTGTTTGCGACGAAGGCGCTTGGCTTCCAGAGAATTGATTTCGGAAATAAGGCTACGGGGACTCCTCAGGCCAAGCTGACGTTTAACACTTCCATACAGCCTATTTTCCATAAGAATTTTGATCTGGTGGCGGGTACGTTGACCGATTACCTCCAACGGGGGTATAAGATCTATATCTGTTCTGATAGTGTGAAGCAGACCGATCGCCTGAAGGATATCTTTCAGGAACGGGGAGACCAAATTGATTTTATTCCTGTAGACCGGACCTTGCATGAGGGGTTCATTGATCATACCTTGAAGTGCTGTATCTTTACAGACCATCAGATTTTTGACCGTTTCCATAAATATAATCTCCGGAGTGATAAGGCCAGAAGCGGTAAGGTTGCTTTGTCATTGAAGGAGCTGAACATGTTCGAACCCGGAGACTATGTGGTACATATAGATCACGGTATCGGCCGGTTTGCAGGGTTGGTGCGTATTCCGAATGGAAATACTACCCAGGAAGTCATCAAACTGGTATATCAGAACGATGATGTGGTTTTTGTATCTATCCATTCGTTGCATAAGATTTCCAAATATAAAGGGAAGGAAGGTGAACAGCCGAAGATAAGCAAACTGGGCACAGGGGCTTGGGAAAAGATGAAGGAGCGGACTAAAACCAAGATCAAGGATATTGCCCGTGATCTTATCAAGCTCTATTCGCAACGCAAGCAGGAAAAAGGTTTCAAGTTCAGTCCCGATAGTTTCCTGCAACATGAACTGGAGGCGAGCTTCATTTATGAGGATACTCCCGACCAGTTGAAGGCTACTCAGGAAGTGAAGGCCGATATGGAAAGCGACCGTCCGATGGACCGGCTGGTATGTGGGGATGTCGGGTTCGGTAAGACTGAAGTTGCTATACGGGCGGCTTTCAAGGCCGTTGCCGACAATAAGCAGGTGGCGGTGCTGGTTCCTACTACGGTCTTGGCTTACCAGCATTTCCAGACATTCAAGAAACGTCTGGAAGGTTTGCCGTGCAAGGTGGAATACCTGAGTCGTGCACGTTCTGCTAAAGATACCTCACGTATCTTGAAAGAATTGGCGGCAGGCGATATCAATATATTGATCGGTACCCATAAAATCATAGGGAAGAGTGTCAAGTTCAAGGATTTGGGGCTGCTGGTTATCGATGAAGAGCAGAAGTTCGGTGTGAGCGTGAAGGAGAAATTGCGCCAGTTGAAGGTGAACGTGGATACATTGACCATGACCGCTACGCCTATTCCGCGTACATTGCAATTTTCGTTGATGGGGGCGCGTGACTTGTCGGTTATCCAGACTCCACCTCCCAACCGTTATCCTATCCAGACCGAGGTCCATACGTTCAATGAGGAAATCATTACCGAGGCCATCAATTTTGAAATGAGCCGTAACGGACAGGTGTTTTTCGTCAACAACCGGATTCAGAACCTTCAGGAGCTGAAGGCTATGATTCTGCGTAATATCCCCGATTGCCGAGTATGCATCGGACATGGGCAGATGCAGCCCGAAGAGCTTGAGAAGATTATTTTCGATTTTGTGAATTATGACTATGACGTGTTGCTGGCCACTACAATCATTGAAAGTGGAATTGATATACCGAATGCCAATACCATCATTATTAACCAGGCACAGAACTTCGGCTTGAGTGATCTGCACCAGATGCGGGGACGTGTAGGACGTAGCAACAAGAAGGCCTTCTGTTACTTGTTGGCTCCTCCGTTGGCCAGTCTTACCCCCGAAGCCAAACGCCGTTTGCAGGCCATAGAGAACTTCAGTGATCTGGGAAGCGGTATTCATATTGCCATGCAGGATCTGGATATACGCGGGGCTGGAAACATGTTGGGAGCCGAACAGAGCGGATTTATTGCCGATCTGGGATATGAGACTTACCAGAAGATTCTGGCTGAGGCTGTTACCGAACTGAAGAATGAAGAATTTGCCGACCTTTATGCCGATGAGATCAAGGCTGGGGAGGAGCGGTTCAGCGGAGATGAGTTTGTCGATGAATGTACGGTCGAAAGCGATCTGGAACTTTTGTTCCCGAACGAATACATACCGAGCAGTAGCGAGCGTATGTTGGTGTACCGTGAATTGGACAAGCTGGAACTTGACAGGGATGTAGAGGCTTTTAAGGCAAGGCTTGTCGACCGGTTTGGCAAGATTCCTCCCGAAGGCGAAGAGCTTATCCGCATCGTTCCGTTACGGCGTTTGGCGAAACGGTTGGGAGTGGAGAAAGCGGTCTTGAAGGCAGGACGTATGACTCTGTATTTTGTCAGCAACCTGGAAAGCCCCTATTATCAGAGTGATGCGTTTGGGAAAGTTATCAACTATATGGCCAAATATCCCCGTAACTGTAATTTACGTGAGCAGAACGGAAAGCGCAGTATGGTGGTCAAGGATGTGACCAGTGTAGAGCAGGGGGTACGTATCCTGCAGGAAATAATAAGCTTGTCTTGACGGTTCTGTAACAAAAAGATTGCATTGCTGTTTCATTTTGTGGTAGATGTCCTTTCCATGTCCGTAAAATAAAGACGGATATGGAAAGGATTGTTATTTTTGTACCGCTTGAAAAATAAACTATAAAGGATGAGGAGAATTTTGTTGGTGATATCATGGTTGGGTATGGCCTTTCCGTTGATGGCTCAGAGTGCCCAGGATGAGATCCGTGAAAATCCGGCTTTGGCCGCAGGTAAGTATTATGCCTATCAGGTGCCCGATATTCGCCTGACCCCGGCTCCTGATGGTTATGAACCATTTTATATTTCGGTCTTTGCCCGCCATGGCTCCCGCTATCTCACGAAAGAGAAGAAATATTCGGAACCGTTGGATCTGTTGCTGGAGGCGGATAAGGCAGGTGTATTGACAACCGACGGCAAACGTACGCTGGATATTGTTTCCCGATTGGCAAAAGAAGCGGAGAATAGATACGGGGAGCTTACTCCGAAAGGAGCCCGGCAACATCGGGAGCTGGTGGACCGTATGTTCAGGAACTATCCTCAGGTTTTTAAAGACGGTATCCATATCGATGCCCGTTCTACCTATAAGACGCGTGCCTTTCTTTCCATGGCCGCGGCCTGTATCGAATTGAAGGGATTGGATCCGAAGCTGGACATTACGGCAAACACAAGTGAAGCCGATACTTATTATATGAAATATGAGAATCCCCGGTATGAAGCCATGCATCTGGCAAACATGGATTCCGTCTATCGTGCGGCCGATAGTGTCTATGTACATCCGCAACGTCTGATACATCAGTTGTTCAATGATGAGGCATATGCCAAAGGACATGTCAAGGATCCGGTGAAACTGATGTCCGACCTGTTTGAACTGAACGGAATAAGCCAGAGCAGTTATGACCAGCCGGATTTGTCTTTCCTGTTTACGGATGATGAGCTGTACGATATGTGGCAACGCAATAACTTCGAGTGGTATTATGAGAAAGGAGCTTCTCCGTTAAGCGGTAATTGCATGTACAGGCTGGAGCGTAATCTGCTGGAGAATTTCGTGGCGACGGCCGATACGGTAATTGATTCCGGACGGAACGCTGTTACCCTACGTTACGGACATGATACCAATCTGGCTCCTTTGGCTGTTTTGATGGGGCTTGACAGCCTGCAGGTTTCCACATCCGATTGGCGGAAGATTGCCGATACTTACCGTACGTATCGCATTATTCCGATGTGTGGGAACGTACAGGTCATTTTTTATAGGAATAAGCGAAATAAAAAGGATATATTGGTAAAAGTTTTGTTGAACGAGCGTGAAGTTACTCTTCCGCTGGACGGCCGTGAGGCTCCCTACTATCGTTGGAATAGTGTTAAGAATTATTGGACAAGGACGGTAGGTTCGATAGAACTTCCGCTTCTACATTAAAATGGTGTGATTTGTATAGTTGTGATCTGCAAGGCGTTGGGTTAAACGTGTTGCAGATTTTTTTTGTCCTGCCCCGGTATGTGTGTAACTTTATTGTAACGGACGTGCAACGAACACGCAACAGACATGCAATGAACATGAAAAGCGATAGGTCTACTTTTGCGGCAAATAAAAAAGAAATGAAATCGAAATTGGTATTAGGTGCGTGTCTGTTGGCGTCGATCCACGCTCAGGCATGGGATTTGAAAGGAAGAATTAAGGATGCACAGACTGGGGAGGAGATTATCGGTGCATCGGTACAGGTAAAGGAGGAGCCTGGAAAGGGGGCCGTTACCGGTCTGGATGGTAGCTTCAACCTTTCGGTGGGCAGGAGTAAGTATACATTGGTATGCTCTTATGTGGGATATCAGAAAATGGAGATAAAAGTGGATGCTGCCCATAAGGATATTGAAATCCCGATGAAGACGGATGATGTGGAGCTGGCCGGTATTACGGTCGTCGCCAATAACCCGGGACGGACGGAAGCGGGAGCCCGAGGTATCGAAAAACAGTCTATGAATGTGGTGAATGTGATGAGTGCCAAGGCTATTGAACTTTCGCCGGATATTACGGTTGCGAATGTAATTCAGCGCATGTCGGGTGTGACGGTAGAGCGTAACAGTAGCGGTGAAGGACAATATGCTATTCTCCGTGGTATGGATAAACGCTATAATTATACATTGGTGAACGGGGTAAAGATTCCGAGCCCCGACAACAAGAACCGTTTTGTTCCTTTGGATATATTCCCTTCAGAAATGTTGGACCGTCTTGAAGTGACAAAATCACTTACGGCGAATATGGAAGGCGACGGTATAGGTGGAGCTGTCAATCTGGTCATGAAGGATGCGCCTTCGCAACGCCAGTTTACAGCAAATATCTCTACCGGTTACAACGCGATGTATTTCGACCGTGACTTCCAGTCGTTCGGTTACGGTGATATAGCAAAGAAATCACCGTATGAAGCGATGGGGAAACCTGAAGACTATAAAGTGACGATGGATAACTTCAAGATGTCAAATCTTCACATGAGCTGGAAGAGGCCGTTACCCGACCTGACGGCCGGGATTTCTTACGGTGACCGTTTTTTTGATGATAAGTTGGGCGTAATGCTGGCCGGAAGCTTCCTGAATACTTACCGGGGCAAGGAAAGTCAGATTTATTACCAGCCGGGTACGAGCCATAATGGTATAGAGTACCGTAACTATTCTTCCCAGCAGACCCGGATAGGAACTCACCTGAAACTTGATTATCAGATAAACCAGAACCATAAGTTGACATGGTATAACGGATATATGGATATGAGTGAGGCTGAAGTACGTGACGGTGAAGATGATAAAGAGCGCCAGATCCGTATGAAGTGGAATCATCAGTACATCATCAATTCTACATTGAAGGGGGAACACCAGTTTATGGATAGCGGTGATTTTCATATGAACTGGTCAGCCGTGGTTTCGAAAGCATACAGTGAGACGCCGGACAATACCGAAATCTATATGCAGGGATCGCATATCCAGACTTCGGGTGCGGCAACCCGCCGTTGGGAGCATAATTCCGATAGGGATCTTGCCGGTTACATCGACTTTATGTACAAGCTCCGTCTAGGTAACGGTTCGGTTTTCGATTTCTCTGCGGGAGGTATGTACCGTGACAAGAAGCGTGATAGCTTCTTTAATGAATATACATTCGATTCGGCTACAGGAAGTAAAGATCCTCAGTATGAAGGGGAGGACTGGAACAATTTTGATGAGATTCTTCTTACTCCGCGTGCTTACGGCAATATAGGTGACCCATTGAATTATGATGCAACCGAGAAGATTGGAGCCGGATATGGAATGGTGAAGTATACCAGAGGAAAATGGGAACTGATAGCCGGTGTCCGGGTGGAACATACCAACCAGGGATATGTATTGAAGTTTGCCCGTGACGAAGATCCAGAGGGCAATCAGAAATATACCGATGTATTGCCGAGTTTTCATGTGAAGTATGCCGTGCATAACAATTCGAATCTCCGTTTTTCGTATGCTCGTTCCATCAATCGTCCTAGTTTCTTTGAAATAGTTCCTTATAGCATTATCAATGAGGATTACAAGGAAAAAGGTAACCCTGATTTGAAACATACGATAGCCGATAATGTGGATATCCGTTATGAGCTTTTCCCTCGTTCGTCAGAACAGCTTATGGTCGGTGTCTTCTATAAACGTCTGCAGAACCCGATCGAGTACGGGCTGATCAATGAAGGTCAGGATACGTATTACAAGCCGATGAATTTCGGTAATGCCAGTAATCTGGGTGCCGAAATTGATGTGATGAAATATTTCAAATGGTTCGGTATCAAGGCCAACTATACATATACTCATTCCAGAATAACGACCGATAAACGTCTGATGAACGGTTCGGAAGTGACTTCTAGAAGACAATCCCGTCCCTTGTTCGGCCAGGCGGCCCATGTGGCCAATCTCTCACTTCTGTTTAAAGATACCAGGCACGGATGGGAAGGGCAGTTGGCCGGAAGTTATACGGGTAAGCGTTTGAGTGATATTTCCAATTGGTATGATGATGATATCTGGGAAGACGGATATTTTCAGTTGGATGCTTCCGTAGAGAAAAGTTGGAAAAACGGTATCAGTGTCTTTGCGAAGGCTTCCAATTTGCTGGACATACCTTTGCTCCGGTTTATCCAAAGCGGTCCCCATACCGAGAGCGTCGATTCCGACCGTCATAACGGAAATGTGATAGAGCGTAAGGAATGGCATGGCCAGTCGTTCATGTTGGGTATCCGATATAAATTGTGATTGGATAAGGATGATAAATATAATATAGTAAAAATCAATTAACCAAGTTCTTATGAAATTTAATTCGTTTTTAGTAGGTGCGGCTTTAATGTCAATGACATTGATGTCTTGTAGTGATGACGACACTGTAAACAATGGGGGTAATACAGATGAAGGGAATGGTAATGTAACCGAAGAATCTGTTTCAGGTGAAGTCGAAGGAGTCTGGGAAGCTAATTCTATCGTGAAAGTCAGTGGACATCTGGTTGTTCCGGAAGGAAAATCCTTGACAATTAAAGAAGGCGTCCAGGTCATTTTCGACGATAAAGGTGTAGGTGTCAATCATGTGCCTATTGAATTTACCGTGAACGGAAACCTGTATTGTGAAGGTACGGCTGAAAATCCTATTCTGATGTCGGTGGATGAGGCCGAACGTACTGAGAATAATATCTTTGCCGGATTGTGGGGAGGTATCGTAGCTTCCGAGTCGTGTAAGGAAATGCTGATTGACCACACCATTATCGAATATACCGGTGGACAGGTCATTGAGGGCTCTCCAGCCGCTACAAACGGTGTTTATACGGCAGGTGATGACGCTTATCCTCAGATTACGACTAATAATATCAACGGAAATTATGTAATTACTAATTCTATTTTGCGTAACGGTTGGTCGGACGGAATCTATTTGATGGGTGGAAATGCCATCATTGCCAACAATATCTTTGCTGCCAACGGTTATGACGGTGCGGAGGCTGTAAACGTAAAGGCCGGATGTACGGTTGATGTAGCCGGTAACATTATGTTCAGCCCGAATACAAACGGTCTGAAACTTTCCAGTTCCGGACAGAGTGAAACACGTGGCCAGGCCAAGGTTCAGGCATATAACAATACGATCATCAATGCCGGATGGCGTCGTGACGGTGAAAAAGGCGGTTGTGTATACGTAGAAAAGAATGCTTTGGTCAATGTAATAAACAACCTGATGGTAAATTGTAAGTTCAGAGCCATGACTCCCAGTTATACTATTCCGAACGATCCGGAGGAAGGATATGATTCAAAATCGGTCATCGATTACAATTTCTACGCTTCGGGTAATCAGAAAAGTGATATCATCTTTACGGAAGATAGCGGTGTAGCATATGCATGGGAAGGTTATAACTATAACCACGAAGATTATTATAACGGAGTGGTAGATGCACATAGTGTGATTGCTACAGAGAACAATCTGGAGGATCCGAAATTCGTGAACTTTGATGTCAACGGTGTTGGCCTTACAGAGTATGTATATAATGATGGATGGGATTTCCATGTAGAGGATGGCTCTTCGGTCTTGGCCGGAACTTATCCAGGCTCTGATATTGTCCCTTATTTTGCTGGTGGCCTGACTGTTAATGGCAAGTCCTATCAGTCTCCGGCTATAGCCGATTATTTCGGTGCTTACGGAACTAAATAATCAAGACTCCCTAATACACAATTTTATATATTTTAAAGCCCGGCCTGGATCTTTTTAGTGTCGGGCTTTTCTTTGGGGGGCGGGGGTGTCTGTTTTTTGTGGATTGCTTGTAGATAGATGCTTTTCAGATTTTTTTCAGCTTCGGTATGCATCTTTGTTCCATAATTACTGACTTTAATATTTATCAATTAATAAATATAATTTTATGTTTTCAACTAAAAGATCTTTTTTTGCCTTCTTGTTGGCAATGGTTTCTATCTTTTCATTTGCTCAAACTCCTGAGGTATGGAAGACGCTGGAGAAACCTTTGAATTTTTTTTCTGGCAAATGATTTGGGCCGTAACGGTTATTATGATCAGAAGCCTATTGCGGAATTGATGGGAAATATGGCCGAGAATGTAGATGTGGAATGTGTGGTTGCGGCCGGTGATGTACATCATTTTGAAGGTGTACGTAGTATAAACGATCCTCTTTGGATGACCAATTTTGAATTGATATATGCTCATCCGGAACTGATGATTCCCTGGTATCCGGTTCTTGGCAATCATGAGTATCGAGGTAATACCCAGGCGGTATTGGACTATGCAGATGTGAGTGCCCGCTGGGAGATGCCTGCCCGCTATTATACGAAGGTGCTGGAAAATGATGGGATTACGGTACGTCTGGTAATGGTTGATACAGCCCCTTTGCTCGACAAGTATCGTGAAGATACAGAAAAATATCCTGATGCCTGCAAGCAGGATATGGACCGGCAGCTTGCTTGGATCGATTCAGTCCTTACTTCTTCCAAGGAAGATTGGGTATTGGTGGTGGGGCATCACCCTATCTATGCGGAAACATCAAAGGAAGATGCCGAACGAGTTGATCTGCAGAAACGTCTGGATACAATCTTGCGTAAGCATAAGGTAGACATGTATCTGTGTGGACATATCCATAATTTCCAATATATCCGTAAGCCGGGAAGTGATATCGATTATGTCGTCAATTCGTCTGGTTCGTTGAGCCGTGATGTAAAACCGGTTGACGGAACCGTATTCTGTAGCGGTGAAACCGGTTTTTCATTGATTGCGGCTGATAAGAAGGTGCTGAATCTTCATATGATCAATAAGGAAGGCAAGGTACTTTATACGGTAACGCGTAAAAAATGACCGGATTTGCTCCGGATTTTCTGTTTGGACTTTGATCCGTTGGCATAATATGTACTACCATAGATAGAGTATGGCAGGGAGCAGGCAGAGATGGAAGATTGTTTTTCCTTTTTTGTCTGCTCCTTTGTTTTTTGTATCCAATTGTTTTTTCAGACCGGAATATTCAGCAAGGTTTGTTCTGCTTTTCATTAGTCTTATTCTATAAATAGTTTCCAAATAGTTTCCGTTAGTTTTTATAAAGCATATAGAAGTTGTCTTCCTGTATCATCAATGTGTTTATATATCGGGCGTAGGGTAGTGTGTAGTTTACATTTTGCCAACTGGACTTTGCTTTTTTGATAGATGGATAATTTGTAAGGATACTTTTTTTCTTTTTGATGCAAAATTATGTTGTGCAACCTAAAAAAACGCCCATTGTAGAAGTTTATCGGTTTTTTTTTCCTACTTTTGCACAGTTTAAAGTTTCTTGTGTAAAAAAGAAAATGTCAGTAGGACTGGCCTGGCTGTATGAGTGTGGCCGGAAATAAATCTTTAGAAGACAATAATTAAAACATAAAGCATGATACAAAAAGTATTGATCGCTAATCGTGGTGAAATTGCTGTGCGTGTAATGCGCTCCTGTCGTGAAATGGGAATCCGTACGGTAGCAGTATTTTCCGAGGCCGACAGAACGGCACGTCACGTACTTTATGCTGATGAAGCTTGCTTGATTGGACCGGCGGCATCACGTGAGAGTTATCTGAATATCGATAAAATCATTATGGCTGCCAAACGTCATGGGGCTGATGCAATCCATCCGGGATATGGCTTCTTGTCTGAGAATTCTGAGTTTGCGCGCCGTTGCCGTGAGGAAGGGATTATCTTTATCGGTCCGGATCCTGAAACGATGGATGCGATGGGAGACAAAATTTCTGCACGTAAACATATGATAGCGGCCGGAGTTCCTGTAGTTCCCGGAACGGAAAAACCATTGAGCAGTGTTGAGGAAGCGAAAGAAATCTGTAACCAGATCGGTTATCCGGTCATGCTGAAGGCTTCTATGGGAGGTGGCGGTAAAGGTATGCGCCTGATTCATAATGTGGATGAAGTCGAAGAAGCATACAATACGGCACGTTCGGAGTCTATGTCATCATTCGGTGATGATACGGTTTATCTGGAAAAATTTGTGGAAGAGCCGCATCACATTGAATTCCAGATTCTGGGAGACAATTATGGCAATGCCGTACATCTGTTTGAACGTGAATGTTCTATCCAGCGCCGTAACCAGAAGATCGTGGAAGAGACTCCTTCTCCTTTTATGACTCCTGAACTTCGTCAGAAAATGGGTGAAGCTGCGGTTGCTGCGGCAAAGGCCGTACATTATAAAGGTGCCGGAACTATTGAATTTCTGGTCGACAAGCATCGTAACTTCTATTTCCTGGAAATGAATACCCGTCTGCAGGTTGAACATCCTATTACAGAAGAAGTGGTGGGAGTTGACCTGGTTAAGGAACAGTTGCGTGTGGCAAGCGGTGAACCTTTACATTTCAAGCAGGAAGATCTGAAGCAGCGTGGTCATGCTATTGAATGTCGAATTTGTGCCGAAGACTCTGAAAACAACTTCATGCCGTCACCGGGTGTTATACGCCAATTGATGGAACCGAACGGTATCGGTGTACGTATCGACAGTTATGTATATGAAAGTTACGAGATTCCTATCTATTATGATCCGATGATCGGTAAACTGATTGTATGGGCAACAACCCGTGAGTTTGCTATTGAGCGTATGCGCCGTGTCTTGTATGAATACAAGATTACAGGTTTGAAAACCAATATCAGCTACCTGCGTCATATTATGAATGTACCTGATTTTGTAGAAGGACATTACAATACTTTGTTTATACCGAAACATCAGGACATGTTACGTGAATGGGCTGGGAAGAAGGAGGAAGATACTGAAAATATTGCCATGATTGCTGCATATATCGATTATCTGATGAATCTGGAGGAAAATAAATCGAATTCAACCGATAACCGTCCTATCAGCCGTTGGCGTGAGTTCGGCCTGAAGAAAGGTGTATTGCGTATCTGATAAATAAGGAAAGAAAAATTATGGAAATACATATTGGAAACAGAGTTGCGGATATCTCTTTGGTAAGTAAGGAGGGCAACAAGGTACAATTGACAATTGACGGAGTTCCTTACGATGTGGATATTGTAATGGCTGAAAATGGTAGTTGTTCTATTTTGCATGAGGGTAAGTCGTATAATGCGGAACTGATTCGTAAGGAAGGTGGAAAAAGCTATACGGTGAATGCCCATTATCAGTCGTATAACATTGATATCATTGATTCGCAGGCCAAGTATCTGCGTATGCGTAAAGGTAATGATGAGAAGCAGTCGGACAAGATTATTTCTCCTATGCCGGGTAAGGTAGTCAAGATACCGGTTAGGGTGGGCGACCGTCTGGAATCCGGTGATATCGTAGTTGTTATCGAGGCTATGAAGATGCAGAGCAACTATAAGGTAAACAGTCCTTGCATTGTTAAAGATATTCTGGTGAATGAAGGTGATTCGGTAAACAGCAATCAGGTTATCATGACACTGGATGTAATTAAAGAAGACGATAAATGATTATGACAACAGCAGAACAATATAAAAATTTCGAGGAACTTGACAAACAGGCTTCTCAGGGTGGCGGTGTAGAACGTGTGGAAAGACAGCATGCCAACGGTCACATGACGGCCCGCGAACGTATCGACATGTTGCTGGATAAAGGTACGTTCAATGAAATAGATAAGTTTGTAATCCATCATTGTACGGACTTTGGTATTGACAAAAGCCATATTCCCGGTGATGGAATAGTATGTGGCTATGGTAAAATCGATGGCCGTCTGGTTTATGTATATGCTTACGATTTTACGGTTTATGGAGGTACGTTAAGCGTAACTGGTGCCCAGAAGATTGTAAAGGTACAGCAGTTGGCATTGAAGAACGGTGCTCCCGTCATAGCCTTGAATGATTCGGGAGGTGCCCGTATTCAGGAAGGTGTGGGCAGTATTTCGGGTTACGCATCTATTTTTTACCAGAATACGATTGCTTCAGGAGTTATACCACAGATTTCGGCTATTTTGGGTCCTTGTGCCGGTGGTGCCTGTTATTCTCCGGCTTTGACTGACTTCATCTTTATGGTGAAGGAAAAAAGCCATATGTTCATAACCGGTCCGGATGTAGTGAAGGCTGTGACTCATGAGGAGGTTGATAAGGAAGAACTGGGTGGTGCTTATACACACAGTAGTAAGAGTGGAGTCACTCATTTCTTGTGTGATACCGAGGAGGAAACTCTCATGAGTATCCGTGAACTGTTGAGTTTCCTTCCTTCCAATAATATGGAAGACGCTCCAATGATTCCTTGTACAGACGATGTCCGTCGTGTGGAAGAATCTTTGATGACTGTTATCCCGGACGATCCTAACATGCCGTATGATATCAAGAACATCATTGAACCGGTGGTAGATAACCACTATTTCTTTGAAATCATGCCGCATTTTGCCAAGAATATCGTTATCGGTTTTGCACGTTTGGGAGGACGTTCGGTAGGTATCGTGGCTAATCAACCGGCTTATCTGGCAGGTGTGTTGGATATCGATGCGTCCGATAAGGCTTCCCGTTTCATCCGTTTCTGTGACTGTTTCAATATTCCTATCGTGACGTTTGAAGATGTGCCTGGCTTCCTTCCGGGATGTACTCAGGAGCATAACGGTATTATCCGTCACGGTGCGAAAATCGTATATGCATATGCCGAGGCTACAGTACCTAAAATTACTGTTATTACCCGTAAGGCTTATGGAGGTGCCTATATTGTAATGAACAGCAAACCTATCGGTGCCGATGTGAACTTCTCTTATCCGACAGCCGAGATTGCCGTAATGGGTGCCGATGGTGCAGTCAATATCCTGTACCGTAAAGCTACTCCCGAAGAAAAGGCAAAGGCTGTTGAAGAATATAAGGAAAAATTCTCGAATCCTTATCGTGCGGCCGAGCAGGGATATATCGATGAGATCATTCTTCCGAAGGATACACGCTATAAACTGATCCAGGCATTGGAAATGACACAGAACAAGAGCGTAAGTAATCCGCCTAAGAAACATGGAAATATGCCGTTGTAATCAAAGGCAATTATTATATGGCGCATATGGAACGCACTGTCATGATTTGGAGTGGCGGTGCGTTTTTTTATAAAAAGTTATTCGGTCATATTTTGAAAATTAGTAAGTTTGAATCCTGATAAAAGTTTTGGACTATGAAAAAATGGTGTATGATGATGTTGTTGGCATGTTGTGTGGGATGGGGAAACCTGACTTCCGCATGTGCCCGGCAGTCGGGGGCAGATGCCGCGGGTTATATTGTTAAAGTAGGGGATATGGCTCCTGACTTTGAAATGACGCTGACCGATGGCAGGACAATGAAACTTTCCGACTTGAGGGGGAAAGTAGTGATGTTACAGTTTACCGCCAGCTGGTGTGGAGTATGTCGTAAGGAAATGCCGTTTATAGAAAGTGATATCTGGCAGAAACACAAGGACAATACTTCGTTCGCTTTGTTCGGTATAGATCGTGATGAACCTCTTGAAAAAGTGAAGGCATTTATTGCTCAGACCAAAGTGACTTATCCGATGGGATTGGATCCGGGAGCCGATATCTTTGCCAGATATGCCGAGCGTAACGCCGGTATAACCCGCAATGTGTTGGTCGGCAAGGATGGCAGGATTGTGATGATGACCCGTCTGTATAACGAGGAGGAGTTTGCAGCATTATGTAAAAAGATTGATGAGCTGTTGAAATGAAAAAGGTAAAGATCTTATTGTTGCTGCTTGTTTGTCTGCTGGTTTCTCCAGGTTTTGCCAGAAAAAAGAAAGGGAATTATGAGCCTTTGTTCGGTAAGGCTTATGCTTCCTATTCCGTCACTTCCAGTAGTCTGAAAGGAGCGGTATTCTATCTGGTAAGCGGACATGGAGGCCCTGATCCGGGTTGTATAGGTAAGTACCATGGGAAGGAGCTCCATGAAGATGAATATGCGTACGATATCATTTTACGTCTGGGCCGTGAGCTGTTGAAGCGGGGAGCAAAAGTTTATTTCATTATTCAGGATGCGAAGGATGGTATCCGTGACGCCGCTGTCTTGAAGAACAGCAAGCGGGAAACCTGTATGGGAGATCCGATTCCATTGGGACAGATTCCCCGTCTGAACCAACGTTGTGAGGCGATAAACAGGTTGTATCGTAAAGATAAGAGCCGTTATAAACGGGCGGTATTTATCCACATTGACAGCCGTGGCAAGAAGGATCAGACCGATGTCTTTTTCTATCATGCTCCGGGTAGCAGGATGGGAAAGCGTCTGGCTCTCCAGTTACAGAAAACTTTTGCTGCAAAATATGATCGGCACCAGCCGGACAGAGGGTTTGATGGAACGGTGAGTGAACGTAATCTGCACGTGTTACGTAACAGTATTCCATATGGTGTATTTCTGGAATTGGGTAATATCCGTAATGCGCGCGACCAGAAACGTCTTGTAATAGCCGATAACCGTCAGGCTTTGGCCAATTGGATTACTGCTGCTATCGAGCAGGATTATAAGAAATCAGCGTCGGGAAAGAAATGATAGATATTTGTCTGTGTAATCGAAAATCCCCCTATTCCGATATTTTGTATATTAGTTGGAATAGGGGGATTTTATATCCTATTTTACAGTCGTTCTGTTGGAATAATTTTTCCAGGTCGTGGGAAAGATTAGAATTTCTGCTGCAATACACTTTTCAGTTTACCGGTAATTTCCGGATTAGGGATATCCGTCCTTCCAGAAAGGATTAGTGCAAAATTCGAAGCCAGAACCGTTTCCGGATTTTCTATATCGTTGGTATTGGCTCCTATTTTATCATACAGACTTTTTACTTCTTCTATCGGATAGATAATGGTATTTCCGTTTTCCTGTATAGGGACCAGCTGTTCATTCAGAGGGACAAGACCGATTTCGATGTAGTCATAGATTTCACCTCCGGAATAAGGACGGCTGGTATATTTGACCATCGTGCATTTTTCGTCTTTACCATTGACCGGTAAGGTTATATAGCTGTCATATCTGGTGACGTCAGGGTCGGATATCCGTTTTTCCATCAGGTCGGACGGGAACAAGATTTCGTGGCCTGTGACTTCAAATCCGATAGTGGCATAGGCTGCTTTCTTGAAATTCATGTCATTACGGGTCAACTGGTGGAACAGTTCTTTGGCTATGGCTGTTTTCAGCTGTGTTTCCGCTCCTGCTTTCAGTATGTTTTCTCCTATGGCAATCCAGTTCTTGCGTGTATAGCTTTCAATTCCACATTCCTCCTCCATAGTAGACTTGACCAGAATTATTTCGTTGGGAAACGAAATGTCCAGTTTCTGTTTTTTGATTGCTGTTTCAATATCTTTGAATGCTTTGTTTACTTTGGCTTTGTCGGCATCTCCCCATGATAAGGTAGAACTCATGGCCAGGGACAATAATTGTGATTTTCTGCCATCCGTTTTTCCTAGACGGGCATTGATATCAAACTGATTCCATCCGTTGGTATAGTCATCAATATCGGTTATGAGCATTTGGGCTTCTGCCTGTGTCGCAAATCTGTATGGAATAGTCTTTTTCGAGGTTTGAGCAAACCCTAATGTTGAGGTCAGGCAGAGTATTGCAGTGAATATAGTATGCGTCAATTTCATAATATTTGGTTTTTGTGTAAAAGCATACAGGTGTAAGCCTGTATGCTTTATTATATGATAGGAGTGTTATTTATTCCTTATCTTTCAAGGCAGCGAAAATCAAGCCTTCCAGTTCATCAGCCAGTTCCGGATTATCCTGGATACATTGTTTGGCAGCATCCCGTCCCTGTCCCAGTTTCGTATCGTTGTAGCTGTACCATGAACCGCTTTTCTTGATGATTCCCAGTTCGGATCCTAAATCGATGATTTCACCGCTGTGTGAAATGCCTTCTCCGAACATGATATCGAATTCTGCCTTGCGGAAAGGAGGAGCCACCTTGTTCTTGACCACTTTTACACGGACCTGGTTACCGATAACCTCTTCACCGTCTTTCAGCTGGGAAGCGCGACGGATATCCAGACGTACCGAAGCGTAGAATTTCAGTGCGTTACCACCGGTTGTCGTTTCCGGATTTCCGAACATGACACCGATCTTTTCACGCAATTGGTTGATGAAGATACAGGTGGTATTTGTCTTGCTGATCGCTGATGTAAGTTTACGTAATGCCTGTGACATCAGACGGGCTTGTAGTCCAACCCGGTTGTCACCCATATCACCTTCTATTTCTGCTTTTGGAGTCAAGGCGGCGACAGAATCGATGACGATGATGTCGATTGCAGATGAACGGATCAGTTGCTCGGCTATTTCCAGAGCCTGTTCTCCATTGTCCGGCTGTGAAATCCATAAATTATCTATATCCACTCCCAGCTTGGCTGCATAGAAACGGTCGAATGCATGTTCGGCATCGATGAAAGCGGCTATGCCTCCTGCTTTCTGGGCTTCAGCAATGGCATGGATTGCCAAGGTTGTCTTACCGGATGATTCTGGACCGTATATTTCGATGATACGTCCTTTAGGATATCCTCCCACACCCAATGCTGCGTTCAAAGCGATAGAGCCGGTCGGGATGACTTCTACTTCCTGTACATGGTCATCACCCATTTTCATGATGGATCCCTTTCCGAAGCTTTTCTCGATTTTATCCATCGCGGCCTGAAGTGCCTTCAGTTTTTCCGCATTATTGGGTTTCGAGGTAGGGGTGTCAATACCTCCTTCGAATTCAAGTTCGTCTTTTTTTGCCATAATCGAATATTACTTTAAAATTTGGGCGGCGTGATTTTGGTCTTTATCTCTTTTGGGGTGATGATCCGTTCGATGACGCCTTCTTCATTGATGATAAAAGTTGTACGGAAAGTACCCATATACTTCCGTCCATACATACTCTTTTCGCCCCATGCCCCGAACTGCTCGGTCAGCTTGTGTTCCGTGTCGGCAATAAGGGTGAATGGGAGTCCGTTCTTTTCAATAAACTTCTGATGTGATTTCTGGTCATTGATGCTGACCCCTATCACTTCATAGCCGGCCTTACGCAATGCTTCATAATTGTCTCTCAGGTTACATGCCTGGGCCGTACATCCGGAAGTCATGTCTTTCGGATAGAAATATAAAACCACTTTCTTTCCTTTATAGTCGCTTAAACGGATTTCTTCTCCTTTTTCGTTCAGTCCCAATATTTCGGGAGCTTTATCTCCTACGTTCATAGTCAGAATGTTTAAAAATTAAGCCGTTATAATACTGGCTTTATAGTAAAAACGGCAGTTATTTCAAAAATTTACTGCCGTCTTTATGTGTTTAAATATTTTTAGCAAATCAATTAAAGTTCAAGATCGCCGTCGAATACTTCATGCCATGGCAATCCGTTCTTGTTCAGTTCATCCATGAATGGATCCGGATCAAAATCTTCCACGTTCCATACCCCCGGGCGTTTCCATAGCCCTTTCAGATACATCATGGCACCGATCATGGCAGGAACTCCGGTAGTATAACTTACTCCCTGCATACCGGTTTCTTCATAAGCTGCATGGTGGGAACAGTTGTTATATACATAATAGGTATGTTCTTTTCCGTCTTTTAATCCGCGGATACGGCAACCGATTGATGTCTCACCGTCGTAATTTTCGCCCAGATCCTGCGGATTCGGCAATACAGCTTTCAGGAATTGCAGCGGAACGATTTCCATACCGTTGTAGTTTATCGGTTCGATACTTGCCATACCGATATCCTGAATTACACGCAAGTGAGTAAGGTATTCTTGTCCGAAAGTCATCCAGAAACGTGCACGCTTGATGGTCGGGAAATTCTTCACCAGTGATTCCAGTTCTTCATGATAGAGCAGATAGGAATCACGCGGTCCGATATTCGGATAAGTCAGATCCTTGTGGATTTCCAGTGGTTTGGTTGTAATCCACTTCCCGTTTTCGTAATAACGTCCGTTCTGAGTGATTTCACGGATATTGATTTCCGGGTTGAAATTGGTGGCAAAGGCTTTATGGTGGTTACCGGCGTTACAGTCAACAATATCCAGGTATTGGATTTCGTCAAAATGGTGTTTGGCTGCGTATGCTGTATATACTCCGCTCACCCCCGGGTCAAATCCGCAGCCTAAAATGGCAGTCAGACCTGCGTCTTCGAAGCGTTTTTTGTATGCCCATTGCCAGCTGTATTCAAAGTGGGCTTCATCTTTCGGTTCGTAGTTGGCTGTGTCCAGATAATTGACTCCTGCTTTCAGACAGGCCTCCATGATAGTCAGATCCTGGTATGGAAGAGCTACATTTATAACGATTTCGGGTTTGAATCCATTGAATAAAGCCACCAGTTCGTCGACATTGTCTGCATCGACTTTTGCAGTCTTGATGTTGGGATTACCGATTGCTTTTACAATCGCGTCGCATTTGGACTGAGTGCGGCTGGCAATCATAATTTCAGTAAAAACTTCGGGGTGTTGAGCCACCTTGTGTGCAACAACGGTTCCTACACCGCCTGCACCGATAATCAATACTTTACTCATTTCTGTCAGTTAATCATTTATGCCCGGTAAACGTTACCGTTCAGTATGCAAAGATAGAAAATTTTCTTAAACTCCATGCAGTATTTGGATTATATCCGTATTTTTGTAATAGACTGATTTATCAAACTAAACTGAAATTAAAGTATGAAGAAGATTTTTTTAGGGGTAGCTGCCATCTGTGCAGGTGCGTTGGTCACATCATGTGGAAGTGGTAAGAAGATAGCCGGGCAGGTTGATCTGTCGGGTGAATGGACCATTACATCGGTCGGCGGTGAAAAGATAGATATTGCTGAGATGCCTTATATAGGATTTGATGTTGCCGGCAAGCGTGTATACGGAAATTCCGGTTGTAACCGGATGTCGGGCGAACTGGATATCGATACGGTTGCCTATGCCGTCAAATTAGGTAATGTGGCTTCGACCCGTATGATGTGTCCTTACATGGATACAGAAACCAAGGTGTTGGATGCTCTGGCAAATGTTGCGGGATATAAGGGAACGGAAGAAGGGGCTGTATTGACCGATGCCGAAGGTAAGGATATCATGTCGTTGGTAAGACGTGAGGCCGTAACCTTTTCATTCAATGATCTGAACGGGAAATGGAATATTGTAGCTGTAGACGGTGTCGCTGTAGGACAGACAGAAGAAGTTCCGTTCCTGGCTTTTGATTTGGCTGCAGGCCGTGTAAACGGGAATGCCGGTTGTAATATCATCAATGGAGATTTCAAACAGGAGGAAGGAAAGTCTAATTCCTTGAAATTCGGACAGATGATTGCTACCATGAAAGCATGTCCGGATATGGAAACCGAACGCCGTATTCTTCAGGCATTGGACAAGGTACGCAGTTTCGGAACGAATCCCGAAGGGGCGTTGGCTTTGCTTGATGAAAACGGAGTAGAGATATTGACGTTAAGCAAGGTGGAAGAGTAAATACTTAGTTCTTTTTTACATACATGATGAAGCTTGCGCCGGGTATAGACCGGTGGCAAGCTTTTTTATTTGCGGAAGCAGCCTCTCCGGTTCGGGCAGGCGGATATTACTGCATCTTGTTGAACCGATATCTGATGGAAACTATAAAATAGCTTCCGAGTTGCCGTTCGTACCGTTCGTAAAATCCTTTGGCAGTACTGCTCCGGTTGATGTTCTTTTGCTGGTTCAGGATATCTGCCCAATAGACGGAAAGTTCGGCCTGGCGCTTTTTCAGGAATTTCCACGAAAGTTTCAGGTTCCATATCAGTTCGTTTTCTTCATTGCCGGAAACTCCGGTCCCGTTTAAAGCCGTGTATGAGGTTTCGGATGTCAGTTGCAAATGTCCCGGCAGAGAAAATGATGCGTCTAGCTGGGCTGTATAGGTGCGGTTGTAGGTATTGCCTCCGTAAAGGGAATTTTTGGACTGGTCGAAATTCCATTCTCCCGTAAGGTCTATATTTCCCCATGCGGGAAGGTATGAAACCGATATGCGTGTATTGATGTTGGAGGCACGGGTTATACTCCGTTCCAGCGTTTCGTTTCCGTTTTCATTGATGAGGCTGGCATCGTGGCGATAATTCCCGGAGCCGTTGAACTGCATCTTGAACTGTTTTATCTGTTTCTCATAACTGGCATTTCCTTGCAGGCTCCAATTGCCGTTGAGGTTCACAGGGTATGTAACGGTTCCTCCTGTTTCCGGATCATAGATAGTGGCATAGGTTATCTGGTTGATTGTCGGATTGGCCGAAATATAGGCCGAAAAACCTTTATTATAGTTCGAAAAAAGGATATTGAAGTATTGTTGGAATGACGGTTTCAGGTTAGGGTTACTTTTCCGGATATAGAGAGGTGAATTATAGCTGGTTGGGGCAAGCAGGTCCTGCAGCGAGGGCTGGTACGTGCTTCCGTAATATGAAAATTCAATCTGATAGTCATTCTTGTTGTATGATAAGTTGAAGGAAGGTTTCCATTCCGTCGAGTAAGCCGTGGTGTCTGTTCCGGCATGACGGTTGTTCTGTTGCAGTGATCTCCGCTGCGGCTGTATGTTCAGTTCGGCTCTGGCATTCCAGTATTCTCCTTCGTAATTGAAGGAAATGCCTATCTGATGTCCGGTTGTATGTCCTATTTGCCGGTTGCTCAGGCTGTCGCAATATCCCGATTCATAACCCTCCGGAAGTTGCCCGAACGGCAATTCTCCGTTTGCCCATGCCGAAAGGTCGTAAGTGTTCTGTTCCTGTCTTTCCCTGGTAAGGTTAAGGGCATAGGCAAGCTGCATATGTATCTTGTCACTGAAGGCTTGTGTATATGCAAGCTTCAGTTCATTGTTTATTGAAACGTTCGGCTGGTACTGGTATTGGTTCTGTCGTGCGATGGAATCTGTTCCGGCACTGCTTTTCTTCTGGTAAAGGGTGGTCTGTGAGAGGCTGTAGTCTTTCGTATCTTGCCGGTTGAGGCTGGAATTGGCCGTGATGCTGATATTGTTTCCTTTTTCATTCAACTTGCGTACCAGGTTTGCACTGACATTATAATCCAGTGATTCCATCCGGTTGGATGTCTGCTGCTCGTTCTTGTTTATCCTGTTTGACCGGTCGGTCTTGTCAAAACCCTCGAACGGGTGTTGCAGTGACAGTTCCGGATTGACATCAAATCCGGCAGAGAGTGAATTGTTCCGGTTGTCCGATGATCCCAATCCGAAACCTCCCGATATGAACAAGGTAGTCGATTTGTCTATTTCCCAGTGGAAGCTGCTTGCCCCGCGCAGATAGTTGTGTTTGTTGATGATGTTCCTTTCAGATATGTTGTACTGGTTCCGGCTGGTAAGATATTGTTCGTTACGGGCCGATGATTCCGATCCTTGTTTGTAGTTTGAGAAGTTGACGTTGGCCGAAAGGTTCATGCCTTCTTTCAGTTCCCGGGTGATATTGCCGTTGATGTTATTGGCTATATTTCCTTTGTACATGCTGCGGAAATGACGGTTGGTCGAATTGGCCAGTATTCCAAAATTGTCCCCTCCTTCATCGAATCTGAATATCTGGCCTGCGATGTTCCGTTTCCTTTTGTTTCCGTATCCGGCTTCCACATTGGCCATGGTTGTAGAATTCATTTCTTCTTTGGTCTGTATGTCAAGGACATAATTTTTTGCGCTGCTCTTGACACCCGTAGCTTCCTCTTCTTCGGTCGTCTTGTCGAATACCCTTATTCTCGAAAGGAAGCTGACCGGTAGATTCTCCAGCGCCACGGCATTGTTTCCCTGGAAGAAGGCCTTTCCGTTTACCGTAATTTCATTGATGGAATTGCCGTTATAGGTAATGGTATGGTCTTTCGGATTGTAGGACAGTCCCGGAACCCGACGGATCAGAGCTTCCAGGTAACTTCCTTCCGGAAGCTTGTAGGCCGATACATTATATATAATAGTATCAGCTCTCTGTTCCGTTGCCTTGACGGGGGCGGTCACTACAATTTCCTTCAGTTGCAGGGCATCGTCTTTCAGTTGCAATGTTCCCAATGAAACGGAATCCGTATCGGCTGTGAAACTCTGGTAATAGGTGGTGCAGCCGGTGTAGGACACTTTGATTACGTATCTGTTTCCTGTACTGGGGGCTGTCTTGAGTTCGAAATCTCCATTGCCGGTGCTGATACAGCCTTTCAGAAAGGTCGAGTCGGGCAGGACGAACAGGGAAATGTTGGCATAAGGAAGAGGTTGTACCGTATTGCTTATGTCAATGGAAGTTACTCGTCCGCTTACTGTCAGTTTCTGTGCCTGCAACAGGCACGGAAGGACCGACAACAGGCATATCAGCAGTATGGTTATTTTCTCTGTCTTCATGGCTATGGTTCCGATGCAAAGTTAAGAATAAACTTGAATCTGTTGTCCATTGTTGTCGGTATCTTCAGGAGACGGAAACGATTCTGTCATTTTATCTATCTGTTTAAGGTATGTTACAGGCTTTTTCTGATTCTTTTGTCATGCTTCGCTGTCAAAATGTCGGTTTGTTTCAAGAAAAGAACACTAGTTTCTTTTGGCATGCCATTTGTTTATATTAAGGCGTAATGCTTCGGCATTACAGAATAAACTTAATTAGATAATAAATAAAATAGATACAATTATGGGAAAGATTATTGGTATTGACTTAGGAACAACAAATTCATGTGTTGCAGTATTTGAAGGTAATGAACCGGTAGTAATTGCAAACAGTGAAGGTAAACGTACTACTCCTTCTGTAGTAGGTTTCGTTGACGGTGGTGAACGTAAGATCGGTGATCCTGCAAAACGTCAGGCTATCACTAATCCGAAACGTACAGTATATTCAATCAAACGTTTCATGGGTGAAACCTATGATCAGGTTCAGAAAGAAATTGCACGTGTTCCATATCCGGTAGTAAGAGGTGAGAACAACACTCCGCGTGTACAGATTGACGGACGTCTCTATACTCCACAGGAAATCTCAGCTATGATTCTTCAGAAAATGAAGAAGACAGCCGAAGATTATCTGGGTCAGGAAGTAACAGAAGCAGTCATCACTGTTCCGGCTTACTTCTCAGATTCTCAGCGTCAGGCTACTAAGGAAGCCGGTCAGATTGCTGGTCTGGATGTAAAACGTATTGTAAATGAACCGACAGCAGCTGCGTTGGCATATGGTGTCGACAAGGCTAATAAGGATATGAAGATTGCCGTATTCGACCTTGGTGGTGGTACATTCGATATTTCAATCCTTGAATTCGGTGGCGGTGTATTCGAAGTTTTGTCAACCAACGGTGATACTCACCTGGGTGGTGATGATTTCGACCAGGTTATTATCGACTGGTTGGTTCAGGAATTCAAGAACGATGAAGGTGCCGATCTGACTACCGATCCGATGGCTATGCAACGTTTGAAAGAGGCTGCCGAAAAGGCTAAGATCGAATTGTCTTCATCTACTTCTACCGAAATCAACTTGCCGTACATCATGCCGGTAGGTGGTGTTCCAAAACACTTGGTAAAGACATTGACCCGTGCTAAATTCGAAGCTTTGGCTCATAATCTGATTCAGGCTTGTCTTGAACCATGTAAGAAAGCGATGAGTGATGCCGGTCTGACTAACGCTGATATTGATGAAGTGATCTTGGTTGGTGGTTCTTCACGTATACCGGCTGTTCAGAAACTGGTAGAAGATTTCTTCGGTAAGGCTCCGTCAAAAGGTGTAAACCCGGATGAAGTCGTTGCAGTAGGTGCTTGTATCCAGGGTGCCGTATTGAATAAGGAAGCTGGTGTAGGTGATATCGTATTGCTGGATGTTACACCGTTGACATTGGGTATCGAAACAATGGGTGGTGTAATGACTAAGTTGATCGATGCAAATACTACTATTCCGTGCAAGAAGAGTGAAGTATTCTCTACAGCAGCCGATAACCAGACAGAAGTTACCATCCACGTATTGCAGGGTGAACGTCCGATGGCTGCCCAGAACAAGTCTATCGGTCAGTTTAACTTGACAGGTATCGCTCCGGCCCGTCGTGGTGTTCCTCAGATTGAGGTAACCTTCGATATCGATGCCAACGGTATCTTGAAGGTTTCTGCCAAGGATAAGGCTACAGGTAAGGAACAGGCTATTCGTATCGAAGCTTCATCTGGTCTGAGCAAGGAAGAAATCGACCGTATGAAAGCCGAAGCTGAGGCAAATGCTGAAGCCGATAAGAAGGAAAAGGAACGTATTGACAAATTGAACCAGGCCGACAGTTTGATCTTCACTACTGAAAATCAGCTGAAAGATCTTGGCGATAAGATTCCGGCAGACAAGAAAGCTCCTATTGAAGCTGCTCTGCAGAAACTGAAAGATGCTCACAAGGCTCAGGATTTGGCTGGTATCGATGCTGCAAGTGCCGAACTGCAGACTGCTTTCCAGGCTGCAAGTGCTGAAATGTATGCGCAGAGCGGTGCTCAAGGTGGTGCTCAGGCAGGTCCTAATGCTGGGCAGGCAAACGGCAACGCAGGTCAGGGTTCAAGCAATAAGAACAATGACAATGTTCAGGATGCTGACTTCGAGGAAGTGAAATAAGTATCGATAAACAACGATAAATATCCATAAGAAAAGAGGTGTAACTCAATAAGTTACACCTCTTTTCTTTTTTTTGTTTTTTTCTTTGATTTTGTTTGTTTGCTGTTTTTTTATTGTATATTTGTACCATATTTGTACCGCGATAAAAAAGTAGGAAATCTGCGATAAAATATAAATAAGTTGAATGCAAACAGTTAAAAATCAGCATTATGCCAGTAGCAAAGTTCGAGATAAAGCGTAAATGCCAAATATGCGGTCAGGAGTTTATTGCTAAAACCATAGAATCATGGTATTGTTCTAAACGCTGTTCCAATATAGCATATAAACGCAGGAGAGATGAGGAGAAGAGAAACCTACGCTTGGATGAAATCGTGAAAAACATTCCGGATAACCAAGATTATATCAAAGTATCAGAAGCCTATGCCCTGTTCGGTATCAGTATAGATACTCTATATCGTCTGATACATAAAGGCGCAATTTCGCATATAAATCTTGGGGTAAATCAAATCCGGGTTAACAAAGAGGAGTTACTGAAACTTTATCCACTACGAAGAAAAGCTTTGACTAAATCAAAACCTGTGGCAAAGCTTTATAGTTTGGAACCGGAGGATTGCTATACTATTGGTGAAATTGCAGAAAAATATCACTTAAATGATTCCACTGTATATTTACATATCCGTAAATACTCTATTCCTACAAGACAAATAGGTAATTTCGTTTATGTACCTAAAAAAGAAATTGATGAACTATATAAAGGCGCAAAGAAATGAAAAAAGCTATGGCAAATACAAGAGTTTCTGTGAAACTTAGAAAAACTGATTATCGGGAAGAATGGTATCTTTATATTGAGGCATATCCAGTATTTCAGAAAGGCTCTTCTACTCCGCAAAGAGTACGAGAATATCTTAATCGTACAATTTCTACTCCGATATGGGATAAATCAAAAAAATCCCGAACGAAAGCAGATGGGAAAAATACTTATAAGCCAAAACGCGATATGAATGGTGTTATACAATGTAAATCGCAGTTGGATCAAGAAAATTGTATATATGCAGACAAGGTCAGAAGCCTTCGACAAAAGGAATACGATAATGCAGCTCTCTATTCAGACACAGATGCACAACAGGCAGAAATGTTGGAACGTTCTCGTTGTAATTTCATCGAATATTTTAATCATGTGCAACAAACTCGTCATGTCCGTGGGTCTGAATCAATCATTGTTAACTGGAGACGTGTACATGAACTGCTGAAAATATTTGCTGATGGTGATACTATTACTTTTGCCCAAATTGATATGCATTTGGTTGAGTCATTCCGTAATTTTATGATGACGGCACCACAGGGAGGTGGTAAAAGTGGTACAGTGTCACAGAATACGGCTGCAACTTATTTCTCAATCTTCAAGGCTGCATTAAAACAGGCATTTATAGATGGATATTTGACAGTTGATATTTCCGCAAAAGTCAAAGGTATTCAGGAAAAGGAAAGCCGACGTGAATTTCTTACCGTTGATGAACTCAATCGTCTTGCCCAAACTCCATGTAGCCCAATACTCAAACGTGCAGCTCTATTCTCGGCCCTTACAGGCATTCGCCATTGCGATATTCAGAAAATGAAATGGTCTGAAATTGAAGAGTTTAATGGAGGTTATCGTATCAATTTTACACAGCAGAAGACAAAAGGTGTTGAATATATGCCTATTTCCGAACAGGCTTATCAACTCTGTGGTGAACGTCAGGATTCAAACTTGCTTGTTTTTGCCGGGCTTCCGGATCCGGCTTGGATAAGCCGGCCGTTAAAGAAATGGATAGAGGCTGCTGGTATAAAAAAGCATATAACATTTCACTGCTTCCGCCATTCATACGCTACCCTACAACTTGCTGGAGGAACAGATATATATACTGTAAGTAAAATGCTTGGGCATACAAATGTTAAAACTACTCAGATATATACAAAGGTTATTGATGCAAAAAAGGAGAAGGCAACCGAAACCATTAAATTAGATTTGTCATCTACGGAATAGAGTTATAGGTATGGACTTATCTATCTTTACAGTTGGTATTGTGGCTGATATAATTTATGAGTTTTTATGTCTTTTATTTATGGATGGCTTATGATTTTCTTATGATACTATTCATAAATAGAAAAAAACGATAATGGATTGTATCATTATATGTTTTGATAATCAATGATGTATGTTTATGTACTCAATGAATCGTCTATGCTTTTTTATGTGCTGCTCTGCATTGATAAATCAGCAATAAAAATCCTTTTTTCTTTGCAGCCATAATAACTGAAAGGAAGACATGGACGAGAAAAGAAACATTACATTTGAAGATTTGCCAAAGGCATTATCGTGGGTAATAGATAAGCTTATTCAGCTTGATTTAAAGATAGACAATCTAGCAAGTACATCCCAACTACCCCCTGCTGAACAGTGGATGAATTTAAAGGAATTATGTGAGTACTTGCCAAGTCATCCAGCAGAACAAACAGTTTATGGATGGACTAGTTGTCATCTGATACCATTCCATAAGAAAGGAAAGCGGATCATGTTCTTGAAATCAGAGATTAACTTGTGGTTACGAGAAAGCAAAATGAGATCATCGTATGAGCTTGAAAGAGATGCAGAGCAATTTGTTCAGTCCAAGAACGCGCGTAAATTCTGATATAACAGGCTTTGTTTTGTCATTGTTGACACTATCGGAAATATTATCTCTATCGTTTCACATCCATTTTAACTTATACAGTCAGGTTTTTATATTTGCTTATATGTGGTTTAGTTTAGTTTAGCATATATAAAGCTAACAAACCAAACTAAACTACTTTTTAAGATAATAATGCAGCCAAAAGAGAAGATATTTTTTCTTTTGGCTGCATTATTTTTATTCTCTTTCTTCTCCCTTTTATATGTTGTTTGTTCCCGTGTATCAGACTTTCGGGGCTTATGAATAAAATTAAGGTGCAAAGGTATATGTTATGGTAACTATTAAAGCAAGTTCATGTCTTTTGATTCTCGTACAAATCTCCACGCTCCTTTCTGGAGGTTGTATTTGTACACGAAAACTTGCATGAATAGCCATAACACCTTTTGAGCACCCGAATTTTAATCAACCCCGAAGTAGTTGATACTACATAAGGGAAATAATAACAATCAAAACGATAGCATTATGTTTGAATACGAAGAACAGACAGAAATCATTGGTGCAAGATGCACTTTGCACGAAGCGTACAAAGGCTATACAGAGGGAACGGTTGTAGGAGACTTCGGACTCAGAATTGTAGTACAGCTCGATAACGGTAAGGAGGTTGTCGAATACCGTGATGAAGTAACGATTTACGATTGATTGATGATCGATTAAATATATTGGGATATGGGAAATTTTAGATTTTATCAGGATTGTAAAGTTACGTGCTGGGAACGTGATTATTTTACCGTTGAAGCAGAGAATTATGAGGAAGCGGCAGCTATCGTGCGTTCCTGGAAATGTGATGATGTTACTAATGTCACTGACAAGCGCATTCACCTGGAGAGAAATGAAGTCCTTCGTGATACTTCTGAACGTATATTTCCTGATGAGAATGGTGGTTGTCCCACTATGGAAATATATAATACTGATGGTTTGGCTGTTATAAATGACGCTCCGGATTTGGAGCTAAATCTTGAATCTTAAATCAATTGTCGAAATGGATGTGATAATAGAACATATATTTTGTCAATATAGCGACGAAGCTACAGCCCTGTATTTACGGATAATCAATGTGATACTTTTGTCTTCCGATGAAGAAGAACTTCGTGCAAGTATGGAAAAACTAAGGCATACAACCAATTTTGATAAATACTTCATTTATGGTTTTGGTAAGCATCATATTTGGGTGTGTCTGCGCAAGCCAAGCGACAGGAATAAGGTATTTGAAAATCGGGTTTTAATGGCCCAGTTCTGAATTGGTCAGGTTTCTGGAATATTCCTTTCAGAAACCTGATTCCTTGTTATAAGCGGCATCCGCATAAATCCTGTTTTAATGCTTTCGTATCCGTTTATATCTCTGTCGTTTTCTTTTGGCTGTGCCTCTGCCTTTTTTACGTTATTAGCGCTATTGATGCGGGCCTGAGAGGGCCAGATGTATAATTCATTACTTTCCTATTCCTTTTCTCTTTTTTATTTCTCCTTTTCAAGGCGGATATGGTGTCCTCCGATGCATTTCCATCACCGTCCTTCAGACCATTCCCGTATTCAGGCAGCCTTTTGTCTGCTGCATTTTTTCCAAGCCAGATTCTCCTGGTGTTATCGTATCCTCCTTATACTCCATATCTTCGGAGCCGATGCTTTCTGTCCTGTCTTCATAAATCTGCCAGCTCCAATTTTTATGATGTACCTTGCCGGTTAGTACGAATTTATATTTCCATCCTTTTCCAACCTGTTTTTGTTGTTTGTTCCCGCTTTTTCATTATTGCTTTTGTCCGAAGTCGTCATCATTTTCCGATGCAAAGATAGTGTGCAGCCGGGAGTGGCCTATGGCCTCTGCCAATGGCGTGTATGCGAAAATCTTCCTTTATCAGGCCTTCGGTTTGGCATAAAGCCAAAATAAAGAGTATTTGCGCTACATCCTTGGCTTGTCCCTTGAACAGCACCTACTTTTTCATGCAGCGTAAAATTGATGTTTAACTTCTAAAAGCAATTGATTATGAAAAAGGTAGAAAACAACTTCATCGTAACAGGTTATGTAGGTAAGGATGCTGAAATCCGTCAGTTCACCACCGCAAGTGTAGCACGCTTTTCAATAGCGGTCAGCCGTCAGGAAAAGAATGGTGAGGAAAGCAGCTATGTATCGGCCTTCATGAATATTGAAGCATGGAGAAAGAACGAGAACACTTCTTCGTTCGAGAATCTGACCAAAGGAACGCTGCTTACAGTTGAAGGCTACTTCAAGCCTGAAGAGTGGACTGACAAGGACGGTGTCAAGAAGAACCGCATTATAATGGTGGCCACCAAGTTATATCCGGCCGTTGAAAAGGAAGAAGAAGCTCCTGCGGAAGCTCCCAAAGGCAAAAAGGGCAGGAAATAAATCCTGCCTTTACATACACAGGCGGCCTTCAGGCCGCTTTTTTTATATCTCTACACACTTTCAGAAGTTCCATTTTTATCACGTCATTCCGGGTTTCTACCACCGCAGATATTGAATTTGTACGTGCAAAATTAAGGAGGAGGTGAACCGTCAAGGAGCTTATCATTTTCTGTTAAGAATCATCAACTCGTTTACTCGCCAACAATTCTTAAACATAAATGATCCAGTATCCTACTTATTCGCTTCTTCCTTGGCTTGTTCACCTCTTTTCTCCTTTGTCAAGGCACGTCAATTCAAAATCCTGCCGGTGAGGTAAGACCTCAAAAGCAGGGAAATGAAGCAGAATGTATAACTTATATTTTTATATCATGAAACAGATGTTTATTTGGTCAAGTGAAGTTGTTTTTGATGAACAGACGAAATCAGAAATGCAGGAGTCTAAACGTGAATTGTTGGGCGATGATTCTTATGTACTGTCAGAGGAAGATATAGCCGACGAACTTCGCCGGGAACTTGAAGACGAACGCAGTAATCTTAACAAGATTATCGACGGCGTTATTATAGTATTTGGTGACCTCGGTCTTTGGAATGGCCGGCGGCAAGGGTTTCAGATTTTAGGAAATAATATTGCCAATATACTGTATAGTCAATGTGAGATAGCTGAGTGGTACGGAGACGGCTATAATATCAGGGGACGTATGTCGCACCACGATGGTACGAACTATACTCTTTATCGCATCGCTAAAGACAGAGAAGATGCAGAACATATTGCAGAAATGATTTATAACCATGAGATTGATGAAGCCGGTTTCAGACGCAGAACACGTTCCCTATATCCGCACGTGGCAGAGGTGTACGGATGGAAGATACGTGGGCGTAGAAATCTATAAAACTGACAACTATGATGGACGTTGCAGCATGATTGATGTATATTTTGCTGCAGCGTTCATTTTATAACACCCCCGGTACTTTCCCTTTGTAGTTCAATTGCCTTTTATATATTCCGGCCATACCGGCATATCCGCTTATAAATCTTGACCAGCATCTTCCTTGATGTGCAATCCAATCCGAAACGCGGTTATTTTGTCTGCAAAGTTCGATTGACTTCTCTTATTCCTGCCAAGGCCTGCTTCGAGCGTGCTGCTGAAAAATCTTCCTTTCGTTTTCTCGAAAGCGTATTTTTCGCATCATCCTTGTCCGGACTGTTTGTCAATCTGCGGGCAGAAAAATAATCAGCCTTCGGTCTAGGATGCGACCAGAGGGAAAATAAAACAACTTAAATTTCATAGTTATGACATTCAAAGAATTTATGCAGGAGAACGGTTACGAGTTGCAGACGACCTTTTGGGAAGACTTTACAATAGCTGACAGATTTGGTTTGTCAGCTATTCAGGACACATTCAATCGTGCTTTTGAAGAGTGGAAAGAGCATTACAAGTATCTTACCGAACTGATTCTTGTGCTTAATCATAAGATATGGCAATATCATGAGAAATGCCCTGAGTTTGCAACGCTGTATAATAGCCTTTGGGAACAGGCTG
Source organism: Bacteroides ilei (assembly GCF_900128495.1). Lineage (GTDB taxonomy): Bacteria > Bacteroidota > Bacteroidia > Bacteroidales > Bacteroidaceae > Phocaeicola > Phocaeicola ilei. The sequence continues at coordinate 600,971 of NZ_LT635801.1, forward strand.
ACCTTTATGCTCAAGAAAACCTTAAAGGTGACGAATTGGACTATTTTTATGAAGTAACTGATTAATTTACAAGGAAATGAAATCAAGTACAGAGCAGACAAATGAAAATGGCCGTTTGACGGTTGAAGAGTTAGTCAATCGAAACAAGACATTCCGGTATATGTTATTATCACGTCTTCAGTCTGATTGTGATTATTATCTTCACTATGGTGGCAGGCACCCCAAGGTCTTGTGGGCTGGCGATGAAACACGCCAGATAGAGTTTATGACAAAACTTCATGAAAGTTTCGGTGCAGGCGAAAAGCCTGAATGGCTGACAATGGAACAAATCCGGCACTATGCTGCCGAAATGTTGGGCGCAGACTCATAAGGTTTCCGACGGTTGGCATATATGCAATCGCCTTTTTATCAATGCTGCACGAACTTTTATGGTTTGGCAGCATTGATTGTTACCAATGTTGATGACTCCAGGTTGCTTGTGCAACAGGGCACAAAGATTCCATTTATACTGTTACCTGTCATCCTTGAAATTACTTTTTCCATAACCTCTCAGCAAGGCTTTTACTATTTTAGCGAATATCCATACTGCTGCAATGACTATTATAATTTCCATACTTATTATATTATTATACATTTATATTATTATATAATTACATGATTATATAATTCAATAATTATATAATCATGTAATTATACAATTAATGCCGTCTTGTTGACTAATATAGGCTGTTGGCCAATCAGTTACAGATTTTCAAGCTTTTCCTTGTTTTCTTCAATATACGTCATAATAATCGCCGATGCAAGAGTTCTCAGAGGAATATTCCTGTTCGAGTTAACACGGATTTTTTCTAATTCCTTTTTTACTTCTTTTGGTAGCCAGATTGCTTCTCCTTGTCCCCCGACACCGGTATATTTGACTATATTTTCTTCAAAGAGTTTTTTGCTCGTTCTTTTTGTTTTAGTTTTCTTTTCGGGACTTTCCTTTTCATCTTGCGCCTGTTCCTCTTTTATATCTTTCAATGTTTTCGGCTGTGTTATGCCGCGCACTATCTGGTCAAGCCCCATATTAGCCAAAGGATTGTCTATTGTAGGTCTCTCATTTCTTTTCATACTCATCTTTTATTTGATAATTTCCATAATCTTGTTGAATGCCGGTTTTACAATATCCAGTTGGGCCTTCTCCAAGGGGTACAAAGTTGTATAGCGTTTCACAGTGACACTTTGTTTTATTGTCGGCGTGACGGTTCCCACCAGACCAAGAAGTTCTGTAGTTTGGGCTCTCTGCCTCAATTCTTCTGATTTTCTTTCCGAGGTGATAATGCGGTTAGGCATAAACACAAGTTGGGCTTCCGATATACTTTTCAGGGCCTTTATGAAAATGCCGGTTGCATCTACGGTGTCGGGATCAAATGAAATCGGAATTACAGCTGTGTCAGCACTCTTATAGATATACTCAAGGTTGCGGTCGTTCAGGTTTCCGGGACAATCAATTAGGACAACGCCGGGAACCTTTTTAAGCTGTGTCATTACCTTTTTTAGTTGTTTGCTGTCCGTAGTGTCAAGCAAATCGACATTCCATGGAGCCTGTACTCCGACAGCTACATCTTGTTCTCTTTGACGGTGGCGATAGAGTGACGCCTGAAGGTCGGCATCTATGGCAATTACCGGAATACCGTTTTCTGCAAGATAACTTGCAAATAGTGCGCAGAGGGTTGTTTTCCCTACGCCTCCTTTGATGTTGCTGAATAATACAATTCTATTTTCCATGCCACTTTAGGTTTTAGTTTTTTTGCTGTTTGCAAATATAAATAATACTCTTATAATATCAAAATATTAATTATACAATTATATAAATATTGCAAGTATATTTATATAATTGTATAATTAATAAATTTATATAAACTAATGATATATAATACTATATGATGAATATTGTATTTTCAATGTTATTATATTACTTATCTTCATTTCGTTATATAATTATATTATTGAATAAAAGTATAATTATATTATTTCGTTCTACAAAGCTTTTTTATCTTGCCAATGCAAAGATGGTGGGTGGCCTGGAATGTTTTCCAATATCTGCCAATGACGTGTCTGCAAAAATCTTTTTTATCATACGAATCTCTTATATCTCTATTGCATTATACCCGTTGTCGCCCGTTAGGTGATGTCATTTTATCTGCAAAGTTAGTTTGCCCCTGAACGTTTTGCCAAGTGATGCTTTGCTTTTCATTTGAAAAATCTTCCTCCTTTGGAGAGTATTTTTCAAGAAACACTTGTCTTCACTATAGTGCAAACTTTGGGGCAGAAAAATCGACAATTTCCTCCGGGCGGAGTAAGCCGGGACATAAGGGAAACAAATGTTTTTAATTAACTTCTTAAATATTATTTGTTATGAGTATCTTAAAACAAGCTGAAAAAGTGCGTCCTCTTTCCGAACGTGGAGTTTATGCTTATCCTGTCAATCGTTTTAGCCGCGATGCGTCTGATGAGGATATTCTTTCCGATTATGAGAATAGTACCGACAATGAAGATTCGGTCAGGAAATATACCGTTGAAGAATTTCTGTCTTGCGTCAACGACGAGAGTTTTAACAGTCTGGACTATTGGGTTCGTTTGATTTAGTAACCTTGGTGATTCAATGTTCGTTGTTTTATATTAATCGGATAATTTTATGAATTTAGAGAATATCGACAAGAAACAGCTTTTTAGGGGGATTACTGAACTCATGCAGCCGTTGTATTTCCCTGTACCTTATAGTGAAGATAATATTCAGAAATTAGCTCAACACGAATACGAATTGTTTTGTAAGGTAATATCCGTAAAGTATGGTTTCGACAATGATAAGTATGTCTTTGAGCATGATGGCCATTCCCCGTTTGATGTCATATACAACGATGTCATTTGCGAACTGAAATCTCGTATGCGTAAGGACCCTTTCTTGCTTCAGAGTGAAGCCATTCGGCAGCATCTTGCCACGCTGGTGCGTCAGGCCGTTGTCAGAGTCGGAGGATGTCTTGGAACGTTTTACAAGAATGTGGGGATTCACCACATGGAACACGATTCCGAAGATATGTATGATGATGTTCCGGCTGTTGTTTTCAAGAGAGGTATGGCTTGTACTGCCGGTGGATATGAGAGTGCCATGCTGTACGATATTTATCTTGCACAGGATGACAGGCTGATGTGTACTGTTGATGACAAGGATTGTAGCGAGTATGATGTTCCACTTGATACAATTCTTCTTGAAAGCTTATTGGGGCTTGTTCATTGGTTACGTCTTAATAACTTTTTGCCGGATACAGATGCTCCAGATTGGGTGTGTGAGGAGTGCGGTTCATCAGATGTCGAAACTCTTGCTTGGGTCAGGCCAAACGAAAATAATAAATTCGTCGATTATCTTGGCATTGATGACAATGGCAACAACTGGTGTCACCATTGTGAGGAGCACACAGATATTATACAGTTTACAGGTGACGAGAGCTGTAAGCCCTCTTCACGGAATTAATGTTTATGGATAGTATTTGTATCAATAATTTCAATGTTAAAGTGACACACCGTTACAATATGACGTGTTCACATTGTATGATATTAAGCTGTGTCTGTGGTTCACAGCATCATAGTTTTAAGACGATGAGATACATTCTTTCTCACCTCAAACATTGTGAAATACCTTTCGCTTTTATCGTTATTTGAAATCAGATATAAAATAATGAAGACAGTAAACAGTTTGTCTGGAGGAAAAACATCTTCCTACATTGCCGTACATTACCCGGCAGATATCGAAGTCTTTGCGCTTTGTTGCATTGATTGTCACAATGCCGGAGCAACCATTGACAAGCGCATGAAGCAGATGGTCAATGACAGGTTGCAGAAGTATTGCTCACATTATCCCGAATTTGTGGCCACTTCAGAGGACCCGAAAGTCCTCAAGGTTATTTTCGACCTCGAACAGCGAATAGGGCGAGAGATTATCTGGTTACGCGGTATGGGCTGGGAGGAAATGATACGCCGTAAGCGTGCTATTCCCAATCGGACCAAACGTTTTTGTACAACCGTCTTGAAAATGCAGCCTATTTTTGAATTTTTGTATTTTTACCACGAACTGCCCGTTCGTATGAGGATAGGCTACCGTTACGACGAACAGGAACGGGCATTGCGTTTTACCGAGAATTTCAAGTTCGCTTATATGGCCGAGTGGCAGGAGCGGTCCTGCCGCTGGATTAACCGTTGGCAGGATATTCATTGGCGTGTGGGTGAGTTTCCTCTCATAGAAGACCGTATCACCCACTATGATATCCAGCGTTACTGGCAGGACAAAGGTATTGACTTCCCGGAAGATTCCAACTGTCTTAACTGTTTCTGGAAGGCTCCGGCACAGTTGCGCAAGAATTTCGATACATGTCCTCCCGTTATGTGGTGGTCAGCTATACAGGAGGACCTTCAAGGTAATACCTTCAAGGACAAAATGAGTCTTTCATCCATATCCAGGTTGCCGCTTCAGCTCGACTTTTTTTATGGTACAGGTTCAGGCTGTCAGGCAGGCTTCTGTACAGATTGATTTCGTATTCTTCATTGGACCTGCCGGCTGCCTGTCAGTGGGCCTTTCTTAACATTTGTATGCCGTTGTCCCCATCTCGGAAGTTCCCCATATACTTCTTTGCCGGTTAGTATCATCAATGTCGGTGGAAATTATTATACCCCTTTGTAGGTTTCATCTTCTCTTTTTATTTCCATGATTACTCCAATTATAGCTGTTGTTCCAACATTCATTGTTTACATAGGGAGTAGCCATTCATTTCACTGCAAAGTTTTATTGATGCCAGCCATATCTTTACAAGGTTCCCTTCCAGTTATGTCAGAAATCTTCCTTTTTCCTAAAGAAAAAGAGTATTTCAGTCATAAACCTTGCAGATATTGGCATCCATATATTAAGCAGTAAAATTGAATTAATTACTCCCTATTGATAAACAATGGATTATAATAGGGAAAAGTTGAACTTAAAATTTTATGATTATGGTTAAAAAAGTTTTTAAAGTAGGTGGTTGCAAATTCTTTTTATTAAAATGGTGTGATAAGTGGGTGTTTCCTCTTATTTCATATTATTTGGAGGGTAAAGATAGCCCTATTTACATGGCCCTTTTCTCGTGGAACCTGAAGGAAGGCATATTCGTAAAGGAAACTACTGTTACTATTAATTTTCCTAAGCATCCGCGTGGCTTTTGTTGCCAGTTTGTTGATCTCCAGAATAATGGTTCTTCAATGATTGATTGGCTTGTAGATAATGGCTTTGGTTTAGAGACGAAACGTTCTGTAACATCAGGTTTCACCTCTTATCCCGAATTCTACTTCGTAGGTGGCATTAATTTTCATAAGTACAGGAGGTTTTGTGATGAGCATCCGGAGATTTATAAATTTTTCCGTATTTGATTTTCCATCTGTTTTTCAGCCCCATAATCGGGGCTGGAATTTTTAAACAGACTTTCCATCCTGTTATATTTTCTTTTCTCCACTTATACGTGTCTCCCTTTTCTTTTATTGAAATATTAAATTCTTGTTAGCTATTCGGAATGTACTTTTTTATTTTTTCAGCAGCAAAGTCTCATTTTTGAGTAGATACCATTCTTTTATTTTGAAAAATTATTTTGTTAAGTATCGAAATGTTATAAGCCTTTTACAAAAAGACGTTTCTCGGTATGGGAAAATATCCATTTTGTGAAATGCAGATTGATATTAATATTGTTCGTCCAATAGATAGTCATTCTATTGGACGAATTTTTTAGATAGAAATAATCATTTCCTTAGTGAAGCCAGTATAATACGCTATCTTTTCAATAGGAATATTGTCTTTCTTCATTTTAGTTATAATATCTATGTCTTTTAGGGTCAGAGAAGATATAGGTTCAAATAATATATCTGACAATTTACGGATAGCTTCAATAACTTTTTTCCTGTCAGATTCTATTTTTAAATTGATTCCACTAAACGGAGAAAGTTCGTCATGTAAGATAAGATAATATATTCCCCCTACTATTAAAGCTGATATAGAAACGATATCAATATCTGAGTTGGAGAATATATCTGAGAATTTTTTATTCAATGGTAACGTATGCAGCTCTCGTAACTGGGCAGTACGTTGACTGGTATCATTGTTGCTAAACAGTTCCCATTTCAGAAGCTCTTGCATGACCTTATTTCCCGATAGAGATTGAAACAAACCTATGAGGATGTTTATATACAGTTCTTTATCGTTATGTGACTGTTTTTGTGACTTTACAATATCACTAAACCAATAGTCATATTTCTTTACATACTCGTCTATAAAACTATTCAAATCATCATATCTATTATAGAATTGTACAGGCTCAATTTCAGCTTGTCGTATAATACCTGTAACTGTTAAATTAGAGAACCCTCCATTTTCAATTAAACAGGTTGCTGCATTAATAATACTTTCCTCTATGTCCTTTGTACTTCTTCTCTTTCTTCGAACTTTCATTTTATTGTTTTATTTTTATGATTTTATTTATATCATTGAGAGCATTGACTAAAGCGTCTAACTGTTCAAATTTATGTGTTGCAAGTACACTGACTCTTAATCTTGCTTCTTTTGTCCTTACTGCAGGATATACAATGGCAATGGTAAAGATACCTTTTTCTTGCAATATTTTAGCTATTTCATAAACCTTTTTATTATCTCTTATCATGATAGGAAAAATAGGGGAAACGGATTTTCCTATGTCGAATCCGTCTTCTATCAATCGCCTTCTGAGATAATTCGTGTTTTCCCAAAGTTTGGCTCTTATTTGAGGCTCTTTTTTTATAATCTCTAAAGCCTTTAATATGGATGCTGTAACTTGTGGCGTAGGGGCTGCTGAAAACACATTGCTGTCCGCATAAAATCTCAAATACTGTATTACCTTCCTTGAAGCTGCTGCAAATCCTCCTACACAGCCAAATGATTTGCTGAATGTGCCGGTAATAATATCTATTTGACCTAAACAATTATAATGTTCTGCTGTACCCCTGCCATTAGCTCCCATCACACCTATGCCGTGTGCATCATCCATCATTAGCATAACTTCATATTTGTTGCATAATTTAATGATTTCCGGAAGTTTGGATAAGTCTCCATCTTGTGAATACACTCCATCGATTATAACCAACTTGGTCTGGTACTTGTCTTTTACATCTTTGAGAACCATCTCAAGGTATTCCAAATCATTATGCCCAATCCGTTTTACATTCGTGCCTTTCAATCCTGCCATTGCACTTGTGTGGATATAAGGGTCTATTAATGCAATATCATTTTTACCTAACAAGGCTCTTAAGATACCGGAATTTGCTCCAAATCCTGAAGAAAATAATATGGCGTCTTCTTGTCCTATGAATGAAGCAATTTCCTTTTCTAATTGTTGATGAATATCAAGATAGCCGCCAATTACCTGTGCTGCGCAAGCACCGGTTCCATATTTTTTAATAGCATCTATGCCGGCCTGTTTGGTTTCGTCTCTTTGTGACATACCTAAATAGTCATTGGATATAAATGCAATGACAGATCCATCGAATCCTTCTATGTTCATGGTCGCTCCAATGCCAGAATTTGAAGTTATCCAATAACTTTTACATCCAAAGGCATTTAGTTGTTCAATGTACTGTTGAAAGTCATCTGCTCTTTCAATAGCATTTTTCCCAAAAGATAGCTCAAAGTCTTTTAATGAGTAATAAGTTTTTTTCATATAATGTATAGTTTAGATTGTATATTACAAATATACGAAAAGAGTTATGTTTCTGAACATAAAGTAAAAAAATACCTATAAATTTTATTGGATATACAATATAAATTGTATATTTGCATTGGGTAATTAAATAAGAAAGATATGGGAATGAAATTTAATTTGAAATGGATGAATCTGATAATTCTTTGTTTCTTTGCTGCACTATGTTCAAGTTGCTTAGATAATGAAGATGATGAGGATTGGAGTGAAGTCGTAAATTTATATGTTGCTTCTGAAAAAGGGGAGTATTATCCTCAAGAATATCCTAATGGACTTGCACCGTTGGAAGGTATAAAGATAAAGGAACATCCAAATGATGAGTGGACTATAATATCTATTAATGGTATTAAAGGATTTGTATATGAAGAGGGATTTGAGTATTATTTGAGGGTTGAAAAAACGCATTTGGGTAATCCTCCGGCAGATGGTATGGATGTAATATATAAGCTTATAGAAATTATATCGAAAGAGTAATTGTTTTATTGTTTTTAACCTTAACTTTGAAAAACTGCTTTATGAGAAAGAATTGCTTAAATTTCATGGGAGTGGCAGCTTTATTGCTGTTGGCTTCATGTGAAAATGATGAGTTGTGTAAAAGTACAGTAGATTTGGCGAAAAATACATCTACTGAAAGTGAGATCATAACTCTTAAGTCGGGTTCTACCGTTGAATTGAAAGACGGGAAATATTTTTGGATGGGAGATGTCATGCTGTCAGATGCACAATTAAAACAACTTGATAAGACTGGAGATATTTTCCAAGAGGATCAAGAAATCGGACGTGACAGAGGTACATTATTATCCAGTCCTATGACAGGATATGCTTCTGTTCCTAAAGATGTCAATTCACGTTCTACAGCTATATATCCTACTCCATATAATTTATGGGCTATGGTAAGATTTACTTATGCTAAAAGTGGTACGGGTACGACATTAAATCCTTATACGAAGTCTCTTATTAGGGAAGCACTTGAGTATTGGGAAGCTCATACGAATGTGAGATTTTATAATGCAACAGACCAACCAACAGTTGATCCTGATTATGGTTTTGCCTATCCTTATGTTAATTTTTGCGACGGAGATGCTAATGCTTCTTATGTAGGGCGTATTGATGGAAGACAAGATTTGACATTAGTACCTTATGGATGTACAGTAGGAAGTGTAATACATGAAATAGGCCATGCTATAGGATTATTACATGAACAATGCCGTTATGACAGGGATAATTATGTCACGGTTAATATAAATAATGTAAGTTCTGATAACAGACATAATTTTGAAAAGCGAACAAGTAACTATTTATGTACAGGAGCTTTTGATTTTGAATCAATAATGTTGTATTCATCTTATGATTTTGCTGTAGATCCTAGTATTCCAACAATGACCAAGAAAGATGGTACTACATTTACTGCTCAAAGAAATGGCTTGAGTGATTTGGATAAACGTTTCCCAAATACTTATTATTTACCATATACTGCACGTTCTGATGTGTATCGGGAGTTAGATGATGTCGTTTATGATAGTAACAATAACAGATTGACAGAAGAACAAAGAATACAGTTACAAGCACAACTTAACAACGGTAATCCCAATCCTCCTGCAGGTGGACGTATTCCAAATGAATTTTAATGTTTTAAGAGTATAATTAGTAGAGGCTGAATTTAAAATCAGGGTAGCCTCTCAGATTCAAGATTACGCCAAACAGATGATACCCGTCTGCTGAATAATTCACATACGATCCTCTATTTAATCCCGCAGGCATTGACATAAAATCAATGTCTGCGGGATTCATTATGCCCCGTTCAATTTTCCATTTTTATTTCCAGGGGTACTCTCATTATGGCTGTTGTTCCAACATTCATTGTTTACATAGGGAGTAGCCATTCATTTCACTGCAAAGTTTTATTGATGCCAGCCATATCTTTACAAGGTTCCCTTCCAGTTATGTCAGAAATCTTCCTTTTTCCTGAAGAAAAAGAGTATTTCAGTCATAAACCTTGCAGATATTGGCATCCATATATTAAGCAGTAAAATTGAATTAATTACTCCCTATTGATAAACAATGGATTATAATAGGGAAAAATTGAACTTAAATTTTTATGATTATGGTTAAAAAAGTTTTTAAAGTAGGTGGTTGCAAATTCTTTTTATTAAAATGGTGTGATAAGTGGGTATTTCCTCTTATTTCATATTATTTGGAGGGTAAAGATAGCCCTATTTACATGGCCCTTTTCTCGTGGAATCTAAAGGAAGGCATATTCGTAAAGGAAACTACTGTTACTATTAATTTTCCTAAGCATCCGCGTGGCTTTTGTTGCCAGTTTGTTGATCTCCAAAATAATGGTTCTTCAATTATTGATTGGCTTGTAGATAATGGCTTTGGTTTAGAGACGAAACGTTCTGTAACATCAGGTTTCACCTCTTATCCCGAATTCTACTTCGTAGGTGGCATTAATTTTCATAAGTACAGGAGGTTTTGTGATGAGCATCCGGAAATTTATAAATTTTTCCGTATTTGATTTTCCATCTGTTTTTCAGCCCCATAATCGGGGCTGGAATTTTTAAGCAGACTTTCCTTTTGTATTTTTTCCCTTTTATACATTCCTTTGAATGTATGTTTGTGTATCGTATAGTTTTTATCGGTTATATTTGAATCTACAGTTTTTATTATCCACTTCTAAAACCTCACTTTTGGCTTTTAGATGAAAAGAAGAATGTTATCAAAGTTGTGGTCTGTAAGTTTATGTTAAGTTCTGTTGTTACAAGGTTCTATTCAATGCTAAAGCTAATGGATAGATATATTTGTTATATGTTTTGAGCTTTTCCAGATCTACGCCATATCCTGTATATGGATTGCTTGTTTCATCATAGAAAAAAATATCCATTATATCTCCGTTTCTCACAATTCTTTCACCTGTTTGCGGTATATCTTCCAAAGTGCAGATTTCCAGTGGTAGTGAATCCACGTTACAGGGGGTACCGTTTCCCAGTAAATTCATGTGGTAGTTGAATATTACAAATCCCTTACGTTTAAAATCAAGTCTGATTCCGTATGGACGGCTTGTAAGGAAGGCGTCTGCAGCTTTTGTTATATAATTCTCCATGATAGTTTTCTGATGTAAAAGTCATGCAAAGTTAAGGCTTTTTCCAAAGGTGTACAAAGCCTGTATCCTGTTTTTCTTGCCATTCGTCATGGTTGCCTGTGTTTGGCCAGCTCTTTCGGATATTCCCTGCAAAATTGTGGGGCTGCCTTTGTCAACCGTCAAACCGGGACACTGGCAGATTGCCTGTTCATGAAAAATCTTCCTCTGACATGCAGAGCGTATTTGTTCATGCCCTCATTTGTCTTGTTGCAGCAGTCCCACCCTATGGGCAGAAAATATCCCGATGGGCTGGCTGAAAGCCGGCAAGCAGAGGGAGTTAAACAAATGAGACTATGGCAGCAATCAACGAAAATCTGAAAAGGCAGTTGGCAAAGAAAATGTATCACTTCGTTAAATATTTCCCTGTACGCATCAGAAATGTAGGGGAAGATGCAGTCGAAAACCGTAAACTCGTATGGGGATTTAAGGATGCAAATCGTGAAGTCACACTTAAAGTGGCACAGATGACCGCATCATATCTCCTGAACGAATTTGGTGATAAGGTGAAAAGTATTGTTTTTGTATGTATTCCGGCAAGTACATGCGAACAGAACGAAAATAGGTACAGGTTCTTCTGCGAGCAGGTTAGCAGTCTGGCAGGTGTTATGAACGGATTTTCCCATATCCGGATTCTGGCTGACCGTCCGGCGGTTCACGAAAACCGGAAGAAAAAAACACATGTGGATTTTTCCGAACGGTTAATGAAATTTGATGAAGATTTCTTTAAGGAAAAAGACGTTCTGATTTACGATGATGTTGTCACTACCGGAATGAGTTATGCAGAGCTGGCCGAACGTTTGGAATTTTTGGGAGCAAATGTTTTGGGAGGGCTCTTCTTGAGTCGTACATACTATAAATACCAATAAATATGGAAAAAACAAAAATTTGTAATAAAGGTGTCGCTTTTACAGGACACAGAGATATTTTGTGTTCTAAACGCAGAGAGTTAAGGCAAAGGTTATCTTTTTGCGTGAGGAATTTGTATCACGAAGGAATGTTGGACTTTTATTGTGGTGCAGCTTGGGGATTTGACCTTTTGGCAGCCGAAGTTGTATTGTCTTTGAAAGGTGAGTTGCCAGCCATTCGATTAATTTGTGTACTCCCATATAGGGGGCAGTCTGAAAAATGGAATTTGATTGAGCAAGCAAAATATAAACGTGTAATATCAAAAGCTGATGACGTTGTCATATTGAGTGAAAATTATTTTGGAGGCTGTTTTTTTCGTCGAAATGATTATTTGGTAAATCATTCATGTGGGATAGTTGCCTATTATGACGGAAAGCCAAAGGGAGGAACTTTCTATACGGTCAGAAAAGCCCAGGCGAAAAGTTTATGGGTGATAAACCTTTATCATTAAGGGTCGTTCTCATAAGAGTACTTTTCGAGGCCACTAAGTCCTTTAATGTTAATAATTCTTTGAAGGACTTAGTGGCTGAAGACTATTCCCTCTTTTAAATGTCAACGCTAACATTTATTCCGGTTTATTTTTCTTGTTTTTATTGCGTGGCCCACTGAATTTTCCCCGGTTTAACTTTACACCATATTTATTGAGAATGCGAAAAACGGAACTTCTGCTACTGAATCCGCTCATTTCAAAAATATCATCAATGGAATGTCCGTTGTTGTACATGTCAACTATCATTCTTTCACGCTCTGTTTTAGATATGGATCCTCCGGTTTTAGAGGGTTGCTTAATGTATTGTTGCAAATGCATTATATGCGAAGATGACTTGCGTAAGGCAGCAATTTCTTCAGGAAGAGAACCAAACATTTTAATAACATCTGATACTTTTGTATCCGGGAATAATTCATCTTTGGTATCTATCCCGTCATGTATGGAAATAATGCGTGCATCTTTTATACGACATAGTTCAAGGAACGTTGCCAATTCACGTGTACCACGTACTGCATTACTGAACTTCGATACAACTATTTCATCTCCTCTCTCAATACTGGCCATCAGTTGTTTCCATAGAGGACGCAAAATCTCATGATCGGTAGATTCCTCAAATACTTGTACACATCCATATTGTAGCATCCATTCCTTGTCTGCCTCAAGCATATCATACTGGTTTGCCATAAAAATGTAACCTACTTTTGCCATATATTTAGTTGATGTTATTGATAACAATTGCAAATATAGAAGTTTTATTCTGTATTAAATCATACTTTAATGAAATTTTGAAAATCGTCGATTCTAATCATTTATTCTTTCTCTTTTTATCATTGTAAATCAAACTATTGAATATGATAGTACAATTAAATCAAAATCTGTTTTTTGATGCATTGTTTCCTGAAAATAATATATAGATTTGCATAGTAAAATATGAATTAAGAATATGAAAATTAAAAAATCATACTTTGAAATCATGGGCTTGATAAACAGATTTGCGCCCATTTTATTTTCCATCTTGCTGTTTATTTCTTGCAGCGGAAAAAATGGAAAAAACATTGTTGATAGTGTAAATGATCCTGTCACAAAATACAAGACTTACTTGAACAAAGTGCGTAAAATTGAAAATATATCAGTGAGCGACCTTATATTGTATGTTAACGATTGGCAGAAACTTAAAGATACCGTATCGGTACTTATCAGTCAAGATACAATAAAGGCTCATTCTACAGCACAGATAGACTGTGCTCTTTTATATGATTCCATTCGCATGGAGTTTTCTCGATTAGTTATGGAAGTCCCTCGCACCTATAAAGAGGTGCTTATAATTAAAGAGCGTTTATCGCCATACGATTCTATTAAAGAACTTCAATCTTCAGTTGACAAGATAAGACCATTTTTTAGTTCTTTGGATAAGCATGCAACTCATAAAGAGGGCCGAAATGGTATCTTGACTATTTATCGTTCCCTTTTGAAAGAGACGCTGAATAAGGGTATTCATAACATAGATGAACTTAAGAACTTCATTGAAAAAGAAGATATAGTATTCAGATCATTTCTCCCATATATGAGTGAGTTGAATGATATGGACATAACTGATATCGCCAGAAATACGGATAAATGTTATTCTTTCGTTTTTTCTAAATACGGTTGCCATGACATAACCTACACTGATGCTATGGTATATATAGCAATGCGAACCAATCGTAGGTTAATTCAGAATGTCCGGATGTGTCTGGAAGACATACACCAAGGAAAAGTGAAGAACAAGCAACAGGCTTGGGCCTATATCTACATGATTCTACAGCCTTATGCTTCCTTGGATTATTTAAATACAGCAGTGCTTTCACATAGAGAAAAAGAAGAGCTGTATGATATGGCAGCCTGCATTCCCAGAGCTTTTGAGATACTGGCAGCAACTCTGGAAACTGAGGATAAAAGATTGAATGATCTGCCGGGTATGCTTATTGATATATTCATAAGTTCATTATAAATTCTATTTTGATATATTAGGTATTATGCTGAGACATTTTTTGGATGATTTTTTATCGTTTGTTCCACTCCAACTGCCACAACTGCTTGATGTGACAACAATGGAGGAGCCAAAGTTTTATGGCGATTATGTATTACTGACATTCCCTCTAAGAGATCCGTATGAATTGGAAGAAGTAATGGATATGTTTGAGGATGATATGGAGTTGATAACCCTTTATCATCATATTCCTATGCTGTCTGAAAAGTTTGGTCATTGCACTTGTGCTTATTCCAATCCTTCATTTGGCCAGATGTTTAAGATGAATGCACGGACAGATGATAAGGGAATGGTAACTTTCATCACAGCTACTGTGTATGATTCATTAGAACAGATGTATGGTGATTTGTGTCTTGATCTTGATGTGCATTCCAAAGGAGGAACTTTCAAATACAAGAAGGAGAAGGAAGACATATTGCTAGATTTTATGTAAGTCTACACAGAATGCGACATACTTTATACAAGCGGCTTGTTTATTGGATTGATGCCAACCAAACTTGGATAGAAGTGGTCAATGACAATCTTTACAAGGAGCAGCTCATCAAAGGATATGGACGAACAGGATACTGGGTTTCACGGAACCTGATGCTGAAAGCATACCGTTCCAATGGTGCATATAAAAAAGGAACGACTTGGATAATTCCCGAGAATGATTTGGATAAGGCATTGGCAGCTTATCGTAAAAAAGATCCTCTGTTCAAACAGCGCATTAAAAGGCATCCCGATAGTCTGACTGCCAAAGATACCGAGGTTATCATCCAAATGGCCACATATGGCCTTGTACGATTAGAACTAGATAAATATTCCATTTTTACAATTCCAGAAATATACAAACTATGACTTGGATTATCTTACATTTCATTTTCCTTTTAATACCGGTCGTTGTACCTGTTGCTTTGTACAGGAACAAAGGACGTATAATGACACATTTCTATTTGATAATGGCTATGAATGTCAAGGCACGAAAGTTCTATGTTCGATTCTGGCTTCTTTTGCTGCTACTATTTCATTACGACAGTACATTTTTGCTGAAGGACAGGTTGGGCATTATGTTATCGACAATATTTTGTATAATGATGTTTTCCTTCAAATGGTCTGACCGATGGATGAAAGATGTACATGACCGCATAAGGACAGTTGTCATTTTGTCTATAATGGCATTGGTTGCTGTTGCCATACCACAGTTGTACACACTGTCGATTAGTATTGTCCTATTTCTTACGGCATCTCTTTTTTACCCATCATCAAAGGTTATATCCGAATGTCAGGATACGGATAATGTCCAAAATTTATTGAAACATCCTGATGAGCTGATCAAAAGCTATTACAATTATCATCACGCATAAAGCCACGATTTTGCGGATAGTGGCATTGGGGTTCATCCGCATGAAAAATCAATCAATTAAAACATGACAGAATGAAAAATAAGCAAAAATTATCCGCTTCAATAGTAGCGGACGTGGAGGTCTTTGACTTCCTTAAAGAAAAAGTAGGTGAAAGGAAAACACGAACGGAAGCATATTGTGATTTATTGGACAAGTCACAAAATGGTTTTATTTCCCCTTTTTTAAGAAGAGTGGATTATGCACTTGAGCCGCATCAGTGTCATGTGACCATATCTGACCTTGCAACGGAATGGCGTTGGCATCGTGCTACTGTACGTTCGTTTTTGGACACCCTTGAGGAAATGGGGCAATTGAAAAGGGTTAAGTTGGCAAAAAGTGTAGTAATCACAATGGCATTGCATGAACAGGAAGAGAAGGCTGATAATGTACACGAAGAATCAGCTTTTACCATACGCTTGATGGAAGCATTGTCCAATTGGATTGTTGGCAAAACAGATTCAGTCATGACAGGTAAATCATGTACTGAGATAATACAACAGAAAACAGGTGTATTGTTCAACAAAGAAGACTTCTTGGTATCTGGTACCGTTTTAGATGAGTCGGCTTCTTATTGTGAACAGCAAAACGAAATTAGGGAAATAACAATGAGTTGTATTGCCTTTGCCGCATTACAAAAGGTCTTGAGAAAATCAAGGTTTGATGAAAGGAAGCCGTTACAGGAGTTTTTCCAGAATGATTGTTGTGGTCAATGGGATAATTTTCTTGAGTTATGCAAGACTCTTGCAGAACTTGTAGTAACCGGAACAGAAAATGGAGCTGATACAGATTCTCCAATAAAAAAAGAACTCAAATCCCTTCGTTCCCCTTTTCTTTCATTGCTTGCAAAATCGCAGGAGGTTATCTGAGTTCTAACCGATTTCAAATGATTGTATAACTACGGATATTTCTTATTGTTTCGGCAGTATGGCGTACTACCTTTTGTAAATGGCATCCGGGCTTGCCCGTCTGCCACGAAACAGAGGGAAGGGGGAGCCTAATACCCCTGGTGACTTACGTCACCGGGAGAGGTGTCCAGACAAGCAGCAAGCTGGGACACATGGATTATCCTGAATTAATAGAATTGTAGTATGGTTAAAGCAAAACAGGTACTTGATGTACATGTATCAAAAGGCATTACCAGGGCGCAAAGCAATGAGCATCTGCGTTGCCGTAGCGCAAAAGCCACAGAATATGCCATGAGCAAGGGAAACTATGATCCTACACGTGAACGCCTCAATTTTGAGATTGTTCGCGGTGGAAAGGTGCAGCAGGTAGATACCAGCCGCAGCATCCCGGACCGGATGGCGGTATTGTTGCGTAGCCGTGGAATAAAGGACCCTAATGAAGGACTGGCGGAACCTAAATACCGTACAGTGGTCAACATTATTTTTGGTGGTTCAAGAGAGCGTATGCAGGAACTTGCTTTCGGCAATCAGAATGTGGATTTTTCCAAAGATAGTGATAACTCCCATATTGTAAGAAAGCCGGAAATTGAACAATGGGCAAAAGACGTTTATTCATTTGTTTCTGATAAATATGGAGAGGAGAACATTGCAGCTTTTGTTGTACATCTCGATGAGCTGAACCCGCACGTCCATTGTACGCTTTTGCCAATCAAAAATGGGCGGTTTGCATACAAAGAAATTTTTGCGGGAAAGGATAAGTTTGAATATAGCGAACGAATGAAGCAGCTTCACAGTGATTTTGCGGAGGTGAACAGAAAATGGGGAATGTCACGAGGTACAAGTATTTCGGAGACAGGTGCTAAGCACAGATCCACGGAAGAATACCGACGTATGCTTTCCGAAGAGTGTACAACTAAAGAAGAACAGATTGAACGCCATAAGGCTGTCTTAGCTTCACTCCAGTCTGATATAAGATTGGCAGAACGAAGAGTGAAGGGCCTTACCTCCATGGTAGAGAATCTAAAGCATGATATGGAGAAAAAGCAGGCTCAGCTGTCATCATTGGAAAATGAATTGAAGGAACAAAAGGGCGATGCTTCTGCCATTTCGGAACAGAAAGAACGGCTTGAAAAAGAATTGGCTGCTATTCAATTGAAACTGGCAGACAAGCAGGAAAAGCTTGATGTCGCTGATAGACAGCTCTCTGATTTAAGGGAGAATATGAATGCCATTAAAGAGCGGACAGAAGAGCTGAAAGAAGAAGCTTATCGGTATTCTCGTGATGTACATTCTAAAGTGGACAGTTTGCTTAAAGACGCAATGCTGGAAGAAATGGTTAACGAACATCGTGGCTTATCGGCAAGGTTGCCTCTTTCAGAACGGCAGATTTTTGACGATTCACTTGTCCGATCTGTAGCAGAACGCGGTACTGAAGTCATGCAATGTGCTACAATGCTGTTTCTCGGAATGGTGGATGATGCCACTACTTTTGCCGAAACACATGGTGGTGGAGGTGGTGGAAGCGATCTCAAATGGGGACGTGATGAAGACGAGGACAACCGTGCCTGGGCACGGCGTTGCATGAGGATGGCATCACGTATGATGCGTCCTGCCAGTGGCAAGAAACCTAAGCGTTAATTGGCAAAGAATTGTCGTTAGGTAATTTTTTAACTCATAATTAATTCGAATATGATAAAACTGATTACTATTTGTTTTGTTACGTTATGTACGATACAAACGTATGCAAGTGAGCAATACCATTATACAGATACTGTACAATGTAAATCGCGTGAGTATAGCCAGGAGATTTTACAACCTCTGGAGCCAACCTGGCTTGATGGTGTGCTTGTTCCGGCAGGTAGAAGCGGCAACTGGTTTGTCACGGTTGCAGGTGGATTGAATGCATTTCTTGGAACACCGTTGGGGTGTGATGATTTGTTTGGCCGTATGAAGCCGGCCTACAGTTTTGCTGTAGGCAAATGGTTTACTCCGGCTGTAGGCGGCCGTATCAATTATAATGGGATGGCATTTAAAGATGGTTTGTTGTCCGATCAGAAGTATCATTATGTCCATGCGGATCTGATGTGGAATATATTTGGGCGCAGGTATGCCAGACAGGAACAGGTACGATGGACTGTCGCTCCTTTTGCAGGTGTCGGAATGATACATCACGCTACCAATGGTAATAATCCTTTTGCTCTGTCTTATGGCATCCAGGGACAATATAAACTCTCCAAAAGAGTAAGTCTGCTTATGGAACTTTCTGGCATGACTACCTTTCAGAATTTCGATGGTTTAGGCCGTCCGAATCGTCCAGGAGACAATATGCTTCTGCTTACAACGGGATTGTCATTCTCTATTGGAAAAACAGGATGGAAACGTGTTGTTGATGCCGGACCTTATATGCGAATGAATGAACAATTGGTTGGATATGCCAATTCTCTTTCAGCGGAAAACCGTTACTATGCCGGTAAGAATGAGAAGAACAAACGGACTTTGATTGAACTGAAAAAAATTATGGAGATAGAAGGATTACTCGATAAGTATTCCCATCTTTTTGCCGATAGTTGTGAACATGCCGGACACACTTACCCTGTAAATAATTATAGTGGTTTGAACTCGCTTTTGGCAAGATTGAAGAATAAGAAATGGAATGGCAAATCGGTTGACGAAAGTTCAAGTCAGATTCCTGTAACGTTTCCGAGAGATAGCCTGTGTTCAAATGACAATAATACTCAGGGGGTATGTACTGCTGAAGAATTGGAACCAAAATATTTTTCGGAAGTAGATTCTGCATATATGAAAAAATATGCCGGTTGTTTTTCTAATGGAATCATTGGTTCACCTGTATATTTCTTTTTCAATTTAAATTCGGTACAGCTTACCGATAGGTCACAATCCATTAATCTTGATGCGTTAGCCCGAGTTGCCGTTAAATACGATTTGTGTGTAAAGGTTACTGGTGCGGCTGATAAGGAAACAGGGAGCTTTGCTATCAATGACTCGTTGAGTCTGACAAGGGCCAATTATATCTCGGAGCAACTGCAATGCCGGGGTGTAAAAGCTGAAAAAATAATTGTGGATAGTAAAGGTGGCATATCAGATTATTTGCCTACAGAGGCTAACAGAAACACTAAAGTTGAACTGCTTGTTCCGGATATAGTGAGGGCTTCTGGAATGTAGGAAAAATAAGTATAGAGAAGGATTGTCTGATTGTTAAGTTTTGTGGTTGATCAGAAAGCAGGGCCGGATTTTGTTTTTGACCCTGCTTTCATTCGTTTTGTATAATAAGAAAATTATGTTATGAGCAGACAATTACCAGCTGTTGGTCAAAAAAGCATTTCCAACGATCAGGCTGTCGGCTGAGAGTGTTATTGTTGTAAAGAGTGGTCGCTTTTTGTCCACGTTAAATACTTCCTTGTAAAAAACTATATAGGCACATCTGAACTCAATAGTTCTAAAGACGGAATTGTCATCAGTTCTGTATAAAGTGATTTTCCCACTGACGGGTTTGAATTGGCTGTTCACCATTGATTCAAGAATTTCTGTATCCTTTGTGGCCTCTATGCTGAATGTTAGTCTTCCTCCTATAACAGATGTTACAGGTCTGCCTTTATTATCTGTCTTGCGACTGAATTCAATGTGAGAAAAAAGAATATCTATTTCTCTTCCACGCATACTTACGGTTGCTCTCAATGCTCCCATACTATTGTTGTTTAATGGTTATGAATCAGGATTAATAACATTCTGATTAAAGCAGAGCCCCGCTTTCGAAAAATAAAAAGGATGTCTCAAAAAACAAATATAGAATGAAAATGTATTTCTTCCAAACAGTTTTGGGAAAAAGGTATGTTTTTAGTTTGAAAAGTCATGAAAATAGCTATTCTTGTGGTAGATAAAAAGAAATAAAGATAAAGATATCGTAGAATTACACTGATTTTGTATCTTTGCTATATACGAACAACTGATAACTTAAAATTATGATTACTAGAAAAGACTTTGATACAATTGTTATAATTGCTGATAATATATGCTATTCCAAAGAATCTGTTGGAATTTACAGCAGAGAACCAGATAGAGCCCAAAAAAGCAATGTTGACAGTTTAATTGATAGCATGAAGAAAATATTCAACAATGTTGTTTTATATAATAATCCTGCACTATTTTTAGAAAAAGCTACATTACATAAAAATGATATAATTTTTCCTTACTGGCATGGAGAGAAATCGAGAAATAAGCAGGCACTTGTTGCTTCTATATGTGAGACTTACAATATGATTTATATTTGCATATTCCGGTGGATACCCGTTCAGCATTTCCGGTGATATCCGTTCAGTCCCCAGTTAGTATTCAGTATCGTTGGCAAAGTTAATACTTCTTTCTTAGGCTCTCTCCTTTGAGGTCAAATTTTATTGCCTTATGCACGATTCTGTCCAGACAGGCTTCTGCAATGAGCTCGCTTTGGAACACATCATACCAGTCTGCAACGGGAAGCTGACTGGCCAGAATGAGTGCTTTCCGGTTGTACCGGTCATCTATGATCTGTTCAAAGTCATGCTGTACTTGTCCGTCCAGCTTGACCATCCCAAAATCATCTATGATCAGAAGGTCATGTGCATTCAGCTTACGGAAGAAGTTTGTCTCCCGTCCTTCCAGGTGTACAAGCTTCAGGTTCTCGATGAGCATGTTCATCGTGAAGTACAGTACCTTCCGGCCGTTCCTGCATGCCCTGTCACCCAAGGCACAGGCGAAGTAGGACTTTCCTGTTCCTGCCGGTCCGGTAATGATGACCGTCATTCCGCCCGTGATGTAATTTCCGGTCGCAAGGTCGGCTGCAGAGCAGGCCTGTATTCCCCTTGCCGTGTCTGTTTCCAGTTCTTCCATCGAGGCTCTCAGACGGAAGCCGGCATTCTTTATAAGACGCTGTATGCGGTTGTTTCCTCTCGTGTCACGCTCGTGCTGGAGCATGATCTGCATGCCTTCACGCAGGGTAAGCTTGTCCAACTGATGTGTTTCTTCCAGGGAGCTCCAGCAGCTTGCCATTCCCGGAAGCTTCAGCTCGTGCAGTGTTCTTTCTGTTTCGTTGCTCATAATCATTTATTGTTGTTTGTTCATGTCATTTCCTGTAAAATAGCTTCTTCCACGCATGTTTCCGTGGTTTGCCGGTATAGGCGCGTGGAAGATTACCGTCTCGTCGGCAGATGCGTTCATACCGTTACGCCTGAGTATGGCTTCAAACTTGCTGTAGGAGTAAATACCGTACTCCATGCACTGGCGGCAGGTAAGGTCAAAAGTGGCCAGGTCGTACTTCCGTCTGAGGCTGACTATGGAGTTGCACAGCTTGTAATACACCTCTTCAGGCTGTGTGGTACGTTTTGGGTCAAAGATTCTCTTTACATACTCATGGCAGTCAGGCGATATGTCTTTCGCTTTCTCCACATAATAGGCCGCCGAACGTTCCATGATTGCCCTGCTGCTGGATGCGAGATGTTCCCTGACTGTGGTATAGCCGTATGTATGGCTGCGGATGTGTGAGGCTACCAGTTTCTGCTCCACATAGACCTTTACCCATGAACGCGTAAAGACTACTCTTGCCTGTTTTCCTACATGGATATAGGGTACGGAGTAGAAATGGGTCACCTTGTCCTGTCTCAGTTCCACATGGCAGTTTGCCTGTACTTTCAGGTCGGCATACAGGCGCATCTCATAAGGCTCCGGTTTCAAGGGTTTCAGCAGCTCCTTCTCCATGGCATGAAAGCGCTCCTCACGGCTGTAGGGACGCTTCTGCATACGTGTCCGGTTGTGCCTTTCCATCAGTTCCCATACGGCACGGTTCAGTTCCATGAGTGAATGGAAGGTGTGGCTACGCAGTCTGGCATAAATACGGTTGTATGTGATTCTTACAGAGTCCTCTACCAGAGCCTTCTGGGTGGGCGATGCAGGGTCACATGGCAGCACTACAAAATGGTAGTAGTTGCCCATGTCCTCAAGAGCCTTGTTCAGCTTCGGCTCATGCCTGTCATTGCTGATTACCGCCGATTTGAGATTGTCGGGAGTCAGTATGGGAGGCACGCCGCCCAGATGTTCCAGACACATCCTTATGGCATACAGGAAGTCCTCCGTTTTCTGTGAAGGTACACATGTCACATAGGTATAGTCGCTGTAAGGCATACAGGCGACAAACACCTCCACCTTTATGACTTCTCCGGTTTCGGCATCCACATAGCTGAGCTTGTCACCGGCAAAGTCCACCATAAGTTTCTCACCCGGTTTGTAGGTGCTGGCCAGTACGGCTGTAACATCCTTTCTGGCGACGAGATTCTGCTTCAGATGATAATAGAACTGGGACTTGCCGTAACCGTCGGGATGGGTCGTACGGTATTCATCGAACAGGACCTGCCGGCTTACATGGGATTTGGGATCCGTCAGCAGTTCCCTGTATCTGGGCAGCAGACTCAGGAACTCTTCCATTCTCCTGTCCGTATATGCCGGAGAACCGGCATGGAACATCCTTTCCAACTCGGGATCGTCAATCTCAAGGAGGTCGCTGATGTTCCATCCGTTGGCTTTTACTGTATTCACATAACCGTTGACGGTTTCCTTATCAATCGGTAACTTGCGGCTTACACCGCGGTTGGATTCTCCGGCCTGCTTGAGCTGGAGTACTTGTTTTATGAGACTCATATCCTTTGTTGTTCCTGCCATGATGCCGAAAACGGAGCATCCCCACCCACTCTGAACGGCTTAATCCATCCAGTTTTACCGCTAAATTGGCCTTGAAAAGTGCCTGAAAAACGGAGTATATCCGTTCATTTCAGCTAAAAACGCCACAAAACGCCATAAAAAACGGAGCATATCCGTTCAGTGGTTTGGATATTACGATAGAATCTCCGTTTTCTCTACAGAAATCGGAGTATATCCGTTCACTAATGAGAATGTAATAATACTATAATCAGTTGTCTACATACGGAAAACGGAGTATATCCGTTCACCTTCTCACAGAAACGACAATGCCTGCATAAAAAACGGAGCATGTCCGTTCACTTGCTACTCTTTTCCCGTATCTTGTATGCAGAAAACAATCTTCATACGATACGACTATGGCAGGAAAAAGTAAGAATATGAGCCAGATCAAACAACTTCTTCTACTAAAGAAGAGCGGAATCTCCAACCGCAAGGCTGCTGATATAATCGGCATGAACAAGGAGACAGTGAACAACTACATGAACAAGGTCAACGCTGACAGCCTGAGCCTTGATGAACTTATCAGGTTGGATGATCCCATTCTTGAGCACCGTCTCAAGGGCGGCAATCCTGCATATAGCGACAAGCGTTTTGAAACATTCAAAGCCCTTCTTCCATATCTTCAGGAGGAGATGAAGCGCAAGCATGTCACGCTGAAGCTGCTTTGGGAGGAATACCGTAATGAGCATCCGGATGACCACTACAGCCTGACACAGTTCCGTTTTCATTACAATCAGAACACAGAGGCCAGAAAGGAGTCGCCATCCACCATACTTGCCGACATGCGTACGGGCGGCGAAAAGCTTTTCCTCGATTTTGCCGGTGATACTATGGGGTACGTTGATATGGAAACCGGTGAGGTCGTCCAGTGCCAGGCTTTTGTAGCCACTCTGCCTGCAAGCGACTACGGTTATATCCTCTTCGTACGTTCACAGCGCACGGAAGACTTTGTATATGCCATAACGCAGTGCCTGAAACATCTTGGCGGCGTACCAAAGATGCTTGTCCCTGACAACCTTAAAGCTGCCGTTGTCAAGACAGACAGATATGAGCCTTCGCTTAACCGTGTAATGGAGGATATGGCCAATCATTACGGCACGGTCATCATACCGGCACGTCCCGCACACCCAAAAGATAAAAGCAACGTGGAAGGGACCGTGAGGCTTGTCTATATGCGTGTGTTTGCCGAACTCCGCAATGAAACCTTCCATTCACTGGAAGAGCTTAACCGGGCAGCCTCGCTCAAAATGAAAGCGCACAACCAGAAACGCATGCAGAAGCATCCTTATACGCGTGAGGAACGGTTCCTTGCCGTAGACAGGCCTAATCTTATGCCGCTGCCTGACAGGGATTTTGAGATTGTGTCATATACCGATTTGAAGGTGTCAACCAACTGCTGTATCTATCTCGGACGTGACCAGCACTATTATACAGTACCCTATCAGTATATATCCAAAACTGCACATGTTGCATATACACGCACATTGGTAAAAGTATATGTGGACGGTGAACTTGTAGCCACTCACATACGTGATTACAACAGGGGAAAGTATACTATCGTAAAGGAGCATCTTGCAAGCAACTCCCGGGAATACAGAGGGATGAGTGCAAAATCATACATAGAGCGTGCCGAGCGTGCATCCGGCATACTTGGAGATGTAATCCGCCGCATATTTTATTCTTCCACAATGCCTCCGGAGACTCATTACAAGACCTGCGACGGGCTTCTAAACCTGCAAAGGAGCAGTGATCCGGTCGTTTTCCAGAAAGCCTGCGAGACAGCCCTGAATGTAGACAGATGCAACTATCGCTTTATCCGTTTACTGGTAGAGAGCAAGTGTGCCGGTGTGGGGCAGCCTTCATTTTCCTTTGCTCCTCCGCAGCACTGTAATATCCGTGGAAAATCACAGTTCAAATGACAGACTTCTAACACTCAAAACAAATAACGATGGATGAAATTATCAATGCTCTAAGAAACCTTAAGATGCCCGGAATGGCCCATTACTGGGCTACCATGCAGGAGACGCGACAGGCAGAGTCGCTCTCCTTGAAAGACGGTCTGCAACTGCTTATACAGGCTGAACTGGATAACCGGAATCAAAGCCGGAATGCCCGTCTGATAAAAAAAGCACACTTCCGTTATCAGGCTTCCATAAGTGAAGTTATCTATGACTGCAAGCGTGGCGTGGACAAGCAGAAAGTACTTAATCTTGCCACTTGTGACTATGTGAAAAACGGGGTATCCATACTTATTACGGGTGCTGCCGGTACCGGTAAAAGCTGGTTGGGTACAGCGTTTGGTCATCAGGCCTGCATGAACGGATATAAGGTTGCTTATTATAACCTGTACAGGCTCTTCGAGGAAATAAGCCTTGCCCGCATATCCAGTACTCTGCATCGTTTCTTCGCCAAGCTGGCACAGACTGACCTGCTTATACTGGACGACTTCGGCATGAAAGTTCTTGACGGACAACAGTTGCTTGACTTTATGGAGATTATAGAAGACCGCCATGGACAAAAAGCTACGATCATCATATCACAACTGCCGGTTGCTAACTGGTACGATGTGATGAAAGGCAACACGACTGCAGCTGATGCAATATTAGACAGGCTGGTACACACAAGTGTGCGCTTCGAGCTACAAGGCAGCAGTTTACGTCAAAAAAGACATCAAAACTGCAACGTTACAGACGAAAATCAATAAATTTGCATCGCCATAGGTAAAGAGTATGAAAAGTGAACGGATATCCCCGTTTTGGGTGAACGGATATCAACCGTTTTCAGCAGCCATGATTGTGCTGTTTCGTATAAATTTACCAGCACAAAGGAAACTGAAATCGGAGAAAGAATGAACGGATATGCTCCGGAAATGAAGATATGCACGGATGATTCTATGCACGGTTGAACGGATATGTTCCGGAAAAATGGAGAGCATACGCTTAAAGTGAACGGGTATGCTCCGGAAAAAAGGTGTTGCAACGTGCAATTCTCGAAAGTGAACGGATATGCTCCGGAAAAATTGAGATTTTAATGTCTGGTTATCCATTTTTTCATCCTTTTAGGGGATGAACGGATATAAAATTGCGTTTTTAAGGCCTGGTTTTATGCCTTAATAAGCTGCCGGAAAGTGAACGGGTATGCTCCGGAATATGCATTATATTGGTGGAGATGCTTATACCAATATCGTTTGTTGCGACAAAATTTTATCAAAAGATATCTGTAGATTATCTGATATAAAAACGCCAAAACATATGGTGGTGAACAAACTAGTTACAGATATTGATTTATCACGACTTAAATACCCATTACTCATAAAGCCAACGTATGAAGGAACTTCTATAGGTATAACTCAGGATAACTTAATTTTTAGCGAAGATAAAAATCGAATTATTAAACTTATCAATAATCTATATGAGAATTTGAACCAACCTATCATTATAGAAGAATTTATAGGAGGTAAAGAATTAAGTGTAAGCATTATTGGGTGGAAAGACAATATAAAGACTTGGGGAGTTGTTGAGAGATATTCGGAATTTAATGACAATTATTTCAATAATAATATACATAGTTTTGAGGATAAATTATATCATAAAATAAAACTAAGAAACGGCAAACACTTATTAAACGATTACAACATATCTAACCTCTTTAAATTATTTAATTGGTTAGATAAAGTTGAATATATTAGAATTGATGGCAAGCTAGTTAATGATACCTTTTACTGTTTTGAATTATCGCATGATACAACATTAAATCCGTCAGGGGCATTCTTTACTCCATTTTATTATGAAGGCTATAATTATCTATCTGTTCTCGAATTACTTATTGATAATTGTTTAGAACGGTATAATAATCTATGTCCCAGTTAACAATTAACACAGGGAAAAAATCACTTCGGATAATAGATGGTACTTGTGGATAATTATTTGTCAATAGTTTGCTATAATGACTAGCTAAAAAAGGAATATTTTCTTCATCATCTATTAACTTTGCGTATTTATAGCAGTTATAGACAACAGATTGAAAAATTGAACTGTTTTGATAATAGGACTTTCGTAAAGAGACTAACAAATTTTGATAAAATTCAACACCGCTATTTTTATCTTTTTGAATTATACAACAGCATAATAAATTAGATTGTATTGCAATAGAATCATCTGAATTTGTACAAATTTCAAGTGCTCTATATAAATTTAATAAAACCTTTCCAGATATATCTTGCGCCAGTATTCCTAGTACAGATTGATTATTGTAAAACATATACATTGGGAATACGGCCTTTTGAATGTGGTAGCTAGCTTCATTCATCCATTTATTGGCTTTTTTATAGTTACCCATAAATAGATAATCTCGCATTAATGTTAAACAAGAAGCAATAATTCCGTATGAATTGTTTCGAGTTCTAAATATATTATAGGCTTCTTTTATACGTTTTATCCTAAACTCCAAATCATTGTGAATACATAAACATGAATAACGCAAGAAATCGCCTTCCCACAATGAATTATTAAATACTTTATTCTCATAATATTCCATCCATAAATTATAGCAGTCATGTTTCTTGCGAAGAGATCTTAGCGTTCTCAATTCAACAAGCTTAAGCCCTAGATTATAAATTGAATCTTTTTCTTTATTACTCATTATGATATTCATAGCTTCCTGTGGGCTCTCACTTGATAAGGCTGCTATATAACATAATTTCACTCGTATATCTTCTATTGTTGAAAAAGAAATCTCATCAATAATCTTTTTATAATAGCCACAACGGAAATAAATATAAACAGACCATTTAATGATTTCTTTGTCAAATTCGTCATCTAGTTTGTTCGCATCATATGTTGCTCGTATTAAATTTAAATAATTAAGAACTGTATCAATAGGGAAAGAAGCTAAATCATCGTTTATTTGCTCAAGTATTTCAATAATATCTAAAAAAGAGTTGAGTTTTAAATAAAATGAAATCAAGTATAAATAGTTGTTTATTCTCTCTTCAATGCTTAGTTTTTCTTGATTTTTTTCTTTGTAGTAGGCAGCCATTCTCCTTAAAACAACAATGTATATTTTTTTAACTCATCAAGCTTATTTAGTTCTTTAAATAGGCTGTCATGTGTTAATTTAATATCTATTGGAGTACATTCTATTATGTAATTATCCATTAAGAGTCTCAATGAAGTATCGATTTCCCTGCAATTTATAAGATCTGATAAATGTGTCGCTATTAGCTCATACAATTTAGTATAAGAAATGCCATTTCTATGAGATTCTATAATTATCAAAATTGCCTTTATTGAGTTGTTAAAATTATTAACAAGATTCTTAATCGTTTCACTATAAACTAATTCTTTATGAAGCTTTAAACATTTGGCATCATTTAAAAGTAACGAAAGCTTAAAAAGATTCCCATCAGAAGTATCATATGATTCATTGAGAATGCCAATGATTATATCGTCCTTAACTCCAAGAGTTTTAATAATTTCAGCTTTGTCAAGTTTAGAAAGAGTATATTCAGATATATCTGCTGCTGCTTGAAAAAAATCATGTAACTCTGGAATAGAAAAGTTATAACGAATACCAGTAGTGTATTCAAAAATCAAATAAGCGTTATTTGTTGATTGAATAATTTCCTTTAAAACTTGTACCGAATAATTATCAATATTTTGGATATTTTCAATGGCTAAAATTAATTTTCTTCCTCTTAATACATACTTAATATATTCTTTTCCCAGTAATAGTAGATTAAATTCATTACCTAACCATTCTTGGATATTATCTTCCGTTGATTTTACATGATCAAGGTAATTATCAATACCTACTGAGGAAAATATTTTTTTTATTGTTATTTCACCAATTATTTCTAAAAGGTTTTTTTTTAATGAAAATTCATGAAATCTTAAATACCCGGCTTGATCGTGCAAAGCATTAATATCAAGCATCTTAACTATCCTTTTTATAAAAAAGCCAAGATCACATTCTTCAGATTCACTTTGTTTTATTTTTACTCTATGATCTAAATCGTAATTTAGCTTGTTTTTTACAACCTCATCAATTAATGATGATTTACCCAAACCTGATGGACTGCTTATTATGACTATTCTAGATTTAGAACGAGCTAATGTTATATCTTCTTGAAAAAATTTCTTTTCAATTTTCCTATTTATAAATATTCTAGTAATCATAATTTTAAGTTATCAGTTATTCATACCGGTATTTTTCCTGGTGATATTCACTTTCTCGATGCTTTGTATTTCTTTCCTTTGCGAAACTTTAATATATACCAGAATGAAAGAAGTAATTGAACAGCAGAGAAGTTATACAGCTATTAAAAATGTGATGAGTGACTTTTTGTCTCATTGTCGATATGAAAAAAGACTAAGTGAAAAGACGATTAAAGCCTATAAGGTAGATGGACTTCAGTTTGAAACTTTTGTCAACGGTGATTTTAATGTTACCTATTTTGAACACATAACCAAGGAAATGATAAAAAGATATATACAGACTATATCCACATTTAAGCCAAAGACAATTAAAAGAAAGATAGCATCACTGAAAGCATTATTCTCGTATTATGAATACGAAAATGATTTATTTGTAAATCCTATACGAAAAATTAGACTCCAGGTAAAAGAGCCTAAAGTATTGCCTGTAGTTATGCACTATAATGAGGTCGAGCAGATTCTCAGATATTTGTACGAAATAAGGGAAGAGAATGTTAAACCTCAAAGCTACACTTATTTGGCCAGAACACGTGATGTATGCATGATCGAAGTCCTGTTTGCTACTGGAATACGGGTTGCAGAACTATGCAGTCTGTCCTGTAATGATATAGATCTTGAGAATGGTGTTCTAAAAGTGAATGGTAAAGGCAGTAAGGAGCGAATAATACAAATATGCTCATCGGAAGTACTTGATATTCTAAAAGAGTATTATGTTTTAGTACAGCCCCAGACTTTTTTCTTCGTGAATCGCTTAGGGAATAGAATATCCGAGCAGTCAGTTAGATTGTTAATCAAAAAGTGTGTAACCGGTCTGCAGATGAACAAGAGAGTA
Source organism: Bacteroides ilei (assembly GCF_900128495.1). Classification (GTDB taxonomy): domain Bacteria; phylum Bacteroidota; class Bacteroidia; order Bacteroidales; family Bacteroidaceae; genus Phocaeicola; species Phocaeicola ilei. The sequence continues at coordinate 631,400 of NZ_LT635801.1, forward strand.
ACCCCTCATACATTTCGGCATACATTTGCTACATTACTTTTGGAAAGAGGAGTTGATATAAAATATATCCAGAATCTTCTCGGACATAGCAGTATCGTTACGACGCAAATCTATACGCATGTAAATATGAATATGCAAAAAGAAATACTACAAAGCAAACATCCAAGAAATGAATTGAAACTTATCGGTTTCAAAGCGGATGTTGATACTGAATTATAGCTATATTTAATGCCTATCTTTATATTGCTCAATTATTTGATTTATACAAAAATGCTTATGTAGTTTTATTGGGCAAGTCGATTGAAACAGTTTCCTATGAAAAAGGGAACCTTTTTTCGTATTGCTTACCAAACTTTGAAAGGAATAATCAGCGAACATACCAATAAAAGAAAGCCGGCTAATAAACAATTAGCTGGCTCTCTTTTTCACACTATTAATCAATCAAATTAGCTCAAAATGGTTATCTTTATTTCTCCTCTTTCCTTAAAGGATTATCAATAAATATCCAGGAAGAAGATTCCCAGACAGTATATTCACCGTTGCTTACAGATTGTCCTTCATACGTAACCTTTGCCTTGCCATCTTTGAAAGGGAAGGCAAATTTATAGCTTGGAGGGATGATTACTATTCCCAGAGTATCTGCAAATCCGATGGCACCATCTTCGTCTATAATTCTGAATAGCCCTTCTTGTGGGTAGTCTGGTCCATTGTCATACTTGAATACGTTAAAAAGCTTATTGCCTTTTTTGTCAAGGCATACTATTTTCCCGTTTCCTTCAGCCACAAATCCAATATGATTGATTGTGTCGGTATAGGCAAATGGATACATACATGGTATTACAGTATCACCATTTTCTGAGACATATCCGAATAAACCGTTATCTTCGACCACGAACAACTTCTCGTCAGGCGTTCTCGTACAACATGCAAGCCCGACTGTGCAGATGAATGAAAAATACAATAGGGTTCTGTTCATGATTCTTTCTATAGGTTATTGTAAAACATAGAGCTCAACATCGCCACAATCCGTAAAATAAGCTTTTCCTTCCACTTTTTCACCATTAAACAAATCCACATGTCCGGAAGCATCACTCCAATTACAGTTCTTGAAGATTATGATACCTTTTTTCCCTTTGAAGTCTTCCAGTTTTTTCCCTTTTATCGGTGTGCCGCCTATCTTTTGCTTGATGAAGCTAAGCATGTCAGTTACTCTATAAAGATACCATTTCTTGTCCTTTCCCGAAGATGTGGCACCGTCATAGCGTGATATGGGCATACCTGAATAGTTAAAGGCATACGACAGACGTATTGCGCATGCGTTGGTGAAGAAGCCGGCTTTTATGTTCTCTTCTACTTTTCCGCCGATTAGTTTACCGACCGCTGATGTTGGTAGATCCTTAACTTTGCTGAAGTTGGAACTCAGTGTTGAATAAGTAATGCTCATAATGTTCTTTTTTAGTTCGTTAAACATTCATTATAGAATAGCTTCAAGTAGTTGCTTCATCTTAAAGGAACCATAAGTTGGCTCGTAATATAATAAAACTTATTGATACTTGAAAATATTTTCAGGAACTTATTAATGTTAATAATGAAATTAGGTATCTTTGTAGAAGAAATTAAAAAATAATGCAATGGATATAAGGCAAATAATAAAGGAAAAGCGTGATATTTTTAAAGCCATGGATCAGGCAATAGACAAAACATTAAATGTACAAGATGCTCAAATGCGTAAAGAAGGTAGATTGGATCTGGATAAACTACGGGGCAAAGACCCGGCAGTACCTTTTTTTATCGGTTATGCGTATGAATTTGAATATGATTGTTCTAAAGATACAAAGTATGCCCAAAAAGCAATAGAAGAGTATAATAATCTTATTAATTATGAATATGCTTTTTTACATGCAAATATTGAACGGTTGCAGAGTGCTGTAAATAGTGTAAATCCATAAATGTATAAAGAATCTATATTCTTGAAAAGATGTTTGCTCGGGGTAAGAACAGACATCTTTTTTATTGTGAGTTTTGCTATATTCAATGAAGATTGATAAGATTGTCAAATATCTTAATTCTAACACAATTATGGGAAATAATATAAACCTTTGTGATAGTGTTGTTGACATAATATCATTGATATTATGGATATTACTAATGATGTTATTAGTAACAATGTGTTCTGGCAACAAATTCATGCATCGATTTTTACCTATTGGATTTGTAGAAAGTAAATGGAAATATTTCCTTATATCTTTTATTCTGGCTTTTGTGTTGATTTTTTTCTTACTTCTTGTTTGCATTTTTAATGAAGGGGAGTTTTTCTGGATAGTGAATAAGAATATCTCAACAGAATGGGAAACTTGGGGAGGTTTTGCCACTTGCTTGTCTGCAATCTTTACGTTGATAACTGTCTTTTATGCCTATACCGCATTTACGAATTCCAATAGGGCTTTGAAGTCACAACAGAAAGCTGCCGAAAGAGCCTCATTTGATGCGACTTTTACACAGATGTTTGCACAGCATAATATATTGTATGCCAAAAACAGATGTTTGAGGTACAAGCATTGTCATTTTGCAGAGTTTGTTGAGTTCTTTGAACGAATGTCCGTTAAGCAGGACATAAGTATATCCAAAATGTGGAGTAAATATAACGAAGTTCTGGATTGTGGTTGTGGTGCAGGATGTTCAAGTAACTTCAAGAACTATTTTAAGTATATACATAGGGAGCTGACTTTCATACGTGGAAAAATAGAAGCTCAAAATGGTATAAATGGAAGTTCTTCCTGTTGTTCTAACCGACAATATGAAGCGAATCCGATGCCTGCTTTCTTGGCTGATTCCATAAAGGAATATGTAAGGTTAATAGAGGGGCAGATGAATAATGACGAGTTGTTCTGCTATTTCATAAATCAGTTGGATTATTATGAGAACCATCTTAATGAAGAGAAGGAACTACAGTGGTATTTTCAATATTTAATAGATATGGCATTCTTCAAGGAGATATGTAAAGATACATACAAGTACCATAGCATGGTTAGACGGGCTGTTATGATATTTATGATAAATGGCGGTCAACATCAAAAACATCTTCCTATTAAGTTAGAGTGGATAAACTATAGCGAGTAATCCTCCTCGCTGTTGGTTTATTCTGCTTCTATGAGTTCAAGAAAGCAAGGATTTCATCACAGCAGGCCGCTGCATGTTTGAATCCTTTTGGTAATACCATTAGGCATCCATTGTCGCTGTATAGGGCACCTGTTCGGGGATTTTCGTTTTTATATAGTTGACGAATAACTCCATTGAAATCCCCACAATCAGTTATGCGACAAAGAAATCTTCCTTGATTCTGACTTAGCCAATATCCTCCATGCATTCTATTTTCTTTGGGAATCTTCCAAAAATCAATAAGTACAATGCGCTTTTGGTTTCCATGCAAGAAATTCATTCTTTCCAGGAGGTTATTGCAATACAAATCTCCAAAGCTATATCCTGCAATTACCAGTTTGTGATTTCTGATGATACAGTTGGTCATATTGGCATGATAAAAGTCAAATGGAACGCAGTTTAGCTTATCCGTTTTACGCAATCCTGTAACGATTGGAGAAGAATAATATGTTTCTCCTGATTGGGTACAAGGCTGGCTTTGTCCTCGTCCCATCATCAATCCTTTAACTATCTCATAGTCAGGATATTTATATAAGTCATTTGATAGATAATTATAAATATCAGTATTCGGATCTTTATATGACTGGAAGTAATAATTTATACATCCATGCAGATGATTTATAGTAGATAAGCCATTCGGATTTTCAAACAACTTCTTGGGATTGAACCGTAGGAATGCATCTTGAATTTCATCCAGTTCAAATCCATCCTCATAATTTTCTATTGATTTCTCAATTGTAGTGTCATAGTTTAATACAAAGAAGTCACTGTTTTCGCCAAACTGTTGATAAAATCTCCAATACCATTCATTCACCTGTTCTTTCATGATGTTGGAATCATACCCATTTACAATATCCATTATTCTGAGGATAAATTGGTCCATGACAGAACGAAGTGTATTAGGATCAAAGTCTATATTCGGTTTGGTGAAAGGAGCAAAAACCGGATATCTATTCGGATTATTACATTTTTTGTTCCATACCCAACTGTAAGCATCTAACATCTCTAATACGTGAAACAAATGTTCAAAATGAATATAGGGGGCAGGTGTTCCACTTATATATGGATTAGAACACTCTGATGGATAATTTTCCATGAGCCAGTTGTAGATATCATTTACAATAGTTATTGTATCCCCTTGAGTAAGATAATTTTTGTAAGGTCTGCAAACATCTTCTGTGATTTTTGTAGTTGCAGGTTTAATCACATCTTGTGGTAAAACCAAGTCAAGCGGTGTTCCTGCACCTATTAAAAATGTTGTACGATTATTTTCCATAATTCGCTATATTTACTCATTGAAACATTTCAGGAACTATATCTTCAATTTCAATTCCATCTATTACCTTGGCCGAGAGTTTTTTGCCAAAGTCGCGTACTTTATTACCTGCATACTTATCAAAGATATAAGTACTCTTGTGGGCGAAATCAAAGTTCTCCAATATCATTTTGTTAATTCCTTCGTCTTTACATCCATATCCTATGATTATCAGTTTTTCTGCATTTCGCAGGTTCTTTCTGAATCTTTTGAAGAGTTTCTTGAAAAGTAAAGGATTGTTGTATCTTTCTATTTTAGAGGTTGTGCCGGTCAGAAAATCGGCGTGGTAAGCAATCGGGCAACTTTCATAACCTATTTTGCTTCGTATTCCTCTTAATAAGTCACTCACGCCAATACCTTCCCTTATTTTCACATACTTAATGGGTATCATGAAATTGTTCTCAACAGTCTTGTAATAAGGCACATAATCTAAGCTACCATGTAATTTATAAAGCCTTATAGGAGCGTCGTATCTGGCTGCGTATCTTTCTAACCGGCAATGATAAGTAGCATTGTCTCTATTCAGTATTCCATAGAACTCCGAACCATATTCATCAAAGCCGTCAGAAATGCTACCATTGATATATTCAGTCTTATTAAAAGATTCAAAAAGTAAATCATGGTTCAGTGTATGCACATCAATGATATAATCTTCTTTCAAGTGATTTAGGTATTTCAGAAAGCCATCGTAATGTTCCACATATCCTACGTGGAATGGCTGGTTTTCGTAAAAAGAATTACCATCTTTATCTCTCAACAAATATCTCACCATCTGATTATAGATGTCGGGGAGACTGAAGACGAAACTTCCATAGTCTGTATATTCGTCTAATAAATCATCACACAATGTTTCGTAGCATGAGTTATATACTTCTTCACTTTTTATAAAGTCATAAAACTCTTCATAGTCGAACTTATGTGTCTCTGCATACTTTTTTATTAGACGCTTGCAAAATACGAAATGTTTTTGATGCAGATTAAGTATCCCTTCTTCTTGAAAAGCTGGTTTTTCTCCAGTTGTTGAGCAACATAATACACCACTTGGTGAAAAATCTGCATTATATTTTTCAAAGTCCAATATATTCTCATTCAGAGTATTTCCTATCGGATACCCTTGTGGCGCAGAAAAGCCAGCTCCAATTAAGATGGAGATGTGCTTTCTACCTGTCAAAGGCTTTTCTGGTATTTCATAGCCCAAATCTATATCTTTTTTCATAATGAGTCCTTTCTTTTATATAAACTTATTTATCAAATAATGTGTCTATATTTATGTACTAGCTTCTGCTCTGATTACAGTGGCGAGTTGTTGAAGATGGGCAGGAATGTCCGTTCTTTCATTCCCAACTTTCTGGATACTGGGAGTACAATCATTTTAATACCTTTATCAAAGGTGTAGTTTTTTCATTTTATCTTCAAAGTACGTTTTCATATTTTTCAAGATTTTACCATTAATACAAGTATTGTCATTAGGTGATGTACCTACCCCGATATTCCGATTCACTATAGATTAATTATTATAAGAATAAATATAACATAACTCCCATATTATATTTACAGTCTCATCTTTTCCAATCTTACAAAAAAAAGATTTTTGTTTTTGATTTAATTTGTTATATATATCAATTATTATTGGAGCTGTTTTTTTCTTATCCCTTAAAACAGCCTTATCTTTACATTTTTCAATTACTAATTGAAAAAATGGTAATATAAAATTATTGTATACATAGTTTCTTTCCAATCCAAAAGAAGGAGTAGTTAACTCTCTTTTAGATACCGTGATTAGATTTGACAATATATTAGAATCAATTATGTTGTTGATTCTGTTATGACAATTTTCAATTAAGGATTCATTATATAATGCATTTGTTACTATTTTTAATTCTATATTTGCAGATAAACTATATAACCCATCATCAGGCCTATCAATTGGACCAACCCACAGTGAGACGTTTATTGAATTTGATTGACTCAACCTAAATATAATATAGCTATAATATATATCCTCTAAATGTTTACAAAACACAAACAAGTCTTTATAGCATAATTTATTTAAACATTTATATCCATCTATATGGGGCGATGTTTCAATTGTTTTAACTATATGTTTCTTTAAAGAAATTCTATCCATTTACTTACTATAATAATTTTTACCATATGTCCAAGTAATACCACTTTTCTTCATTTTTCTTAGAAGGCTTCTCATTTCAGGACTTTTTCTTGGATCATGATCAAAATGCCAATGGGGATTAGCTTTCATTGATAATTTATTTGCTATATCCTTATTTAATTGAGTATTCATCCTTTTTAAAGACTCTTTACTTCTTGGACCTTTTGAGAAATTGTCAGATTTAAATTCGATATCTACCCCATCTACATATTTATCATAAACTCTTCCTCCAATCCGTCTACCATCACCCTCTCCAAAAATTTCTGTTGCACGTTTATCATGCCAAATCTTTGCGTAATTAAGCCATATACGTCCAGCCAATCCCAATATATCAATCCACGTATTGGAATCATTGACATACCCGTAAAGGTTATGTATTCCCCCAGCCAGCCCAATCGAATCTTGCGAGATATACATCCCCATTTGCGGCGAGTAATACCTGAATCGGTTGTACGCCAGCCCTGTCTCTCGGTCATAATACTGTCCTTGGAACAGGAACGGTATCATTCCGATATTTCCGGTCTCCTCGATGACTTCTCCGTTCATATCCAGAGTCCTGCTCCACACCTCGTTGCCTTGCGTGTCGTATGCCTCGGTTGGTGTACCCAGATGGTCTGTCAGTATAGAGTAGGCCCTGCCTTCTTTTATCATGGCGGCAGGCACGAAGGATTCCTCCTCAAAGAGCCAGAGCGTGCGGTCTTTACGCTCTTCCTCGGTCAGCCACGCATCCTCTTCCATTGAGTAGCTCCGTCTCTGCTTCCACTGGTGCAGTGGCACGTTCCCGTTCCACATCCATCGTGTCACGGTCGTTCCGAAGCTCTTCGAGAGCCTTCTTCCCAGCGCATCGTATTCGAATGTCACTTCCTCACCGTCAGGTCGTACCACCTTTGCCAGCGATCCGTCAGCGTTCCACCTGTATTTCCAGTGCTCCTTCTTTCCGTCCAGCCATCTTCCCGTACCGATGTATCGTTCTGTCAGATTCCCGTCCTTGTCATACTCGCAGTGCCACTTCCCGTCCTGTTCCATGGCTCCGCCTTTCAGGAAGCGGCGTACCATGCAGTCGGGGTCGGGGTACAGGTTTCCCAGGCTGTCGCTCTTTCTCCACTGTTCCGTTCCGTCTCCGTACTCGGCATACTCCAGCTGTCCGTTCGGAGTGTACCCGTACCGTGTCGTTCCCCGTCTGCTATCTTCCGTTGCGAGCAGCCGGTCAGCCTTGCCCCAGCGGTAGCGGCGCAGGTGTCGTGTCCGTGCATCCTTTCTCGTGCGTGCATCCACAAGGCGGCCAATGTTGTCGTAAGCGAAACTTCGCATTACGCCTCCGGGTAGCATACGTTCTGTTTCAAAGCCCAGTGTGTCATAGCTGTGCTGTGACTTCCACGGCATTTCACCGTTCCCGCAGCCGTCTCCGGCTCTGAACTCCGTCAGTTCTCCGAATTCGTTGCGTTTGTATTCCAGATTCGCCCCGAGCGTACTTTGCAGGGACAGTATCTGTCCGGTCCTGTCGTAGGTGCGTCTGATGGTCTCACCGTCTGCCGTTTCCATTACCGGCAGTCCTAGTGCGTTGTAGGCAAACTCCACTCGGCTTTCACCCCGTGTTGCTTCCACGAGCCTTCCCGATATTCCATATTGGTAGGTCTGGTCGGGCTCATCCGTTGTCACATACGACACCCTTGTTACCCTCGATGCATTGTCATATTCGTATTCCCTCACGATTCCGCTCGGCAGCCTTTCGCTGGTTACACGTCCGGCGATGTCACGTTGGTATATCCTTGTTCCCCGGTCAAACCCTGTTTCCCGGATTACGTTGCCTACGTCGTCAAGATCGAACTCATAGTATTGCATCCGCTCGTTTATCACGTGGCGCAACCGTTCTTCCCTGTCATAATGGAAACCTACTACACCTCGGCTGTCCTTGCGGTGTGTCAGCTTCCACATGCCCGAGTAGGTGTATTCCACTTTCTGCAGGTCGTCCCGGTATTCCAGCAGGTTGTCTATGCCGTCATATCTCAGGTGTATGTGGTTGCCGTCGAAGTCCTCCACTTCCGTCACGCGTCCTATGGCATCATAGTGTCTTGTCTGTACAGCACCTTTCGGATTTGTCACCTGTGTGCAGCGTCCCAGTCGGTCATAGCGGTAGCTTGAGGTGTTTCCCCGGCTGTCTGAGGCTTCCGTCAGGTTGCCGTCTTTGTCGTAGCTCAGTACAGTTTTTACACCATACGGGTCAGTGATACTTTCGGCCAGTCCTTCGCTGTACTCTATCTGTGTTTTCGCCCCTTCTGGGTTAGTACGTTTAGTCACATTTCCCTTTGTGTCATAGTCGAACTTCCATGTACCTCCGTCCGCTGTGGTCACGCTCAGCGGCCTGTTGCGCAATGCCCCCTTACGGAAAAACACGGCCGATACGCTGCCGCCTCCCGGATCGGAACTGTCGGTACAGTTTCCCCAGCGGTCGTATTTGTACAGGCTGCTGTTGCCTGCTGGATCAGTTTCCTGCAGGAGCTTGCGGTCCGAGTCGTATTTCCATCGGTGTTCGCCTCCGTTGGCATCCACCTTCCGATACACTAGTCCGTCCTTGTGGCAATATTCTGTCGGCTTGTCATGGCTGTCAAGCACTCTGGTCATGCCATCGAGGAATTGCAGTTTGTGGTCGTATATGCCTCCGTCTCCCCATGTATGTATGCATCGGGATCCGATTTCGCTGCCGTCGTATTCGAAGAACCAGTTCAGTCCGTTTCTCCATGTTTCCTTTACGATCAGCCTTCTTTGGTATTCATATCGCATGGCATCACCCACGGCGTTGCGCTGGCATATCATGTTTCCCTCCGCATCGTATTCGTATGATGCGAGTATTGTTTCTTCTCCCTTGTTCTCGGGATGAGGGCCTTTTATTATCAGAATGTGTCCGTTACGCTCGTCGCATTCTACGGTAAGCTTTCTTCCCGCACTGTCGGTAATCTCCTTCAGGTATCCCTTGTTGTTGTACCCGAACCGTATGGCGAACCCGTTCGCGTCCGACATGCTCTCCAGCAGGTGTACATCGTCATATTCTTTCTGTGTGAATCGGTAGTACAGGTCTTCGTCCATATCCCAGATGCAGTAGCCGTCCTTTTCTTTTCGTGCCTCCTTGCGTTCTGCACGGATGAACGAGGGCTTCTTCTCAGTAGGTAGCGGGAAGGCTACGGGTATTCCGTCAGACATTCGTAAGGTGAGGATACCGTCTTCCACTACGATGCCCATGTCGTATGCATGATGCCATCCATTGCCCAGTGGCCCCTGGTAGTCGCTTCGGCTGTACCAGGTACGTTCCCAGGAGAGAGGGATTGGACCGTCTATCCAGAAGTCCTCTTCATCTGTGAAGAATGTGCCGCTTGCCACGTCCACCGGGTGTCCGGTTACGGTACAGATGGTCTTGTGCAGCATGTCCTGCAACTTTCCGCTCTTTATCTTGTCATTTACGGCTCCATGCAGTTTGTCTGCCAGCTTCTCGGTTTTTTTCTTGTACAGTCTTCCGAAAGCCCCCATGCACTTGCGTGAGAGGGCAGCCATCGGGTTAAACGGCACGGGCACGGGGCTGGTCAGAATCTGTCTGACCGGAGGGATCGGGTTGATTACGCCTGTCGGCAGGAACAGTCCCGGCACCTTGTGTACGCTCGACATGCCCAGGTCGTTGCAGTCCAGATGCATGTGTGTTCCTCCTCCCGACAGCGGAAGTCCGTCGGCAAGTACGGTCAGACTTCCCATGAAGGCATGTCCGTTGTTTTTCGGGATTGGTATTGAGTTTGCGGCAAATCCGGCTCCCATCGGTACATGCGGTATGCTGCGTGTGGGGGTGGAAGCCACGGCACGTGGAATGAATCCGCCGATTTTTACGGTGGCACCCATCATGCCCACGGCCATGGTCAGTGCCGTGTGGCCTATCTCTGCGAGCTTGGCCGAGTCTGCATCCCCGGTTTCTTCCGCTGTGGGCGGAGGGGGGATATACGAGGCTACCGCCGCCGTCATGAAGTCCTGCGGACAAAGCAGTGTCCCTACATACGGGTGAGGCATCGGCACGCTTGTGGCCGGTGGTATGTTCACCAGGTGAATATCCACTCCGATTACAGGGTCGAGCTGTTTGGAGATGGGCAGGCACGCCTGTCCTTTCATCCCCAGTGCTCCGAGCACGGGGAGTACGGCTGCCTCGCTCACGTTGTCTGCCAGACTGCCCAAGGCTGTGGCTGCCTTCAGTCCGGTGTCAAGCGCGTTGACGGACGGGGATACACCCGCCTCCGCATTGGCGGAAGCTCCCGAAACCACACCCGACATCTGTGCTCCTACGGTGGCTTCAAGCTGTGCGCTTACCTGGTCGAAATACCCTGTTCCTGATGACATAGTTTATAGTTGTTTTTAGAGTGGGTTCAAGTTTTGAAAAACAGATAGGCCGACAATAGTATGGACAGCACTACGATAACTCCGAGCCAGAAACGGAATCCGTTTGGCCCCAGCAGGTCAAGCCAGAAGTTCCCTCCCCAGCTTCCGGGGCGGGCATAGGTCCATTTCCAGTCCAGTATCAGTCCTGTCAGCCATATCAGCAGAATCAGGATGACTACAAGGTAGCCCGATTTCGGGTTTTCCTTGATGTACCCTGGGCCTTCACTGAACATTTGCTGAAGGGTCGTCCATATTTTGTTGATCCATTCCATGATATTTTCCTAGATTTCGTTTGTATTCATACAGAAAGTCCTCCCAGTCTTTGCCGATAACACGGCTCAGCACGGAGTTGATTTCCTCATTGCTGACTGACGGCTGGCGTTTCCGGCTTTCCAGCAGCTTGAGCAGTAGCAAAGGGTAAGACGAATGCTTTATCAGGTCTGACGACAGTTTGTCTGCCAGTCGGAATCCCTCAATGTAGCACTCCGTGGCTCTTTCCGTATCGTATGCTTTCTCCCGGCACCACCCGCACATTCTCAGTGTTTCTGCCTGCATGAGGTAATCCTTGCAGTTTGCATAGGCGTCTGCCCCCATCCGGTAGGTTTCTGCGGCATCGTTCCATGCGGATTTCCGTATCTGTATGGATGCTTTCCCTACAAGCGAGCTGCCGAGAAGACGTCCCGAAAGAGACGGGTCTAGCTTTCCTTCTCCCATCCTTGCCGCTTCTACCGCTTTGTTGGCAAAATACAGAGCCATGTCCAGATCCTTATGATTAATGCGGTCTGTATATAGGATGGTATATACTGTTACGAACTGGCTCAGCCAGTTCATGTCTTTTTTTACATTGGCAAGTGCCATATCGAGGCATTTGCGTGCGTATAGGTCTGTTTGGGCAGCGTCTCCTTTCTTGACGCTGCTCATGAGTCTGGTCAGTGCCAGTCTGAATTCTGAGGCGGCAGGATCGCTCCGATCTTCGTTGGCTGCTTGTTCTGCCAGTTTTTCGGTTGCCCCGTCCATATCTATCGGAGGATAGATGGAAACCGTTTCCTTCGGATAGGTCGTCATGAGTTTTCCGAATTGTTCCTGGCCGGTGATATCTCCGGTTCCCCATACCATCTGTTTGTCAAATGGTTGGGAGAGTGCCTGATTGAACCATTGCCGGCATCCTTCATAGTCCGCAGTGCCTTCCAGATCGAAAATGAAGCTGCATTTCATGTCGGTACCGTTGACAAGTTCACGGGTCAGCCGGTTGAGATTTTCCACTACTGTCTGGGCTGCATTTCCGCTATTTATGGAGCTGTCGTTAGCCTGCCATTCCACTTTTTCAAAAATGATGTCTTCAGGCTTCTTGGAGTTGTTCCAGTACTCTATTTGTTTGCTGATATATTGCAGTACATCTTTGCTGAACTCCATTGCGGATGTAAATGGGAGAGTGATGATGAAGACCATGTCTTCTTCTTCGCTGTCGATGGCCAGCATGTAGTCATAGAAGGCCTTGAGCATGGTTTCGTCACCCGGATTGATGACAATGCGTATCATCTTTACCGGTTGTGTCACGGTATTCTCCCAAAGGTGGAGCATATTGTCCGCTATTTGTTGTATGGCATTGCTCATAGGTCAGTTCAGTTTTACGATTGTACCTGCTATGGCGGTTGTTCCGCTGGAGTCCACGGTTGCCTGCGTGGTACCCGAAAGGGTTGCCGTTTTGCTTCCCGTAGCGGTCACGTCACTTCCTTTTATGTTATATGCTTCTTCGGCACTGCTGTTTATTGTTTTTGCAGTCTGCGTTATTTCGTTGGCGGCCGTTTCCGTAATCTGGGCTTCTGCGGAGGATTTGATGTTTCCTTCGCTGTCCAGTTCAATGCTGGTATTGCCTACGCACAGCATGATGGATTTGGATGCGGAAATCTTGATGTTTCCTTTTCCGTCGGCGGCATAGCTGTTGCCGGCCTGATCCGTCATGGTGATGCTGCCTTCGTCATCATCTATGGTGAGGGTACATCCGCTCCGGGTGGTCAGGCTCTTTTTCTTGTTGCCGCTGTCACCGCCTGTTCCTGTCTTCCCGTTGAACAGGCTGCCCATTACGAACGGACGTTTCGGGTCGTCATACCGGAATCCAACCAGTACGATGTCGTCCTTTTCCGGAATGAAGACAAAACCTCTGTTGGTTGATACTTTATTGCTTATTCCGGCATCAGGAGTCATGACACGTATCCATGAGGTTGTCATGCCATCGCCCTGCCAGTTCATCTTTACCTGTACGCGTCCCTGTTTCTTGGGGTCATCGTTGCTTATCACTACCGCCTGCTGTGTCTGTGCCACGGGTAGAGGTACTTCCGGGGCAGGAAGACTTGTTGTCTGCGAGTAGAGTGCGGTAAAGTTGTTGTTATAGCTTTCTCCGGTTCCGGCTATATGGGTAATTTCAGTGATGAAATATTCACCTAAAGTCTTTTCAATAAAATCAAATTGGAAGTTCTGGATTGCGGTTTGTATTTCCACTACGCTGCCGAGTGTTATCCGGTTGCAGTCCGTTTCACAGGATATATAGTGTGAAGGCGAGGCATCGCTCTGCTGTTTCTTTTGGAAATGGTTTTCTGCCTGACTGTCGTTGGCAACCCTGATTTCCGTATGTTGGAATGCTTTCGATTTGAAGAGTTTGACAGATGCGTCAAAAGCTGTTTGTCCCAGCATGTTCATGCCGGTAGGAACATTGGAAGCGGCACCTTTGCTGAATTTGCCGTTGGCGGAGTCGTATGAGTTTCCCTCTACCAGGCGGGCAAGCGTCTGGATTCCGATGTTCAGGTCGGATATTTCGCGTCCGTAGCTCAGTGGTATGGCTGATGGCAGTTTGTCAGGCTTGCCGAATACAAGTTGTTTCCCGTCATAATACAGCCATTCGTGATATTGTCTGGCCAGCCTGCGGATAAAGTCGAAGTCGCTTTCCATATACTGGCATTCGTATTCTATGTCAGCTGTATATTCCGGCTTGATGGCGCAAGGCACACCGGCCCTGTCGCATATTTCCTTTACTATGCTGAATAGCGTGGTATTGGTCCACGAAGCACAGTTTAGTTCTGTTTCAAGGAGGAAGGTCAATGAATACCCCTGGATAAGCAGATAGCCGTGATTGCCTTTCGAGCGGTGCAGTCCCACATGTGTCACTATTCCTTTGAAGCTGTTGCCGCCCAAAAGGATTTCCGCTTGCTTGCCTATCCAGTTCATGCTGTTGTCAAGCGTATGAGTCTTGTAAAATTCACCGGACTCTATATCCATGTGAACTTCAAAATAATGATGATCATTGATGCACTGTTTCAACACAACCTGAAAAAAGGAAGGAAGAGGAACATCATCAATATTGACGGTTGTCATCTTCTGCTCAAGCATAACGGCAATGATTTTTTAGGTGAATAAATAAAATTGCCGCTTGACGGATTGAGCCCTTCAAGCGGCAATATCTTACATTCCGCTTAGGGGCGTTGCCCCGGAGCGTTTAGTTTTTCGGCCATCTGTTGTCAAGCGCAGCGTTGCCCACATTGATAAGCTCAGCGGAGAATGTGAGTGCGATGGTCATCGGCACGTCGTTGTTCACGTCAAGAGTTTCCTTGTAGTGTACGATGTAGGCGTTCTTGAACTCGATTTCCTTCATCTTAGCATCCTCTTCAATCTTCTTGTACACGATTTTTCCTTCCACCTGCTTGAACTGGCTGTTCAGCATGGCTTCGATGGTCGCAGTGTCGTCAGTTGATTCGATAACTACCGAAACACGTCCTCCCTGGATGTTTGAGGATGGTTTTCCCTTCGCGTCTGTTGTACGACTGAATTCATACTCAGAGTGCAGTACGTCATACTCTTTTCCTGCAAATTCCAATGTAGCTCTAAATGATGCCATAATTGATAGAATTTAAAAGTTTAACAATAAATTTGAATGACTCCGTTTCCCTTTTCTGAATCCTGTCGTCTTCCGTCAGAAAACAAAAAAAGAGAAAACTTCAAAAACGATCTTTTGAAATTTCCTCCGGTTCTTCCAGACGATTTCTGTTTTATTTGTGGAAAAAGAAGAAGAAAAATAAAACATCATCTTTGTCAATCGCAATTATAGGGAAATAAAATCATATATCCAAATATTTCTCCGATTTTTTTAGAAAAAGTTTTTTTGTAATCTTATATTATATGGATTTATCTTGTTGTAGTATTATGTTTTGCTCTTTTTCTTTGAACATTATTGTTTCTTTGGCAAAACTATAACGGATAATTTGTAGTTCAGATAAAAAACAATAGATTTGCAAATGTCACAATCTGAAATTTTGGAAATATATGAAAGAGAACAATACATTCGTGGCTCTATGTACAGAGTCTTTTACTTTCAATCATGCCGCAATATGTTCTGTTGCTATGGTGAAGGTGATTAATTCTGTAATAGTGCAGGAGCTCAATTCGCTTATCAGACCAGTTGCCGGTAAAGGAAACATGCTGGACACGTTTCTCTCCGTATTTGGTGGTAGTAAGTATGCCAATGCACCGGAGTTCCCGGAAGTGTTACGTTTGATGGAAATATTTACAGGTAATTGTAAGGTTGTGGTTTACGATGAGAAAGTAATTGTACGGTTGCGTAAAAACTGTAGATTCTTTGGCGCTGAGAGCACCTCTTTTTTTACTAATGAGTTTTTTTGTATTTCCCGTATGCCGGGAGAGGAGTTGGAGGAATCATGTGAGTGCTACAAGATTAAGCTGAAAGCTGATTGTTCTTTGCTTGATAAGGCACGTGCCTGTGCCGGATTGTATATGAAAGTCGGGCAGGCTCATAGGCTGTCTTCAAATGAATTGTGCGATGCTTGGGAACTTTTTTCAATGGGTAAGGAGGATTTGTATAATTTGCTTCCGGATCATGAGATTACAAACAGGAATACAATATTTTATCATAAGCATATTTTTATCTCCGGTATTTTTTCCCGATATCCGGATATCAATGTCTTGCTTTCCAAACTGCATAAGTTCGGAGCCATTAACTTGTTTTCATTTTCTTATACAGCCGATATGGTTGTTCTCGGAAAAGGGGCTGACCGCTCGGTTTGGGAAAAATTAAGACAAGATAATAATATTCAAATACTTACGGAAATTGCATTATATGATATTCTGGATGA
The DNA here is from genome assembly GCF_900128495.1 of Bacteroides ilei. Classification (GTDB taxonomy): domain Bacteria; phylum Bacteroidota; class Bacteroidia; order Bacteroidales; family Bacteroidaceae; genus Phocaeicola; species Phocaeicola ilei. The sequence goes on from NZ_LT635801.1 coordinate 647,592, forward strand.
TATTGAAGGACGATAGAATTATGCTTTCGGTAGTTGGTATTCCCGTTCTATTTTAGCAGACAGTTCTTTTGAGTCTGCCTGCCAGTCTTCGCCATAAAGGTTTTCCATCCGTCTTGCTATTTCTTCACGTTCTTTTCCATCCAGAGAATATATTTTATCAATGTAGGTGCTTGCAATGAAAGAAAGGTTTACGGTTTTCAGTTCATTGTCATCAAGTGCATATCCGTATTCAAAGGCTTCTGTAAGGATTGGTTCATAAAAAAGCCTGTCTTTTTTAAGTGCGGCAAGCAGTGCATAGCCATATTGGTTGACTGCTATGGATTTCAATTCCTCTTTCTTGGCAATTTCAGCTCCTTTAAGGAAGCATTTTACAGCTTGTTTGGTATCTCTTGAAAGATTGAATGCGATACCCTTATAGTCATATAGCTGTATCAGAATCTGGTTGCATTCCTTGGTTTCTTCTTTAGCCGTTTGTACAATGCTGATTCCTCTATCTAGTATTTTATGAGTGAAGGCAGATTCGCTTTTGAAACTCAGCATGAATCCTCCATAAATCAGATAGGCTGAAGCCCACATTACCGTTCCTCCAATTTCACGGCATATATCCACAAGCTCTTCTCCCAAATTTTTCACTTCCTGCTTTTTGCCTGCATTTGCAGCTTCTCCCAGTTCAAATAGGCATTTTCTATATCTCACTTGTGGATCATGAGGGTCTCCTTGTGTGGCTATTTCCTTGTAGGCTCCTGACATATTCTGGTTAGGTATTTTAATCAGGCACGCCTTTTCCTTAAGCTTCTCTAGCAGTGGTTTGTATATTTCTCGGCCGTTATAGTCTGTTAATATCAGACTGGACTGGGTTGGAAGAATCTCCGCCAGTTCCTTTATGCACTTGTTTAGTGATTCCACATCTGCTATTTTGTAAACAACGACTGTTATACCCAGTATATTATCCGTGATTCCGGCAAAGGTTTTGAAACTGGTTACCAGACGGACATAAAATGATTTCATTTCGTCAATATCGTCATAGTTCAGTTCTTTTGCTTCCTGTTTCAGTTGTTCGAAGTCCGTCCATTTCCATTCCGGGTATTTTTTCATATCAGTCTCAAAGGACGTAATCCATTCAGTTATCAGAAAAGCATATAATGCCTTTGGCGATTCATAATCCGTCATGAATGCAAGAATAATGTCACTGCTTTTTCCGTAAGCAGATCCTTCCAGACGGATAAATCCTTCCACTAGTGGGTAGTCTTCCTGATTACAAGTTAGACAATATACCTTTGCATCTGGACATTCTTGCCTTTTCTCCATCCAAAGATTCTGTATATAGCCTACTCTGATAGCTATCGGATTATGTTCGTTATTTATCATATCGGATTATATTTCTATTGTTTTAGCAAACTTTGTACTCGTTATTGTATATTCTTTGTTCAAAGACAAAGTCATGTCAGTAAATCATGAGCCCGGATATTGGCGAATATTTTCTGTGGTTTCCGGAAAGCCTGTAATGATTTCGTGTAGTGTTCTTGATACATACGATTCCTTGAAGAATACCAGATCGTTGTTGGGCTTGTTGATGTCTGACTGCAAAGTTTTGTTGGCATAGGACAGGATATCTCGGTCTCTGCTGTTATCATGCTTTCCAATCCGTCCTGAAGCAGCGAGTTGAAACGCAGTTTGAATGGTGGACGGGTAATCTTCGCATTCTTCAGATAGAATCGGATATTCACCATTTTGTAGATGTATCTCATGAGTACAATAATCTTCATGATTGTACTCTTACAGCTGACAGACTTGTCGATAAATACGGTCAGTGGCTTGATATATCTTATTTCCACTTCTTTAAGTGGGCCTAAGTTTTTGATGATTATGGATTCTTTCATTATTTGAAGTTGTTTTCTTATAGACAAAGATAGAGAATAATTAATGGATTACGGGTGTGTGGGGACTGATTTTTCAATATTTAATTTGTTTGCCTCTGTCTCAAACGGTTTTAGTGTTTGTTTGACTACATGTGCCAACGTACATTAGAACAGTTAATAGCCTGTTTTCTTGGTTGTTTTCAGGTAAAAGGCTATCTTTGTAACCAAAATACATTGATTATGTGCAAATTCTCTGAATCTACTAAACAGAAACTTGGTAATGCGATTATATATATTGCGCGTCATACATCCAGTCTCAGCAAGACAAAGCTGTTGAAACTTTTGTATCTGATGGAGGAACGTATGGCGTTGAAATATCATGTCCCTTTCATTGGTATTCCGTTTGAGGTATGGCAGGCAGGCCCTGTAGCGAAGGATGTTTTCGTTGACCTTTCGGACGGCCCGTATCTTCTGAAGTCTTTTGTAAAGACAGATTTCAAGGATGGCGGTACCTTCATTGAGGCGGTAGCAGATTTTGATGACAGCGAATTCTCAGAATGTGAGATAGAGATGATGGACGAGATACTGGCAAAATATGGCAATATGACTGCTTCCGACTTGGTTGCAGAGACACACAAGGAGGGTACTCTTTGGTATCGGGTGGCTGCTCGCACGGGATTGCTGGAAGCATTCAATAAGCATGAATGCAACAACTCCGACCGGCAGATCGACTTTACTGAAGCAATGACTGATTGTGCGGCAGAGGATTATCGCGAGAGTTTGAATATACGGCAGACAGCTAACCTCTTAAATGCGGAATCCCATGTTTGAAGAAGGTAATTTGTTGTTTTTCCGTCCTTTTTTGTTCAAGAACGGAGCTGAGCCGCAGAACAAGTTTTTCCTTGTGCTTAAAAAAATGGAAAGTGATATTTTGCTTGCCAGTTTGCCTACATCTAAAGACCATGTACCATCAGATTTGGAGGTTAAGTATGGATGCTTGAACATTCCGGAGAGGATGCTGAATATTTTTGTGTTTATGGCTGGTGAGAATGTGGCTGTTAAGGATGACGGTACACCTTTTGCGTTTGATGAGAATACTTTTATTTATGGCTCCGATCTTGATACCTATCCGGCTGGACAGCTGGATTTACAGGAGCGTATGGCGCAGACTTCTATTGAAAAAATAGGTACATTGGATGAAGGTGTTTTTAATAATCTTATCGCTTGCCTGTCAGAAAGCAAAATGGTGAAGAATAAGTTCAGAAGAATACTGCAAGATTAGACGTATACTTATGTAAATCTCTATGATTGATTTAAATAATATTGTGGCCAAAGAGGGTATTGGTGAGGGAGGCAATTGGAAAGTATATAGATGCCTGTTGCAGGACTGTTCATCTGTGATTGTCAAGGAGTCTAAAGGTTTTGTTGATATGGTCATAAAAGGCAGTATAAAGAAATATCAGCTTATCAAAGCTTTAGATATTCCTACCACATCGTTTTTGGAAGTGGTTTCTCTGGATGGCAAGTCTGTATTGGTTACAGAGGATTTGAATAGTAATAATCTATGTTTTGTATCTCCTAATAGTGTTAAGACAGAAACAGATGAACTCCTGGCTTGCTTAAGGGATAATTCTATTCCTTGTTTATCTTCTGAAAGGATAGATTCTAAGGCTGAGCAGTATTTTTATAAGAACAAAATAAAGGAAATTTCAAACTTTCCGTCTTTTTTACAACGTGTTAAAGAAGATATTAACAAGGCTGCATGTCACAATATATCTATTGCCTTCGACTCTTATTTCTTCTCTATCGAGAAAGGTAAATTCTGTTCCGTTATTGATTATAGGATTGCAGATTGGGATAATATAGAGGAATGTGAAGATATAGATTTCAAGGAATTATTGAATGCTAATATTGTGGAGTTTCAGGATGCTATGTTTCGGTTCCTTGAATTATTTGTTCAGGAAGGAGAAAAAAGGGAACTTTATCAATCATTGATTTCAGGTCTGACTCCGTAATATTGTAATAAACTTACTGATATATTTTAAATTGATTATTGGTTTTATATATTTATGAATAACTTTTGGATTGTTTTTGTCAAGACTTTGAATCAGACATTAAACATGTTGACTTTGGTTTCTGTCATCCTTGTTTTTTGTTTGGATATGTGGCTTTTTGATATTCCTGCTCCCTGCCAGTTCTTTGTTGCTTGTGGAAAATTCTTTTATGGAGTCGGACTGTCGTTCATTGCCGCCTACATATTCTACCTCATAACAGTTCATTATCCTGAAGTAAAGAAGGCAAGGACTGTTTATAAGGTTTCTGACTTTCCGGCTATGGCAATAGTTACGAATATCGAACGGATATTCTTTGATATGGCAAAGAAGCAAGGAATGGATATTAAGAGGGAGAACCTGAATGAAAAGTTGATTAAGGATATTCTTTCTTCTACAAGATGTTATGATGATTCAACTCTCAATGATATTGATTCTCAAGGGAAAATAAAAGCAAAAAACTGGCTTGGGTATATTGTTTCCGTTGAAAAGACTTATCGCTCATTTATTAATGGTGTCAAACCACTCTATTCTCAGCTTGATTCAGAATATGTTGCTGCTATATCTGAGATTGAACAATGCGATTTTTCTCAGCCTATTATGGCGATGCTTCCCTTTTTAATATTACGACAACAGGCAAAACAGGAATCACAACAAAATACAGATTCAATTACTTTTGAGTTTGGTCTAGAGGATTTTTTTCTTAAGTTATATAATAAATCTCAAGTTTTGCGTAAGATTATTGAAGAACGTCGGCTGAGATATAAATATTAAATTTGTTTTGTATTTTAGCTCTATCCTAAATTGTAGAATAAGTCAACGAAAATCATCAGTGAAACATTATAAAATAGGCTTTTTATACTAACGTGAGTTCGATATAAGAATAAATATAATCTATTGAAAAATAGGAATATAGTAGTAAAGTGTTAAATTTATAGTGTCTAATTAGGGACATTCAGTAAATAGTATAAAATTAGCCAACTAATTCATACACAAAGTGTTGCGAATTAGTTGGCTTTTTTGTATCTTTAGGTATTCCCTCGCAAATAAGGTTTGGCAGCCAAAACGGGGGAAATTCCCCAACTAAGATATGGCTAAGATACAAAATATTTCAGAAATTCACCCTACTTTGGGCTTTACAGAATTTGATATTCTGGAAAAATACCGCAAGAGTTTTAACGAGAGTGAGCTTGGCAGGCTTCACTCGGTGTTTCCGTTTGAGCGTATGGCAAAAGCCTTGGGCCTGTCGGAACAGCGACTGGGACGCAGGAACATCTTCAGCCCTGCGGCAAAGATTGCTCTCATGGTCCTGAAGGCATACACCGGATTCTCCGACAAACAGCTGGTGGAACATCTGAACGTCAACATACACTACCAGATGTTCTGCGGAATCATGATAGACCCGTCCTTTCCCATAACCAACTACAAGATAGTCAGTGCCATCCGTAATGAGATGGCATCCCGTCTTGACATTGAATCCCTTCAGGAAGTGCTGGCCACACACTGGAAGCCGTATCTTGAAAACCTTCACGTGTGCATGACCGATGCCACATGCTACGAAAGCCACATGCGTTTCCCCACAGACATGAAACTCCTCTGGGAAAGCCTCGAATGGCTCTACAGGCATATGTGCCGTCATTGCAGGAATCTGGGCATAAGACGTCCCCGCAACAAATATGATGATGTTGCCAAGGCTTATCTGTCCTACTGTAAGAAAAGAAAGAGAAAGGCATCAAGGACAAGGATGCTCAAGCGCCGTATGATCAGACTCCTTGAAAAACTCCTTATGCAGAGGGATGGAATTCACAGGGAGTATGGAGCCTCACTCCGGTATACTCAGGATTACCGGAAGCGAATTTCCATCATCAGAAAGGTTCTTGTACAGGAGAAGGAAATGTTTGAAGGCCGGAAGGTCAGTGACCGCATCGTCAGTATTGACCGTCATTATGTGCATCCCATCGTCAGAGGAAAGGAAACGAAATCCGTTGAGTTCGGTGCGAAGGTAAACAACATACAGATAGACGGCATATCGTTCATCGAACACCTCTCGTTCAAGGCTTTCAACGAGGGTATACGCCTGAAGGACTGTATCCGCATGCAACAGAAGCTCATGAACGTGAGGGTAAGATGCGTGGCTGCCGATTCCATATATGCCAATAACGCCAACAGGAGGTTCTGCACGAAATACGGAATATCCACGTCCTTCGTACGCAAGGGAAGGGCGGCCAGGGATGAATCCTTGAGGAAGGTTCTCAGAAGTGAACTCTCCAAAGAAAGGACCACCCGGCTTGAAGGAAGCTTCGGCACACAGAAGCAGCATTACTCGCTCTCCAGGGTAAAGGCACGGAACAGGAGGACGGAAATCCTGTGGATTTTCTTCGGAATACATACGGCAAATGCCGTACTGATGATTGACAAGATTAGGAACAGGGCGGTTAAAGCGGCATGATATGATTTTACTGACGGAATCGGAAGAGGTCATCTGGCTTCTTCAGAAGTGTCATGTCCTGACGGATAGAATTATGTAAGAATACATGGAAAAATGACAATAAAAAATGGCATATGAAGATGATAGACCATAATCATTTCATATGCCATCTTATTTTGGGGACATTTACTGAATATCCCTAATTATAACATTTAAACGATTACCACTATGTTCGCAGAGTCTAAAATTACAGAGATTTATTGTATGGCCGATGATTTTTGCAAGGAATTTGCGTTGCAACAGGAAAAATATATGATTGAAGATAAGAATACCAAGCAACGAAACAAACCAAACCGCATGAGCGATGCTGAAGTTATAGTGATTCTTATCCTGTTTCATTCCGGTGGTTTTCGTTGCTTCAAGCATTATTACAAGGAGTATATCTGCAAACATCTGAAAAACCTATTTCCGTGTCAGGTGTCCTACAACCGTTTTGTTGAACTGGAAAAGGAAGTACTGCTTCCCCTAACCATTTTCATCAAGAAAGTACTGTTAGGGACCTGTACCGGCATCAGCTTTGTTGATTCCACTCCCTTATATGTTTGCCGTAATCAGAGAATATTGATTTATAAGACATTCGAAGGACTTGCTGAACGTGAAAAATGTTCTATGGGATGGTTTTCGGATTTAAGATTCATCTGATTATTAATGACAAAGGTGAAATCCTCAATTCCATGTTTACTCCCGAGAATGTGGATGATCGGGAACCGTTGAAAAGGGGAAAGTTCCTGGAAAACATCAAAGGAAAACTATGTGCAGACAAGGGATATATCGGTCAGGCTCTATTCGAAAACCTTTTTCTTAACGGCATACAGCTTTTCACTAAAGTTAAAAATAACATGAAGAATACCCTAATGAGTATAGCCGGCAAGATTCTGCTTAGAAAAAGAGCTTTGATTGAAACTGTCAATGATGAATTGAAGAACATAGCACAGATAGAGCACTCCAGACACCGTTCCTTCAACAATTTTATTGCTAACTCTTAGTCGGCTATTGCAGCATACTGCTTCTTTGAGAAGAAACCCGCCATTGATGTTAATTTTATCAATGACGGGCAACTTCCTATCTTTTGATTTTATATCGAATTCACGTTGTATTAGAATAGCCTTTTTGTTCCCTATCCTTATAGCCCGTTCCCGATAGTTGTTTTAACCACTTAACACCTGTTTGTTTCCCTGAAAAAGAAAGCCCCCAATCCCTCAATTATCATACGGGGAGAAAAAACGAACAAATATGTACTAAGCACAAAGGGAAAGCTAATCCCTTAAAACCAACAGAAGAAGACAGGGAAAACAATTAAAATACCTGTTGATAACTTTTGGGGAGAAGGTGATTTTTTAATCATTGTATTACCATGTTTTATACTTATATAAGATTATTCGTTATTATTTATAGATTTTTCTTGAATGACTAATAAAGCATTATGAATGTAATCAATACTTCTCGAACTAAATAATTTTAATGGTGTATTAAAGTTCTCTTCAAAATCAATTATTCTTAAATTATTCTTATATAGCATTGAAACAGGACAAATTTCAAATATAATTTCTCCATTTCCAAAAGAAATATCTGCATAGAGTTTTATTTGAGATTGCTCCAACCTGATTTCAATGGATAATATAATTTCATCTATCCAATCTTCTTCTGATTTCTTCCAAGCCTTATTACATACAGTACTTATATTCCAATTATATATATCTTCTCTTAAATCTACTTCTATTCTCGAATACGCAACATTATCCATATTAAAATTCTTAATTGCTGAATTTATATGTGCTAATGTTGGTTTTATGAATAGTTCACTCCATTCTCCAAGACTTACAATATTGCTTAGCTTCTTACCCATAACCATTTTAATGACAAATTTTGACTGAATCTGTTCTTGCTTGTTGAACTTGTTCCGCTAATGGATTAGGAACACCTTCTTTACCCTTTAAGTTACCCCATTCGGTTATTTTAACTTTATCAGGATCATTTTTTGGTTTAATACTAATGTGTCCTCCACCGTCATCAACTGCTATCAAATCACTGCCTAATTTAGATAAATCTAAAACTTGAGCTTTCTTTACATTTGGTAATCTTTGTTTTAAGACATCAGTACTTGAAAATGTGGAAAGTCCTTCTATATCTTTCGGTAATGATGGAGTATAGTTATTTAAAGTATTTCCACCAGCTCTATATACTGTGCCCTCTGTTAAAATATCGCCTTTCGCTAGTCCAAATACATCAACCTGACTATTTATATCAAAAACATAAGCATACAGTGTCGGATTATTCCCTGCAAGCCCTATGGGGTCTTGCGATAAATAATTGCCAGTATTAGAATCATACCAGCGGAAACGATTGTAGTACAGCCCATCAAGTTCGCTTTCAGCGTACATTCCTTGCATACAGAACGGAATGAAGCATTTTTCTCCTGAATATTCTTTCGCGTTTCCGTACACGTCCAGCAGCATTTCCCAAACAAGCTTTCCCTTGCTATCGTATGCCTGCGTAGGCGTTCCCAGATAGTCATGCACAATCGTGTACCGTTCCTGTTCCGTCACCTTGGCTACGGGCGTGAAGTTCTGTCCGTCATACACCCATGTAATGACATTTTCAAATGTCACCTTATGGTCATAACTCTCCCTTCCCATGTCGTCCGTCACAAGCCGTGGCCGTTCGTTCTCCCTGCAGTCCCATTCATGCAGCAACACGTTGCCGTCCCAGCAGAACATCCTTGCCGTTCCGTCAGAGGTCTTTGCCGTGCGTCTGCCCAATGCGTCATACTCAAAGGTTACGGTCTTTCCTTCCGGTGTGATGACGCTTTCCAGCATACCGTTGGCCAGCCACGTGTAGCAGGTGTCTCCCGGCTGCCATGCCTGTGCATCGTCTGCTTTTGCTTTCTCACTTCCCGAGAAGATACCCAAGAATCCGTGCTTTGCCTGTGCCTTTGGCGCTTCTGTCAGATTTCTCCGGCTCTTGCATACGAGGTTCCCCTCGCAGTCATAGCTGTAGTGGAACTCGCCGTCGCTTAGCAGCCGTCCGCCCCTGTCGTAGGTGCGGTCTCTGCGGTTCTCGTCCTGGTAGATGTTTCCCACCAGGTCGGGTGTGCGGAAGATGCGGTCGAACATACCGTATTCTCCCCGTATGAGGTTTCCCACCGAGTCGTAGTCGAAGATTACCGGTTCTGCCGACAGGTTGCAGCGCATCGACATCAGCCTTGCGCCCACATCCCATCTGTAGCTGCGGAATCCCGTATGCCTTCCGCCTGAATACACGTGGCGCGAGCGCACCATTCCCGTGTCGTCATAGTCCGTGGCTATGCGTATTCCTCCCGTGGCGAAGCGTTCCACCTCGCGTCCGGCATCGTCACGTCTGATGCCGCTTTCCCATTTGGGATTGGCTTCCTTGCCGCAGCTTGCACTTACTCCGCTTACCAGTCCGAAGCTGTCATAGTCCAGCCTCACGTCTGCGCCCAGCGAACTCCGTACCCTTGTGCGGTTTCCGTAGCCATCGTATTCCGATTCCACGGAGGTCACTTCCACGGGTGTGTCTCCTCCGGGCAGTTCCATGCTTTCCCTGGTGATGCGTCCTGCCGCGTCACGCTCCAGCCGGATGCGTGCCGATGCGTTTGCCGCCATTACCAGGTTGCCGTTCTTGTCGTAGGAGTATTCCTCTTTCGTGCCGTCATGATATGATACAGTACACACGCGTCCCTTTGCGTTATATTCGTAAGCGGTGCTTCTTCCTCCGGGGCGTTCCACAAGTACGGTCTCTCCGGCACGGTTGCGTATGTAATTGCGCGTCATGCCGTCAAATCCCCTTTCCGTGCATACCTGTCCGGCCTTGTCACGGACGAAGCTGTATGAGTCGCCACGTTCATTCACCACGTCCGTCAGCCTTTCCATTCTGTCATAAAGGAATTTTACCTCACATTCGCCTTCCGCACGTGTGGCAAGGCTTCCCAGCGGAGTGTATGTCATCCTTACGTGGCGGTGTGCATCCCGTGCTTCCGTCACGCTGTCGTATGCGTCATATCCCAGTTCCACCGTGTTGCCGTCATGTGCGTACACGCGTGTGACACGTCCCAGCGCATCGTATTCGAAGCGGTCAGGCCGGAGCATGGGCGAGTGTTCTGCAGTCACCTGTCCCTTGTGGTCATAGTCCCACCGTCGCAGTGTCTTGCCGTTCTCGTTCCACGAAACGAGGTTGTACTGCTCGTCGTATGCCAGTTCGCTTACCCGGTCTCCTTGTGTCATTCTGACGAGCATTCCGTGTTCATCATATCCAAAGACCGTCACCTCTCCGGTTGGTCCTATGGTTCTGGCTACCAGATGTCCGCGTTCCTCATCGTACAGCCGGTGCGTACGGTGCCCTTCTGCATCCACCCGTATTATGGGGCGTCCCAGTTCGTCATATACATACATTTCACCGGTCCCGTCAGGATGTGTCACTCCAGTGAGGTTGCCTTCCGGATCATAGCTGTAGCCTGTTACGCGTCCTTCGGGATCGGTTACGCGATACAGTTCCGAATGTTCGGTATATTCATATCGGGTGATGTTGCCCAGAGGGTCTTCTTCCGAAGTGACGATTCCGTCCGGCCTGTATCTGTAGGTGGTTACTCCACCCGTGGCATCGGTCACCAGGTTGTAGCCCTTTTCCGGATGGTACTCGATGCGTCCCTCCTGAATGCCGTCCTTGCCCCAGGTATGCACGCAGCGTTCCTTGCCGTCATATTCCCAGTGGAAGGTATCTCCGTTGCGGTCTGTCTTTTCTGTCATCAGATGTCCCTCGTACATGATGCGTGTGGTCTGTCCGAGTGCGTCAGTGATGGCCGTCATGTTTCCGTCCCTGTCATAGTCGTAGGCCACCAGTGTCTCTGTTCCCTTGTCTGTCTCAAGCGATAGCCGGGTGATGAAGCCGCGTCGTTCTGTTTCTATACGGATGCGCCTTCCGGTCGCATCTGTCATTCCCGACGGCTTTCCGTTGCTGAAGCCTATTGTGGTACCCAGTCCGTCCGGGTTCACCGCCTTTGTCATGCGGAAACGCAGTCCGTCACCTTCGCGCATATCAAACACATAGGTCATCCATGTGTCTTGGTCGTATGCCTCGTATCCTGTTTTTGTATGCTTCAGGGTGATTCGTTCTTCACGGAGGTAGAATTCTTCGCCTTCAGCTATAGCCGGAAATGCCACGGCCCGTCCGTCTTCCATGCGAAGTGCCACTGCATCGTCTTCGGGCAGTTCCTGTACGGTACGGTCATAGATACTATGCACACCGTGCCCCAGCCATCCCGTGTAGTGGGAGTCTGAGTACCATGACCGTTCCCAAGACAATGGCACCGGTGAAGGAAAACGAAAGTCCAGCCCTTCGTAAACCACCACGCCGCTTACCAGATCGACCGGCTCGAAGCCCATCTTACAGAATTTTTCGGACAGTTTCTTTGTGCCTGGCACTTTCTGCATTACCTTGCTTTTAAGTACCTTGTGGTTGAATTCTGTCAGTATCTTCTTGCCAATCTTGCTGCCGCTTTTTACAGCGGCCTTCAGCACGGAACTGAACCCGATGCTTGAAAGCAGTCCCATGGCCGCCCCTCCGATGTCCGGGATATATGGGCCGCCTACAAATACGGGCTTTCCCGTCGGGGCGGGGATGGAGAATGATGTCGGCGCGAAGAGCGTAGGCTTCAGCTTCTTTTTTCCTGCCTTGCTTTTTCCCATGGTGGCAGACAGCGGAAGCCCCGTGTCGTTACAGGTCATCACCATGTATCCTTTCGGACTCAGGCGGCTGCCGTCAGAGAATACACTCTGTGATGAGAAAAAGTTCATGCTTTCATGTCCGATGACGGGTGCCATCGTAAAGGCTCCCACCAGTGGGATATGCGACATGGTAAGCAGCATGCCGCTCGTATCGGACACACCTCTTTTCATTCCGTTTATGGTGACGTTTGTCCCGAGAAACGGAATGTAGTCGGCCGGGTCAATCACTATCCCTATGTAGGGATGGATGGGATTGTAGGGCGGTACGGTGGTTGTATGTACGTCCACGCCCGTAACCGATGTCATGTGTGTGTCCGCAAGCAACATAGAAAGTTTCTTTAACTTAAAGTGTTTATGTAAATGAATATATGCTTCTGTGACATAGCACCAAGATTCTTCAAGATTTTATCATAATTTTTGATAATATAAATTACTTGTTCCTTTCGTTAAGTTATTATTTATGGTCTATTGATAAAAAGTTTAACCGCATTAAATTCTTTTGCGTTGCATCTAATTTTGAAAATATTTTTTTTTGTTCTTTTATGAGTCATTATTAATTTGTTGTCTTTTAAATAAAAGACAACATTATTTAGGCTTGTTTTACCTTTTCCTCCATTACCCCATTTACAAGGGAAAAAATATAAAACTTGATTTTTTTCTTTGTTAATGTCTATAAATCCGTTTTTATTCTTTCCGCAAACAACTATTAAGCGAAGAGTGTTCTGGGTTTCTATATATGAATCCACAGAAGGTTTGGAACAAACCAATATACCTATAAGCATATGTATTAATACCATTTTCATTTACTTGCATTTATTTAATTTTTTTATTTTATCTGCTAGAATTGAAGGCGTTACACCAAATAAAAGATTTTTTTTGTACCATGGAATTTTTATCTCATTTATTCCCGCTGCTTGAGATGCTCCATATGCAAAACTTGCACATTGTCTATTTCTAAGGTTATAACCTATTCCATTTCCATTTTTTGAAGCAAATTCATTGATATAGCTTCTTAAATTGCTCATTTGAGTATCATCTATATCATAAGTTATACTAACTAAATCAGGGCTATGCAGATGGGATACATCATTATAATCCAACGCTCCTTGCATGTCTGAAAAAGTAATTCTTAGGATATCGCCTTTGCCACTAAATCCAGGATCAGGCCATTGACCTATATATTCAGTTGTACCATTTTCTGTAATACTAATAAAGGCATGTCCTATCGGATCTCCTTTAGGAGAATCTGAATATATTGTAATTTGTCCTTTTAATCCTAATAAGTCTATTTTTATATTAGCATTATTTACATAGGAATAAATATTTATACCTCCGATAATCGAAAGAGGATCTTTACTAGTATAATTTCCCATTTCAGGAGAGTAGTACCTGAACCTATTGTAATATAGACAAGTTTCGCTATCTTCATACTGTCCCTGATACCTGAACGGAACAAAACATTTTTCTCCTGTATATACCTTCGCGTTCCCGTACACATCCAGCAGCATCTCCCATACAAGTTTTCCCCTACTATCGTATGCCTGCGTAGGCGTACCCAGATAGTCGTGTACTATCGTGTACCGTTCCTGTTCCGTCACCTTGGCCACGGGCGTGAAGCTTTGTCCGTCATATACCCATGTGATGACATTTTCAAATGTCACCTCACGGTCATAGCTTTCCCGTCCCATGTCGTCCGTCACAAGCCTTGGGCGTTCGTTCTCCTTGCACTCCCATTCGTGCAGCAGCACGTTGCCGTTCCAGCAGAACATCCTTGCCGTTCCGTCGGAGGTTTTTGCCGTGCGTCTACCCAGTGAGTCATACTCAAAGGTCACGGTCTTTCCCTCCGGCGTGATGACGCTCTCCAGCATACCGTTGGCCAGCCATGTGTAGCAGGTGTCTCCCGGCTGCCATGCCTGTGTATCGTCCTTATCCGTTTTTTCACTGCCCGTGAAAATGTTCAGGAAGCCATGCCTTGCCTGTGCCTTTGGTGTTTCTGTCAGATTCCTCCGGCTCTTGTGTACGAGGTTCCCCTCGCAGTCATAGCTGTAGTGGAACTCACCGTCGTTCAGCAGCCGTCCGCCCCGGTCGTAGGTGCGGTCCCTGCGTTTCTCGTCCCGGTAGATGTTCCCCACCAGGTCGGGAGTCCGGAAGATACGGTCAAACATGCCGTATTCTCCCCGTATGAGGTTTCCCACCGAGTCATAGTCAAAGATGACCGGTTCTGCCGACAGGTTGCAGCGCATCGACATCAGCCTTGCGCCCACGTCCCATCTGTAGCTGCGGAATCCAGTATGCCGTCCGTCGGAATATACGTTTCGCGAGCGAACCATGCCCATGTCGTCATAGTCCGTGGCTATGCGTATTCCTCCCGTGGCGAAGCGTTCCACCTCGCGTTCGGCATCGTCACGCCTGATGCCGCTTTCCCATTTGGGATTGTCTTCCTTGCCGCAGCTTGCACTTACTCCGCTTACCAGGCCGAAGCTGTCATAGTCCAGCCTCACGTCTGCGCCCAGCGAACTCCGTACCCTTGTGCGGTTTCCGTAGCCATCGTATTCCGATTCCACGGAGGCCACTTCCACGGGTGTGTCTCCTCCGGGCAGTTCCATGCTTTCCTTGGTGATGCGTCCTGCCGCGTCACGCTTCAGCCGGATGCGTGCCGATGCGTTTGCCGCCATTACCAGGTTACCGTTCTTGTCGTAGGAGTATTCTTCTTTTGTACCGTCATGGTATGATACGGTACACACGCGTCCCCTTGCGTCATATTCGTAGGCGGTGCTTCTCCCTCCGGGACGTTCCACAAGTACGGTCTCTCCGGCACGGTTGCGTATGTAGTTGCGTATCATGCCGTCAAATCCCCTTTCCGTGCATACCTGTCCGGCCTTGTCACGGACGAAGCTGTATGAGTCGCCCCGTTCGTTCACCACGTCCGTCAGCCTTTCCATTCTGTCATAGAGGAATTTCACCTCACGTTCGCCTTCCGCACGTGTGGCGAGACTTCCCAGCGGAGTGTATGTCATCCTTACGTGGCGGTGTGCATCCCGTGCTTCCGTCACACTGTCGTATGCGTCATATCCCAGTTCCACCATGTTGCCGTCATGTGCGTACACGCGTGTGACACGTCCCAGCGCATCGTATTCGAAGCGGTCCGGTCGGAGCATGGGCGAGTGTTCTGCAGTCACCTGTCCCTTGTGGTCATAGTCCCACTGTCTCAAGGTCTTTCCATTCTCGGTCCACGAGACGAGGTTGTACCGCTCGTCGTATGCCAGTTCGCTTACCCGGTCTCCCTGTGTCATTCTGACGAGCATTCCATGTTTATCATATCCGAAGACTGTCACCTCTCCGGTCGGTCCTATGGTTCTGGCTACCAGATGCCCTCGTTCCTCATCGTACAGCCGGTGCGTACGGTGCCCTTCTGCATCCACCCGTATTATGGGGCGTCCCAGTTCGTCATATACGTACATTTCACCGGTTCCGTCAGGATGTGTCACTCCCGTGAGGTTGCCTTCCGGATCATAGCTGTAGCCTGTTACGCGTCCTTCGGGATCGGTTACGCGATACAGCTCCGAATGTTCGGTATATTCATATCGGGTAATGTTGCCCAGAGGGTCTTCTTCCGAAGTGACGATTCCGTCTGGCCTGTATCTGTAGGTGGTTACTCCACCCGTGGCATCGGTCACCAGGTTGTAGCCCTTTTCCGGATGGTACTCGATGTGTCCCTCCTGAATGCCGTCCTTGCCCCAGGTATGCACGCAGCGTCCCTTGCCGTCATATTCCCAGCGGAAGGTATCTCCGTTGCGGTCTGTCTTTTCTGTCATCAGATGTCCCTCGTACACGATGCGTGTGGTCTGTCCGAGTGCGTCAGTGATGGCCGTCATGTTTCCGTCCCTGTCATAGCCGTAAGCCACCAGTGTCTCTGTTCCCTTGTCTGTCTCAAGGGACAGCCGGGTGATGAAGCCGCGTCGTTCTGTTTCTATACGGATGCGCCTTCCTGCCGCATCTGTCATTCCCGACGGCTTCCCGTTGCTGAAGCCTATTGTGGTACCCAGTCCGTCCGGGTTCACCGCCTTTGTCATGCGGAAACTCTGTCCGTCACCTTCGCGCATATCAAACACATAGGTCATCCATGTGTCATGGTTGTATGCCTCGTAGCCTGTTTTTGTATGCTTCAGGGTGATTCGTTCTTCACGGAGGTAGAATTCTTCGCCTTCAGCTATGGCCGGAAATGCTACGGCCCGTCCGTCTTCCATGCGGAGTGCCACTGCATCATCTTCGGGCAGTTCCTGTATGGTACGGTCATAGATACTATGCACACCGTGCCCCAGCCATCCCGTGTAGTGGGAGTCTGAGTACCATGACCGTTCCCAAGACAATGGCACCGGTGAAGGAAAACGAAAGTCCAGCCCTTCGTAAACCACCACGCCGCTTACCAGATCGACCGGCTCGAAGCCCATCTTACAGAATTTTTCGGACAGTTTCTTTGTGCCTGGCACTTTCTGCATTACCTTGCTTTTAAGTACCTTGTGGTTGAATTCTGTCAGTATCTTCTTGCCAATCTTGCTGCCGCTTTTTACAGCGGCCTTCAGCACGGAACTGAACCCGATGCTTGAAAGCAGTCCCATGGCCGCCCCTCCGATGTCCGGGATATATGGGCCGCCTACAAATACGGGCTTTCCCGTCGGGGCGGGGATGGAGAATGATGTCGGCGCGAAGAGCGTAGGCTTCAGCTTCTTTTTTCCTGCCTTGCTTTTTCCCATGGTGGCAGACAGCGGAAGCCCCGTGTCGTTACAGGTCATCACCATGTATCCTTTCGGACTCAGGCGGCTGCCGTCAGAGAATACACTCTGTGATGAGAAAAAGTTCATGCTTTCATGTCCGATGACGGGTGCCATCGTAAAGGCTCCCACCAGTGGGATATGCGACATGGTAAGCAGCATGCCGCTCGTATCGGACACACCTCTTTTCATTCCGTTTATGGTGACGTTTGTCCCGAGAAACGGAATGTAGTCGGCCGGGTCAATCACTATCCCTATGTAGGGATGGATGGGATTGTATGGAGGCACGGTTGTCGTATGTACATCCACGCCCGTAACTGTTGTCATGTGGGTGTCCGCCAGTAACATAGGCTGTTCCTCCGATTTGTATTGTTGTTTTATTTTACATATTCAAGTTCAATATGCCACCTTTCACGTTGGTCATTGTTTTACCGTCCACATCAATCATAGTTCCTTTGATGGCAACGCTCTGTTTTCCCTCTGCTTCGATGGTAGGAGCGTTTTCTTTGATTACAGTAGAACTTTTGATTGCAGTTTCCGTAGTCCCGTCAATCTTGATTTTGTCACTTGTCATGCTTGCTTCTGTCTTACCGTTGGCATCTATCTTTTCATCGGCATGTATTTCGATTACTTTGGAATGTAGTGTAATCTTCTCTTCCGAGTCGATGGTAATGGTTTTATCACCGCCCAGCAATACTTTGCTACCGCTCGGATCTGTGATAAGGATACTTCCTGCATCATCATCTATGGTGATGGTGCATCCGCTCCGGGTAGTCAGGCTCTTTTTCTTGTTGCCACTGTCACCGCCTGCACCGGTATTTCCGTTGAACAGGCTGCCCATTACGAATGGACGGTTCGGGTCATCATGCCGGAAGCCTACCAGCACGATGTCGTCCTTTTCTGGGATGAAGACAAATCCCCTGTTGGTAGATACTTTGTCGCTCATTCCGGCATCCGGTGTCATGACACGTATCCATGAGGTCTTCATGTCCCCCGACTGCCAGTTCATCTTTACCTGTACACGTCCCTGCTTCTTGGGGTCATCGTTGCTTACCACTACCGCCTGTTGCGTCTGTGCCACGGGTAGAGGTACCTCCGGAGCCGGCAGGCTTGGTACAGTTGCGCTCAGTGCCGTAAAGGTATTGTAATAGCTGTTGCCAGACCCTATGATATGGGTGATTTCCGTAATGATATACGAGCCGAGTGTCTGTTCTGCAAAACTGAAGTTTTCGATTTGTATGGCCGTTTGTATGTCAACCACACTTCCTACTGTCAGGCTGTAGCAGTCGCTTTCGCTGGTAATGTAGTGTGAAGCCGCAGTATCGCTTTGTTGTTTCTTTTGGAAATAGCTGTCAAGTTCCCCTTTGTTGGATATACGGGGTTCGGCCGACTGATTGGCTGGTGATTTGAACAGCCCTATGGAAGCCTGAAATGCCGCGTGTCCTAAATTTCCGAGACCTTTTGGGGCATCAGGCGATGTTGATTCATACTTTTGTCCGTCCGGCGAATGATAGGATTGACCAGCCAGTGGGCGGGCAATGGTTTGGATGGAGATATCTAGGCTTTGCAGATTACGTCCATACATCAGCGGTATGCCTGCTGGTACAGCCGGCTTGCCAAATATGAGTTGCTTGCCGTCGTAGTACAACCATTCATGGTATTGTCTGGCCAGCCTGCGGATAAAGTCGAAGTTGCTTTCCCTGTATTGGCATTCGTACTCTATTTTCTCTGTATATTCAGGTGAAACCTGTGCGGTTACGCCTGCTTTCTCACAAATTTCGCTGACGATATTGGCCAGAGTCTTGTCCAGCCACGAAGCGCAGGTCTGGTCCGATTCCAGAAGGAATGTATTTGAATATCCGGTCAGAAGCAGACAGCCGTGGTTTCCGTCAGCTCGGTGCAGCGAAACATGAGTGGCGATTCCCACAAAGGTGTTTTCACCCATCTGTATGACTACTTTTTTCCCCAGCCAGTTTTTCGCCTGTTCCAGCGAATGCGTGGCATAGGTTTCTCCCACCTCTATATCAAGACTGATCTCGAAATAGTGATGGTCATTGATTACTTGTTTCAGCATGACCTGCAGAAAAGAGTGCAGCGGATTTCCATCTATGCTGATTGATATTTTCTTTTCTTCCAGCATGGCACAGTATGTTTAAAGTTCAACAACCGGAATTCTCTTACTGAAATATGTCAGGACATAAAAACAAAAAGAGAAAACTTCAAAGCCTGATCTTTTGAAATTTCCTCCTTGCCCTTCATCTGATTTCAGTTTTATTTAGAAGAAAAGGAGAAAAATAAAACATCATCCTTGCTAACCGCAAATATACGTGAATGAAAAGACAAAACCAAATTTTATATCTGGAATTTTATGCCGAGAGATATTCAATAAAAGCCAGATAATAACTCACTTAGAAAAATAAAGTGATTATTACTTGGCTTTTGTTCCCTTATTTTGTATTATATTCAACAATGCCGTATATCCATTTTGGGGAGTGGAAAGAATAGTCTTTATATTCTCCATTCTTATATGTAATAGACATTATTAAGAAATCATCAGTATCATAATATGAAGCTGCAAATTCAAATTTTTTCAAATATCGATCGCTTTCATTCTTTTTATCTGTAGCTTCTAGTTCTTGAAAGTCGGTATCATATTGATTTATAAAATCCAGAATTTCATTTTGGGCATTTGAATTTCTCTTGTTTATTATTTTTACAACTTTTCTTAATTTCAATCCATCTTCAGTTACGGTGATATTTTTCAACGGATATTCTTTTAAGGTTCGTTCATTATCTATTTTGAATACAATGAAACGGCCTATTAAATTACCCAACTCTTTTTCTGGATCCATTATTTTTATTTTTCTAACAAAAACTATTGCCCCATCTTTTATGCCAAAAGGTTCTAAGGATTTACCTACTACTTTTAGTTGTTCCAAGTTTGACATATCTACCTCGGCTATGCCTAGTTTGTATTTAGGGGCATTTTTGGGAAGAGGTGCAATATCTATGTTGGAAACATCGGATGATGGATGGCCTGCAAATACAATTTTATGTTTCACCGTCATTTTTTTCGTGATGAAATTCATGCAGATATAGGCTGCAGTTATTGCCAATATTATAATAGTTACTGTCATTTCCTTTAATTTATCTTTTTTCAACTTCATACGATGGACTAACCACATATAATGCTGAAACTTTTAATAATATGATACAACCGAATAAGCATGTAATACTTGCTATTTTTTGAAGCTCACAGGAATGATAAAAAATGCTTATTAACAATGTTACAAAAACAGAAAAGATCGCAAAGTATGATGCTTTTATCCAGGTTGGATTTAATTGCTCGTTTTTACCAATAGTCCAAAGTTGATAGAGAAAATCAACAAAAAATGCTATAATCCATATAAGCAGAGGAGCTATGATTTTTGTATAAAAATCTTCATTGGTAATGGGAGAAAAGTCTCCTTTTACTATTTTATGAATGGACGATATGATTTGATTGAATGAAGACACTAAAGAAACTATTGTCCAGAACAAAGTATAGACAATATTTTTTAGAGTGAAGACAAACTTTGTCTTATCAATTTTTATGTTAAATCTCATAATTATAACCCTTCATTAATGTATTTCATGAAAAAGATATGCAAAGATACTATTTTCCTTTTATATTTTCAATGATACACAATGACTTATTATAGAAGGACCTTATTCATCCTTCAGTATACTTGAGAAATGTTATGCTTTTTGTTGCAATGATTCACAACTCCAATGAACAATAAATATTGCCGCTTGAAGGTTCTTGCACCGTCAAGCGGCAATTCCTTTCTTCACTCTAATGGTCTTACCCCGGAGCGTTTAGTTTTTCGGCCATCTGTTGTCAAGCGCAGCGTTGCCCACATTGATAAGCTCAGCGGAGAATGTGAGTGCGATGGTCATCGGCACGTCGTTGTTCACGTCAAGAGTTTCCTTGTAGTGTACGATGTAGGCGTTCTTGAACTCGATTTCCTTCATCTTAGCATCCTCTTCAATCTTCTTGTACACGATTTTTCCTTCCACCTGCTTGAACTGGCTGTTCAGCATGGCTTCGATGGTCGCAGTGTCGTCAGTTGATTCGATAACTACCGAAACACGTCCTCCCTGGATGTTTGAGGATGGTTTTCCCTTCGCGTCTGTTGTACGACTGAATTCATACTCAGAGTGCAGTACGTCATACTCTTTTCCTGCAAATTCCAATGTAGCTCTAAATGATGCCATAATTGATAGAATTTAAAAGTTTAACAATAAATTTGAATGACTCCGTTTCCCTTTTCTGAGTCCTGCCGCCTTCCGTCAGAAAACAAAAAAAGAGAAAACTTCAAAAACGATCTTTTGAAATTTCCTCCGGTTCTTCCAGACGATTTCTGTTTTATTTGCGGAAAAAGAAGAAGAAAAATAAAACATCATCTTTGTTAGTCGCAATTATAATCAATTATTTTATAAAAAACAAATTTCCATTATTTGTTTTAATCTATTTAACATTATTCGAGGCAAATATCTCTAATAGTGTCCCATAAATATGAATTGTTCATTTCCTGTATTCATTTCAGTTACGTTTTCCATACCATGCTATCAGGAGCGAACTTGCTATCAGGATTGTTATACCGATAATCCACAGATAAATGTAGTTCTCGCGTTGGTTCTGCTCAATAATCCGTGTCTGATATCTGTTATATTCTACCAATGAACTTATCTGCTCTTGCTGGGAGCGGATTAAATCCAGCAATTCCTGATTGATTTCCTGTTGTCCTTTGAGCGATTGAGTCACATTCTTGAAGTTTCTGTTTATGGTGTACTCATCCTTGATATAGCCCATGGTACTGATTTTCATTTCCTGTATAGAGAGGCTGTCTTGCCTCTCTATAATAGGTGGGGTGATATCTTCTTTTTGGGCATAATGTTTGAAGCAGAGAATGCCAATAAGAATACCGCTCAAAAGAAAAGCTATGAGTGCTATAATGATATAGAACAGGTAGTTTTTACGCACAGTTGCGGTTGTATCTGTTCTGGCGTTTCTTATTTCAGTCTTGCTTTCATTCATTCCTGTGTTCTCTGGCTGTGGACTTGTATCTTGGTTCATTTCCTTTTCCTCCATGGCTTTTCTTTTACTCATCTCAATAAACTCTCGTTTGTTAATTTGGTACTTGTCACCTTGATATAGGACCACCTCATTTTTTACCAGCCAGTCCAAGGCTTCACGTACACTGCGTTCCGTAACTTTGATATTCTGGATGTTCCAGTATACTTCTGAGCAGGTTACCCAAACGGGCTTGACAAGAGATTTTGCATAGAGAATCTCCATGATCTCTTTCTGTAATTGTTCTTTGGTCTGTTCCATACGCTTTTACGGTAATAAATGTTTTGGAATGAAGTAATATGTTTCTCCCGACATTGATACGGTTTCGAATGACTGTTCCGCATACATTCCTTCCAGTATCTTAAGCTTGTTAATTACAGCCGGATAAATGGAATGGAAGCCGTTTTTCTTGCATTTTCTTTGTCTCAGTTTGCGGATCTTCAGGTTGTAAAGCAGTTCTTCTTCTGCTGGAATCCCTGTACGGTAATAAAACAGGTCTGATATTACCGCATTTCTTTTCAGAAGCTTGCGATGGAATGACCGGTTTATACCGCTTCTTTGTTTCCTATATACCTCAAATCCGCAACCGCCCTCATAAGATGACACAGAGGTCAAAAAGGTAGCGACACTGTGGCAAAAGAGGGTGCAACGCAGCAAAAATCGCCACAAAGACGCATTAAATCCCCTTACCCCACCATGCGACTTGAGGCAATACGCAAAATCACGACCATAAGTTGTCGGTGTCATCCAAAGTCATTCTGGAACACATCAGCATAAGCGTTGTTGCATGAATAGATATTCAGCACATACTGCCTTGATGTCCTGACCCATTTGGCTGGCACAGAGATGAACTTGAAGACAAACGCCTTGATGCGGCTTGTTGCTTTGAGTCCGAACCTCTTCACGTCAAGCCTCGCCATGATGAATTTATAGAAGTTGCGTATGAGTGCCGTAAGCAGAAGAAACACCGTGTTTTCTCCCATGAAGGATTTTGGAAGCCTGTTCCAGCCGAATCCGTTATTCATGTCATCGAAGATGCGTTCCTTCCCTCCACGGAGGTTATAGAATTCGACAATCTCTTTCTCGGAAGACTCGTAGTCATTTGTAAGGATGCAGCGGTAGGTGTATTCTCCTTCCCACAGGTCGAGTTCGCCGTCTATCCGCTTCTGTCTTTGAATCACAAGACGGTATGCCTTCCCTTTCCATTTCTCGATGAGAATGGAGGCCAGCTCAAACTCAATGCCGCCCAATTCCACTTTCTTCCAACCTCTGAGGGCAAAGATGTCATTGTAGAGCGAACTGCATCGGTTGGCACGGATATAGAAGGTCTTGCAGTGTTTAGCAATCTCTTCCACTATCTCTTCAGAACACGAGCCGCAATCAGCTCTGAAACGGTTGATCATAAGCTTGTTCTTTTCAAACCTTTCAAAGAACCTCTTCAGCGTGTCCTTCTGGTGGAAACGGACATTTGTGTTGCCGTCGCTGTTCTCAATGCCGACAATCAAGTCGCCAATAACCGCCACGCCAGGACGGTATCCGAGAAACTTCTTGTATGTGGGTTTCGCATCAAACTTCTCAGCCTCTATGAACTGGTGGTCGAAGTCAACGTCATACCCCTCGCCATCTTTCAGCTGCCCTGTGGACAATAGGCAATTGAGGAGCAGTGTATTCAGCATGTCTGCCGTGTTTAAGTCGTAGGTCTTGCCAGTGTCGGATGTGTAGGAAATGTTATCCTGGGTCAGTTCCTTTATGGCTCTGAGAATCGTGTCGGCACTGCATGTGCGAAGTGTCGGATGAAGCGAGAGGTGATACATCAGATGAGTGGTGACATCCTCTATGCATGAGCCGCCACAGAAATAAACGCTCATAAGCGAACGGATGATTTCGCTGTATTGATAACCATACAGCCTACATCTCATACCGAGGGTTGAGTCGATTACAGATGAGAGATTGGAGTCAAATTGCTCCATTATTGAAAAAATTCCTCCAAAAGGAGAGAGTTTCTCAGATTTTATTGCTACCTTTGCCATGTCTGTCGGGTTTGATACATATTTTGATTTGCAACACTAAGATAGGTGAAAAATCTGACATGGCAAAATCCTGAGCAACTTTTTGTTGCTCAGGTACTTATAAAATAAGTTAAACTAAAATGCTGCGGAATTTAGGATATATTCTTCGCAATATACGGAATTCCTTTTTTTGTATGCTGTCTGCAAATTCAGGGAGTAATCCACGATAGTTCTGCAATAGGTTTTCAAGTTCCTTTTCACTGAAGACATATCCTTCCTTATATTTCCAAAGTGATGAATCTGGTATGGAAAGTTTTGTGAAATAAGTGTCTGTTACGCTGTTACGGCTTATTCTTTCCATTCGTATGGTATCATTTTTATATACTTTTCTGACAATTTCTTTTAGATCATCTGTCGGACGGCTTCTTAATGTTCCCAGTTTGCTTTCATGATATTGCAAGGATTCTAGCAGTGTTGCATTTGTCGTCTGGATATTCATATTGATAGAGTCCAGTGCAAGTTCCAATGCTGTATTGTGCAGGATACCTCTTCCTTTTGGGAATATGATACCTCCTGCTGAAAGGCTCTTGGATGGTACGTCAAACAAAAAGATATTTGCCTCGTCTGTTTCCAGATTCCTGAAGAGTTCTGGCTTGATCAGCTTGTCATCTACAATATAGTTGGCTATATGGTTCACATATTGTCGTGACAGCTCATCCAGTGTAGATTTGGCTTGTAGGACAAAGTCTTGATATGGTGTGTCATAGGAGCGGTTTGTCTGTACAAACAGAAAACTGGCTGATTTTTGTCCCGCTCTGGCAATCAGGCTCTCATTTATTTTCAGGTTTTGATTGCTTCCTAATATGATGAACAGATTCTTGTCAAAGACATTTCCGTTTATCGTATTCATTATTCTGCTTAAAGCGCTGTTCAGTCCTGAATTTTCGCGTGATGTTGAAAATTGAATGCTGTCAGTCGTAATGAAATCGATCCATTTGGAAAAATCGGAAAGTACTTGAGAGTAACGGTTGCCGGTATTGGATATACATGTGGCGGTGAATCTGTATTGCACATCCGGAGATAATTTCATTTTCATGTTTTGCAGGGTATTGCAAAGCATATTCGCACGTTGCTGCTCATGCTCGAAATAAAGGAAATGGATGTTTACCAGATTATTTTCTTTTTCCATACGTCTGATATCAGAAGAATGGATATTTCCTCCTTTGATGTTTATCAGATTGTTCCATCTACTGTTCCATACCAGAACGGGAATATTGATATCCGTGTGTCCGGATTCCGACAAGCCGGATTGTCGGACATTCCCTGCATAGTCAAACAGTATCCTTGATTGTAGGCTGGCTTCCTGTATCTGAAGGGTATCATGCGTTTGGGTCAGTGCGGGAATTGAATCGGTATAGTGCGCATTGCTCAGCAGGAACGACCTGTTCTGGCCGACTTCTGCAATCAGGTCAGAAGGTACCCATCCGAATACTTTTCGGGAATCATCGTCCAGAGTGGGACAATCTGATACCAGGACAGATCGTTTGCTTTTGTCGTACTTATAGGCATAGACGATTTGTCCGCTTAACAGGCCGCCTTCCATCTTGTTTTTCAGGAGGGGCTCGCCGAAAACACACAATGTGTCTCCTCTGAAATATCTTCCCATGTCGAGCAATCGGTTCGGCATCGTCAGTCCTACACGGAATTTTACAGGCTGGTTGTTTTCTTTATCAATGTAGGCATGGTCAAACATCAGTATATTGTCCGCAGGAATCCATCCGGCATATTCGACCTTTGAAGGATCTTTGAAATGCCTTTTCTTGGATAACAGGAAACTGTAAAAGACCTTGGGCTTGCCTATAATGTCCTGATCGGCACGGACAAGACTGTAGTTCCCGTTTTCCTCATCAATGATGTAGTATGGGACGCCAATTTCTTGCTTTCCTCTTTTACGCTGGAAATAAGCATCCTCGTATGCCTGATTGCCATTTCTGTCGGAGTAGACAATCAGATTGCTTCTGTCTTTTTTGACTGCAGGATTTTTCCCTGCATCCGGCAGATAATTGAATATGTTTTTCCCTGTTGTTCTGGTTCTGTTCCATGCAGATACTTGCCCGGATACGTGTACGGGCATACTGCATCCGGCCCACACCAGAAATAATATGGCTATGGATTTGTAGTATTTCTGTTTCATCTCTCTGTGTAACTTTGGGTTATTTGGATAGTTGATACACAATGAAGTTTGTCGATAAGCACTTCATCAATGCGGACGCGTCGTTTGGTATTGCTTTCGAGGAAATGAAGCCCTTGGCAGTAACCGGTAAAGTCATTGTATTTGTCTCCGTTTACCACGACTGCGACCCTGTCAGCAGGGATACAGAAGTATTTGTTCCGTATGTAGTTATAGTGTTCGTAATAGACAGAGTGCTGTGAAACACGTGCATCTGCAATGGCTTGCAAATGTTGGCGAATGTCGTTCTGTGCCAGTACGAGTGAATCCACTGTTACTATTTCTTCTGCTTTTTCAAAGCGTGGCAGGATTGTTATGTGATGTTTTACAGGGTACTGCGTTGTATTCGTTTGCAGTTTTACAGTATATTCTCCCGGATTCTCATAGGTATATACCACCTGCTGGTCGTATGCATCAACAGTACCGCTCTCTCCAAATTCCCATTGCCAGGAATTCATGCCATATCCCTCTGCCGCAAAGACGAGCTCTTCCCCCTGATAGCCTTCAGTTACGCCATAAATATGCGGAACAGAATCAATGGCTGCACGTTCAGTTCCGGATATTACTTTTATGTATTTGTTGATAGTGTAGCTGTTGTCTATTTTCAGTGTTACCAGATATTTACCCGGAGATTCATAGCTGTATTTCATATTGCTTTTGTCGCTTATTGCATCACCGTTTCCCATCTGCCACAGCAGTTTCCTTCCTTTTACGGCAGCTGTATCGTTTATCATGAATTCCAGCTTCTCATTCACTTCGTAATGATAATTGTCATTGGAATCAAATACATAAAAGTCGATGTTGCTCAATTGAGATTTAGAGGGCAACAACAGGATGATGATTATACCTCCTATGGCAAGTATACCAAGGGCGGTGATGATAATTTTTCTCTTGTTATCCATATCGCTTATAGATTAGCTTTACATTCTTCCAGGTCTTTTTCTATTAGCTCATTGTTGTGTTTCAGTGCACTCAGTTCTTCCTGTATGTCGAAGTGGAATCTTAATGTTTTGGAAGTCAGTGCACCGAACATGAATCTCGAATTCATTCCGTTTTTGGTGTAGATTTCCTGAAGGCCATATATTTTTCCCTTTATTTCATCCATACGCTGTACCTGGTATGCGTTGAAATCCAATGAATCGATTTGATTCCATATTACCGAAGATTTTTTTGCATGTTCCTTTTGTTCGGTAAATATGGTTTCCGAGTGGTTGATGTCCTTGATCAGCTCCGAGCTTTCTTTCATTGGAACATCAAACACATACTTGCATAGGATGATAAAGGTCAGCACTACGGTAAACACCAGCAATATCGCAAAGCGTACATTACCCCATATATTTTCATCTTTTGTCATGGTTTCTGCAATTTTTCTTTTGTTAATTCCTGATACTTATTCCTGCATTTCTCCAATTGCTCAATATTGGATTCTCTTTTTTTAGCTTCACGGTCAAGGTTATCCATGGTAACCTGTATCTCTTTTATCTGGTCGAGCATTACCTTGTATACCTCATAGTTCTGCTTGTTGGATGCGAAGCTGGTTATCTCATTCTCCATCAGCTGGCGCTTCTTGGTTATCAGATTTTGCAAATGCTTGTGTTCGCTCGCATTTCGCTTCTTGGTTTTCAGACTGTTCAGTTCACGGAACAGTTCTTCAATCTGGAAATTGAGTTCAGCCTGTTTCTTGAACACTTCGTCGTATTCCGACTTTTTGTTTTCAAGAAGTGCGATTCCTCTCTGGGCTGTCACAATCGAGATGCTGCCGCATAAGGCAATGACCAGTAAGGTGACGACGAATATGATGGAGAATTTCCACTTGGCGCTTTTGCGCTCTTCTATGTTCATTGCTTCCATAATTCAGTTTTTTAATTACATGAAAGACCATTTCTTTTTCTTCTCTTCTTGGGGGGAAGCAGTGCTCTCTTCTCCGACTACAATATTTTCTCTCACTAGGCCGATATATTCAAGTTCTCCCATTTTGTGAAACATCCGTTCCAGAAGAGAAAGAAATGCGCCTAAAGTATGCAGTGAAGAACTGATATCCGTATGCTCGTATGTAATACCGGCGACTTTTTCAATGCTGTGCATAAAGTCTGATGGAGTAATATTGGTCCACTCGTAGTAATATTGCAGCAGCTCCTCACGCATGGTTTCAGACAAGGTCTGTAATGCGGAAACAAGCCCGTTGGCCAATTCATTGACGGCCTGGATAAGAAAAATAGGAGGCTGTTCTTGAGCTATCTGTTCTATAAAGAAGATATGGCTGTTATAAAAACTGCTGAAAGCATTGCACAGGACAAACGTATTGTTGGCCAGAGCATCCCTGCGCTTGTCTGACAGGTTACGGCTGTATATAGTCCTTATATCCTCCCGTATGTTGTGCAGAATGTGTGTCAGTTGGTTTATGAATGATTTCAAACCGTCATGATAGACAGATTTCTGCAATGGCGGTATATACTGGCGATTTACTGCAAATGCGTTTCCATGGGATTTTATTTCTCCGATTATCAGAAAGTTTTTGCTGTAGAATGCCTTGTTCGTTTGGTTTTTGGGTATAATATGCATTTTTATGCCTGGCAGTACATGAGGATGATGTAAGGGTACAACATCCGGATCTGGCTCGCCTATGGGTATCATTTCATAAGGGTTTATTGATACAAGAATGAGGAACACATTGTCCTCTATAGAGAGTGGATTGCTGTCTGGCAATGTAGCTGTAGGCACGTAATCTCCATATAGCCCTTCATAGAAGATGATTGGAATACCGCCTCTCGTCAGTCCGTTACATTTCTTCAGGCGTACACACAGGGTATCAAGGGATTCTCCGGTTATATCGAATTCTATATTGTCATTTGAGTTGTCAAGTGCTTTCCCGATTCCATAGTTGTAGTCAGTCAGTTGGCCCTCGATACTTCCATATAGAGATTCTATCATGTTATAATAATTCCCGAAGAAATGATCCTTTGTCAACTTTACTCCGTTGACCCAATTGATCGGTAAATGTTCTATCTTCATATGCTTACTCTTTTGTTGAAGTTAATTTTACTCTTCTGATATATATAGGTCGATTGTTCCTGATTTTGTTCTGCTTACTGTCCTTGTGGGGATCAAGAATCCGTATCAGCAGCGGATAACTGAACCATTTTGTTGTATAGAAAGTCCATCCGACCTTGTAACCGTCTTTTCCTGTTTCGATTCGGTTCTGCGGAAATCTGCGGTTTTGGTCTTCTATAAACCAGTTGAACCAATTACCCAGAGAAATGCCGTCCGGCAGCTTTACAACCAGCGAAACGTAATTCTTGTC
Source organism: Bacteroides ilei (assembly GCF_900128495.1). Classification (GTDB taxonomy): domain Bacteria; phylum Bacteroidota; class Bacteroidia; order Bacteroidales; family Bacteroidaceae; genus Phocaeicola; species Phocaeicola ilei. The sequence goes on from NZ_LT635801.1 coordinate 677,159, forward strand.
ACCTATCTTTCGGTTGATTTTTACTTTTACGGACTTGAACTCAAAGCTGTCAATATTGTCCCAATAGTTACGGTCGAAAGTCCCGAATTCCAGTTCCCACGGAGCATAGATGGGAGGCGGTATAAGCAGAAACAGTTTTCTGCCCAGCATAATCATGTATGGTACAATGAACCATAGTACATTCAGTGCTCCCCAAATGGCATACGGAAGATTGCTTATCCTCTCAAATATAAGGTAATATATCCATCCTCCGAGTATGCCGGAAACAGAAAGCAGCAGTATTGTTCCTCCGGTGGATTCTCCAAGTCCGACTGCTTTGAAAGAATCTGATTCTGTGTACTTCCAGAAGATAAAGCCCAGCCCGATGTAGCATAGGATTGTCAGAAGAAGTCCGCCCCATACGAATTCATTTCTGAGAAGTCCCAACAGGCAGGGAAGGGCAATTATCAAAGCTGAAACAAGTATGAAGATAATGGCTTTTTTCATACTCAGCTTCCGTTTCAGATTTTTCATGCCGTTCAGGAAAAACAGCATGACCGTTACGAGCAGCGGTGCTAACAGGTATTTCAAGAAAAAAGATAATAACATTTCCATATTCTAACTTTTTTATCTGTTGTTTATAGATTCATATCATATCCCAAACGGTTTTCTCCCAGAATACAGTCGGTACGTCCCTGTATCAGGTGTTTTATGTGTATTTCTCTGAATGAAAGTATAAAGAAGCTCAATATCTCTGTCACAATAGTGTCGATACGTGATTGCCTGTTGTAGTCATCTGAATTATCTGACTGTCCGAAGACTATGGTCGCTTCCATATCGTCGCCTTCACATTCTACATCTCCGTTCAATCCAAGATTTTCTCCCAGAATACCTTCATTGATAGGCGAATATTGTGAAACGGAAATCACATGCGGTATATATCTGAGCCTGACTTCAAGGTCAAGAACAACAGAAAACATCCTTTCAATGGCCGGGAGATTCTCCATGTATCCATCCGATTGGCAAAGAAAAAGGAACAATTTGTACTTTTGATGGCTGGTGATATCCAATGGTATGCCCAGCATCGTTTCTACAAGGTGGTTCAGATTTTCACGCATTGTTGGATTTGAAAAGAAATTCAAATCACGGTCGATGATTTTGACACGTTCCTTGAAGAAGGCTGTATCGAATGGAATAAAAAAAGAAATCAGCTCCTTCTCCTTTTTTTTGTTGGCACGTATCGCATCCACAATTTCCTTGTTGCTCATTCCCGGTGTGCTTATGACGAGAGGATGGAACAGGAGTTCCGGAAGCTGGTGATACATACTGTTCCTTGCTAGATGCAGGGCTACAAATTCCTTGTATGAATTTGACGTAGAGAAATAACGTAATGAAGCGCTCATAATGTCTTTGGAGTGGACACGCGGATTCATCCCGTGACAAATTATCATGAGAGAATCCAGCAGGTCTTCTTTGAGGATGAACTGCAATTCCTCAAAAAAGACTTCGGCAATGTAATTGTTTGCACTGCTGCGTTTCAGTTCGCTTATTTTTTCTTTCCTGTCTATTGGAGTTCCCATACAAGTTCGTTATTTCTTAAATTGACTACAATATTGTCACCTGGTTTGATCTGTTCCGAAACGATAAGTCTTGATACCGTTTTTTTAATATACGTTCTTATTACTCCTGCTATAGGGCGTGCACCGTATTTTGGTGAGAATCCTTTTTGTGAGAGGTACTGAAGTGCTTCTTCCGTCAGCTCAAGATTGATGTTCTTTTGTTCAAGTAACTGCTTTTTCAATCTTGAAAAATGCAATAAGAAGATTTCTTTGGCCACATTCTCATTTATAGGGGAAAATGGTACCACCTCTGTCAGTCGCCCAAGAAATTCAGGCCTGAAGTATTGGGCCATAACCTCTATAAGTTTTGCAGATGTTGGGGTATGGCCGGCCTGTATCTGATCCACAATCCATTGACTTCCAATGTTGGATGTGAAAATGATTATCGAGTTGGAAAAATCACCTTCTCTACCCAGTTTGTCATGTATCTTACCTTCATCCATCATTTGAAGAAATACATCATATACGCTGGAATGTGCTTTTTCGATTTCATCAAAAAGGACTACAGAGTAAGGCTTTTGTCTGATTTGTGTCACCAGCAGACCACCTTCTTCGTAGCCGACATATCCCGGAGGTGCTCCATAAAGCAGGGCAGCTGAATGCTCTTCCTTGAATTCGGACATATCAAACCTGATCATGGCAGATTCATTGTCAAACAGCAGTTCTGCCAATGATTTGGTCAGCTCAGTTTTACCTGTTCCGGTAGGTCCAAGGAAAAAGAAGGAGCCTATGGGCTTTTTGGGGTCACTCAATCCACTTCGTGATTCGATTATGGCATCAGACAAGGTAGTAATCGCTTTGTCCTGACCTTTGACTCTTTCCCTAAGCTTTGATTCTATACCGAGAAGTCGGTCTTTCTCCCTTGCCTGTATTTTTCCTATAGGAATATTGGTACATTCGGCCACGATTGCTTCAATTTCCGCTGCGGTTACGGTTCCTATGGTGCGGAGTGATAGATTTTCCAGCTCTGTCAGGATTTTATTAATCCATTGGAGTTTTACCTCATATTTGTCTTCATCATTCCATGTGTAGGTATCTGAAAGTTTCGATGTTATAACTGAACCTATTTTGTTGAAAATCATCCGGTAAAGTAATTGCAAATCGGAATTCTGAATTGTACCTTCTGCATTCTCCTGCAGGCGTTCGAATTCTGCCCGGATATTTTCTATTGTATTTCTTGCATTTTTGTTGCACAGACGGACTGCGGCAGAAGTTCTGTCCAAAAGATCAATTGCTGCAGATGGAAGACTGCGTTCCTTGAAATATCGGCGTGATAATTGTATTACATTTGGAATGCAGTCATCAGAAATTTCAAGACCGTAATGGCTTTCTATTTCCTTTTTGTGCAGGTGCAAGGCACATAATAGAGTGGAATAATCCAGCTCTTCCGCATTTATGATAACCAGTTTGCTTTCTATAGATTGCTTTTCTATGTGTTTGCGGTATGCATCTTTTGTAATGGTAAATATGAGATTGCAGGCTCCTTCACCAATCTGGGCATTGAGAATATTTATCAGAGTAGTTGATTTACCTGTATTCCCGTTTTCCAGTAACACATGAAGGTCATCTATCACAAGAACTACTTGCTCAATTTGTTTCAGTTTATGTATCAGGGCCACAGTCTTTTGGGATATCTCATTTTCTGATGATGTTCCGGCCAATAATTTGGCTGTGTCCATTCCTACAACAGAAACTTGTTGCAGCATTTCGTCTTTATTATAACAGATTTCTTTGACAAAAGCATTGATTATGGATGTTTTGCCTATACCTGAATCGCCTATTATCATTATGGCTTTATTTTCTGAGCGTTCCAGACATTCAAGCATGGTTCTGATTTCCTTGTCTCTGCCTACCACTATACTTCCGTTTTTGATGGTCGCTTCTGTTTTCAGATTCTCAGCGTATGGAAACGAGGCCAATATCTGGTTTTCTTCTCCTTGAAAGGAATAGGCCGGTGCAAGGGCGTCATAATATTTTAGAATATCCTCTTCACTTACTCCAAGTAATTCTATTTGCTGGTGCGAATAGATGACACCTTCTCTGGATATGGCTGTAAATACACAGAGGGCGTCTATGTGGTCACTTCCCAGCTTTATTTTGGAGCGTTCTGCTTCATCCAGTACTTTGGACAGTTCATCATCCGCGCATATTTCGTCTGAGTCGCTTTCCGACGATGTGTACATTTCTTTACGCGTGTCAAACCAGTCCATCAGATAGGCAACGTCCTTTTGCATGGATTGCAGGATCTCCTTAAGGCCTGTACTTTCTGTCAGCATGGCTAACACCAGATGTGGAACACCGTATGTACTTTGTCGTTCCTGCCGGGCCATTGATTGGGCTAATTTTATGGCAGAAACCAGACTGGGGCTGTAGTCGTTGTTTGTCATAAGAATACAATTTTATAAGATGAATTGCATACGGACTTTTCAGTCAGATCCTTTTCAAGAAAATGAGCGAAAACGGACAGATCCAAGAAGTCTCCTATATTTTGTTTTAATTTTATTTCAACTTGAACTATGCGGACAAACCCTTTTTTCCTTTCCGGAGAAATGGCTACACCGTCCTTAATCTGTATATTCTCTACATTGTTTCCTATCTTGTGGTAAATATAGTTATATATATCCTGCTTTGATACGATTCTGTCTCTGCTGACAAGTCCGTATCTCAGGCTGTGTACCAGATTGGATTCTTCTGTATGCACGATTCCGCCTTGAACGGGAGTTCTGAAAACAAGACTTGTAGCATCATATTTTTCCATGTTGAACTGTTGGATAAATGCCCTTTCATCAAGTCCGTTGGCCAGTCGTCCTGAAGTGATCCAGAATTTTACTTCCGCACTCGTAGCATTGGGGGCTGGTACCGTCAGAGCGAAAATACGTTGCCTTTTTTCATCCCTGCTTACGTTTTCTACAGTCTTTTCAATCTCGGAAAGTTTTGTGAACAGCTCTTTCAGTTGCGCTGTCAGCAAATCTGGATTTAATGCGGAAAAGGCATTTCCGTCTTCTCTGATTCTTTGTAGAATCTGGCTGATCAGATCAATGGCACTGTCCGAATCAAAGCGTTCCAGGTCTCCGAAGTACAAATCAAAAACACCTGTCGGATTTTCGTCATACTGCTGCAATCGGTTGGGGTACTCCTTTCCTGTATTGTCACAAATGGAGCGGATATTAAGGAAATAGGCTCCTTTTGGACATGGAAGAGGAATGTAACGCCCGTTGGTCGCAAAATTATGCTGTTTATAAACCAGCTTTCTGTTTACTACAGGGTATGTGTTCAGATATATGTTCAGTGAGTCAAGGGAATCTTGTGAATTGAAGACTTCAGGTAAACGGAGTTTTATCCAAAAGTATCCGTTCTTTATGTCTATATCCTGATTCTCCTGATTGGTCTGAGGTATAATTTGTGGTAATGCTTTGAGTGATTTGTCTGCTCCTGTTAGATTTATTTTAATAAAATAATCGTTGTAGAAGTCTTTTATTTCCTCAAAATAGTGAGCGTTATTGAACGGATCCTCCACAGTAAGACCAGATTGGGATGGCATCTTTTTCCCGTTGCAATCATAAAATTGGGCCATTTGCAAGAAGGGGACAAAGGACGTGTCGTCAGGAATCAGGCAAAGTGTCATTTCCTGTGTTTCTGCCAAATGTTCTTCGTCTATATCGATACCGAGCCAGACAACATATGATTCTATCTGATCTTTACGGCTGAGGAATACATTGGAAGCAGTACTCCTCTCAGAAAAGGTTTTGATGGTATCACCGTGGGCAACGAAACGGAGCCGGCCATTCACCAGAGGATAATTGAAGAGAGGAGTAAAGAATACTTGTACACTTTCTTTGCCGAAAATGAATTTCTCAGTATAGAAGTGGTCTTCCGCATTTAGTATGCAGGTTTCATTATTATTGGGGGTTACAGACATTAATGCGTGGGCCGGAATAGGCAAGGCCCATTTGTTGTCTATAAGTATACGTGACAACTGATGGAGCAAACGGGAGTCCGACGCTTTTATTTCCTGATGCAGACGGGCCGTTTCGTATGCGAAGACATCCAATAACAAATCGACTACGGGATCCATGTTGCGTGAGTCATTGATACCCCATAGTTCCATAGCGAATCTCAGAATTCTTTCCTTTATTTCAATATGTCTTTTGTCTGGCATAGTCTTTACTATTTTATTATTGTGATAACGGACTTATATAAACAAGCGTGCTGAAATAGAACGGTTGGTCCGTTGAACTTATGTTTCCTCTCACTGTTATTTGAGCTTTTCTGCGTACATGAGTATCTTTTTTATTCTCATCGTCAATCTCGGATAAAACCACATTTACGGTTACCTCTTTCAAGCGCTGTTCATACGTCGTTATGGCTTGTAACAAAGACTCCTGAACTTTATTCTCCCAATCGCTGATTTTTACCAATTGACTGAATTCCAGTTCCCATATTACAGAGCCATAACTTTCTTTACCAATTACCTCTCCATAACGTGAAACAATCAGCAACATTATCTGCTGTGCAATGGATTCTTCATAAGAACATCTTTCGAGTTTCCCGCTTACAGCTGCCTTCAAATCTATTGGTATTTTCAGATAACTCATGTCTTTTAGCTTTTATGTTTATTGTTGGTTTTCGCAAATATACGGTTTTTTATTAAAAACCCTAAGTTTTTCCATAAGATTCTTCTATATAAATTTGATGAAACAAAAATAAATTCGTATATTGCGCCCGATGCATCTTAAGAGTGAATTAAAACGGATTATTAACATATAAAGAAAAAATTTATGGGAATGTACAATTACGGAATTGGCGGCAATGAAGTTAAGGTCGATGCGAATGAGTCTATAGCCGAGATCCCTTCCAACCGAACTTTAATTGTCCAGAAACTGACAGACGATGCTCCTTCTGAGCCTGAGTGTGTTTACGGTTTGCAGACCATAGAAGATGTGTTTGGGCGTTTTGAGCCTACCGTGCAACTGGAACATGTAGATGCAGAAGGCAACGAAGTAAAGGAGGTTATGACTTTCAAAGGCCTTGGAGACTTTGGAGCGGGCAAAATTAAGGAGAACAGCGAGTTTTTGAGCGAGCTGGATATCGAACGTGAACAAAGTATCAAGATTGCCCGACAGCTTTCTTCTAATAAGGCTCTCCAGAAAGTGATAGAAAATCCTGCTTTAAGGGAAGCTTTGGCTGAAGTCCTGGAAATCTCTATGCAAGAGATTAATGAAGCTCAATCTAAGTCTAAAATTTAAAATTGAGATTTATGAAACCTGAAAATGAACAAAAACTACAACAGGCTGTAACGGCTACTTCTGTTCAAACAACCTCTCAAGGTAAGGCCGCTTCTGCCTCCGCAATAGATCGCCTGAAAGAATTCGGTGGCTTTTCATTCTTGGAAAATATTATTGACGGGTATTCAAACATGAACCCTAACAGAAAGGCTCGTCGAAATATTTTCTTGACTGATGCACAGTGGGATGCTGAGCGTAAAGCTCTCGTCAGACGTTTAGGTGTATGGGTAGATTTGCTCCGCAACAATACCACCACAGAGCAAATGCGTGATAAGGCTAAGGAAACTGCTCTTCAGGCCGAAGAATTGTTGAATAAGAATTTGAAAGCCGCATTGGCTCGTACCCATGATTTGGAAGTAGCTTACCGTTCCGTTGCATATTTCTATAAAAATACGGAAAATGACAAGGTCAAGAATGTTACAATTGTTAATGCCAGTATGGAACAGTTGCGTGATTTGGATAATACTGTTTTTGCTGACTATATCAACAAAGAATTGAAACAAAATTTTGACCGCCTGGATTTACGCCGTAATTATTCTTTGCTTGTTGTGCCTGGTTATTTGGGCTCTAATGCTATTTTGGACAAATGGTCTAAGATGGCTTATGACAACAAGGCATTCCTTATTACAGACTTCCAAGACTTGGAGTCTCCTGATGATGTAATTGATATATTCTTTAATGCAGATCACACAAGTGGTGATGCTTTCAAGTCAAATACAGTGATGACATGTAACTGGCTGCTTGGCCGTGCAAAGGAGGATTCCGTAGGAGAAGAAGAGAATCTTTATGTTCCGCCATCAACAGCACTCGCCGGTAAAATCTATGGGACATTGATGTCTCAGGTTGTTGCCGGAAAGAAATTTGGAGGACTCAATGAAGTTGAAAGTGTTCGTTTTGACTTGAAGCGTAGTGAAATCTCTGAACTTGAACGGATGGGACTTGTTCCGATGGTTAATGAATATAGCAAAGTAATGGCTTTCTCTGCCAAAACTTTGTTCAATGGAGATAACCTCGGTTTGCAGACTTATTCTGTTGTACGTGTGTTCGACTATATTACGAAAGTATTGTTTGACTTCCTCAACCGTCGTGCATTTGAAAACTGGAACACTCGTACAGAAGCGGATTTACGCTCTCAGATTGTAAAGTTCCTGGATAGTGTAATGGGGCCCAACAAACTTATCGAACGCTTTAAGGTGGTGAAGATTGAACAGGATCCGAACCAGAAAGACCGTATCTTGTTGGATATACATATTACACCGTTCTTCCCTGCTAAGAGTTTCGTCATTCAGCTTGCCGGTCACAAAGGTGACGGTCCGGAAGAAGCTGTTTGGGAAAGTGAGTACAAGCAAGAGTAAATTATTCTTTTACCAGCAAGCAATATGTCCTTTTTTGAGAAGGGATTATTGCTTGCTGTCTTTTTATACAATGGCTTTATGGATAATATCGAGAATTTAGGGTTAGTATCTTATCTTAATTCACAATTGGCATCGGCATGGCGTATGGCTGCTGATAGTTCAAGCTATGCAGAAACGCCAGAACAATATTTGTGTAAAACGATAAATATGTCTCTCAAAACAAACCCGCAAACAAAGGTTGAATTGGATTTATTTGCCCAAGAAGCAATGAAACAGTTGCTTTCGAACTCGATGCTGTTGAGGGAGAATGGAATTCCTACAGAAAATAATTCTTCTTTCTTTGACAATTCTTTAAATGTCGCAGGTAAAGTTAGTAGTGGTGTTGGATTTTATGCCGGTTATAAACAATACGACCTTTACATTGAAGCTAAGTGGAATAATGGTGTGGGGAAATGGAAAGGGAAAAACGGTGTATGGTATATGGAAAAAGTTGAAGGGAAAAAGAATTTCTTTGGAAATCAATATACCGGTGCAAGAAAAAATATTATTGCTGAATCAGAAAAATATGCTAATATTGGAAGCAAACTGTTTTGGATAGGTTGCGGTATTTCTATATATCAAGGTATTAAATCTTTTCAGGCGGGAGATGGTCAAGGGGTAATTAAAGCTGGAGCTGATATAGCCGTAGGAATTATAGCTACATGGGGTGGTCCGGTTGGATGGGCTATTAGCGGAATTTATATGTTTTTAGATTTGGCTGGAGCATTTGATCCAAGGTATACTAAGTGTGTATCACCTTATGCCAATAACCCTCATGTTCATTTGCGGGATAAAACCTATGTTAAACCTCCTGTTATGCCTACATATTTACCCAGGAGAGTGTCATCAGCTCCTACCAGCAATGCAGTATTCCGACAAGGTTATAAAAGATATTAATTTATATGAATGTTTGGAAATATATCTATATTAAGTTTTATAAATTTCGACGATGGGGGTTGGGTAAAACACTCGGAGAAGATTATGCTGCAATGTTGTTTGTAGCATCTTTTGATGTGCTTTTGTATTTTGGAATACTAATACTTATAGACAAATGGGTAGATAATGTATTATCAATAAAATATGAGCCATTGTATTTTGCTCTTTATTTATTGGGAATGTTTACTATTGAACGGCTTCGTAACCGTTCAATGTGTAAAAATGGAGCTTTTGAGCGTATTAAAAAGGAAGTTGAGAATGAACCTGAAAAGTTGAAATGGGGTCTTTTATCCATCCTATATATGATATTTGTGTTTCTCTTTTTTTTATCGTGTTGCTACATTGGAAAGTACGGATTAAACTTTTGAGGATGACTGTATGAACCAAATACAATATACCCCACTGGGTGTTTGAGAATATAGATCTATTGAAAGGAACTTTTTCAGTCGTTTATTTTATTTACGATTATATTTGTGACATTGGTCATGTATTGCAGATGTCGGTTTTAGCTTCATCTTGAAGACTATTTCAGAAGATCAGAAGCTCATTGTTGATTGGTGTCCTTTTTTGTCTAATGTTTTTTTACATGGATTGGTTTATATTGATTTTAGCATATTTTCATCATTCAACCATATAAAAGCATTGAGCCTTATTTTATTAAACTGGTATTATATTCTTCCTCCTTATTTCTCTGAGATAAATCCTATTTTACTCTGAATATTTAATTTCCTGTTTTAGACTTCGTACTAATTATCTTGCTGTTTATTTTGCTCTCTTGGCGTTATTGTCGGCCAGATTTTATTATGCAAAGATACATCTCAGGCTGTACCACATGTACCGCTTTGCTAATTTACGTCATATTTTTTCAGAAGTCTTCCACAAATCGTAGATTAGGGTATTCTATAAAAATATTCCTTCATTTACATGTCTGAACATCCCTTATCGCTGATATTCTAAGCATATAAAATTCATTCCCGACAATGCAAGCTAAGAGCTTCAAAAAAGAGGGAAAAAGATGTTTAACAATTAAAAACTTGGAATTATGCCAAATTGGTGCAGTAGCAGTTATGTCTTGATAGGCAGCGCAGATGAAGTGAAAGAACTTTATGGAATAATGAAAAAGCTGGAACAGAGAAAAAAAGCATCCATTGAAAACGGTTTCGGAATAACTTGGCTTGGCTGTCTTGTTGATGCATTGGGAGAAGACTGGAAAAAAGTGTCTTGCCGTGGGGAATGGAATGCAGTCAGCAAAAGAGGAAATACATTGAGGTTTACGACAGAAACGGCATGGGGACCTTGTAATCAGGTCTTTGACCTTGTTTGCAGAAAATATCCTTCTATCAGATATTATTTTCAGAGTGAAGAACCGGGAATGGTTGAATACCTTACCAATGATAAGGAGGGAAAATATTTCAAGGATAAGTATTGTGTCGATGTTTATACTCCGGAAAAAGAATTTAAGCATAGGCATTTTTTAGATGAACAAAGTCTGTATAAATGGCTTGGAGATATACTTGGTACTATCGTCACTTCTGCTGATGATGTTGAAAAACAAAATAAACGATGGTATGATACTGGCAGTTCGGCTTTTTGCCACATTTATGAGTTCAGGAAAATTTGAATATATTGTGAGTGGAACAGGAATGACATTATCCTGTTCCACTTTTTTGTAATCTTATGGGGATAAGATACTTTTATATACCATCGTGTCCTGCCTTTTCTAAAAAATAGTCTTTTTATTTTGGTAGCATATACCCTTGTCTCACCATTTATCCTTGCCGTCTTGATTTTACCATGCAAAGGTAAAGCGTACGGAAGGATTCCAAGTACCGTTTTCACTATCAGTTATCTGATTTTACCGGCAGCCTTCCACAAATCAAAGATTTGGGTATTCCAACAAAATCATTACTGCTTACTTGGCTTACCATCCTTTCACGCTTTTGTTTTCGGCATGAAAATTCATTCCCGACAATGAAATGGAGCGAAAAGCTTCAAGTAAAGGGAAAATAAGATGTTTAACAATTAAAAAACTTGGAATTATGCCAAATTGGTGCAGCAGTTCGTATGTCATTGAAGGTGACAAGAATGAGGTTAAGAAACTTTATGGTATCATGTCTGAACTCGAAAAAATGGAAACACCAGCCGTTGAAAACGGATTCGGGACAGCGTGGTTAGGATGTCTGGTAAATGCTCTTGGAGCTGATTGGAATAAAGTCTATTGCAGAGGAGATTGGAGCAGTCTTGAAATGGAGCGAGACACTTTGAAATTTTCGACAGAAACAGCATGGGGGCCTTGTAATGAAGTCTTTGACCTGATACAGCAAAAGTTCCCTTCATTGAGTTATTATTATCTGAGCGAAGAGCCAGGTATGGGAGTATTTCAGACAAATGATAAGGATGGCAAGTATTTTACGGATAAATTTCGTGCCGATATTTGTACTCCAGAAGAAGAGTACCAGTGCGAATATTTTGAAGATAAGCCAAGTATGTTCAAATGGTTGGAAGAGATATTCGGTCAGCCAGTCACTTCTGATGAAGATATTGAAAAATTAACTGATGAATGGGAGAATGCCAATGAGAATGCGTTTTGCAACATTGATGAATTTGTAGTGATAGAATAGAAATTGGTGAAGCAGGGTTATGGACACTAACATGACTCTGCTTTTTGTTCTTGGCAACATAGCTTTTATACCCTTTTTATTACTGGCCTGTACGGATTTTCTTTTTCCCTCTTTTATTTACCGCTTATAAGTATTCAGCTCATGCTTTTACGCAGTCGCCGGCCTATCCTTGCTACTGAATTTTATGATGCAAATTTACAGCATCGGGACGGACATCAAGTACCGCTCTGCTAATTTGCTTCTGAATTTGTCGGCAGCCTTCCACAAATCACAGATTGGGGTATTCCGTTAAATTCGTCTGCCATTTACTTGCCTTTACCATCCATTGAATGCTGTCGGTTGCATATAAAATTTCCTTCTGCAAGGAAGCCGGGAAAGCTTCTACAGGAAGGGAAAAAATGAAGTTTAACAATTTATTTTTTTTGTATTATGCACAGTAAGATTTTTCAAATTACCCAGAAACGTGTAGAAAAGGACTGTTATTTGAATGAGGATACTCTTATGCAGGGGGCAGGTAGTTTTTTTGACTATTGCGGAGAAATTGATGAGGAGGAACGTCAGTTACATATTGAAAATTTGGTGAATGGAGTATTGCCAAAAGGGATGTTTGAGTTTGTGTCCAAAGATACCATACGATACTTGGGGGGTGCAGATGAATGGAAACAAAACTTTGCCAAAGCAGTTCGCTTAAAGGCAGAAGACGTAATACCTGAGAAAGTACAAGAGTGGATTGGCCCGGTCTATCAGCTTGAGAAATTCCTTAAAAATCCTTTGGATACTGGCTATTGGTTTTACATGGATGAGAATGGCGTGCAGTCTTATGCAGAGCAATCCTACGAGTTCTTGCGTGAAGTTTGTGGTCTTGAGCCTGGTACATTGCTTTATATAGGTGGTGTTATTGATTATCATTTCTGATTTTATGTCATGTAGGTGGCTTGCTGGTATTCATTACCGGCAGGCTGCGTCTTAATTAGAGCAAGTACACTTTTATAGTTGCTTCCCCTTTTTATCTTTTTCATACTCTTCTTCCTTTTCTACATCTTTAGGAGAATCTCCGTATTTTGCAATAAACTCGCGTCATTTTGTTTTTTACTCAGCAAATGTACGGTGGACGGATGGCTGCCCAAGTACCGCTGTCGCTACATCGTCAAATTTTTCCGAAACTTTCCGGAATCACAGATTACGGTTTTTCATAAAATTTCATCCTCTGTTCCTTGTTTTTCATCCTTCTTTCCGCCGTGATGTTCGCACGTAAAAATCAACCTTTCGGCGAGTCTAAAGGCTCAAGATAAGGGAAATAAATAAACTTAATAAATATTTGATTATGGGAAAATATGATTTTATCAAGGAAGGAAATGTCTTGTTTTGGCACGACCCTGACAATGGACTCTCTGACGGTGTGTATCAAGTAGTTTCTGTGCCGGAAGTTATAGAGGACGATAGTATAATTCTTATTTCAGCATCAGGTTCTGAAGCGGAGGTTTATCCGACGGAACTGTCCCCGATAAATTCAGGCAGGAGTTACAAGGAAACATTCTTACGTTGGAAGGCCGAGCGTGAGGCAGACGGTAAGGTGTTTTATGACAGGCTTTCAAAGGTAATGAAAACGGACAGTAAAATGAAAGTCGGTGATAGGGTCATCTTTACAAACGATGCCGGTCTTGTGTACGGGCCTTATGAGGTGCTTGCTTTTGACAAGCCCGATAATGGCAGATCCCGGTGCGTATATATCGACCACGATTGCTATTGGCTTTCGGAAAGTCCCGACGATTTGCTGCTCGTTCCAAAAAAGAAGTACGTGATGACAAAGGAAGACAAATATCTTAGTAGGCTTTGCAAAAACATTATTGCTGGACGTTTTGATTGGCGTAAGTACTGTAGGCAACAGAGTTACTTCGGTCGTGAAATCTGTGTGACTCCATTGTTCTGCTCTTATGGGCAGGTAGGCTATACGGTTTACTTCCCATATTCCGGTATGCCGGATGTGGAATATGATTGGGAAATGAGAGAACTCACAATCGACGAAATGGATTATCGGAAATATTTTGAACAGGAGCAGGGGTGAAAGACAGAGAGGACGGGAAGGCACTCCCGTCCCTCTGTTTCGCCCCTCTGTTTTACCTTCTGAATCCGCTTCGTTCCATTTCTTCCTCTTCTTGGTATTCTTCCATACTTTCCAGCTTTTCATTCACTTCCGTCAGGTTGTCATCCAGCGCCTTATCATGGTTATACTCGAAGCTGTGCTGCACTGCCAGTCCCGAATTGGTTGCAGAGCCTACGTCCAATGTGTCTTTTTCCCTGTTATAGTTGATATACAGCACTTCGCCATTGGGCATCTCAAAGGCCGGAATATTCTTTTGTGATATTTCCGCAAATTGTTCTGCTACCATAGCTTTTGCCACCTCCTTTACGTCATTGCTGGCTCTGCCTATTCCATATCTGCGGATATGGTCACGTACTTCTTCTTCCGTATATTTCAGCATAATGTCATAGGTTCCACCTACGCTTCCGTTATACACCACGGCGAAGTTCTGGTCTTCAATCAGCAGGTCATCTCCACGATTCTGTAATGGTGATGAGTAAGTGTACTGTTCATCCATGCCGTTACCGTCATAATATTCTTTTGCAAGGGTTAGCAGACCGTTATAGTCCCCCTTGTCCTTCAGTTCTTCCAATTGCTTGGTATCATCCGCCATTTGCAGATAGGCTACAGATGCGTAATACATCTTTTCTTTTGGTGCTTCTGTCTGTTCCTGCTTTTCCGCCTTTTCTATTTCTATATCTCTGGCAATCTGGTCTATTTTCTGCGTAATCATGGATGATGCTTTCTTTACATCCATTAGCACAGTCTTAATGTACTGGGGGGACTCCTTCAGGTTATCCAGCCACGATTTCAGGTACGGACAGCTGTCTTCCTTGATATGCTTTGTAATGCCGTATCGTTGGGCTGTCAGTGCTCCGCATAACTCAGCCACAAGCTCCTCGTCGCTGTACTCCTTTGAACCGAATGCGGTCGGCTTAAAACGGTCTAGTACGCCTTCTGCGCCTGTCGAATGTCCCATTTCATGGAACAGGGTTCCATAAAATGATTCTCCGCTCTTGAACTGCACTTTCTCCGGAACGGTGATTTCGTTCTTGCTTATTGAATAGTAAGCATCATCCTGATGTCTCACATTGATGGGGCAGATCCACAGGTTGTCACGTATCATTCTGTCAGCCGGTTCAAAGCTGAACATTTCGCCTTCATGAACAAATGGGCGTCCGTTTTCCTGTTCCAGCTTTTCCCACAGTTCTGGACGAGCTTCTTTCAGATTTGTCTGAGCGACGTTAAACACGCGGAAAACCTGCATTTTGGGGTACACGTTATACTGTTCCTTCTCATCATTTGACAGACTCTTGTACTCATCATATTTGATCTTTTCCTTGGTTTCCTTGTGGATGCAGGTGAAGGTGGTCAGCATGACAGGAAACGATTTCTCGCCTTTCTGTACCGAAACCCGCGGCAATTCTTCACCGTCCTTGCCCGGCTTGTTCAGTCGCTGTACACAATCAAAGGTGCAGAACCTCGGTATATTGTATCCCTCTTTTTCGCAGTGAAACATGAGTAGGCTCGGTATGGGACGCCTTGTCGTCTTTCGGCGATAGGTTTCCCCATACCTGCCTCCAAACCGAACGTACATGTCTCCATGTATTCGGCTTTCCGTTGGTAATGTCAATTTTCTGTTAAACATAGCTTTGAATCAGTGTATTGCATTTTTCGCATACTGCCAATGTCTTGCGTCCTCTCTTCAGCATCAATCTATTCCACTCCGTATCTGCTTTCAGTTTACAGAGTGTTCTGACATGGTGCATTATCAGTGGCGCTTTATTTCCGCAAAGTTCGCACACACAGTTATTTAGCCTTTCTACAAGCGATGCCTGCGGCAGAAAATATGTATTCGGCATGTGGTCACATTCTGCAAAATCATTGACAGTTTTTCTTCTGAACCCCTCATTGTACAATACCCTGCACTTTTCTTGACCCTTGTTGTCCATATATCGGACAACAAAGTCCTGTCCTTCACGATAACGTTTCCATTCTTTACGCATGGTACTGTTATGTTTGTGTGCAAGAGTTTTAATGCAACTGCGTTTCATGATACCTCCGAAAGTACCTCCGACAGCTGAGATGTTATTGGCTATCGAATAGTAGTTATAGAACCCTCTTATTTCAAGGTTGTATCTGGCTATGATATCCTCCTCTTTCATGCTTGTTAGGAAACCTCTGGATTCAGCCCACCATATTTCTTTGCCATTGACTTGTTTTATTGCCATAGCATTCATAGCGAGCAGTTTCTCCCTTGCAATTTCAGTAGGGACATGTAGCCTTACATTTCCGTTGAACATTCGATTCGTTCTACCGAGGCTATTCTTTACCTTGCTTTCGGAACGTTGTACATAAATTTCATATCCGAGAAATTTTGCCTTGTCCTGTGCGTTTGTGATTAAGGTCTTTTCCTCAGACAGCTCAAGTTTTAGTTGTTCTTGCATGTACTTTTTGAGGTCTGCCTTTATCGCTTCACAGTCAGCTTTACTGCCGATAACCCCTATAAGGAAGTCGTCAGCATATCTCACGTATTTTAGTCGTCTGTACTGTTCATCCATGTCATTCCCATACGGGAGTTGTTGCATTTCTGTACGCATGTTTCTGATTTGCGAGATAAGGATTTTCCTTTTCTCCACGTCAGTTTCGGCGTTCAGTTTACGTTTCAGCGAGTTTCTTTTGTTGCAAATACGGTTGTAGGCTGGATTTACCCGTCTCTTGTTACCCTTGTCGAACCTCTTGGCATACTCGTTCATGAACTTATCAAACTTGTCAAGATAGATATTCGCCAGTATTGGACTGATGATTCCACCTTGAGGTGTTCCCGAATAAGTATGATTGAACTGCCAGTGTTCTACATATCCGGCTTTAAGGAACTTTCTAATCAAGCGAATAAAGCGAACATCGTTTATTCTTTCTTCAAGTATGCTTATCAGTACGCTATGGTCTATGTTGTCGAAGAATCCTTTAATGTCTCCCTCGATGAACCATTTAGCTCCGACAAACCTTTTCTGAATGCTTGATAGTGCGGTGTGGCAGCTTTTGAAAGGTCTAAACCCATGTGAGGTGTATTCAAAATACCCTTCATATATGGCTTCAAGTATCATTCTTACCACCTCCTGTACAAGTTTGTCTTCAAAGGAGGGTATGCCCAACGGACGCATTTTACCGTTCTTCTTGGGAATATATACCCTCTTTGCCGGATTAGGTTGATATGTCTCGTTTTTGAGACTTGCTATAAGAGATTCTATTCTTTGAATGCTCATTTGGTCAATGGTCTTGCCGTCAGTGCCAGGTGTCATATTGCCTTGCTTAGTGTAAATACGTTGATAAGCAACATAAAACATCTGTTCATTGAATAGATTTCGATACAGCCTTTCGAACCTGTAGCCCGAAACTTTGCTGTGTTCACATAAATTGTTTAATACTTGCTTTGGATTTCTCATAATGTCTCTCACATTATCCGTTGTTTGTATTAAAATTACCAACTGCTTCCCTTCGCCATGTACAAAGCTTTCCCTTGCTCAGACTACTACGGAAGCTCCGTTGCCATGTCGGGTATTCAGAGTCTTTACCCATAGCCTTTTGGCATCCCGATTTAGGCAATCTCCAGTTAGCACGCATAGTAACTATTGGCACGACAGATTGTCGGATGCGACTTTCGTTCTTTTCTTGCTTATCGCAAGTGCGTCGTGGTTGATACCTTTTGCCCATATTCCTAATGCTTTGGAATTGAGTACCACGAGAGGGCGTAGATATAACTGCCTTTCCGCCCACGCCACGCCTTATGCCGCTGAACTATCGTTGAACCAATGCAGGCTTCATCCTTATATCTGTCTTTCCCCCTCACGGAACTGTGTCGCATGACAGTTAGCCACACATTCCGTTTTACTGAAATGCTGTTTTCACCTTTTGCTTTCGCTCGGGGCTTATTCAGTTGGGAGTAGAACATATTGTATCCTATTCTAATCTCTTGCCACAGAGATATTTACTATGCGACCATTCTGGACGCACGCATCAACGCATTCATGCCGTTGTATTCGCGTCCGGCCAGATTACGGGGCCACTGGAGTGCTCCCTCTGTAAACCAGGGTTTTTTCCAGTCCTTACCGATGGTCTCCAGCTTTTCTATCATCATCTCAGCGAACAGGTCAAGAGCCTTGTCTTCGCTGTTCGGTCCGTCCGCATTGCGTTTCCTGTAACTTGCCATATCGTCAGTTGTCGTTAGATGCCGGAACGTATTGGTTTATCTCCTGACAACGGCATGTAATATCAACTTTGCCGTTATACAAGGAGAAATCGATTTCACCTTTTGCCTCTATTTTGGTAGCAGGCTGCAACCAGGATTCACGTTGTTTGTCGAAACAAAAGAATCTTACCCACAGGTATTCGAAATTTTCATTTACCTTTTCTGCGCTAAAGGCTGAAAAACTGAAGAACGGTTTGCCGTTTTTGTCCGTTCGTTCATCTACAGTTTTTCCAACTTTGCCGCGGAATGTGAGTTCCCCCTGCAGGCTGTCTGTGTCGCCTGCTCCGGCTGGTACGATACTTTCTGCCGACAGGTTGAAGTAAGTCTTGTCGCCCCTGTGTTTCGGTATCAGTACGCCTGTCACCTTTACACGCATACCGCTTCGCAGACGTGATGCTTCTTCCTGTGTACCGTCCATGCTGACGCTGATTTCCACTGTCCCGCTCTGGCCGTCCTTTCCTTGGATGGCGGTCTGTACGGTCATACTGACGAACTGTTTCCCTTCTTTTCCGTTTCTGATGATGGCATCACGGCTGATTAAGCCGCATACCGTTACATTACATTTGATCATAAAGTGTCTTGTTTATTAGTGTTACATGCCCACAGACCATGTATGTGCTGAATATTGATGTTGAATGCTGAAATGATTCTGTCTAATCGGGTGCACGGATTTTTATATAGACCATCCATGCGGCGATGGCTACCTGTACGGTTACGACGACTGCCGTACCTTTCCAGCCGACCAGCCGGTGGCATATCAGGATATGCATTGCCAGTGTGGATAGTCCGAGTACACATTTGCTTATTGTTATCACCACGCGTTTTGTCATGTCTTTTATGTGTTTGTTATGTCTATCTTTTCATGGTTTCCGTCTGTGTCTGCTGTTGCGACATGCCTTGTTCGAAATTACGGGAGGCGGTTTCCGAAAGAATTACGGTATTCAGCAGTCCGGTCACCCGCATCCGTTTGGCTTCTTCTGAAAGCTCGTTGTTGTTTAATACGGCAGACAGTCGGCTCAACTCGGCCGATGTCAGCTCGCGTGATATTTTCAGTTCGCCGTTATCTGCTTTCAGGATAGCCTTCCCGTTTTCTTCAATGCTCAGTTCACAAGTTCTCATGCCCGGCATCAGGGATGTCAGGTCAAGCCTGTGCCTGTCCATTGCAGCCGAGATTGCGGCATTCTGCTCTTCTTCGCTTTTCGCATCTATCTGCGTAGCTAATAGCATCAGTGATGTGAAAGCGGTCATCGCCATTTCTACGATGGGGTCATTGCATCCCGATATGCCGACACCGCTATCCTCCGAGGAAAGCAGTTTCTTCATCCAAGCATCAGGATTCATGGTCTTATCTATGTTTATGTTCTCGTTATCCCTGTACTTGGCTAGAAGGTCACTTCCGTTGTACATCACCTGCTGTTTTATATTTCCTTTTTGGGCGATCTCTGCTAGATAGGCCGCCGGATCCACCTCACGTTTCGTTCCGTCGCTGTATATGTTTGTCACACCGAAATGCAGATGCTCACCGGTTGTTCTGGTTCCCGTGTTTCCGGAGGTTCCGAGCCGTTGTCCTGCATTTACGCTGTCACCGGCTTTTACGGCGATGTCGCTCAGATGCATGTAGGTGCATTGTACCTTGTTCCCGTCCGGCCTACTGTATTCTACTGTTATCGTCTTACCTCCGCCAGAGTTCACATTATTGTTCACCGACACGACCTTTCCTCCGTTTTCCGTAGCCAGCACCGTGTCCCCCTTGCATCGTATGTCAAGTCCCTTGTGCATCTGCTGCTTCTCCTTGTTCATCGGATCCTGGCGCATACCGAAGGCCGACGTTACAAAGAGGAATTCCTTGCGTTCCACCGGAAATGAATACTTTTCTGCCGTTCCTGCCTTTTCTTCTCCGTGCAAAGGATTCTGCTCAATACCGAAATTTTTTCCCTGCGCGGCCATTTCCTGCATGACCTGACGATCGTATTTGTCAAGACCGTTATTTTCGATGATTTTCTGTAGTGTAGCTGCATAGTTTCCTCCAGTTGCATATCCGGCTTTTGCTATTCCTTCTGTCCATCCCTTATAGTCATCCGCACGGAGATTGAAGCACTCGGCATAGCGGCTGTTCTCTTTCAAAAATCTGGAATGATGTTCGAATGATTCGCCCACATTGTCATAGCTGCAGAATTTTTCGTTCGGCTTGTCATCTGTGTAAAGTCCGTATCGGCCACCCTGCGCAATCCAGTCGGGAGTAGCCTTGATCCCGAAGTGGTTATTCTCGTTCTGTGCCAGACGGCTCTGTCCGTTGCTGCTTTCCAGAATGCCTTGGGCAAGTGTCACGGATGCCGGTATGCCGTAGCGGCGCATCTGCTCCATGGCATACTCTGCATACTTGTCTGCATATTCTTTATTTTTCCCTGCCATATCCTTATCTTCTTAATGTTGTACGTTGTTCCTCTGATTCTTTGCTCCCGTCTTGTCCGGGCACTTGGCCTGTATCTCTGGTTGTGCCTTCGGATTGCCTCCCACCCGACATGCCTTCAGACTGTTGCGCGGCTTTGCCTCTTGCTTTCTCCAGTTCCGGAGCATCACAGATGACTACACGTTCACCGCCTCTGATCAGTTTGGGCAGGTACTCGTCCAGTTTATGATAAGGAAACTCTGCCGATTGTGCAAAGCCCCGTTCACTTCCTCCCGAAAGCTTTTTTACGATAATTCCCAGTATGCTGGCACCCTTTTCTGCATCTTCATTGTACATACGGTAAAAGTCACCCTTCCGTACCAATTGCAGGGCATCAGGATGTTTTGCCTTTATCCTGTCCCAGGATTCCCGCTGTGCAGACGTTTCATTCTGTATCGTCTTTTCAGCACTGTCTTTTGCGGTCTCAGTTGTCTGTTGTCTTTCGGCATCCTTTTCCTGTTTTTCTCCGGCGTGTTCTTCCTGCGTCTGTCCCTGTTGCAGTACGTCTGCAAACAGCGTTGCAGCCAGGTTGCGTTTATACTCATTCTTGTCCTCTGCCAGCCACATGCGTTGCCACTGCTGGGGAGTCATGCTTCTCGGTTGCATACGGTTGCCGTCTATGGTAGCCGCACACTGGATGCCGTCTTTCTTCGTCTTGAATACGCAGACCTTCTGTATGCGGTTCAGGTCTATATCCCTGGTGTCAGTACTGAACAGGTCCACCTTCAGGTCTGGTTTTATCTCTGCCAGTGCATAATACTTGTGTGCCAGCTCCATGCGTACCTTGTCGATGTCATCCATTGCCTGTTTCAGCGTGGTGAAGAAACGGTTCACATCCTCCTTGTCCGGATAAACGCTGTATCCCGGTTCATTCTCCGGTTTCAGATACAGGGCCCAGCGGTTCTTGTCATCCTGTACCATCTGTATCTTGTCAAAGCATTTTTCATTGGCTTGTTTTACGGCTGGAGTAACGTCCAGCGTAGAGAGTACTTCCATTGTCCAGTTTTTCAAACGGGCCAGCGACACTTGTTTTTCTGCGAAATACGCATCATCGGGTCGGTAGCCCAAGGCACCGTCCGGATTGAAGAAACGTACGTTTTCTATACCTTCCAGTCGCAAGGCACGTTCGATACGTGCTTTGTTCATGCCCGGAACCTCATTGTCCACCTCCGTAGAAGCGCCTGCAGGCAGTACCACGTCTGCCTTCTTGCCCTGACGGTCTATGACAAGCACGATGTTCTTGTCTTCCTTGTTCGGATATCTGCTGATTTCATCCGCTACAAAATAGTGCTTTGGAAGCTGGTCGCGCAGGTCAGTTGTCTTTTGCCGGTTACGCAAAGTGGCATATTCTATTCTTTCGCCTTTCTCCGCTTTGTGAATCACCTCAAGGGCGTTGTTCACGTCACTTTCCAATGCGTCTATCAGAATAGGGTTTTCTTTGAGTTCCCTGTTCCAGTAGTCTGCCATCTTCATGCTTTCTTCCGTCAGTCGTGCCGGCAGGCCAAGTTCCAGCATCTTGATTCCGGATGCTATTTCTACTACCAGCCTTTCCTGTTTCAATGCATCTTCCGAAGGTGGCATCCCGTTTTTCATCACCATACCTTCTCGTGCAAGTCGCTGCTGGTGGCCGGTGGCACTCACAATCTGACGAAGGGCTTCCTGTATATAGTCATGGTAATGTTTGAAATCTCGCTGTCGGGGCATATACACCGCGTCACGGTCTGTCTCATAGTGGGGCATACCGCTTCCGTCCGAACGTACAGGGACAAGATACTCGCGCATTTTCAGCAGGAAATCGTTGAATCGGATGTGCAGCTTGCGTTCGTCAGCCTCCGAATATCCTTTCTCCGTGATGCCGCCGTCGGTCTTCAGAGCAAGGTCGTAGCCCCTTTCGTCCACAGAGGGAAATGTCGTCTGATCGATGTTGAACAGGGTGCGTATTTCACGGTTGTGAATGCCTTTGTACTGTTCCTTTACTTCCGGTTCCAGCAGGAGATAATCCCTTCGGGTGATAATATCCTCCGGGTTGTTGCGGTTCACATAGCGGTTCCAGTTGTAGTAGAGGAACGGGACTCCCTGCTCATGTTCCCTTACTGATGTGCCGCGTGCCTTGGCATCGGTGTACAGGGTGAACAGATTTGTCTTGCACCCTTTGCTGTCCGAATGCAGGGCCATAAACAAGGCGTTGAACGGACTGGCCGAGACTCCTTGCGGGTAGAGTCTCGGATAGTGCTTACCGGCTGCATTGAGCCAGTGGCCGTTGGCATCCGAAGCGCTGCTCAATGCCGACGAAAGCAGTTCTACTTGCTTTTGTGCGGCATTCTTCTCTATTTGCGACTTTTCTTTCATATATTGGATGTGTTTGTGTTGTTGATTTTCTGCTAGTTTTACTGGATACCTCTGCTTCTGGCCGCTGATTCCTGTTGGCTGCTGTCGTAATTTTCCGCAGCCATCTGACGCAGTCTGTCACTTTGGGCCAGTATGGCGTTGGCCAGTGTGTTCAGAGGCACTGCGCCGCTGCGGTAGGCATCCGCTACTGTCGGACTGATTTGTATGGTGCAGGGCACACGATCTATCGTGGCAATTAGCGTGCAGCCCTGCAATACCGGATTTGCGATACGTGGATTCAAAGGTTCGTCCGCGTACCGCTTGTATTGCAGGTTTCCGCTTTCTTTACGGGAATATCCGTTATCCTCGTTCTGTTGGTTTGACAGGGCCTCCTTACTGGCCTTGTTCAGCAGATTGGCACCGCCAAGTCCCATGAGAAGTATTTTCAGCAGCGGGTTTCGGACAAACAGTCCGGCTACAATGCTGGCTATCGGCAGAAGGTTGTCTTTCAGTCCGAGGGATTTCGTTTTTCCGGTAAATAGTCCCAGCAGCATATCCGGCAGCATGGCAATGATATAGCCCAGATTACCGGCTACTTTTCCCATTCCGTCAAGACCGAAAGAGCGCAGAAGACCGTCCCATCCGTTTATGTTGGTTTGTTCAGCTTGGCTTTCCGTCTTTTCCCGGGTTTCGATAGCTGTTTCGACATCCTCCGCATTTTGTCCGGTATATCCGTCGGTCTGTGTTTCAGTATTATTCTTTGTCTGTTCCCTTTCAGCTTCAGCTTTTTCCTTCAGCATTTCCTGTTCTTTCAGGTAGGCATCCTCATATCCCGGGGCTACCACAAGGGGGACGTCTTTGTACTGATCTTTACGTTCTTTTCCCGGCATACTGTAGTTCTTCATCCATACCGGTTTTTCATTTTCTTTTTTGCTCCAATCCATAAAACCAAAATTGATGACAGGTATTTTGTTTCTCAGCTGTCCGTTGACTTGGGCAATCAGTGTATTTTCCTTGGCTGGAATCATGGTCGCTTCCTTACGGAAAATGTCGAACACATTGTTCTCCTTCCCGAATACGCCTTTGCTGATACATTCCTCTACGGATTTTTCCCGGGGAGTATCAGGCATAAGGCTGTCGGCGGCAGCAGTCAGTGCCACATCCATACCCACGAATCTGGCAAGAGAGGCCCACGAGCCGGCACCTCCCAGCATAATGGCGTCAGCCGAAGCGCCCAGTACATTTCCGGCACCCTTTTCCAGCGTACTTGGATGATAGGCAGCCTCACTGCGTGATTCTATCTCTTCGGCCAGCGGCGAACGTCCCAGTGTCTGGGCCAGTCCCAGCAGACTCGATTGTCCGGCCTTTCGGATAATGTATTCGGCCGATGACTTGGGTATCCGGTCGTTCACCAGCTTGTCCACCATCAGTTGGTCCATCCGGTAGTCCAGATAGGCATACGCCAGATCACATCCCAGTTTCTCAGAAAGGGCATCGTAACGCTTACGTCCGATTTCCGCCACTACGGTTTCACGCCACCGACCGGCCATACAAGCCAGGTCACGCTGGATGTCATCCGAGGCCAGAATGCGTTCCTTACACATTCCGATATACTCTTCCGTAGTCTTTGAGTTCCATTCTCCGGTCAGTTTGAGTGTCTGGTATGGATCTCCTAAAGGTTGTCCTGCAGTTGCCATCATACCGAGAATACCGCTGACCGAGGTAGAGTATTCCTTCATTTCCTCCACCTGCTTACGGTTAAGATAAGCCTGCGTTTCATTCATTACCGGTACCAGGTAACAGCGGAAATAACTGCTTGCAAGAGCCTCCATTTCCGCAAACCGTCTGCTATTGATTCCGTCCATATCTTGTTATTGTTTCGCTATACCATGTTAATCTGTTTGAGCAACTGCTCCTTGGTCTGCTCGATGGCGTGGTGATATACTTCCATCTGTCTTGGAAAATATTCTTCCAGCCATTTGTCCTTCTCTATGTTGTCCTGCAGGAAGCGTACTGCCTGGTCACGTTCAATTTCCACCGATGCTTCTCCTTCATCATGGTTGTTGAACCATGCCTTTGTCCACCAGCGGATGCCGAACCGGTCAGGATATACAGAAACTATCCTCGGAATGTCGAAGCTCTGGATGTCTATATCCAGTCCCGCCAGCGGATCGATCACACCTCCGCTGGCTATTGCTTCGCTATGGAGTTTTTTTTTAATTCCTCATCAGTCGTATTCAGGAATATTTCGTGTCTGAGTGCCAGGTAGTTCAGAAAATCCCTGATAAGCAGGTTCTGTACCTTTCCGGCAAGTGGCAGGGCCCTGTGTCCGAGTCCCAGCGGATTGGCCATACTGGGCATTCTTTCATAGAAGTACTCCTTTACGGCTCCCATGGTGAACAGATGACGCAGGTTCTGTTCCGTATGTTCCGGAAGCGTATAAGCACCGGATCTCAGGTCGTCCATATAAAGTGGAAGGAAACGGAGCATCAGTTTTTCTATTTCCTCTCTGTCATTATCGTAGTCAGTTACTACGGTCATTCCTTCTTCGTCAAAGTCTGCTGCGCTGCCGGTTGTCTGTCTGGCTGCCCGGATATTTCCGTACAGCATGGTCAGAAATTCAAGCGGATTCAGTTCTTCTCCTTTGAAGCGGGTTTCCAGATGCAGCAGGTCACCGCTAAGTGCCACTGTCTGTCCGGCTTTTACACGCTGTCCGAACTGTGCAAATACGTTCGACAGATGCCCGTAGGTCACTTCGTAGCAGTCATATCGGATAGTCTGACAGATACCGTGCACCGGATTGTTTGACACGCCCGACACGATACCGTCCGCAAGGGCTGACAGCATCCGGCAGTGCACGTTGAAGTCAATGCCGTGATGAAAGAACTTTTCTCCAGTTGTCGGATGTACCTGTTCGCCATATCCCAGCGACATTTCCACATCTTTTCCACGTACTTCCTCAAACGGCATACAGTAGCCGCTTTTCGAGTGCAGGATCATTTCTTCTGTATATTTCATATATTGTATTGTTTTTAAGTTCTATCTTCTCATGCCTCCCGGTCGCACTTGCTCTTCTTCCGGGGCGGCTTGTGGTTGTGTCCTTACGGCATTTTCCTGTGTGGGTGTACGGGCAATACCCGAATTGTTGCCGATAAGCATCATTCCCAGCAGTGCACCGGCGATTTTGCCGAGCCATCCGAAACGGCCGAATACGAGGAATGCGGCCGCTACCAGTCCTGCGATGCTCAGGCCTGATACGTTTCCACGCCCCAGATTGCCGAAAAAGTTTCCTATCATCGTTCCAAGTCCTCCGCTTGTCGTTTCTTTCAGGAAGTTTGATATTCCGTCCAGTTTCCCGTCCAGCCCGGATACAGCTTCCGTTACTGTATCCATTGCCGCTCCGGCTTTTTCCTTCAGGGCTTTCATTCCATCGGTCGTACCGGCAAGGGTATCCGTAGCATTTTTGCCTACTACAGCTTCGCTCACAATCCTTGCCACGCTTTTGTCCGATGTCAGTTTTTCCCAGCCTACATAGCCCACAGCACCCGTTACCGTAGCTGCCTTTATAGCATGACCGGCCGTGCGCAATGTTCTCGTAGGATGCAATATTGCACTTCCGGCCGTTTTTCCGGTCTCGGCAGCTGCTGCTCCTACACCTTTGGCAGCCTTGCCGCCATATTTTAATAAACTGCTCCAAAATCCCATATCTTTTCGTATATTAAGGTCTTACATTCTTTCCTGCCTGTTTCCACCGCCTTTTGGCCGCTTCTACAATGTCCCGCTTGTCTGTCACGGGCCGTGCGCCTTCGTCTATCTCCAGCCAGATGTCACCAAACGTGGTGTACTTTACGGCTTTGGTCAGCCGTTGCAGTTTCTGGTTCATTATCCTTAGTTTGGGACGGATGCCGAATACGATTTCCATCCGTTCCTTTTCGGTCATCTTGTTGTCAGATATACAGACGGACCGTATGTCATTCACAATTTCCACGCTATTCAGTATCAGTTCCCTGTATATGGCATTTCGCCTGGCGGAGAGGGCTACTGCTACGGCGTTCGGAGAATTCCGTGCCAGCTGCCGGCTGAAGTCACCCATATTGTCCGTCAGTTTGGATACTTCGTGGTAGAATCCGTATGTCTGCGCCGCATAGCTGACTATCGAGCGGAACGAGTCCAGATAATTGTTGAATTCCCGTTGCAGGTCGGTAGTTGCTTCCACCTCTTCCTTGGTCCAGATATGACCAGTTGTCTGCATCAGCATTACCTTCTCCTGGTTCTTCAGTTCCTTTTCCGCTTTCTCCGTGTACAGCAGGATCATACCTGCAAGTACCGGGTCGTTCTGTGCCCGGACTTTTGAAAGCCCCGTACACAGCAGAAGTGTCATTATTAATATTATCCTGTTCATTTTGCCTTGTTTTATCGTGTCATGGCTGCAGCCCTCCGCCAGCGCGACATGGCTGTTCTGGCCACTTCTCCGTTATTTCGTTCTATCATCCCGGCTGTCACGTTGTTCCATACGTCATTCAGTGTATAATAGCGCACACTCAGATAGAGCAGATGCAGTTTGCGGCTGAAAGCCGACAGCTTGTCATTCAGTGCCCACAGTGTCTTGCTGCGTTCTGCGCCCGTCAGCATGTTCTCTGTTCCTCCCTTGGCTACGGCATCGTTCAGCAGCGTAAAGACAGACACCAGTTCGGTGGCCGTCTCTATATACAGGTTGTTCATGCTCATTCCGGCTGCGATACCCTGTGGATTGTCACGCACGGCCTTGCCAAGTTTTCCCAGTGTAAGAAAAATCCTCACTCCGTCGTTGTACAGATGGGTACAGGCTTTCAGCGACGATGCATAGCCGTTTACGGTCTTCAGATAGCTGTTGTACTGTTTCTCCCACTGGTGGATGCGGTTGAACTCTGCTGCAATGGTATTTTGTAACAGTGCAGTCTGTGTCTGTCCCTTAATCTGCTTTTCTATCTGTCCGTTTATCAGGTCATTGCCCTCGGCCAGCGCCATCCATTCCAGAGGATTCGAAGCTGCTACCTGTGCACGGAGCGCCTGTGGAACTATAATGGCAAGTGCCAGCAGTATGCTAATGATTGGTAATCTCATATATTCCCTTTTTTCGTTTGTTGTATTCCACGCGTTCGCGTATCAGAGTCACGATTCTGTCACTGCGTTTCATCCCCAGCAGATCAAGCCGGGGCGTGTTCCGGTCCATCGAGAGGATGCTTACTGTTTTCAGTCCGCATATCTGTTGTAGGATACTCTGTTTCTCCTGAAAATCCACGATGCGGTACAGTTCCATATAATCCACTTTTCTTAACAGAATACCGCGCTCGCATACAAGCTGTTCGGCAGTGATGTCGTAGCGTATTCTGCGCAGGTAGATGTAGCGGTACAGCAATACAAGAAGTGTTAATGCAGATATTATGGTCGCCATGCTGCTGAGAGGCATATTTTCCATGCCTCCGTATATCAGTCCAGCAATACAGACCGACATCAGCGGCAGTTCATTGATGACAAACTGTGCCGGATGCGGTCGGAAGTTGATGATATTGTAATGTGTCATTTGCATAGGCAGACTCTGTTTATCGGTGAAACCGTGGTTGGTTCTCTTCTTTTATCTCTGGTAAGGAATCGGATATCTCTTTTTCCAGGCGGGATAGTTCTTCCCGGATTTTGTACATCTCCTGGAAACCTTTTTCAGGCATTCCCTGATCTTGGGTTTCAAAGGAGAATATTATTTTGTCCGCACGCTCAATTCTCTGTCGTACAGCCTTATAGTCCGCTTCGTCATACGTCCCGGTACGGATATGTTCCGGATTGACTTCCGGCAAAGCTGCCAAAGCACGGTTCAGAGTGGCTTTTCCGCTTATCTCCTGAAGTTCGTTCCTCTTTTCTTCTATTGGCCTCCCTTGGTCTAGTAGCTGGTCGTTCCAGTCCTTGTAGCCGTCAGCTGCCGGCTCATAGATGATACGGGATGTGGTGTTAGGGTCCAAGGAATCCGGCCTTCTTGCCGCTTCGTTTGTATTTACCGGCTCTTCTCCCTGTTTCCCAAATGGTTGGATTATCTTGTCAAAGTCAAAGGGTTCCAGCTTTATTTCATGGCGTAGGTTTCCTTTTCCGTTTTCCTGAATGACAAGCAGGTCCGCTTCCGGGGTGAAGCTGGTAAATTCCATTCCGGCATGGGTGAGGGCAAAGGTTATTGCATAGATTTTTCCCGCACGGTCACGGTCAAAGCAAAGGTGGTGTGAAGCCTGTGGCGCTGCTTCAAGCATTCCTCTGAACTGCTGGCGGCTCGGTGAACCTCCGGTAGATACAAACACGGCCTTTCTCAAATCCCTGTTTGTTTTCTGGTGCAGCTGGTAATAGGCCATTGCGTCGTATGCGCTTTCAAACCAGTAGATATCTTTTGCGTCAGCCGGCTTGGTCTGTGCAGGACTGGCGGCCCAGACACCTTCATTCGAATTGCTTCCTTCTGCCTTTCCTTTGTAGCTTCCGCTTCCGTCTGGTCGCGGACGACCCCTTTCCTCAAATCCCACAGTCTTGTCCGGCTCTTTTGGCAGAATCAGCGGAAACGACAAGTTTGTATAGGATCTCCCGTCTTCCAGATGTCTGGTTGCCAGACAGAAATTCCTGTGAAAAGCATATTGGGTGTACAGGTCTATACCTCTGCTCTTGAAATAAGGATAAAATCTTTTCTGTGTTTCCCGATCCTGTGGGTTGAATTTATGCAACTCGTAATGTTCAATGTCAAAAGGCCTGATATCCCGTTTGGGCTGTAGGATGCGGGCACTGCGCTCCTCTATGGGGTGGTTGAGCAGACGGCAGCATACAAGGTTCACCAGTCTGTCAGGTGAGACTCCGGTTTTGTATTCGGCAAAAAGCTGCGGATGCTCCTTGATGAACGATATTATATTGTAAAGTTTCTGTTGCGGTGGCTGGAAACAGCATTGTCCGTTGGCTGTCACTATGAACTTGTCGCCACGGATACGTCGTCCGTCGCTGTCCGTGCGGACATACGAAGGATAGCGCAGGCCGTCCCGCCTGTTCAGGCGGTAACCCGCATCAATCAGCACATCCTGAATGTTCAGTCTGCGCAGATAGTCGTCGTATGTAAGGTCTCCGTCTCTCATATTTACCTTCCTAATCTCATATCTGTTATTTCCTGGTTCATTTCTGCTTCGAAGTAGCGTATTGCCACATCCCTTGGAGTGTCAACTCCCGGTTTGTAATAGGGTCTCGGTCCGCAGTAATGCTCGCTGTACACCTCAGGGGCATGATGGCACCGCAGGTTGTGTGCCACTTCCGAGGCTACCACCGTACCTGCAGTCAGTGCGGCAAGTATCTTTACGCCCAGCCCCTGTCGGGCTTCCGGACGCATTTTCATGTCCACTTCGTCAAACACTTTCGAGAACAGTTTCATCCTGTGATAGTCATCAACTGCAAGAAACTTGTCATATTCCTTCTGACTTATCTCATGGCTCACAACCTGTCCGTTAATTACGGCACTCATCCGGTACTTTCCCTCGGATTCAGCAGGATGTACGGCTATTTCACCCACTTCGACCTCACGTCCGTTTCTTTCTTCCCTGTACCAGCCCATCTTTTCGTTGATGGGTGTGAGGTCACGTCCGTCCACAGTAGCTGCTGCCTGTATGCCTGTTGTCATCCGTTGTTCCTGTACCTGCTGTTCCTGCAGGAAAGTGTTTTCCTGCAATTGGTTTTGCTGTTCTATTTCCTGACGTATTTCAGGATGCAGTCCGATGGCAATACGGCTGTTGCTGTTCAGCGTTTCCATACTTACCTTGTCGGCAAAGTCCGGACTGATGATATCGTTTATCAGGCTGATGCGTTTTTCTGCCGGATGCTCTTCTATCGAGTTGGAGGTCAGTATGGCTGCCTCTTCATCCGATAGGTCATAGACCATGTCCACCGTTTCTTGTTCCGACTGTACAGTCATGGTCTTGGCTTCCTGATCAATGATTATTCCGTGCGATGACAGGCATTCCTGCCATTTCTCATTGGAAAAATATACCGGAGACGTTATCAGTTCGCGGTATGGAATTGCCGGTTCCGCACTTCTCGGTCGGCTTGTCATCGGAGTGATTACAGCCTGAAGGTCCTGCAGTACGTCCCGTTCTTGCTGTGGCTGGGGTTGCTTGTTCCCCTTGTAGTAGAAGCCGTAACCGCCTGACTGCAGTTCTCCGGGTTTCATCCGTCCGTCCCATCGTTCCGGCACAGCCGGTCCTCCCGGATAGAACAGGTTGCCTCCCACTCTGCGCAGATGAAAGCCCCACTGGTTGCGTGGAGTCCATCCTAAAAACGGAGGCGGCATCCTGAGCCATGCAGTCCGTCCGTATTCTCCTATGCCTATCCTGTAGCCGTGTAGTCCCATGGCCACACGCCCGTTTGCGTTTCTTGCATGTACAAAGTTCTTGGGCAGATAAAAGTCACTGCCTATAATGCTGGTAAATACATTGTAGGCTTTCTTGTTTGCTGTGTTTGTTCCCCAGTCCGTAAGGGCCAGCATCTGGCGTTCGGTGATGGCGTAGGTCAGCAAAGGTGAGTCATGTCCCTGAACGACCAGTCTATATCCCGTGCCGTCAGACACCACATGGGCCTGCATCCCGTTGCGCATCAGTATTTTTTGCATTTCGGGTTGCAGATCCATTTCCCGTGGATTGGTATTTTTTCGTATCGCCATAGTCCGTTGTGTAGTCTTTTGTTAGTTGTTTTTCTATGCTTCTCCGTTTTCCATGGCAGCTTCAAGTTCAGCATCCTTATGGCGGACAAACTCGGCTGCTGATTCGTTTCCTATGGAAAAGCCGTTCTCTTCGCAATAGCGGCCGTACTCCTCCTGCCACTCAGCAGAATAATGGTTGATGTAGTCCAGCCAACCGTATTCGCCGCTTTCCATTTTTTCCACCAGAATATCTTCTGGATAATATTTTTGTTCTGACATCTTTTTTTATTTAATGATTTTATAATGCTGTCTTATTTATGAAGGGCTGTCGCACGGTTCCTTTCCCCGCTTTTCTTCTGCTCGTTCCAGATTTCTTCTGTGTACTCTTCTTCCGGCACATAATCCAGGTTACCATCATCGTCCATTACCCAGCATCCGTAGCAACCGAAGTTGTATTTGTCCCATTCACGTTTGTCACGCTCTTTCCATTTCTGTCCGTCACCGGAGCAGAATCGGATCCCTGTCGGGGTTGTCAGGTCGATACCTACCGTAACCGTATCGTCATCTACCAGTAGGGTAAGCGGATCTCCGTGCTGCATACTCTTGATTTCCACTGCCCCCAGACGCAGTTCCTCGGCGAGAACCTGAAGGTTGCGTCCGATGATGGGTGTGGGTACCGACATTACCTGTTTCGTCCCCGGATCTATCTGTACGAAAGCCTTGCCGTGTCTGCCGTCGGTCTGTATTACATCTGCAATGATGGCTTTCCCGTCCAATAATTCTTTTTGTTGTTCAGGTTTGTATTGTTCCAGTGGCGATGATTTCAGTACCGGATAGAATACTACGTCTGTCGTTCCGTCATCCTTTCGGATACATACAAAGCGTGTACGGCTCTCTGCAGTCTGTCCGTTCTCATCAGTTACGCGTACAGGTAATACCGGTGAATGTCTTCCGTTGCATATTTCTTTCAGTACACGCATGGGAAGGTCTTCTATCATTTCTCTGCTAAGCCCAAATTTTGACAGTACCTGATAAGGTAACTCACTAAGATCGAAATTATTATTTTTCATATTTTAATTCCATATTAAAATTATACTCTGCAAATATATCTTCAATATCTAATTGCTGTAAACTATCAGATATATAAAGAGTTATATTATATCTTTTTTATGATTTAAGTATGATTATACTCCAAAAATCATATTCTAATATTAAAATAATCATATTTTAATCACATAGTTTTGTGGAAATTCGTCCTGATATGTTGGTCCCATTATCTTTGCTCCATGAGAAAAAATATATTGATTGGTCTGATGGGTATTTCAATTTTTGCTGAGTCTGTTTATGCACGAGCGTGTCCACTTGTGACAATGGATGATTCCTATAAATCAGACATATTGATTCTAACTGACAATAGTGGTGCTGTCAAATCGTTCGGGAGTGTTAATCCTGATAATTCCGAGATGTCAGGAAAAGCGGACGAAGCAAGAAAGTTTTGGACAGAAAGATATTTGAGTGTAAGTCTTCCGCTGAAAGCCCTGACGGTAACGTCATCTTACGGTTATCGTACCGATCCTTTCACCGGAAAGAAAAAATTCCATGGAGGTCTTGATCTTCATGCCAGAAATGAAGCAGTTCTGGCTATGATGTCCGGAATAGTAGTTAAAGTCGGGCAGGATAATGCTTCTGGAAAATATGTTGTTCTACGTCATGGAAATTATCTGGTCAGTTATTGCCATCTTTCACGGATTCTGGTGGGTAAAGGAAAACAAGTAAACCCCGCAGAACCAGTCGGAATAACTGGTTCTACGGGGCGCAGTACGGGCGAGCATCTACACGTTACGTGCAAGCTAAACGGAAAAAGTATCGACCCGTGGATTCTTTTCCGCCACATCAAAAATATTAAGGATGAATGTGTAAGGGCTTTGAGAGACCTGTAATGGCATTTCAAGGTTTCATGCTTATGTCGCTGTTTCATCTTTTCCTCGTTTTCAGCAGGCATTTTACCTGAATATACCAGACGTGCATTCTCAGTAAAAAAAGCGGCGGAACTTCCACCGTCTTCCCATAGAAGATGGCAGCTGTTACCCGTCCGCCGTGCCGTTCTATCTCTTTCTTATACTCGGATACGCTCTGCCCGGTGGTCATCACGTCGTCCACGATGACGATGTTTTTTCCTTCTACCTCGCCGGTGATGCTATAGTTCCGTTTGAGAATACGTTTTTTGCCGCCTTTCATCTTGTGCAGGCTTTCGCGTGTTCCGGTTATCACCACATCGTTCAGTCCCGAGGTCATCTGCGGGCAATGCATGGATATATATTCGTCCAGCCGTCTGAAGCGGCGGATGTATTTCTCACGGCTGCTGCACGGCATGAACATGATATGCAGGTTCCCTTCTTCAAGATGCAGGGCTTCCATGCAGGATTTGAAGAATCTCACTCCGCTGATTCCACCGTCCTTAAATCTGAATAGCGCATGGCAGAACATCCGCTGCCTGTCACTCAGCAGCTTTTCGTAGCGCATGGGGTAGTAGTAGCCGTAGAAGGCCATTTTCATCCCCCGGAAGCTGTACGGTTTCAGCGGTTGGCGGCTCTCGTATATGTCCGTATGTGAAAAGAAGAACATTCGGCAGGCATTCCTGTTACCGGCCAGTACGGACAGTCGGCAATACCGCTCACGCTCTTTCTTGTCTATAGCGGCTTGTGCAGCAGCAAAGGCAGCATCGCCGGCTTTCCTTCGCCAGAATCCTATGACGTAAAACAGAATGCACACCAGCGTACATAGAAGCGTGAATACGGATTTCGCAAACATATCTGTTTTATCGGGGGCTTTGGAATAGTTTTCTGATATCCATCGAGAGGAAATTTTCTACGCTGATGCCGCCGTCGCCGACAATGAACGAAGCCTGTGGTGCAAACAGTTCCCTGAATTTATCCAGGCCGTCTGTCCTTTTCTCGGCATTGCTCTTTACCTCGATGGCTATTGTTCTGTCTTTCTTTCGGATGACAAAGTCCACTTCATCATTTCGTTCCCTCCAGTAGAACACTTCAAACCGGTGGATGAACCCCTGACTTACAAGGTATGCTCCGATGCCGGATTCAAATATATGGCCCCATACCCGACGGTCAAGCAGGGCTTGTTTGAATGATACAGGGCTGTACACCGTCTTCAGTGCATTGTTGAACACCTGGAACTTCGGAATGCTGGCTTTTCTTCGGGCCGTATCAATGCTGTACTTCTGTAAGCCGCACAGCAGTCCGCTTTCTTCCAGCAGATTGATGTAGCCGGCCAGTGTGGCCGTGTTCCCTGCATCCTGAAGGGAACCGAGCATCTTGTTCAGCGACAGCAGGTTGCCTGAGTATGCCGCTCCCAGTTCAAAGGTCTGTCGCAGCAATGCCGGCTTGCTGATGGGGGTATCCATCAGGATGTCTTTGTTGATGGTCGCCTCGATAATGGCAGACTGTATATATTGCTGGAAACGGTCTTCGTCACCGATAAGTGAGGCTGCGCCGGGATAGCCTCCGTAATAGAGATATTGATCGATTGAGAAACCGAAACTGTCCCTCATCTCCGTATAGCTCCAGTGGCTCATGCGTATCTCTTCGAATCTTCCGGCAAGAGATTCCGACAGTCCCTTTTCCAACAGCACGCGGCTGCTGCCCAACAGCAGCACCTTGATGTTGCGGTCATGAAATGTGTCATCGTCCCATTCCTTTTTTACTACCTCGCTCCAGTTGGATATCTTCTGTATTTCGTCTATTACCAGGACGATCTCTTCCCATCCGTTGTTTTCTTTGAGGCTGCGCACTGCCGCCCAGCAGTTGGATATCCATGCACTGTTCGTAGCCGGTACATTATCAGCGGAAAACAGCTGATACGGAATGGATATATCCTTCAATACCTGTTTAACTACTGTCGATTTTCCTATCTGGCGTGCACCCATCACGACCTGAATGAACCTTCTTGGTTCTTCTATTCTGCTTTTAATTATCTGGTATTCAGCTCTTTTATACATAGCTTTACATTTTACGCAGTGGAGTGCGTATTTTTACGCAGTGCAAATATAATAAATTTATCAGACTATATCAATTTATTGAAGTACAATATTTTGCAATTATGTTTTTGGCCATGCTGTTCTACAGTCGCACCTTTTTTATCTCAAGATCTGGACAATCCAGATGATATGTACTACAAGTCTGGTATATATTTTATTTATTGCATGTCTTGATATGCTGAGGAAGAAAAAGAGCCTACTTCTTATTTGATTTATATTATAATATCAACATAATTCCCAAACCAACATAAGGACAGAAAAGCTATCTATCTGTTAACGACACATAGGCATACAGAGCGGCCATTATATATTCCTTTATTGGAACCTGGAAGTTTAAGATATAAATGTGAGATAAGCACTGTATTATGAAAGGAACGAAAAGAATATGACAGAATTTCTTCCACGGAATTGGGTGAATTTAGAAGGATTCTATTCCGATATAGATATAATTTGATGTTATCAGTTTCGACTCAGGGGCGACCTCAACGAACCGTACCGAGTCGGGATAATTTATTCCTCTTTTGCATTACGTACTTTACGGAGGCTTACATAACATCTGACGGATGATGCATTCTAAGCAGTAATCGGGTGGTTTTCACACGGAAGCAAACTGGTCTATGCGATTGAAAAAAGAACTCAAAAATTTCAGGTGTTATGCATTAACTGAATAATATTACGTCAGTATGGAAAGGGCTTTTCCGTCTCATTGACGAATAAGATTTTAGGGTATATTGCTATATTTTCTAAAAAAAAATAAATAATTTGTTGTTTTGTTATTTGTTTTCTAAATTAGCATTAGATAGTATTTCTATTTTTATTAAAACGCACAAAATTTGTAAGTATATGAGCAATTCAATAGATGGTTGGACATATATATCCGCAATATTCCAAGTTATGATAGATTCTTTAGATAAAAATAATCTAATTGAACCTAGACTCATTTTTCGGGGAGTAACAAGTAGATACTTTTCATCCTCAAAATCTATACCTAGTTTTTTACCTCAAATCCGCAACCGCCCTCATAAGATGACACAGAGGTCAAAAAGGTAGCGACACTGTGGCAAAAGAGGGTGCAACGCAGCAAAAATCGCCACAAAGACGCATTAAATCCCCTTACCCCACCATGCGACTTGAGGCAATACGCAAAATCACGACCATAAGTTGTCGGTGTCATCCAAAGTCATTCTGGAACACATCAGCATAAGCGTTGTTGCATGAATAGATATTCAGCACATACTGCCTTGATGTCCTGACCCATTTGGCTGGCACAGAGATGAACTTGAAGACAAACGCCTTGATGCGGCTTGTTGCTTTGAGTCCGAACCTCTTCACGTCAAGCCTCGCCATGATGAATTTATAGAAGTTGCGTATGAGTGCCGTAAGCAGAAGAAACACCGTGTTTTCTCCCATGAAGGATTTTGGAAGCCTGTTCCAGCCGAATCCGTTATTCATGTCATCGAAGATGCGTTCCTTCCCTCCACGGAGGTTATAGAATTCGACAATCTCTTTCTCGGAAGACTCGTAGTCATTTGTAAGGATGCAGCGGTAGGTGTATTCTCCTTCCCACAGGTCGAGTTCGCCGTCTATCCGCTTCTGTCTTTGAATCACAAGACGGTATGCCTTCCCTTTCCATTTCTCGATGAGAATGGAGGCCAGCTCAAACTCAATGCCGCCCAATTCCACTTTCTTCCAACCTCTGAGGGCAAAGATGTCATTGTAGAGCGAACTGCATCGGTTGGCACGGATATAGAAGGTCTTGCAGTGTTTAGCAATCTCTTCCACTATCTCTTCAGAACACGAGCCGCAATCAGCTCTGAAACGGTTGATCATAAGCTTGTTCTTTTCAAACCTTTCAAAGAACCTCTTCAGCGTGTCCTTCTGGTGGAAACGGACATTTGTGTTGCCGTCGCTGTTCTCAATGCCGACAATCAAGTCGCCAATAACCGCCACGCCAGGACGGTATCCGAGAAACTTCTTGTATGTGGGTTTCGCATCAAACTTCTCAGCCTCTATGAACTGGTGGTCGAAGTCAACGTCATACCCCTCGCCATCTTTCAGCTGCCCTGTGGACAATAGGCAATTGAGGAGCAGTGTATTCAGCATGTCTGCCGTGTTTAAGTCGTAGGTCTTGCCAGTGTCGGATGTGTAGGAAATGTTATCCTGGGTCAGTTCCTTTATGGCTCTGAGAATCGTGTCGGCACTGCATGTGCGAAGTGTCGGATGAAGCGAGAGGTGATACATCAGATGAGTGGTGACATCCTCTATGCATGAGCCGCCACAGAAATAAACGCTCATAAGCGAACGGATGATTTCGCTGTATTGATAACCATACAGCCTACATCTCATACCGAGGGTTGAGTCGATTACAGATGAGAGATTGGAGTCAAATTGCTCCATTATTGAAAAAATTCCTCCAAAAGGAGAGAGTTTCTCAGATTTTATTGCTACCTTTGCCATGTCTGTCGGGTTTGATACATATTTTGATTTGCAACACTAAGATAGGTGAAAAATCTGACATGGCAAAATCCTGAGCAACTTTTTGTTGCTCAGGTACTTATAAAATAAGTTAAACTAAAATGCTGCGGAATTTAGGTTTTAGAAAAAAATCCTAATTTTGTAACATTAGATAAACATAAAGACTCAAAACAAGAAAGGGATAAAAAAGCTTATGAAGTGTTTTATAAAAGGTTTTGTACATATTATAAAGATGACCTAAAAAAGAGAGGAATTACAAGTATAGAAATTCTTCAAGAACTAATGAAATGTGAAGAATACAAATATGTACCGCCAGAGTATATCAAATCTGGTGCAGCAATAAGGATGCAAAAACTTAAGAATCGATCACATATCGACTATATTAATTATATTAAATATTTAATTCGTGATGCTAAAATCAGATTCCCAGAATATACAGAAAATTATTCTGATATTGAAATATTAGCAGATATTCAGCATAAGGGAGGAGCATCTTGTCTTGTTGATTTCAGTAACAATTTTCTTATTTCTCTATGGTTTGCTACACAGACAAATAATGATGATAATAATTTCGGGTATTTATTTTGTTACGACATCAATTCAGAAATGATAGAAAAAGACAATTTATCTATTTTGTCATATTGTCGTAGTAAAAGTAGAATCGAAGATTTATTATATGCTACAACAAAAAGTACAAGATATAGCGAAGAAAAATCTCATAGATTCTGGATATGGAAACCATCTTTCTTGAATGAAAGAATAGCTAGACAAGATAGTGTGTTCATTTTTGGATTAGACCCGTTTTATATCAAAGAACATGGAATTATTGTTATTCCAATACCAGCAGATTGGAAAAAAGCTATTCAAGTTGCATTGAAATCTTATTTTGGAATCACAGAAGAAAGTATATTTGGTGATAATAATGGTTTCGCAACATCACACGATAAATCAAAACCATATGAACGCGTTATATCTCATTATTTTAATGAACAATTTTCTCCAATATCAAAAAATAAAAACTTGATTCTTAGCAATTTACAGAATGGGATGTCTTGCTTATTTCATGATGAATATGATTTGGCTTTGAAGTACTTTTTATCTTTTGAATCAAGTATTAAAGATAAAATTAGAGACATTTTAGACAAGCGACCACGAATTTCTTCAATAGACGATAGTGCGCAAGATATCAAAATGTTTCTAATAGATATAGAATTACACTTTTCAAAAGCTTTATGTCTTAGACACTTAGACAATAAATATAGAGCCATAGAAGAGTATGAATTGACACGGAAACATTGTATTGTATTGATTGAGAAAATTGAAGAAAATATTAATCATTGGGACAATAAACATATATCTATAGAGGAAATAAGTAAAATTGAAAGACTCAAAATGTATGCTCTGACAAAATATCAAAAGACGATAAAGGATTTAATTGATTTATTATACGATACAAAACAATATAATAAGGCTTTAGATCTTGTATCCTCTATCAAGAAAGTAATGCCCCAATTATCAAAACCATTACTGGAAACGATAACAAATGAGCTTAATACATTACATGAATTGTTTAAAAATAAAAATAGCGAAAATAAGATAGATAGTAATATAATTAAATCTACTTCAGCTGGCACTATTCAACCTTTATGCTACGTTCTAAATTATTACTTTATTTGTATACTAAAATCTGTACGTAAACAACAGATAGATACAGAATCATTGAATAATTTATGCGAAAAAATAGCATCAAAAAAAATATGGATTATTCAACACAATGTCATTTTACTCAATGGGATTTTTCGGATATAGTCTCTGCAATAGAATCTTATAAGGAATTTAATCCTAATTTATACCACGATTTAATTACTGTAACTGCAAAAGTTGAAGAATTTATGGGATTTATTAATGGCAAATTGAGAATACCTCCATATTAATAAATGTGTTTTATGAGAATTGAAGAGGCTGTGTCAAATTGAAGTGCACCCCAAAAGTTAGATACAAAACTTTTGGGGTGTTTTTTATGAAGTACAGTTACGAACAAAGGCTTATTATCGTAGCCGGGTAAAACAAGGAGAGTTAATAGCTCATTTGTCGAAAGAGTATCATATCAATAAGACTCAGATATTGGCATGGGTGAGAATGATGGGTAGCCACACATGTGTCCTCATGAGCTTTGTTAGGCTTTGGTTCATGTCTGTTATTGCTGATTACCGCAGATTTGAGGGTGTCCTAGTGTCAGTATTGGAGGTACATGTCATGCATGGGCATAGTCGCTGTAAGGCATAAAGGCAACAAACCCCTACTCTGATGATATCTTCGGTCTCGGTGTTCACATAGCATATCACTTTTATATTCCTCCTTTGGCAGATTTTCCATTTTTATCCGAACAGCAGTTCCTTTTTTACCGTTACATGTTCCGATTTATTTCCTGTTCCGCCTCACATATGGTACTCATCACCGGCATTGATTTTCTTCGCGAATCTACTGGCCGGTCCGAACCTACAGGTACCGCTCTGCTAACCGGGTACGGATTTGACGGCAGCCTTCCGCAAATCAAAGATTTTGGTTTTCCGTGAAATCCGCAGCCGCTTTCCCTGCTTTTGTCGTCCGCTTTTCCAGTCTTCATTGCTCAAAAATTCCAATCCCGGCATGAGAGTCCGAAATGGCTCGAACTAAGGGAAATTAACAATTAAAAAATACAGGTATGGACACAACAACAGCAACAACAATGCATCCGGCAGAAGCTTATCTCCGTAACGAACAGAACCCACCGGTCTTGTATGTCAGGATTTACGGGGAACGCCGGAAATTGTTTATCAACCGTGGTAGGGAGAACGTCGTCGGTATCATTGCGAAAGGCAAACGCAAACATGGCTACATCTTTTCAGACTGGAACCGCATCGAAAAAATCTATTACCCGTCACAGGAAAAGGAGAACGAAAAGGATTTAGACCGGAAAATGATACTCAAATACCAGCGGCTGGCCGCTCTTGCCACACATACCAACGACTGGCTCCGGAAGATTGCCGCAGCAGACCTTGAGAAGTCCCTGTACGAAAACCGTATTACCACAGGAACGGCTATTGACGGAAAGTGCATCCGCCTTTCCACGATTGAGAAGTATTGCGGAAGCTGGAACATGCAGCGGTTCCGCCAGGCCATGAAGAATAAGGAGAAATTCTCGACGCTTCGTTTCGACTTTTGCGGATACGACGGTACGCTTTGGTGCGAGCCGCGGGACAACGACGACATGGCTGCCGGTTTCAGCAAGGAATACCGGAATTGCGGCAACGGCTATTACTATCTGCTTATCAATGACGACTTCATGATTGGTTACGATATTGACTGATAATCCACGGACAGACCTTACCGGGGGGCCGGCAGGGTCTGTTCCGGCTTCGGTCTGCCGACGGCAAATTCCCTTTTTATCGATGGCATTGCCATGCGCCGTTCCTTTTTTACCTCAGATTTTCCTTTTCTATCTTTCCATCCGCCTGTTTTCAATCCTTTTTTATTCATCCCTCTTGTAGCTGCTCTTCCGTTCTCCACCGTGCGACCTCGGGGGATTGGATTTTTCAGCAAAGGTAACCGCCGGTTTCCATTCCTGCCAATGCCGGCATTCTGCCCGTGGGGTCTCGGAAAAATCTTCCTCTCCGGCTGTCGAGCGTATTTTTCCTTACCGGCCATGGCAGATGGCCACCGCCACCTTTCAAAGCAGAAAAATAATCCCTGCGGCCGCAAACGGGCCGAAAAAAGGGAAATAAAAAAATTAGGTTAAATCATGGGTTACAACAAATTGACATCATTATCGGCCAACATCAAGGCCATAGAGACAGCAGTAGCTATTCGCATACAGGGCAGGACGGCTACACAAGAGGAAAAACAGATATTGGCGCAGTATTCAGGTTTCGGCGGTATCAAGGACGTGCTGGACTTGGGTACGGACAAACCGCTTGACAAAGGCGTGTCCGAGCTGTTGAACCGTCTGCTGGATGCGTTAAGGACACTTGCAGGGGGTGACGAAGCCGCTTGCCGTTCACTTGTTGAAAGCATCAAGTCATCAGTCCTGACAGCGTTCTACACACCGCAATTCCTGATTGACGCAGTGGCGGCACAGATACACGGCACTTTTTCCGCAAACGGCTTGCAGATGCACAGCTTTCTTGAACCGAGCGCAGGCATCGGCGGTTTCCTGCCTGTAGCCATGTCCGGCACACACAGCTATGCTTTTGAAAAGGACACCATTACAGGACTTGTACTTTCGCTGCTGCATGAGGACGCAACCACCGTAACGGCAGGGTTTGAAACGATAGGCACACAGGAGCTGGAGCATCGGAAATTCGATGTCATTGCGTCCAATATTCCTTTCGGCAATTTCCGTGTATTCGATGCCGACCTGTGGAAAAAGGGCGGTATCTACGAACAGGCCACCAAGACCATACACAACTACTTTTTTGTCAAGGCTATGGAGCTGCTTTCCGAGGGCGGCCTGCTTGCCTTTGTCACTTCAAGAGGTGTGGCCGACACGGCAGGAAACAAATTTGTACGTGAGTATCTGGTGAGCCATGCCGACCTTGTCAGTGCAGTACGTTTGCCTGACGCTCTTTTCATGCAGACAAGCGGTATTGAAGTGGGCAGCGACCTGCTCATATTCCAGAAGCAT
The DNA here is from genome assembly GCF_900128495.1 of Bacteroides ilei. Lineage (GTDB taxonomy): Bacteria > Bacteroidota > Bacteroidia > Bacteroidales > Bacteroidaceae > Phocaeicola > Phocaeicola ilei. The sequence goes on from NZ_LT635801.1 coordinate 719,974, forward strand.
ACCAATAAGGCGGCACTTTCCGCACGTGAACAGATGTTTTTGCAGGTAGCCAAGGAAATGTACGACATGAACGGAACAATGACCGAAAATGCCAACAGGCTGTTTTCCATGCCGAAGACCGTACTGGCAACCGACAGCCGTATCGTGATGAACCAGCACGGCAAATATGTACGCAAACACCAGTGGCTCGGCTCTGATGCGGCCATGGCGCAATACCTTTCCGCACTTCTGAAATACGACTTTGACCGGTATTTCCGCAAAAGCCTTTTCGGACAGCAGGGCGAAGCGTCCGTACAGATGTCGCTGTTCGGGATGCAGGAGACGACCGCACTCTCCGTAAACAGAGGACGGAGGCCATATACTGAAAAGCTCGATGATTGGATGAAAAGCGGTACATTGGTAATGTTCGAGGGGCAGATTGGTACGGTCGTGTTCCGCAAGTCAAGCCACTATGTCGATGTGGCCGTGGATTTCGTTCCGGTGGACGAGGGAAAGGTCAATATGGAGCGTGCAACCGACTATTTCCCTGTCCGTGAGGCGTACTTTATGCTTTCTGTCAGGGAAAGGGATCTGCAGACCGAACAGACGGCCATACGTGAGCGGCTGAACACGCTGTATGATGCCTTTGTCACCAAATGGGGATTTTTCCATGAGAACGACAACAAGGAGTTTATCATGCTTGACAGCCTCGGTGTCGAGGTGTTCACTATTGAAATGCAGCTTGGCAGCGATATAGTCAAGGCCGACATCATGCGTGAGCCTGTAGCTTTCACAAAGATTGTGGCTGACCGCATTTTACAGCCGTCGGAAGCGCTGGCAAGCAGCCTCAATTTCTACGGGAAGGTGGAAATGGACTACATCATGCGCTCTACCGGCTTGTCTGATGAAGATGTAATCGCAGCACTGCAGGGCGAGATATACTACAATCCCCTCACGGAAGAATGGGAACACAAAGGCAGGTTCCTTGCCGGAAATGTGGTGGACAAGTACAAGGAACTCACATCCTGCCTTGACGACCTGTCCGGCAGGGAAAGGGATTGGGCGGAAATCTCCGCAAGGGCACTGGAGAACGCAACACCCGAACTGATACCTTATGAAGAGCTGGATATCAATATGGGCGAGCGTTGGATTGACCCCCAGCTTTACGCCGACTTTGCGGCAGACCTTTTCGGGGTGGAAGCCGAAGTGATGTACTTTGATGTAAACGATACCTATGTGGTACGTCTGAAAGGTTACTCCCCGGCAGCATACAACACCTATTCCGTGCGCAATTTCAACGGTGAAGACCTGTTTGTTCATGCCTTGCACGATACCGTACCCGAAATAACCAAAGAGGTGTATCGAAATGGTGATAAGATACGTGTGCCCGACGAGGAAGCCATTCAGGAAGCGGCTACCAAGATACAGGAAATCCGCAGCAATTTCAACCAGTGGCTCGATGCCTGTCCTCTGGAAGTCAGGGATGAACTGGTACGCACATACAACGAGCGTTTCAACTGCTATGTTCGTCCTGCCTATGACGGCTCGGCACAGACCTTTCCGCAGCTTTCCTTTGAGCAGTTCCCGTACAATGAACTCTACCCGTCGCAGAAAGACGCAATCTGGATGATTAAGCAGAACGGCGGCGGTATCTGCTGGCACGAAGTAGGTACAGGCAAGACGATGATAATGTGCGTCTCGGCCTATGAAATGAAGCGTCTGGGATTGGTACAGAAGCCTCTGATTATCGGCCTGAAAGCAAACGTCCACGAGATAGCCGACACATTCCGCAAGGCATACCCGAACGCCAAAGTCCTATACCCGGGCAAGGAAGACTTCACGCCGGCCAACCGCAAAGAGGTGTTTTCCAAAATCAAGAACAACAACTGGGATTGTATTATCCTGACGCACGACCAGTTCGCCAAGATACCGCAGTCCGAGGAAACCATGATAGAGATATTCACCGAAGAGCTTTACGATGTGGAGCGAAGCCTTGAAGTGTTGGAACAGTCCACCATGCGCTACCGCAGCCGTAAGATGCAGAAAGGGCTGGAAGTAAGGCAGGAGAACCTGAAAGCGAAGCTGTCCGAACTCCGTAGAAAACTGGACGACCGCAAGGATGATACCGTGGACTTTCATTCAATGGGTATAGACCATATCTTTGTCGATGAATGCCACATGTTCAAGAACCTCATGTTCCAGACACGCCACAACAGGGTGGCAGGTATCGGCAATACTAAAGGCTCGCAAAGGGCTATGAACCTGCTTTTTGCCATCCGTGACATCCAGCACCGCACAGGCCGTGACCTTGGGGCTACGTTCCTGTCCGGTACGGTGGTGGTAAATGCGCTGACAGAGCTTTATGTGATGTTCAAGTATTTGCGGCCACGTGAACTCAAGCGTCAGCAGATTAGCTGTTTCGATGCCTGGGCGGCCATATTTACAAAAAAGACAGCCGACTATGAGCTGAACGTGACAGGGGCAATCAAACGCAAGGAGCGTTTCCGCACTTATATCAAAGTGCCGGAACTGGCGATGTTCCTGCGTGAAATCACCGACTACCGTACCGCCGACATGATAAATCTTGATGTGCCGGAGAAAAACGTCCGCTTTCTCTCTCATGCACCGACAATCGAGCAGGAAGAAATGATCGGACGTCTCGTTTCCTTTGCCGGTAGCGGAAACTGGGAAGACCTCGGACTTGATACTCCCGAGCCGGACAACCTCGACAAGGCAAAGATGCTCATTGCTACCAATGTGGCACGCAAGATGGCTCTCGACATGCGTCTTTTGGGTGATAGGTTCAGCGATGATGCCAGTAACAAGGCTTCCATTTGTGCCCGAACCATCTATGACTATTATGTACGTTCGGCAGCCAATAAGGGTACGCAGTTTGTCTTCAGCGACCTAAGTACCTACAAGCCTAACGAGTGGAATATCTATACCGACATCAAGGAGAAGCTGGTACGCCTCGGCATCCCGGCTGATGAAATCCAGTTTATCCAGTGTGCCACCACGGAAAGGGCGAGGAAACGCCTCTTTGAAGACATGAACAGCGGCAGGGTACGTGTCCTCTTCGGTTCTACATCCATGCTCGGTACAGGGGTCAACGCCCAGCAGCGGGCTGTGGCAGTGCATCATCTGGAGATACCGTGGCGACCTGCCGACATGGAGCAGCGCAACGGTCGTGCGGTACGCAAGGGCAACACCGTGAAACTCTGGGGCGGTAACGTGGTGGATATTGTAATCTACGGAACGGAAAAGACGCTTGACGCCTACAAGTTCAACCTGCTCAAAAACAAGCAGATGTTCATCAACCAGATAAACAACGGCACTATCGCCGTGCGCCGCATCGACGAGGACAGCATGGACGAGGACAGCGGAATGAACTTTGCCGAGTTCGTGGCTATCCTTTCAGGAAATACCGACCTTTTGAACAAGGCCAAGCTCGACAACAGGATTATGCAGCTGGAGAAAGAGCAGGCCATATTCAAGAAAGAGCGCATCCGTGCAGAGCGTAAGATTGCAGCCAACACGGAAGCTGTCGGTATGGCAGAGCGCATCATGGCACAGGTTAGGCAGGATATGGAGTATATCGCATCCTATAACGGCAACAGGGAAACGCTGTTGCTCAATCTGCCGCAGGCTACCCGGGAAGAGACAGGTCGTGAACTGCACCGCATAGCCAAGACATACAGGAGCGAGGCATACCGAACCATAGGCAGCTATATGGGACTGAACCTGCTTGTCCGCAGCGAGTACACTCTTTCCGGCTCGTTCGACCGTAACGCTTTCTTTGTCGAGGGCGTAAGCGGACTGAAATACCGCTGTGGCGTGTCGGGAAGCCTGCCGTTGGGATTCGCTGAATCGGCACGCTACCCACAGGCCGCACTTGAAAGGATGCCGTCACTGATAGAGAAGCAGCAGAAACAGATAGCCATGCTGCAGCACGAAATACCTACCTTGCAGGAAATCACCGCCCGGAAGTGGAACAAGGCGGAAGAGCTGGAGCGGTTGAAACAGGAATGTAAGGACTTGCAGCAGCGGATTGACGAGGCACTTAAGGAAGCCGAGTGTCCGAAGCCGGAAGTTCCCGAAGAAGAAAACACTGTCAGGGCAGCCTGACCATGATTCATTGATTTAACCTTTTGCCTGTCCGGTCGTGATGATCGGGCAGGTTTTCCTGTGTTCTGTCCTGCCGGGGCCCAGTTGGCTTTTATAGCCTGGCATCTGCCTTTTTTATCCTCCTTTCCCCTTTTTATCGCCTCCCTTTATATCTGTCTTTCAATCCTTTTATATCTTTGTCCTTGCAGTCCGTCCTGACCTTCCGGCTTATTGTTCCGCGAAAGTAACGGATAACAGCTGTACCTTGCAAATCCTCACGGCCTGCGGTGGCCGACGGAAATCTTCCTTCTCGGGGAGAAGCGTATTTCTGTCGCCAGATTTGTCCGGTTGCCGTTATCACTTTCGTGATGCGGAAAAATAAATCCGGCAAAGGTCTTTAAGGACCGAAAGCAGGGAAAGAAAAAAGTAAACTTAAAAGAAGTAGCATTATGGAAAATGAAATCAGAGAAAGGGAAGTGGTTGTTGACGGCAAGACTCTGACATTGTTACGAAAGGACGGAAAATGGGTTTTTCCGCTTGTCACATATTACAAGCATGGACTCGGAACACCGCTTTGTCTGGCATTGTTGGCGTATGTGGAAGACAGTAACGAATTTGAGTCAGAAGCTGTTATTACGGTCAATCTTCCTGGTGCGGAACGCGGTGCCGGGTGTCAGTTCATCGACACGAACAACAACGGAGAAGAAGTTCTTGGCTGGCTTATGCTTTACGGCTTGTGTACTCCTACCGGCAAATACGCCGTTTCCGGTTTCTGCAAGTACCCCGAGGTGGACTTTTATCAGAGCGAACGCTTCATGCGACAGAAAGAGCTTTGTGACAGGTATTTCAACTTCGTTGATTGACAGGCAGGAGAAGGCGGTCATACAGGACTGCCTTCATGGCCTTGCCTGCCAGTGCCCTTTTATACGAATACCTTTCCGGTATTTCCTTCCTTTTCTATCCGGCTTTCCCACCCGAAGATCTAAGGTATGGTGTCTGTGCCGCAGTCCGCCCTTCACTTCAAGGTACGGAAGGCTGTGCCCGATCAACGGCAGTCTGCATCATGCCGCTTCATGCCGGAGCTTCGACCTGTCGAAACAACCGGTATTCCGCTATATGGGCATCCTGCCTGGTTGTTGCTCCGGCACATTTCGCCTTTTGTCCGCAGCTTTCCTTTCCGGGCCGACGGCGTCATGGGCAAACGGTGACACATTCTGCTTGTGCCGTCCGTCGAACCTCCGGAATGTCACAGTCAGAAAGAGTCCCCATTTTGTTTGCCCGGCAGACCGTTTCTTTTACCCGCCCAAGCCGTCATTCCTTTTATCAGATGCCTTTTATACAGGCCGATGGCCAATTCCATTTCTATTTGCGATTATTGCCTGCTGTCATTCCTTGTCTGCCACCGCATAGGTTTTATCGGGTGCGAATGTAGGCTGTCGCGCCTGATTCTTCCGTTTTGAAATGCATTTTGAAGGAAAATCTTCCTTGCGGGCAAGAGTATTTTGCTTCAAAAAAACGTCGAATGGGCTTTACCGACATCCATTGTCTGCACCATAAAACCCCAAGGCGGTTCGGCAGAAAGGAACCGACCAGAGGGAAATAAAAATATTATTAACAATTAAATTCGATGAATTATGGAAAAAACAGGAATGCAGTCAGTAGAAGAAAAGAACATCAGTATGGTAGCATTGGCAGACATTCAGCCGAGCGGTTACAACCCACGCAAGCATTTTGACGAGGCGAGCCTTGCGGAACTGGCAGACAGCATCCGTCAGCAAGGGGTCTTGCAGCCTATCGGTGTACGCCCGATTGAAGAAAGCGGAAAGTTTGAGATAGTGTTTGGAGAACGCAGATACCGAGCTTCCCTTATGGCAGACATGACGGAAATTCCTGCTGTCATTCTGAATGTGTCGGAAGAGGTGGCAGAGGAAATGGCGGTGACGGAGAACCTGCAACGTAAGGATGTCACACCTATTGAGGAAGCAAACGCATTTCAGAAACTCATTGAAAGCGGACGACACGACATTCAGTCTTTGGCCGTTCAGTTTGGCAAGAATGAAACCTATATTCGTACCCGATTGAAGTTCACAGCCCTTATTCCCGAGATAGCGGAACTTTTGGAAAAAGACGAACTGACTATCAGTGTGGCAAGTGAAATCTGCCGTTATGATACTGATATTCAGAAAGAAGTGTTCGACAAACATCTGAAAGAGGGTGTTATGTATGGCAGTTGGAGAGGTATGAAAGCTACCGAGGTGGCAAAGAACATTGAACGTAATTATACGACCGACCTTAGCCGTTACAACTTTGACAAGGCCGTTTGTGCTTCCTGTCCGCACAATACTAACAACATGACTCTGTTTTGTGAGGGTGGTTGTGGAAATTGTGCAAAGCGCAGTTGTCTTGCTGAAATGAATACGGCATTTATTGTTGAAAAGTCTGTTCAGGCGTTAAGTGCCCATCCGCTACTTTCTCTCGGGTACAATCAATACTGCTATGATATGGAAGCTGTAAACCGCCTTAAAGAGTTGGGCTATGAAGTTACAGAACTTTCAGGCAGATGTTACCAATACCCAGAATTGCCGGAAGAACCGCAGTCCTCTGACTATGAAACGGAAGATGCATTCCGGGAAGCCAGATTGGAGTATGACCAGGAAGTCAACGACTATATGGAAGAATGTAAGGAACTGGTTCGAAGAAACGAAGAGGGAGAGATAAGCCTGTATGCTCAGATAGGTCAGAAAGATATTTCCATGTGTTATGTGGAAGTGGCAACCCAAAGTTCAATTGGCGGACAGCCTACAGGACAGGAACAGCTCTCACCGATACAGAAGCTGGAAAAACAGGATAAGCGTAACAAGGAAATAGCACGTGAGAAGACGGTAGATGATACCAAGAGACGGATTTTTGAAGTTGATTTGACCGAAGCCAAATTCGGGGCAGATGAAGATAAAATGATATATTTCTTCCTGCTTTCATCGCTTCGCAAAGAGCATTTTGCAACCGTTGGATTGGTGGATGAAAATATTCCATATTTGACTGACGAGAACAAACTGAACATTATAGCAAATCTTACTCCAAAGGCAAAGGCTGTTATCCGCAGGGATTATCTGATTGCCAATTTCAAGAGTAACGCATACGGAAATAATGCAGTAGCCGACATGTTGCTTGAATTTGCACAGAAACACATGCCTGAAGAACTGGCTGAAATCAAGGGTACGCATGACGAGGTGTACGAAAAACGCCACCAGCGTATTGAGGAAAAGAAAGCTGTTCTGCAGGTGCAGGAACAGGCAAAGCAGGAGACAGGGCATTCAGAAAGTGATAGTACCGAACAACAGCCTCATTCACAAGAGGCTGCTGCCTGACCATAATTCATGATTTGTATCAGATACAGGGCGGAGGAATCTGTCCTGTATTTTTTTGTGTCGGTATCTCATGTGCCCGCCAGAATCACTTTTTTAATTACCTGCTTTTTCTCCGGTAGCCTGTAGCTACTGGAGATATTCGGTCCGGATCTATGGCTGATGACGGAATCCGGCACGAGCCGTCTTCTGTCATCGGCCGCTCCGGGAGCCTTTATAATCTTCCTCTTATATACGCCAGGGTTCTGGCTGTCCTTTTTATCAGCTTCTTGTCTTTCGGCAGCTTTTGGCTGCTGAAACAATACGCTCCGGGAATTTGGCTGATTTCTACTGACAGCACAAGCAGTCATCCGTCATCGGCCGTCCCGGGAGACTTTTATATCATTCCCTGTATCATGTGTGGTTAATGCTCTTTTTTATCCACCTCCTTATCTTCCGGTAGCCTGTGGCTACTGGAATCATCTCGGTCCGGATCTGTGGCTGATGACGGAATCCGGCACGAGCCGTCTTCTGTCATCGGCCGCTCCGGGAGCCTTTATAATTTCTCCGGTTATACACCATCCGTCACATTGCCCCGCCGCCACCCTTGTCCCTTTATATTTTCCCTTTTATACAGAAGTTACTGGATGTCGAGTTTTCCTTTCGCCCTTCCTTTGTCACCGCATTGGTTTTATCAGGTGCAAATTTAGTCAGCCGCGCCTGCTCCTCACGTTTTGAAATGAATTTCTTGATAAAATCTTCCTTGCCTGAACAAGAGTATTTTACCAAGAAAAAACGTCGGAATAGGCTTTTACGGCAGACATTTCTCGCACCATAAAACCCGAAGCGGCTCCGGTAATAAGGAAGCCGAACTGAGGGAAAAAATAAACGAGTTTTCAATTTAATAATAGAATCAACTATGGACAAAAACATTCAGGAGTCTAAAGAGTTCCGCCTTGCCAAGGATTGGGAAATGGCGGTGAACAGTTTTTCTTTCAATCCGAAACGCTTTGCGGCTGCAATCCCTACAATGCATCCTACGCTGCAACAATGCCTGTACAGACTGATTAGGGAATGTATCAAGGTTATGGCAGATGATACTCGTTACTACGATGACCGTAACATGGCTTCGCATGAGGAAGCGAAATGTTTGATGGAATACCTCAATAAACATGGACGTAACATACCGCTTAAATAATTGAATTATGAAAACAAAGGAATATCATTTTGACGGCAGCACTTATGTATGTCGTATTGTTCAAGCCAACGATGGTGAAGAACTTGTTATCGCACCTACCGCTTTGTTGGATGTCATCCAACCAGGTAGCATTGAAGATGAAAATGAAGGCTTTGCCAATAAGGAAGCCGAATATATTTATGACGAGATTTTTTTCTTTACTGATGCGGAAACTCTTGCTTTACCCGAGGAGCAGTTTATCGAAGAGCTGAAGAAAGATAACCGTGGGTAGTTTGAATAATTAGTATGTAATCATTAAATACTTTAGCATTATGGATAAAGATTATGTTATGCGTATAGCTGAGACTATCCGCGAACAGCTGGTAACAATGACCGACACAGCAGTCCTTTTGTCATGGGGTATTCATGAATTTATGGCAACGGTATATAAGGATTTGCCTGGATTGAAGTTCCGTGTCAACGGATGTCTCTTTCAGGGGTATGTTTTGATTTGTCTGAACAGTTCAGATTATTATGAGGTGTATCTTCAGAATGAGGAAGGAACTAGGTGCATTAGTGATGAAGTTTGTTTTGATAAACTGGGAGAGGTTATTGACTGGTATATCGAACTAAATATTGATGAAGGTGTCGTATGATTTGTTAGACTTAAAATAATTCTTTGATATATTTGTGAGTCATTTAATATTTATATTTTCTATAGAATCTTATACGTGAAATATTTATAGAAGTTCATAAATTAAAAGCTTAATAGGTGAATTTAATTAGGATTAAGACATGATGAATGCCTCATTATTGAATCTGTAAGAAAATGGATAGTTTATTTTTGATGTCACACTATAAATAAGTTTTTTGATATATCAATTTTCGGGTGACACCGAATTATAGCTTTATAATAGCAATTTTCTTCAGATTCTTTGAGGATTTCCCAAAAAAATACTACATTAGGGCCCGAAAGGTTGTTGCTTTATGAAAACATGAATATACTGTAACTTTTATTCAGAATGCTATCAAACGTTTTTTTACCGGTGCGTAGAAATTCGTAACTTTTATTAAAAAGAGGTGGAAGGGGCACCGACCTAATACCTCACAATACAAATAGTATGAAAATAGCTATTTTTTCAAGCGCAGCATTGTTGGACGAATCTTCTCTCCAGCAATTGAAGGGTGGTATTAATGACAAACTGGAGCATCTGGAATTGTCTAATTCTAACTCAAATTCGAATAGCAATTCGAATTCTAACAGTAGCATTGCTTCAATGCAAATGGCAAGTGGATGCAACTGTGGTTGTAGTTGTGGCTGTAACTGTTAAAGTGCAAAATGTTTTTATGTATGGGTTTATTCTTAAGCCCATACATAAAATAAATTAACAAAAGGATGAAAAAGTCTAGTAGATATAATCGATATATAATTGTTGATGATGAACTTTATGTTTATAATTTGTTGTCAAGAGCATTAATATGTCTTGGAAATATAGAGCTTGGTGATAAGCTTAGGAATAATTCTTTTTCTGATTTTGATGCGGTATCTTTGGACGTTTTGGAGAAGAATAAGTTTATCTGTGATGATTCTATAGACGAATATTTACAAATTGTACGTCTGCAAAGAATTATTAAATATGGAAATAGAAATGCTCGTCTAACAATTCTTCCAACGTTGAATTGTAATTTTAGATGTTGGTATTGTTATGAAGAACATACGGCAAAGAACCTATCAGAAAAAGATTGCGAGATTTTACTGAAATATGCAGAAAATCTTTTGAATAATAATCACTTAAATAGTCTAACTTTGGATTGGTTTGGGGGTGAGCCAATGCTTAAGTTTAATGATATAATTGTTCCTCTTTCATTAGAAATTAAACAGTTATGTGAGAAGAAAGGAGTTGTATTCTATAACATGATAACAACAAATGGCGCTCTCATTTCAGAAAAACAAATTGCAGACATGGATCGTATTGACCTTAAAAAGTTTCAGATTACGTTAGATGGTGGTAAGGAGTTTCATAATAAAACAAGATTTTCAAAGAAATTTCCTGATTCTTACGATTGCATTGTAAATAATATATCCATGTTAATTAATTGTTTGTCTAATCTTGATTTAACATTAAGGATTAATTGTACGCCGGAAAATATTGAATCAATTATGTCAATAATCGATTCTTTTTCTATGGAAGTAAGAGGTAAAATACATGTCAATTTTCAACCGATTTGGCAAGAAATAGATACCTTAAAAAAACTTTCTAAACGAGTAACGGAAATTACAGCCCATTTTTATGAAGCAGGTTTTTCTGTTCCATCATTTACTATACTCCCAACAACCCCCAATATATGTTATGTTGAAAATATGTTACATTATACAATAATACCAGGATTGGAAGTATATAAATGTACCGCAAGGGATTTTAAGAAAGATTCAGTAAATTATATTGGGAATATATCAGATGATGGGGCTTTTATTTCGAATGATAATATTTTAAGATATTATTGTAATTCTTTTTTTGAAAATGAAAAGTGTAGAGAATGTGAAGTCCTTCCAGTATGCAGAGGAAACTGTATTCAGAAATGTGTTGAAAAAAATAGGTTGGATTGTCAAAAGGAAAATTTAATAAAAGGTGTTGATTCAATTGTAATTGCTATGATTAAACGTGCGAAGTCATAACAATGTCAGGAGATAATCTATTCTTTCATTACCATTATTTATAATTTGTTATGCTCCGTGTTATTCATAGACTTTTTGGAAAGTGTTTTCCTATTATTTTGCAGAAAGATAGCATGCAGTGTGGTGTCGCATGTTTGAGTATGATTAGTTCATATTACGGTCGTTCATATTCGTTAGATTTTCTGTCAAAAAAATGCTTTCCTACAAAGGAAGGTGTTTCTATGCTTTCTATATCTAAAGCAGCAAAACAAATCGGATTGGATAATATAACGGGATTGATAAGCCTAGAAGAGTTGATGCGTGCTCCATTACCATGTATTTTGCATTGGTCCCAAAATCATTTTGTTGTATTATATAAAGTTAAAAAATGTAATACATTTTATTTGTCTGACCCGGCAAAAGGTAAAGTAAAACTTTCCTTAAATGAGTTTTGTGCTCATTGGCTTAATCAAACAGGAAAAAACGAGAATAAAGGTGTTGCTATGTTTTTTGAGCCTGAGCCCGAGTTTAAAATGCATATGGAAACTAATGTGTCAGAAGTCCATTCTTTGAGGTTTCTAAACAAGTATGTTAAAGAATATAAAAAATACTTGTTTCAGATTCTTTTAGGATTAATATTGGGCTGTATTCTACAATTAATAATGCCTTTTTTGACTCAAGCAATTGTAGACATTGGAATAAAACATAATGATGTTAGTTTTATTTGGCTTGTATTAATTGGTGAGTTGATAATTGTAATTGGCAAGACCATAACTGATTTTATTAGAAGATGGTTAGTCTTGTACATCTCAATGCGAATTAATATTTCTTTGGTAAGTGATTTCTTTATTAAATTACTTAAACTTCCAATGGCTTTTTTTGATACCAAACTAATGGGAGATTTATTGCAACGTATAAATGATCACTCTCGTGTACAATCTTTTTTGACAAATCAAGTTCTTGGAGTTATCTTTACATTTCTCAGCTTTATTGTTTTTGGTGTTGTTCTGTTGATTTACAATCAAACAATTTTTTATATTTTTACTATTGGTAGCGTAATATACGGTTTATGGATAACAAAGTTTTTGCACAAACGAAAAATAATAGATTATGAATTGTTTGAGCAACAAGCCAAAAACCAGAATAAGACGTATCAATTGATTACTTCCATGCAAGAAATAAAGTTGCAAGATTGTGAACAGCGTCGTAGGTGGGAATGGGAAGATGTGCAGGCTGATATATTTTCAGTGCAAATGAAATCATTGAAGTTACAGCAAACGCAAGAGGCAGGATCTATTTTTATCAATGAAGTAAAAAATATAACTATTACCGTACTTGCAGCTACTGCTGTAATAAACGGTCAAATGACTCTTGGTGCAATGCTTGCAGTACAGTATATAATAGGGCAACTAAATTCCCCAGTAGAACAATTTATGTCTTTCATTTATTCTCTTCAGGATGTTAAGATTTCTCTTGAACGTATCAATGAAATACATGAAGGGAATGAGGAAGAAACAAGTGATAATAAAAGAAAAGGTTTCGATTCTGAGAAATCAATAAGAATAAGTAATATAGATTTTAAGTATGATCAATATGCGATGAAGAAAACTCTGGAAGGAGTTTCTTTTGAAATTCCCGCAGGGAAGGTTACGGCAATTGTTGGGGCATCTGGAAGTGGTAAAACTACTTTAATAAAGCTCATGCTTGGCTATTATAAGGTTATGTCAGGTAGTATTTTAATCGCTGGTCACGATATAAATGAATATAATCTTAAATGGTGGAGGCGCCATTGTGGTGTTGTATTACAGGATGGAGTGATTTTCTCCGAATCTATTGCTAGAAATATAGCAATAGGTGATGGTGATATAGATTGGGAGCAATTGGAATGGGCTGCTAAAATAGCCAATATACATGATTATGTAATAAGTTTGCCTTTAAAATATGAGACACTAATTGGACGAGATGGGATTGGTTTAAGTCAAGGGCAAAAGCAAAGAATTTTAATCGCGCGTGCAGTATATAAAAATCCAGATTTTATCTTTCTCGATGAAGCCACAAATGCTCTTGATGCAAAAAATGAAAAATTAATAGTGGAGCGACTTTCAGATTTTTATAGAGGAAAAACAGTAATAGTTGTGGCACATCGTCTTTCAACAGTTAAAAATGCTGATCAAATAATAGTTCTTGATGAGGGTAAGGTTGTAGAAATAGGTACTCATACGTCTTTAATTAATATCAGAGGTGTCTATTATAATCTAATTAAAAATCAATTGGAATTAGGTAGTAACTAAAATTGCAATAAATATGAAGAATTATTCTAAAATGAGTTTAAAGGTCTTTTTTTCTATATTTTGCTTTGTATGCTTCCCCTCATTGAGAGGAATAAGTCAAACACTCGATAGTATATCAACTATTGACTTGAAGGAAGTGGTAGTGAAAGCTCAGATGCATCGAACAGATGCATCCTCTTCTACTTTTACTCCTACAATAAATCAAAAAGCTTCCGCACAAAATGCAATAGACCTTTTGAAACAACTTGCTATTCCTCAAATCAACATAAACATGATGGACAATACAGTCACTACGCCAAGTGGACAGAGTGTAGCCATATACATCAACTATATTCTCGCTTCAGCAGAAGAAATGGAAGGTATATCCACTTCAGACGTACGGCGAGTGGAATATCTTGACTTTCCATCGGATCCTCGCTTCCAAGGAAATGAGCATGTGGTTAATTTTATTGTACAGAAATATGAATACGGTGGATATACAAAGGCGACATTGAATGAAAACTTTCTGATAGGCAAACTTTCAAGCCGGGCTTCGATTTATTCTAAGTTTGTGTATAAACGTATGACCTACGATTTGTATGTGGGGGCTTCCAATCACAATATCAATCATTCGGGCAATTCCGTTTCGGGAGTTTACAGTCTGGAGAATGAAGCGGGAGAAGCCTATCAGATAACTCGAAACGAAACATTAGAGGGTGCCCATCTCAAGTATAACCAGTATCCGGTTACGTTCCGGGCCGTCTATGACACAGATAAAATGCAAATAGCCAATACCGTCGGCTTCAACTTTGACCAGACTCCATTGTCGGAAACAAAGGGTATGTTGTCGTTTGTTCCTCAGCAAAACACGGATTATTCCTATTATAAGAATGAACCATCCACTAGCCGTTATTTTGTCTGGTCGGGTAATTATTATTTCATCCTTCCTCGGGATTTTCATCTTAGCGTATCGCCTGGCATGAATTATGGGCATACGAATTATTCGTATATTTATCAGACCTCATTGCCTGGCAATTCCAGTATCGCGAACATTTCAAGAGAAAATGTTTGGCAGTTTCGTGGAAGCGCTACTTTATTCAAAAAGTTAGCTGACAAGCAGAGTGCTTTCTTCCGGACATGGTTTGGATCGACATCCAATGATGTGAGCTATTCCGGTACTTCGCCCTACGATAATGAATTCTTAGATATGTACGCCGGTGCCGCACTGGGTTATAATTTCTCAAACGACAAATGGAACGTCCGGGCCGATGCCGCCTTCCAATGGGAAAAGAACCAGATTAATGATCAGTCTGTGGCGGAAGTCTATCCGCTACTGAACTTGTCTGCAGGTTTCTCTCCCTCACAAAAGCACTCGTTCCGTACTTTCTTCCATTTCGGGGCAAACTATCCAGGGGCCAGTGAAAAGACGCCAAATGTTCTTCAGCAGAACGAACTGATGTACTATACGGGAAATCCCACCATCGGACTTTCCCGACAGGTGACCTTCAACCTGTCCTACAACTGGATACCGACGAGTGCATTCTCTGCTTCGGCATTTATGCAGTACTTCGGCGAATATGACCTGTATGTGCCGGTTTACCAGCCTTATCAGGAAGGTAAGGCTTTGCTGCGTACGTTTGAAACGGATGGAGCATACAACCGGACACAGATAGGTTTGTCGTTTAATTACAGGTTACTCAATGGAAAACTGCAACTGGCGGCCTCTCCTTCGGTCTCCTTCTATCGCATGACAGGGCTTTTCGACATTTCGCAGTCCCCGTTCTACTGTAATGCCTCTGCCACTTATTATTTAGGTAACTTCTATTTTCAGGCAGCCTATCAGACCCGAAGCCTTACGGTACAGGGCAATCGGGGCGTAATTTATAAAGACCGTGATTTCTATCAGGTTTTAGCCGGATGGAGTCATTCCAACTGGAACATTCGTGTTAGCGGAATGAATCTGTTCCGGAAGGATTGGCTGTGTGCCACGAATCTATTGTCTACACCTCTTTATTCCGAAACCCAGCTTGTGGAGGGCAACAATTTCCATCAGCGCCTAAACTTGTCGGTTACCTATACATTCGGATATGGCAAAAAGGTTAAACGAGGGAACGAGGTCGGCGAACAATCAGGAGCAGCATCAGCAATTATGAAATAAAATGCATATTAGTAATGACAAAATATTAAAGTTATATTTGTCTGGTTGGTGATATGTATATCTTAATCACGCAAAAAATATAGAATAAAATTAAATGAATAATGAGTTCTCGAAAAATATTGATTCACGTTCAGAAAAGGTTCGTAATCTTTTGGGGGAAAAACCTCCTTTCTTTGTAAGGTGGGGTACATCAATAGTCGTAATTATGTTTTTGATTCTATTGTTGATACTTTTAGGTTTGCAGTATCCTTATTCAAATGGAGAAAGCATATTGCAACATTTACTTCGTTGAAATATGATTATTTTTAAATTCTGATGAGAAGAAATAAAGAAACAAATTTCTTCAATACAAAATAGCCATATAGAACTTTTTAGAAGTTTGTATGGCTATTTGTTTTTTACATTATGGGGTATATAGAAGATGTAATTCTATGAGCCTACGCCTTTTTATGGATGCAACTGATTTACCATTGTAGTAACAATAAGAAACATATTCCTCATAGATATTCCTGTCACCAACCTCCAGTTTTCGAATAAGTCTGCTTTTAGGCATTTTTTTTGTACCTAAAAGTCTGTAGGCTCCCACCTTATGTAAACTTTTACATAATGTCGGTTATGTAAGCAATTTTATTATGTAAATAAAGAAAATATAAATCATTGATTAACAAATAGTATATTCATTTTTCACAGGATTACTTTTTACATAATATTCCTAACTTATTAGGTAAAATCATAGCATTATTTCCTAATAAGAGATATATTGAAGCTCCATCAAATCAAATAGATGGAGCTTCAATTAATATCAAACAATAAATAATGTTTTTATGGAAGAAAGTAATTTTTATGATTTAAGGAAACAAGTTGTCCAGCAACTGCGTGAAAGACATTATGCACCTTTAACTATTTGTGCATTTAAGAGTAGTTATAATAAACTGGAATGTTATATGCTGGAAAATAGAATTGAAATCTATTCTGCTCGTGTAGGGGAAGATTTTTTGAAAACTCGCCATAAAGGTGTTGCATACGCCCAACTGTCTGATTTTGAGAAGAACATGGTTAGACATATAAGAATAATGAATGAAGTTCTGCATACAGGAATTATCATTGGAAAACCAACACCGCGAAGTCCCATGTTTGAATTCAAAGGAGATTTAGGCATACAATTCAATGAATTTATTTGTCATGAAAGGAGAATTAAAAGTCCTCTAACAGTAAGTAAATATCACTTGTATTTGAGAGATTTGTTTAATTTTCTAAAAGAGAACAACAAGCTCGTTAAAGACTTTGACATTCCCAGTTGCTTATTATTCTTACGTGATTTGAAGCGACAGAAACGTCCTTGGCCTCATGTTGTATCTTCTGTAAGGGCTTTTATTAGATACTCATGTGAACGTAACTTATTAGGAGATTGTAATTTTTTTCGTTGGGATAAAATATTATGTCTCCATCGTCCAAGAAACCCTCAATTGCCATCGTATTATAGTAAGGAGGAAATAGAGAAATTATTGGTCACAATAGACAGGTCTTCTCCGAAAGGCAAACGTGACTATGCAATGATTTTACTTGCAGCACGTTATGGGCTCCGCGCTTCAGATATAGTAGGAGTTACATACGCCAACTTTGAATGGGAACTCAATCGTTTGTCCCTTGTCCAGACAAAAACAGGAAAACCTGTTTCATTTCCATTATCAGAAGAAATTGGAAGTGCCATTATTGATTATATCAAATTTGGACGACCAGAAATTGACAGTCCATATGTCTTTTTGGAACACATGGCTCCATACCAAAGAATTTCCCCCCAGGCATTACCAGGAATTGTTTCTGAATGGATGCTTTCTGCCCAAATAGATATCTCAACACGTAAACACGGTCCTCATTCTTTACGTCATAGTCTTGCTATTAACTTGTTTGAGAATGGTGAAACTCCAAGCGTTATATCTGAAATACTTGGACATTCTAATTTATCAACCACTTTAAATTATGTGAAAGTTGATTTAAAGCATCTAAGACAATGTGCACTTGAAGTTCCTCAAATTCCTGAATTTTTTTATTTAGATATATATGAGAAAGAGAACTGGTAAATTATGCAGCGTATTCTCAGGGTTAATTACCCAATATGTAGAATATAAACAAAACATAGGTTGTAAAACAACCGTAATGGAATTTATGTTGAAGCGATTTGACAAGTTTGCTAATGACAGAAACGAGAAAGCCCTTGGTATTTCCAAAGACTTGGCAGATGCCTGGTGCTGTAAATTTTCTGGAGAGTCCGAAGAAAACCGCTATTATAGGATCGTCATTCTTCGAGGATTCTCTTCTTTCCTGCAAATAATTGGATATAATTCATATATTCCAATATTACCAAAACATCAATCAAATTTTACCCCCTATATTTATACATCTGATGAAATAGAGAAGATTTTCAAGGAATGTGATAGGATTAACTCCTATTATCACTTAGTCAATTCAGCCCGATTTTCCATGCCATGCCTAATCCGTTTACTATATGGGACAGGAATCCGTGTAGGTGAAGCTCTAAAATTGAAACACAGTGATATCGATTTCAAAAATGAATGCTTATTGCTTAGAGAATGTAAAAATGGGAAAGACAGGTATGTGCCTCTTTCTCCTTCCTTGGTACTAATGTGCCATGATTATGTAGCCCAAAAACAGAAATTTGGGTTTAGTATTAATCCAGAAAGCTATTTCTTTGTAAAATGTAATGATACTTCCATCTCACCAAGGACTGTTTCAAATCATTTCAATCATATATTAGAACGTGCTGGTATTATGCGAAACGAAAATAGAAAAGGTCCTCGTCTACACGATCTCCGACATACATTCTGTGTAAATTCATTTGTGCAATTATGCAAATCAGGGAAGGATATACATAATGTGATGCTAATACTAATGACATATATGGGACATCAATCCATTAAAGCCACAAATAAGTATGTCAGAATAGTAGAGGCTATGTTTCCTGAAATTGTAGAACAGGTGGATATGGCTCATAATCATATTTTCCCTAATATGAATGAAATGATTGATTAGTTATGCGTTAAGACTTGGAATTATGACAGATTTTGGAAAATATCTCACAGATTATTTAAACCGTTATCTCACAATGGAATGTGGTTGTTCCTATCAAACGGTAAAACAATATAGTGTAACATTTATGCTTTTTATACAATACATGTATAAAATTGAACTAATAGCTCCGGAAAAACTATGCCTTAAAGAATTTACAAAAGAAAGAGTTTTGGGATTTTTACATTGGCTGGAAGATACAAGAAAATGTTCAATATCAACAAGGAACAACCGTTTATGCGCCTTACGGTCATTTTTTAAATTTCTTCAATATCGTGAGGTTAAGGGTATGGCTTATTGGCAAGCTATATTGAGTATCAAACAGAAAAAGACACCTTTTAAGGAAATGTCTTATCTGACTACGGAAGGAGTAAGGGTATTGCTTGAACAACCGGATTTATCAACTCGCAAAGGGCGTAGAGACTTTGTTCTTATGGGGCTATTATACGACAGCGGTGCCAGGGTTCAAGAAATCATAAACCTCACCCCGGAAAATATAAGATTAGGAGAAACTACGACTGTAAAATTACATGGGAAAGGTAATAAAATCAGAGTAGTTCCTCTCTCTACCAACCAAGTGAAAAATTTAAGGTTGTATATGGACGAAAACAATCTTTTTGCAGCACAATATAGATGTCATCCATTATTCCCTAATCCCAAAGGAGAAAGGTTGACAAGAATGGCTGTATTAGATATTGTGAAAAGACATGCAGAAAATGCAAGGAAACAATATTCAGAGTTGATACCCAATAATATATCTTGTCATACTTTTCGACATTCAAAAGCTATGCATATGCTGGAAGCAGGTATAAATCTCGTTTATATTCGTGACTTTCTTGGACATACTTCTACAACAACAACGGAAATATATGCCAGGGCAAGTGAAAAAATAAAAGAACAGGCATTGAAGAAACTGACTTCTGGTATTATTCAAGAAAGCAAAACTACATGGCAAAAAGACGGAGATTTAATGGAATTCCTAAAAGCTTTACAAGTAAAATATAAATAGAGGAATAGAATAGAGTGAAGAGTATTAGTTTAAAATTCTCTTCACTCTATTAAATATAATGTAAACAATTCAATAACTACAAAGTTAATAATCAGATAATTAACAGATGCTTTTTACATAATAAAATTGCTTACATAACCAACCTGGTATGCCAGACAGGCTAAAAGCACTGAATCATGGCCAAATTTACTGAATAAACGGCAAAGTTTCATCATGTCCGCTCTTAAGATAGAATCTCCCTGAGCTTTTGTGATGTCGTTGGTAAATCTCTCTCCGGGAAGGACCTTATGTCCCCATCCAACATAAGGCCAGTGTCTTTTTTCCCCATGCCAACCTTCATAGAATTTTATACAACTTATAGCCCTTTCCAGCGGTGGAAGACTGTATATGGACAGTTGGGTGGATGCCGGTTTTGCTCTGTACCTTTCCTGCCCATATACTGTCGTCATAGCCGCTATCATCAGCATGAAGATAAATATTTTTCTATGCTTCATTTTGCTCCGCGTTTGTTTAGTACATCCTTAATCATTTCCTTCACATCCAGTCCTACCTGTACAAAGTTTTTGTACAGGATGCGTTCCCTTTCATCCCTTGAATTGAATGTATAAAATTTGGGCAGTGGTACATATCCGGCTTCTTCTTTCTTTATTTCTTCCATATCGAAATCCGTTTTACAGAAGAACTTTGTGGTCTTGAATTCTTCTGATTCCTGAATGTTCATTGTTCCTCCGTTTCCTACCTTTGTTTTCACAAAGTCACGGGCTGTCTGTCCGCATATCCATCCGGTAGGCATGTCGGATATCTTTGATGCAGGTACCAGGCTGTCCATATTCTCGTTCAGGTTGATACTTGTCTTGTCGCGGTCTATGGTTACGCCTTTTTTCAGCTGAACCACTTTTCCGAAGATGTCATTCGACAGCCATTCCAGTGTTTCTTTCGAGCGAGCAGAACCGCTTACCACGTTACCCACTGTAGTGATAATTTTCTGCATACCAACCTTGCCGTAGTCGGCTTCAAGCTGCGGCAGTTCTTGGAATCCCAGCGTCACGCTTACCTTGTTGCTTCGTGCTGTTCCTATGAGCCGGTCTATCTTGTGGAAATATAGTGTCGGCAGCTCGTCCACGATGATGCTCACTGGGATATTCTTGCCCTGTCCGGTATTCACACGGGTTACAAGGCGGTTCAGGATAAGGGCGTTCAGCGCACCTATGATACTTTCCATTTCCGGATCGTTGGCTATGAGCAGGTAGCTTGGGTCCTTCGGGTCACTTACTTTCAGGTCGAAATCGTCCCCGTCCTTGTGGAATATCCAATATGATTCCTTGGTAGCCAGACGGGAGGTATATACTCTCAAGGTACCGATCATACCTTCCAGCTGCTCCATGGCCTTGTTCTTGAAAGCCGTTTGGAACGGGCCAAGAAGGGGAGCCACCTCATTGTCTGTTTCCAATACCTCGAAGATGGTCTGGTAGCTCTCGTTCAGGAATGACAAGATGTGTGGCATATCCGAGTATTTCCCCAGCCAGTAAGCAGGTTCTACAATATTGCCGTCTTTCTTGTCACGTACCACGCCGGTCGGCTTCCAGAATTTTGTTTCAGGATCCTGACGTTTCTCAGCATACAGCATGTTACCGTCCTTGTCGTAGGGTTCTCTCTCATAGTTGACAAAAAAGTAAATGCAAGCTGCCAGAAAGTTCACAGCGGAGGTCTGGAAGAATTGGTCGCTTCCGCCACCTCCTTCCTTCTTTCCTTTCTGCAATGATTCAAGCAAGGTCTCGGCAGTTTCGCTGGCGGCGGCCAGATTGTTTATATACTTTGCCTGTATGGGGTTCACACGACGGCTGTATTCTACATCCACAAAGTTGATGATGTTGAACTTGCAGCCTTTTGGCAGCTTGCCGAGTTTCTGGTTCTTCTTGTAATGATAATACAGTTTTGTCGCCAAGGTAGGGAACTTATAATCGTACACGACCATAGCGAATCCCTTGGCAGAGTGCTGTCTGATAAATGGTTCGATGATTGAAAATGTCTTACCACTACCCGGTGTACCTACTACCCATGTCCCGCGAAAGGGGTTGCTTATGCTTACCCAGCCCTTGCGGAATTTACCTTTATAGTAGTAGCGCATGGGGATATTTACACTGTATTTGTTTTCCTGTATTTCCTCGCTCTGCTCAAAACTCTCGTTCTCGAAGTTGAACCTGTCTTTCATCAGCCCGTCCTTCAGGAACTTTGAAATGTTGTCAAGGGCAATATGCGCCAGTATGACACCGGCAAGTGAGGTTGCCATGTAGAGCCAAATGTTCAGCGGCAAGGTGTACAGCCGCATGCCCATTTTATATCCGAACAGCCATACGGACAGTACAATCAGCCCTACACCGCCCACAAGCGGATACAGCACCATTCGCCGGGCATCAAATTCCAGCTGTTTTTTGTTGCGGGTGCCGATACAGGTGATACAGATGAGCAGGAAGGTTGCTACCTTGCTGTACACCAGGTGTCCGTCATTATATATCATCCAGCGCTTGATACGTCCGTGTATGTCACACAATATTCCGCTCCAACTGTCAAGCAGGGCCGGCTCCAGTGCATATTCAAAGAATTCCATAAGCACGGATATATAGATTACAGCCCGGAATATTCTGTAGAATCCCTGCAACTCTTTACTTTCTTCCATAATCTTTATTGAGTGTGTTTGTGTATGATGATAACCGTTTTCGAGTTGTTCTCTATTTTTATTTGTTCAGAGAGACAATAGGTCTTATACGGTGAGCTTGTGTCTTCGGTGTTTCCTGCATTGCTCCGCTGCCTAACGAATAGAGCCAGGCTTTTGCCGTCTGCTGTCCATCCACTTCTGTCGAAGTCCAATACCAGCAGTCCTCGGAGGTTTCCGGAAGCGGATCTCCACCGCATAGCTCTATTACGGGGTTTATAGTCTGGCGGGCAGTGTACAGCAAGCGCATCTCTGCTACTGAAGGGATAAAGGCACTCTGTCCGTATCTCCACATGTCAAGCACGGATTCTGCCATGGGAGAGGCAGTCTCATTTGTGTCGTAGAGGGCAAATGTATTGGCATTGCCGTCATAGGCATCTGTATTGGCAGATGTTCCTTGTTCGATACCCAGACTGTCTGCAAACGCCTGTTCCTTAAATTCCCAGAGATAGACGGCATACCCAATTCCTTTTTGACCGTCACGGATGCCTGTGTCAAATACTACAGCGATAGCTTTTTCCTTTGTCTTGTCGTACATTTCATAAGGTACAGTCGAACCGTCTTCACAAAGGATATGTCCTGGACGTACAGTCATGTCTGTTTCCTCGATGTGTGCATCACAAGCTGTCAGCATTGCGGCAATCAGCGTTGCCGGCAACAACCGGCAGATTCTTGTTATAGTCTTTCCTTTCATCTTTTCCCTTATTTTATCGGTAGTTTTACACCCAGTGCTATACCTGTACGAAACAGGTCAGCTCCATTGATCATCACGTCGTTTTTTACCTGCCAGTAAAAAGTCCAGCCTGAGCGTAGTACATAGTTATGCTCATAGCCCAGATGTATTCCTGCCACGAATTTCTGTGTGTCACTTCCTCCTGAACCTCCAATGCGAAGACTTCCGTAGTGGTTACGTCCTCTGATTACGCAGGGCTTGTATGCGATTCCGACTCCCCAGGTGCGATAATTCCTCCAGAAACTTTCCGGACATACATGTCCGCAGGTTCCGCAGTCCGTCCATTGCAGATAGCCGTTGGCAAAAAACTCCCATGTGTGTCTGTAGTTTACCTCATGTTCGTAGGCGAGTGTAGCTTCCATACCGTTCTTGTATAATAGTCCGGTACCAAGCAAAAGACGGCCGCTGTTACGTTGCGCCGATACGCTTATACAGAGGAACATGCACAAGAGGGAAAAACAAATCATCTTTTTCATGGCTATTCCTCCTCCAAAAGATTAGAATTAAACGAATCGGCCGAAAGGACATCTTCATAATCTATGTTCAGACTGATGTTGCGTCCGCTTATCTGCTTCTCTGTCATTTCAATGGTCAGCACCTTGTCATTGGGAAATGTCAGTTTCTTTATGGCAATCACGTTACGGTAACCGTGTCTGAATGTCTTGCCAGGTTCCAGAACAAGAGCCGGTGCCAGTTCGATTACCTGTGAATTGGTGGCTTTTGTTACTTTCTTGTCGGCAAGTTTGATACGTATTTCGTCAATGTCAAAGCGGATGTTGGTCTTGTTTTCAATGGAGAAGTCTATGAAAAAATAATCACCTACTGAATAGATGTTATTCAGGCGCATGACCATCCGATGCTCTTTGCTTGCTACGTTCCTGATTTTGGCCGGTGAATTCCAGATACGTCTGGCAAATCGGGCCATATCGGCAAGTGGCATCGAAACTGCCGGATTGTTGAAGGCTTCACGTTCTTGTAAAAGCACCTCTTTGTCCGTAACAGCTTCCCGCATCCGGGTTGTATAGAGTAAGGCATATTGCGTACGGTAGCGTTCTGTTACGATAGTCACAATAGCAAGTATGTCACCGTCTTCATGCCCGGCTTCTTTTGGCTTTAGGCGGATAATGTTGTCTATGGGCTGATCCCCAACAATTTTTTCAGTAGAGATATCTACAAAACGTATGGGTTCGGATGCTGTAATCACGGTTGTAACCTGTTCGTTTACTGTCAGATGTTCCATCTCTTCATAGGTACGCTGTGCCAGCACCTCACGTCCGGCAAACAGCCCCGTTGCGAGGAATAATACCATTATTGTTCTTTTCAAGTTCATATACATTTCGTTTTGTCCTTTTATTATTCTTTTGTTGCCTGTATTTCAGTATTATGTTGCTGCAGCTCTTCGTCAACACGTTTTTGGGCTATCTCATAATAGCTCTTTTCGGTTTCAAAGCCTATATAATGTCGCCCTGTCCGGATTGCGGCTACTGCAGTTGTGCCCGAGCCTATGCAATTGTCCAGAACTATGTCTTTTTCGTCCGTATAGGTTCGTATCAGATATTCCAGCAAGGCTACCGGCTTTTGCGTCGGATGATAGAATGTGCCCTTACGGTGTTCCTTGGGTATGGCGATTACCGAAGTGGGATATTTGTCATCAGCCATACGTATGGGAGACAGTTCTGTCTTGCCATAGCACCGGTTGGTAAATCCTTCTGTTTTCCGGCGGCTGTGGTTTCTTTGCTCCGGCAGGCTGGGCTTCATCTGCGGATGATAAACTGGTTGGTGCCTGTAGAAGATTATAATATCCTCATGCTGGCGCAGCGGCATCCGGTTGGCGTTCAAGTGTCCTGTTACCCTGTCCTTATGCCATACAAGGTTATACCTCCACATTTGTGGTTGCGAAAGCATCAGCTTTGCTGTAAACATGCCTTGTGAAAACAGGATGATGGGACTCTCCGGCTTGGCAATACGAAGATATTGTTCCCACAGCAGGTCCAAGGGAAGTTGTTTGTCCCATACTGCTGAATGGTTTCTGCTGTTCAGTACACCATACGGTAGGTCGGCAATGATGGCATCTACACTGTTGTCTGCCATTTGGTTCATTCCTTTCAGGCAGTCCATGTGGTATATGTGATCTGTTTCTATCATAATCTTTTATTGTTTGTTATTACCATTTACCAGATAGACAAAGGTTCCGTATTTCAGCTTCACCTTGTTTTTTTTGATGGCCTTGCCGATAGCGTTGCTCGTTTTCTGGTAGGCATTCTGCATTGCTTGCATTCCCCATTGGGCCAGACTGTTCCCGGCCCCCGTTGTGTTCATGCTGATGTTGCCTGTTACGGCACCACTTGCAACATCTTTGCTCGTTTCCCGGAACTGGCTGTTGGGTACATACAGTCCTTCCAGTCCATCCGTGTCATACAGTGACAGACTTACTTTCACCAGTTCGTCATCTACAAGTATGCTGTTGATGCTGCCTTTTACCCGCCCGGAAGAGAATCCGCTCATGGTGGCATACAGGTAAGAGCCGCGTTTGACTACATGTTCGTCAATTTCCACATCATCAAGTAGTCTTAGACGTACACGTGAACCGTCAACAGCCTTGATATTTTCATCAATGATGGCCTGTATGAGCTTTGGTTCACGGGAGTTTTTAGCCAGTGTATTGAAGTAGTCGGAGGTTGTCTTTACTTTCTTCACCACTTCACTGGCTTTTGCTGTTTCAGCAGGGGCTTTCACCGAACGGCTGTCTTCTTCAATTTTTCCCGCAGAATGGATTGTGTCCATGGGTATGGCTGTGGCATCAGAATCTCCAGCTATAGGTTCTATTGCTTTCTGTCCTTTTAACCTCGCTTCTGCCAAAGCCTTCTCCAGTTCCGCAAGGGCTTCTTTTTCTCTCTCTTTGGTATCGGTCTCTTGTGTGGCCATAGCCTTGTCTTTCTCCTGCTGGTCGAGCAGGGCGATGTCATTTTGTGTGTATTGCGATTCATAAGCTTGTTTGTTTTCGTCCGGTTCATCACGGTCGATGTTATCTACTGCGGAATAGTCTTGTATTTTACCCCATGATTTTGCCATGTTCTCATATTTGCTTCCGATTCCGTCTCCGTCTTTGATTTGGGCGTCCGGAAGCTCAGGATTCAGAAATTCCGTCGTCTGCAGCGTTTTATCCGGAATCTCTGCTTTTTCTGCATGGAACAGGTCGAAGATAAAGTACGATCCGCCCATCAGCGGAATGTAGAGGATTGCCGGTAACATAAATTTGGGCTGCCTCCAGTTGATTTGCTTGATTTTTTCCTTTATGTTCATTGCTCTCATTAATTGATTTGTACATATTTCCCTTCTAGGGCACACGTCTTTAATATTTCTGCATTGTCTTTTCCAAAGGCGATAAGGATACTTCCACATCCGGGCGAATCACCGCGTGTACCGTCCGGACGGTAGAATCTGATGCGGTGGCGTAGAAACTTCATGGCTATTGCTTTCTTGAAGATGATGTCCTGGAACATCTTGGAATCACATCGGTTATACAGCAATGCGATGCCGTTTCCATGTTCTGCCAGCCGGCGCACAAACTGCTCTATAAGTGGACGTGAGTAAGGTGGATTGAGCCATACGCGGCCTTCCCATTTTTGAGACAATCCGTCAATACGTTTGTCATACATGACTGTAGCTGTCGGCCACAGCGGAGCGACCGGTGCACAGGGGTCAAGGTCGAATTTTCCCAATGCCTCCAGTACATCTTTGGGAGTATACCATTCATCTGATGCCTTTTCAGTCCTTTCAAATCTTGTATTCATACGTGTCATGGTTGTGTTTGCTTTTTTCTGGATTTGTTTTTATGGGCTTTTTTCTTCTGCTTTGCTGCTGTTATGTTCAGATGGCGTGTAAAAGACTTTTCGCCGTTCTTTGAGTACGGAGTCTTGCATTTCGGTTGCTGTTCGTTGCACGGGCTGATGACGGTACACTACAGAAATGCGGTAAATGTTCCATACCAGTCCACCTAAGACAAAAGCAAAGACAATGACCAGAAACAGGTTCCGGTGCATGTTGGCAAACCCTTGCACTTTGGCTGCCGCCTTGTCTATTCTGGTTGCTTTGGCAAATTTGCGTCCGGCTTCTATGTCACGCTCGTAGCGTTCCTTGTATTGCGGATCATTCTTGTCCGGCATTTTCTCGCCGAACAGCATTCGTCTGAATCCTTTGGTATTCATGTTACTATAATTTTAGTAGTTTATTTTGGTTTTCTGTTCTATGTCTTTGTTCAGCAGCGTGCGCCAGTTGGTGATGAGCAGTCCGTGGGGGTTGTTATCGGTTCTCGGCACTCTTTTCAATTGGCCTGCTGTCACAAGTTCACGCATCAGGATGCTGCTGCGGCGTTCGATACGCTGCCTGCCATAGTAGGTGAACTCCATTTTTTCCTTGTCAAAGGCTATACTGTCACAGAAAATCGAAAACACGGCACTTGTTCCCAGAATATTGGAATAGAATCCTTTTTCTTTTAGTGTATTGTACTGTGCAAGTCCTGTCTCATCCACCAGATACATGGCTTTTTCCATCGTGTATCGGATATATTTGTCATCCGGTGCCAATGTGAAGAAATAGTGGTGGAACATTTCCACATGGCTTCTGGCTTCCACGTCCAGCGTTTCGTCCATAGTTGTGCGGTTTACAAGTATGGGGACGTTTCCGTCCAGTACATACACTTTTTTCTGGGCGTCAGTTACCATGGTACGGGCTGTCCAGATGCTCGACACACTGATGATGATACACCCTATGAGGAAGGCGGTACAGATAATACCTACCAGTTTTATCTTGTTCTCTAAGTTCTTTATTACCATAATTCTTTTATTTAGTTGTTCAATGTCCTCATATATTCCGCATGAAGCATTGGTATGAGGGTTAAGCGCAGTTCCGGCAACAGCCGGTCGAATTCTTTAGCGAAATACTTTACGTCATGTCCCAGTAGGATAACCTGTACAAATACCCACCAGATTCCTTCTCTGCGCTTCTTGGAGTTTTTTTTCAGTTTGGCACGGTGCAGTCTGTACACCAGATAATCTACTACCGGTACGACATACCGGTCGTCACGCCCGAAGCATTCATCCAGTTCCTCATATTTCAGGTCATACGGATAATTGTTCAGTATATACCTGGCTATTTCGGTAGTACGCTTTTGCGCGAAGCTCATGAATGCTTCATCTTCCAGCCATTTGTCAACTTTCTCTTTGCGTTTCATTTCTTCTTTTATATGTTGTTTTATCTCATTATTCCTCCTACGGCTCCGGTTGCCGTCATCTTGGCCTGTTGGGCAACTCCTTCTCCGAAGTTTCGGGTAGAGAATGCCGTATCGCCTTCCGGAATCATCCATGCCGCGAGGTCAGGTACGAGGTTCAGACACTTGAGTGCCACGATACTAGCCGCCATCAGATAGCCGGCAGAGAAGAA
Organism: Bacteroides ilei; assembly: GCF_900128495.1. GTDB lineage: Bacteria > Bacteroidota > Bacteroidia > Bacteroidales > Bacteroidaceae > Phocaeicola > Phocaeicola ilei. The sequence goes on from NZ_LT635801.1 coordinate 748,646, forward strand.
CGAGTTTTGTAAGTAGGCTGCCATCGTTTGTTCGCTTGCGGTTATCGCCGTAAGGTTCTCTACCTGTATGCACAGTACGATGTCAAACAGCAGTAGCACGTAGAACCCCACAAAATACAGCATTGCCCCGTAGAAATGTACCGTCAAGTACCTTGTCAGCCATTTGGCCCAGGCACTTTCCCATTTCGGCAGGAGGGAAAATGCCCATTGTATAGGTCCGAAGATGGTCAGCATCCCCAGCAGGATCTGCTGGCAATATATGGTAGCCCACCAGCCTATGCGAAACACGATCAGGGCTATGAGCATGATGATTTTGTCAATCCCCACCATTACACCGGAAGTCAGTGAGGTAAACCACAGCTTGGCAGCATCCTTTTCCATCCCTGTCACTTCGTCCACACCGGTCTGTTCCATTGTAGCCTCTATCAGTCCGGGGTCTGATGTTCCCGTATGGGCCACGTCCGCCTGAGCCTGAAGGCTGGTGTAGAGTGTGTCGCGTACGTATATCAGTTCTTGTACTTCCGCGAACTTGTCTGATATTTGGGTGGCTTCCGCTTCATAGAGGTCATGCGTGTACGAACCGATGCAGTTGGGTATGTAGGACAGGAAGTCCAGAAAACACCAGCTGTTTCCGCTGTTCGCCATGCCTGTGTCCGCCGGAGGGTACCACCAGCATAGCACCACAGAAATAGCAAGAGGCCGGAACAGTTTCATCACGTCCAGAGGCTCGTGTTTTACCATCATTTTGTAAGTCATTCCGGCTGCCATAACAAGAGAAAACAGTGCGGCCAGTGCCATGCACATCTGCAGGATCCACCAGAAAGGGCCTTGTGACCCAGTAAAAGTCGCGTCAGTAAGAAATTCGTTCGTTTGGAATATCACGTCATCTATTTCCTCTTCAAGAATATTGATGCCGAAGTCTGATAGTATGTTTCCGTCTGCCATTTTTTCCTCCTTTTCCCTCTTATCTGTTTACTGTTTCTTCACCGTCACCGCCTTGTGTGCCGCCCGTATCCTGCGAACCGCGTACGGCAAAGCGTGATTCGTTCCATCGGTTCATCGCTTCCCTGGCAATGCTTCCTTTTTCGGGAGTTCTGTCCACCACATTCGCATTCAGCAGTTCACTTGTCAGCGAGGCGTTCTGTCTCTTTGCCAGATAGCATACAAGGATCTCGTTCTCTCGGGCCACATCCTCATAGATGCGCAGGTATTCCTTCTTGCGCTGTGCATTGGGCATATAGGCATCCCGAGTTGCGCTTATGGCGCATTCGTAGATTTGGTAGTATTCTGTCCACCGTTCTCTGTCGTCAGGGGTGCCGCCGGCAGTCAGGATGCGGTCGATGTTCCGCTTGAATCGTTCCATCTGTCCGTTTATCTTGTCTCCTTCAGCCTGCCATGCAAGGTCTATCTGGCGGTCTGCCACGTTCAGTGCCTCAATTTCCGCACGCTTTACCAGTGCGGAATCTATTGCTTCCGCATCGTCCACCTGTCCGTATAGGTTGGCTCCCGCAAGGGTACGGAAAGACAGTTTGTTTTTTGTCGCCGCCGTCTTCTTGTAGCTATTGTGCAGCGCCCAGTAATACAATTCAGGAGTGAGCGCACCCGTACCGGTTTCCATTACTGTAATCTGATTCTGCTTGGGTGAATCATGGTTGTAGGTCGCATACTGTGCATGAACCGTCGTAGCCTGAACGGCTATCACGGCAAGCAGGATAAATGTCCTTGATGTCTTCATATCTTTTTTGTTTTTATCGTTAATAATCCAGACGACCGGCACCGCGCCAGCGGCCGAAGGCACCGTCTATGATTTCCTGTTTGGTTCTTTCTCTGTATATCTTTGCTTTCCAGTAGCCGATTCTTACCTGAATGTATCTCCAGGTCTCTATGTAGGCCTGGTTCAGATGACGCTCGATGTCATCCAGCGATCGGTTCACCGATTCCAGTACCATCAGCAGGTCGGCGGTCGAGCAGGCGGCGGCACCCGTTGCATAAAGCACAAGGTCGCTAACCGACTTGTATAGCTGTTCCCCGTCATGGGCGATATCCCGTATGGCTCTTTCATTAATGGTGATTATCAGCAGGTCCGACGGATCTGCACGCCCATGCTGCAGTATCTTTTCGTTATAGGCCCCCAGCATGTCCTTGTAGTCACTTATGCGGTTGCTCACCGTGGTATAGGTGTTCTTTACGTTCAGCACCGTCCGCAGTGACTGGTACATCACGTCGATTATGTCAAAAGCTCTGGTATAACGGTCCAGATCAATATTCACTTCCTTGTAATTGCCTACCTCGTCCCGGCTGTATTCATGCAGCAGCTTGTTGCTGTATTCCAGTGTACTGCGTGCCAGCAGCAGACTGCGCTGTTTCTTGTGGTCGTTGATGTAGGCTTCTACCGATACAATATCAAAAGTCCATTGGGCTTTTGCTGCTTCCGGCAGAAGGATAATCAGCAACAGGCCGATAATCAGATAATGTTTCATGGCTCTACCTCCTTTCTGCTTGTCCTTTCCGGAAGGTTTCTGGCATTTTCCACCCACCGTTCATGGCATTCTTCCACCAGTGTCCGGCGGCGTCCTTCGTCCCAGTCCAGTGTAGGGGCGATGTCCTTCAATACGTCAATGATATTCCGTTTGTAGTGCATCATCTTTTCCAGTGATACAAGGTCGGCGTATATTTTCGTGATGCGCGAATCCACTTCTCTGGCTATCTCCAGACGGTCGCTTGACCAGAGCAGATGATATACCTCTCCGGTGGGTGTCTCTTCCAACGGAGGGGTTTTCATGTATTCCGTCGTAATCTTGCACGACGGGTACTGGCGGGCAATTTCCGCTATACGGTCATTTACCTGCTTTGTCTTCTCTGTATCGGACATGCCCGGGTCCAGCGTGATTACTTCGGCTACATGGGTATCCGTGTAGTCCGAGGTCAGTTCCCAGCTTATCTGTACGATAGCGCGGTGTATCTTGATGCCGAGAAAATATTTCGGTTTTCTGGCTATGGATACTGTCGCTTGGAAAGTGATTACCCCGTTAATGTTGGGCATGGTGGCCTTACGGACAAATGTGTAGCCGTTCCATGAACCGCTGTCCTCCCAGCGGAGTCCGTAGGTGGTCTTGCAGTCCTGCATGATGGCAGGTATGCGGTAATAGTCGTCCGTAGCCACCGAATTGTCCGCTGCGGCATCGGCTTTGGCCTGTTCGTATTCAGACAGTTTCCGTTCCCATTCGGAAAGCTCTGCCTTCAGCTTGTCTATCTGCGTCTTGTTCGCATTGTATTGCTGGCGGAGCACGGCAGCGTCTTCCACACTGGCTTCCGAGATTTTTTTCAGCAGTATGGCGTTCTCTTCCTCCAGTGCCTTGATCTGTGCTTCCAGCGATGCTTTCTTGTTTTGTGCTTCCTGAATTATGCCGTCCAGTTCCGACAGGTCCAGTTCGTCATCCGTCACCGAGGTCTGCATGGCACATTCTTTTGTGTGTGCGTTGGGAGAGCTGCCGCACTTTCTGCATTTGTATTGGGTACTCCCTTGTCCGAGAGTCACACCGTCCGAACAGGTTACGCTGATGGTCACGCTCTCACACCCCTGAAGCTTCACTTCATCCGTGGCCTGATAGTAGTTCCTGCCGTCCGATGCTATATAATAGGTGTAGCCGTCCTCGTTCTCATTGAACTCCGACAGCCGTGCGTTCAGTTGCGCCTTGAAGGTGTTCAGGTCCATCGAGTAGGAATCGAAGACCTCTTCATATACGATTTCCTCATGGTTCCAGCTTTTCTTTACATGAATCTCGTATGCATAGGCTTTCTTGGTCTGTTTGCCGCCCCGACTGATGATGTAGCTCTTCATCCAGTAGTTTATACTGTAGTTGTTTCCGTCATTTTGTCTGTTAAGCTGTTCCACACGGTTTCTCGACCATCCCGCGTAGCGTTCTGAGTTGGCCAGCGCCTGCTCTCTCTGCGATGCGTTCGGATAGAATCCGGCATCCGTGGTGGCAAAGCGTGTCCATTCGCCGCCGTTGAGGATACTGTTGTCGTCTGTGGGAGGATAGTAGTCACACAGTGCGATGCTTCCCTGGTCGCGGCGGGCTATGTACCACCGCTGGGTATAGTAGGTGCCGGCAGTTTCATCCAGATAGTCTGTTATCCATTGGGTGAGGTTATAGTTGCTGATGTCAAAGAGGCCTGCCACGTTGTCCGGACCGCCTACCATGTCTATCAGCAGTCCGCCGGCGTCCAGCTCGGCGCGTTCCATCAGTCCGCTGTAATGGTCGTAAAGGTTGAATATTTCCTCCACCTTTCCGTTCATCAGGTTGTGGAACGCACTCTTTTGCAGCAGGGCTTCCCCCAGATTGGCCGTACCGGCGGTGGCAAGTCCCACTCCCAGATTGTACAGGTTGTCTATGTCCTGACGCAGATTTTCTTTGGTAAAGTTACCCGGGACACTGGCCAGATCGTCCAGCATACGCTGCCAGTCAATGTTTCCAATTTCCGACAGTCTCAGAAGCGGGGCTATTTCCTCGCTGATTTTCAGAAAGGTGATGTCGGAGAAGGTCAGCGAACTGTTGGTTACGATGCTTTCAAACTGCATACACAGGTTTTTCGTGTCGTCGCAGACCTTCATCAGATAGCTCCCCCAGTAGATGGCCGTTTGCGGCGAATGGAGCATCTGTTTGGCCACAACCACAATTTTGGGCAAGATTTTTTCCGCTACCATGCGGTAAATGCGTCGGTAATAGTAATTTTCCGTACTGCTGCACCAGATTCCCAAGTCTGTAAAAGCCTTGTGCTGAAGAAATTTCGATGCGAATATTCCTGCTGCGGCCACTTCCGCGGCGTTGTAGTGCTTCAGAATATTATCCACCTGTTCACCGTAATAGCCCTCCGCTACGGCTTCCGTACCGAATGCGGCCGCCATGGCCGCCACGGTACGTGCGTCGTAGTTCACGCTGTAATACTGGGCATGTACGGGTCGGGTGACAGCCAGCAGTAGTATTGTTATGATAAGTGACAGATGTTTCATTATGGTTGCTTTTGCTATAGGTTACTCCAACAAATGGTATCATACACGTCTATTTCCCCTTGGCTCATGCTGGGATGCAGACCTTTTCGGCAAGCATGTCCTTTATGTGCTGTAGGTTCTTTCCTTTGATAAAGGGAATATTTGAAAGCTATTCTTCGGTTTTCCTGCACATTTCTCTATGGTTACAATATCCGCCTGCATCAGTGCCTTGCGGATAACCATATACGGACGTACCTATTGTGATGTGCATGATTGAGATATGCGTCTTTACATTCATTCCATCGTCTGCTTGTTTTTTGATGGCTTCAGATTCAATACTTTCCCGGCTTCATTCACTTTCTTTGCAAAGGGAAGTGATTTGCTGATTCCGCTGGCATCCCAATCACGACAGTAGGCTTCGATGGCTTCCTGATGAGAGCATCCCAGCTCTTTCTTGTATAGTTTCAAGGCTTCCTTTTCCGCACGTTCCGTCGTATAGGTCATATAGCATTCATGCGGTTCCTCCACACCATACACACCGCTTGTACTTCCTCTTCTGATAAATACCTCCCTGAAGAAACTTCGTCCCTCCTTGTTTTCAAGGCGGTTTACAGTGAATATCTTTTTGCAATCCACATCGGTAAGTCCGAGGATTGCCTTGATTTCATCAAAGCGTTCTCGGAATTTGCTTTGATCAAGCAGCATGACCACATCCGAATTGTTTATGATGGCTTCTTTTACTATCGGACTGCCGATAATATCCTGTATTTCCTGGGTTACAACTCCTACCGAAGCCCAGAATTTACGGGCGGTCTTGTACATAAATTTGATATACTCGGCCATCAGCGGGCTGGCGATGGCTTTCCATGCTTCCTCGATTACAAGCACCTTACGGTTCTTCTTGATACGCATCTTCTGCAGGAATACATCCATGATAATGAGCGTAACAAGAGGGAACAGGAGGGGATCATCTTTTATACTGTCGATTTCGAAAACAATGAATGTTTCATCAAACAGGCTGCTGTCCATGTTCTCGTTTAATGTCTTCTCATGGTTGCCGCCTCGATAGAAGTCTTTCATCATATACCGGTAGGTGGAAAGGTCAATCCCTGAAATTCTGTTTTCACTGCAAATGTCCGGGATACGCTGTACAGAGAACTCGTAAAAGGAATTGAAGGAAAGTTCCTTCACCTTCAGTTCTTTGCGTCGTCTTTCCATCTCGTTTATCATTCTGTCTATACGTGCATCCCGCTCTCTTTCGCTTTCATCCCGCCTGTCGTTGTGATTCCGCTCATCTATCTGAAGGCTCTTTTGTAAATCCTCACGCTGCGTTACGGTAAATCCTTCGAAACCATTAAAATACGTATCGTAGTATTCAGTGATTACCTGCTCTATCAGGCGGTCTTCCGTCTTTGTCACCGTACCCTGCGAGCCTTTCCAGATAAGCAGAACAAGATTTTTCAGGAAGCCGGTCTTTTCCACATTCAGTTCGGCACGGTTGATGCGGAACGGATTCATGGTTATCGGCTTTTCTTCCGTATAACTGATGTACTTGCCGTTCAGATATTCACAAAGTCCTTCATAGGAATTACCGGTATCTACCATCACTACATCCGTACCTTGCTCATATAACTGTCGTACTACCGAGTTCATGTGGAAGCTCTTGCCGCTTCCGGAAGGGCCGAGACAGAAGAAGTTCGAGTTGTCTGTCAACTTGTATTTTCCTTCTTTTCCTGTTATGTCGATAGCCACAGGTACACCCTGACGGTCAGTATAATATATTTTCAGTGGGGTTTCCTCACTGTGCTGGATACGTTCTTTATACATCAGACACATGGCCGCATCACTGAGCGTCAGAAAGCGGTCATAGTCCTCGCTCATACTGTAGCAGTTACCGGGGAAGGAGCTGACAAACAGTTCCAGTTGGTTATAGGCCCGTTTGCTGATATGGATGCCCAGACGTGAAAAAGTATTCTCCAGATGGTTTGTACATTTCTGCAAGTCAGTATCAGCCGGAACGGCTACTATCAGGTTATAATGGGTATAAACCAGTTGCTTGCTCTCTCTGGCGATTACTTCCTGTACTCGTTTTATGTCTTCTACTGCCATTTGGTTTCCAGGGTTTGGTATGCTTGCATGGCGGTTCTTCTTCTTGTCAAGTAAGGCCAATTCTCGTTTCTGGTTAGGCAGGAAGATAATCTGGTTATACACCACAGTTTCTGCATTTGGGATGCTGTCTATGGCCGAAAGCAGATCAACAGGCATCTCACTGTTGTTCACTTCAATATTTGAGTATGGACGTATAAGTGATGGCAGGCTTACACAGTCCACATCTACCAGGCTGTACACCTTGCAGCGTTTGTCACCCATTGACAGATTTTCATCACTCGCTTTGAAGTTGGTCATCGAAACTGTCTTGTTTTTGAAATCCATGGCAAAGAAGCGGTCTACATAACTGCTCGCCTCTGTTTCATTCAGGAATACTGCCTGTACACCTGCATCGTGCAGCAGGTCATGCACCTTGCGGATTTTTACCAGGAAGTCGCGCCACTTCTTGTTGTCAAATGAGAAAAGGCGGCTTTTCTTGGATTCCTGCGTAATTGTCAGATAGCATACACTGTCCGTGTAGTGTCGTCCGTTGAAATACCTGAAATAGGCTGCCGACAGGAATTCATGCTGATCTCCGCTTCCGTCTTCAAACTGTTTGCGGATAAATATGTCTTGCTTGTGAATGGCATACCCTTCGCCTAAAGTTTGTGCAATGGCAGAAAACAGATGTGTAAATTCATAATAGCTGTCTGTATTGGCCGAGTATTTCTGCACCGGATTTTCTATTTTCAGGATGGCGGAATATTCTCCGGTTTTGGTATAGATGATACCTATGCCATCTGTATTCTCTACAGAGAAATAGATGTCTCGGAAAATGTGCTTGCGTTTTCCGCCGGTACCGAAAGCATGGACAGAAATAGCCATTCCGATACATAAGGCGATGAAGATTAGAAGAATATATATTGTCATTTCTGTATTATTTCAATCAAATAAGGGCAGATTCACCTTCAGTGAAGGCGAACCTACCCGCATTCAAAATTTAACATTCAACTTGCCCACACATGTCTCATGATGGTTTATTTTTATTCAATCACATTTTCTTGGAACTTGCATAGACGAACACTCCCTTGTCGATTCGTTTGGAGTGCAGTCCCTGTCTTTGTTTCACGATGATCAGTGAGATGCCTGCCGACAGGATGGCCGTCAGGGCTATCAGTCCGGCAACAAAACCGAGCAGGCAGTAGGCGGCGATGAAGCCTACAATGGCTCCACCTGCCGTACCTGCAGCCCAGTAGATGTATCGCCCCTGAATCCCCATGAGTTCAAGCGGACGTTGCAATCCCTTGAACACCGGATAGTCAGGATAACGGGTCTCTTTGCTTTTCATCTTCTTTACACTGTTTTAGGCTGTGATTCCAAAGAACAACGGGAGTGCCTGAGCTGCTGCAATCAGGAAGATGCAGGCGCCTACTACCATCATAATCTTCTTCTTCACGTCCTGTTCCTCGTTGTTCATGGCGATATAGACGCTGATAGCACCCACAATGGCAACTACACCGGCAATGGCGTAGCACAGTTTAACCATGATTGGCACATACTTCGCAATTTCTTCCGCCACGGTGGACAGAGCATTTGTTCCTGCCGTGTAATCACCGGCCGTATTCTGTGCCATGAGCGAAGTTGCTCCGCACAGCAGCATAATCAAAAGCATCTGCACTTTCATGGATGCGGATGCTGTCATCCTTTTGAAAAACCCCTTTACTTGCTTGATCATTCTTTTTTACTTTTTTGTGTTATACTTGTGTTTGTTTTGGCCTCGTTTCTTCCATTCCGTTCCTTTATATGCGGTATCCGAAAAAGGCCGGAAAAACGATTGATGCTCCGATGATGAACAGGCAGGCGCCTACCAGAGTGGTAATTGATTTCGTGATACCGTCTTCACCTGTGTTCATTTTGATATAAATCTGGAGCGCGGACACGACAGCAAAGACTGAGGCGAATGCGTAGCAGATGTACAGGACATACAGCATCATTGTCACCACATAGTCGTGCATTGTCGCTAGTGAATCGGCGCCCCAACTGTAGTTTACGCTTCCGCATTTGGCGAATGCGTAATAGGGCATCAGACATAAAATACATAGTAGTTTTCTCGTTAGTTGCATTGTATTGTTTTACAGTTTGTCTCTGATTGGTTTCCAGGCTAAGGCCGGACGGTTGTCTATGTGTCCTCCCGATACCATTGCTTTGTACATTTCTTCTGTCGTAAATGCATCCGACAGATAAGGTTCGGTTTCTTCCATCCGTTCTTCGGCTTTTGCTTTCAGCCGTTGCAATTTCTCTTCCGGCGTTTCTGTTGGGGGAGCGGTTTCCGGTTCTTGCTGTTCTTCAGTAGCTGTACTGCCTTCTGTTTCATATTGCTCGCCACCTACGCTGAAACCGGTATCACTTTCTGTGACTGCGACGCTTTCCTCCTCGGACGGATCCAAGTCGAATACCTCTTCCTCTGTCTTTTCTTCCCTTTTTTTGCCATAAAGTTCCTGTGCGATGATTACGGCGTAGTAGATGATATATGCCACCGTTAGGACAATGGCGAAAATTAAGTATGATTCCATATTTTATTATGATATGATTATATGGTTTAAATATGATGATGCAAAGAAATATTTAAGATTCAATATTCTGAAATGCTTGAATATTAAATATATATCATCTTAATAAGATTTATCCAAAAACAAAAAATCATATTCAAAAATCATATTATAATATTGGATTGTATGAAGTAAAGTTTGATTTTACGGCAATAAATAATGGTATTCGTATTTCGATGTAACAATTCAAGAAGCTGATATCTGTATATATTACTTTTGAGATAATAATATTTATTAATGAGTTGGATTAAAATATTCGTTACTTTTGTAGATGGTGTAGTGAAACTGATATTTAGAATCACTCCTTGAATGTTTAATTTTAAGTGTAATTGTATATGGGAATAGTTAAAGACATGCAGGCAGACTACGAAAGCGGTCTTATGCATACTTTTGATGAAGATAGGAAAGTTTGTGCAGAACATTTTAGTGATCCATATTTGAAGGAGTATATTCGTAAGAACGGGTATAAAGGAAAATGTTCATATTGTGGCAAAACAAATACTTTAGTATTGGATATGAAAGGTTTTATGCAATATATTGAAGGACGATTGTCACAAAGATTATGTTCTTTGGATGATGCAAATTTGCCACTGGCTAGTTCATTCTACGATGATGACGAGGAAGAAATACCCGGTTTTTGCCGTGCCGGGTCTTATATCCTGCCTGAGAAAGTAGAAAAGTATGATGATGTACTAGATTTGATGGATAGCTATGGCCTTTGTACACAAAATGATGATCTTAATGAGGATATTGCTTCTTGTTTCAATGATAGCGAATGGACACAAACGGATGCTTTTGCAGAAGATCTTGATGAAGAATTGTCTTATGCATGGGATTATTTCTCCAAAATGGTTAAATACAAAAAGCGTTACACTTTTTTTCAGGATCCGCATTTCATAAGGCAAGAGGAATGGAAAGATGATGTATTGACAGAGCTAAACCAACTTTGCGGAAATATTCTTATATCCAGACTTAATAAGGGAACCCTCATATTCAGAGGACGTCCCAATGATACAGGTGTTCCACGTACTTCATTTAAGGATTTGACAGCACCTCCAACTGAGGCTGCCAAGGAAAATAGAATGAGCGCTGCAGGAATTTCTATGTTTTATGGTGCATTGGATAAGGAGACTCCGGTAAAGGAAATCAGAAATTATACTCCAGGTGCCGTGATAGATTTGGGTGAGTTTGAATTGAAAAGAGAACTTGTGGTTATCGACTTGTTCAAGATACCTGAACACCTGTCATTTTGGATGCCCAAATATTTCAGAGAATATAAATTCCTAAAGAAGTTTCATTCGGAAATAACACAACCTGTAGGTAAGAATCCGGGAATTGATTATGTGCCCACTCAAATTTTTACAGAATACATAAGGTTTATGAATAATTACCACATTGATGGTATTATATATCGAAGCTCTATGACTGGTGAAAAGAATATTGTACTTTTTTATGACAATGATACTTCCAGTGAAGTTCTATTGCTGAACAAGGTAGTTACAGCATAAATTTTGATATAAAAGGAGGGCTTCATAATGAGGCCCTCCTTTTATATGATTCCTTTAGCTTAAAGTAATTTGGCTTTAGAAAAACGGCACTTTATAGAGTAATGGCAGGGCTAAATATTTCTAATCATTTTTTGTCCTGTGTAGGATCAGTTTTTTTTAAAAACTCATATATTTTTTTTATTATTTCTTCTGCATCTTCTTTGGTTAATCCTATTATTTTATTTGCTTCTTGTAAATCTTTAATCGCTTTTTCTTTTTTCTTTTTCCATATTGAATAGCTGATTTCACCAATTGCAAATAAACTACTTATTATACTTAATGATTCTTCCACAATTGGAAGCCAATCTAGATTAAATCTTTGATCCTTACATCGTCTCTCTTTTACAGAAAGCAATTCATCAATCAAAAGTGATTTAATTTCAAATTCATTTTCATTAAAATAATGTTCAATCATCATTTTTAAAAAATCTTTTTTAAGTTAAACTCCAAATCTAATATATAATTATATAACATACAGTCTGGTGAATTACCCATTCCTTCTGGTACAATATAATTTCCTTCAGGTAATCTTGATATACGCATTCTACATCTTTTCTTTATAGAATCAAATTGTTTGAATTTCTGACAATAAGATCCATGGTGTGGACACATCGTTTGATTTAATGGACATTGAAAATATCCTGTTTCTAGGAATGTATTTTTTACAGCATGAGAAAATAGTCTGCATAATGTTTCTCTTATTGAACCTTGATTATTCTCAAGAATTTTCCTTATTTTTTCTTTATCTGAATCGAAATCAAAAAGTAGTTGCCGCTCTCTTATATTACTATTGAACCACTCCGTGTAAAAATTTGTAAGTCCAGTATTATAAATAATATAATTTCCTAGAAGGTGGATGATTTCTAGGCCTTGTCCATTGCAAAATAATATTTTTTGATGCATATATTGTAAAACACGTAATGCAGGCCAATTAAGAAAATCTTTATACTGCTCCTTTTTTATTAAAATGCCATTAAGTTGCTCGGTAATCATATTTTCTTTATGAGCAAAAAACCGTTTCATCAATGCATGATCTATCGACTGATACGTCTCTTCATAAGTTGGCCATCCAAGTTTGGTTGAGACCCAATCATGGAAAGTTATATAAAAATCCTCATTATCTTTTGCAGCAGGAAATCCTTGATTATCTCGTACAGCCTTTATTATTTTATAAAGGCGTAAGGGAGGACAAAAGTCCTCTTTTTTATAAGTTCCTGTTTCTGTTTTGTTTAAGATGTATTCTAAACTAGGTATATTCATTGAGACTTCTAAAATACATCTTGTAATATTATATATTTCTTCCGCCTTACTTTTTCTTAGATTTAATGGAATGTCGTGTTTATAGTAATCGAATAATTCTCTATAGTCATTTCTAATAAATGCAATGAATATAATGATTATATGGTTGACAAGCTGGTATTCATGATTAGCTTTAAGTTTAAGAATATCTATATTAATTTTTTCATTCTCGAATTTATATGGGAATAGTTTCTCTTCATTTGCGATTTGATGTAGAAGTTTGCATTCATCATTGTTTTCAGCCATATAAAAGACATCCCAGAAACTCTTATTATTTGCGCTACATTCAATTAAATCCTTGAATGATACGGCATAATTATCTAAAAATGATTCATTTGGGCTATGAAAGTTATATTCATCGTCTTTGGGCTTTTTATGTTTTTGTTCAAATAGATAATTTTTCAAATCTATAATTTTCCTTAACTCTTCTTTGGCTTGAGCATATTCTTCATTGAGTGTTAACTTATTATTGTATTCAATGTTTTTTGCATCTAAGAGAGGAAAACGAATGTCTGGATGGTGACTTAAAAATTTGATGTGACCAGCAATCCAGTCTGATATCTCTGCTTCTAATATGCAGGCAAAATTACTTAGATCTTGGACATAATGATTTAACTCATGCCAAAAATGGATACATTCACGCGTAGAATCAATATCAGCTATAGGGGAATAGGATAAATAGTTTTTTATTCTAGAATCAAATGAATATTTGTCTTCTCTATATTTATCTGGTTCAATAGGTTGCTTTATAAAAAAACAACCGCTATTATAAACCAAATTGTTGAAATTATCTTCTGATTGTGTCATAAAATTGTAAGTTAAAAAATATATTGAAAAAATTATTTAGCAATGATGGTGTCGTATTCTGTTATATCTGGAGACATGGCAGTGGTATTCTTCTGTTTGCTATCCAGGCCTGTTTTGTACCATATGTCTGTTATGCATGTGGAATTTATAAATATATTTAAGACTTTTGAAGCCTGCATAGACTATGGCATACCTTTCTCTTTCATGAACGCTTTGAACCCGTTCACAGTTATGTCATTGGCTTGTTCATACATGTCCTCCATACATTCAAGAATTTCCGGGTAGTACTCTTTGATGAAAAGTAAATCCTGAATCTGTCTGGATACAGCTTCCCTGATGTTGTTGCAGATATGCGTGTTGGGAGGGATGATTTTACCGTCTTTTATCAGTGTGGCCATACATAGCGTACAGAAATGTCCGGCCCAGCACGAACGGCATTCCTCACGGTTGATTATGCGGAAATAATCTGCGTACATCTGCTTTACAGTGCTTTCGTGGATGCCGTCAGCAACATTTCCTATCGGTTTGGAAAAGTCGGTGCGCTCGCACAAGTGCAGATTTCCCCTTGTGTCCACGAAATAGTTGGCTCTTCCGGCAAAGCATGAGTTAAAATAATTGCTGTATATCGCAGGTGTCGTGGCTGTTTTTTGCAGGATAGTGTAGATGAATTTCAGCCACGAGCGGACAAGAGGCTGGCTGACCAGGCTTTTGTATAGTTCGGAGCCTCTCAGTCCGGCATTATGCAGTTCGAGGATATTCTTTTTGATATCAAATTCCTGCAGCTGTCTGTCTTGCTCATGTTTATTTCTGTAATCACTGAACTCTATATAGTTGAGTTGTTTCACCCCGCCGATGGATTCTCCGATAGTACGGTTTCTGAAATAGCTATCCACCGCCGTATGGTCATAGTTGGGGGCGAGTACGGCCTGTATCTGTACATTGTTCAACAGATACGGTTCAGAAATTCTTCGTATCATACTGAATACTTTCTCTATTCTTTGGCCGGTTCCTTTTCCGTCTTTGAATACCCTGTTCTTGTCATTCTCTTCAGGGGGACCGTCATAGCTGATGGTGAGCGAAAAATTGTTCTGTATCAGAAAGTGAAGTTTCTCTTCTGTCAGCAGTGTCCCGTTTGTAGTGATATGAAACATCACTTTTTCATTGGGTATGTCGTACTTTTCCCATGGCAGCGTACGCGCATAGCGGCTTAATTCCTTCATCAGACCGAATTGCAACAATGCCTCGCCTCCGTAAAAGCCGATTGCGGGAGGATTCCTTTTGAGATAATATTCCCTGTATTGGCTGGGTACCTTGCCAAAGATATTTACATACGAGTTGAAATAGTTCTTTATTCCAGATTTTCCGGATTCTGCCGAAAGGGTGGCTGTCCCATGGGCTTTGCCATTTCCGTTTTCCTCATGAATGGTATATGGGCAATATTTGCAACGCAGATTACATGCGTTCGTCAGCTCAAGTGTAACCTTTTTGGGCACTGCATCATTCATGGCCTGCTGCCAGATTCTTTCTATATTATCTTCTTGCGTGTTGACCCTTGAGTCAAGTATGCCGGGAACCAGCACGTTATTTCGCTGTAGTTTTTTGATGAAATCTGTATCATCGGAAGAGAGATTCACATGGGCTTCCTCTTCCGATGACTCATTCAGACTCAGATATCGTGAAATAGTGTCACTTTCTTTGGGAGAAAGGCACAGAAAAATGTTTGCCCTTCCGTCATATAGATAAGTGTTGCCTTCTTTGGCGGCGAATGTCTTGATTAGAGGAAAGTTTTTGTATTTTTCTTTTTTCATGGATACCCGAGATTAAGTGTGACAATTCTGATTTCTTTTGTATGCAGCAGACGGCTTATTGCCAGGACATAGACCAGTAGTTCAGCTGCTGTCCCTGTGTGTCACCTTCTTGATAGCATACACATTCACAGACGCAATTATCCAAAACGGATGATTGTCCGCCTTTGATTTTTTCAAGCTGTTCAGCGTTGAGATCGTTCGCCGGTAGATCTTCAGGCCGGAGATTCAATTTTGACAGTTGTTTTTTCATAACATGTTAGATGGAGTTGGTTATGATGCCATATTTCTGCTACTCCTTTAGCAGATTAGGCCCTTTTTCAAATATACGAAAAAAAGTACAGAATCTTCTGTTTTGGAATGAAAAGAGTTCAAATATTTTGCAAAAAAAGAGAAAGAGTGACTTCCTACGATAAAAACAGATTCTATCGTTCACCATTTCACCCGTGTTCATAAAATCTGAACACGTCCGGACGAATGAACAGTCATAGCCATAAGCTTATGAAAATAATTTTCTATAAAAAATATTTTTATTAAAATGGATTGCGCTTCTTTACAGATGAAAGTATATAAAGCGGAAAAACGATGGGTATATCTAACAAGCCATCGGTAGAAGCTGATGATTTCTTTGGAAGAAAAAGGAAATTCGCAGGGCAGATGGGAGCGGAAAGACCTCATTGCTCAAAAGAATGTATTTCAGCATAGAGAATAGTGGCAAACAGCTTAAGCCGGTATTTATTGAGGGAAAAGAACTTTTCTCGACCGATGATATATGAAAGTTTTGTCCATTGCAGGATGATTCCTGCAGGACTGTTCTGTTGATTGACAATATCCAGCACTATTTCGAGAGGACTGATAATACCGAGCAGTATAATTTGAGGGGAAAGCTCAATAAAGCCGGTGCGCCCATTCTGATAGCGACATCCGACAAGGTGCTGCCGGCATTCACCGATTATGAGTCTGCTTTCTTCGAAGGATTGAAGATTTCTTATATACGGCCGCTTGCCGTTACTGATTACAGTATGTTCGTAGGGAACGAGACGGATATGGCACGTTTGGAAAATCTGATGTCTTACCTGCCTAAGACACCCCGTTCTGTACAGATAGCCGCAAAGATTATTGAAGATTCAGCAAGTCTGGAAACGGATATCATGCTTCTCATAGATTATTTCTCTTTCTATTATCAGGTAAAGTATGAGGGCTATGTAGTGCAGATTCAAAGGATTTTGTCGGCTATAGCAAGGGTTGAAGATGGAGTCAGTCTGCAGGAGATCTGTCAGATGACAGGTCAAGACAACGGTAAGATATTCCCGTATTTCAAACTGAAGGCTGACCGGAAAATTATAGATAAGACATCCAAAATCCAGCGGGGAGGTATATATAACATTGCAGACCCGCTGTTTAGATTATGGCTGCAAACTAATGTGTATTGTTCCCAGCATAATATTGTGACTCTAGTTGGAACGCTATGATGCGAAGTCTAAGAAAGACACACTCTTATTTCTAATAAAAAAGAGGAAAGTATATTGAATCTAATATTACTGAGCAATATGTTAAGCACAAAAAAGGGAGAGCACATAGACTCTCCCACAAATAATATAAATAAGTTAATCACTTACTAAAAGTACATTGTGCTATATAACCGGAAGAAGGAGTTGTCCCTTTTCCCTTAAATTCCCATTTAAATCCTTTATTTGGAACATTTGCATCCCAATATGAAGTCCAAGTAAATCTTGTGTTCCATAACGGCCCCGTTCCACTGAACGCTACACTTTCAGGTGTTAATATATTATCGTCCGGACTAGGTTTTGCGTTTGGATTTAATACTTCAAAGAAATAATAATTGAATGTAATGCTGTTATTAACAGCAACATCCATTATTAATGTTCTACTTGAATCATAAAAAACTCCAGTGGATGCGTCAGGAGATCCTCCGAATATATTAAGGGTTGGATAAATAGCTCTAGTTTGCGCAGTTACACCATTCGCTACAGAAAAGTCAAACCCGGCATCTTCTTTTACTTTCTTAACCAATGTCTTTCCATTTACTGAGAATACCATGTAGGCTGTATTAGGATTTGCGATGGCCTCTGCTACTTGTGCATTTAACACTTTCAATTCGGACTCATACTTTTCAAGACTTAACGGACTAACTTTTTCTAAATCTTGCCAATCCGAACCTGTAACGTAAGATAAGGCTCTTGTTTTCTTGTTCTCGTTAATGTAATACTCGTTTGTTGTTTCATTTACATCAACAAATCGGGAAATGACTTCCATGTCAGTCTGAGTGTTACTAACAACAGGTTCCATAACCTCATTATCACTACATGAACATACTGCAAGAGTTGCAAGAACTCCCAATGCGATTGAACTAATTTTTTTCATATTACCTCCGTTTTTGGTTAATGAATTGTATTTTCCACAAATATACATTTTTTTTTCGTATATTTGCATGGAATTCAATTTTTTTATAGCAATGAAAGCAAAAATCTTAATTATACTGTTCTCATTTCTTTTTATAAGCTGCATTGAAAGAAATGGATATTATTCTTACGAAGAAGAAAGTGTTATCTCACTTATTTGTGACATCACTTGGTCTACAAGTACATATAAAACAGAGAACGATGAAATAGGACAAACGACATACAATTTTAACCGAAACGGAATTTATAAGAGAACTGATATAGTAACAAATCAAAATGGAGAAGAAAAAAAATCTGAATATAATGGAAGATGGACTTTTGGAGACCCTAGTTTCAGTACTATATATTTCGGAGGTAATCATTATTGGGATATAGACAAATTGACCGAAAAAAAGTTTTCTTTCTATGATAGAACTGGAGAGTTTGGTGACCCCTTTATGTACAGAGAATATTACGAATTAATTCCTTATCAAACTTTAATTAATTAGTTCTATAAGATATTGAAACTTCTCAGGTGTTGGCGTAAACGAGTTTTTTGTTCGCGTCATACTCGTAGGCGTGGCTGTTGCGTGTCTTAATGATGTTAACAAAAAGAGGCAATCTGCCTCTTTTTGTTTTCTAGATTTTCAAATTGACTTTCATTTAATCATATGTATTCAATAATTTTTGCCGCAATTTATAGAACTCGTGTTTTGGAGGATAATCTTTATTTTTGAGTAAATCAAGCAGAGTTCTATTGTCGTCTTTTCCATATATGGTAATACGCCTATTAAGTGACATCCCTTTTTCATTGCATAAATAATCTACAATATCAAGTTTTTCTAAAACGACGGGATAATCAAGGATACATTCTCCATTAATCTCCATATAAGGGGATACATGCCCTTGTTCTATGAGTATTTTTGTATAAGTCAATGAAGTGCATACAGCTATAAATAATGGATTTTTCTTTAAACTTGTTGTTGAATCTAAAGTTACAATATTGGGATTTGCTCCAAAATTTAATAAATCTGTAATAAATCTTGGATCCGAGTTATAATTATCGTCAATCAAACCAGCTGCCAGTATTAGAGGAGTGTCGCCATTTTGGCAAATACTGTTTGGATTTGCTCCAAGTTCTAAAAGACATCTGAATGCTTTATATTTTCTATTGAATATAGTCCACATTAAAAGAGGCTTTCCGAAAATAGCATCAGGGGTGTCTATATTTAATTTTTTTTTATGAATATATAGTTTCATTTGAGTAGTATCTTCTCTATCTACAAGTTTTGCGAAATTCTCTATCGCAGTACCTTTATAACACTCAACATTATAAAATGTTATATTCGTTGTATTTTGACGGCAAGAAGCCGCCAAAATACAACAAAATGCAAGCCTTATGAAAGTAGCCAAATTCATTTCCTAATAATTTTTTCTTTTAATGTAGAAAGCGTATGATTCTTTACCCTTTGTCCTGAACGTATTAAATCGTCTATTTTTGTAAACGGTATTTTCGGACAATAATTTGCAGGTAAATATACCCTATTGCCTTCTGCATGCATATTTATTAAGCTTTGCAAATAGTCAACAATCTCTCCAGTTACGATATAAGCGGTTATATTGGGCTTATAATATAAATTTAGAGTTTCTTTTGTACTATTACTTAGTGCTGCGGCATTAAATGTTATAGCAGGATTACCTGTTGCCAAAGCATTTGCACTTGCTAGTCCGCCACCTAAAGAATGTCCAACAAATGTTAATTCTTTGTCGGAAATCATTTGGGAACGGGATAACAATCTAGCATTACTAACAGATTGATTGTATTGTTCTGATTTTCCAAATAATTGTTTGACATTATTATTCCAATCTTTATAACTATCAAATTTTGTTCCTGCTGTCGCGTAAACAAATTCAGTGTAAGTATCAGTTTTGTCATCATACCTTCCATACAACGCTGATTGGAATCCTGTTTCTTCATTTGATGTTCGAAATCCTGTTCCTAAATTTTTAGTGTTACGTATATATCGCCAATTTCCAGGTATTTTATTAGTACCAGGTGCATACGCATCTTCAGCCATTGCTAAAGCTTCTACATCTGTAGGTTCAAATCCATGGTCGTCAATATAATTAAGTGGATTATTAAATGTAAAACAGAGGCTACTAAAATTGGGATATTTTTCTTGCATCGGGTCTGTTGACATCCAAAGACTTATTCTTGGGTCATAATACCTTGCACCGTAGTAATACAGTCCTGTTTCCTCGTCGAATTCCTTCGCGTTGAAGAGGTAAGGCGTATTCCAAATGTTGTTCCGCTCTTCAATGAACACTTCGCCGAACGGCACGTACTCTATGTGTTGTACCACTTCGCCATCCAGGTTGGTGATGTAACTGCTGCTACCCAAATGATCGGAATGGTAGTAGAACTGCAGATTCTCGTAGACGTCGCCTTCCTGGAAGTTGTCCTCCAGTGCCTTTGCCATGGCACGTGTCTGGGCTGCTTCCATCGAGCCGTCGTCACAACAGAATCCCTCACCGTTTACATAGTCGTTGTTGTCCGTTCCGTTGTACGGCACCTCAAAGGTAACATAATTTTCTTTGATTGCCTCCTGTTGAGCCGAATATTTTCCGGCATAGTCCACAGATATGGCATCTGCCTCGCTTCCTGCATATTGTATGCGTCTCGGGTCCGAGCCGTAGGATGCGAAGTCACCTATCTTGGATACAATGCGCTGACTGCCTATATAGATGTGCTTGGTGTAGCGTCCGCCTTGGTTTGCCACGAGATAAGGGCTCACGTAGAGTGAGAATTTGGCCGTGTTGGTGCGTCCGCCGGCAAACTCTGAGTTCACATATACCTGCTCGCTCTCGCCGCTGGTCTTCACTGTGCGCTCGCCGTCTGCGTCATACCAGTAGTTGGTCACGAATCCGTCGTCGTCAGAGGCCAGCAGACGGTTCTCCTCGTCCCATTTCAGCTTGCGCTCATGGGCTTTCTCGTCTGTCGTTCCGTCCTTCTTTGTGCGTCCGGTATTTACGTAAACAAGGTTTCCGTTCGCGTCATACTCGTAGGCATGGCTGTTGCGGGTCTTCTGGTTTTCGTTCGGAGTGACTTCCGTGCGATAGTTCACGTCACTGACGTTGTCAAGCTGGAATTTCTTTCCATCTTCCTGTCCGTAGGTGTACGTCAGGTCATAGCCCACGTTCAGTGTGCCGTCAAACTGCAGGTTGCCCTGTGTCAGGTGCTGGCTCTTCGAGGTGATGCGGTGCATGTTGTCGTAGCCCATTGCCAGTGTGTAGCTTGCCGCCTTGCTGTCTGCACCCGTGTAGGTTCCGGTTGCGCCTGTCAGGCGATATAGTGCGTCGTAGGTATAGCTGTGGCTCATCTGTCCGCCGGCCTTGCCGCTCTGTGGCAGGGCTGCTCCGTTTGCCACGCTCAGCACGTTGCTCACTGCGTCATACGTGTAGGCGTTGTCCATGATGGTATTGCCTCCGGCATTTACTTTCAGGTTCTGCAGTCTGCGACGCTGCGGGTCGTAGGTGTAGAATGTCTCCGCTCCGTTGCAGTACTTCATGTACGTTCGCTGGCCGAATCTGTCATATCCTATGCGGTTCACATAGTCATATCCGTACGACTTGTATCCGTGTACGTTCGTAAGTTGTCCGCCCAGGTCATACGTATAGGTCACTTTCTCTTCGTCCGGGTAGATCATCTCCAGCAGTCGGTTGTGGCTGTCGTAGGTCCATTGTGTCACGTAGGTGGCGATGGCCTGGTTAGGCACGATCATAGTGCGTCGGGTCTTGGTTACTTCGCCCATCTTGCCGTAGAAGTATTCTATGGCACCTGTCCCGTCCTCACGCAGCATCAGTCGTCCTATGCGGTTCTGTGAGGCGTTGCGTCCGCCGTAGTAGTACTTCACGTTGTTCTCCGGATGGTCGGGATAGTTGATGCCCGTCAGTCGGTTGTAGTCGTAGTCATAGGTTATCGACTTGCCTTCCTTGGCCAGGTTGGCTGTCTGCTTGCTTGTCACGTTGCCCAGTGCATCGTAGGTGAATGTGGTCTTTCCGCTGGCCGGGTGGTTCACCTCCGTGCGGCGGTCGCCCATGTCATACGTCGAGGTCGTCACGTTGCCGTCAGCATCTGTTACACGTACAAGTCGCTGGATGCCGTCGTATCCGAATGTGGTAACTATGGCTCCGTCCGGACCGCTTTCCTGTATGCTCTTCAGCGTCTTTCCGCTGCCGCTCGTATGGATGGTCTGCACATTGTTCAGTGCGTCTTCCACGCTTGTCACCAATGCATGGCTGCTTCTTTCCATGCTGTATGTGGTCTTTGTCTCTGCATTGTCCGGCAGAGTTACCTTGATGGCACGATCGAGCACGTCATAGGCTGTGATAGTCGGGGTCACATTGTCAAAGGCCTTGTTGAAGGCAGCTTTGTTTCCCAGTGGCTCCGTGGTCGGATAGTAGGTCTTCGCTACGCGTCCGAATGCGTCATACACGTTCCGTCCGCTTACTATCATCACGTTCTCGGCGCTTGATGCGCTGCCGTTCGCCACGTCGGTCACTGTGCCGTCCTTCTTCACCTGTACCGCACGCCCGAATCCGTCAACGAATGTCACTGTTTCTATGTCGTCTTCAGGATGCTGTATGTCGTAGTGCTTCGTCACAGCGTATGCCGGGGCAGTGATGCCGTTTTCATTGAAGGTGGCTTTGGGCTGGTATTCAAATGCGATGATATAAGGCACACCTGTGGCCAGTTCGTTTGGTCCGCGCACGCCGGTAATACGGCCCAGATTGTCGATGTCGGTTTCGTAATAGAAATTGTTCAGGTCGCGGCGTTCCAGGGCGATACCGTAGCGGTAGTCGAAGTTGCCCGCTTCGCTTCGGTAGCCGAATGCATCCTCTACGCGTTCCACGTACATGTTCATTTCCGGCTCATAGCGGTACTTGTACCACATGCGCTGTCCTTCGGCGTTCTCCGGCAGGGTCTTCTGCGTGATGTTTCCGTATGCGTCATATTTGTAGTCGGTCACGGCTGTTCCGTTGCCCAGCTGCTGCGTTATCTGCGTCAGGTGGTTCGGATAGTTCGTATTATAGGTGGCCGATACATTGTGATATACCGTTCCGTCTCCGCCGGTTACGGTCACGTTCACGGGCAGACCGAGGATGTTCTTGGTACTGTTGGAGGTGTACTGGATGGCAGTCTGGTAGTCGAAGCTGCCGTTTCCGTCCTCACCGAGTGTGCCTTTGTCACTGTACTTGTACGATTTCAGCTCGCCGTGGTGGCCGGTCAGGTAGTATTCGTTCCATGCTTCCGAAGTGATCATGCCGTCAGCTGTACCTTCATACTGCAGGTTGGCCGTGTAGCGCAGCGGTACGAACGCCGATGCACGGTCGCTGCACAGGTTGCTCTGTGCCGTAAAGGTGTAGTCGTCACCGTTGGCTGTCAGATAGTAGCCGTCATATTCGTTCTTGGTTTCGGTGTACTTGTTGCCTGCTGCATCCTGTACGGAAGTATTGGTCAGGTTCCCCTGTACATAATAGTTGGCCACGTCGTATTCTTCCACGGCCTGACGGTACAGCGCATTGCCCTGTTCCGTGTCGAGGTTCTTGGTTATTACTTCACCGAATCCGAGGAACTCACGTTCATGGCGGTCACGCCGACCATTGCGGTATTCGAATGCGGTGGTCATTGTCGGTCCGTCATCGCGGATACCGTCGTCCACTGTCAGTTCCGACATTACCCATTTACCGCCCGGCAGTCCGTAGGTCGGGTCTGTATGTTCATAGTCGAGGGTAAAGGTTCCTCCCAGTGAATTCACTACCGATTTCAGCATGTTCGTGCGCC
This sequence comes from Bacteroides ilei, assembly GCF_900128495.1. Taxonomy (GTDB): domain Bacteria; phylum Bacteroidota; class Bacteroidia; order Bacteroidales; family Bacteroidaceae; genus Phocaeicola; species Phocaeicola ilei. The sequence goes on from NZ_LT635801.1 coordinate 772,041, forward strand.
CGATAGCCGAACGGGTCACCTTCAGTTCGCTTTCCTTGTCAGATTCCACGATGTCAAGATATCCGTCGCCGTCCACATCCTGCAGCGTGTAGTTCACGCGGCTGATGCTGTTGCTCAGTGACACATTCGGATTGACAGAAAACTTGATAGGTATGATTTTCGGAGTGACGTTTACTGTAAAGGCCACATTGCCAGATTCGGAAGTTGATGCGGATTTGTTCAGGGCTGTTGCACCTTCCCACGAAATCGCTTCTGTAAATCCGTTTCCTATGTTGAAGGCTACCATGATGCCTTCTCCTGATACCCATACCTTGTCTGGCAGGCCGTCAGAGTTTACGTCCATCAGATTATACTGCTCACCATTCTGTGTGGTGACCATATTATATCCTCCGGCAAAACTCGTAGAACCGCTTTCCAGATTTTTGAATTTATTCTTAAATGGATTTTCACCGCCCGTTCCGCTTGCTCCTACATTGATGGAAGTTGCTTCACCGCCTTGTATGCGGTCAATGTCCCATTCAATAGGTTCAGAGAACGTATACCCATAGTTCAGACGAACTTTCTTATCCGATTGTATTTTGTCTGGCAGACCGTCACCGTTTACATCTACAAAGCTTTCTGTACTATGATCTTCATTATGCGGAATACCAAGAGAGACGTTGACACTTGCTTTTGAGTCTGCGCTTGATTTCTGGGTTTCTGAAGCGCGTTTCCATCCGGCTATGTGTCCTACCGTCATACTGGCAGATATGACAGGAGCACTTCCTGCTCCCCAAGTGGTTGCTTCGTTGGTACTGCTTATTGTTCCAATACCGGAATATCGTTCTCCGCTTATACCACCTAACGTATTGGTATATTGGATTGTTCCGTTGGCTATGATGTCAGGATAACCGTCTCCGTTCATGTCCATCATAGTGGAGCGTGTTGTACTTCCACCTGATGCTTCGCTCCTGGTGATTCCTACAAGTCCCACTTGTGTGACTGTGCTTGTACTGATTACTTCCTGAGTTATGGCTGCTGCTCCGGTTCCTTGCAGACAATCTCCGGTAAGTGCGGCCACATCTCCTAATTCGTCAAATGGATTGGTCAACACTACGTTTTGCTCAGTCAGGCGGGCAGTTCCCATTTCCGAAGCTGTAAGATATATCTCTGGCCTCTGTCCACTCCACCTGTCAAGGGTATTGAGGTCAGTCCCCACGGGAGTGAAAGCCCATGTCAATGGATCTATCTGGTCATTTTCATCTTCAGGCAGATTGAGCAAGGACTCATTGATGGGATTTGCATATCTGCCTTCTGCTGTATTATATGTGAATCCTCCCCAGCCGCGATATAGCGGTCCGAATCCAGTAGAGTTTTCCGATGTATATAAATTGACAGCGATTATTTTCGGGATTACTAACGATAGAGTGTCTTGTGGATTGTCTATTGAAACAGAAGCTTGCAATAGCTTATCTGACAATTGAGTGTCGTTGGAAAAGATTTCAAACCATACCGTATCACCCTCAATCTCACTGCGATTTATGATAATGGAGTCCGTTACAGATTCTTGTGTATTAATCTGGATAGAGCGTTTCCCAAATAGTTTGTTTATTCCCTTGACTGTCAGAGTGACATTTCCGTTATAATTGACTAACGGTTTGAATGTTAAAATTGGCTTGATGGACAATAATGAATCTTCTTCTGCAAATGCGTAAGGTTCAGCAGTGAATACATGGTTGGTATATAGCTTCATATCAGCACTGGTATTCCATTGCTGTTCATTGTTGTCTGAATCCTTATAAATAACTATCGGTTGCCATTTGATGTCTTCCCATCTGACGTTTGAGGATGCTGAAATCTCAAAGCGGAAGTTGGTGAACAAGTCCGGATTCTGGATTTGGAACTTCAGACTGTCATCAAACTCTTCGTTCCATGCAAATGTTCGTGCAAAAACTTCTTTTTCCTGATAGTTAGGATTCGCATTTCCTTCTCCATCTGCTTTATTATTGGACGCAAAAGCCTTGAGGATAACATCGTCAGATGTAACCGGTTTTACAAATTTACCGGAAACAGATACAATGCTGTTTCCTTCATCAATCATAGCTGATGAAGATGCATAGTAAACTGCTCCTTCGTCTGGTTTGTATATGTTGGACGTATATCCGTCAGGCGTTGTATGACTGACTCCTGTATATGTTATAACTGGTGACCAGTTAACATTGTCAAATGAGCCATTGCTCATTTCATTTGTACCGGACTGTACACGGAAATAGATCCTATCGTTTTTCTGAACGGTAAGATTATTTACATTCGCAGGATATGCAGTAGCATCCCCTTTGGATATTGTTTTATTCCAGCGTTCCGTACCCCCTGACTGTATGGCTACTCTTACTCCGTCAGCATGTTCATACTCGTTGGCATCATAGTCGCCTGAAGGAAGAATCAGATTAACTGTTCCGGTAATATTGACAATACCATTGTACGGGGCACGCCATACACGTACCATATCAACCATGGGGGAGGTTCGGATAAGCTCCGCTTGTTCCTCTGGATCAACGGCACCGATTGTTTTGTCTATGTTATTTGGGTCGTATATGATTGGGCTTGGAGTATCTGCACTGCTAAGAGTGAATGTCGGGATAGCGTTCCCGTTATCGTCAAACTCCAAATGGTTGAAATACACTTTCCCATTTGACACAAGGTCTATCAGCCCATCCCCGTTGATATCAGAGAAGTATTCTTTGGTCTTGGTATTGGTTCTTGAATTGTCAGAACCGGCAGTTCCAACTATTCCACCCCAACCGATTTTTACGTCACCTCCTCCTGAGTAAGAATTACTGCTGCTGGTCGAGAAGCTTGAAATACCTATGACTTTAATCGCTGCTCCGTATTCTACTGAACTGTTATTTGACGATTTTAATTGAGGACGGTAATAGACAGCCCCACCTTGACGGAAAACTTTGTCAGGCAAGCCGTCGCCGTTAAGATCTACAAATGTGGATAGTCCTTTTGTTTGGTCATTGCTGTAGTTGAATGATCCACCGGCTGTAGAACTTGTTGAAGGGCTTTGGTCATCTGGTCCGACACCGACATAGAACGAGCCACCGATAGAAGAACTGGTTGTTCCACCCAAAGCTGTTGGACGGTCACTGAATGTACCGAAAGATTGTAATGGATTGATGAATCCTGCATCCAGACCGTCGTCATGGAGGTTCCATGTCTCGCTGCTGCTTTGGAACGGTACATAGCCGTTGCCTGACTGTACGTCGTCATAATAGTCAAATGTCTGGAAGGCTACTTCCTGATTGTCGGAGTCAAACTGCCTCACGCTTTCCAGAACCTCCTTGAAGAAGGCACCATCCTTGTAGGTGAAGGCATAGCTTCTCAGCTCCTCTCCGAGGAAGTTTACAGTGACTTTCTCCAGCAGGCGGTTGGACGAGGTAAGGAATCCGTAACGTGCATTGTTCGATTTCAGTTGTTTTACCTTGTTTCCCTCAAATACGATAACCGTATGCGGTTCCTGTCCGGCGTTACCGGCATGTACTTCTTTCAGGTAGATGGCCTTTGCCTTCAGGCCTCCACGTACATCCTCGTCGGCCGTTTCATATACATATTCTATATAGTCACCGTGGGTTTCTTCCACACGTGCGAGTTTCCATTCGGAAATCACTTCCCGGGTTGCGCCGGTAGCGTCCGTTATAGTGCCTTTCAGCACGGCGTCCTCGCCTCCATAGGTGTATTTCACTCCCTGTTTGTCGGTCACTTCCCAGTAGTACTCCGTTGGCGAGTTTCCCTTGCGGATGATACGGGCGAAGTCGCCGCCCTGTCGGGTATAGAATTGCCGGTCGGCCTTTCGGCTCATCTTTTCGCCGCGGTGGGCCACACCCATGGTTCCATTTTCATCCATGGTGGAGAGCATGGCTCCCGACAGCAGGTAGGTCTCCGTTTCCTTTTCCGTGTCGTAGCGTGGTACACCCCAGCGTGTGTCCAGTGTGATGGACGGTACCGGCATGTTCCAGCCTTCTCCCAGCCAGCCGCTACCGCCCTCGCTGCTGTACTGGATGCCGAGCGAAGGTGTCATGCCGTTTCGGGCAGGAGGCATCTCAAAGGCATACTGTAGGTTGGCGGTTCCCCGGCTGTTGGCTGCCGGAGGTGCTATCACGTTGATTTTCGAAGTCGGATCAGCCGCCTTGATGTCGTTCATCATCGTAGGGGCAAACCCTTCAGTCTCCGGAGACTCGGGTGCCTGGATGACACCGTTTATCATGTCCGTGAAGTGGGTTGTCCTTGATACCACACAGGCAGCTTCCTTATCTACTTCCACTCTTTCCAGAGCTACCCAGTGACGGGTATCGGTATCAAAATAGTAGGTTCTGATATCATCTTCGGTATATCCGCTAGGTATTCTTGTCCGGTCGTATTTCAGTTTTACCGTAGCGCCTTCACCTGCGAAATGGTTACCATGAGGCAGGAAACGGTAGCCTTCACTTTCAGCAGTGACATTTGTCATGCCGAAGTCCAGAGCCGGTACATCAATGTCACGCAATGAGTTGACCGACAGTCTTCTGTCACTCAATAATATATCTTTTCCTACAACCAGCTTTCCTCCGCTGATGCTGATGCTGTCTGCGGTTTCCTTGTTGAAAAGCTTGGCTACAGGTCTTGATGTATATGCAGTATATTTACGGCTGAAATCGGCTTTCCCTCCGTCGCTTACTGCAAATGTTCTGGTAGCTATGCTTCCGTCGGCTTTCGACGCTGTGATGGTTACCTTTCCAGATTTGGCGCTGACCATTCCTTCAAATTCACCGTCGGTCAGATTAAGCGGTTCGCTTTCGGCTTTCACGGTATGGATGCCATTGCCTGTAAAACCGTGGATATATGTTTTTCCCTCATAGGCTATAGGCATGAGCGCAAGAGATATGCTCTCATCATTTCCATCTGCTGTTTCTATTCGCAAATTGCGTACGGAATATGCGGGCATTCCTTCCACGGCTGTGAACAGAATGCGGTTGGTGCCTTTATGTAACCATGAAGGATTGATTTCTTCGCGGACTGTAGTCCAGTCTTTGTTTACAACAGCATGGTAACCGCCTGTAGCGGGCCGGTCATTGATACTCTTGCTTACGCCGTTCCCGGAGCTGATACCATACAGGTCGTATGCCAGCCATACCCGTTTGTTGCCTGCAATATTTTCAGCCAGTTCTATTTCAAAGAGGTTGTCCTCAGGATTGTCCGAAGCTTTTCCTTCCGGTATTCCTATATGGCCTATACTTTGCTCCGAGGTTATTACCAGCATTGGAGTTGATGCTGGAGTTTCGGATTTCTCAGGGTCGGAAGATGGCGAACCTGCGGTTATGTTGCCATGTTTTTCAGACATCTGGTCATTTTGCTCAGCAACGGGTGCCGTTGGCTGATATCCTTTTCCGGACACAGTATCAGGAGAGTGGTCCGAAAAATGCCGTGATGTGGCAAAGCCGGCGACAGCCAGTACCAGGGCTGCCGTGGCAATTATATGTGATCTTCTCATAATATTGTTGCTTTAGTCGTTATTTTACAATAATTTTTCTTGTAAACTCTTTGCCGTCTGCTGTAAGGACTTTGATGATATAGACACCTGGACCAGGCACCCTGAATTCTGTATTTTTCACGGATTCACCTTCCATGTCCTTATTTTCTATCATTCTGCCCGATGCATCAAAGACAATCAGTGTTGCTGATGACGTTATGTCACGCTCCAGTACCGCATCATAAATTCGTGTGGCATTACCTTTTTCATTGACAATGAGGTTGTTGTGCTCTGTGTTTCCAGTATTGTTGCCGTTCTGGATTTCAAAGTTCTGTTTTTCCCTCATTTCCTCCGTACCGTTAGGGAGTGTATCGTCACATTCGCTGCCCACATGTACGGTCAGATTTACGGTATTCGACTTTGGCGTTTCAATTTGTACGCTTCCGGAAGTTGCAAATGATTCAACCGGCTTACCGTTTACCGTAAGATTGGTAATGTGTGTTTCTCCGGTTCCGTATTTGATGCAGAAACGCCATGACCGGAGTGACCAGACCGTTTCACGATGGAATACCACACCGTTCACACGGTAAACCACTTGCATACTACCCACCGAAACGCTCAGTACATCACCCTCTTTTATCGTGGCATACTGTGTTATGCTGGTATAACCGTCGTATATGATATGTGCTCTGTTGCCGCGTACGTCAAAACCGTATTGCGTGATTTCGTCGGTAAGAGCAGGCTCAAGTCCCACACGATAGTTGGAGTTGGTTTCAGCTACTGTCCATGTAATTTCACCGGACAGATAGGTATGTGTATCGTGCGAATAGCTGGTGTATAGCGCATTTCCGCTGCCGTAGATATCATTTCCACCTCCTTGTGTGACGGAAAGCGTATAGGTTCCCGGGGCAAGGCTGTCAATCCGGTGTGTGTCACCTATAAATGTTCCGCTTGCTACTGTGGTACCGTGTTCCATTCCTGCCACAGTATCTACCGACAAGATATAGTTATACACAGGGGTGCCTATATTTACTCCGATTTCTATCGAACCGTCGTTCTGCGGCACTCCGTTTTCACAGCTGGAAGGGGTTGGTTCCGCCTCAATATCCAGACCATCATAATAGGCAAAGGTGAACATGTCACTGCCGCTGCCGTCAGCATCCCAGAATATATTATGGAATATGGTCTTTCCTCTGGCTATGTCAGGTTTTGAACATCTCACTACTATCATGTTCTCTGGATCGAACGTTCCTTCTCCGCTAGGATCTATGAGCATGACAGTGCGCTTACGGCAGTAGTCGGCAAATTCACTTCCGGCTGTCAGATTATAACTGAGCTCTGCCTGGTTCCCGGTATCGCCGATACCTCCTGTACGTAGAGAGATAATAGACAGGGGTACTTCAGCCGATTGCGTCCGGATTATTCCGTTTGATGTTCCCGTAGTATCAGGTGCGGCCATAGTGTAGTTGGCGCTGCCTGAGCCGTCTATACGGAGAAACAGATAGCCGTTTTCACGACGGATTGAAAGCATTCTTCCGCTGACTCCGGTTGCCACAGTTCCGGAAGATACCTGCCCGTTATTGATGGTATATACAGAACCGTTATTGCCGATTCTGAATCCATAGACACATTCATTGCCACCGGCGGTAAAACCGATATCAAAGGTCGGATGTGTTGTCGGGCATCTGAACTCCATTGCTCCTCCTCCTGTTGGCATAGCTGGGGTTATGGCGTATGCTCCTGCTGTTGCAGTTGTTTGGGTAATATCGTCCAGGAATCCTTCGCTCGTTACATCAAGTCCGTTTCCGGTCCATCTGGCCATGAGGCTGTCTGCGCTTGCCGGCATATTGCTTTTTACTAGCCAGGTACGGTTCATGATATGCCACAGTGTGTCATTCGGTGCGGTATAGGTTGATGTCTGGGCATCATCGTCTCCCCAGAATACATAGCTGTTATCCGGCATCGTATTGCCATATTCTCGTCCCATAACCAGCAGGTGCGCAGCTGAAGGGAGATTGTATGAATTGGACTGATAATAACTGTCGTTCTCTTTTAATGACGAGTAGGCAGGGGCTTCTTCGTAAGAAGTGGAAGATAGCGGCTGCATGAGTTCTCCATTCACATCCTGGCCAAAGGCTGCCACTCTGTTATGATACGGCCGGTATTCGTCCCTGTCCCATATCAGGTTCCCTTCACTGTCGAGATATGATCCGTTTAATGTTATACCGTATTTTACAGCCAGATAACTTTCCACTTTTCTCCTTTCTATGGGAGTGAGATATCGGCTGTAAACAATATATTCTGGTGTGTAGCCGTCAAATTTCTCATTTCCGAAGGATGATACGTCAAAAGAAGTGCTGTAATCGGTATCTGTTGATGAATATGCACTGCCAAAAGATATGGCGGTTTGGCTGTCTTCTCCCCACAGATTGAAGTTCGGTCTGTCGGCTTTCAGGTAAGTCGCAATACGGGGTGATTGCTCCTTGAACTCATCTTCAGACAGCGAATCGGAAGACGAATATACCAGATCTTCTCCGTTTTCACTTCCGTAGTCAAGCGGGTCAGTTCCTTGTGTACGGACTGCTTTATCTTTCGTAAATACGGTACCGGAGCCTTTGCGGCCGTTGATGGCATATAATACCATGTCTTTATTGCTGCTTGTCGATAAAGGAGCAAATACTCCGAAAACGGTCGCTTGTGACAGGTTGGAATACTTCAGATGGGCAGACTTACCGAACGAACCCTCTGATAGGTTGAATGCTGGATGAAAGTTGATAGCATGCAATGTGGCACGTGACTGTGTAAATTCTGTAAGTACTGAACTGCCAAGCCTGCGTTGGTTAAGTCTCACGGAATCGCCGGAATGATCCAGCCAGTGATAGTACCCTTGCAAGTTGGATGTCACCGGTGATGCCTTGAACCAAAGATCGGTTCCATTTACACCACCAGGCGATTGTGCATGTGCATGCAACGCTCCAATTCCTAATAGAATTAGTAAAGTCTTTTTCATGGGTAAAGTTTTTGTTGTGTAATTGTAAAATGCATTGTAGAAAAGCAAAGTTTCAAATCATTTCAGACTTGAACTCATCGAGAGGATGCCACTTTCAGTGCTTGTTCGCAAAGAGGCTGATGGACTATACATACTTTCTAATAGGGGATAATATGCCGGCTATATCGAGTGTCCGGCTGACAATAGATTGTTGATTCTCCCCTAACCCCGTCTAAATTTATATATAATATTTTCGTGACAAAATATTTTGATGTTAAATTTTATTGATTTATAATTTTTTAATATTAAGTTTATATTCTATAAAATCTGAAAAGTATTGTTATATTGCATGGGGATGGCCGTATTGCTGGTTAAAAAAATAAGAGCCCACTTTTAAGGAGGGCTCTTGAAAAAAAAGTGATAATTGCACATTACATTTTTCTGTCACGTAAATAATCATTCAGATCCTTATATTCGAAATATCTTGATGATTCGTCGCTAGTGTGTTCTGCATAAATTCCAGAGATTGTCTCTACCGTCTTTTTCCCTGCCATGTCGTTGTCAAGGTAACAATGGATTTGTTGGTAGTCATTTATGACCCCCAGAGTTTTCTTCAGATTATTGACTGAATTCATGACAAGGTAATCAGAGGGAAAGTCAATACAGACCTCTTTGTTGTCGGACTGTTTCAGTGTCAGGTAGGAAAGAAAGTCCATGAAACCCTCGAATATACAAACATGGCATTGTATTTCGTCATGTCGGTGTCTGATAATAGATATATCTTTGGTTTTGATGCATCCTTTGTAATATGGATTCCGGATTTCAAATCCTTCTGACTGGTTTCTGAAGCCAAGGGCAAAATATTTTCGCCCTCTCAGTTCATAGTGTATCTCCTTGCAGAACATTTTTGCCACTTCTGTATTAATAAGTCGAGTCCTAAGATAGGAAAGCAAGGCATGGTTCTTGAGTGGAAGCACAATCAGATTGCTGATTTCCGGTTCTATCGGCTGTGATACTGGACTAGGCAAACGGATGTGTGGTATGACAGTTCCTTTTACATGTTGCTCTATGTTGGCCAGCACCTCACTCACACTGTTTGTCTGGTACAGATGCTTTCCCAGTTCCACCAGGTCACCGCCGGTTGCTGCTCCGAAATCGTACCATTCATTGATCCGGCTGTTTACCTTGAATGAAGGTGTCTGTTCTTGCCTGAATGGAGACCGGTACCAGTACTGTCCGGATTTTACACATTGTGCATGATACCCAAGCGATGCCAGGTAGTCCACGATGCATAATCGTTTTGCTTCTGCTATGGTCATATTGTTTATCTGTTTTACCTTTCGGTTTAGTTTGGTTTATTTCCTTTATATATAGATACTAAATTAAACTGAATTATATAGAGAACCGGCCGCCGTCATTCTTCATCAAAAAGCATGGCTTCGGCTTTGCTCATGTCATAATAGAAAAGTTTGTCTCGTTTTATAATCAGTTTCAGGTTGTCTGTCAGGTATTGCAATAATTTGACCATGACATTGCGTCCGCGTTTGAAGCCGATGCCTTCATAGGAGACCATCAAAGCCTGCAGCATGTTTTCAAATCCTTTGATAGGTTTGTCATTGAAGGCAGCTGACAGGGCTTCTCGGTGTTGCTCAATGCTGAGTTCGGTATAACTCGACCTTTGTCTGGGTTTCGGCTTATCCGGTGAGGTACTGCATTCTGCAAGAATCGGGAGTCCGTTGTCATCTATGGTAAAGGCAAATGGCTGGAACTCTTTTTCACGGATGTGCAAAGCATGCACCTCACTGACAGAAGGGTTTTCATTGTTTTTGCTGATTACAAGAACTGTTTCCGCCTTATTGCTCATCTCTGTGCCAATATGTCCGCGCACATTGTTGTCCCCTTTGTTGAGATGTAGGACACAGTGGATGTGCAGATCGTATTTTGATGACCATTCCATCATCTTATTGATAACCTCCACTGATTCGCTGGTGCTGTTGATATCCAGCATGAGGTCACGTATTCCGTCTATAATGACTAACCCGTATCCTCTTTTTTGTTGTAAGGCATAGTCAATTATCTGTATCCTCAATGACGGAGAATATTCTCGCAGACCGATAAAATCAAGATTATCGTTATCGGCTGTTGTAGGCATATCGGCTAGTTTTAGAATACGCTCAAGTACATTGTGACAATGGTATCTGCTCTGTTCGGTGTCTACATACAGTATTCTACGTTTGCCTTCAGGTAAATGGGCTCGGTAGTTCAACACTTGCTTGCCGGCTAGTGAAGCGGCTACGATGGCAGATACGTTAAAGGTCTTTTTTGATTTTGCCTTACCTGTTGATGCACTGAAATTTCCAAGCGTGGCTATTGTCGAATTGTCTATCCAGATTATTTGTGGAGGGGTTTCGTATGTGTCTGTTACCTTGATCTGGCAGGCTGACAGCATCTCTGATAGCTGGTTTATGTCAAGATCTCCACCGGATGTGTAATTAGTTTTTCTTTCTTCTTCCATATTGATTGTGATTCTTTAATGGTTGTGTTGCAGATATTTCAGTAGCTAAATGCATGGCTTCGTCTGCTGCTGGTTCGTAGTTCTGCAACAGCCAGTTGTCCAGATCTTTTTTTGTGAAATAAATTTTCTTTCCACGTGGCTTGTAATGGGGTATTACTTTGTTGGCGGTAAGTTTGTAGAGCAGACTTTCCGATACACCGATATAGACACAGGCTTCCTTGAATGTAAAGACATTCTTTGTCGTATAGATACTGTCTTCAAGTGTGTTCATACGCTCCAGGATTCCTTCTATGGGTCCCAGCTTTTTGATAGCAGCTTCCATTTCACTCAGCTGTTTGTTCAACCGTTCCATGAGTGTTGTTCTGTTCGACATATAATAACTTTTTAAAATTTGACAATAAGAATGTTCCTCCGTTGAGCGGCGCGCTAACGGAGGATAAAGGTACAATCTGTATTCTCTGATACCGAATTTATTGCGTGATACTAAACACGTATCACTGCTACTATCACGCTTTTACCTTTCACATTCTTTCATTTCAGTCTTTTCTTGTCATTTTCTCAGTCTTTCTATTGCCTCCCTTATATTGTAGGCAGCGGAAGTCATATTGTTCTTTGCCGCAGATAATGCGGAAGAAAGACTGGAAGCGGAAACGAATCTTTTACCGTCTTTTGAACGTAAAAAATGCCCTTTGCTAAGGATGGATTGCCAGTTTAACTGGATAAATCTGTTTTCCAAAAGGGCATCAAACAAAATGGCCAAAAGCCTGATATTATTTACTTGTATGCAGAACCCTTTTTCACAATAAAGAAGATTCTGCATATCCTTGATGGTAAGTGTAGAAACACAAAACAGATGGTAGGTATCAGCGCAAGCTGTAATACATACCATCTGTTCTGCTGTAATATTGCATCCCAAAGAAGGGGGAGGAGTACGCATGAGAGTGCTCAAACTATGTGCCTCAGTTGTTTTCGACGGAACTGATGAATCGTACATCTGTTTAAGTTCCATGCATTTCTCAAATGATAATGTACCGTGAGTAAAAGAACTTCTTACGATCCCAGAATACTCTGTCAACAGAATCTTCACTATGTGAATATTCATTTCATGACAATTCCTGCAAGCAACATCGTCACATTCTATGTAACGATGGCTGTTTACAAAATCATCGACATAGCGCGAGTACTGTTTGCTGCTTTCCAGTACTTCCTGCAAATAAACCTTTTGTGCTTCCTGTAGCAGGGTGCACAGTTCGTTAGCAACATCTTCTACTGTTACGAAATGGTTCACGTGTTTGCCTTTCCCAAAAAGAGAGAAGGCAATAGCCTAAATCTTTTTTCATAATAGAAACTTTGAATTAAGTTAAACGATATTATAATTGATTTTACTCCAGCCTTTTATATGACTGGAGCATAACTTGAGGTTTTCTTTTGCAGAATTATAGTGTCATTTTATTTTTTTTCATTCAAATAATCCGTTGGTCAAATTTACTGCCAGTCCCTTACGCTGCTCAATCATTTTTGCGTACTCAAGAGCCATCTTTATATCTGAGAGCCCAAGTAATTGGGACGTTGTATAAAGATCGGCTCCTAGTGTGAGCATCATAGCAGCGAATGTATTACGTGCTGTCTGGAACGTTATTTTTTTTTGTATTCCTGCTGCCTTGCCCCAGGATTTGATAAGCAGGCTGATCATGACAGTTGAAGGCAAGTCGAAAACATAATCATCGGCTTTCTTTTGCCCGCGTTCAGGCATCCATTTTACCGCCTCTGAAGATAAAGGAATATGGATGGGGGATTTGCCTTTTCGTATTTCCATCTTCAAATGATATTGTCCGTTGTTAATATAAATGTGACTCCATTTCAGTTCACGTATATTGCCGATACGGAGTCCACAGAAACAAGAAAACAGGTAGGCACTCTTCACTTCTCTATTTTTCATTGGAGTTGCTATCAGTGTGCGTATTTCATCTAACGTCATATATTCCCTCCTGCACTCAGGTTTATGGATCTTGCAGTCAGAACTTATTTGAGTAAAAGGATTCACTTTTATATGGCCGGCTCGTACTGCGGCATTTAGTGCACTGTTAAAGACTCGGTAATAATTGTATAGTGTATAGTTCGATACGTTTTTTCCGTTCGGGCGGTACTTTTCAGTCAGGTAATTAATGAATCCTTGACAGAACTCCTTGTCAATATGTTCCAATAAAACTGGTGTTTGTACATAGTCGCCAAGGATCCGCGTGGCAACTTTTATTTGCTCACTGTCCTTTTTCCCTTTTTCTTTTTGATTTTTCTTATAGATATTCATCCAATCAGATAGAGATATTGCTTTCAGGGAATTATTGCCTGTTCCTGCTTCCTGATTGGCTAATTCAATTATTCGCTTTGTCTTGATTTTATTAGCAGCTGCCAATATAGCCTGATTTTGGTTTCGGGCATTATTATCGGTTTCTGGTATCAGATACATTTTCAAATACTCGTAAGAGCGTTGCCCGTTATGGTATATATCCAGATATAGGCTGTAGTTCCCATTTGTGAGTGCCTTCATCCGGAGCCGGACAGGTTCTTTTACCCTTGTTGATTTTTTCACTCGTGCCATAGGACATATTCTGTTGTCTATATAACAAAGTTAACGATTAGAATTGACAAAAAGAAACAAATAAGAAACAAAATATTCCTTGAAATCAACCATGGATCACATTCTGATATGCGGAATAAAATATATTATAATTCCCTGAATGATAGATAATTCATGTGAATAATAAAAGTGTTCAATTATTTTGTATTATTTGTCGATTAATAAATTTCTATAATTTATACACTAAAAGCATGGATTTGTCATAAAATAAACATTTGTAGTATTAATCTTTAATTAGAATCTGGCTATAGACTCATCTATTTCTATTTTGTGTCTCCCTGAAATTGTTCGTAAATTTTTCCTGACGGTCTCGAATGATGTATTCACAAACCATTCGCTGAATGTCTCCATTACAAATGTAGCTGTCGCTTCACTGCTTAGGTTATATTGGAAAGCAATATTCCAGGCAAAGTTCTTCAAGGAAATTTGTGTTACCGCCATTCTTTTTTTTATGTGAATGCCCTTAATGGAAAGAACCTTACGATTGGTAACAAAATAGCGGACACATTCATTTATTTGAAAGATTTCTGACTCGTCAAATCCCAATTGCTGGAACGTATCACGTGTATATCTTAATACGGCACATAGCTTTTTGTTTTCTTCTCTTTCTTTTTGTGAAATGTATTGCTGATGCTCTTGTTGATATTCATAATGAAATAGCTCCATTCTTTTTTTCAATAGAATCAGGTCACTTTCTTCCTGATTAACATCTTGGGAGGTATTCTCATTTACTCCATCTGTGGAAGTAGTTGATTCCAGTTCTTTGAACATGTATATGAAGTAATGAAATATGAGTTTGAGTGGAATATAGATGGACACAATAACTACGGGCAGTAAGATGAGTTTTGTACCAAACAGATTACATGCCTGGAATGCAAACATAGACGCCAACAGTATTGTTATGGCTTGGACTGTCAATGACCAGAATAGGTTTCGTTTTTGGCTCATATCTATTTTTATTTATTGATGTGACAAAGATATAATAGATTTCCATAAATAAAGAAAGACAAGAGCCCTCTGCCTGATTGTAATTTTTTGACTTATAGAAAGTTATGAAAAGAAGAGCCGAACAACTGCAAATAAATCCTCAAAAATGAAAGGATATGAAAGTAAAAAATACTCAGTTAAAAAAATATAAATATTCGTGATGGTAATTTATTGCTTAATTATATGTTATTGTATGAAGGGAGTAGAGTAGATTCTTCTTATTATGAAATTATCTTTTAATAAAAACAGACAGGATATTACCGCCCCTCCCGGAACAGACCTTCGATTATCGTAATACCATGAAGAACTTTACAATGAGATTATAATTTTCGATAAAAACGAAAGGTTTCTTAGCACAAAACACTTCATAATACCCTAATAATCGTTTTCTTGTAAAGAACTAATAGCAGACAAACTGTAAAGGATAGAGGATAGTAAGCATTGTATGTCGCTTTATTTTTTCCTCTGTTTTGCCTAACAGCTACCATCTTTATATTTCTGTCATGGATGCAATAAAGAACAACCAAGTAAAGCTGAACGGAAAATACGTTAATCGCTTACAATAGAGAGGAATATTTTTCAGTTCATCCCTATGACTGTCAACCGGCATTGTCAGAATTGTGACGGGCAGGTATTTTCGCAATAAAATAACTCTGCCGAGGTTGTACAGCTGAATGGTGAAACATGGGATAAAAGAGTTCTGTTAATAACAGGAAAGTGATATGCAATATAGAATGAAACGAGAAAAGCTGCTGATTTTTTTTAGAACAGAAAAAATGTGTTACTTTTGCAGCAACATGCTTACCCCGCTTCCCATAAGAACAGCGCGCTCAGGGTGAGCTTTTTATTTTATATACTCATGGAGACGAAAACGAATAAAATTCCTTATCCCAAGCATCAGACAAAAACTAATTTTTAGAGTATGGTGTTCCCAATGAGTCTCAAGCTATATTGAGTTACAAGGAGGAGCCATGAAGTAGAGAAAGAAAAATAAGATACAACTTTTACAGGACTTGAATATAGTACTGTTTGTAGTGCTATCGTTATTTGGCAGAAGATTGAAACTGATTTATTCAATATAAAATCTGCGAATATCCTTTGTGGTAAAATGCATGCCAGTGTGCATACACATTATTAAGAAAGCAGCAAAAAGAAAAATTCGGAAGTATATTGTCTAATAGTCTAAGCAAAAGACTAGATACCAAATTTGATAAGGTTTTGGGTGCTAATAACCAGTTTAGTTTAGTTTAGTTCCCCTATATATAGATACTAAATTAAACTGAATTATATAGAGGTCCGCGCGTGCCATCTTTTCCAAACATTGTGATAATTTGTGTAATATGTGAATAACTAGGTTTTTAGAAATTATTTTTGTAGCATGAGAAAATATTTCATAGCTCTTTAACTCTCCCGAAGGCATACAGGAAAGATGTAACCATTTGTTTATGCATCTCCATATAAATGTTTTCAACTTTACATTTTACTTCTAAAGAATAGATTCTTTGTTCTGTTTATTCCTGGTCTCAATGTTAAAAATATTTCACCTTTGCAGTACAAGTGTCTGCTAAAATCACCGATCGATGGATATGCTATGAAATTGCGACAACCATTGATCATGGAATTTCGTGGTTAAGGTTTATAATTGGCTTTAAGATATTACATTCTTTACTTCCAGCATATAGTTGTGCTTGTGAATTATGCGATGTTTATGAATATGCGCATTGATTGCCTACAACACTGAAAACTAACTGGGGACTGAACGGATATCACCAAAAATGCTGAACGGGTATCCACCGGAATATGCACATAGATGATTATTTAATAGTAAGAATTGGCTGTGAAACGATTTTTTTCGTATAATTGCTCAATCTTTTTTTGAGGGCTTTTTCCCCTATTTTAAGCTTCAAAAAGTACTGCTATAAAATACCCATATTTGTACCATGTTATACATAACTAACTGATTTTCAGCACACGTTATCTTTGAGGAAGTGAAATAATATCGGTAAACAAACGATAAACTCCATAAGAAAAGGTGTGAAACTCAAGCGGTTTCACACCTTTTCTTTTTTTATAGCTAAGAATGAGGCACACATGCCTTTACCGCTCTCCCAATTATGAATGACTACAGCATCTGTACTGGATATGTGGGAGAGTCCACATTTATTCTCCCAATCTGAAATCTTTTACGTGATCAGTGGTCAGCTGTAGATTCTCAAAGGTTGAAATACATTCATCAGATTGAGGGGCTTGGCTGCAGATGCCCAGATAGATCTTATCACCGTACTCGTTTTTATAGAGACGGACCATCTGCCATGTCTTACCGTCCAATGAATAGTAATTGGCTATAGTCTGCGTGTCGGATGATATTTTAAAATAAATACATTCCGTGTCATCATTTACCACTTCATGGTTGTTGTCATCGGATGTTCCGATGGTACGTACGCTGACTACGCGATGTGTCCCTCTTTCATCCTGCTCGAAACACAATTTCTGCCAAAGCGTATCGTTGGCATATACAAACAGTACGGCCGCATTGTATGTCCCTTCCGGAGTGAAACCCGTTCTGACTTTGGCGGAATACGTGAAAGGTTTCTTGTTGTCTATTTCCATAAAAAGGATGGCGGCATCATCTTGCGATATTTTTCCGTTAGGGTCACAGAAAAAATCGGCTTGAGGTTTGGCACGGAAGGTGACAATACCAGCCGAATCGCTTACCTGTTTTTCTGCTCCGTTGAGTGATTTGGTAAAGTGAAGACCATTTAAGGAGACGTTACATTCTGTCAGTCTGGAACTTTCCGCAACTTTTACGGTCTTATCTGCCGTTTTGTTGGAGCAGGCGGCTGCCATCATCGCAGCCATAGCTAAAAAAAGATATTTTTTCATGGTTCTATTATATTTAATAGGTTTATAATTAATTCAGTCGAGATCTCTCATATTCATTTGGCCCGGGTTTTTTCCATTAACCGATCATGCCCAGTCTTTTTGCTTTGTGACATGCCTCGATGGTATTGTTTACCTGTAGTTTGGCTATGATATTCTGTCTGTGGCGGTCTACCGTATGCTTGCTGATTTTCAATTTGTCTGCAATCATTTTACTGGATTTCCCCCTTTGTATCATTTGCAATATGATCTTCTCTCGGACAGAAAGAAGTTTGTCCTCATCCGTTAAAAGAATTTTCTTTTCCCCTGTCATCGTATTTATCAGATAAGCCACTCCGCTATCTTCAGGTGTCGGATTATATAGGCAGAGAGAATAACTTATCCCTTGTTGTCCGTTTCCTGAGAAATAAAAGATACGATGCCTCCAATCGTGGTATTCACCTTCTTTATTGCACATCCGTATGGTGTTTTCAAGATACCATGAGAATATTTCTTTCGAATGGGATGAAGATACCATACGGAAAAAAGTCAGCTCTTGCAGACATCGTCTTTTCCGGTCGTCCGGATGAATCCGGTTGTAAATCTCTTCCTCCCATACAGAATCAACCGTTTAAATCGTATTGGATTTACCTAATCCCAATATTTCACAAGACTTTCCGAAGAAAATATGGCTTTGGTCGGTACGCAAATTGCTTAATACAGCAATGGAGTTCTCACAGATAGCGTATGACTGTGCGACAAGACAAAGACGTTGTTCTTCGTCCTGTGCATATACTCCATCCATTTGTTGATGGAACTTTTTGTTTAATCTGTCATCTATATCTATCATACATTTGTTTACAGTATAACAAAAGTAAATAAAGCTTTTCCGAACTGCAATGAAATGCTGGTGTTCTTGATAATGTATGGTTATAAATCAGTATACTTTTCTTAATGGATGTTTAGTGGAGGAACCATGAAGGGATATCTCTGGAGCAGATCAGGATTCTATATGTCAATAAGTGTGAAGATTTTATTTTACTGGAGAAAGTATTTTTATCGTTTAGTTAATTTTTTGTAAAATAAAACCGTTCCGGTTAAACATTTATTTTATATCTTTATCCAATGACAAACCAAAATCTAATGAAAAACAATATGAAACAAATGTTAGGGCTAGTGGGGCTTATGGCTGCAGCCTTTGTACAGGCGCAGGATTTGAAGCTGAATGAGAAAGATTATTTTGAACGGCAAGGCATCAATGTGCTGGTATTCAGCAACAGTTTTGACGGTGGGTTTAACGACGAAAAGAATTCGGGCATCGAAATTATCCAGCACGGCGTCCGTTCCATTCAGGGTGGAGCCGTCCGGTTGAACAATACCCCGGAACAGTGGGATCTGGTACCGAAGATGACTTTCCGGCATGTGGACCGTGAGAAAGGTTGCATCGAAGTGGGGTTACGTTATGATGATTATGATTTTGACAGCCGTATTGTTGTGACGGCAAAGGGAGAAGCGGTGGAGATAGCCGTGTGGCTCGACAAGCCTGTGCCCGAGAAGCTGGTGGGAGAGGCCGGTCTGAACCTGGAATTCCTTCCTTCGAGATATTGGCTGAAGACGTTTACTATGGACGGCCGTTTGAACCGTTTCCCGCGTTATGCTACCAGTAGGACCGTTACCCGGCCCAATGCCGAGAAACCCCGGCAGTTCAAGGGGTTCAAGACGTACGATGACCGAGGGACGGGACGCTTTGTCGATCCTTTGCCTTTGGAAACGGGGCATAGCATTACCATGGCTATGGACGATCCGGAACGGATGGTCAGCATCCATAGCGATGATTCCGAACTGAAACTTTATGACGGCCGTATGCTGGCGCAGAATGGCTGGTTCGTGCTGCGCAGTGTGCTGCCCGGAGGCAAGACCGGAAAGGTGGTGAGCTGGACGGTAGAGCCGCATGCCATTGAAGGATGGATCAGGAAACCCAATATCGGATTCTGTCAGGTGGGCTATACTCCCGACCAGCCGAAGGTGAGTGTCATCGAACTGGATAAGAATGATGTGCCGAAAGCTACCGCTTCCCTGATGCGCATCAACAATGACGGGACGGTTTCGAAGGCTTACGAGGGGAAAATCAAGACATGGGGTCCTTATTTTAAATATAATTATGTGAAGTTCGATTTTTCGGAAGTGAAGGATCCGGGTATCTATTATATCCAGTATGATACCGTGAAGACCAACAATTTCCTTATCGACAGTCACGTGTACGACAAGATCACCGATGCAACCACCGATGTGTGGGTGCCTATCCACATGAACCACATGTTTGTGAACGAGGCTTACCGGGTATGGCATGGCGAACCTTTCAAGGAGGGTTACCTGCAGGCGCCTCCAAGCGACCATTTCGACCTGCATTACCAGGGTCCTGTGTCTGATACCAAATACAAGTCGCTGGAACTTATTCCGGGGCTGAATGTGGGCGGATTTTTCGATGCGGGCGATTTCGATATCGAGACGGGTTCGAACATCAGTGTGGTAGAGAACCTGATCCGCGCATGGGAGCTTTTCAAGCCGGAGCGTGACGAGACATTCGTAAGTGAACGGCAACGTTACGTCGACCTGCACCGTCCCGACGGTATACCCGATATCCTGCAATACATAGAGCATGGTACACTTAACCTTGTGGCACAGGCCGAACAGATAGGCCATATGGCATCTACGTTGTCGAATTCCGTACTCGACAATTATCACCATCTGGGAGATGCCGCATCCATTACCGACGGACTCCATTATGATCCGTCGCTCAAACCGTATGAAGTATCGGCCGACGGCAAGAGGAGCGGTACCCCCGATGACATGTGGGCCTTCACTACCAGAAATCCCCAGCTCGACATGCGTGCCGCTACCATGTTTGCCGCCGCCGCCCATGCATTGGAAGGTTATAACGACAGTCTGGCGGCACGTGCTCTGAAGCAGTCCACACGTCTCATGCAGGAAGCCGAGGAACTTATGAGCCGCAAAGGTAAATCTGCCGATAAGGAAGATTCCCGTATGAAAAGCCGTGGTCTCGCCGCCACCAACCTGCAGCTTTATGCCGCTACCCACGACCGGAAATACCTCGATGTATTCAAGAAAGAGATCTGGAAAGATCTGGACCGTAACCTGGAATTCAATATCCAGATTGCCCTTGACGCTATACCTTATATGGATGATGCATATCGCAGCAAGTTGCGTCCTTATGTAGAGAAATATGCACAGTACATCCACAGTTTCGACACCGACAATCCTTATGGTGTGCCTATCGGTTTGGGTAACTGGGCCGGAAGCGGCCAGCTGCTCGGGTTCGGTACTTCCGTATGTTTCGCACATCTGTATTTCCCCGATATCGTTGCAAAGGATGATGTGTACCGTACAGCCAACTGGCTTTTCGGCTGCCATCCTTACCACAACTATTCGTTTGTTGCCGCTGTAGGAGCTGCCCGTCCTAAACTGGTGTTCTATGGTAATAACCGTGCCGACTTTTCGTTCATTCCCGGAAATGTGGCTCCCGGACTGCTCTTCCGTAAGCCCGACCATTTTGAGAATTTCGATGACTGGCCTTTCCTTTGGGGACAGAACGAAGGTACCATTGCCGGAAATACGCAGTACATCATCTTCGGCTCCGCATTCAAGCATATCATGGAACAAATTGACAGAAAATAAACGATATTTAACGGTTGGACATGCAGGATTTGTCTTTATGCTTTATTTATATGGCAGATAATAAGAATAAATTTTAAACCATAAGATGAATTATGAAGACTCAATCATTATTGCGTAAAGGACTTGTCGCCATGCTGGCTGTATTTCTTTCGGTAGGATTACAGTCATGCCTGGATGACGATGACGACACTTTGTATTTCTCTAATTATTATGCCAATGCGCTTGTAACCGTGAAACTGAACGCCGACAATGCACCTTACCTGCAGTTGGACGACAGTACTACCCTGCGGCCGGTGAATATGTCACGTTCTCCGTTCGGTGAAAAGGAAGTGAGGGCACTGGCGAACATTGCGACTTCCGATGAAGATCCGCAGGGATACAGCCGGGCGGTTTTCGTCAACTGGATTGACAGTCTGCTGACCAAACCGATGGCCCTGAACCTGGGTGAAGAGGAAAACGACCGTACTTACGGTAATGATCCGGTCGAGATTTTCAATGACTGGGTTACCATAGCCGAAGACGGATACCTGACACTCCGTTTCGCTACCCGGTGGGGGAACGGAAAGGCACATTTCGTCAACTTGGTTCCGACGGACAATCCGGAGAATCCGTACGAGGTGGAGTTCCGTCACAATGCGTACGGTGATACGGATGGACGGATGGACGATGCGCTGGTTGCCTTCAAGCTTGACGGGCTGCCCGATACACAAGGCAAGACGGTGAAGCTGAAACTGAAATGGAATTCGTTCAGCGGAGAGAAGTCGACCGAGTTCGACTATTGCACCCGCAAGGCTACCAACCCTCAGGCTGATGCCGTGACCTCTGTCCGTACTTCGGTAAATGTGAAATGATCTATTGCCAAAAAAGCCATTCCAGTATGTGTCTGGAATGGCTTTTTCTTTTTTCCATCAGTGTTTTACAGGAATCAGTCTGTAAAGCATTCTACGTGTCATAATTCTGTGGTTCAGGAAGTTTACTATATATCCTGTAATAAGTGCCGCAATGACCGATCCCTCACGGATGCCTTCTATACGCATGGTGAACGCCAGTGAAGTGACAATGGCCAGAACCACCAGTGTGATATCTACATACACTTTCACGTTTCCGAATTCCTTGTGGCTGTGGCGGCAGATGTATTTTACCAGTCCTTCCGCACTCATCATGGCTACTTTAGGTTTGATTTCGAGTACTACGCCCATAGCCTGGATAATACATCCTACCAGCAGGATACCTACCGACATGGCATAGTTGCCGGGAATCAGTCCCCGGGTGAAGAACATGTTCAAGTCTATGAAGGCCGAGAATATGAACGAAAGCGGGATCTGAAGCAGTATCTCTATGAAATCCTTGCGGGTACCGTATCCGTTGCGGATAAGCAGGAGCTGGATAATGATCATGATCATATTCGTGATGAAGGTCCACGTACCCAATGTGAGCGGTGTATTGATGCTCAGCACATAGTTGATACTCGAAATGGGGGTTGTTCCCAGGGCGGAATGTACAATCAGAACGATTCCTAAAGCCAGAAAATAAAGTCCTACAATAAATACAAGGTAACGTTTCAATAAACTATCTTTTTCCATGGATCTATAAATCCCTCTTTATAAGGGTCATGCAAATTTCGTAAAAAATCCGATATGTTGTATAACATAAAATGTGATTTTTGTCTTATTGTCGCAGATTTTGTATATTGCCTTCAATAATAACCTTTATAACAATATAGAATCTATGGATGTAATGCATGATGAGGCCCGGAATCTTTTCCGGGTGGAGGCTGAAGGGCATACGGCCTATGTGGAATATGCCGTCCATGACGGGGCACTGGATATCCTGCACACCATTGTGCCCGCCGAAATAGGCGGGAAGGGAATCGCTTCGGTTCTGGTAAAGGCCGCCTACGACTATGCGCTGGAGCATGGGCTCAAGCCACTGGCTACTTGCTCGTATGCCGTGGTGTGGCTGCAGCGCCATCCCGAATACCGGCGCTGACAGCCGGTCCGGGGTCGTCAGCATCCACGGGCAATACGGCGTGCGGCGGCCCGGTCGGGTTTTCCCGTTCCGGTAAGTGGAAGCTTGTCTACATACATGACCTGCTTGGGGCGCCAGTAGGGAGGGAGCGTGGCAAATGTGTCTTCGGGAAGCGCCTCTTCGGGAGAGCCGGGAATCTTTTCCAGCAGCAGTACGATGCGTTCGCCGAAACAGGCGTCGGGGGCGGCCGTTATCTGGAAGGGGCGGTGAAGGTGTTTCTTCAGCAGCTCTTCTACCTGTTCTATCTGTACTTTGACACCTCCCGTATTGATTGTATTGTCTTTCCGGCCCAGTATGCGGAACTGCCCTTCGGCGTTGAATTCCACAATATCATTCGTAACCAGCGTCTCCTTGCTTACGGCAGGGGCATGTATTATCAGTGTGCCTTCGTCCGACGGAGAGACCGATACGTTCCCGAACGGTGTGTACCATGTTGAGGCATGAGGACCGTCCAGCCGCCTCAGTGCTATGTGCGACAGGGTTTCGGTCATGCCGTATGTGCTCCATACCGCATGCGGAAAGCTTTTCAAGGCTTCGGCCAGTGCGTCGTCTATGGCACCTCCGCCTATAATGAGGTGTCTGGTTTCTTCCAGCATTTTCCGTTCTTCGGGCACCTGCAGCGAGTTATATACCTGCATGGGTATCATGGCCGAGAATACGGGAGCTTCCTTCATTCCCTGCATGGGATGTCCGCATGGAGTTACGGGCAGCAGGTCGAGCTGTCCTACCAGTGCACGTACCACCACCATTTTTCCCGCAATGTATTGCAGAGGCATGCAGAGCATGGCAGTGTCATGCGGTTTCAGTCCCAGAAAGGACACCGTCATCACGGCACTGTTCATCATACGTCGTTTTTCCACCTGAAGCTCCTTCGGTGTGCCGGTAGATCCCGACGTATGTACTTTCAGTGTTTCGGAGCCGTCGAACCATTCGGCCAGGAAATCGGCCAGTGCGGCATGGAAACTTCCGGCACCGTATCTTTCCCCGAACAACCGTTGTAGCATGCTGGGCTGTCCTGCCGTAGCCTGTGCTTCACGAGGCGTATAGGTTGTGCCGTCGACGGTGATTGTCTGTTGTTCTATTTCAGTAATCATTTTCCCTGTAATTCTGTAGTGTTATCCTATTCTGAAATCCCTGCAGTCGGAAAAATCATTTCCTCAGGAACGCCTGAAGGTCGGGTTCCTTCTCTTCCGGGTGGAACCACAGGCAGTCGCCCTGAATATGCAGCGGATAATCGATGTTGTCGGTAAATAGCAGTCCGGTACCCAGTCCCTGCGGCATGGCCGGCTTCAAGGTAGCGCACCATTGTGCTATGGCGTTCAGTCCCACGTTCGATTCCAGCGCCGAAGTGACCCACCATCCGATACCTCTTTCTGTAGCCAGGTCTATCCATTCCCTGGCTCCACACAGTCCGCCGTGCAGAGACGGCTTCAGGATAATGTAGCGGGGGCGTATCGTTTCAAGCAGTTCCTTTTTCTTCTGGAGTGTGTTTATACCTATCAGCTCCTCGTCGAGCGCTACGGGGAAAGGCGATGATGCGCAGATGGCCGCCATTTCCTTCCACTGTCCGGCCCGGATAGGCTGTTCTATGGAGTGCAGGTTGTAGCGGGCCAGCATTTCCAGCTTGTGCGGTGCATCGGCAGGAGTAAAGGCTCCGTTGGCATCTACGCGCAGTTCAATCTGTGATGGCGGGAAATGTTTGCGGATATGTTCCAGCAGTTCCAGTTCCTTGTTGAAGTCGATGGCGCCTATCTTTACCTTGATGCAGCGGAATCCCAGCCGCATCTTCTCTTCGATGCGCCGGTACATTTCTTCGAAATTTCCCATCCATATCAGTCCGTTGATGGGGATTCCGGCTTTTCCTTCCGAAAAAGACGTGTGCCACAGCTGCAGGTTTCCGGCCTTGAGGTGTGCGAAGGCCGTTTCCAGTCCGAACAGGATGGAAGGGTACGGGCGCAAGGCTTCGTAATCTATTTTTCCGCTATCAGCCGTTTCACGACAGAAGCGTTCCAATATGGCCTCATAGTCGGGGAGGTCGTCGCAGCTCAACGCCGGAAGCGGTGCACATTCGCCCACTCCCCGGCGGCCTGTAGCGGGGTCGGTCACGTTGACATACCACACCTTACGGGTCGTGTAGACACCGCGTGAAGTTCCTGCCGGCTGTTTGAAATGCAGGGTACGCGGAATGACGGTTATTTCATACATACATACTTCTTTTTTGATCGTATGTTGCAAAGATACAAGGTTCCGTTCAATTTCAGTGGCAGGTATTCCGCCTTTTTCTATTGCAGTATCTCCGGCATTGGGCACATATGTCATATCCCAGTAATGCACCCAGTATGAAATCTTCTTCAGGGCTAAGCTTGTTGAGCGGGCAGGTTACCAGCATCCGGATGGCATGAATACATTCCTCCCGTCCGAAGAACAGGTTGATCCGTTCCTCATCTACTTTTTGTATCACATAGTCGATGTTTTGTCTTTTCAGCCGGTTTTCGGCAAAAATCTGGTACCGTCTGTTCATGGTATAAAGTACCATTTGCCGTATTCCTTTCTTGAATTCATAGATGTGGTTCAGAAAAACCTTAAGTTCTACGGGATTGATATCGGGAGTCATCATAGGCTATTTGTCTTTAGAGAGAATCAGTTTATTCCAGTCCGGCTTTCAGGGCATCGGTCCATGCCGTGATACGGCGTTCCGTACGGTCGCTTTCATTGACATCGTCTATAGCCAGTCCCACAAACTTTCCGTCCGTTTCGGCTACAGATGAACTGTACGTATATTCTGATGCGTCTACAGCCCCGATGAATCGGCATCCGCAGTCTTTCAAGTCTTCAAACAGAATCCCCATGCCGTCGCAGAATGTATCCGGATACGATTCCGAATCACCGCAGCCGAACAGGGCTATTGTCTTTCCCGTGAGGTCTGTTCCTTTCAGGACCTTGATACCGTCATACCAGTCATCCTGCAATTCTCCGTCTCCCCATGTAGAGGTCCCTAAAATCAGTACATCGTATGAGGCGGCCAGTCCGCTTGTCAGTTTGCTTACGTCGTGTACGTCGGCTGCGGCAATACCCAATTTGCCGGCAATCAGAGATGCCACATTTTCGGTGGTTCCGGTAGTGGAACCGTAAAAAATACCAGTCTTTTTCATATCTTTTTTCCTTTAGAGTTTGACAAGACAAAGAAAGGGCTTGCATCCGGTTTTTGAAATACCGAAAAATGAGGAATTTGTGGCTGTAGCAGCAGTTACCTGGATAGCATGATTTAGGTATACGGATGGCTGTCCGGTTTTATGTATCGGTGGTAGCATCCTTTTCTGTCATCCGTTATGGCTAGTTTCTTTTTGTATTGTCCGCTACCGGCATGTAGACCGGCTGGTTCCGGGTGCCTGCGTTGCGGATTACCTTTTCGTCGATGAGGCGGTTTATGTGGTTCAGGGCAGTGCTTTTCCTGAAGCCGCACAACTCTTCGAATTTCTGTCGGGTAATGAAGGTGTTTTCTTTGAAATAACCGGTCAGCAATTCTGCGATTTCCTCATGAGTGAGATTCCTGGAGTGCAGGCTGCTGCCTTTACGGCTCTGTTCCAGCCTGAGCGATTTCTCCAGCCGTTTTTTCAGTTGCCTTTCTGCCTGGAACTTCACCGTTTTCAATTTGACAGCCTGCCTGTCCGGTTTGTCGGAGTTTCCAGCGTCTGTACACGACAGTGCCAGTGAAAAATATCCCACCTCGGCCATATGGATCCGGTTTCCTTCCTTCATCACTTCTACCATCACTTCCGACAGTGCGGTGAGTACGGCAATGGTGTCGGCGGCATTTACCGTACAGCGTTTCTGTATCAGTTCGGCCAGTTCGTCCTGTTCCACGGTACGTCCTTCTACAATGCGTGCCTGATAGGTTTTCTTCTGGCTCAGTTTCGATCCCGGGTTTTCATAGATTTCAAATTTTGCGCTCATATAGTAATAAGATTTATAAGGTTTAAAAGGTGTTCAATATCTCTTTAAAAGGTTTTTTAAAGGTCTCTTATGCGTTTGTGGTATGGTAGACGATCGTTTCCTGTATGGTATACGATTGTTTACGGTACGGTAATCAGCCGTCTACGGTATGGCAGACGATATAAAGATAAAGTTGTTTTGTGGATTGGCATAACAGTTTTAGGATAAAATGACTAATGTCTGTTTTTAAACAAGGTTTGGATAACTTTATTGATTGGAAATGAGATTTGATAAAATGATTTGATCTTTCTTAACTAGATCAAATTCCAGAATGTTTTATTTGATAATGATGTATTTTAGTCCTGAATTTTAATTAATATAATTATGCCGAATTGGTGTTATACATCTTATGTTTGTGTGGGAAACAAAAAGGAAGTTTACGATTTATATGAAAAAATGCTTGACTTGACGGAACGTAATACATCTTTAACTGTCAATGATTTTGGTAAAGAATGGGTAGGTAATTTGATTGTAGTGTTGGGTGGAAATTGGAAGGAGATTTCATGTCGTGGTGAATTTGGTGGTTTGGATTTTGAAGACGGTATTCTTCGATTTTTTATAATGTCGGCTTGGGTCGAGTTGTCTGATGTCAGAAAGTTTATAGAATCCTATTATGTAAATCTAAAAATGTATTATTATGCGGAAGAACCCGGATGTAGCTATTATATAACGAACGATGTGATGGGTTATTTTTTCCCGGATAGATATATTTTGGGAATTGAAGATGACGATGATATGTATTTTGAGCATTTGGAGGATTTATTTACGGCAATAGAGACTATGACAGGATTGATTTGTAAATCGGAAGATGACATAGAACGCATTCTTGATACTGGTAATGGAAGATTACTTTCTTTTAATCAAATTGTAGTTGATCATTTTAACCTGTAAATATATTCTTATAAATGCCATGTCCAGGTTTGATTATCTTTTATAATTATCTCTTTTCCTGGTATATTTACGCCATAAACGTAAATTATAATGGTTTTATGGAGACGAGATATAATATAGGAGATATCATTTATTGGTATTGTGATGAAGAACAATGTGTTCATCATGCAGAAGTTTTATTTGTGAATTATGCAGGGGTTGGTTATCCAGATATTAATTATGAGGTAACAACGGAGTGTTGTGGTGAATTGAAAACGCTTTTTATTGATGAGGAGAAAATAATTACACTTGATTTGTAATTTTTTATATTAGAGTTGATTTTGTGTCGTAGAAATTATTCAGTAGACTTGTTATAATATCGTTTTTTCTGTAAGTTTGTTTCTATTCTATGTCATGAGAAATAATATTACTATGAAAGGGTTGGAAGAAGGTGTTTATGAAAATCTAATCAATAAAGATTTACAGGATAAAATAATATATGAAAATGAGATAGGAAAAGTATGTAAAACTATTCCGATTGATAAAGCTGAATCGCCATCAATGCTTTCTGAATATTTGTCTCAGGTTATTTATAATAAGCTAAATGATGAGACATTGTCTACTGAAGAGCGTTTTAAAATAGTTAATAATATTTTAAAAGATGCTGGCGTGCCTGAAGAAGAATATTTAGCCAATTCGGAAAATTATCTTTCAGCTGTTTTATGTAAAGAAAAAGCGGCAGAATTAGCTATTACTCAAAAAGATTTAATACGTCCGTTATCTGGTTTTCGTAATAGTAATTTGTTCACAGGCGGCCAAAGTTTCTTATCATTAGATTCAGAAATAAATAAAGATATAGTTTCAGCTGATCATATTTGCTTAATAGTATCATTTTTAAAGTTATCGGGGATTCGTTTATTGATAGATAACCTTAGTAAGTTTTGCGCCAATAATAATCATACTTTACGTATTATTACAACTACATATTGTGGAGTAACTGATGCAAAAGCTGTACAGCAATTATCTGAATTGCCTAATACGGAGATTAAAATTTCTTATAATACTGATATTGAAAGGTTACATGCAAAGTCTTATATTTTCATTAGAAATTCAGGTTTTCATACGGCCTACATAGGTTCATCTAATCTTTCTAAGTCGGCTCATACGGATGCTTTGGAATGGAATATTCGAGTAACAAATATTGAAAATCCTCATATTATACGCTCTGCTATAGCGACTTTTGAGATGTATTGGAACAGTCCTAATTTTGAAGATTTTCGTATAGGCGGTATTAAAAAATTTTATGATGAAACGCAAAAGAACCAGATAAGATCTAGAACAACAACTGTTTTACAACAATATCGGTTATATCCTTTTCAAAAAGCTATTCTTGACAAGTTACAAGCAATCCGGGAAGAAGCTCATAGTTTTCATAATTTGGTCGTTGCTGCAACAGGTACGGGCAAGACTGTGATATCTGCATTTGATTACCAGTATTTTAAAAGAAATAATTCGCATAATAATCGGTTATTATTTATTGCACATCGCAAAGAGATTCTTGAGAAATCTCTTCAAACTTATCGTGGAGTTTTGGGTGATGCAAATTTTGGAGAGTTATGGGTGGGTGAATATAAGCCGGAGAATGATTTGACACATTTGTTTGTTTCTGTGCAAACGGTGAATTCAAAATTCGAAATATTTAGTAAGTTACCTGCTGATTATTATGATTATATTGTAATTGATGAGGCTCATCACATGGCAGCTAATAGCTATCAACAAATTATAAATTATTTTAAGCCTAAAATATTATTAGGGCTTACAGCAACTCCTGAGCGAATGGATGGTATCAGCCTTTTACCAGATTTTGATAATCATATAAGTGCTGAAATTAGATTGCCTAAAGCGTTAAATGAAGGACTTCTAACTCCTTTTCAATATTTGTGTATTTCAGATAATACGGATTTGCGAGATGAAACACTTTGGGCTGGAGGTAAGTACATTAAATCTAAATTGGCGGATAAATTATGTGATGAAGGACGATTACATATAATTTATCAAGCATTGCAACGTTATATTCCAGACGAGACTACCTGTAAAGCTTTATGTTTTTGTACTAATAAAAAACATGCAGATTTTATGGCTGATGGCTTTAAGAAATTAGGATTAAAAGCTGTAAGTCTTACAGATGAGACTCCTAGAAATGAACGTGAATCGTTAAATCATAAATTAGCCGAAGGAGAAATCAATTATATATGTACCGTTGATATTTATAATGAAGGAGTGGATATTCCTGAAGTTGATACTGTATTATTTTTACGGCCAACAGAAAGTTTAACAATTTTCTTGCAACAGTTAGGTCGTGGCTTAAGATTAAGTGTAGGAAAAAGCCTTTTGACAGTTTTAGATTTTGTAGGTCAGGCTAACCGGTCTTATGATTTTGTAAGTCGTTTTCGTGCTCTTTTAACTAAACCAGGAACCAATGTAGCCGAGCAAATAAAAAAAGGATTTACACTATTACCTCAGGGATGTTATATTCATATGGAGGAAAAAGCTCAAAAATATATTCTTGAGAATATTCAAGGAGCTATTTATAATGTTCCACGTTTGATAAAGGAATTACAAAGTTATTCAATTTGTCCTACCTTGGAAGATTTTCTTGAAGCAAATGGACAAGATATTGGGTTGATATACCGTGATAATCATTGTTGGACTAGTTTAAAACAAAAGGCTGGAAAATGTTATTATACCCCTGATGCGAACACAAAAAAGTTTGAAAAAGGAATGAGTAATTTTTTACATATTAATTCTTTCAGCTATATACGTTTTATAAAAAGACTTATTGCGGATAATTTTAAGTATGAAATTAAAAATAATACGGATGAAACATTTTATTTGATGTTTTATTATACTCTCTTTCAGGATCCTATACAAAAGACATCGTTTAATTCTATTGTAGAAGCTTTGAAATGTTTCGCACAATATGCTTTATTTGTAGAGGAGCTTAAAGAAATTATAGAATATAGGATAGAGCATATTGAAACGAAGACATTTAGTATTGGAAAAGGTCTACCTGAAGCTCTTGAACAATACGGTTGTTATTCTCGTGAAGAAATTTTTATCATTTTTGGCCAACAAACTATTAATAAAAAGATGCAAGGGAATGTATCGGGATTATTCAATTTTGCTAATATAAATACTGAAATATTTTTTGTTACTTTGAATAAGTCGGATAAAGATTTCTCACCTACAACCCAATACCAAGATTATTTGATAAATGATCAAATATTTCATTGGCAATCACAAAATACAGACTGTCATGCAAAGAGAGGACAACGTTTTGTTAATCAACATTCTTTAGGGAAAAAATTTATCTTATTTGTCAGAGAAGATAAATACGATGGATATAGAAATACATGTCCTTTTTATTGCCTTGGACTGATTGATTATATTCGTTCTTATGGCGATTTTCCAATGAATATAGAATGGAAATTACAAGAGCCTGCTTTACCTCAATTTATTAAAGCGGTTTAGTGAATATAAGGGTTTCTTTAATTGTAGGATGGTAAAATGATTAAGTTTTTTATTGTACGGAAAAAAGAAAGGATGCATAACCCATATAGGGCCTGTGCATCCTTCTGTTCCGTATAGTGGGTACCTCCTTCCGGAGCCTTTTTCATCAGGGGAATTTAGGGTATTTAGACCAGTCCGGCTTTCTCTTCTCGAGGAATGCCTTTCCGCCTTCCTGTGCCTCTTCGGTCATATAGTAGAGCATGGTGGCATCACCGGCCAGTTCCTGTATGCCGGCTTGTCCGTCCAGTTCGGCGTTGAGTCCGGCCTTGATCATGCGCAAGGCAAGCGGACTGTGCTGCATCATGGTTTCGGCCCATTCCACTACTTCGTCTTCCAGCTTGTCGAGGGGAACCACTTTGTTTACCAGTCCCATCTGGAGGGCTTCCTGTGCCGAATACTGGCGGCAGAGGAACCAGATTTCACGGGCTTTCTTCTGGCCTACGATACGGGCTAGATAGGATGAGCCGAAGCCGGCGTCGAAGCTTCCCACACGCGGGCCGGTCTGGCCGAAGATGGCGTTTTCGGATGCGATGGTCAGGTCGCATACCACATGGAGTACGTGGCCGCCGCCTATGGCATATCCGTTTACCATGGCGATGACAGGTTTCGGTATGGAGCGTATCTGCTTCTGCACGTCGAGCACATTGAGGCGCGGTACACCGTCGGTGCCTACATAGCCTCCGTGGCCTTTTACGTGCATGTCGCCGCCCGAGCAGAAGGCTTTGTCGCCGGCACCGGTCAGCACCACTACGTTGATGTCCTGACATTCACGGCAGTACAGCAGGGCGTCGCTTATTTCGGATGTGGTGGTCGGGGTGAAGGCGTTACGGTAACGCGGGCGGTTGATGGTTATCTTGGCTATTCCGTTATAATAGTCGAAAAGAATATCCTGGTATTCTTTGATGGTTTTCCATTCTCTGGGTTGTGACATGATTGTTCTGTTTTTTAAGATTGGTTTAGTGTTTCAGTGCCCGGTAATAGTTCTTCAGCAGTTCTATATCGGGATTCTTCTCGGTAAAAACTTCAAGCAGCAGAGGTTTCTGCGTGATTTCGGGCTGGGTGAAGTAGGTTGCCGCAGCCGAAAGTTCCGCATCGTTGTGTGCCGACAGGTATTCGAATCCACGGTCTTCGGCCCAAGCCTTGGCATTGGCCTGATGGGTGGCGGTCACGAACCGGCGGGCGTTTTCATGGAGTTCCAGTCCCGGAAGGGCGTGGAATATCTCGCCTCCGCTGTTGTTGAGCAGCAGTATGCGTACGTTCGATCCGTAGTTGGGGTTCCACAGGGCGTTCATGTCATAGAAGAAGCTCAGGTCGCCTATAATGATGAAGTTCAGCTTTTCGGATACGGTGGCATATCCCAAGGCGGTAGAGAGTGAACCTTCTATTCCGTTGGTACCCCGGTTGGAAAGGATCTCCACATCGGCCGGTACTTTGAAAAGCTGGGCGTAGCGTACGGTAGAGCTGTTGGCCAGGTGCAGCGAGCACGGTGCGGGCAGGCAGGTGATTATTTTCCCGATGGCGCTCATTTCGGAATACGGGAAGTCCACGTCGGGCACGGCTTTGGAGCGTGCTTCCCATCCGCGCGGGTATTCGGGGGTGCGGTTGTCCATCATGGGGGCTATCCTTTCGAGGAATTCGAAAGGGTCCATTTCGATGACGGTGGTAAGCGAACCGAAGAGGTCGACCACTTCGCCGTCGGGCGAAATGTGCCAGTGCTCTATAGGCGGGTGACGCCGGAGGAAGTTTTTCAGGCGTTTGGAGATGATGTGTCCGCCGTAGGTGATAAGCAGTTCGGGGCGCATCTTTTCCTGCTCTTCATTGTTCATGGAGCAGAGCAGCGGATCGATGTTTCGGATGGGTTGTCCGGGTACGGTCTGGTTACTGATGTTTTCGGCAAACCAGGCGAAATGCTTGTAGAGCATCTTTACATAGCGCTTGTCGAAGAGGTAGATCAGGCTCATCTGTCCTACCACCACCATGCGGCGCTGGTATCTGTTGAGGCGTTCTATAAGCGGCTTGTAGTCCTTGTCGTATACGCTCAGGCCTTGGTAGCGGGTAATTACACGGGCTTCGGGCAACTGGTCGACAGGAAGTTTGAAGAACGGTTCGCTGATGGGTACATTGATGTGTACGGGGCCTTTGCCGTGATGGTTCAGCTCCAGCAGGGCCTCGTTGATGAGGCGGTTACAGAACCATTCGTCTTCGTCGGTCTGTACTTCGGGCAGGTTTACCGATTTCTTCACCAGCTTGCCGAATACGTCGGGCTGGGGGAGTGTCTGTCCGTCCATCTGTCCGATCCATGCCGCAGGGCGGTCGGCCGAGATCACTACCAGCGGAACTTGTTGGTAGAAGGCTTCGGCCACGGCGGGGTGCAGGTTGAGCAGGGCAGTGCCCGAAGTGCAGCACACAGCTGCAGGTGCTCCACCGTGCAGGGCCAGACCGATGGCGAAGAAGCCTGCGCTCCGTTCGTCGGTAACCGGGTAGCAGGTGAACTCGGGGATGTTCGTGAAGGTCTGTACCAGAGGGATGTTCCGGCTTCCCGGGCAGAGTACAATCCGTTTGATGCCGTGTGCCTTGAGCAAGGCCGCCAGTTGCAGAATGCTTTTCTTGTCTGTATACATAAAATTACAATATATTTCTCATGGTGTTCATTTTCTGTCGGGTCTCCTCCCATTCGGTTTCGGGAGTGGACGATGCCAGGATGCCGCCTCCGGCATAGAGTGTGGCCCGGTGGTCGCCGATGTTCATGCACCGCAGGTTGACGTACAGGTTGGTGTTTCCCTGCGGGTCTATCCATCCGATGATTCCCGAATAGTAGCTGCGGTCTATGCCTTCGTTTCCGGCTATGAATTCGTAGGCTTCCTGTTTGGGAAGTCCGCATACGGCGGGAGTAGGATGGAGTTCCTGGAGAATATCACCCTGATGGTGGGCATCTTTCAGCAGGAAGTGGAAGTCGGTCTTCAGGTGTACCAGTTGGCCGGCACGGGCGGTATACGGTCCTTTTTCGGTAATCTTGCTACCGAATTTTCTGACTATGCGCCGGATGTATTCGCTCACCAGAGCCTGTTCTTCCTGGTTTTTCCGGCTCCATTCGGTGGGCATTACTTCACCCTGCATGGGCATGGTTCCGGCCAGCGCTACCGTATGCCAGAGGGTTTCATTGCCGCTGAGGATGATTTCGGGTGTGCTTCCCAGCCAGGTTCCCGTTTCGGGTGTGTGGCACAAGGAAATCAGCATGCGAGGATAGCTGTTGCAGGCTTTGATGAACGTAGCCAACGGTGAAAAGTCGGAAGGCAGCCGGTGTTCGGCCTTGCGGCATAGCACCAGTTTCTGGAATTTCTTTTCTTTCAGCGGGACAATGAAGCGCTGGAAGGCAGCCATGTAGGCTTCCCGGTCTTCGTCGGTGTCGGTCACATCTACAGCCCGGCTGCTTTCCCCGCAGCCGCTGTCTACGGCCTCCAGTTCGGGGTGTTTCTGCAGGAAGCTGTCAAGTGCGGGGCAGATGGTGTCCCAGTCGTGTTCCACCAGATCGGGGCGTATCAGTACGATGGGATGTTTTTCCGAAGGGCTGAAGGGGGCGAGCAGGAATCCTTTCTTCCCGTTGAGGTCGGTCAGGCTTTTCATGGTTTCGGGCCGGCCTTCTTCCTGAAGGACGAAAATAGGTTCGTCGGTCCACGGAATCCGGGTGATGGCGAAACTGATGTCGCTTCCGGTCAGTCGGTCGATGAGTTGGTGTATATGCCTTTCGGGTAGGTTCATGGGCGTTCCTTTATGATGAGATTCACTACTCTGGCGGTAGAGACCAGCTTCCCTTCGGGAGTGGTGATGTCTACGTTCCAGACATGTTGGGTACTCCCCCGGTGTATCAGTTTCCCCACCGCTTCCACATGTGTGCCTATGGGCACCATACGGACGTGGCTGGCGCTGACCTGTATGCCGCAGGGCATAGTACCTTCTTCACAGAGGGGATAGGAACCGAATCCGGCCACAATTTCGGCCAGTGCCAGCGAGGCGCCTCCGTTCAGGATGTCGGTGGGCTGGCTGGGGCGCGAGGTACGGCTGTTTACGGGCATGGTAGCCTTTATGTAGCCGTCTTCTACTTCTTCTATCTTGATTCCGAGATGTTCGGGAAGGGAATCCGCCAGACGCGGAAGCCTTGGTTCATTGGTTTGGTTCGGTTTCATAACTATGTCTTTTATCTGTCATTTCTTGCAAATGTATATAATTTCAGGGAATTTCCGGAGTGTGGCGGTGCTTTTTGTGGAGAGGCGTTCGGATATTGCGATGGAGATTCTGGACGCTGGAAACGGGAAATGGCTGAATTTTAATATTTTTTTGTTTGTCTTTGAAATGGAGGTTTCTTATTTTTGTCCACGTGATTAGAAAAGTCGTGCCGTCATGCGAAATCTTCTGTTTATCCTGCTGGTAGCCCTTATCGGTGTGAAGCTCTGTTCCGGTTACGGAATGGAACGGCAGGTTGCGGATATGCCTGAGGGAGCGGCCGTAGTGCCGGACGAGGAACGCCATGCCCGGCAACTGGCCTACAAGGCGTTGGAGAATGCTCTGGACTTTTCAATCTGTTGTGATGAGACGGCCCAGTCGGTCTCCCATCAGTTCAATGTTTCACAACGGCTGTTGCTGCGTATCGTGCAGGGTAATTCCCAGTTGGCGAACAGGATGCAGGCCAAGGATCTGATCAGGTATATCCATCATCAGACAGCCGTGGGTGAGTCTTCATGTGGAGTCTCTTATTGCATAGGCCGTACGGGCGGACAGTCGCTGTATGTCTATGCCATCCGTCATCTTCTGATTTAGCCTGTTGGATTTTTTGTCTTTTTATGTAACGGGCAGGTACGCGTTGTATCTGTCGGAAAAATCTTTTTGTCAAACTTTTAAATCCAATTCTGGTTATGTCAACAAATCAATTACTGTATGCATTTGAAAATCAAGATATAAAGAAACGTATAAATTCACGTAGCATTGTCATTGCCCTGGTCCTGCTGCTGGCGGGATTTGGCGTATTCGGCCTTCTTCCGGCCGATCCGGGATCCAACCTGGACATACTGCGCATCTGTGCCGGCGTTTTTCTGGTGGTGATGGCCTTGTTCTTCCTTACCTTCCGGCTTACCCATCTGGTGTATGTTCCTACTTCAAGCGAAGTCTTGAAGAAGTCGGTATCGTATGATACAGGCGATTTCATCGGTCTGAAGGCCGGGCTGGGCAAATTTGTGGATGTGTCGGGTATCCGTATGGTCGACGACAAGAGTCCGGTACGTATGGACTGCTTCCATTCCAGAGACGGCCGTTACATCGCTTTCCAGCTTTTCCAGTATGCTTCATACCTTGACCAGCCCATTTCGGCTGTTTTCCATTTGAAGGATGAAGCTGCCCGCGGACTCATGGATATGATGGATAAGAAATGATTCTTCCGCATCCGTCCCTTTATAGGTTACCGGGATATTCGATAGGTATGATGAAATATTCGATACGCATTAGCGGATAAACTGCTATTTTTGCATAGAAAACATTTTGAAAGGATGAAAAATATGCAGTTGGATATAGTAAAGGCGTCTTTGTCCGATCTGGACCGCCTGATGGAGATTTTTGATACGGCACGCCGGTTTATGGCTTCTACCGGTAATGCGAACCAGTGGATTAACGGTTATCCGCAACGTGAACTGATAGCCGGAGAGATTGAACAGGGGCATTGCTATGTGTGCCGTGACCGGGAAGGTGTCATTGTGGGTACCTTTTGTTTCATAAAAGGCCCCGATCCTACGTATGCCTATATTGAGGATGGAGAGTGGCCGGACGATGAGCCGTATTATGTGGTTCATCGGCTGGCTTCCAGCGGAAGCTGTAAGGGGATATTCGATGCGTGTATGGATTGGTGCTTCCGTGTGTGCCCCAATATCCGTGTGGATACCCATGCCGACAACAAGGTGATGCAGCATCTGTTGCTTTCACGTGGATTTTCGCGGTGCGGTATCATTTATATTGCCAACGGTACGGCACGTATCGCTTTCCAGAAACATATACATTAGTGCCCAAAGTGTTAATAATCCATTTATTTCGGGTAAAAACAGTCTGATATCGAATAAAAATATTTATCTTTAGTGATATAGATAAATTGATTCGGTATGATGACATTCAGGAATATTATGGCGGTTTGTCTGTTGTTGTGCTCTATAGGTAGCATGATGGCGCAGAGAGAGACTGAAATTAAGGAAACTCCGGTACAGGCAGAGGAAGATAGCCTGTTTCTCAAAAGGAAAGTTGCCATCGGGCGTTTTTCAAATGAGACACAATATGCGAAAGGTATATTTTATGACAGAGAAAATGATCCTATGGGCAAACAGGCTCTTGACATTCTGTCGTCGAAGCTGGCGGCTTCCGGTAAGTTTCTTCTGTTGGAGCGGAATGATCTTGCCACTTTGCTGGAAGAGAATGCCAGAAACGGAAATCCGTTCTCTACTGTGGGGGCCGATTATGTGATTATCGGTTCCATTACTGAATATGGCAGGAAGAATACCGGACGGAACAAAGTGTTTTCTTCAGAGAAGACACAGACTGCAGAAGCTGCTGTAGCCATACGCTTAGTGGATGTGTCGACTGGATTGATCATTTACTCCGATGAAGCGAAAGGTAGTGCCGAACTGACGACAAAGACAACTCTGGGATTGGGTGGACAGGCTTCGTTTGATGCAACTTTGAGCGATAAAGCCATTTCGGAGGCTATTGGACAACTTGTTGAGAATATTATCAATAAATGTACCGACTCCCCGTGGAAGACATATTTCCTGTCGTATGGTCCGGACGGCATTCTCATTGCTGGAGGACAGAGTCAGGGAATCAGGGAAGGTATGGTGTTTTCTGTTGTCAGTAAAGGCCGTAAAGTGAAAAATCCTCAGACTGGAATCATGATTACATTGCCAGGGAAAAAGGTAGGAGAGGTCAGAGTGCTTTCTACCGGTGGTGATACTCCGGAAACAGAATATTCTTTTGTGGAAATCAGCGGAACCACTGGAATCAATTCGGAAAATATGGGTGACTATATCATTGAAGAATCAGAATAAAGGCGGGAGTGTATGAAAAGGCAGATTAAGGGAATAATGTGTGTCGTGGCACTATTGTTTGCATTGCTGGCAGGATGTAAAGCTCCTGTAGCCCAACAGAGCGGTAAAGAAGATATCGCTTATCTTCTGTTTGTTAGTCCGGATGTGTATGCCGGAAAAGAAGTGACGGTTACTTTGGACGGTGAGAAGCCCTTTTTAGCGAAAGTGGTGGAGGAGAGGAAATCGAACAGAAAAGGTACGCGTTATGGGGTAAAGACCGGTACAAGGAGTATAAAGGTTACATGCGACGGCAAGACATTATACGGGAAGAAGATTTTTGTGTCCACACAGGAGGTGAAACAGATAATTCTTCCATAATTAATTAATCGGAAACAGGAAAGGACGGGTGCTATGAAAATCGGCAGGTTATTATATCTATTGCTCCTGTTTATGGCTGTGTCTTTGGTTTCTTCATGTATGGGGCCCGAAAATTTATATTCATGGCATAACTATGAGGATGTCACGTATAGGTATAATAAGAGGCATACGGAAGAACTGAAATCGGAAGTCATTGAGGAATACCGGAAAATAATAGAGGAACAATATGGTAACCGGTGTACGGTTCCTCCAGGGATGTGTGCGGAATATGGCTATATACTCTATAAGACAGGAAAACAGGAGGAGGGTCTCAAATACTTGAAGGAGGAAATCAGGCTTTATCCTGAATCGGAAAGATATATTTCTCGGATTTTAAAACAGTTGGAACAATGAAAATGATGGATGTGCCCGGAGCTATGATATATGGCACGTTGGGAAGGAGTGGTATGGTGATGATTAGGACATTGCTCCTGTGGGCGGTGGCAATGTCTGTATTTTCATGTACGGTTCCGAAAACTTTAGGCCAGCAGTATCCTGGAATGTATGAGGAAAAGCCCGTTTCCATAGCTATTATGCCGCCAATTAATCGGACTACACATGTGGAGGCTAAGGATTTTTTCTATACCACACTGTATATACCTTTGTGTGAAAAAGGGTATTATGTGTTCTCGCCGTATCTGACTATGGAAATGTTCCAGCAGGAAAGTGCATACGATGCCGAACTGTTTCTTGAAGGTAGTCTCTCTTCCTTTGCCGATGTGCTGGGGGCAGATGCGGTTATGTTTACCATTATAAAGGATTGGCAAAGGATGAATCTGAGTGGTGAGATTACGGCTCAGATAGAGTACATTCTCCGTTCTGCCCGGACCGGTGAAACGTTGTATAGCCGGGAAGGGAAAGTGACAATAGATACAAGTGTAAATGGTGGAGCCGGTGGATGGGGAATCCTGGTGGATCTTTTAGCAACGGTTGTCAAGACTGCATCTACCGATAATATAGAGGCTGGCAGGAAATGCAACAGTCTGGTCTTGTCGGATATGCCTGTCGGAAAATATTCGCCCGATTATGGCAAAGACAAGGATTATCCTGGGGGAGAAAGATTTGTAGAGGTGGTTGTGAAATAGAGTTTACATCGATTTCTGTTAAAATATTATAATCCAAAATTATTTTCCATTGGAAATTTTGTTTGAAAGAAATAAATAACTTCTTTTGCGAAAAATTTCCATAGGAAAATAATTATAAACGAAAATAAAATAAGGATTATGATGAAATACGTTATTGTTGGTGGAGTGGCCGGTGGTGCAACTGCTGCGGCCCGTATCCGCAGAAATACTGAAAAGGCTGAAATCATTCTGTTTGAAAAGGGAGAACACATCTCGTACGCCAATTGTGGGTTGCCGTATTATATCGGTGGGGTTATCGAGGAACGTGACAGATTGTTCGTGCAGACTCCGGCCGCTTTCGGTAAACGTTTCAATATCGATGTGCGTACCCGTTCGGAAGTCACTGCCGTTGATTTAGCTGCCAAGCAGGTTACAGTACGCAAGGCCGACGGATCAGTTTATACGGAAAGTTATGATAAGCTGCTGCTTTCGCCGGGTGCTTCTCCTGTGCGTCCGCCTCTGTCGGGAATCGATCTTCCGGGAATCTTCACTTTGCGTAATGTAAGTGATACAGACCGTATCAAGGGCTATATGCAGCAGCATAACGTGAAGCGTGCAGTCATTGTGGGTGGTGGTTTCATTGGTTTGGAAATGGCCGAAAACCTGCATCACGCCGGTGCTGAAGTGGCTGTGGTTGAAATGGCCGACCAGGTGATGGGCCCGATTGATTATTCGATGGCGGCTCTGGTACATGAACATCTGTTGCAGAAAGGTGTGAAGCTTTATCTGAAGCAGGCCGTGGAAGGTTTTGAAAAGAACGGGGAGGAAGGATTGACCGTACATTTCAAGTCGGGAATCAAGCTTGACGCCGGGCTGGTCCTGCTTTCTATCGGTGTACGTCCCGAAACCCGTCTGGCTTCGGAAGCCGGCTTGAAGATTGGCGAGGCCAGAGGGATTTATGTGAATGAATATCTGCAGACCTCCGATGAATCGGTGTATGCTGTGGGTGATGCCATCGAATTCCCTCATCCGCTTACGGGTAAACCTTGGTTGAATTATCTGGCAGGTCCTGCTAACCGTCAGGCACGTATCGTGGCCGATAATATGGTGTTCGGCAACAAGGTGAAGTATGAAGGGGCTATAGGAACATCTATAGCCAAGGTATTCGACCAGACCGTTGCGTCGACCGGACTTCCTGCCAAACGCCTGAAACAGATGGAAATCCCTTATCTTTCCGCTACTATCCATTCGAGTTCCCATGCGGGTTATTATCCGGGCGCATCACAGATGGATATCAAGATTACTTTTTCGCCTGAAGATGGAAAACTGTACGGTGCACAGATTGTTGGTTACGACGGCGTGGACAAACGCATTGACGAATATGCTCTGACCATCAAACGGGGTGGGACGGTATACGATCTGGTATGTCTGGAACATGCGTATGCCCCTCCTTTCTCTTCCGCAAAAGATCCTGTGGCCATTTCGGGTTATGTGGCCGGCAATATCTTGAGCGGGAAGATGACACCGCTTTACTGGAGGGAATTGCAGCAGGCCGATTTGAGCAAAGTTACACTGGTGGATGTCCGTACGGCAGATGAATTTGCTTTGGGAGGCATAAAAGGTGCGGTGAATATTCCGTTGGACGATCTGCGTCAGCGTATGCAGGAAATTCCTACCGACAAACCTGTCTATCTTTATTGTGGAGTAGGCTTGCGCGGATACCTGGCTTCGAATATTTTGAAGGATAACGGGTATAAGGATGTACGTAACCTGATAGGCGGTCTGAAGACATATCGTGCGGCTGTTGCTCCTCTTCCAACTCCGGGTTCGGGGAATACCGGTGGCACATCATGCTGCAGTTCATCGTCCTTTACCGAAAGTACCTCGGCCTGTGAGTGTAAACCGGAAACCGAAGTGAAGGTCATTAAGGTAGATGCCTGCGGGATACAGTGCCCGGGTCCGATTCTGAAATTGAAGAAAAGTATGGAGGCGCTGGTTCCGGGAGGGCGTCTGGAAGTACGGGCTACCGATGCCGGTTTCCCTAGAGATGCCGAAGCTTGGTGCAGGACTACCGGAAACCGTTTCATTTCGTCGGCTTCGGAAGGCGGGGTTTATAAGGTAATGGTCGAGAAAGCCACACCCTGTGCCGTAGAGGCTTCACGTCCGGCCGTGGAGGAGCATGGAAAAACTTTCATTCTGTTCAGCGATGACCTTGACAAAACTTTAGCTACCTTTGTGCTGGCAAACGGTGCTGCCGCTACGGGTAAGAAGGTAACCATTTTCTTTACTTTCTGGGGGCTGAATGCCATCAAGAAGGTGAATAAGCCTAAAGTGAAGAAAGATATTTTCGGAAAGATGTTCGGCATGATGCTGCCGTCGGATTC
This sequence comes from Bacteroides ilei, assembly GCF_900128495.1. Classification (GTDB taxonomy): domain Bacteria; phylum Bacteroidota; class Bacteroidia; order Bacteroidales; family Bacteroidaceae; genus Phocaeicola; species Phocaeicola ilei. Next base: position 814,594 of record NZ_LT635801.1, read on the forward strand.
TTTACAATTGAAACTCTCTAAAATGAACATGCTGGGTATCGGTGCCAAGATGATGCGTTACCTGATGTGTTCCAAAGGAATTGATTCATTGGAATCACTCCGCCAGCAGGCCATTGACAACGGTGTAGAGTTTATCGCCTGCCAGATGTCGATGGATGTAATGGGGGTGAAGCGTGAAGAACTGCTTGATAATGTGACGGTAGGAGGTGTAGCTACCTATATGGACCGTGCCGAACAGGCTAATGTGAATTTGTTTATCTGATAGAAGAAAAGATTGTAATCGGGTTTTATGGAAAAAATAAAATGCATCTGTGTCATGCGGGATCTGTTTCAGGCTTTATCGGAACTGGAATCCCAACTGGTGGAAAAGTATGGTATATCCCTGAATGAAGCGATGGTGCTTTGTAGCGTGGGGGAAGACAAGGTGGCTGCAAGTGGAATTGTGGAGCGCACCGGTCTGACAGCCTCCCATGCGTCGAAGGTTATCGGTTCTGTCGAGAAAAAAGGGTATCTGCTCCGTCATCTGGGTGAGAAGGATAAGCGACAGATGTATTTTACGTTGACCGATGAGGCCCGCCGCTGTCTGGATGCCGTGAAAAGTAGGGGGGTGGATATCCCCGAAGCATTACAACCTTTGTTTATGGGAAAGGAGCAGCCGGCATGAAAAGGAAAAAGTTTGTGCTTGAAGTGCCGGGAGGAGCCGGAAAGGTCCTGCTTCATACTTGTTGTGCTCCTTGTTCATCGGCTATCATCGAATGTCTGATGCAACATGATGTGCGTCCTACCATTTATTATTGCAATCCGAATATCTATCCGCTCGAAGAGTACAATATCCGTAAAGATGAGTGTACCCGTTATGCCCGGTCGCTCGGTCTGGATATTGTAGATGCCGATTATGACCATGATTTATGGCGCTGTACGGTAAAAGGGCTGGAAGATGAGCCGGAACGTGGAGGCCGTTGCCTGCAGTGTTTCAAGATGCGTTTACGTGAAACGGCCAAGTATGCCCATGAACATGGCTTTACTGTCATTACCACGACTCTGGCTTCTTCACGCTGGAAAAGTCTGGAGCAGATCAATGAGGCCGGGCATTATGCTGTGGAGCCTTATCCGGATGTTGTATGGTGGGAGCAGAACTGGCGTAAAGGCGGGTTGAGCGAAAGGCGGGTTGCCATCATCAAGGAATATGGTTTTTATAACCAGCAGTATTGCGGCTGTGAATTCAGTATGCGGAACACGGAAAAGAAAGAAATACCGTCTCTTGTTTCTCCTGAAAGTACCGGAAAAAAATAAAGAAAATTCCAGGTTGTCGGGAAAAACGAATCCCTGGAACTTGCCGTCAGTCATTTGGCCGGTTCCAGGGATTTTTTATGGTAGTATCATATTATATCAGACCAGGAATCCCAGTAGGATACCGGCTGCTACCGCCGAACCGATTACACCAGCTACGTTCGGACCCATAGCGTGCATCAGCAGGTAATTGCTCGGATCGTATTCCAGTCCGATTACCTGTGAAATGCGGGCAGAGTCGGGCACAGCTGATACACCGGCATTACCGATAAGCGGGTTGATCTTGTCTTCTTTCTTCAGTATCAGATTGAAAATCTTGACGAAGATGACACCCGATGCGGTTGCGATGACAAATGACAGGGCACCGAGGATAAAGATCTTGATGGAATCCCAGGTAAGGAACTCGGATGCCTGAGTGGAAGCTCCTACGGTTACACCCAGCAGAATGGTGATGGTATCAATCAGCGGACCGCGGGCTGTTTCTGCCAGACGGCGTGTCACGCCACTTTCTTTCAGCAGATTACCGAAGAACAGCATACCCAGCAGCGGCAGACCGGAAGGTACCAGGAACGTGGTGAGCAGCAGACCTACGATAGGGAACATCACCTTTTCTGTGTGCGATACGGCGCGCGGAGCCTTCATGCGGATAAGGCGTTCCTTTTTGGTGGTGAGCAGGCGCATGATAGGAGGCTGTATTACCGGTACCAGTGCCATATAGGAATAGGCGGATACGGCAATCGCACCCATCAGGTTAGGTGCCAGTTTGGATGAGAGGAAGATGGCGGTCGGACCGTCGGCACCGCCGATAATACCGATGGCAGCTGCCTGCATCGGATCGAAACCGATTTCAAGGGCAATCATATAGGCTCCGAAGATACCGAACTGTGCAGCGGCGCCGATCAGCATCAGTTTCGGATTGGATATCAGGGCCGAGAAGTCGGTCATGGCACCGATACCCAGGAAGATGAGCGGCGGGTACCAACCGGAGGTCACTCCCTGATAGAGGATGTTAAGAACTGAGCCTTCCTCGTAGATGCCTACTTTGAGTCCGGCTTCCATATTGAACGGAATGTTACCGATGAGGATACCGAATCCGATCGGAATCAGCAGCATCGGCTCGAATTCCTTGGCTACGGCCAGATAGATGAACGCTATACCTACCAGGATCATTACCAGATGTCCCGGTGTTGCATTGAAGAAGCCGGTATAGGTCCAGAAATCGGCCAGATTATTCTGTAAGAAACTAAAAAACTCTCCCATATTATTCAATGATTATAAGGTCTGTACCTTCCAGTATTGATTCTCCTTTGCTGACTTTGATGGAAGTGACTTTTCCGTCGCGGTCGGCCTTGATGTCGTTCTCCATCTTCATGGCTTCCAGAATGAGCAGGGTCTGTCCGCGTTTTACGGTATCGCCTTCTTTCACCTTGATTTCGAGGATGACACCCGGAAGCGGTGACTTGATGCCTTTTCCTCCCACATTCGGACGAGTTACGGCTGCTGCCGGCGGTGCTGCCGGAGTGGTGGCGGCCGTACGGACTACCGGTTTGATTTTTGGAGACGTTTTCTTTTCCAGTTCTACCGTGTAGGGAGTGCCGTTCACTTCTACACGTACATGATTTTCTTCTATATCGCCAACGGTCACTTTGTAGAGGTTACCGTTGATTTTGTATCTATATTCTTTCATAATTCGAAAATGTATTAAGCGGGTTATTTCTTATGTGGAGTTTCACGGAGGGTATAGATCTTGGAGCTCCATGGCGAGTAGCTGCGTTTTACGCGGCTGATGGTAAGGATGGTCTCTTCTACGTCATGGTCGGCTCCACGGGCTTCATGCAGAGCCATGGTAATGGCAGCAATGACTTCGCCCGGCGCTTCTCCAAGTCCTTTTTCCTTGGCTTCCTGCTTGTCGGTTATGTTCTGTACCTTCATGGCATTCTGCTTACGCAGTTTGACGGCAAGACGGCCGATGAGACGGAAGCAGATGTATAGCAGGATCAGACCCAGAAACACTACACTCATAGCCGAGATGGCCATACCGATTCCCGACGGGTCGTGCAGTTCGAACTTGTCCATCTTGGGATTGCTGTCGATGGTCTTGTTGTTGGTACTTGGTGTCACGTATTTTTCGGCACTGTCGTCTTTCACTTCCCATGTAGGAGAAGCGTCGCCTACGCGTGCGTATGACTGGTTGGCCTTCAGGATTCCGGCCGGGACCACAATCTGGTCAAGCAGTTTCTTGCCGGAGTCGAAGAGTCCGATCCAGTTGCTGTTTTCCTTGCTTAATACAAAGTTCGTATGGAATGTTCCGCGGCGGGGAGCACCGTCGGCCCAGAACAGGGTGTGCTGGCGTGGCTTGATGGCCGTAAGGACATCACCTTTTGGGATAAAGTAGGAAACGGTATCTCCCGGGGTGTTGCTCACTTTCAGGTAGCATCCGGCCAGATCGGCACTGCTGTATGATTTGTTGAATATTTCAATCCATGCACTATGTATACCGTAATCATCCTGGTAGTTGCTTTCATTGTCTACAAGCACTTCGTTGATGATGAGTTTCGTATTGCTGGTCTTGTTTTCTGATGAACTGTGGCACGAACTGAGCCCTAGCATCAGAAGCATGGAGAAAAATATTCCTATCTTGTTTATTTTCATAATTTTTCGGTTTGGTATGGATTACAAAGGAATATTGCCATGTTTCTTGGCCGGATTGGTCAGCTTCTTGGTCTGCAGCTGCTGTAATGCCCGGATAATGCGGAAACGTGTGTTGCGAGGTTCGATCACGTCGTCGATGTAGCCATATTTGGCTGCATTGTACGGGTTGGCGAACAGTTTGGTGTATTCCGCTTCCTTTTCGGCCATGAATGCTGCCGGGTCGGCCGCTTCCTTGGCTTCTTTGGCATAGAGCACCTCTACGGCACCGGCACCACCCATAACGGCGATTTCGGCTGTAGGCCATGCATAGTTCATGTCGCCGCGCAGCTGCTTGCAGCTCATCACGATGTGTGATCCTCCGTACGACTTGCGCAGGGTGACTGTTACTTTAGGCACGGTGGCTTCGCCGTAGGCATAAAGCAGTTTGGCTCCGTGCAGGATGACGGCATTGTATTCCTGTCCGGTTCCCGGAAGGAATCCCGGAACGTCTACCAATGATACAATAGGAATGTTGAAGGCATCGCAGAAACGGACGAAACGGGCCCCTTTGCGTGATGCGTTGCAGTCGAGCACGCCGGCCAGGAACTTGGGCTGGTTGGCTACGATACCTACCGACTGTCCGTTGAAACGGGCAAAACCGATAATGATGTTCTTGGCGAAGTCGCGTTGTACTTCAAGGAATTCTCCGTTATCGACGATGGCACCGATCACTTCATACATGTCGTACGGTTTGTTCGGACTTTCCGGAATGATTTCGTTCAACGAGTCCTCCAGCCGGTCGATCGGGTCGGTACAGTCAACATAGGGAGGTTCTTCCAGGTTGTTCTGCGGAATATAGCTCAATAGCTTACGGATCAAGGCAAGGCCTTCCTCTTCGGTAGCTGCCGTAAAGTGAGTTACCCCCGAGCGTGTGGAGTGTACGCTGGCGCCTCCCAGATCTTCCTGGCTCACGTCTTCTCCGGTAACGGTCTTCACTACTTTCGGTCCGGTAAGGAACATGTACGAGGTTCCTTCCATCATCAGCGTGAAGTCGGTCAGGGCCGGTGAGTAGACGGCACCTCCGGCACACGGTCCGAAAACTCCCGAAATTTGCGGGATGACACCCGAAGCCAGGATATTACGCTGGAATATTTCGGCATATCCTGCCAATGCGTTGATACCTTCCTGGATACGCGCACCTCCCGAGTCATTCAGTCCGATACAGGGGGCACCCATCTTCATGGCCAGATCCATAACCTTACAGATTTTCTGTGCCATGGTTTCCGACAAGGAACCTGCAGAAACGGTGAAGTCTTGTGCGAAGATATAGACCAGACGTCCTTCAATGGTTCCGTAACCGGTTACCACACCGTCGCCCAGATAGTGCTTCTTGTCCATTCCGAAGTTGGTACAACGGTGCTTTACAAACATGTCAAGCTCTTCGAAGCTGCCTTCGTCCAGCAGCATGGCGATACGTTCGCGAGCTGTATATTTACCTTTTGCGTGTTGCTTTTCGATTGCTTTTTCACCGCCGCCTAGTCTGGCCTGGGCACGCAGTTCGATAAGCTCTTTTACTTTTTCTAACTGACTACTCATGGTATTAGAGGGTTTATTGATTGATAAAAATGAGGCTGTGACCGGCTTCGTTGACCGGACGGAATATGAAAAAATTGTCATTCCAACAGACAGGCAGGCAGAGAGTCCGTCTTGGGCCAGCTTATGGCTGGAGTCGGATTCCTGTTTTACCTGCGGCTGTTCGAATGACAATTCTTTGCGTAACCGCTATCCTATATCCGAAGCTGATCTTCATCTGCCGGATTTATTTTTCACAAAGTTCGGTTAATACTCCCATGGTTGATTTCGGGTGCAGGAATGCGATGTGCAGTCCTTCTGCTCCCTGTCTCGGGGCCTTGTCGATGAGGCGGATACCTTGTCCTTCGGCTTCTGCCAGTGCATTGGCCACTCCGTCTTCCACGGCAAAGGCTACGTGGTGCACGCCCATTCCACGGTTCTCAATGAATTTGGCTATGGTGCTTTCCGGACAGGTAGGTTCCAGCAGTTCTATCTTGGTTTCGCCACACTTCAGGAAGGCGGTCTTCACTTTCTGGTCTTCTACTGTCTCTATATTGTAGCATTTCAAGCCGAGAACATTTTCATAATAGGGGAGGGCTTCTTCGATACTTTTAACGGCAATGCCCAAGTGTTCAATGTGAGAAATTTTCATGATAAATATTGTTTTTTTAATGGTATTAAATTCTAAAGTTTGTTCGTTTCTGCACAAAGAAAACAAAAATGTGCCGGATTCGGAAACTTTTTCCTTGTTTTCTTTCAGTAAAAATGTGCTTTTCTGTAAAGTTCTGAAGATGGTTCTGTAGATTGTTTCGTCAAGATGTCTATATATAGATATGTATAAGGAACCTGTTCAGCCAGTTCCAACGTACACGGTACCAGCGGCGGGTGCTCATCTGCTTGCCCCCGAAACGGAGGATAAAGTCGCGGTAGCTGTATTTCCGGAAGGGAAGTCCCGCATCGATGAACTCGAAGTGCCGGAACCCTTTGTTGCGTGCATAGACCATGGCGTTCCATACAGCCAGTACTCCCGGGTACAGTAAAGGATAGCTTTTACGCATCCCTCCCGAAAAAAGGAGGTAGATGGTGTCACCCGAGAACAGGCATGCCGATCCTCCTATAATCTTGTCCTTAAACCGGATGTTGAAGATTTTGCCCATTTCATGGCCGCCTGGTTTTTCCAGCAGTGCGTAGAAGAAGCGGATGTCGGGCAGGTACCGGTGTATCTTTGGTGAATAGTAGTTCTTGAGCATTGTGAAAAAACCGTCGACAGCCTCTTTCGTGTCGGCTGTTTCCATGACAGCACCGTTCTTGAGGCCGCGTGCTATCTGGCGTTTGCGGGAGGGACTCATCCATTTTTCGAGTGTGTTGTGATGAATGGAGTTCCGTACACGTAGCCAGCGTACGGGGAAATATTGGTTCTGTCTGAAATAGCGGTATCCGAAAAGCGGTTCTTCCAGATTCCTGAATTCCAGCAGGAAGGATTTTTCTTTGTACAGGTAGGTAAAGTACGACAGCATTTCGTTGAAGATGAGCTCGCGGTCGGTTTTAGGGTCAAAGTATTCGCCTGTACCATAGGAGTAGGTCTTGCTGGTAAAGTAGAGCAGCCGCGAGTTGCGGCGGGTAATGAAAAGCATCTTGGCTACCGGATTTTTTCCTTGGAATGCAACCATGAGGGAAGGGGTATAGCCGGGAGTCTTTTCCAATATCTGGAAGAACTCGGTCGAATGGAAGACATTGCTGCCCGGTAACGGGGGAATATCCTGTGATTTTTTATATATAGTAAGTCGTATAGCCATCAATGCAAAAATAAGATTTTTTTTGAGCAGTTCGGCCGAAAAAACTATATTTGTCATGTTAAAGCAGAAGAATTTATGGAAAAGTTCAGCGATTTGATAAGACAAAGGCGCAGCATGCGCAAGTTTACTGAGGAGGAACTGACTCAGGAAGAGGTGGTAGCCTTGCTGAAGGCTGCCTTGATGTCGCCTTCTTCCAAACGGAGCAACTGCTGGCAGTTCATTGTGGTAGACGACAAGGAAACGCTCGACAAGCTGTCGCGCTGCAAGGAGACGGGAGCTTCTTTCCTGAAGGATGCCCCGCTGGCTGTGGTTGTACTGGCCGACCCGCTGGCCAGTGATGTATGGATTGAAGATGCGGCTGTAGCTTCTCTGATGATCCAGTTGCAGGCCGAAGACCTGGGACTGGGAAGCTGCTGGATCCAGGTACGTGAACGGTATACGGCTACCGGTATGGCTTCCGACGAGTACGTGCATGGAGTGCTGGGCATTCCGTTGCAGCTTCAGGTGCTGTCTATCATTGCAGTAGGGCATAAGGGGATGGAACGTAAGCCGTTCGATGACGCCCATCTGCAATGGGAGAAAGTGCATATCAATAAATATGGAGGGCAGTAACAGTGGCGGCTAAAGCTATCAATCATAAGGATACCTACCGGGCGGCGGCAGTGCTGCTGGCCTTTATGGGGGCACTTTATCTGGTCGACAAGCTGGTGGGTTTTGCCGCCCACGGTTTCCCGTGGGTTATGCAGAAAGATACGATGCTGCTTTATGCGGCTGTCATCTTCCTGTGGTTCAAGGCCGACAAGTCGGTAGGGATTATTCTGGCAGGACTCTGGTTGATACAGAATATCGGACTGGTGGTTTCTCTGCTGGGACATATGTCGGGTTATCTGTTGCCGCTGGCGCTGCTGCTGGTGGGACTTCTGCTCTACTGGCTTTCGTCAAGATAGAAAGCCTATGGCTTAGGTTTATCTTATCACCTTGGTGATAAAAGCTTTTCACGGGAGTGATAAGATCTTTTCACTGGAGTGATGAAGTCTTTTCACCTCAGTGATAAGATCAGTTCATGAAGAGATCATTTTTTAGTGATATGGATATCAAGAATATTGTATTGATAGGTGCCGGAAATGTGGCAACACATTTCGGCGTGGCACTGGAGAAGGCCGGATATACGGTAAAACAGGTGTATAGCCGTACGGAAGTGTCGGCAGTCAGATTGGCGGACAGGTTGGGTTGTCCGTATACCGTTTCGTTGCCGGATGTCTTTCCGGATGCCGATGTATACATTGTTTCAGTCAAGGATTCGGCATTGGACGAGGTACTGCCTGAACTGGTGAAACGGAATAGGGATGCGCTGTATGTACATACGGCCGGCAGTGTGCCGATGGACGTATGGAAAGGGCTGGCCCGGCGTTATGGGGTGCTCTATCCGATGCAGACGTTCAGCCGTGAACGTGCGGTGGACTTTTCGACCGTACCTTTTTTTGTAGAGGCTGACAGTGCGGATGACCTGGAGCTGCTGGAGCAGATGGGCCAACGTATGGGAGGGAAAGTTTATGAAGCTACTTCCGAACAGCGTCGCTACCTGCATATTGCAGCGGTCTTTGCCTGCAATTTTGCCAACCACATGTATGCCATAGCCGGGCATCTGCTTGAAAAGAACGGAATACCTTTCGAAGTGATGCTGCCGCTGATAGACGAGACGGCCCGGAAGGCACATGTACTTCCTCCGGTGGAAGGGCAGACCGGCCCGGCTCAGCGTTACGACAGGAATGTGATGGACCGGCATCTGGCCATGCTGGCCGATGAACCTCAGCTGGCCGAGATTTACAGACTGTTGAGCCGGAACATACATGAATATGCAATGAATCAAAAAGAAGGACAGGTATGATAGATTATGATTTGACCAAGATCAGGGCACTGGTGTTCGATGTGGACGGTGTATTGAGTGCAGAAACCATATGCCTGCATCCCAGTGGGGAGCCGATGCGTTCGGTCAACATCAAGGACGGGTATGCGTTGCAGCTGGCTGTGAAATGTGGGTTGCATGTGGCCATCATCACCGGCGGAAAAACGGAAGCTATCCGCAAGCGTTATGAAGGGCTCGGCATCAAGGATATCTATATGGGTGCCGCGGTAAAGACCCGTGAATATGCTCATCTGGCAGCCAAGTACGACTTGAAGCCGGAAGAGGTGCTCTATATGGGTGACGATATACCCGATTATGAAGTGTTGAAACTGGTAGGGCTTCCTTGTTGTCCGGCCGACGCTGCTCCTGAGATCAAGTCGGTATGCAAATACATATCCCATCGGAACGGAGGATATGGTTGCGGACGTGACGTGGTGGAGCAGGTGCTGCGCGCGCAGGATAAATGGATGTCGCACGAAGATGCTTTCGGCTGGTAAGAGGCCGTTGGTGAAAAACAGACAGATTATGGTACTTGAAAATTTAAAGAAATATAAGGTGATTCTGGCTTCCAATTCGCCCCGCCGGAAGGAATTGCTTTCGGGGCTGGGAATTGATTACGAAGTGAAGATTCTGCCGGGTATTGACGAGACTTATCCCGATACGTTGGAAGGGGAGGAGATACCCAAATACATTGCCCGTGAAAAGGCGGATGCCTACCGTGCGGGGATGAAAGATGACGAACTGATCATTACGGCCGACACGATTGTCTATATAGACGGTGAGGTACTGGGTAAGCCGAAGGATGAAGCGGATGCCTGCCGGATGCTGCGCTGCCTGTCGGGGCGTACACATCAGGTGATAACCGGTGTCTGTATAACTACGGCCACTTTCCAGAAATGTTTCGCCGCAGTGACGGATGTGACTTTCGACGAGTTGTCGGAGGAAGAGATCACGTATTATGTAAAGGAATACCGTCCGATGGACAAGGCCGGTTCCTACGGTGTGCAGGAATGGATCGGTTTTATCGGGGTTACCGGACTGAAAGGTTCCTATTTCAATGTAATGGGGCTTCCGGTACAGCGCCTGTACCGGGAGCTGAAGAGCCTGTAACCTTTCAGTCTCCTCTATAGTAGTACAGCAGGGAATGGCGTGCAATGAAGTCAGCATTCTGCTGTACCGTTTCTTTCTGTCCGCTTCCGGGAATGGCTGCATCGGGTATATAGTTGTTTTCTATGCAGTATGTCAGCAGGTCGGGCGGACAGAGGGTTTCTTCGGTCAGCAGTCGGAAAGCCTGTTTCTCGGCTGTCTGTCGGTCGTACATGGGATTCCGTGGGTCGGCAATCAGTTCACATATATCCTTTGCCAGCAATATGCCTTTTTCGGGTTCCGTCATCAGGACAAAGTTCCGGTGGGCTTTCATCTGCGGTAGGGTATGTCCTTCGTCATCGGGCCATTTCAGCACGTCTACCAGGAAACGGTGTAGTTCTTCATAACCGTTGAGGTAGACAATCCGGTTTCCGTCTGTGCCTTCCGTGAAATTCCGGTAAAGTTGTCCGTGACTTGTCCGTACATTTTCCGGCAGGACCGGTTCAGGAGTATAGAGGTCGGGCACGTTTTTCCACTCCCCGTTTCCGCTGAGTAGCCCGATCCATTCGTGCAGGAAGAGGGCCAGTGGGCCTGTAGGAATGATGAACTTGTCTTTCGGTTCCATTTGTCCGATGTACGGCAACATGGCCGGTTCGGTCAGGTATGTATGTCCGAAAAGCCAGTCGAGTTTGTGTATCGCTTCTTCCGTATCCTTGAAGCTGTCAAAGTATTTGTCCAGAAAAACGTTTTCGGGGGCCTCTTCGTATGCCTTGTCCAGTATGTTATAAAAAAGTTGTGCCTGTTCTTTGATCCGCCTGTCGTCCGGGTCGATGTACGGATGCTCGTAATGTGCTTTCTGCCAGGTGTTCCAGATGATGAAACACACGTCTTCTTCGTTGGGCTCGCCGGGTATATAGGATTCCGTTAAAGGATAGAAAGGCAGTTCCTTGCCGTATAGTTGCCGGTGTTTGCCGATGAAGCTGTCCCACAGACCCAGGCCGGAAATGATGTCTTCCAGGTAGGCCGAAACGTAAAGGCAGAGTTTCCGGTGTACGGCTTCGGGCATTCCGGTCAGATTTCCCGTCTGCAGCAGCTGGTTTGCGAGGTCTATGAAATAACTGTCCGATGGCTGTTGCTGTCGGTAAGGGTGGATATGTATCCAGTCGTTCGCGTAGATTCTGTTTCTGTTCATGTCTTTTCCTTTTTCCGGATAAAGGTAAGATTTATTTCCGTAATTTTTCTATAATCTGTAAGCCGGATGTAAATCAATGTTTCCCGAAGAGCGTGATCAGCAGGGATATTCCGGCCAGGCATATTCCTACTCCCGTCACACCGGTCCAGCCGAAATGATGCCAGAAGGTTCCTGCCAGGAAAGTTCCCAGTGAGCCGCCTATGAAGTAGGTAGTCATGAAAATGGTGTTGACCCGGTTGGAAGCTTGTGGTACGAGTGACAGTGCGCACGTCTGGTTACTTATCTGTATGCACTGCATGCCGATGTCGATGGTTATGATACCCGTAATGATTCCGATATAGCTGTTCTGGCAGATATAGAGCAATATCCACGAGGCTATCATGATAATACTTCCGATATAGTTGAAACGGCGTACCCCGTATCGGCGTACGTATTTTCCTGCCACGGAAGCTGTGAGTGCTCCCGCCATACCGCACAGTCCCAGCAGGCCGATAATGTTGTTGCCGGCGTGGAAAGGTTCCCCGCTCATCTTGAATGCCAGACAAGCCCAGAGGGTGAGGAAACTGCCGAAGCAGAATCCGGCCCGGACGGAAACCATGCGCAGGGTAGCGTTTTTCCCGACCAGTGTAAATACAGATTTCATCAATCCCCAATAGGTCCCCTTGAAGTTGGACGGCATTTCGGGAAGTATGCGGAGGACGATGAAGAGGCTGACAAGCATCAGGGCGGAGGCGATAAAGAAGATGGTGCGCCATCCCCAGTATTCACCTACAATACCGGCTATCACACGTGAGCCCAGAATACCCGTAAGCAGTCCGCTTAGGATGAATCCCACATTCTGTGCCTTCTTTTCAGGTTCGGAGAACTGAGAGGCTATAGGAATGAATATCTGTGGCATGACCGAACAGATGCCGGTAATAAGTGAGGCCGGCAGGATGAAGCGGATGTCCTGAGCCATGCCGATGCCGAACATGGACACGGACAGCAGCAGGAAATTGACGGCTATGATGATGCGCCGGCTGTACAGGTCGCCCAGCGGGATGATGAACAGCAGTCCGGCGGCATAGCCTATCTGGGTGGTCATCGGGATGAGGTTGGCTACAAATTCCGTTACTTCCAGGTCCTCACTTATTCTGTTCAGCAGAGGCTGGTTGTAATAAAGATTCGCTACAGATATACCCGCAATGATTGCCAGAGTCCATAGCAGCGAGGCCGGCAATCCTTTGTTTTCTTGCAATAGTGTTTTCATGCCGGCAAAATTATAAAATAAATCGCTAGCTTTCTTCTTTTTTTGTATCTATGGCTACCGTATTATCCTTATAGGCCGAGAAGCCTTTCACACGTACACGTTCCTTCTTTTCTTCTTCTTCCACGCTGAGGCTTCCCAGTTGGTTCATACTGTCCTTGATGGCGTTATGGGCTTCGAAAAAATAGTCGAGCAGCATTTTGAGATGTCCTTCCAGTTCCCCTTCATTGGGTGAGAAATAAGTGTGGCAGTGTGCATGAAGTCCGATGGTCTTCTCGTCTTCATCGGTCATATAGACCGTAGTGATGAGTGAATTGACATTGGTAAGGTTTATCACTTCCTTCAGGATAGGAAGTGCTTCGTTGTCGGAACTGATGCATCCCCACCACGGGTTCCATATCATGATGAACCGGTTGTCCTCTTCGGCGGTGATATAGAAATCGTCTCCCTGGTACTTGAATACGATATTTCCGTCTTCGTTGGTCTGGGGCTGGCATCCTATCTTTTTGAGTGTACTTATTACCAGGTCTTTGGTACTGATGTCGTCAAGTTCGTTCCGGGTCATCCGTTCGATGTGTTCCAGACGCCGGCGCCTTTTGTTGAGCATTTTCAGCAATAGCAATACAACAGGCCACAAGGCAAGGGCTATGACGGCAATGAGCAGGGTGATGTCGGAAATGTTGTTCATAGCATTCTATAGGAAAGGTGAATAATTTGTTTTGCTGATATTAAAGATAGGTAATATTCGGTAAAGAAGAGTGTGTACGGCTTATTTTATCTTTTTTTTAACAAAGGGATCCGGAAGAAACGGAAGAAGCCTGACAGATAACGGCTCTGCCAGGCTTCTTTATCATAATTTATGGTCTTGTATCAGTTGTTGTCGGCCGATTTAGGAGTCATGTCGCCTTCTATATAGAGGCGTACCACTTCCTGTTCGGCATTGGTACGTATGGTAATCGCCTTACGGAAATGTCCCGGGAATTTACCTGCGCCGTTATAGACAACCGTGATTTCTCCGCTTTCTCCCGGTTTGATAGGTTCTTTGGGATAAGTAGGTACGGTGCATCCGCAGGTGGCAAGAGCCTGATGGATAACCAACGGACCGTTACCGGTATTGGTAAACTTGAACTTACAGGATACTTTCGGGTTACTTTCCGAAAAAGATCCGAAGCTGTAGGTGGTCTTTTCGAAAGAAATCTTGGCGGTACCTTGTGCTATGACCATTGCAACGGCCATCACAAGGAATAAGGTTGTAAGAAAAATCTTTTTCATTTTTATACTTTTCATTTTTACCGGCCATAAAGATAAGCACTTTATCGGTAAGGTGGCACTTTTATTAGGTTTATTAACAGAACTTCTGGTGAAAAACATTCCTGTAAGCCATTATCCGCGGTTTACCTGCTTTACTCCCTTGACTGTCTTTATCTTCTTGATCAATGATTCCAGTTTCGACAGGTCGTCGACCATAACCGTCAACATACCCGAGAAGAGTCCGTCATTCGAGTCGATGCTGATAGACCGTAACTGGATGTTCATCTCCTTATTGATGATGGAAGTGATATTCGTCACGATACCGATATCGTCATGTCCCACGATGCGGAGGGTGATAGGATATTGTTTTCCCTGGCTTTTTCCGGCCCACCGTGCCTTTACGATACGGTAGGGGAAACGGGCCTTCAGTTCGGGGGCATTCGGGCAGTCGCAACGGTGTATCTTGATACCTCCCGAGATGGTGACGAAGCCGAATACCTCATCTCCATAGATCGGGTTACAGCACTTGGCCAGGTTGAAGTCTATCCCTTTCAGGTTCTGGTCGATAACCAGTACATCGTCCTTATAGAAGTCTTTTTCTTCAGGTGTCTGCTGTATGTTGAAGCTTTCGGCGCTGCGGTACGTCACTTCTTCATGCTGTTCGTTTTCCTTTTTCTGCAGTTCCAGATAACGGTCGATCACGGAATTGATATCCATCGTTTCGTCGGCTATACTCTGGTAGAAATCGGTAACGGTCTTGAATCCTAGTTTCTTGATGAGCCTCATCAGCACAGCCTCATCATATTCCAGCTTACGGTTCTTGAACTTGCGTTCCAAGGTTTCTTTGGCGAATTCCGTCTGGCGTGCGGCCATTTCCTTCAGTGCCTGGCGGATTTTTGTCTTGGCTTTTGAGGTGATGACAAAATTCAGCCAGTCGCGTTTCGGACTTTGGGTATTGGCCGTCATGATTTCTACCTGGTCTCCGCTTACCAGAGGTTGGCGTACCTGTGCATTTTTGCCGTTTATCTTGGCACCGATGCAATGGCACCCTATATTGGTGTGGATCATGAATGCGAAATCCAGTACGGTAGCTCCTTGAGGAAGTTTGTACAGGTCGCCTTTCGGGGTGAACACGAACACTTCATCTTTATAGAGGTCGAGCTTGAACTGGTCCATCGCTTCAATGTCACTGTCGGCGTTCTCCAGGGTTTCACGTATGGAGTTCAACCATTCGTCCAGTCCGCTTTCACCTTTTATTCCTTTGTATCTCCAGTGTGCCGCCAGACCTTTTTCTGCTATTTCGTCCATGCGTTCGGTACGTATCTGTACTTCCACCCATTTTCCTTCGGGTCCCATGACGGTGATGTGCAGTGACTCATATCCGTTGCTTTTCGGGACCGAAAGCCAGTCGCGCAGACGTTTCGGGTTAGGCAGATACATGTCGGTGACGATGGAGTACACCTGCCAGCACTCCTGCTTTTCCTTGTCCAGAGGTGAATCAAGGATTACACGGATGGCAAACAGGTCGTATACCCCTTCGAACGGACAGTTCTGTTTCTTCATCTTCTGGTAGATGGAGTGGATGGATTTGGTACGCCCCTTGATGTGGAACTTCAGTCCGCTTTCTTCCAGCTTTTTCTTTATCGGCTGGATGAACGCCTCGATATAGCGGTCACGGGCAGCCTTGGTGGCATTCAGTTTGTCTTTGATATGGTAATATACATCATGCTGGGTGTATTTCAGGGAGAGGTCTTCCAGTTCCGATTTCAGCTTGTAAAGTCCCAGCTTGTGTGCCAATGGGGCATACAGGTAGGCGGCTTCATTCGCTACTTCAAGCCGTGCTTCGTTGTTTGGGCTGTCCTTGATCTGCCGCATCAGGTTCACACGGTCGGCAATCATGATCAGGATTACACGCATGTCTTCGGCAAAGGAGAGCAGCAGATTTCTGAAATTTTCCGATTCGATGGTAGGGCTCTTTGAATAGAGTTCATTGATTTTTACCAGTCCGCGTATGATTCCGGCCACATCCTTGCCGTATTTCTGTTCAATACTTTCAAGCGTGCAGAGTTTGTATTTTACGGATTCATGCAGCATGATTCCCAGAATGGAGGCACGGCGCATTCCGATTTCTTCGGCTACGATGACAGCGGTCTGCATGTCTTTGATGATGGGGTTCATGTTGAATACATTACGTGGAATGTTACCTTCCGACATGACCTTGATCAGATGTTTCTTCAGGTTGCTGCAGTCATCTTTCTGTAATGTGTCTCCGGACAGTTGCAAAAGTCTTTTGTATAAGGAAATGAGCTGTTTGTGTTCTTCCGGAGTAAATATAAATTGTTCTTCCATGATGTATTCTATATTACTTTGTTGGTAAAGATAGTTTTTTTCTTTCTCTATTATACCAATCTTAAGGGTTTTTTTATACATTTGAAGGGTAATCACAACAATATGGAATATTATTACTTAAATTTATCAATATGTTAACACACGAAGACAAAGAGTTATTGGCCCAAAAAGGCATTTCTGAAAAACAGATCGAAGAACAGTTGGCATGTTTCGAAAAAGGATTTCCTTATTTGAAGCTTTCGGCTGCAGCATCTGTGGAAAATAATGGTATTATGGTTGCCGACGGAAATATGCAGCGTGAATACCTGGCTGCATGGGATGCTTATAAAGACGGTGACAAGAAAATCGTGAAGTTTGTACCTGCATCGGGAGCTGCTAGCCGTATGTTCAAGAATTTGTTTGAATTTCTGGGAGCTGATTATGACGTACCGAAGACCGATTTCGAAAAGAAATTTTTCGACCATATCCATAACTTTGCATTCTATGCTGATCTGAATGCTGCCTGCATGGATAATACCGGTAAGGATGTCAATGCCTTGCTGTCGGAACGTAATTACAAGGCTGTGGTTTCTAACCTTCTGGAATCGGCCGGACTGAATTACGGGCAACTGCCTAAAGGATTGTTGAAGTTCCACCGTTATGCCAACGAAGTACGGACACCGCTGGAAGAACATCTGGTGGAAGGTGCATTGTATGCAGCCGGAAAGACAGGTAAGGTAAATGTACATTTTACCGTATCCCCTGAACATCGGGACCTGTTCCAGAAGCTGGTGGATGCGAAGGTTGAGAAATATGCCCAGAAGTATGGTGTACAGTTCGATATTTCGTTCTCCGAGCAGAAACCGAGTACCGATACGGTTGCTGCCGATATGGAGAACAAGCCGTTCCGTGACAAGGACGGTAAGATTCTGTTCCGTCCGGGAGGACACGGGGCCTTGATCGAGAATCTGAATGATCTCGATGCCGATATTGTATTCATAAAGAATATTGATAATGTGGTCCCCGACCGTTTGAAAGATGATACAGTCACTTACAAGAAACTGCTGGCCGGTGTACTGGTAACATTGCAGAAGAAGGCTTTCCAGTATCTGGAACTGCTGGACAGCGGTCATTATAGCCACGACCAACTGGAAACGATTATCCGTTTCGTACAGCAGGACCTGCGCTGCCGGAAGTCGGATATCAAGGATCTGGAGGATGCCGATCTGGTTATTTATCTGCGTAAGAAACTGAACCGCCCGATGCGTGTATGCGGAATGGTGAAGAATGTGGGTGAGCCGGGTGGCGGTCCGTTCCTTGCCTACAATCCGGACGGGACTGTATCTCTGCAGATTCTGGAAAGTTCACAGATTGATATGAAGGATCCTGAAAAGAAGGCCATGTTTGAGAAGGGAACTCATTTCAATCCGGTAGATCTGGTCTGTGCTATCCGTGACTATAAAGGCAACAAATTCAATTTGCTGGAACATGTCGACAAGGCTACAGGATTCATTTCATATAAGTCCAAGAACGGTAAAGACCTGAAGGCACTGGAACTTCCCGGTTTGTGGAACGGTTCAATGAGTGACTGGAATACGGTTTTCGTTGAAGTGCCGTTGAGTACGTTTAATCCGGTCAAGACAGTCAATGACCTGTTGCGTGAACAGCATCAGTGATTCTTTGAGAAGGAATATATGAAGGTAAATTGTCACCTTTTTTCCGGACAGTCCGGTTGAAGGGTGGCAATTGCCGTTTAAATACCGTTTAAAATTTATTCAAATGTTTGTTTTTACGTATGCGTTTCCTGTGGGGAATCTGACTATAGGTGAAAAGAACGGTGCCTTACGTTATATCACGGCGGGTATTGTACCCGGTATCCAGATACGGAAAGAGACAGAGCTGATAAGAGAGACGAAACGCCAGCTTGATGAATATTTTAAGGGGGATCGTACAACATTCGACCTGCCGTTGGATATGGAAGGTACTCCGTTCCAGGTCAAGGTGTGGCATGCCTTGCAGGCTATACCTTATGGGGAGACGCGTACTTATAAGGAGATAGCGGAGGTAATAGGTAATCCGAAGGCCGTCCGTGCGGTAGGAATGGCCAATCATGTGAATCCGTTCATTATAGTGGTGCCCTGTCATCGGGTAATCGGGACAAACGGGAAACTGACCGGTTATGCTGCCGGTCTGGACAAGAAACTGTTGCTGCTTGAATTGGAAAAGGGAGTAGGGCAAAGGAAATAAAGGAAAGTTGCCTCCGCACATCCGGCGAGGACAGGATGTAGAGGCAACCGGTATGTCTGTCCGAAAAGAATGAGTATCAGATACATCCTTTACTTGATGGAACTTCAAAGTGGTAGATATCCCGTTTGACTGCCATCTTGATGCTGCGTGCCAGCGCTTTGAATATCCCTTCTATCTTATGGTGTTCGTTCTGTCCTTCAGCCTTGATGTTCAGGTTCATGCGGGCCGAATCGCTGAGTGACTTGAAGAAATGGAGGAACATTTCAGTTGGCATTTCGCCAATCTTTTCACGCTTGAATTCTGCATCCCATACCAGCCAGGGGCGTCCTCCGAAATCCAAGGCTACCTGGCAGAGACAGTCGTCCATAGGCAGACAATATCCGTAACGTTCTATGCCGCGTTTGTTTCCCAACGCCTTGAAGATACATTCACCCAAAGCGATGGCAGTGTCTTCAATGGTATGGTGTTCGTCTACATTCAGGTCTCCTTTTACCTGGATATCCAGATCAATGGATCCGTGCTTGCCTATCTGTTCCAGCATGTGGTCGAAGAATCCCAATCCGGTATGTATATCGCATGCTCCTGTACCATCCAGGTTCAGTCTGATATAGATATCTGTTTCCTTGGTTGTGCGTCGTATTTCAGCCGTACGTTCTCCTGCAAACAGGTATTCGGTTATTCTGTCCCAGTCGGTTGTGGCCAGTACACATACATTTTCCAGTCCTTTTTCTTCCAGACACGTCTTGTCTTCTTGCAGTAGAATGGCTTTGCAGCCCAGGTTACGTGCCAGTTCCACGTCGGTGGCACGGTCGCCTATCACGAAACTGCCTTCCATGTCGTATTTGTCCGGATCCAGATATCGGGTAAGCATGCCGGTACGGGGTTTGCGCGTGGGGGCATTGTCTTCCGGAAAGCTCCGGTCTATCAGTACATCGTCGAATGTGATGCCTTCATTCTCTAAGGTTTTCATGACCAGATTGTGTACCGGCCAGAAAGTGTCTTCGGGGAATGAAGCGGTTCCCAGTCCATCCTGGTTTGTGACCATGACGAATTGGAAATCGAGCTTGTTCCGGATGAAATAGAGGTTTCTGAACACTTTCGGATAGAATTCCAGTTTTTCGAAAGCGTCCAGCTGATAATCGACAGGCGGTTCGATGACCAGCGTACCGTCGCGGTCTATGAATAATACTTTCTTTTTCATGATCTATTCAGAATATTGTTTGAGGGCTTCCAGCAGCATGTCGTTTTCGGGACGGGTACCGATGGTGATACGCAGGCAGTCTTTACATAAAGTGATATTGCTGCGATTACGTACGATAATACCTTTAGATACCAGATAATCATAAATGTGTTTGGCATCCGTAACTTTGGTCAGGAAGAAATTGGCATCTGTCGGGTAGATGTGTCGGCAGCATGGAAGCTTGGCAAATTCCTTAATCAGGCGGGAACGTTCCTCCAGCAGGGAGTCTATCCACCGTTGTATCTCGTAATGTTTTCTCATCATCCGGATGGCTTCCTGTTGAGTGAGCCGGTTTACGTTATAGGGGTATTTGATTTTATTGAATATCCCTATGATTTCAGGTGAGGCGAATGCCATTCCCAGGCGGATAGCCGCACATCCCCATGCCTTGGAAAATGTCTGGAACACGATCAGGTTAGGATAGTTGTCCAGATCGGCCAACAGGGAAGCTTGGCTTGAAAAGTCTGCATAGGCTTCGTCTACGATAACCAGTCCCTGGAATTTTTCTATCAGTTTGATTATCTCGCTACGGCACAGGTTGTTTCCGGTCGGGTTGTTGGGTGAGCAGAGGAATATGAGTTTGGTATTGTCGTCGGCTGCTGCCAGCAGTTTGTCTGCCTGGAATTGGAAATCGTTGTCGAGCAGAACCTTCCGGTATTCCACATCATTCACGTCGGCACATACCTGATACATTCCGTATGTAGGGTCGATGGCGACAACATTGTCTATTCCGGGGCGGCAGAAGGCACGGTAGGCCAGGTCAATGGCTTCATCACTTCCGTTTCCGAGGAAAATCTGTTCCGGGTTTACTTTTTTTACGGGAGCGATCAAAGCTTTCAGATCCCGTTGCAAAGGGTCAGGGTAACGGTTATTCGGGGTATTGTATGGATTTTCGTTGGCGTCCAAGAATACCGATGCCTCCGCTCCATTATATTCGTCGCGTGCCGAAGAATAGGGTTTTAGGGTCCATATATTCGGACGGGTGAGTTCTTTCAAAGGTTTCATAAGTGTCTTTTTCTGGTTCTATGTTATTTTTTCAAGGAATTCAATCGGACTGTAATAGCGTTCTTATGTCCGTCCAGACATTCGTTGGCGGCCATTACCTGGATAGCCGGTCCGATCAGTGAAATACCTTCGGCATTGATTTCCTGGAAAGTAATCTTACGGATGAAACTGTCCAGACTTACTCCGCTGTACGCTTTTGCATAACCGTTGGTGGGTAATGTATGGTTGGTTCCTGAGGCATAATCGCCGGCACTTTCAGGCGAGAACGGTCCGAGGAAGACAGAACCGGCATTGACAACCTTTTCGGCCATATCCATGTAGTTTTCCGTTTCTATTATCAGATGTTCGGGGGCGTATTCGTTTACCATTTCAATGGCTTCATCCATATCTTTGACCAGGATCAGCTTGCTTGATTCCAGGGATCTGGAAGCAAAATCCTTGCGTGGAAGTTCGGCCAGCTGACGTTCCACTTCCTTTGCCGCCTTGCTGAGCAGTTCTTCCGAATCGGTTATCAGGATAACCTGGCTGTCGACGCCATGTTCGGCCTGTGACAGTAGGTCGGCGGCCACAAAGGTCGGGTCTGCAGCAGCGTCGGCCAAAACGGCAACTTCCGAAGGACCTGCCGGCATATCGATGGCTACGTCCCGTAGAGAGACCTGCTGTTTGGCTGTCGTCACATACTGGTTGCCCGGTCCGAATATCTTGTATACTTTAGGGATGCTTTCCGTTCCGTAGGCCATGGCTCCGATGGCTTGTACGCCACCTGCCTTGAATACATGGCTTACTCCTGCCGCACGGGCTGCATAAAGGATGGCCGGATGTATTTTCCCTTCCCGATCGGGGGGAGAGCATAGGATGATTTCACGGCATCCAGCAATCTTGGCGGGAGTGGCAAGCATCAGAACTGTAGAGAAGAGCGGAGCCGTACCTCCCGGAACGTAGAGTCCTACCTTTTCGATTGCGACAGCTTTCTGCCAGCAGTTCACTCCCGGCATGGTTTCGACTTTTTTCCCTTCGAATTTCTGTGCCATGTGGAATTTGCGGATGTTGTTCAAAGCCAGCAGGATGGCAGCCTTAAGTTCGATTCCGATTTTCTTTTCGGCTTCTTCAAACTCCTGTTCGGTTACGGCAAGGGAGGAGAGTTTTACCTTATCGAATTTCTCTTCAAATCCGATGACGGCCCTGTCACCTTCCTTGCGGACTTTATCGAGTACTTCCAGTACCGTGTCCCTCAGTGATTCAGACTTTAATGCGGAACGTTTCAGCAGTCCGCTCCATTCGTTCCGTTCAGGATATCTTATGATGTTCATAAATTGCGTTATTTTTAAGTTCGGTATGTTGTTTTTATAGTATCATCTTTTCAATCGGCAATACCAGGATTCCCTGAGCTCCCAGTGCCTTCAGCTTGCCGATGATTTCCCAGAAACGTTTTTCATCGAGTACGGTATGGACGCTGCTCCATCCTTCTGTGGCAAGTGGCATGATAGTAGGACTCTTGACTCCGGGAAGGACTTCTATAATTTCTTTCAGCTTGTCGGTAGGAGCATTCATCAGTACATATTTCTTGTCTTCTGCCGCTTTTACAGCTTTGATACGGAATAAAAGTTCCTGCAGTATTTCCTTTTTCTCGTCACTCAATCCGGGAGTTCCAATGAGGAGAGCTTCACTCTGCATGACAGTTTCCACTTCCTTCAGATTATTGCTTACCAGGGTAGATCCGGAGCTTACAATATCAAAAATACAGTCGGCCAGTCCGATTCCAGGAGCTATTTCTACAGAACCTGTGATAACATGGATATCAGCCTGGATATTGTTCTCTTCGAGGAAAGAACTCAGGATTCCTGGATAGGAGGTCGCTATTTTCTTCCCGTTGAACCAGTTTGTGCCTTCGTATTTTTCTTCTTTAGGGATGGCCAGTGACAGGCGGCATTTGCTGAATCCCAGGCGGTAGATCACTTCTGCCTTTTCCGCCCGCTCCACGAATTCATTTTCTCCGACGATACCAATATCGGCCACGCCGGATGCCACGCTTTGCGGGATGTCATCATCACGGAGGAACAATACTTCTACAGGAAAGTTGGTCGACTGGGTCAGCAGTGTGCGTTTGGAAGTCGACAGTTTGATGTCTGCTTCGGCCAGCAGGGCCATGGTGTCATCGAAAAGACGACCTTTTGATTGTACGGCAATTCTTAGCATATTCTTTTCAGTTATTTAAATTTCAAGTATTTGGATAATAATAAAAAAGGCTTACCGTAAACGGCAAGCCTTCAAATGAATTATGTAATATCTTATACCTACACGACCATTCAGCCTACCGTTTTATACGTCAGGGCAATGATGATGGCGATGTGCAGTATTGTTGTTCATGTTTTCCTTTATTCGTTACAAGTGCAAAAGTAAAGGATGAAGTCGATATATGCAAGCGTTTATCAGGAAAAGTTTTCTTTTCCTTTCGATTTATAGCTGATAAATGGCTTCTGACAAGGAATTGTCATTTTTCTGTAATGGCGTGGGATTCTATTCCTCGTCTTCCGACTTGCAATGATGGAAGAACATTTCCTGCTGTGCCTTTTCGGGAGAGAAGGTGAAATAGGTACATACGGCTTTCGTACATTCTTCTCCTGCTTCATTGTAGAGTGTGGCGTCGACAATGACAATGTTTCTCCGTAGTTCTCGGATAGATGCCCGCAGGGTAAGCTGTTTGTCGGTAGTGTGTACCGGTTTCAGATATCGGGTCTCCATCTTGGAGGTTACGCCTGTAGTCTGAAGTTTTCGGATGATGGCCCATGCACTGATTTCATCGAGCATTACCGCCTGGATGCCTCCGTGCAGTGTGTTGAGCCAGCCTTGGTACCGGCGTTCCGGTTTCCAGTAACTTACTATTTCATCTCCGTCTTCATAAAATTCCATTTGCAGTCCGGAAGGGTTTTGCGGTGCGCATCCGAAACAGAAATATCCTTCCACATCTTTCCATGGATTGACCAGTTTTTTCATATGCTGATTATAGTTACAGGATTTAGAATTCGTAGTCGGTGCATGCACGTCCGCATCTGGCGTTTTTCAGTATGCCGGCTGCCGCAAGATGGTTAGGATGGATGGAATACGCCTTTACATCGTCCAGGGTATCGAATTCGCTGTCCAGACAGATATCCCATTCTTCATCGGGATTGATATTCAGGCCTACATAGATGTGGCGGATAAAAGGTATTGTGGCAGGAAGTGCTTCGATGGCGTTTTTGAAACGTGACATTACATCTGCCTTCTCTTCTTCTGACAGAGTTTCTTTCAGTTTGAATAGAACAATGTGCTTGACCATAGTTGGATATTTTTATGATTTATCTTATTTTTGTATAGATGCACAAATGTATAACTAATTATTGAAAAAACATAATTATGATTATTATTGGAATAGCCGGAGGTACAGGTTCGGGTAAAACTACGGTAGTAAAAAGTATTATGGAAGACCTGTCGCAGGATGAGGTGGCTCTGCTTCCTCTTGACTCTTATTATAAGGACAGCAGCCATGTGCCTGTAGAAGAACGTCAGAATATCAATTTCGACCATCCCGATGCTTTTGACTGGAAACTTTTGTCGGAACATGTATCGATGCTCCGCAGGGGGGAAGCTATAGAGCAGCCTGTCTATTCGTATCTTACGTGTACCCGCCAGCCGGAAACCATTCATGTAGAGCCCCGTAAGGTGGTGATCATTGAAGGAATTCTGGCCTTGAGCGACAAGGAGCTTTGCAAGCTGATGGATCTCAAGATCTTTGTGGATGCCGATCCTGATGAACGTCTCATCCGTGTAATCCAGCGTGATGTCATTGAAAGAGGGCGTACGGCGGAGGCTGTTATGGACCGGTATATCCGTGTATTGAAACCGATGCATCAGGAATTCATTGAGCCGGCAAAACGTTATGCTGACTTGATTATCCCTCAAGGAGGCCATAACAGGAAGGCTATAGAAATATTGCAGATGTATATTGAAAAGATGCTGGGCCGATGAAGTGGACGTATGCAGCAGCCGGCCTGCTTCTGCTCCTGTTTTTTGCCTCTTGCGGAAACAGGAAAGGAGTCAGGATGGTCGACGGGGAGGCGGATATCGACTTGCCGGATATTCAGGAACGTGGAGAGCTGGTTGTATTGACAGCCAACAGCTCTACTTCTTATTTCGACTACCGGGGTGAGCCTATGGGATTCCAGTATGAACTGGCCCAACAGTTTGCCCGTTCCCTGAATCTGAAACTGAAGGTCAAGGTGGTCAACGATGTCATACAGATGGTGCATTGCCTGATGAGCGGAGAAGGTGATCTGATAGCCTATAACCTGCCTATTACAAACGAATGGAAAGACAGTCTGATTTATTGCGGTGAAGAAAACATTACGCATCAGGTTATCATCCAGCGGCGGGGGAAAGATGCCTTGAAAGATGTCACACAGCTGGTAGGGAAAGATATTTATGTACAGCCGGGGAAATACCTGGACCGTCTTTCCAATCTGGACAACGAATTGGGAGGAGGTATCAATATCTGTCGTGTATCTGCCGACAGCACTTCGGTCGAGGATCTGATCACCCAGGTAGCCATGGGTGAGATCGACTATACTGTCGCTTCGAATGAAATAGCCCGGATTAACCGTACGTATTATCCTAATCTGGATATCAGTCTGAAGATCAGTTTTGACCAGCGTGCTTCCTGGGCTGTTCGCAAGACTTCTCCGTTGCTGGCTGCGGCGGCCGACAAGTGGCATCGGGAGAATATCAATTCACCGGAATTCAAGGCAAGTGCCAAACGCTATTTCGAACTGCTCAAGCATACTCCTCATACAGCCATCTTGTCGGTCAAGGACGGTAAGATTTCACATTATGATGATTTGTTCCGGAAATATGCGAAAGAGATAGGGTGGGACTGGCGTCTGTTGGCTTCCCTGGCGTATACCGAGTCCAATTTCGATCCGAATGTGGTATCGTGGGCCGGGGCGAGAGGGTTGATGCAGCTGATGCCGGCTACGGCACGTGCCATGGGAGTACCTCCGGGTAAGGATTCGGATCCGGAAGAAAGCATTAAGGCCGCCGTGAAATATATAGCCCGGCTTCAGCAGATCTTTGCGAAGGTTCCCGATAAAGCAGAGCAGGAGAAGTTCGTGCTGGCTGCCTATAATGCAGGAGTAGGACATATTACAGATGCCATGGCTTTGGCCGATAAATATGGTAGGAACCGTTATCTTTGGGACCATCATGTAGATCATTATATCCTGTTGAAGAGTAACGTGGAGTATTACAGTGATCCCGTCTGCAAGAGCGGGTATTTCAGAGGAACGGAAACTTATAATTTTGTGCGGGAAGTGACTGGAAGAGCTGCTGTATACAGGCAGAAGATCAAATACTGAAAAACAATATTTTTCTGTTGCAATCGATGTGACCGGACAATGTACAATAAAAATGGGAGGCGTTTCAAAATGCCTCCCATTTTTGTTGCGTATTTATCTGCAATTTATTTCTTGGTGTTTCCAGCCGGATTGTAACGTGCGTTCAGACCGTCTACAATTTCCTGGGTAATGTTATATGCCGGATCGGCATAAAGCAGGTTGTCTAATCCTGAGTTGCTGATAATCAGGCTATAGCCTTTAGTCTTGTTATAGATTTTCAGGAAAGAGTTGATTGAATCACGGAGCTGGAGATTATTTTTCTGGTTTTCTGCCTGCAGTTCGTTTGTCAGCTTTTCCTGCAACTGCTGGAGGTCACGCTGTTTCTGGCTGATACGGAGATTTTCCTGTTCTGCACGTTCACGGCTTGCAAAACCGTTATTCTGCAGTTTACGGTTGAACTCTCTCATTTCGTTGTCCAGATCCTTGGCCTTTTCATTCAGGGTGGTACGGATGTTTTCCTCTTTCTTGATCATCATTTCGTTCAGATCATTGCAGAAGCGGTATTTTGTCAGCAAGGAATCGATTTCAACATAAGCAATCTTCATGTTCACCGATCCTCCTGTTGCTGCTGGAGTTGCATTTGCTGTGTCGTTCGCCTTGTTTTCGGTACATTGGGCAAACATAAAAATGAGTGTCAATGCGATAAATCCGTTAAGGATATGCTTCATTTTTTCCATAATAGTAAAAAGTATCTTAGTTATTAATTTAAATTCCGGTTTCCTCTTCCGGCCGTTCACGTTCCGCTATGGCATGCGGATTATTTTTCTGGGCTTCACGGTCCTGCGACTGTACACATCCGATGCCCCTTTCCCGCATGGCTTTACTTCCACTTACGTGCGTATTCGGGAAACGTCCGTTTTTTTGGAAGATTATCTTTATTGCCAATAGTGCGATGCAAATAGCAACTATTAACACTGTTATAAGGATAGTCTTGAGCATTTCTATTAATTTTGTGGTGCAAATATAAAGTTTTTGTCACCGATACCATCTTTTCAAGACGAAAAAAGAGATTTCAGGTCTGCTTAGTCGGTGTTTTTAACTTCTTTTTACACTAACAGAATGAATTTGAGATTATATAAACAAGATGTCTATGGAAAAAAATGAATTGCAACCTGCTGTAGTCTTTCATTACTTTGATGAAGTATGTCAGGTGCCCCGTCCCTCCAAGAAGGAAGGTAAGATAAGGGAATATCTGGTTGGTTTTGCCGGAAAGCATAATCTGGAATGTAAGACCGATGAAGCCGGAAATGTGCTGATCAAGAAGGCTGCTTCGGCCGGCATGGAGAACTGTAAGACTGTAATCCTCCAGTCGCACATGGATATGGTATGTGAAAAGAACCACAATACGGAACATAATTTCGAGACGGATCCGATCCGTACATATGTTGACGGTGAATGGCTGAAAGCCGAAGGTACTACTTTGGGAGCGGATAACGGTATCGGTATAGCTACCCAGTTGGCTATACTTGCTTCGGATGATGTCAAGCATGGTCCGCTCCAGTGTCTGTTTACGGTAGATGAAGAGACCGGACTTACCGGTGCATTCGCCTTGAAGGAAGGTTTCATGGAAGGGGATATCCTTATCAATCTGGATTCGGAAGATGAAGGAGAGCTGTTTATCGGTTGTGCCGGAGGTGCGAATACCACCGCTCATTTCCCGTGCCCGATGGTAGAGGCTCCGGAAGGTTATTTCTTCTTCCGTGTAACGGTCAGAGGACTTACGGGAGGACACTCCGGCGATGACATCAACAAGAACCGTGCGAATGCCAACAAGCTCTTGAACCGTTTCCTGATGCAGCTGATGAAGAAATATGATTTCCGTCTGGCCGAAATAGACGGAGGTAATCTGCATAACGCCATACCTCGTGAAGCTCATGCCTTGTGCGCCGTTCCGATGAAGGACAAGGAATCTGTCCGTGTGGATCTGAATGTATATCTTTCGGAAATTGAAAATGAGTTTTCTGTGACGGAGCCGTATCTGAATATGGAACTGGAATCAGAACCGGCCCGGAAAGAGGTGATGGAATACAGTGCCATGAAATGTTTCCTGCTTTCCATCTATGCCGTGCATAACGGGGTATATGCCATGAGTCAGGATATTCCCGGACTGGTAGAGACTTCCTCCAATCTGGCGTCGGTCAAGCAGCGTGACGGTGAAATCGTGGTGGTAACCAGTCAGCGTAGTTCCATCCTGTCATCACGTAAGGATATGTCGCAGATGGTTCGGGCTGCCTTTGTGCTTGGAGGTGCCGCTGTGGTTACAGGCGACGGATATCCGGGATGGAAGCCGAATCCGTCGTCCGAGATCTTGAAGATTGCCGTAGAAAGCTACAAGAAGCTGTTCGGCGTGGAGCCGAAGGTGAAGGCAATCCATGCAGGATTGGAGTGTGGCCTGTTCCTTGAAAAATATCCTTCCTTGGATATGGTTTCGTTCGGGCCGACGTTGCGTGGCGTACATTCACCCGACGAGCGGATGCTGATTCCTACCGTCGACAAGTTCTGGCGTCATCTGAAAGATGTGTTGGCTCATACTCCGGTAAAGGCGTGAATTTGTTTCCGGTAAAAATAATGGTAGGGTTTGCTGTGTGTTGCTGCTGTCTGGCTGGCAAGGCACAGCAAACCTTTTGCATTATGGAGTATAATGTGGAGAATCTGTTTGACTGCCGGCACGATTCTTTGAAGCAGGATGAAGAATTCCTGCCCGGGTCGGTACGCCATTGGACGTGGAAGAAATACCAGGATAAAGTCAACAAGATAGGAAAAGTGGTGCTGGCTGCGTCTGCTGCCCAAGTTCCCGATATCGTAGGGCTGTGTGAGGTTGAGAATGAATCCTGTATCACCCGGCTGGTGAGGTATTCTCCTTTACGTGATGCCGCTTACCGGTATGTGATGACCGATTCACCCGATGAACGTGGAATTGACGTAGCTTTGCTGTACCAGCCTCATACTTTCCGTCTGATAGCCTACCGTTCCATCCGTATTCCGCTTCGGAAACTGAGGCGGCCTACCCGTGATATCCTGCACGTGACGGGCAGGGTAGTATCGGGCGATACCCTTGATATTTTTCTGTGTCATCTGCCTTCGCGTAGCGGAGGGCAGAAAAAGAGTGAGCCTTACCGTCTGGCAGCGGCTTCACTGCTGAAAGAACAGACCGATTCGGTGATGGGAACCCGTAAGGATCCGCATGTAGTGATTATGGGAGATTTCAACGATTATCCGCCCGACCGTTCCATACGTGAAGTGCTCGGTGCATCGCGGCCAGGCAAGGAAGTGGAGCCTCGCAGGCTCTATAATCTGATGGACGGGAAAAAGAAAGGAACCTACCGTTATAAGGGTGAATGGGGGATACTTGACCAGATGATAGTGAGCGGCACCCTGTTGACAGGTGCGTCTGGAATCTCTACATCCTATGAGAAGGCCCGGATACTGGATTTTCCTTTCCTGCTGGAAGAAGATGAACAATATGGAGGCGACAAGCCCTTCCGCACTTATCGCGGGTATCGCTATCACGGTGGTTATAGCGACCATCTGCCTGTCGTGCTCCATCTGGATATCAGGGAATGAGTCAGTCTTTAGCCGGGAGAATATCCAGTCCCATGATATAATCATTCATATAGAATCCGTTCCCGATGTGGAAATCGTCTTCCCTCAGTTTTCTCATACCCATGTGTTCGTAGAATCCCAGCGCCCGGTTATTCCGGTTTACCCGCAGTTCCATCAGGCACGGTTCGGGATGAAGTTCCCTTATGGCGTTTACGGCCTGTTCAAAGAGCTGTCTGCCCAAGTGGCTTTTCTGGTAATACGGAAGTACATAAATTTTCTGCAGTTCGAACAGGTCCTTATCCAACGGCTGGATGGAAACATAACCTGCCGGTTCACATTCTTCGTAGGCTATATAATAGGTATGCCCTTCTTCTTCCATCTGCTTCCGCAGGTTCTCGGGAGAATACATCCAGTCCATCATGTAGTCAATCTGTTCTTTACTGATAATGTCTTTGTAGGTTTCGGGGAATGTGGCCCATGCCAGTTTGTTTATAACGGGAATATCTGCAATATCCGCTTTTCTTATTTGGAACATATCATTAAATTTTAAGGTTTATTCTTGTCTGCAAATATAAAGAATATGCGTATATGATTATATGCTTTACAGACAGTCCTTCAACTATAAAATGTTAAAATGTATAAATTTATAGTACTATGTATAACAAAGTACTAAAGTAATGCATATATTTGTGCTATACAAAAAGAGTGACAGATGAATGTAGACAATGTAAAATCACAGATGCGTAAGGGAATGCTTGAATATTGCATTCTTTTGCTGTTGCACCGGGAACCGTCGTATGCTTCGGACATTATCCTGAACCTGAAGGAAGCCAAGCTGATTGTGGTGGAGGGAACATTGTACCCGCTGCTGACCCGGCTGAAGAACGATAACCTCCTATCGTATGAATGGGTGGAGTCTACGCAAGGACCTCCCCGCAAATATTACAGGCTGACGCCTGAAGGTGAAGAATTCCTTGCCGATTTGCAGATTGCCTGGGACGAATTGTCGGATACGGTTAACCATTTAAGAACAAAACTTTTAATTTCCAAGAACAATGAAGAAAACGCTGACTGTTAATTTGGGTGGCACAGTCTATCATATTGACGAAGATGCCTATACTTTACTTGATAATTACCTGAACAATCTCCGCTATCATTTCCGTAAGGAAGAAGGGGCCGACGAGATTGTACGGGATATGGAGGTCCGGATTGCCGAACTGTTTGACGAGTACATCCGGACTGGCATGCAGGTGATCACCATCACTCAGGTTGAAGAGGTGATAGCCCGTATGGGAAAACCGGAAGATCTGGATACAGATTCGGATTCCGGCAATGCTTCGGAGAGTGCCCGGAACGGAAAAACTTCTTATACCACTACCGGCAAACGTCTGTTCCGTGATCCGGACGACCGCATTCTCGGTGGTGTGGCATCGGGTATTGCCGCTTATTTCGGATGGAACCCTACCTGGGTACGTCTGGCCATGGTGGTTCTGGAACTGTTTTTCCATGGATTTTTCCTGATTTACCTCATTTTGTGGATTGTAATTCCGTTGGCCTATACGGCTACCGAAAAACTGCAGATGAGAGGTGAGCCTATCAATATGGAAAATATCGGCAAGACAGTGACCGACGGTTTTGAAAAGGTAAATGATTATGTCCGTTCGGACAAACCCCGTTCTGCCATAACCCGGTTCATGAATGCCCTTGTACGGGTTATCGGTTTCATCATCAAGGTTATCCTTATTATAGTAGCCATCTGTTGTGCACCGGCTTTGCTGATAGCTTTGGTTGTTATCTTTGCTCTGCTTATGGCTGCTACCGGTCTGATTGCCGCTATGCCGGCCGTGGTATACCATGTGTTGCCGGAAGTGGACTGGAGTATGATTACCGTGTCGGATACGGCTGTAATCGCTCTGGCTGTATGCGGTATCTTTGCGGTAGGTATTCCTGTGGTGGGGCTCTTCCAGCTGATATTCCAAGGCTTCAATGTATGGAAGCCGATGTCGACTCCGGTCAAGATAACCTTAATCCTGCTTTGGATCATTGCAGTGACGGTAGGGCTGGTCATAGCTTTCAATACCCCGTTCATCGTGCAGTCGCTTTATGTCATATAGTTCTTTTCCGGCTAATTGTAAAAGAGAAATTGGCTCTTAACGAAATAAAATCGTTATCTTTGCCAGAAGGAAATTTAATCTTACAACTATATGACTAAGAAAATACTTTTGCTGGGTTCCGGCGAATTAGGAAAAGAATTTGTAATTGCTGCCCAACGTCTGGGTCAGTATGTGATTGCGTGCGATTCATATGCAGGTGCTCCTGCCATGCAGGTGGCCGATGCCTGTGAGGTGTTCAGCATGCTTGATGGTGATGCCCTTGACCGTGTGGTAGAAAAATACCATCCGGATATCATCGTTCCGGAAATTGAGGCCATCCGTACCGAACGGCTTTATCATCTGGAAAAGGAAGGCATTCAGGTTGTTCCAAGTGCCCGTGCCGTAAACTATACCATGAACCGGAAGGCAATCCGTGACTTGGCTGCCAAGGAACTGGGACTGAAGACGGCGAAGTATTATTATGCGAAGTCATTGGACGAGCTGAAGGAAGCAGCAGCCAAGGTAGGTTTCCCGTGCGTCATCAAGCCGTTGATGTCATCGTCAGGTAAGGGACAGTCGGTAGCCAAAGGTCCGGAAGATCTGGAACATTCATGGGAATATGGCTGTAACGGAAGCCGTGGCGATATCAAGGAACTGATTGTAGAGGAATTCATCAAGTTCGACAGTGAAATTACTCTGCTCACGGTTACCCAGAAGAACGGTCCTACTCTGTTCTGTCCGCCTATCGGTCATGTACAGAAAGGAGGAGATTACCGTGAAAGTTTCCAGCCGGCCCATATCGCTCCGGAACATCTGGCCGAAGCGCAGCGTATGGCAGCCAAGGTAACCGAAGCGCTGACCGGTTACGGTATCTGGGGAGTGGAATTTTTCCTGAGCCATGAAAACGGAGTCTATTTCTCCGAACTTTCTCCCCGTCCGCACGATACCGGTATGGTTACATTGGCCAACACACAGAACCTGAACGAGTTCGAACTTCATCTGTATGCTATTCTCGGTCTGCCTATTCCGGGCATTACACAAGAGCACATCGGTGCCAGTGCCGTTATTCTTTCACCGATTGCCAGCCAGGAGGCTCCCCGTTATAGAGGTGAAGAGCTGGTCTGCTCACAGCCGAACACGTATCTGCGTATCTTCGGCAAACCTTTTACCCGTGTAAACCGCCGTATGGGTGTGGTAGTTTGCTACGACAAGAACGACGGCGACCTGGATGCTTTGCGCGACAAATGTAAGGCGTTGGCAGCCAAGGTAGAAGTATATTGATATTGAAAAGGTCCGGTTCGTCCGGAGTCTATAGGGTGTATCCTCTTCGGGTGGAATCTGTTCCGTCCGAAGAGGATATTTTTTTAGCGTGCAAAGTTTCTTTATGAGTCTAAATCTGTAAGCTTGAAAAAGATGAAGTTCTTTTCCGGAGAAGATGAAGACGAATATCCTTAAAGATGAAGGAAAACTTCTTCATACATGAAGTTCTTTGGGATGAAAGATGAAGATATTTTTCAAAAAGAACTTCATCTTTGGACATCAGGCATAGCTGTGCATGCCTCCCATAAAGAAATTGACTCCGAAGTAAGTTATCAATACACAGAGAAATGCCAGGATGGTAAAACGGTGGAAGAACATCGGTTGCCTGAAGGCCGAAAGAGAATCTGTGTGCAGAGCCGCTGCGTAAACAAGCAGCGTGATCAGAGCCCATACTTCTTTCGGGTCCCATCCCCAGTAACGTCCCCATGAAACATTTGCCCAGACGGCACCGATGAAGATACCTGCCGTGAGACAGGCTACAGCAGGGTAGACCAGTAAGCGGCTGACCAGACAAAGTCTTTCAACGGTGATGTAATCGGACGGGCGGGCGTGGTGCAGTATTTCGGCCATGACGCCGTTCATCATCATGAATGCCAGCAGGGAATAGGAAATCATGATGAACATTACATGGATACTGAGCAGAGGCGATTGCAGTACAGGTATCAGATGTGTGACAGGCGGGTTGCTTTCACCGAACATAGAAACCAGAAGCGACAGGCCGCAGATAAGATATCCGAAACTGAGCAACAACCGGAATTTATGTTGGAAAATGAAGGTGATGATTACACTGAAGAGGGCCATGAACTGCATGGTCTCATATCCGTTGGAGAGGGGGATATGGCCGCTGACGTATCCTCGTAGTCCGATGGTCAGGCATAGGTAAAGGCATATTGCCGCCAGCAATGTGAGCAGGATGTTCCTGAGGGTCCGGTCGGAAGCCGAAGTACAGGAGTGTCGGCTCATTCTTCGTCCGGTCCAGATAAAGCTGAGGATTCCGATGATAGTACAGATGATAGCAGCTACGTCTGTATGGTTCAGTCGGTTATAGAATTTTTCTGCTTTGAAACGCGTGTCGGAAGGCAGTATCCCGACAGCTTCGTTTTGTTGGTATTCCTTGATTTTTCGAATGATTTCCACGGCTTTTCCATATCTTCCGTGAGCGATTTCTTCGGCCGTAAGGTCCATGCTTCTGCGAATGAAAAGCCATTTTCCGGATGAGATATCGGCAGGCAGTTTGTCATTGATGGAGTACCAGACAGGCTGTCTGTTTCCTTTTTCCCGGGAGGGATAGATACGGAACAGACTTCCGGTGGCTGCCATACTGATAAGGTTGAACTTTTCATTGGCTTCCTCCAAGCTTCTGCGGGTGTTGAGACGCTGTTCCTGCTGGAGAGGTTGTTCCAATTTGAGTCCTCTACCATCTACGAAATCGGTCAAACTGGCATATTTCCCTTTTATTCCCAATACATTCGCCGCTTCTCCTTTGATACGGATTAGAGGTTCTGTCTTCCACCGGTCGTAGTTGAAGAGCCATCCCAGTAATACCTGTTCTGCTGTCAGTCCTTTATAGCCAGGTTTACCATACAGTTTGGTAGTGAAGTCACGTGCCAGTGTCTGCAGGGGGCAGATCCGGTCGTTATAATAGACATAAAGATCGCCGAAGGTTTCGGCTACCTCCAGAGGGACGGTTTGTGGAGTTACATCGGTGGGACCGGAAACAGCCTGCAGGTTCAGGCTCCCTAAGGCGAGAAGACATGTGAGGCTTCCTTTCTGCAGGAGCGGATGGTGTAACAACGAACGGAATCTGCTGTGCGGAACCAGGAAATACAGTATCAGGCTCCAGCCCAACAAAGCATAGCCGGCATAGGTGATCCCGATGCCGTATGGGTCGTATGAGACTGAAAGGATGCTGCCTTTACTGTCGGAATCGTAGGCTGACTGGTAGAAACGGTAGTGGCGGTATTTGTATACATGATTCATGGAGACTGTCCCTTTTTGCCGGATGTTCCCGTCGGTTACAGTCACGTCACTGATATAGTCCATCGGAGCGGTAGTGCCGGGATAGTATCCGATGTGGAAATCGTCAAGGGTGATATGGAACGGAAGTGTTTCGGCCGTACCTTCTTCCGAAATGAATTCCTGCATGGCTTTGCCGTCGGTACGCAGGTGGATGTTTCCTTGTTTTCCGGTAAGGAACGATGTCAGTGCCCCGATCAGGATAAGTGCCAGTGCCAGGTGGATAGACAAGGTTACCGGATGGTGTTGCATTTTCCGGAATAATATGTAGAATATGCCACTTATCCCTGTAGCTCCCCATAACATGATGAAAATAGGAGAATGGTAGATATGTCGGGTGACGAATTCGGTCCCGTATATCTTTTCTAGAATAGTGGCTGTAATCATAAGCACCAATATGATGCCAGTAATGCCGAACGGCAACAGTTTCGGTAATGGAAATTTCATTTTGTAGTATGAAAAGATAATGGATACAAATAGTCGGCAGCATTGGGCTGTCCGGCTATTTGTATAATAACATATAAGATCAGATGGAATCGATAAATTTGATTATAGCATCGCGTTCTTCTTTAGACAGTTCACGGAATTGTTCTATGGTGTGGCGGGCGTCACTTTTCGCATTGCCGTGCCACATGATGGCTTCCAGGGTAGTACGGGCACGGTTATCATGCAGACGGTCGGCCGTAGCGGATCCGGTACACATCTGGTGAAGTCCACGTCCCCATAGTGGAGTGGTACGGCACCAACCGGTACGGATATCGTTTTCCATGTACAGCTTGTGTTGTACCATGTCTGAATACGGCCAGATGGTCTGATTGGGGTATTTGGGGAGCCGGCTGTCTCCTTTACTGAAGAACCCGTTAGGATCGTAGTAATTGTCGTCACCGGTAGTCCATGATGGACGATGGCAGTAGGCACAACCTATCTGACTGAAAAGTTCTTTTCCTTTCAGAACGTCCGGATCATTTACATTGCGTGCAGCCGGAACGGCCAGTCCCCTGTGCCATACGGCAAAGTCGAGAAAATCTTCATCGTCCATTTCCACATCCAGTTCCTTGGAGTTCAGATAGGCAGTAATGGCTGCCGCCACTTCTTCCTTGTCGGCATAATTACCTGCATGCCAGGTAGGGTGGTTTTTGTTGGGGTCTACCTGTTCGATGTACTTCTGATAGCCCGCCTGTACTTCCGGATCGTTTGCCGAAGCAACGGTGTAACTGCCGGCTGCGTCACCGTAATGGTAACGGCGGTTGCTGCGGGTTACGTTCGTAATGTTCCATAAAGCGTTGATACCGGCAGCGTCCATGAGTGGGCCGCGGCTCAGTGCATAGGTAAACCGGTAAGGATGTTCTTCATATTTGTCGGCGAAATCAGGGTTTACATCGGTTCCCTTTTGGTTGGAATATAGTTTCACCCATTCTCCGTTTTTGAAGAAAGCCGGGTTGATTCCGTTGGGCAGATAGCCGTCTTGTTCTTCTTTGGCGTATTGTGCTTTCAGGTCATCGTCGGTGATGGCATCCAGCAGTCCTGTACCGTAAATGCCGATGGTTGATTCCAGCAGGACCTTATAGTTTCCCAGATCTTTTATGGCTCCCTGGTTGTAGGCATAGACAGCATCCGGACTCATGGTCACTTCCGGATACTCCAGATCATAGGTCTCGCCGTCGGGAAATTTGTTGCCCCATTCGTCGGTATATTTTTTCCAAGTAATGATGACCTTGCTTTCATCCAGCGGAGCCTTGAACGGTTCAACGGCATGTCCTTGTGGCATGCCGGCCAACCAAGTTACATAGGCATCATTATCAGGGTTATAGACTACCAGTAGACATCCATTTCCTACAGAGTTGGTCTCGAAGCTACCGGCGGGATTACGTTTGCCGTGTCCATATCCCGGGTGGCAATGGATACAAGAACTGCGTACATAGGTAGGACCCAGTCCGCAACGTACTCCACTGTGTGTACTCATGAACATCTTTTCGAAAAGCTGTTCTCCGTTTTTGAAACGTTGTGTCATTTCCGCATTTTCTTCTACCGGTGTAGTCGGTTGTTCGAAGGCATTCGAGGTCGCCAGATAGGCTGTTCCTAATTGTCCACCTGTATAGTACCAGTCGGGCATTTCTGTTGTCTGGTTTTCCGAGTCATTTCCGCTGTTGCCGTTTTCGTCATCACTGCACGAACTGAGCCATATGGTAAGCAGTAGTGCTCCGGCCAATAAATATATTTTCTTCATATGATGTGCTAAGTGTTAAGAAATTTAGATAAAGTCAACCATCCGGTCATGGAACTGTATGTTCCATTCCGGATGACTGATGATAGAA
The DNA here is from genome assembly GCF_900128495.1 of Bacteroides ilei. Taxonomy (GTDB): domain Bacteria; phylum Bacteroidota; class Bacteroidia; order Bacteroidales; family Bacteroidaceae; genus Phocaeicola; species Phocaeicola ilei. Next base: position 852,097 of record NZ_LT635801.1, read on the forward strand.
TTAATATAGTAAAAAAAGAGGGTCTCAGTTGTTGAGGAGAGTTGAGTTAGCCTTGTCCAAAGCCGTCGACAATGTCTCTAAGGCAACAATGGCGGCATCGGCTTCAGCTCCGGTGGCATTCAATGCAAACGGTTCGGGGATAAGCTCTATCTTAGCGATGGCATCATCAATGGCTGTCTTTACTTCCTGGTCTATTTCTGGATCCACACTTGCAAGGTAGTCACTTACCGACTTGTCATCGCCTACACCTTCATATGAGTTTTTCACGCTACGGATATTGTCTGCGAAATCGACAATGGAGTTCAGGGCATATGGTGATTCAATGTAACTCTTGTCATCGGCGCTTGTTCCATTATTCGGGCGTCCTATCTTCTGTGTTCCGACTTCATCTACGATGTCGATACATCCCTGTATCAGTTCCTGTGCTGCCAGGGTAAAACTCTGGTATTTGCTGCTGCCAGCTCCGGCGTTCTTCATGCTTTCACCGTAATTGAATGATATACTGATTTCGGCGTCTTCCAGAATCTGCTGTTTTTCGGATGTAATGTTTTCAAGACCGGCCCAGAAAGCTTCCAGGCGGATACATTGGTTGCGTAGGTCTTCTGCTACGGCAGCCATGTAAATCAGGTGGTTTTGTGTAATGTTTACTACCTGTTTCGGATAATTGTAGGTTTTGGTAAAGTCTCTAGGTTCAGTTGTGCTATCGGAAGTGAGTTGGAACAGGATATATTCAAGTGCATGGAATCCCAGAAGACCGTATCCCAGGTTGGAGCTTACATAGGCACCGCCGCTTTCTCCTATCTGGTTCATGATGCTCTGGTTGTTCAGCAGGTTGTCAAGGGCAACTTGGTCGAGTGGCCATGAATCGATATGCGGGTCAATGTCAAAGTCGCCGGCAGCTCCAAACAGGAATGATTCGCTCAGTTCCCAGGCTTCACGTGATTTTTTCCAGTGTTCACAGGCTTGTTTGTTATATTCGGTAGCCTGTGCCTTGTCGGTTTCCCAAGTATCCCTTACCAAATCACAGTATTTGCTCACTTCGATGGCTTCGTCGGCCATAGTCTTGTAAGTGGCTATAACATTGTTGTCTACATAGGGGATAATAGCTTCTTTCAATGCTGTATTCTTAGTGTCTGAACCAGTATCTACTGGATCATCACTGTCACTGCAGGCTGCAAGTCCTGCTGTCATAAGGGCGCTCACGGCCATGCAGAACGGAAATTTTAAAAACTTGTTCATTTGTTGTATTGTTTTATAGTTAATATGATGTTGTTTTTATAGGAATCATGATTTACCTGCTGAAGAATCCGGCATATGCAATTCCTACAGATATGGCAGGCTCGTTGTTGTAGGGATCCTTTAGCAAGCCGATGGAATATTCACCTTTCAATACAATGTCCCTGATGGGATAGTAATTGATTCCGGCAGCGATGCGGTTACGTCCGCAGAACTTGTAGATCGGTGTGCTGGTTTTATACATGGAGTCGTAGTAGTCGTAACGGCCAAATACGTACAGTTTCTGTCCTTTTTCATGTAGTTTTCCGAATTGGGAAAATAGGTTATATCCGGCTTCCACACCGGCTGCAATGGCGGCTTCAGCCACATTCTGGTGTGAGGAAGGTGAATTCTGGCTCATGTTCTTGTTAACTTCCGAAATCTTGTCGGCATCGTTTAGATGGCCGTAGTCGAAGTTTCCTCTGACAATCCAGTTATGGGCGTTGTAGCAGAAGTCGAATGCGCCGATAGCTACTGTACCTTTCACGTTCCTGTATTTCTCACTGTCTTTCTGTGAACTGAGAGTATTGTTGAATGAATTTCCGATGTATCCGCTCAAAGAGAGTCGTAACCCGGGAATGGAATAGTTGTCGATACGGAAGGCCCCGGCTACGGAATTGCCTATCTTGAATTCATATGGACTTCCGGCTCCGTCCTGTATCCAGTTCAGACGGTTGAACCGTTCCGAATCTAATCCCGGTATAAGGAGAATTTCGTAGCGCCATGCTCCTTTTTGTCCCCAGACACTAATACCTGTCTCGTGCCAAGTACAAGGTAAGATGGTGTTTTCCCCTTCCGGACGGTAAACTCCGAAGAATTCGGTTGGCATGTGATGCTGGTTAGTTCCTCCTACAGGAACAATGATGTGTCCCATTTTGACGTTGAATTCCGGACAGAATGATTTCTGGATCCAGAATTGTTCGAGTGCTACTTCCCCGCCGCGTTCAATTTCGCTTTCGTATTCACCTGCTTCTTCTTCTTCAATTTCAATGGCACTTTCGGTTCCACCATGTTCGAATTCTATTTCGCTGCCCATGGTCCATCCTTTTCCGAAGTCATACCCCAGAAAGATGACTACATGAGGAAGATCGAACCGTCCATGAGATTCTCCTTTATAAATACTGGGATCTTTGGCTGTATAGCGGGTATATTTGTCGCTATAGAAATTATGACTATAGACAGCCTCACCGTAACCGCCTATCGTCAGACGAGGTTTTCTTCTGTCTACGGTCTGCTCCTTTTCCTGGCCATTTTGCCGTGAGATGTCATTGTTTTCCACTGGCAATCCGTCGCTTGAGGCAAAGGCTTGTGTACCCATCGCCATGCAAAAAGAGAAAAGTAATGTTTTTGTCTTCATTTTTTTTCTTATGCTTTTAGTATTTTTAACTGATACAAAGGTATATGAGGGAAAAATGGCGGTCAATACCTATTTGTAGGTAAAAAAAGATGTTAAATACTAACATGTAGGTATGGATTAGAGGCTATATTTGCAAGAAGTTATCAATTTAGAGGTAATGAAGGAATTTTTAATGGACGGACTGACAATCAAAGAGGTCCTGCTGGAACTGGCTGAAAACGGTAACCGGAAATTTACCGAGAGCCTGCATCCTGGGGTAGAACATATTCTGGGAATCCGGATTCCCGACCTGCGGAAACTGGCGGCCCGGATAGCAAAGGGTGACTGGGAGCTGTACTTGTCGACAGCCGATACTTTCTATATGGAAGAACGTATGCTTCAGGGGCTTGTATTGGGATGCATCAGGCCCGGTAAGGATGTGGATGCCTATTTGAACCGTGTAACCGATTTTGTACATATCATCAACAGCTGGTCGGTGTGCGACACGTTCAAGTTCGGGGGAGGCAGACGTTTTATAGAAGATAACCGGGAGCGTTTGTGGGAGTATCTGAAATACTGGATGCATGCTGCCGGGGAATATGAAATCCGTTTCGGTACAGTGATGTCCATGCAGCTTTTCATTGATGAAGAGTATGTCGGTGAGCTATTGACGGAATACGACCGTATCCGTCATGAGGGCTATTATGTGAAGATGGCCGTAGCATGGGCTCTGTCGGTCTGCTTCGTGAAATACCCCGACCGTACGCTGGACTACCTGAAGAACAGTTCTCTTGACGATGACACCTATAACAAAGCGTTGCAGAAAATAGTGGAGTCATACCGCGTTCCGGCAGACCTTAAAGCGGTGGTCCGCAGCATGAAACGCAGGCGTTCATCTGTCAATTCATGAGGTTACAGTAGAAACCGGTCCTTTCCAGCTTTATTCATGGTGGTAAGGTCCGTTGTTCAGGATGGTCATGGCACGGTAAAGCTGTTCAACGAATATGAGGCGTATCATCTGGTGGGAGAAAGTCATTTTCGAGAGTGAAATCTTTTCCTGTGCAGCAGCATAGACGGCGGGAGAGAATCCGTAGGGCCCTCCGATAATGAATACCAGACGCTTGCTGACGGTATGCATCTTGCGTTCTATCCAGGCAGCAAACTCTACCGAGCGGAATTCTTTTCCGTGTTCGTCGAGCAGTACCACTACATCTCCGGGTTGCAAGGCTTTCAGTATCAGTTCGCCTTCCTTTTCCTTCTGCTGGTCGGTGCTGAGGCTTTTGGTGTTTTTCAGTTCCGGAATGATTTCCATGTCGAACGATATATAATGCTTGGTCCGTTCCAGATAGTCGTTGATAGCGGTGATATAATGTTTCTCTACGGTTCGGCCTACGGCCAATAATGTAATTTTCATGGGCTTATCTGCTTGATTTTGAATTTTATTTTTGCAAAGATAGGGAATAATCTTACCTTTGCGTTGAAATAACTTACATAAAATAAAGAATAAAATGGACGAAAAAGTTGTTAAGGATCTGATAGACCGGTTAATTGATCTGTCGTTTGCGGAAGATATAGGAGACGGTGACCACACTACCTTGTCGTGCATTCCAGCCGACGCCATGGGTAAGTCAAAGCTGCTGATAAAAGAAGAAGGAATTCTGGCAGGCATTGAGGTGGCTAAGGAGGTATTCCGCCGTTTTGATCCGACCATGAAAGTGGAAGTGTTTATTCAGGACGGTGCCCATGTGAAGCCGGGTGATGTGCCCATGGTGGTTGAAGGAAAGGTACAGTCACTGTTACAGACAGAACGTCTGATGCTGAATATCATGCAGCGTATGAGTGGTATTGCAACCATGACAAATAAATATGTGAAACGTCTGGAAGGTACCAAGACACGTGTATTGGATACCCGTAAGACAACTCCGGGAATGCGTGTACTGGAAAAGATGGCGGTGAAGATAGGTGGCGGTGTGAACCATCGTATCGGTCTGTTCGACATGATTCTCCTGAAAGACAATCATGTGGATTTTGCCGGAGGTATAGACAAGGCGATTACACGTGCCCGTGAATACTGTAAGGCGAAAGGCAAGAACCTGAAGATTGAGATTGAGGTCCGTAATTTCGACGAGTTGCAGCAGGTTCTGGACTTGGGTGGTGTAGACCGTATCATGCTCGACAATTTCTCGGTTCCTGATACCCGTAAGGCGGTGGAAATGGTTAATGGACGTGTAGAACTGGAATCCTCGGGAGGCATTACTTTCGATACGTTGCGCGACTATGCCGAATGTGGGGTGGATTTCATATCGGTAGGTGCGTTGACTCATTCGGTGAAAGGTCTGGACATGAGTTTCAAGGCCTGTTAGAATATAATGACCATTTATTTTAATACATACCAACAGATGAGAAAAATGAATATATGGAAGTGGGTACTTGCAGTCTGCTTCGTCTTAACTGTAGGTACAGAGGCCGATGCCCAGGACTGGAAGTCCATTCTTGGAGGGGTTGTCAATGCAGTGACTGACGGGAATACCAGTCTGACCGGGAAAAAATCGGTTGAAGGTACGTGGACTTATGCAGGTCCTGACTGTAAGTTTACCAGTGACAATCTGCTGGCTAAGGCCGGGGGAGAAGTGGCTTCAAAAAAGATTGAAGGCGAAATGGGGGATATCTTGAGTAAACTGGGTTTTACAGAAGGATGTACCTTTACATTCAATTCGGATGGTACTTATAGTTCTGTTGCGAACGGACGTACGACAAACGGAACTTATACCTATGACCCGGAAACAAATGATCTTCAGATGAAGACCCGTCTGGGACTGAAGTTCAATGCTACCGTATCATGGCCGTTGACAGGCAATAATATGAGTCTGCTGTTCAATGCCGACAAGCTGATGACACTGGCGCAGACTATCGGCAATGCGGTAGGAAAGAGTTCTACAACACTGAGTTCTGTCAACTCATTGCTGGGCCAATATGACGGCTTGCAGTTGGGTATGGAATTGCAGAAACAATAATCCGGGCCTGTAAGGCTATGAAAAAGAATGGCTGCCTCGTTCCTGATAAGAAGGATATGAGGCAGCCATTCTTGTGAAGTGGAATAATGGGAAGTGATTATTCTTTTTTGCTCTGTTCTACGTGCTTCATGGTTCCGTCTTCGTTATAGAAGAGTTCGTCGAAGCATACGGAACGTCGTCCGATGGCACCTTTGTGTCCGTCAATGGTCAGTACGGCGTTATGATAGAATAGGTACCATTTACCTTTAAATTCAATGATTCCCGGGTGAATGGTAAAGCTGTTTTCGGCCATACCGGTAAGTTCTCCTTTGTAGTCCCATTTATTCCCCATCTGTGAAGCCATGGCATATGAGATGTTTTCGCGTCCTTTTCCCATAGAGGCATAGGTGAGGTAATAATGATTGTCTTTTTTATGCAGCCAGGGGCCTTCTACATACCGGGGCAGGTCGGCAACCATTATGTCACCGTCCAGTTCAATCATGTTGTCTTTCAGTTTGGCGATGAAGCAGGTTCCGTTACCCCAGCACAGCCAGGCTGTCCCGTCATCGTCTATCAGTACGGTAGGGTCAATGTCGTTCCACCATCCACGTTTGCCGTTCGATGTCATTTTGTCGTTGACCAACGGTTTCCCTATCGCATCTACAAACGGTCCGGTAGGTGAATCGCTTACTGCCACTCCTACCGCTTTTCCGGTATAAGGTTCTCCTGCCTGCACTGTCGTGTAGTAGTAGAATTTCCCGTTCCGTTCCACAACCTGTGAAGCCCATGCTTCACCTACTGCCCATTTGAAATCTGTCGGTTTCAGTACGGAGCCGTGGTCGGTCCATGTTTTCATGTCGTCGGTAGAATAACAGAGCCACTCGGTTATGTTGAACTCTTTTCCTCCCGAAGCCGTATCCTGGCCTTCGTAGAATTCGTCGTGACCTACATACAGATACAGTCTGTTGTTGTGTACCATAGGGGCAGGATCTGCCGTAAACTTGTCGGTAATGAGAGGGTTCCCTTCAAATTTGAATGTCTTCTGTGCTAACGACGGAAGGCAACTGCCGGCCATTATCATGCCGGTCAGGAGCATAGTTGATATCAGTTTCATAATTAAAGGTATAAGGTTTAAAGTTAAATATAATGAAAATTAGTCTTTCGGGAATATGATCTGGTACTTTCCGCTGAGATGCATGAATGCGAACAGCCGTAACAGTCCGTCGTAATAAGCGTCGAAATACCCGTCATCGTACGGTTCATGTTTGGCTTCCCATAATTGTTTGGCGAATTCATAGCATCGGGTGTCGGTGCAGGTCAGTGATACGGCTGCCGAAGTAGCCACAAGTCCCAGTGAATGGCGCAGTTTCCTGTATTCCTCACGGTTCCCGCCCAACAGGATTTCCTTTACCGGAGTTCCGTCTACGTTGTACTGGTCATCGAATGTATAGAGTCCCTTTCCGTACAGGAAGTTCTGTATCTTGTTGCCATATTCCTGCTGCCATTTTCTGTCGGAGCATGACCATGAGTAGTCCAGTGCGATATTCATCGGGACACGCCAGGAATCGAATCTGAAAGCGTCTCCTATGATACCCTTATTACCCAGCAACGATCCGTCGTAATTGTTATAGTCCGGATTCAGTCCGGTTACAGGATGTATACTTTTGTGCAGGTATTCACGGCTACGTTCGGCACATTCTTTCCAGAATCCGCTTCTGCCGTCTTGTGCCCATCTGGCCCATACTTCATAGAATGCAGGCAGGTGATAGGAAGGGTCTGTAAAGCTGGCTCCGTATCGGGTGGGGGTAAATGTGATCAGCTTATGTTCGAGGTCAATCAGCGGTGTGACAAAGTCCATTCCCGTTTTCTGCATGGAACAGTCCAGTATGTACTGCGCCTCTGCCAGATAGTTGATTCCCGAATCGTTTCCCCACCTGTTTGAAGCGAAGATGAGGGAAGTGATGTAATACAGTTCTCCGTCGGATGCCGGACCTTGTGAGTTGCGTGTGCCGTCGGTCTTGCAGCTCCAGGCAAAATAGCCTTTGAACATGCCGTCGGGATTCTGCATGTACTTCTTGCACCAGTGCCAGAGACGGTCGAAAATATCCTTTCTGTCGAATTGGACAGCTATCATCATACCATAAGACATGCCTTCCGTACGGACATCGTTATTCTTTACGTCACTGATGTATGCCATGGAATCGCCTACCTCGAAATAGATTTTGTTGGGGCCGTAGAATACTTCATTGAAAACCTCTTTGAGCTTGGCATCGATTTCTTCTTGTGAATATCCCATTTCGGCAAAGAAGTTCCGGTATTGCCGGGTGTTGAAAGCGCCTTCCGACCATGGTACGGCATCGAAACCGATCCAGTCAATTTCTACAGAAGAACCTTTCAGGAGAGACAGGCGGATATCATGGATGCCGGTGGGTGCTCCGGTTACAGGAGCCGTGATGATACTCCAGTCCTTGCTGGCAGGAATGTTGACCCTTACCAGTTCTTTCCCGGAGGTTTCGATCCTGACACTCCCTTCCTGGGCAGACCTGATACGCATCTTCACTTCCGATACCGGTTTCTGTCCGAAATCGACCTTATTGTATGTTAACCAGGAATTCGTTTTATTGAATGTACATTTCCAACCTTCAAACTTGTTCTTTTCATTGAGGAAGGAAACTGTAACCCCTTTTTTACTTGTTTCACTGTATCTGTCAATCTGTATTTTCATGCGTGCATCTGTAATGCCTACACCTCGTAATGTCGGTCTGACTTTCCGGATGGTTCCGTCGGCATTAAAGAAGAGCGAATCTATCCTTGCAGAACGGTTCTTGTCGAATTCGGGTGAATAGTCGTTATGATGGTAGAACAGGTACCACTGTCCGTTATATTCCACGATAGAGTGGTGATTGGTCCAGCATCCGGTAGAGGATTCATCCATTATTATGCCTTTGAACTTGAACGGTCCGGTAGGGGTATCTGCCATGGCATAGGCCAAGGTTTCTGTTTTATCTTTTACCCACGGAAATGTGAGGTAATACTTTCCGGCTCTTTCAAAGACGAAAGGTCCTTCTTTGAATCCTTCGGGCAGTCCTTGTATTTCCACCGGTTCGGAGGCAAGTTCCCTCATATTGTCTTTAAGTTTGGCCATTCTCAATCCGTTTCCTGCCCAGTAGATGTAAGCCGATCCGTCTTTGTCGACCAGAACACAAGGGTCTATACCCATAATTCCTTTGATCGGTCTCCAGTTGGGGAAAAACGGCCCTTCGGGATGATCGGAAACGGCGACACCGACCGAGAATCCCTTCGTGTCTTTGGGTTTTGAAGGAAAAAAGAAATAATACTTCCCGTCTTTGTATACACAATCGGGAGCCCACATGGAATAGGAATTCGGTTCTACCCATGGAATATTGTTCTGTTCCAGAATAATTCCGTGATCGGTCCAGTCTGTCAGATTTTCAGAAGAATATACATGATAGTCGGCCATGCAGAACCAGTCGTCGGATGGGTCTTCAGGATTCCTAATGTCATGAGACGGATACATGTATATCTTCCCGTTGAATACCCTTGCAGTAGGATCAGCCGTAAAATCACTGTTTATAACCGGATTCTGTGAGTTGGCTTTTCCTGTGCAGGCAAGTAATAGGAGTAGGCTGAAATAAAATTGTTTCATAAGCGTCTTGAAATTGCGCAAATTTTGTAAAAGCTCTGTGTATATACTAAGAAAGCTGTCTCATCATTTCTTTTGAGACAGCTTTCTGTACTAAAAAGAGTTGAATATTACATTAGTTGGCCGAATTACCGTGCATGTTGGTATTGGTTGTCAATTCCGTTGATGGAATAGGTACACGTAAATGACGTTCGTAATTGAATGTTTGTGTACCTGTCAGATTTGTCTGTTCAACCTGGATAGCATTCTTGTTCTTCAGGTTGTCCAATACAGATTCACGGTCCGGATCATTCGGGTTGTTATACCAGCGCATCAGATTAAAGAAGCGCCAGCCTTCCCAATAGAGTTCTACAGAATATTCGTGTTTCAGAATTCTACGTACGGTATTAAGTTCCATACCTTTGCAGATTACGTCACCGTTTTCGCTGACAACTCTACCTACAACAGGATGGCTCTGCAGCAGTTCGTCTACAGTAGGCAATGTACCGCCTTTCAGGTATGCGTTACCTTTATCGGCTTCTGTTGTGTTAAAGGCTTCTGTATTGTTGTTGGCACGGTTACGTACTTTCTGGATGTAGACTTTTGCTGTTGCTTCATCTCCTGTTTCCAGACAACATTCAGCGTACATCAACAGGATATCTGCGTAACGGATCAGACGGTCGTTGATACCACTCTGTTCCTTGGTTCTGACTTGATCCAAGCTATATTTACGGCATCCGAACCATTTACCTTGCCATTCATCGAATACATCACCGGAGAACAGTTGTTCATAAGGCAACCAGTTTCCTGATTTTCCAAGGAAGCGGCAACCTCCAGGTATATACAGTCCCAGATAAGCACGTGGGTCTATGATATTCCCGTCGGCGTCACGTTCAAATTCGTTGTACAGGGCAAGTGAAGGCTGTCCGTTCCACCATCTGGCAGATTCTGTAGAGTTCGGAGCACTCATTTCAAGTTCACGGATAGTGTTCTGTCCAGTTACAACCCAGCTGTTGATATCACCGGGAGCGGCCGGGTTGAATCCACCGGTTTCAACACTTTGGCAGAACTGTACTTCAAACAGAGATTCAGAGTTGTTTTCGTTATCTTCAGTAGCGTTGTCACGGTAGTTGTCTACCAATGAATATTTTCCTGAATTGATGATCTGTGACAGAACTTCCTTTGCTGCAGCCCAATCAGCATCACCGGCTTTTGCTGTACCATCGAGGATCGGACGGGCCATGTATGCTTTAGCCAGGAAGGCAAGTGCAGAACCTTTGGTTGCACGTCCTTCATCTTCAGTTCCTTCATAGTTCCATTCGGTCAGGAGTTCGGATGCATCTTTGAAGTCCTGTATCATGCGCTGATAGATTTGTCCAGGTTGGGCAGGCGGTAACAGATAGTCATCGCCGCCTGTAGTTACATAGTCACGGTCTGGAATTTCATCTCCCCAGAAATATACCAGATAGAACCGGCTCAAGCCGCGGAGGAAGATTGCTTCACCTCTCAGACGGTCGTACAGTTTCTTGTCATCTGGATTGTCAAGATTGAAGACGCCGTTCGGGTTCGCTTCGATTTTTTCCAATGCCAGGTTGGCGGCATATTGCAGCACATACATATCCTGATATGTGGTTGACATACTTCCAAGGTCGGCGTTTACGTTATATTGTGACAATCTGGCTGTTTCCGGTTCTCCGGCTGCGGCACCACTTGTAAAAGCGTATTCATCACTACGGGCGTTAAGCATGAACGGCATCCAACGAGCCCATCCTCCTGCTCTTTGAAGGATGTTATATGCTCCGTTTACTGCATAGATAAGGTGTTCTTGCGTATTGTAATAGCTGTTTTCACTATCTGCTGCAGGATTGTCGAAATCCATTTCTGGCTGGCAGGAACTTAAGGACAATAATACAGATCCTAAGCAAATACCTATATATGTTTTAATGTGTTTCATAATAGTCAAAATATTTTATTGTCATTTAAAACGTCAATTGTAATCCGGCAAAGAATTCGCGGTTAGCCCAGTATGTATCTCCAGAGTAGTAGAATGCTCCGTCAACTCCACGGTTCAATGTAGAACCATTGTTAGGTACTTGTGGATCGAACATAGAATAACCGGTGATAGTGAACGGATTCTTGACACCTACATACAGACGTAAAGATTCGATGTGGGCTTTTGAAATCAGGCTCTTGTCGAATGTATATCCCAATGTGATACGGTTGCAACGGAAATAAGAACCGTTTTCGATGAAGTAGTCTGAAGCCATAGTGTGGTTACCGTTAGGGTCGTTCAATACGGCACGTGGTATGTTGGTATTGGTATTGGCCGGTAATGTAATGGTTTCGCCACCTGCAGTTGTGAAGGTTACATCTTCAGCACGGAAACGGTTGTTCATGTCGGTCATCTGGTTCTTGGCTGCATATCCGCCCATAAGTTCAGTCTTCCAGTTGTTGTAGATCTGGTTTCCGAAGTCACCTTGCCACAACATTGAGAAGTCGAAACCTTTGTATTCGGCTGTAATGTTCAGACCTAAAGAACAGTCGGGCAATGAAGACCCGATGAATGTCTTATCATCATCTGTAATCTGTCCGTCATGGTTTGTATCTACATATTTGAGGTCACCTGCCTGAGCAGAAGGCTGGAGGCGTTCACCCTTTTCGTTGACGTAGTTGGCAGCTTCTTCATTGGTACGGAACAAACCGTCGGTCTTATATCCCCAGAACTGGGCAACCGGTTGTCCTACTACAGTCATTGTTACGTTACCGGTGCTACAAGAACCTCCGGCTAATGAAGCGTTACTTCCCAAGCTGGTAACTTCGTTGCGATAGAAAGAGAAGTTAGGTGAAATGGTCAGATTGACGTCACCGATCTTTTCACGATAGGTTGCGGCGATTTCGATACCCCAGTTCTTCATGCTACCGATATTCATATATACAGAGTTGATATTACCGGTAGATTTAGGCAGCTGTACAGCCAGCAACATATCTGTGGTCTTACGGTTATAATAGTCGAATACCAGACTGAACTTGTTGTTGAACATATCCAAATCGAAACCGACACCGGCATCTCTTGTTGTTTCCCATGACAGATCAGGGTTAGCGAAGTTTTCAATCAAAGGAGCTGGAGCGTTAGAAGCGGTACCTTCCGGATTGATCTGGTTCGGTCCGAATGTATAATATCGGTTATCGCTTTCAACTACTGACTGGTAGTCATATCTACCTACGGCATTGGCACTACCGATCCATCCTAATGTAGCACGGATCTTCAAATTGTCGATCCATCCTGATGTAGCTTCTTTCATCCATGGTTCTTCACTGATTCTCCATCCGGCAGAGAATGATGGGAAATATCCCCAACGGTTACCATCTTTGAACTTGGAAGATTTATCAGCACGGAAGTTGGCTGTAATCATATACTTGCTGTTGTATGAGTACATGACTCTGGCAAGGTATGAATAGTATGCTTCATTGTATTGTGAACTTACGATTGTCTGATAATCCGGATAACGGCTTTCCTGACCGAAATCTGCATATTCATTGCTTTGTCCTGCATTCTGTGTTGACCATCCGTCGAATGATTCTGATACGATACCCAATACACCTGACAGGTTATGACCACCATTGAATGTCTTGTCGAAAGTCAACAGGTTTTCAATGATCTGATGTCCGCTACCACCTTTTGTGGTTGTTTGTGTGTTGTATGCCTGTTTTCCGTTTGCTGTTCCCAAGTCATGTTCCGGAACAATGGTTGCATCGTTGTTTCTTGCAAATGAGTAAGTGTATGTCAGACGGTATTTCAACCAGTCGAAGATTTTGATTTCACCGAATATACTTCCTAATCCTGTGATTGAATTGTTGCGGAGCTTTTGATTTTTCAGGAACCATACCTGGTTGACCATATCGTTTCCATCACGACCGTTGTTACCGGTAAGGAAGAGTGAACCGTCTTCGTTATATACCGGAAGGTTTGACGGAGTCAACATCATGTTCATCAGAGAAGCTCCACTGAAGCCTCTTGTTCTGCTGTTGCTGGCAAAGATACGTCCTCCGTAAGTGAAGCGTCCTACTGTACCTTGTACGTTTGCATAGATGTTGTCTGCTTTAATATCTTCTTTATGCATCTGGTCATCATTGTCGGCGTGGGTAGCACCGATACGATAGTTGGCGTATTGGCTACCGCCACTTACAGACAGGTCATATTTCTGGTAATTCGTATTGCAGAAATATTCATCCCACCAGTCGGTTCTACCCAACGGGTTACTAGGATTGGCAACTCCTGTCGGAACGACTTTATTCCATGAGCCGTTAGCAATAGAAGCGGCATCAGAAGAATTATAATAAAGTTCGTTTACATATACTGCATAATCGTATGGATTCAGCATGTCTACTTTATTTGTGTTAGATCCGAAACCGGCGTATGCGTTGAAATTGACTTTCGGTTTTCCTTCTGCACCTTTCTTAGTAGTGACTACGATAACACCATTAGCACCACGTACACCATAGATGGCACAGGAAGCGGCGTCTTTCAATACTTGGATAGATTCGATTTCATTGTCGTTAGGAATATTTCCTGAAGCGTCGATGATACCATCTACAACCCACAACGGATCGGTGCTACCAGTGATGGAAGCTGTACCACGGATACGGATCTTACCTCCTGATACGTTGACACCTGCGGTACTTCCTTGTAATGCATCAGTAATACCACCCGGCGATTTCAATACTTCGGTCGGGCTTAATGTTGAAATAGCAGAAGTCAAATCCTCTTTCTTTTGTGTACCATAACCTACTACTACTACATTATCCAGCATTTGTGTATCTTCTGTCAATGTAACGTTCAGTGTAGTTTTTCCGGCTACTGGAATTTCTTGTGTCTTATATCCGACAAATGATATAACGAGTGTTGATTGCGAGGGGACATTTAGATTAAAATTACCATCAAAATCTGTGATGGTACCATTGGTTGTCCCTTTTTGAAGCACACTGGCTCCAATAATAGATTCTCCATTTCCATCTTTAACGGTACCTTTTACCGTAATGTTCTGCGATAATGCCCATAATGGAATCATACAGAACAATAAAAGTAACCCGATAGGGCGTAATTTAAAAGAGTTTTTCATAGGTTATATTATTGTTATATGATTAGAATTTACATACGTATTAATAATTTAATCTAATTGAAATCTATGCTATATTCCAGCTGTTTTTTTGAATGACTTATACAACTGACTGCTATAGTTGATAGACTTATTTGATTGATGATATTTAATGTTTTGCCAAGTATTAGTTTTTATATTTATTATTATGTAATATCTTGTTTTTAAATGCTGGATTTTTTAAAGGGTGGCGTTTGTTCCCTTTGAAATGTCAATTAAAAACACAGATATTATTGTTACTTTTCTAAGAATTAGAAGGTTGTAAAAAAATATTAAAAAATATTTATAAAACAATCCATCTCCTTAAAATTTCGACTCCAAAATTACATTAAAGTGTATTTTTTTAGTTACCCCGCATGTAACATTTATTGTCCATAAAGTAACTCCTATGTTTGTTCATATTACAAAATATAGAAAAGAATCGTACATTTGTGCTTTATAACATAAACGGGCATGGACTTTATTTCCTACAGCTTGGATAATTGATGTGAAAAATGTAACATGAAGGATTGTGAGGATAAATAAAAAAGACCATGTATAAAAGTATACATGATCTTTATGGAGCGGAAGACGGGACTCAAACCCGCGACCCTCAGCTTGGAAGGCTAATGCTCTATCGACTGAGCTACTTCCGCAGGAAAGTGGGCAAGGATGGATTCGAACCACCGAAGGCGTAAGCCAGCAGATTTACAGTCTGCCCCATTTGGCCACTCTGGTACTTGCCCGTTCAAAATAAGAGCGGAAGACGGGACTCAAACCCGCGACCCTCAGCTTGGAAGGCTAATGCTCTATCGACTGAGCTACTTCCGCAGGAAAGTGGGCAAAGATGGATTCGAACCACCGAAGGCGTAAGCCAGCAGATTTACAGTCTGCCCCATTTGGCCACTCTGGTATTTGCCCGTTCGCTTTTGATATTATCACTATTGCCAGTGCTTTTCTCAATTGCGATGCAAAGGTACAACTATTTTTTTAATCTGCAAGCAAAATCAATCATTTTTATTGCAGTAACTGCACATTCGTCTCCTTTGTTTCCAAGTCTTCCTCCCGAACGTTCTTCTGCCTGTTCCATGTTGTTGGTGGTAATCAGGCCGTAAATGACTGGAGTGTCAGTAGTTGCGTTCAGCTGGGCTATACCTTGGGTTGTTCCGGCGCAGACATAATCAAAATGGGGAGTGTCACCGCGGACTACACAGCCTAAAGCAATGACTGCATCTACTTTACCGCTTTTTATCATCTGTGCAGATCCGAAGGTCAACTCGAAACTGCCAGGCACAGTGGCCACCAGAATATTTTCATCCTTTGCACCATGTCTTTTTAATGTCTTTACCGCACCTTCCAGCAACGGGCCGGTAATATTATGGTTCCATTCGGAAACGACGATACCAAAGCGCATCTGTGAAGCGTCTGGAACTGAATTGAAATCGTAATCGGAGAGGTTATGAAATGCTGTTGCCATAATGAATAATTTTTAATGGATTAATGTCTTTATTGTAAATGTAAATAGCGGTATAAAAAAACGAAGAATCCGGTAAAATGCTTTTGCGTGACCTACACAAAAGGAAGATTACAAGATTCTTCGTTTGCTCAATTTTTTTAAAGTCTGATCCTGATTATTGCAAGGTCTCCTTTATTATTTAATTGACGCACGTTCAATATATCTGTCAATATCGTAAGCCTGCATGGAATTTCCGTATTTATTCTTAATTTTGGTGTAGGCTTCAACTGCTTCGGCATTTTTGCCTTGTTTTTCCAGAATTTGTCCTGCCTGAAGCAGATACAGCGGACTCAATGACTGGCTGTCTGCTTTATCAGCAGCTTTCAGCAGTGTGGCTGCAGCTTTGTCCAGTTGTCCCAATTCTGCATAACAATTACCCATAGTGCCCAAAATTGCCGGAGAAACCATGTAGTCGTCTGCACTGAATTTGTCCAGGTATTTCAGGGCTTCTTCATATTTCCCCAATTGAGCGTAACAAAGTCCTGCATAGGCATTGGCTAAGTTTCCGGCGTCGGTACTGCTAAATTCGTCTGCTATTTTCAAGAATCCCTTGTAACCAAGGCTATCACCTTTCAATGCTATTTCATACTGGTCATTGCCGAAATATGCTTCACCTTTGAAGAGGGCTTCGGAAGCCTTTTGTTCATTAGGTTCACTGATGAAATGTCTGTAACCGAATGTACCCAGAACAATCACTACGATTGCTACTACGATACCGATCAAAACGTTTTTGTACTTAAAAAGGAATGATTCTGAAGCAGAGAGTGCTTCGTCTACATTCAATGGATCATGAGTGTGTTTTTGTTCTGCCATTTTATATTAGTATTTATTATTTCTTGAGTGAAACTTTTCGGTCAGCAAAAGTAATTTATTTATAGTTATAAACGAAATTTGAAAGCATGTTTTTTTAGCTATCCTGCTTTTATTGCTATTTTTGTAGTCTCAAATTAAGATTTTGTTTATGTGGTTGAAACGCATTTCAATATTGAACTATAAGAATCTGGAACAGGCGGAACTGAGTTTTTCTCCTAAAATGAACTGTATTATAGGTAAAAATGGTATGGGAAAGACTAATCTGATGGATGCGGTCTATTATCTTTCATTCTGTAAAAGCGCCACTAATCCGATAGATTCCCAAAATATTCTTCATGAGCGTGATTTTTTTGTTTTGCAGGGCTTTTACGAAACGGATCAGGGTGATCCGGAAGAAGTCTATTGTGGTTTGAAAAGGCGTCAGAAGAAACAGTTCAAACGTAATAAAAAGGAATACAGCCGTTTGTCGGACCATATCGGTCTGATTCCGTTGGTGATGGTTTCTCCTGCCGATTCCTGGTTGATTGCTGGGGGGAGTGAGGAACGCCGCCGTTTCATGGATGTGGTGATTTCTCAGTTTGACCGGGAGTATCTGGATGCCTTGATCCGCTATAACAAGGCACTTTTGCAGCGTAATACTTTGCTGAAGGCGGATATGGAGCCTGAGGAGGAATTGATGACGGTATGGGAGGAAATGATGGCTGCCAGCGGTGAGATTGTGTATCATAAACGTCGTGCATTTATTGATGAATTTATCCCTGTGTTCCAGTCGTACTATTCTTATATATCTCAGGATCAGGAGGAAGTCAGTCTTCGTTATGAGTCACATGCCGAACGTGGAGGTTTGCTGGATCTGTTGAAGGAATCACGCCAGCGTGACCGTATTTTGGGATATTCAACCAAAGGGATTCATAAGGATGATTTGGTAATGGAATTAGGTGAGTTCCCAATCAAGCGGGAAGGGTCTCAGGGGCAGAACAAGACTTATCTGATTGCATTGAAGCTGGCTCAATTCGAGTTCTTGAAACGGACGGGAAGCCGGACTACTCCGATTGTTTTGCTGGATGATATTTTCGACAAACTTGACGCTTCGCGTGTGGAACAGATTGTCAAGCTGGTGGCGGGTGACAGCTTTGGTCAGATTTTTGTTACGGATACCAACCGGGATCATCTGGACAAGATTCTGAAGAAGATTGATGGTGATTATAAAGTTTTTGAAGTTACCGACGGTGTAGTTCATGAACGTATACAGGAAATTGAAGCATGAAACGTGATAATACGGAACATATAGGTGATGTGATCCGCCGGCTTCTCCGTCAGGAAGGACTGGAGACTCCGTTGAATGAATACAGGTTGATTGACGCATGGAAAGATGTGGTCGGTCCTGCCATTTACCGTTATACAACCAATCTGTATATAAAGAACCAGACTCTTTATGTACAATTGTCGTCGTCTGTTCTACGTCAGGAGCTGATGATGAGCAGGGAGGTATTGTTGAGAAACTTGAATGCCAGGGTGGGGGCACAGGTTATAGTCAAAATTGTATTTTACTGATTCGTCCCTTTTCACTCCAAACTTCATCCATTACCATGTCAAACGGTTCGGCGGGGATATATTCCTGTACCTGAAACTGGAAACAGATCCCTATTTTGTATGCTTTCAGTTTGGGGAGTAGGCGGTCGTAGTATCCTTTTCCTCTTCCCAAACGGTTCCCTTGGGCATCGAAGCCGACTCCGGGTATGAGTGCCAGATCTATCCTTCCATAATCGGAAAGAGGTTCTCCTCCGGGTTCTTCTATCCCAAAACTGCCTTTTGTGAGGTTATCTTTTCCCGTATATTTCCGCAGTTCCAGTTCATTTCCTTTGACTACCGGAAGAATGATTTCTTTTTCACGGCTCCATTTATCTATGAATTTTTGGGTCTGCACTTCGTCGGGGAGTGAATAGTAGAGCAGGATGGAAGTCGCCTGACGGAATCTGTCGAGCTGTTCTATCTGTTGCAGGAGTTGGCTGGAATATTCTTCCAGCTCTTTCTGTGTATAAGCTTTTTTCTGTGTTGCAATATAACGGCGCAATTCTTTTTTGGTAACTGTCATAGAGTAATATTATTATATGGAAATACCGGAATCCTTGTTTCCGATTGAAGAAAAAAGGATTCCGGTATGTGGATTTGTTATTGTTCTGTCGTCATTTTTTTTGGGGGGCTTTCGGGAATGAATCACCGTTCTCAAGGACTTCTACAGCTTTCAGAACAGTATTGTCCGACTGGTTCATGTACTGCAGGTAAGCCTCCATCCCCAGCATGTTATAGATAATATTGCCGTATAAAGCTTCGTCCAGTATTTTTTTGGACTTGTACATCAGAATATTTCTGCGTTTCAGATCTCTTTTTTCGGCATATGATGCGAATTTTTCCAACAGGTTCTGTTTTTTCAGGTAGGCTTCCATCTGTTCCGGGGTAGAGTATTCCTGCAGAACTTTTCTGTTCTTGTCGGTATAGTCCAGTGAGAATCTGGCTATCAGTCCTTTGGTTACCGCCATACGGTAATAGGAAGTCATGCCCGTAGTGTCTTGTGGTACAAATATGTCCGGCATAATGCCACCTCCACCATATACCGGACGTCCGATACTGGTATAATAGGTTTCTTCCTTATTCTGCTTGATACTGTCGGCCGAGAAGAATTCACCGTGCTCATATCGTGTGATGATATCCATTTCATATTCGGCATCATTTCCTTTGGCATAAGGCTTCTGGATGCATCTGCCAGACGGGGTATAATAGCGGGCTATTGTCAGGCGGATGGCAGAACCGTCGCTAAATTCGATAGGCTGTTGTACCAACCCTTTACCGAACGAACGGCGTCCGATGATGGTACCGCGGTCATTGTCCTGGATGGCACCGGCAAAAATTTCACTGGCCGATGCAGACCCTTCGTCGACCAGAACAACCAGCGGTAATTTCTGGCTACTTCCTGTTCCGTTAGAAGCATAATCCTGACGAGGGGATTTACGTCCTTCCGTATATACTATCAGGCGGTTGTTCGGAAGAAATTCGTTTACCATCTGGATAGCAGCGGCCATATATCCGCCGGTATTGCCACGCAGGTCGATAATCAGTCCTTCACAGTTCTTTTGATTCAATTTGGCCAGTGCTACCAGTAGCTCCGGATAAGTGGTTTCACCGAATTTGTTGATCTTGACATAGCCGAATTTGTCATTGATCATGTAGGTGGCGTCAATACTCTGTACGGGGATATCTCCGCGGACAATGGTAAAATGTAGGATTCCTTTTTCTCCGGGACGATACACACCTATCTTGACCTTACTTCCTTTTTCTCCTTTCAGGCGGCGCATGGATTCCTGGTTTGTAACAATCTTGCCTACAAAGGCTGTATCATTCACTTCTACAATACGGTCACCTGCCATAAGACCTACTTTTTCGGAAGGGCCTCCGGCAATTACATTATTTACATGAATGGTATCATCTTGAATCGTGAACTGAATACCAATACCGCTGAAGCTTCCTTTCAAATCGGCATTGGCCGCTTCCTGGTCTTTAGCGGAGAAATAAGAAGAATGCGGATCAAGTTCTTCCAGAATCTGAGGCATCGCATCTTCTACCAGGTCGGCCATGTTGACAGAATCAACATATTGGTCGTCGATGATGCGTAACAATGCATTCAGTTTATTTGACGAGGTGTTGATAATGCCTAATTTATTGCCCGAAAAATGATTGGCGTAAAATGTTCCTATGAGGATACCTGCCACCATACATATGGCAAGCAGGAATGGCATAAGTCGGTTCTTGTTATTTGTTGTCATATTCTTATTCGTTTGGGTTTAAGTAGACCAATTCGATATTTGCGCGTCTGAGTAGATTGAGTCCGTCTTCCAAACGGTATTTTTCGGCATATACTACTCGTTTTATGCCTGCCTGTATAATCAGTTTGGCACACTCGATGCATGGTGAAGCCGTAACATACAGGGTAGCTCCTTCACTGCTGTTGCTGGAACGGGCTATTTTGGTTATGGCGTTGGCTTCAGCATGGAGCACGTAGGGGTGGGTCACCCCGTTTTCATCTTCACATACATTCTCAAATCCGGATGGAGTTCCATTGAAACCGTCGGAAATGATCATCTTGTCCTTTACGATCAGGGCACCTACCTTACGTCGTATGCAATAGGAATTTTCTGCCCAAATGGTAGCCATACGCATATAGCGGCGGTCAAGTGTTTCTTGTTTGTTGTTTGTTTCCATAGCTTTTTCAATCTCTGAACCCTACCGGGTAAAATTGGATATAATGATTTTTGTTGAGATTAAACAGTCTGATTGTCTTGGAATCACCCCGGTAGAACTTCGCGTCGCTGATTTCATTGAAAAAAGTCCGGTCCAGTCCGGTAGGAGTTCTGTCTGACTTTATTTTAATAGAAAAACTGTTGTCGTCACCGTTGGCACTCCATTTTCCTTCGATTGTGATAGCATCCCCTTTGCCGGTTACAGTCCCGTCATTCTGGAATTGGATGGTATAAACTTCCTGATTCTTGTTGATCTGGGATACTTCATCTTTGGTAAGGGTGGGGGTGAACTTGTTTTCATCCTTCCAGTTGGAGGTGTCATATGATCCGCTCCAGTGCCAGATTTGTCCGCTGGCAAAAATTTCATTTATGTTATCACTTTGGCAGCTGCAACATAGCAGGGAGATGACGGCCAGAATAGAAAATATATAGTTTTTCATATCGTTGGTTTATCATTTGATTCCGTTTCGTTTTAATAAAGCGTCAATAGTCGGTTCCTGTCCGCGGAAGCGTTTATACAGAACCATCGGATGTTCCGTGCCTCCTTTAGACAGGATGTTGTCACGGAAGGATTGCGCCACTTCGGTATTGAAGATTCCTTTTTCCTTAAAGACCGAAAAGGCGTCGGCATCCAGAACTTCTGCCCATTTATAACTGTAATATCCGGCAGAGTATCCGCCCGACATGATATGGCCGAACTGGACACTCATGCAGGTATCTTCCACCTGTGGCAGTACCTGGGCACGTTTCCAGGCTTCCCGTTCATAGCTGCGGACGTCACCTTCAAAAGGAGTCTGGCGGGTATACCAAGCCATATCCAACAATCCGAAGCTAACCTGGCGCAGGCACGCATAGGCAACGTTGAAGTTCGATGCATCTACAATGCGTTGCAACAGATCGGCTGGTATGGCTCCATCTGTTTGATAATGACATGCAAATGTATTAAGAAAATCTTTTTCTATTGCAAAATTTTCCATGATTTGCGACGGGAGTTCTACAAAATCCCAATACACATTGGTTCCGCTCATGCATTGGAACCGGGTGTTGGCGAACATTCCATGTAGGGCATGTCCGAATTCATGCAGGAAAGTGTTGACTTCCGAGAATGTCAGTAAGGCCGGTTTTTCAGCTGTCGGTTTGGTGAAGTTCATGGTTACTGAGACATGCGGCCGGCTATTATGTCCGTTGTCATCAATCCATTGTTCTTTGTAACTGGTCATCCACGCTCCCGAACGTTTTCCCTCACGGGGATGGAAATCAGTATAAAGTACAGCCAGGTAACTACCGTCCTTGTCGAATACTTCGTAGGCTTTTACATCGGGGTGATAGACTGGAATGTCTTTGTTTTCCTTGAAGGTGATTCCGTAAAGTCGGGTGGCTAGACCGAACACGCCTTTTTCTACACGGCTCAGTTCAAAATATGGCCTTAGAGCCTCCTCGTCAAGGTTGAATTTTTCATTTTTCAGCTTTTCTGCATAATAGGAGAAATCCCACGGCATCAGTTCAAAACTTTCCCCTTCGGTTTTGCGTGCCAGTGTGCGTATTTCTTCCACTTCCTTGAGGGCAGCAGGTGTATAAGCATCCAGCAGCTGGTCGAGCAGGTGATAGACATGCCCGCTGTTTTCTGCCATCCGTTTGCGGAGCACATAATCGGCGTAGTCGCTGAATCCGAGCAGCTGTGCCACTTCCATACGCAGGTTTACCAGCTGTTTTACAATTTCGATGTTATTTTGTCCGTTTTCATGGGTACATTGGGTATTGTATGCCATGTAGAGTTGTTTGCGCAGGTCACGTATTGCACTGTATTTCATGAACGGAACATAGCTGGGTGCCTGTAGGGTGATGATCCATCCTTCCTTTCCTTTTTCCTTGGCGGTATGTGCAGCCGCTTCAACGGCGCTTTCCGGCAATCCTTTCAGTTGTTCCGGATCGGTCAGCAACATTTCGTAGCTGTTGGTTTCTTTCAGGTGGTTCTGTGAAAAGCGTAGGGTCAGGTTACTCAGTTCCATTGTGATTTTCCTGAAAGTGACTTTATCCGTATCGTTCAGGTTGGCCCCGTTACGGACAAATCCGTCGTATGTCTTTTCAAGCAGACGGCGTTCTTCGGCTGTCAGTGTCAGCTTGTCACGCTCCTCATAAACCGTTTTGACGCGTTGGAACAGTTTTTCGTTCAGGTTGATGTTATTCCCGTGTTCTGACAGTTCCGGCATCATTTTTTCGGCTATGGCATCCAGTTCATCGCAGGTTTCCGAACTCATCAGGTTGAACATGACAGTCGTGACACGGTCAAGCAGTTTTCCGGCATGTTCCAGTGCCAGCAGTGTATTGGCGAAAGTCGGAGCTTCCGGATTTTCTGTAATGGCCTTGATCTCTTCATCTTCTTGGCGCATTCCTTCACGTAGAGCCGGTTCGTAGTCGCAAAGCCGGATTTTATTGAACGGAACAGTTCCGTGGGGAGTATCATAAGGTTCCAGAAATGGATTTTGCATAAGCGGTCAGTTTAAGTTTTTTACGTATTTGATAACTTCTTCCAGTGCCGGAATGTAGATTTCTTTCCGGCTTAATGTGATCAGTTCATTGTCTCTTAATTCATTCAAAACCTTGGAAACGTTGATGCGTGTGTCGTCAATCAGAGATGCCAGGTCTTCCATCCGTATATGCAGGATCTTTTTCCCTGTAGGATTTGTGCAGCGCAACTGGAGGAAGTTGGCAATCTTTTCGTATGTGTTTCCTATATGGGCGTTCCAGAGCTTGCGGTAAATTGTCTGGGCACGGTTGCTCAGGAGATTCAGATAATTCAGTTGGAATATCTGATACTTGCTGAGCTCCGACAAAATATAGGATTTGTCTACCGTTACAATGTTGGTGTCTGTATTCGTGTAATAGGATGCGGTATATTGGGGGTGCATCCCGAACAGGGAATAAGGTTCGATGACATGTGGACTTGTGAATGTCTCTTCAAGGGTATATCCATGTTGGCTGTCGGTCGATTCGGAGTGTATTTCACCTTTCAATACGAATATGATGTTCCTGCATGTATCACCCTGATGTGCAATGCAGACTCCAGGACCATATTTTTGAAAATGTAGTTTTACTTTTTCCAGTATAGCTGTAAAGTCTTCTTTGCCAAGACCTTGAAAAAGAGGAAGCAGTAAAAGTTTATCATACATTGTTACTTCCATACGTATTTAACTTTATTAAGTTATATTTTAACATACAAAGTTAGTTAATAATTCGATAAATGTTTTGCCTTTTACCTTTTTTATCGTTTCTTACCGTCTGATAAAGGTTGTAATATCTTGCAGATGTTTAAAAATTGTATAACTTTGTATCTGAAATAGACTTAATTGTTTTGGAAATTATGGGAAAGTTTGATTTTCAGGAGTTGGCGAGTGCGTTTATTGTATTGTTTGCTGTCATTGATATAATCGGTTCAATACCAATCATTCTGGATTTAAAGCAGAAAGGCCGTTCAGTAAATGCCATTAAGGCTACGTTGATTGCCGCGGTTTTGCTGGTGGGCTTTTTTTATGCGGGCGATATGCTTTTAAGGCTCTTCCAGGTCGATATCGCATCCTTTGCCGTTGCCGGTGCTTTCGTCATATTTCTGTTGTCACTGGAAATGATTCTCGACATTGAGATTTTCAAGAATACAGGACCTATCAAGGAGGCGACCTTGGTTCCGTTGGTGTTCCCGTTGCTGGCCGGTGCCGGTGCCTTTACTACCCTGCTGTCGTTGCGGGCCGAATATGCGCCGATCAATATTCTGATAGCCCTGTTGTTGAATATGATATGGGTTTATATTGTTCTGAAGCTAACCGACCGTGTGGAACGCCTGCTGGGTAAAGGCGGAATTTATGTGATACGGAAATTCTTTGGCATTATTCTGCTTGCCATTTCTGCCCGTCTGTTTACTGCCAATATAACTTCTTTGATAGAGCAGTTCCATCAGCTGGACTGATCATTTAGTCGGGCATGTCTCCATAAGGTTTCGGGGTATGCACGAACGTGACACAGCCGGTTTGAACCGGAACATTCTTTTCCTATACATTATATTATATTATCTTTTTGATATACGCCTGCCGGTTTACCTCTTGCATGAGTCTGCTGTAACCGGGGGCGGATTCGTTGCGCATGTGAGATTCTTGTCGGAATAGTAAATTTTCCATGATGCGCTTCTTCATATTTAAATTGTATCAGTAAGAGTCAGATCTTTGATTCTTCAGTAGCTTCATTGCCGGTTCATTGTCGGCAATGGTTGCTTGTTGTTTCCTGAAAAGATTCTGTTATGAATGTGATTCTAGTCATTATGTGAAGAAAACAGAAAACATGCTCTTGTTTCATTTTGTTATTTATTTTGTTGTTTTTATATCTTTTTATTTATATATTTGCGGATATAACTTTGTAGTGGTTGGTTTTTACGTAATATTATAATAAAATGATATAATATATATTGCCTTTAAAGTCAAAAGTTGTAATTTTACAAGAAAAAAATAAGCAAAAAGGTTTTCTCGTTTGGACAAGCATCATCCAAATGTAGTTTGAGCCAGAAAGTTGGATAAGGTATAATTTAAAAAGGTAAGATATGGATAAAATAATTGAGAACCGTGATGCGGTGAACAAATGGATGGAACGTTTCGGAGTTCGTTTCGGGGTGTATAAGAACGGGGTTTTTAAAGAACAGCTGTTTCCCTTTGATGCTATACCGAGGGTAATTACCAAAGATGACTGGAGTTATCTGGAAAGGGGACTTATACAGCGCGTCAATGCTTTGAATTTATTTTTATATGATATTTATCATGAGAAAAATATCATAAAGGATGGTGTCATACCTGCAGAGTTTATTTATTCATCCAAGGGATATACTCCTGAGTGCGAGGGAATTTCTCCTATGCATAACATTTATTCCCACATATCGGGTATTGATCTGGTCCAGGCGAAGGACAACCGTTGGTTCGTGTTGGAAGATAACTTGCGTATCCCTTCCGGAGCTTCTTATCCGATGATAGCACGTACCATAACCCGGAAGGTCTCTCCACAGACTTTTCAGGAAAATGCCGTAGCCGACAATCGCGATTACAGCAATTTGCTGAAAGACATGATGGATTATGTGAATGACGGACGGGGGATTTCTGTCATATTGACTCCCGGACGTTATAATTCAGCTTTTTTCGAACATTCGTATCTGGCAGAGAAGACGGGGGCTACCTTGGCTTTTCCGGGCGATCTGATAGTGGAAAACGATATTGTCTACTACATGGGGTTGTATAAGGAAAAACAGCAGGTAGGATGTATCTATCGCCGTGTCAGTGATGAATATTTGGATCCGCTTGCTTTTAATTCGGATTCTTTATTGGGGATTCCTCATCTCATGCAGGCCTATCGCAAGGGTAATGTGGCGGTGGTCAATGCATTGGGTAATGGCGTGGCTGATGATAAAGGTATCTATTATTTTGTGCCTAAGATGGTTACGTATTATTTGAATGAAAAGCCTATCCTTCAGAATGCACCCACTTATCTTCCATATTATAAAGAAGATTATCAGTATATTCTGGATAATATAGCCAAGCTTGTCATTAAGGATGTCAGTGAAGCCGGTGGGTATGGAGTGGTATTCGGGCGCGACCTTTCTCCCGAAAAGCTGTCGGAACTGAAGCAACTGATCATTGATGATCCAAGGCGTTGGATTGCACAGGAAGTGATAGACTTCAAGGATCTGGAAATCCAGGAGGGTGATGAGCGGGTGGAAAGAAAAGCCGACCTGCGTGCTTTCGTTATTTCCGGTAAACAGACCCGGGTATGGAAAAGCGGGCTGACGCGTTTTTCACGTAACCCGAATTCATTTGTAGTGAATTCTTCGCAGGGAGGAGGATTCAAGGATACATGGGTAATGGAGAAATAAATGGTTCCGAGTGTAGGAAACAGATAACTGGATACAGACATTAAAAAAACAATATTATATGATTACATGCAATGCTATTTCAGCCATTAAAGCCAACCGTCTTTATTGGTTAGGCCGCTATACAGAAAGAGTTTATATCAGCCTTCATCTTTTGCGCCGTTATTACGACAAGATGATTGACGGTGAGCCTAAGGAGTACGAGGAATATTATCAGAAGCTGGATACCAGCAATCCGTATCCGGATATGGAAAGTTTCCGGATGGGGTATATGTATGATGACAAGAATCCCTGTTCTCTGGTGTCAGGACTGATGGCAGCCAATGACAACGCCATTGTCCTGCGTGAAGAAATCATGAGCGAGACACTTTCGTATGTCGAGCTTTCCCTGGCATATATCCGTAAGTCTGCCGAGAAAAAGGATGGGAATATCACGGATCTTCAGCCGATAACCGATTATCTGCTGGCTTTCTGGGGGTCGGTAGACGAACGGGTTTTCGATGAACGGGTACGTAATTTTCTGCGGATAGGCAAGCTGGTGGAAAATATGGACATGCACATCCGCTTTGATTATCCTTTTTATCGCATACAGGAAGCATACGAATCATTGAAACTTTGTGCAGAAACGGAGGAAGGTATTTTTGACCAGATGATTCTGGAACATCTGGATGATTTGCTGAAAGAGGATGCTTATGACTGTTCCAATTTGCAGTATAAAGCTACCGTACTTAAATATCTCAACCATCTTGTCTTGCTGTAAAGATTGAATATAATGAAGCCATGATTGTAAAGAAATACTTATATAATTATCAGACAATCATACATTTCAGCTCTCCTGTAACCGGACATTTCTTTAGTCTGAGGTGTATGCCGTGCGTAAATGCGTGTCAGCAGGTAGAAAAAAGGGACATGTTCCTGCATCCGGCGGATTATGTCATTTACGGAGCCGATGCCTGGGGAAACCCGCTTCAATACGGTAGCCGGACAGAGGCCCATGATGCCTTTATTTTTGTCAGTAGCGGTGAGGCGAAACTTAAGCCTTACAGCATTCCGGAATCTACGCCGGGATATGTCTTCCGGGTAGAGTCTTCGCTTACCGGATTATCCGATTCCATGAAAGAATTTATAGCCGATGTGGACAAGTCGGGAAATGACCCGCTGGATTGTGCCATGATGCTAGCCGAAAGGATATATGGTTATATGTGCTATTCACCGGGCAGTACACAGGTTGATACTACGGCTATGGATGCCTTCAGCCAGCGGAAAGGTGTATGCCAGGACTATGCGCATATATTGATTGCGCTGTGTCGTGCCTGTGGTATCCCTGCCCGTTATGTAAACGGTTTCATGCAGGGCACAGGAGTAACCCATGCCTGGGTGGAAGTGCTTGTAAACGGTGAGTGGAAAGGAATAGACCCGACAAACAACCGGTTGATAGAATATGGCTACATCAAGTTGGCTCATGGACGTGATGCCATGGATTGCCGGGTCAATCGTGGCGTTTTTACCGGTAACGCCACACAGCAGACAGAAATCCGAGTAATAGTAGAAGAAATATGATAAAGACAGTGGTATCTACCGCTCTACCTGTTGATGAGCGGTTGTTGATCAGGAAGAATGTAATCAGCCATGGAAATTCTGCCAGACGTATTTGTGTCGTAACCGGGACTCACGGCGATGAGCTGGAAGGCCAGTATGTCTGTTTCCGGCTGAATCAGATTGTACAGCAGAACCTGGATAAACTGGATGGTACGTTGGAAATCTATCCGGCGTTGAATCCGATGGGTATCGATTCCATTACACGGGGAATTCCCGGTTTCGATCTGGATATGAACCGTATTTTTCCCGGCAATCCGGAAGGGACAATGGCAGAACAGGTGGCCTATACCCTTATACACGATTTACAAGGGGCAGATATGGTGATCGATATCCATTCAAGCAATATTTTTTTACGTGAGATTCCGCAGGTACGCATTAATGTGCAGACGGCGGATAAACTGGTTCCTTATGCCAAGCTGCTGGATGTGGATTTCATCTGGGTACACGAAGCCGCTACGGTACTGGAGTCTACGCTGGCGCATTCGCTGAACAGTATCGGTACCCCTACTCTGGTGGTGGAAATGGGAGTGGGCATGCGTATTAACCACGGTTATGGAAACCGGTTGGTGAATGGTATCCTGAACCTGATGCATGCCATGGGAGTCTGGGCCGAAGCACCCGGGAATATCTCAGTGTCTGCTCCTACTGTCTCCGTGGGCAATCAGGTGAACTTCATCAATGCGGATGCTTCCGGAGTTTTCCTTACCGAAATCAAGAATAACATGATTGTGGAAAAGGGAGAGAAAATAGGAGAAATAGTCAGTCCGCTGACCGGAGAAATCCTTCAGTCTGTTGAGGCGACTACCCGGGGGCTGCTTTTTACCCTCCGTGCTTATCCGATAGTCTATCAGGGTTCACTCCTGGCACGTATTCATCAATTATAAACGACTGATATGAAAAATGAAATTATCTTCAGCATGGAATCTCCTTTCCGTGACACTTTCCGCATTCAGGGATTCCGTTTCGGAGAAGGTGAAAAGAGCCTTGCTCTAGTAGGCGCCATGCGTGGTAACGAGATACAGCAGCAATACATCTGTTCACAGACTGTATGCCGGTTGGCTGCATTGGAGAAAGAAGGCCGACTGGCTCCCGGACATGAAATTCTGGTTGTCCCTTCTGTCAATCCTTTCTCTATGAATATAGAAAAACGTTTCTGGGCCATGGATAATACAGACATAAACCGTATGTTTCCGGGCTATGACCAGGGAGAGACGACCCAGCGTATAGCCGCCGCCCTTTTTGAAGCTATCCAGGGGTATACCTACGGCATCCAGTTGGCCAGTTTCTATATTCCGGGAGATTTTGTGCCTCATGTACGGATTACCCGGACCGGCTATGAAGATGCGTCTGTTGCAACTCTGTTCGGCCTTCCGTTTGTCTGCCTGTACAAACCTTTGCCTTTTGATACGACTTTACTCAATTACAATTGGCAGATCTGGGGGACAAAAGCCTTCTCTATCTATAGCGGGGGGAATGATACGGTGGAAGG
This sequence comes from Bacteroides ilei, assembly GCF_900128495.1. Lineage (GTDB taxonomy): Bacteria > Bacteroidota > Bacteroidia > Bacteroidales > Bacteroidaceae > Phocaeicola > Phocaeicola ilei. Next base: position 882,090 of record NZ_LT635801.1, read on the forward strand.
AAAAACGGTGACCGACTGTATCCATACGCTTTTCCGTTTTATGCAGCGCACGGGGCTGGTAGACTATACTGACTACGGCAGCCCGGATTATAATTCACGTCTGCTGGATGAGGAAGAGCTGGTCCCGGTGAAAACTCCCGTTTCGGGTATCTTGTATAAGATGAAATACGCTTGCGATGTAGTGAAGAAGGGGGAAGTGATGGCTTCTGTCATCGATCCTTACACCGGTCAGGTCCTTATGGAGATTCAGGCTCCGACCGGCGGAGTAGTCTTTTTTGCACATAACAAGTCGCTGGTATTACAGAATACTGTAGTATATAAGATTGCATAAATGTAGATTATTGCTCCCGATTGTTTCACGTAATCCTGAAATGATCGGGAGCATTTTTACAGAAAACAGTAAAGACGGGTGAAAAACTACCGGTTTTTATCCGAATCTCGGATAAAATTGTTAATTTCGCACTTGAAGTGTTTTTAGAGGTTACATAGTGTATCCCGTAACTTTACAATACTAACCAAACAGAAAAATAAAGAAATGAAAAACACCATTTTGGGATTGGCATTTTTTGCCGCTATGCCGCTTTTTGCTCAGCAAGAAGTTTCGGTTACAGTTCACCCGGACCAGGGAAAGAACATTATCAATAAAGAGATTTATGGTCAGTTTGCAGAACATCTGGGAACCTGTATTTATGGAGGTTTGTGGGTAGGAGAGGACTCGTCTATTCCGAACGTTCAGGGATACCGTACGGATGTACTGGAGGCGTTGAAGAAATTGAAGGTGCCTGTATTGCGCTGGCCGGGAGGCTGTTTTGCCGATGAATATCATTGGCGCGACGGTATCGGTCCCCGTGACAAACGTCCGCGTATGGTCAACAACAATTGGGGAGGTACCGTGGAAGACAACAGCTTCGGTACGCATGAGTTCCTGAACCTCTGTGAACTGCTGGGGTGTGAACCTTATATAAGCGGTAACGTAGGTAGCGGTAGTGTAGAGGAAATGGCTAAATGGGTAGAATACATCACGGCCGAACAGGGCAGCCCGATGGCGAAGCTCCGTAAGGAAAACGGACGTGAAAAACCTTGGAAAGTGAAATACTGGGGGGTAGGAAACGAAAGTTGGGGATGTGGCGGTAGCATGCGTCCGGAATATTATGCCGATCTGTACCGTCGTTATTCCACCTATTGCCGTAATTACGACGGTAATGTGCTCTTCAAGATTGCAAGTGGTGCCAGTGACTATGATTATGACTGGACCGAAGTGTTGATGAAGAATGTAGGACACCGTATGGACGGTATTTCTTTACATTATTATACCGTTACCGGATGGACCGGAAGTAAAGGATCGGCAACTAAGTTTACCGATGATGACTATTACTGGACTATCGGCAAGTGTCTGGAAATTGAAGATGTGCTGAAACGTCATATTGCCATCATGGACAAATATGATCCGGAAAAACAGATCGGTCTGATGGTAGACGAATGGGGAACCTGGTGGGATGAAGAGCCGGGAACCATTAAAGGACACCTGTACCAGCAGAATACATTGCGCGATGCTTTTGTAGCTTCCATGACTCTGGATGTTTTCCACCGTTATACAGACCGTATCAAAATGACGAATATTGCCCAGGTGGTCAATGTGCTCCAGTCCATGATTCTGACCAAGGACGACAAGATGGTGCTGACCCCGACTTATCATGTATTTGAGATGTATAATGTGCATCAGGATGCGACTTATCTGCCTGTCGACCTGAAATGTGAACGGAAGATTGTGCGTGACGACCGTATCGTTCCGGTTGTAAGTGCAACTGTTTCACGTAACAAGGACGGTGTGGTACATGTTTCCATGTCGAATATCGACTTGAAGGAAGAGCAGGAAGTAACGTTGGATCTGGGCGGAATCAAGGCCAAGAGCGTAACAGGAAGAATCCTGACTTCAAAGAATGTTACAGATTATAATTCATTCGAACATCCGGATGTAGTGGTACCGGTTGAATTCAAGGGTGCCAAACTTACTAAGGATGGTTTGAAGATCACTCTTCCGGCCAAATCAATCATTACTCTGGAACTGAAATAAAAGATAGAAGTCTTTTTTCGGTAAGCATTCGAAGAAATGCACCTTTTACATTTTGAGGTTTGGTTGTAGCTTTGCGGCAGTGAATACAATCAAACCTCAATTATTATGAACAGACAAGAATTTGAAGAATTAGAATTGCAGGTGCAACAAAGCGAGCTGCCGTTGAAGTCGTACCTTCAACAGATAGGTGTAAGTTATTCAACCTATCACTACTGGCGTAGAAAATGTTCCGTTGACAGGAGCAGTATCAAACACGAGTTGGCTCCTATCAGTTTTAAACAGGCATTTACGGAGTCTTCCCAAGAAGAACAATTGCCGCATGGTGTTGCGCTGCTGTTTCCCAATGGACTTCGTGCCCACTTCGGGAGCGGTTCTGAAGATTTGCTGAAGGAAATATTTACCCAAAGTCTTCGAAACGGTCATGTTTAACCTGAACGACACGATGCGCTACTTCCTGTGTCCTGGCAGGACAGATATGCGCAAGGGTATCAGTTCGCTATGCGGAGTGGTACATGAGAAAATGAACAGTGAAGTGAGGAACGGTGATGTCTTCATCTTCATCGGTTCCAGCCGCAGGCTAATGAAACTCCTTCATGCCGAAGACGGAGGTATGGTAATGTATGTAAAACGTCTGGAGGCCGGTCGCTTCAAGTTGCCGGAGTATGATCCCAAATCAAACAGCTATCCCATGGAGTGGCGCGATCTGGTGATGATGGTTGAAGGAATACAGGAAAACCCGGAACAGAGGCTCCGGCGGTTAAGAGCCGAACGTAAGGAATACCATGTATAACATGTTTTTATGTGAGTAAACTTTGGATATTGTTGCATAATTCACTGTTAATTAGTATATTTACATCATTAAAAGAAGTATAGACAATGGAAGAAAAAGAAATTTTACTCAAGACGATAGAAGGGCTGAATGCCTCTATAGCCTCATTGTCTACTACTAATAAGAATCAATCCGAACAGATAAAAAATCTGCAGGAACGTATCAAGGAGTTGACGGCTCAGGTCGCATGGCTGAACCGTCAGCTCTTTGGTCGTAAATCGGAGAAACTTCGCGTATATGATCCTAATATGCCAGATCTCTTTGCCGACGAGTTTTCCGGACTCCGGCAGCAGGCGGAAGAAAAGCGGGACGAGGCTGTGGAAAAGATTGAGAAGGAATCGGTGGAAGACGTAAAACGAAATCGTCAGAACCGCAAAATGATAGAGGACTTGCCCGTATTGGAAACCGATACAATAGAACCGAAAGGCGTAGACTTGTCTTTATACCGTAGAATAGGCGAAGAGATAACAAAAGTCGTCAAACACAAGCCGGGAATGCTTTACGTCAAGGTGATCATCCGTCCCAAATATGCTCTCAAGGATAGTACCCTGCTTCCTCCGGCCGGACAGAAAGGCGTAGAGATAGCTCCCATGCCGCTGATGCCGGTCGACAAGTGCATTGCTGACACCAGCCTGCTTGCCGAGATACTGCTTCAGAAGTATGAATATCATGTCCCGTTCTACCGTCAGATACAGCAATACCGCCATCTTGGAATGAAAGGCCTTACCGAAAGTACACTGGACGGCTGGTTCAAGAAAACCGTGGAACTGCTTAAGCCTCTGTATGAAGAACTCAAATGGGAAGTCTTCTCCTGTGACTATGTACAGGCGGATGAAACTACAGTTCCGGTCATTAACAGAGAAAAACACAGAGCCGACAAGGAATATCTCTGGATGGTAAGATCAGTCATGGAGAAACTGGTCATCTTCCATTACGACGGGGGATCACGGGCCGGAGCGGTCATCGAATCCCTGGCAAATCACTATCACTTCAAGGGATATCTTCAATGTGACGGTTTTGCAGGTTATGAAACAGCCTTCAAGACCAACCCCGACGTGCGGCTACTCAACTGCCTGGTGCATATACGCCGTCATTTTGAGCAGGCTTTGGATGAAAACAGGGAGATGGCGCAACATGCACTGACTCAGATACAGCATATCTATAAAATAGAACGCCAGTGTGACGAAGCCGGCCTGTCATATGATGAGCGCAGACAGACGCGTCAGGAACTGTCCAGGCCAATCATGGAGGCAATGAAGGTATGGATGGAGACAGAAGGAATTAAATACAGTCCAAGTTCTTTGACAGGCAAGGCCATAACATATGCCTATACCAAATGGGATAATATTATGAGATGTCTGGACGATGGCCGCCTGTACTGGGACAACAATCTGGCGGAAAATGTCCAACGGCCCATCACTCTGAGCAGAAAAAATTTTCTCTTCTGTGGTAATCACGAAGCTGCGGTTAATATGTCTGTCATATGTTCTCTGCTGGCCACATGTAAGGCGCACGGGGTAAATCCCAGGGTATACCTGAACGATGTTATCGCACAAATGCCTTATCACAAAAAGGCAACCCAAGAAGAACTTTTGAATCTACTTCCACATAAATGGAAGTTGAAACATCCGGAATGTGTACTGACAAGGCAAAAGGAGGAATCTTGTAACTGATATAAATTGTAACATATGGGTTCAACAAAACAATAGCGGCTGATACTATTAGGTTCATAGTGACAGTCGCTATTGTTGTATATAAAGGTTTAATACCTGTAGTTGGCCGAATACTTACTTTTTTCGATGCAGGAGGGCTATATCCGCTTCCGGTTTTTCCGGAGACGGATATAGCCTTTTTTCTTGTCCGGCTGGGGAATGTGGAAAAGGTGCGGTAATTCTTCTCCGGACTTGCTGTTGTTTCCTTTAAAAGATGCTGTTGTCTTGTTTAAAAGATGAAGGTCTTTCAGGCGGAAGTCCAAGGAATTTTTTGAAAAGACCTTCATTTTTCCTGAGATGCGGAAAATCAGGACCGGAATTTTCTGATTTCCCCGCTTCCGATACATAGATGTGCATCCTTATCGTAGATGACTCCGAACTGTCCGGGGGCGATGCCCTGAATCTTGTCCTCGCTTTCGATGTAACATTCACCGTTATGGAACGTGAGTATGCCTGACTGGAATGCGTCGGTATGGCGTATCTTGAAACGGATTTCCTGCTGTATTCCGTCGGTCCACGGGTTTTCGGTTATGAAATGGAAGTCTGTCAGTCGGAATCTGTTTCCGTATTGCTTCTCGGTGTCATAGCCGTGTGAAACATAAAGTATATTTCTTTCCGTATCCTTATCTACTACAAACCATGGTCCTCCGCTCAAGCCCAGTCCTTTCCGTTGCCCGATAGTGTGGAACCAGAATCCTTTATGTGTACCGATTTTCTTGCCGGTTTCCAGTTCGATGACGGCTCCCGGTTTTTCTCCAAGAAAACGGCGTATGAAATCGTTGTAATTGATTTTTCCCAGGAAACAGATACCCTGGCTGTCTTTCCGGCGGGCACTGGGCAGTCTGGCGTCTTCGGCTATTCGGCGTACCTCTTCCTTCATCAGCCGGCCTAACGGGAACATCAGCCTGGAAACCTGCAGATAGTCTATCTGTGCCAGAAAATCGGTCTGGTCCTTTATGGGATCTTTGGCTGTAGCCAGCCAGATTTTCCCGTCCCTATCGCAGGTAGAGGCGTAATGGCCTGTGGCGATCTTGTCGTAGGCATGTCCCACTTTCTGCCCGAAGCATCCGAACTTGATCAGCTTGTTACACATGACGTCGGGGTTCGGTGTGAAGCCGTTTCTGACCTTTTCGACAGTGTATGCCACTACGTTTTCCCAATATTCCTTCTGGAGATCTATGATTTCGAATTTCAGCCCGTATTTCCGAGCGGTAGCTGTGGCCAGTTCGATATCTTCTTCGGCTGTACAGCTCAGTCCGTCGTCGGTATCCATTCCGATGCGGATGTAGAACAGGTCGGGGGTATACCCTTGTTCGCAGAGCAGATGTACGGCGACCGCACTATCCACTCCGCCTGATATTAATGCGGCAATATTCATCTCTTATAAATTTGGGGGCAAATTTACAAACGACTTCCTGACAGAACAATACCCTGAATGGGGTATATTGCATAGTCTGTCTTGTGTCCGATTCCGTTATTTCCTGCCGTACAGCTTTTCGATAAGATCGCCGCGTCCTATCTTCCTGAGTTCGTTGATGATGGCCTTCCGTTCTTCCGGCTTGTACCAGAAAAAGAACATGCGTTGTGCCAGCTTTTCCTTTTGTGTCTTGGCTGAGAATACGGGTTCCAGGGTATAAGGATGTACGCCTGTATACCAGGCTTCGGTAGCTACGGTCATAGGTGTGGGAGTGAAGTCCTGTACTTGTTCCAGATGGAAATCGAGGCGTTTGGTGATGACCGCCAGTTCGGCCATGTCTTCTTCCGTACACCCCGGATGGCTGCTGATAAAGTAAGGGATAATCTGCTGGCGCAGGTTCAGTTCCTTGTTGATGCGGTCGAATATTCTCTTGAATTCATAGAATTGCTCAAAGGGTGGTTTCCGCATGATATAAAGCACTTTGTCGCTGGTATGTTCGGGAGCCACTTTCAACCGTCCGCTTACATGTCGGGCTATGAGTTCACGGGTGTATGCGGCGGTACTCTTGTTGATCTCGGGGTCTTTGCTCTGGTGCAGGAGAAGGTCATAGCGGACACCGCTTCCGATAAAACTTTTCTTGATTCCCGGAAGTGCATCGACAGCATGGTAGATATCAAGGAGCGGCCGGTGGTCGGTGTTGAGGTTCGGGCATACCTTCGGGTGTATGCAGGAAGGACGTTTGCAGCGGCGGCACATCTTTTCATCTCGTCCATGCATCGCATACATATTGGCCGACGGCCCTCCCAGGTCGCTCAGATAACCTTTGAAGTCGGGCATTTCCGTGATGGCTTTCACTTCCTTGAGAATGCTTTCTTTGCTCCGGCTCACAATGAACTTTCCCTGGTGGGCCGAAATGGTGCAGAAAGCACATCCGCCGAAACACCCCCGGTGCAGGTTGACCGAAAATTTGATCATGTCGAATGCAGGGATCCGTTTCCCCTTGTATTTGGGGTGGGGCAGACGGGTATACGGAAGGTCGAACGACATGTCGAGCTCACCCTGTGTCATAGGTGGGTACGGTGGGTTTACGACAATGACCTGATTGCCGGTTTCCTGATAGATGCGCGCCGCTTCATACTTGTTCGACTCCTCTTCAATATGCCGGAAGTTCCGGGCTTGTTTCTGTTTGTCTTTCAGACATTCTTCATGCGAAAAGAGCCGGAGGTCGCTTTCTTCCGGCTGGAACTTGTCCTTATGTACCCGATAGGCTGTCTGTAGTAAGCTGGTGGGTATTCCATCATGTTCCTTGAGGTACCTGCATAGGTCGGTTACCGGTTTTTCCCCCATCCCGTAGATCAGCAGGTCGGCCCCCGATTCGGCCAGGATAGACGGCCTTACCTTATCCTGCCAGTAGTCATAATGGGTCAGCCGGCGCAATGAAGCCTCAATTCCTCCTATGACAACCGGCACGTCAGGAAACAGCTTTTTCAGGATCTGAGTATAAACGATGGTCGGGTATTCCGGACGCATGTCGTGACGTCCGTCGGGGGTATAGGCGTCTTCACTGCGCAACCGTTTGTTGGCCGTATACTTGTTGACCATACTGTCCATGCACCCGGCCGAAATTCCGAAGAACAGACGCGGACGGCCCAGCTTCTTGAAGTCACGCAGGTCATCCCTCCAGTTGGGTTGAGGTACAATGGCCACTTTCAGCCCTTGTGCTTCGAGCATGCGTCCGATAACGGCAGCTCCGAATGAAGGGTGGTCTACATACGCATCTCCACTGAACAGGATAACATCCAGTTCGTCCCATCCTCTTAGTTCTACCTCTTTTTTTGTTGTAGGTAGCCAGTCGGTTAATTTATACTCTTTCAATTCTGTGTCCTGTTTTTATTCAGCTTCTTCTTCTTCTTTTTCGCGTTGCCATTTGATATAGAGCTGTATCAGCTGATAGAGCCCATAGGCTTTCATGTTGTTATGGTATATGACGTCAATACAGAGATCAAGTAAATCTTTACTGTTTTCTTCCATGGAAGCAATCAGTGAGCGGACATTCAGTTTCAGTTTGTCGAGTACAGATTCGTCTACAATCCCGTTACTGTCTATCAGGTGCTGGAACAATGCATATTTCTCTATGGTTTGCAGATGTTCTTCCGAAATTTCCATGGTACGTGTGCCTGAGGCATTTGTTTGTATTGTATACATGACTTGAAGTTTTTAAAGTTTTATACAAGCAAAGTTAGACGTTTTTCTGTAATAACCTCAGAAATTGTCGTTTTTTTGTTGGTCTGGCTCTGGTGTTATTTTTCATTGAAGAAGTTGAGTATGGAACTCATTATATGGTCGCGTTGCCCGGCACCCTGTACCGATTCGAACGGAAACCCCATGACGAACGTCCTGTAATCGTTGCCTTTATAGGCTACGCCGGCACTGTAGCTTCCTTCGGTATAGATAAAGGCCGGGAACGATTCCCGGGTAGGCAGGATACAGTCGGGGGCAGGCACCGCATAGCTTACCTGGTTGGCTCTTCTCGGTATATTGAAGCGGATATTGGTCCCGAAAATTTCTCCGGACTGTGAATTGATCATGCTTCCGCCGTAGGTATATTTCAGAATATTTCGGGTGAAGTTGTCGGTGCCCAGTCTGCTTCCTACGTAGGAGCCACTTACAAGCAGTTTCCCTCCGTTCCGGCAATAGTCGGCCAATGCTGTTTCGGTAGCTGTTCCCAAAGCCTTTTGTTCTGCTCCGAAAATGATATCTACTATGGGATAAGGATTCAGGTCGGCCGATCCGCTTTCCAATGTTTCGTTGCTGCAAGATACGAACGAATAATGGCCTGCGTGCTGGATTGCTTTTCCGTGGACAAACGGATAGTCGAATGTATTACCCATGATTTCCATTCCTTCCAGTTCATTCCCGCTGAATCCCAGACCGTCGGACGTTTCGATTCCAGCCCTTTTCAGGTCGAAGTTCTGCTGGTATCCGCAATATTGGGTAGTGCTGATGTAAGGAAGTCCCGGATCTCTCCAGAGGTCGAATCCCTGCGATTGCATGCCTTCTACGGTAGCAGGGCCGCTTGTCCGATGGAAGGCGTTGATGATCAGTATAGTACCTTGGCTTTTAGGAGCTTTGTAGGCCGACAGAATTTCGGATGGGAAACTTTCCCCACCACGGTTTACGGCCGTTACCTTGAAGCTGTAGACCAGTCCCGGTTCTGCCTGTACCGTGTATCTGTTTCCTTTCACATAAGTTCCGTTGTCGAATCCTCCGTAACCGATCCGTGTGTATACTACATATCCTTGCGGGGCGGATGTGGGTTCCAGCGGATCATTGACGGGTGTCCATGCCAGTTCGAACGTATTTTTCTTCTTGCCTTCCCTGATGGCGAAATGACTCACCGGCAACGGTTGTACGGTGTAGTCGGTATTATGCATGGTTGCCAGGTATTTCAGGACAGATTTATATACCGAACGTCCGACGGTGAACTTGAATTCGGGTTCATATCCCAGTTTCAAGTCGGCAAAATTCTGGTGGGAGAGAGTCTCGAGAATGACCGACGGGACAGCCGGTAGACGGGTCTCGCTGTAGTTCCGGTTCCACATGCTGCGTCGTGTCCATTCGATGCCGAAGCGGGAGGAAATATCTTTCTGAAGTCCTGTAAGCACCATATCCGCCAGATCGCGTGAGGTATATCGGGAGATGCCGCAGTTCAGCTTTCCTCCGTTGTAGTCGGTTGTGTAGATGCCGAGAGAACCTATCAGGCTGTCGCCTGTAAAATAGCCTGCATCACTGTGTACAGCCAGACCTATTTCGAACGGAACCTTCAATCCTTTTTCAGCAGGGTTATATACAGATCCCCCGCTCAGGTAATTGAGAATCAATGAACGTGCGTTTATGTCATCGTTATAATCGTTTTTCCCTTCGCTTTTGCTGTATACATTGTAGGGCATACCGGCCCATTGTCCCCAATAGCGGGCACCTTCCAGGTAGCGGGGAAGTCCGCTTACCTGACCGTTGCGCCGGATATTTCCCATACCCCCTCCGAAACGTACCGCATCGGCACAGACTACACCGTTGTGTGAACTTTCATTGCTGAGAACTACCATGCCGTAATCATTGATTCCTTTATCGAATTCGAAAGTACCTAGGTAGACCCATGTACCCCCACCTATCTGCTGGTTGACCTTGAACTCTGTCACTCCACCTTTATGGAATACCAGATATCTGGCATCCGTAACGCTGTTGGGCATAGTCTGGTAACTGATGTAGACTGCATACTTTCCAGTTTCCGGAATCTCGGGTATCCATTCGGCAAAAGCCTTTTCAGGTTTTGACAATGTTGGGATAAAGCGTGCTGTCCCATCTTTGAACGGGTTGTGGTTATCGATGTATTGCCGGTATTTCTGGGCAAATCCGGGCATGCCGGATGTATTCCATCTGTATTTCTTTTTATAGTTGACTTCCAGATATCGTCCTCCTTGGGTGCATATGTCATTATCTACAATGACTTCATGTTTCTGCCAGTCCCTTTCACGTGGCGTATATACTATTGCTCCGGCATTTTCAAGCATAGGGATCAGATAGGGGATTACAATAGACTGTGTATAAAGGTCTTCTGTTGTACAGAAAAGCCGGGGTCGCTGCCAAAGCCATTCATCCCGGTCGTTCCGGTAAAATTTTCCGTGGCTTTGCCATAAGGCTATGTGGCGTCCTTGCAGTCCGCGGCTGATTTCATATGGTTTTGACATATTGTGGATCCATGGAGCCCCTTTATATTCAATTTTGCCGTAAAGGCGGGTCTTGTCTTTGTCTTTGTCTTTGTTGCGGAAGGCATTCGGTATCAGATTTTCTATGGGTTGGTTATCGGTGTAAAGTACGATATTGTAATAATTGACCGGTCCGGGCAGGATCTGTTTCAATGAACGGTATATGGCCCGGGTATTCTCTTCCGTGAACGGTTGGTAGCCGAATGTACTGTTTGCATAGATTTGCAGAGTCTTTCTGTCGTGGTCGATTGAAAAATGGTCCAACCGGCAACGTCCGATATTTGCATATACAGTCCTGTAATTGCCGAAAAAATCATCCAGACGTTCCTTTATGTTACTTTCCAGACTTTGTGCCTGCAGGTGTAAGGAGGCACATAATAATTCTATATAAAAAAGTAGAAGAGTCTTTTTCATGGTTGAAACTTTCTTTATGTGTTTGCAAAGGTATAAAATAAAATGTCCTGCAACTTGTATTTTCAAGTGCAGGACTATCTTTTTACATACTTTCCAATATACATTGTCTAGATTTCTCCGATATCAAACTTTTCGGGATGTTTTCCTCTGAAATGTTTGAAATACAGCTTTATTTCGGACATATCCTTTTCGATGTCTCCTGTAGGAATCATGTACTTGCTGGCCGATATGCATTTCTTTTCATAGTCTATCCCGATCAGTACGATTGGGATTCCGGCGCCCAATGCCATGTAATAGAAGCCTTTTTTCCAGTTCGGGTTGGGTGAACGTGTTCCTTCTGGGGTGATGGCCACATGGAACTTTTCCATTCTTTTGATTTTCTGTACCATCGAATCCACCATTGATGTACGTTTGTTGCGTTCTACCGGAATTCCTCCCATCCAGCGGAACAGATATCCTATTGGAAAGAAGAACCATTCCTTTTTCATGAGGAAGCCCGACTCACGTCCGATTGCATTGATAAAAAGTTTTCCGATCAGCAGATCCCAGTTGCTGGTATGTGGAGCTGCACAGATGATGTATTTGTCGAAATCCGGAACAGTAACTTCCGATTTCCATCTCAACACCTTATAATATATAAAGCGGCAAATGGATTGTTTGATGTTCATCTTTACCTCAATTCTTCCAGCTGCTTCAAGAAACTTCTTATTTTAGCGCTGAAATCTTCGTGCAGTTTCTTATAGTATGCTTTTGCATTGTTCGGTTCGGTATGGTTGATACGGCAGATAGTGTCAAAATAGGTATCCATGATATCTTGGTATATCTCTGCGTATTTTTTCTGCATTTCACAGGGAGCATCCATGCTTTCCAGAGTACATAATTCGCTGACAATGTTTGTAAGGGCATAGATATGTTTCTTCAATTTTCTTCTATTAGCCATAATTCAATAAGATTTTTAAAGGGTTGATAATTTAATTGTTTGTGTAAAGATAATATCTTTTGATGAAATATACAGAATTTTTATTTGAAAATATGCATTTGTAAGTTAATAAGTATTTTTTTTAAACTTAACTTTTGTATTTCGCAAAAAAGCACGAAATTTGCACTATGCCAAATTTATACCTTTAAACAAAGAAATTAGAAATTATGACAAAAAGTGCATTACAAATCGAAAGAGCTGCTTATCAGCCCAAATTGCCTAAAGCCTTGAAGGGGGCAGTAAAGGTACAGGAAGGAGAACCTACTCATTCTGTTGCTGATATGGAAGAAATCCAGAAGTTATTTCCTAATACTTATGGTATGCCGTCCATCAAGCTGGTTGAAGGAGAAGCTAAGGAATATCCTGTAATCAATGTAGGTGTAATTCTGTCTGGTGGTCAGGCTCCTGGCGGTCACAATGTGATTTCAGGTTTGTTTGACGGATTGAAGAAGTTGAATCCTGCTAACCGTCTTTACGGGTTTATTCTGGGTCCTGGCGGTTTGGTCGATCACAATTATAAAGAACTGACAGCCGATATCATTGATGAATATCGTAATACCGGTGGTTTTGACATTATCGGTTCTGGACGTACAAAACTTGAAAAAGTAGAACAGTTCGAAAAAGGATATGAAATCCTGAAGGAACTCAATATCAAGGCTGTTGTCATTATCGGAGGAGATGATTCCAATACAAACGCCTGTGTATTGGCCGAATACTATGCCGCAAAGAATTACGGTATTCAGGTAATCGGTTGTCCGAAGACCATTGACGGTGACCTGAAAAATGAAATGATTGAAACTTCATTCGGTTTCGATACTGCCTGCAAGACTTATTCTGAAATGATCGGTAACATTGAACGCGACTGTAACTCTTCACGCAAGTATTGGCACTTCATCAAACTGATGGGACGTTCGGCTTCACATATCGCTTTGGAGTGTGCATTCCAGACCCATCCGAACATCTGTTTGATTTCTGAAGAAATTGAATCAAAGAATATGTCTTTGGATGATGTGGTTACATACATTGCCCAGGTTGTTGCCGACCGTGCTGCCGACGGTAATAACTTCGGTACAGTCTTGATTCCGGAAGGTCTGATCGAGTTCATTCCGGCCATCAAGAAGCTGATTGCTGAGTTGAATGACTTCCTGGCAGCTAACGGTGAAGAATTTGCTGCAATTGCTCCGGCAAAACAGCGTGAATACATTATCGGTAAGCTGTCGCCTGAAAATTCTGCCGTTTATGCGTCTTTGCCTGCCGGTGTTGCCCGCCAGTTGACTTTGGACCGTGACCCTCACGGGAATGTACAGGTTTCACTGATCGAGACAGAAAAACTGCTGTCTGAAATGGTTGCAGGTAAATTGGCCGAATGGAAGAAGGAAGGTAAATATGTAGGTAAGTTCGCTGCACAGCATCATTTCTTCGGTTATGAAGGTCGTTGTGCCGCTCCTTCTAACTTTGATGCCGATTATTGTTATTCTCTGGGTTACACTGCCTCTATGCTGATTGCAAACGGTAAGACTGGTTACATGTCATCAGTCCGTAATACTACAGCTCCGGCTGAACAATGGATTGCCGGTGGTATTCCTATTACTGAAATGATGAATATGGAACGTCGTCACGGTGAAATGAAGCCGGTTATCCGTAAGGCTCTGGTTGAGCTTGACGGTGCTCCGTTCAAGGCTTTTGCTGCCGTACGTGACCAGTGGGCCAAGAATACAGATTTTGTATATCCGGGTCCTATCCAGTACTTCGGTCCGTCGGATGTCTGTGACCAGACAACCAAGACCCTGCAGTACGAACAGGCAAAATAAAATAGTAGGGGACCCTTATTGTCCCGTATAGCCGTAATGTCATTTCTGGTAGATACAGTGCTTTGATTTTCAAAGTTTTATCTACTGGAGATGACATTACTATTGATAAAGTATTAAAAGGAACTGTTATGGTAAAGGAACCGCCCGTTATGGTGGTAAATAAGACAACACGTAAAACTGCCCGGCAAAAGAGAAGTACAGCTGGAACTCCCCGCTGTCCGTCAGGGGGGAACAGGCGCGGGAAAGGCCGTAGAAAAAAGAGGATTGTCCGTAAGTGGAAAGTCCCTATGTGGTTGTATTATATCCTTATGGGAGGAGCGGCGGCTCTACTGATAATCGGTTTCTATTATTTCTTTATCCGTCCTTATGCTTATCGTTGGAAGCCTTGTTATGGAACAAAGGCATATGGCGTCTGTCTTCCGGCTGGGTATGAGGTACATGGTTTCGATGTTTCCCACCATCAGGGTGAGATTGACTGGAAATTGTTGCAGAGTACGCAGAACTCTTCCTTTCCTATCCGTTTTGTCTTTATGAAAGCATCTGAAGGAGGGGATTTCAGTGATACTACTTTTGTACATAATTTTGATTCGGCCCGCTATTATGGGTTTATTCGTGGGGCTTATCATTTCTATAATCCGCGTACAGATGCGGCGCGTCAGGCCGAGTTCTTTATCCGTTCCGTCAAACTGGATGCCGGTGACCTGCCTCCTGTCCTTGATATAGAAAAGACTGGCGACGATGTAGACAAGATGAAAAAAGATCTCCAGATATGGTTGAAGCTGATAGAGCGTCATTATAACGTCAAGCCGATCCTTTATACCTCCTATAAATTCAAGAGCCGTTATCTGAATGATTCGATCTTCAATACGTATCCTTACTGGATTGCCCATTATTATGTGGATTCTGTTGAGTACAAGGGAGAATGGAAATTCTGGCAACATACCGACGCCGGCCGGTTACCGGGGATAAAGGAAGACGTTGATTTGAACGTGTTCAATGGTTCACTTGAAGACTTGAAGAGATTGACTATCCATTAGGCGGATGAAAAGAAAAGTCATTGGTCCTGTGCCGGATGCGGTAAGACAGAATCAATGACTTTTTATTTTTATCCTGACTACTGTTATTCCATGATAAGTTTTACAGCTGCCCATCGGTCTTTTTCACGATGGTGGATGAACTTCATGCCCAGGCTTGCTCCTTTTTCTGTAATGGCAGGGATATCTTCCACATAAAATCCGCTCATGTAGATTTCTGAACCTTTATGCATGCATGCTGCATAAGCCGGCATATCGTTCAGCAGGATGTTACGGTTGATGTTGGCTATAATTACATCGAACGGGGTATGTCCTTTCAATAAGGAAGCGTCGCCCAGCTTTACGTCAATGTTGGAAATCCGGTTCAGTCTGATATTGTCGCGTGAGTTGTTTACACACCAGTCGTCAATATCGATGGCTGTTACCGGATCGGCTCCGCGCATACTTGCCAGAATGGCCAGGATTGAGGTACCGCATCCCATATCCAGTACAGATTTTCCGGCTAGGTCGGCATCGAGCAGTTCGGCGATAATGGAACTGGTTGTGGCATGATGGCCTGTGCCGAAAGCCATCTGTGGATTGATCACGATATCGTATTCTGCTTTCGGATAATCTTTATGGAATGTGCTGTGGATAACACAACGGTCGCCGATGACGATGGGCTGGAAGAAGTTCTTTTCCCATTCCTCATTCCAGTCCTTGTCTTCCGGTTCGGTAATGGTATAGTCTATGGTAGTACCCGGTATCGGGAAATCTGCGATTATCTGTTTCAGCGATTTTTCGTCAAACAGACTTTGCTGGATGTAGGCGTCCAGGCCTCCTTCACATTCTACAAAGCTTTCAAAGCCGATTTCGGCTGTCAGGGCTGAAATCACATCGGTTACAGTCTCATTGCACGGATGTGGGGTAAAGGTTACTTGAAAGTATTTCATATCCGGTTTAATTTGGTTTTCTTGTTTATCAATACAAATTTATTTAAAATATAGGGAAAACCCTATTTTGAAATAGGGAAAATCTACTTGTTTGCGGGATTTATCTTGTTACATTTGTACACGTATAAAAAGGTAGTGACAATATATAAAAATAATACACATTATGAAGAGTAGAATATTCGTTTCGTTGTTGGTTGCTTGTTTGCCATGGCTTGCGATGGCCCAAAGCAATGACGACATTTATTTTATTCCGAAGAAAGAGAAAAAGGTTGAGCAGCAGGAGAGGACGGTTGGTCTGCAGGAAAAGGTGGGAGTCGTTCCCAAGGAGGTCAGCCGTGCCGTCGTGCATGAAACTCCTGGGGCAACGGTAGTGGTGAAGGACGTAAGCGGTAAGGTTCGTGACGTAGATGAGTATAACCGCCGTTATTCTTCACGTGACTATAGTTTCTCTTATCAGTCGGATTCTTTATCGGCCGATGGTACCTCCTTAGGTAATGATACATTGTTTATTTCGGAAAAACCGTATAGTGAAAGAGGTGAATGGGTGAACGGGTTTAACGGAACGCAGAATGACTATGAATATGCGATGCGCATTGTCCGTTTCCGTAGTCCCCGTTATGCCATTCCTGTAAGCAGTCCGTTGTATTGGGATGTCGTGTATGGTGCTTTTCCGTCATGGGATTGGAATGTGTATGACGACGGCTTGTATGCATACATATTCCCTACCTCGACCAATCCGTTGTGGTGGGACTGGCGTTGGAACTGGAGTTTGGCCGGTCCTGGTTTCGGATGGGGATGGTATTCGCCCTGGTATTATAACAGTTGGTATTCTCCTTGGTACAGCAGTTGGTATTCTCCATATTGGTATGGCGGATTTTATGCCGGTTACTGGGGAGGCTATTGGGGACTCGGCTGGCATCATCCTTATCCCGGATGGGGATGGGGAGGAGGTTGGGTTCCAAGAGGACATACCGATTTCCGTCCGTCCCGTTATGAAAACTATGCAAGCTCCCGTCGTCAGGGAGGTGTTACAGGTAGAACTGTGACTGGTCGTCAGACCAATCCGCTTAACAGTTCCCGACGGAATTCCTCTATCGGCCGTGTGGTCCGTCCCAGTTCTGTCGGTAATACAGGAACATCTGTCCGCCCTGCAGCCGGTTCATCTTCGCTGAGGGGAAGTTCATCGAGAGTAGGAGCTATCCGTGGAGGTAATTCCACTTATGTCCGTCCGAGCAGTACCGTGAACCGTTCCGGATCTTCATACAATCGTCCGAGCAGTACGCGTCGGAGCTTCAACTATGGAGAGTCGAATACGCGCAGTACCAACCAGTTCAATTCTTCACGTAGCAGTAACCGGAGTTCATTCTCCCGCGGTATGGGTAGCAGCACCCGCAGTAGCGGAGGCGGTTTCCGTTCGGGTGGAGGTGGAAGCTCACGTAGAAGATAATTTTTGAATTAAAATTTGACAAATTATGAAAACTAGAATATTGGCTGTTGCCGCCATGGGATGTATGGCATGTGCGGCAATGGCCCAGAATCAATATGACGCTCTTCGCTTTTTAGGCAGTGATCTGAACGGTACAGCACGTTTTGTAGGAATGGGGGGAGCGATGAGTGCTTTAGGAGCTGATCTTTCGACTATTGCAACGAATCCGGCTGGTATCGGATTGTATCGGAGCAATGATGCAGCTGTCAGTTTCGGTTGGAATTCGAATAGTATCAAATCTGATTGGAATGGAACGAATGTTACACAGAATTCGGATAAAATGTCGTTTGACCAGATAGGTTTTGTGTGGACAACCAAAATTGGTAACAAGACCGATTTGCGCTATCTGAATTTTGCCTTTAATTATCATAAGAAAGCTAATTTTACACGTGAGTTCAATGCTAAAGGTGCCTTGAATAACGGATTGTCCATTACCGACCAGATGGCGGATATGCTATGGAATGCGGGTAATGATATGGGGCCTACCTTTCTTACTGAATCGGATTTTAACGGTCTGCTTGATTCACAGAATCCGTATCTGGCAAATAAATATATAGGAACTCCGTTTTTGGGTACCATGGGCGCACGTACCGGATTGGTAGATCCGGTCTGCGATCCGGAAACCGGGGAAATTACCGATATGTATGGTTGGCAGGGCCAGGACGGTGAATATTACAGCCGTGAAGAAGGCAGTATTTCTGAATACGATTTTAACATGTCTTTTAATGTGCGGGACCGTTTTTATTTCGGAGTGACTTTAGGAGTCTATGATTTGAACTATACCCGTTATTCTTCTTACGGAGAAAATCTGGAGCAGGGAGCGGCGCTTACCCTCGATAACTGGGCGAAGACGGAAGGGACCGGATTTGACTTGAAGCTGGGGGCCATTATCCGTCCGTTCGAATATTCTCCTTTCCGTATAGGTTTTGCCATACATACTCCTACATGGTATGCAATGACAGACAAGTATGTATCTACATTGACTAGCTATAATATACCTGATTATGATGGAAAGCCCCAAACTTATACAGAGAATCTGCGGGATTATTACGGTGAACCCAATTATTTGTTGGATTACCATTTGATTTCTCCATGGAAATTTAATGTGAGTGCCGGTACTACTTTTTCGGGAATAGTGGCTTTGGACGCTGAGTATGAGTATGATATGTATCAGAAATCACGTCTGACAGATACCGAAGGATATGATTATAACGGAACGACAGCCATTGACGAGACTTTGAAAGGTGTCCATACCTTCCGGGTGGGAATGGAAGCATGTGTCACTCCCAGATTCAGTGTCCGTGCCGGATATAATTTCCAATCGTCACCTATTACGGATGATTCGTTCAAGAATATAGCTGCAACTGACGAGACACGTACCGATCCGGAATATTTCAATCTGAAATCGACTCAGGCTGTGACTGTCGGACTGGGATACAGAGGTAGAATCATATATGCCGACTTAGCTTATAAATATGCTTTCTATAAAGGCGATTTCTATGCTTTTGATGCCGATTATACAGCAAATGGGGGGTATGCTTTGTCTCCAGCCAAGATAGACGGTAACCGTAACCAGATTCTGCTTACTGTCGGTGTCCGTTTCTAGAGATGAGGCTAGTTGCAGATTTCATTGTGATTTTAATAAAAACTGAGGCTGTCTTGACTTCATGTCGGGACGGCCTTTTCTATGATATCAAAAGTTAAGTGGTTGAATTAAAATATTTGAATGACAATGTGTAGAGCTATTCTTCCTTGTGTCTGTACTGTTTCTGTTTCCAGAAATTGAATCCGGCGTAAATCCTCAGGCTGCCGAAAGAGTTGGTCATGGAGAAATTGCTTTTCCGGTAATCATATGTATTTAAGACAAATGAAGCTCCTATATAATATTTTTTGTTGTTCCATACCAGAGCGGCTCTGGTTATTATGTCGAAATTGATATCATTAGTCCAATTGAGCCATTGACTGTCGGTTGTATCGGAAACCTGGCCGTCGAACTTAGCTTTTTTGTAGGCAATGGCAGGCATCAGTGAAATGTTGAAAAGGCAGTTCTTGGCAAATACCCAGTTATATCCATAACCCAGACTGATGTTATAATCGTGGTATTGCAGTGTGTGAAACTTTAATGACGGACGTAATTGTCCGGTTATGTCGTCAGGTAGTTTCCCAGGGTCGAACGTTATATCGTGATTGGAATAGGAGAAACCAGCCATGAATGATCCGCAACTTTTTTTCTGGTTGGTCGACTGGCTATATGCTGCCGGGTAGGAAAAATGTTTGTTGTTGAATATCCAGTAAGTATTCAGACCGATAATTTTACTTTGGAATCCTTCGAATTTTTGTCCTATGTGATTTTCCGGTACATTGAATCCTGAATAGGAATTGATACGGAAATCACTACCGGTCTTGCGGTAGTAGAGATCCAATCCGATACGTGAACTGTATAGGTTGAATACATATTCCTGTTTGGAACTTCCATCATGTCCTTTCTTGAAAATGTCTCTGACATTGAATGATACGCCCAGAAAAATCCAGCGCCATCCGAAATAGGCCCCGATTTTTGGAGTGGGGGTAGGGGCAAAGCTAATGGCCTGTCTGTCGTTGTTTATAGTTGTTTTCAGTTTATATCGTTCCGACCAAAAGCTTTGCTCAATCATGAATGTAAGATTATATTCATTAGGAGCAATGTAGGCGGTATCTGTTTCACTGAATGTCTTTCCGATTTTCTGTATGAAACTGAGAGACTTCTCTGTTTGGGCAAAGAGATGTGTCCCTAGCAATATGAGGGGAAGGCAGATATATCGGAATTTTACCATAGACGATTTAAAGCCGTTTTGTTATCTGGAAAATGTTGTTTGGAAAGGTGGCAGTTATCCGGTATGGAAGGGTTGTAAAAGTTATGTGCCGTATACCGGATAATTGCCGCCAGTGTAAGTTTATAATTTGTTCAGAATACGGTCCATCACCCAATTGGCAGGAGTGGCACTGACCCCGTCGCAGGTGCAGATTGCTTTGCCTTGTAAATGCTCTACTACAGCCTGTATCAGTGGAAGCTGTACATATGAAGGGTTGGTAGGAAGAATCTCCTCACGGCCACGTTCGGTATGTAGTGCTATCGGATCATAGGTGAATACGGAAAAACAGATCATACCTTTGTCTCCGATAATCTCGATACGGTCTTCTTTAGCTGATTCGTGGGCGACGAAACACCATGATCCGGAGCCGGGGAGTCCTGATTCGAACTTGAAACAGGCACTGATGGTATCTTCTGCCTGATAGAGTCCTCCACGGTTACTTTTGTATCCTTCAGCTTCCAGTATACAGCCGAACATGTCCTGCAGCAGGTCAAGCTGGTGCGGTGCCAGGTCATAGAAATATCCTCCTCCAGCGATGTCCGGCTGAACGCGCCATGGCAGGTTGGTACTGTTATAGTCAAGGTCACGTGGCGGTTGGGCGAAACGGATCTGTACATTGATTACGTTACCTATCTGCCCTTCTTCTACCAGTTGACGTACTTTTTGGAAATAAGGAAGATATCTCCGGTAATAGGCTACAAAACATGGAATTCCGGTTTCTTCCGATATACGGTTTATACGGGCACAGTCTTCATAACTGGCAGCCATCGGTTTTTCTATGTATACGGGTTTACCGGCTTTCATGGACATGATGGCAAACGTGGCGTGTGAAGAGGGAGGGGTTGCAATATAGACAGCATTTACTTCTTCGTCTCCGATCAGTTCTTGGGCATCGGTATACCAGCGGGGCACATTATGACGGCGGGCGTACGACTTCACCTTTTCTTCGTCACGACTCATTACTGCTACAACTTTGGATCCTGGTATCATGTTGAAGGCCGGTCCGCTTTTCTTTTCAGTTACTTCTCCGCATCCGATGAATCCCCATCGTACATTATCTAATTTTATCATAGTAATAGGAGTTTGTCAATAGTTGAAATATTTTTTATATAATTGTTTGAATTTACTAGTCTTTTTATATGAATCCAGCCATGTGTTCAGGCTGTCCAACAGGATTGGGGAGTGTTTGCTGACTCCCCATGCATAGAATTGTGTGAATCCTATATCCGTATGTATGTCAAGGTTAGGAAATTGTCCAAGTATGGATTCTGCCGTATTTTCGTCGCATACGGCATAGTCGATGTCTCCTGCCGAAACCATGGCTAGCAGTTGCTGGGGACCGTACTGGTCTACTTCTTCAATATAGATTGTATCGGCTATTTCGCTTATCAAGTTATGAATGCGCAGCAAGGCAGGCGATCCTTTGATTATATGAAGCTTTTTTTTTGCCAGTTCTAACTGGCTTTCAATGTATATGCTGTCATTATTTCCACTTCTACATCGTTGTACCAAGACTTGTTTGCTTAACAGAATGGGGTGTGTGAACAATAGAGTGTCTTTCGACTGGCTGGTAATGACAGTTCCCGTTGCCAGTATATCGTATTTTCCCTGTATTACTCCTTGTATCCGTTTTTCGTAGCTCATTTCAGGAATTATTTCCAGCTTGAGTCCTTTCTCTTCCGCAAAATGGTGCAGCAGTTCATAGTCAAATCCTTGTAGAGTATCTTCTTTAACGTGATAGCTTATGGTGTTATATTCGGTTACGGCATGCAGTATTCCCGATTCTTTGATTTCTGCATAGTCTCTAGGAAAGTATGTCTCTTTTTTGTCTTCCGTTGTATTGAACAATATGATTCCTGCTGCAATAGCTATTGCAATCAGTGCGTATCGTAACCAGGACTTTTTCATAGGCATTTGTTTTAGTCAAAGAAGTTCCATGATATACCGACTTTGAATAAACGGGGGTTAAGCGGATAATATGGGGTATAGAAGTAGCTGTGTTTACCCTGTCCTTGAGTGAGGTTATACATCTGGAGCGAAATACGGGTACGTTTCAGATGCAGATTGATATATCCGTTTATCATCGGGTAACCTCCCAATTTATAGCGTGAGTCTTTATTCTGTAGGTAAAACTGTCCGATGGCCGCTGAGTATTCCGGGGCGTAGTATTCGGAGAAATAACGCATGTCGGCACCCATCTCGATGTTAAGAACTTTCTTTGCCAGAGAAAATTTGAGATATAGGTTATGGTAAAGTGCCAGACTAGGAAAAGGGATAACGTCCTGATTGCTGGAAGTCTGGTAAGTCACTTCATTGTCGAGGTGGAGAATCCCTAGCTTGAAATCCTGTTTTAATGTTGCACTGAATATCTGGATATTGTCGGCGCATTGGCGGACTGCCAGATTATTCAGGTATTTGCTGTTTTCTTCATTTCCGGAAGCCAGGACAGAATTATCGTCCAGGTAGGTGTAGTTCTTGATGTTTTCCACTCCTGCCTTCAGTTGTGTCTTCCATCGTTCAATGGTCAGTTTCCCTTCTATGTGGGTTTTCATTATTTTGGACAGGTCCTCATTATCCCACCAATAATGTTTGGAGTGGAAATGGCGGAAGAAGAAGGTGGGGTTCAGGTTCTTGATATAGGCTTTTGCATCCAGACGGACAGTGTCATTGAACAGTCGGAAATTAAGATTTCCGTTCCCCTCAATTTCAAATTGTCCGGCATCTTCGCCCAACAGACATATTTCCCCCAGTACATTATAATGCAGCAGACGTCCTTGCTCTTTGATGAGCTGGCCACCTACCGATACTACATTTTCTACGTATTCCAGTTGATTGGGTTGTTCCTCCGGGTTGGTCCATATACTGTCGTTCATGTTGAAACGGCGGTATTCGTGGGTAGCGAATGCTGTCAAGCCGGCTTGTGCCCATTTGTTAAATCCTTCCCGTAGTGAAATTCCTACTGTATTTTTGATTGAAAAGTGTCGGATGACATCTTTTTCAAGGTCGGGGAAGTAGTTATGTTGGTAGTAGCTGTTAAGCTCTTCTTCGTTCTGGGTTATGTACTGATGTTTGTTTATGTCTAATTTTATTGTATGCAAGAAGCTGGTTACAGGTATGAACTCCTGTGTTACCAGAGTGTCCTGTTCATTTTCTGGTTCTCTATCCCGATAGAATCCCAAATTGTAACGTTGGGTAAAAAAAGCATGATATCCGCTATTGTGATTCCATACACTCGAGAAGTTTGTAGGAATTTCACTGTTGCTGTATGTTTTTCCTCCTTCTGCCATATCAAGGGGATAGCGGACGTAACGTTCGTCGGTGATACCCCCGTTCTCGGCAACTTTCATGTTATTGTAGATAAAGCTGAAGTGCATATTGTACTTATCACCTAGATAATAGGCAAACAGGTCTCCATTGAACAGAGCTGTAGACTGATGGTTATATTTTCCTCGTCCGTACACATAGTCTACATTAGTACCGAATCCCATGCGTTTGTTTGCATTTACAGCCAGATATCCTTTGAAACGTTCTTCTCCATCCCTACTGCTTCCTTGTTTGAAGTAAGTCAGGTTGGTAAAAGGTGATTTGGTATTGGTATAGACTACAGTTTCCGGGCGGATATAAGTATAGTCGTAAGGGTCAAGAAAGAAAAACTGACTGGTTTCAAGTCTGTCGAAGAATACATGTGCGATACGTGGTGAACCCAAGTTCCCTAAAAACGTATAATGTCCTGTAGGACCACCTGTATCATTTGAGTTTGGAAAGCCGGTTTGCAATGTATCTACAGGTACTTCTGTCCGATTGCCGAAACGAGGTTCAATGACCCATGAATTCAGTCCTATAGGAATGGTGCTGGCATCGACTACAGCTGATGTGTCGATAGGATTCCCGTTACGGTCATAATTGTTGCGGTCCAGCCCGGAAGCAGAACTGCCCAATCCTGTCCCCAGTTGGTTTTGCGCCGATAGAGTACAGCAGGCTATTAATATGGTAAGTATAAATAGTATCTTTCTCATAATGGGGACAAAGATAATATATAAAAACGAAAGAATAGGGTAGGAGAGATGCAAAAATACGTAAAGATAACCCCCGTTATATAACGGTCGTATTGAGGAATGTTCATCTGATAAGAATAAAAAAGAAATGACACAACGTATAAACCTTTCCTCTTTGTTATGAAAGTTCTATACTTTGCGTCATTTCATCCGTTTTATTGTTCCGAATGGATGTCTTTATCAGATTTTCTTTATGATATCCATTCCGATATGAATTGCTTCTTCATTCATCGGTATCAGATGATGGTGGCGTTCCGGCAGTGTTTTGTGTAAGGCTTTGATGACACTGTCAATAGATACGATAGGGCGGATTTTAAGTAGTCCTCCCAAGACAATCATGTTAAATGTTTTTGCCATTTTCCGTTCATTGGCTTCGTCCATGGCATCAATCCGATATATTTCGATATCTGTACGGGTTGGAGGATTGAGTATTCCATAACCGTCATAAATCAATACCCCCCCCGGTTTTACTTTGCTTTCGAACTTGTCGAGTGAAGGTTGGTTTAAAATAATGGCTGTATCGTATTTGCTCAGGATGGGTGATGAAATGCGTTCGTCACTTACTATTACAGTTACGTTGGCTGTACCGCCCCGCTGTTCAGGTCCGTAAGCTGGCATCCAGGTAACTTCCTTACCCTCCATCAATCCCGAATAAGCCAGAATCTTACCCATTGACAATACACCCTGTCCGCCGAATCCTGCTATAATGATTTCTTCTTGCATATCTTAATTTTTATTGGTCAACAGATATTGTGGTTATTTATCTCCAGTTGTGTCTTTCAGGTCGCCCAATGGATAAAACGGGAACATATTTTCTTCCATCCATTTATTGGCAGCTTCAGGGGTCATTTTCCATCCGGAGCTACAGGTTGAAACAATTTCTACCAGATTGGATCCTTTACCTTGCATGGAGTTTTCGAAAGCTTTACGGATTGCTTTTTTAGCTTTCCGTATGGCGGCTACTGTATGTACAGATTGCCGTGTTACATAACAGGTTCCACGTAAGGTAGCAGCTATTTCTGTCATCTTTAACGGATATCCGTGTATTTCCGGATTACGTCCGTAGGGGCAAGTCGATGTTTTCATTCCTACTAATGTGGTAGGGGCCATCTGTCCACCTGTCATGCCATAAATGGCATTATTTATAAAAATGATAGTAATGTTGTCTCCACGGTTCAATGAATGGATGGTTTCTGCTGTTCCGATACAGGCCAAGTCACCATCACCTTGATATGTGAATACCAGACGGTCTGGCCATAGACGTTTGATGGCTCCAGCCAAGGCCGGAGCACGTCCATGTGCTGCCTCCAGACAGTCGACATCAAGATAGTTGTACATGAATACAGCACATCCTACCGGGCTGATGCCGATTGTCTTGTCTGTCATGCCCATCTCTTCAATGACTTCAGCAACCAGTTTATGTACTACTCCGTGACTACATCCCGGACAATAGTGCATGGGATTATCATTTAAAAGCGTCGGTTTCTGGTAAACCAGGTTTTCCGGCTTCATTATATCTTCTTTTGTCATAAATATACCTCCTTGTGATTAGCGTAGAAAGAAACGGAAAACAAATTCCATCATTTTCACGAAGAGCGAAGCTCCACATACGTAGAAGAAGATGGTTTTGTCGTCGCCCAATGCGAAATATAATATGAAGGAAGCTACGGCTCCAATCATGAAAATAACGTTGAGAACGGCTCTGATTCTATCTATATCCATGTTTCACTTATTTGTTAATGAGTTTCTCTTTCAAAGCGTTGATGACTTCATCCGGATCTGGGACAATACCTCCCAGGCGTCCAAAATGTTCGACTGGCATTGTACATTTGACAGCCAGTTCCACATCTTCAATCATCTGTCCACTGTTCAGCTCGACCACAAGGATTCCCTTGACTTGTTTAGCTCTGTTTTCAAGTGCCTTTGATGGGAAAGGCCAGATGGTGATAGGTCGGAACAAGCCCACTTTAATACCCTCTTCACGTGCGTGTTCCATTGCTTTTTGGGCAATACGGGCACACGAACCGAATGCTACAATCAGATATTCAGCGTCATCGCAATTGATTTCCTCATAGCGGACTTCTTTTTCCTGAATTTCAGCATATTTGGCTTGCATGTGCAGGTTGCGTTGTTCCATAATAGCCGGATCTAGTTCCAAAGAGGTAATGATATTAGGTTTACGTCCACCTTTCCGACCTGTAGCTGCCCATGGACATTGTTCCAGTATTTCAGCTTCACTACGGCGTGGACGAGGTTCTGGAAGAACTACTTTTTCCATCATCTGGCCGATAACACCATCGGCCAGAATCATAGCCGGATTACGGTATTTGAAAGCCAGTTCGAATGCCAATCCTACAAAATCAGCCATTTCCTGTACAGATGCAGGTGCCAGGGCTATGAGATGGTAATCTCCATGTCCGCCACCTTTAGTTGTTTGAAAATAATCAGCCTGGCTGGGCTGTATGGTTCCCAATCCTGGACCTCCACGCATTACATTGACTACCAAACAGGGAAGTTCGGCACCTGCAATGTATGAAATACCTTCCTGCTTAAGGCTTACACCAGGGCTGGATGATGAAGTCATTACCATTTTTCCGGTACCGGCACCTCCATATACCATATTAATTGCTGCTACTTCACTTTCAGCCTGCAGAACTACCATACCGGTAGTTTCCCAAGGCTTCTGTTCGGCAAGAGTTTCCAATACTTCCGATTGGGGGGTGATGGGATAACCGAAGTATCCGTCGACACCATAGCGGATAGCGGCATGTGCGATGGCTTCGTTACCCTTCATAAGAACTACTTCTTTTGCCATAATTTCTCCTTATTTTGCTTTTAAGCGCTTTATTAATCTTCACATTTAGCTCTGTATACAGTCAGACATGCGTCAGGGCATACGATTGCACAGGATGAACAACCGTTACAAGTGTTTTCTACTGTCTGCTGTACGTAGTTATATCCTTTTGAATTTACTTTGGCGGTGAGTGAAAGTACATGCAACGGGCAAGCTACAACACATAGGTTACAGCCTTTGCAGCGGTCTGTATTCACTATTACTACGCCTCTCATTTTAGCCATAAGTCAGTTATCTTATTATTTATTGATTAAACATGTCTTTATTATAAAAATTCAGAATATCCATAACCATACTTCTTGCTTCTCTGGCAGGTCCTTCCGGATTTAAATCGATGGATTCCTGATAATTGTTTAATGCTCCTTGCCAATCCCCCATTTTTCGGTAGGCATTTCCCCGCAGATAATAGGCTTCGGCAGCCAGTTCCGGATGTGTTGCTATGAGTTGGTCCAGTAGGCTGATGGCATTTTCGATATGTCCGTTTCCTATCTGTCGTTTAATTTCGCTTAGCTTTTCAGTCATGGTTTTAATTTGTTACTACGCCTACAAAGATAAAATTTATTTTTAGGTATTTTCCTTTTTTTC
This sequence comes from Bacteroides ilei, assembly GCF_900128495.1. Taxonomy (GTDB): domain Bacteria; phylum Bacteroidota; class Bacteroidia; order Bacteroidales; family Bacteroidaceae; genus Phocaeicola; species Phocaeicola ilei. The sequence continues at coordinate 909,890 of NZ_LT635801.1, forward strand.
TAATAAAATGATATCAATTTTAGTAAAATAATTTTTTAGTACAAGTGTAAATGGTTGATTTATAATTTATAATAGACTATCAATGATCGTTTCATTTGAAAAGGTTGTATATATAACCAAGTGGCGTTCTCTGGCCTATTTTTCTTGATTATGCAAGTTCCTGTTATGAGTGCCATTTAGGGAAACACTCAAAATTTTTTGCATATATGCATATTAGTGATATATTTGCAAGTTATACGCAAAAAGCTTGGATTTTTAATGAATAACTAACTTATTTACAATAAAAATGAATAAAATTATTTCAAAAGAGCATTTCTCTGAAAAGGTTTTCAAGTTGGTCGTGGAAGCGCCTTTGATTGCCAGATCCCGGAAAGCCGGACATTTTGTGATTGTCCGTGTAGGAGAAAAGGGGGAACGTATGCCATTGACTATTGCGGCCGCTGATCCGATAAAAGGAACGATTACGTTGGTAGTGCAGGAGGTGGGATTATCGTCTACCCGTTTGTGTGAACTGAATGAGGGTGATTATATTACTGATGTGGTAGGTCCGTTGGGTAAAGCTACTCATATTGAAAAATTCGGTACAGTAGTATGTGCTGGTGGTGGTGTAGGTGTTGCTCCTATGTTACCTATAGTACAAGCTTTGAAGGCTGCGGGAAACCGTGTTATTACTGTGCTGGCAGGCCGGACAAAAGAGCTTATCATCTTGGAAAAGGAAATGCGTGAAAGCTCGGATGAAGTAATTATTATGACTGACGACGGTTCTTATGGGAAGAAAGGATTAGTGACCGAAGGTGTTGAAGAAGTAATCAAGCGCGAAAAGGTAGATAAGTGTTTTGCTATCGGTCCTGCTATCATGATGAAATTTGTTTGTCTATTGACAAAGAAATATGAAATTCCTACTGATGTTTCTCTGAATACGATTATGGTTGATGGCACAGGAATGTGTGGTGCTTGTCGTATTACGGTAGGGGGAAAGACGAGATTTGTTTGTGTAGACGGTCCGGAATTCGATGGGCATGAGGTGGATTTCGATGAAATGCTGAAGCGTATGGGGGCATTCAAGGATATTGAGCGTGAGGAAATACATAAACTTGACGAGCATCCTGAAACTTGTGAGGCTACCGAATCACTTGATGACCGTACTGCTCCATGGCGTGAAGCGTTGCGTAAATCTATGAAGCCGAAAGAACGTACTGCTATACCGCGTGTGAAGATGAACGAACTGGATTCTGAATATCGTTCTCATAGCCGTAAAGAAGAGGTGAACCTTGGCTTGAACGAAGAACAAGCACTTACTGAAGCCAAACGTTGTCTGGATTGTGCTAATCCGTCTTGTATGGAGGGTTGTCCGGTAGGTATCAATATTCCGTCGTTCATTAAGAATATAGAGCGGGGTGAGTTTCTGGAGGCTGCCCGTGTATTGAAGCAGACCAGTGCTCTGCCAGCCGTGTGTGGTCGTGTGTGTCCACAGGAAAAACAGTGTGAGTCCAAGTGTATCCATTTGAAGATGGGACATGAAGCGGTGGCTATCGGTTATTTGGAGAGATTTGCAGCTGATTATGAGCGTGAAAGTGGACAGATTTCTATACCCGAAATAGCTGAGAAGAATGGTATTAAAGTTGCCGTTGTCGGTTCGGGACCTGCCGGTTTGTCATTTGCCGGTGATATGGCGAAATTGGGATACGATGTAACGGTCTTCGAAGCCTTGCATGAGATTGGCGGTGTATTGAAATATGGTATACCCGAATTCCGTCTGCCTAATAAAATAGTAGATGTCGAAATTGACAATTTGTCTAAAATGGGTGTACAGTTCGTGAAGGATTGTATTATAGGTAAGACTGTCAGTGTGGAAGATCTAGAGAAGGATGGTTATAAGGGTGTATTTGTGGCATCCGGTGCCGGTCTGCCTAATTTTATGAATATTCCGGGTGAGAACTCGATCAATATCATGTCATCAAATGAATATCTGACCCGTGTCAATCTGATGGATGCTGCGAGTGAGGATTCTGATACTCCTGTCACTTTCGGAAAACGGGTAGCAGTCATTGGTGGCGGAAATACAGCGATGGACTCTGTACGTACGGCACGACGTTTAGGGGCTGAGAAGGCTATGATTATCTATCGCCGTTCTGAAGCTGAGATGCCGGCACGTCTGGAAGAAGTGAAGCATGCCAAAGAGGAAGGAGTTGAATTCCTTACATTACATAATCCTATTGAGTACATAGCTGATGAAAAAGGTCGTGTGAAACAAGTGGTGTTGCAGAAAATGGAATTGGGTGAACCTGATGCTTCCGGTCGCCGCAGTCCGCTTCCTATTCCCGGTGCTGTTGAAACAATAGATATTGATATGGCTATCGTGAGTGTAGGTGTATCACCGAATCCGATTGTACCCCATTCAATTCCAGGTCTGGAATTGGGACGTAAAGGGACAATTGCCGTAAATGAAAATATGCAGTCTTCCATTCCTACTATCTATGCCGGAGGGGACATTGTACGTGGCGGTGCTACTGTGATTCTGGCAATGGGGGACGGACGCCGTGCTGCTGCAGCGATGGATAAGCAATTACGTGGAAAATAAGGATTAGTTTTCGAAACAGGCCATTACGGCTCCTGGATTTGGAAGATTTAATAAAAAAGAGGTATATCGGGATGGTGAACATCTGGATATACCTCTTTTCTATGTTTTGTTTTTAAGAAGTTTATTTCTTATTGAATATGTTGTCTTTGTCACTGACTGTAGATGGAATGCCTACAACACCACCTAGGTTGCAGTTCTTCAATTGGATGTACTCGGTATTGGTGAAACTCAATCCGATGCTTGTTTTGCCGATATTTACGTTTTCAAAACTTACATTGTAGATTGGACGGGTTGTAGTTCCTTGCAGTACAATACCTGCTGAGCTGGCCGTGTTACAACTCAAATCCTTTACATGGATGTCATGCACTTCTGTAAAATGGTTGTTATCCAAGCCTTCACCTGCATACATGGATGTGGCGTAAAATAAGTCTTCTACGTTACCGAATTTACAATTGTTTATATATATGTTACGGATAAATCCGCCTCGGTCTGGGTTGGTCTTGATGTAGATACCGCGTTTACAGTAGCCACCGTATGTGCAGTTTTCGATGAATATGTTCTGGATTCCAGCAGACATTTCACTTCCTAGTACTACACCGTGCAGACCTTTGAATTTGCAGTTGCGGATTATGATATTTTCCGACGGGCAGTTTGTTTTCCATCCGTCATTGTCTCGTCCGCACTTGATTGCTATATTGTCATCTCCATTGTTGAATGTGATATTTTCAATCAATAGATTTCGGGTATATTCGGGATCTATTCCGTCATTATTAACCAATTTGGCGTCGTAGCGTATATCACGGCAGATAATGTTTTCCGATTTTAACAGATGGATGCACCAAAAGGGTGAATTGGTAATGAATACTCCTTCGATTGTGATATTTCTGCATTCAAAAAGTTGGATGAGCTGCGGGCGCAGGAAATACCCTTCTCCGAAGTTACGTTCGCTCACAGGTGTTTCATTATGGTTCATGTCACGGGTGAGTTGCTGTCCTTTTTTCTGCATACTTTTCCAGGTCGCGAAGCTGCTTCCCGCATTACCGTCTATCGTTCCTTTTCCGATAATGGATATATTTTCTACCTGATATCCATAGATGAACGGGCTGTAATTTTGGATGAATGTTCCTTCCCAGCTGGTCTTTACAAGTGGAAGGTAATATTTCGGTTCCGGAGAAAACTTCAGCGTGGCTCCATCCTGCAATTCAAGACATACGTTGCTGGTAAAATGGATAGGTCCGTTCAGCAGATATTCACCTGCCGGTACAATGATATGAAGGCCCCCCGTGCGGACCGCTTTTTTCATAGCCTTGTCAAATGCAGGTTTGCAGTCCTTTTCACCGTTACCTATGGCTCCTAATGAAGTGATATCGATAGTAGCTTGTGGAATATCAGCTCCGGTAATTTGTGACAGGATAGAGTCACGTCGTGCTGTACGGTCGGTATCACTGATTGCCATTGATGGTATACAGATGTACAGGGCTGCAATCACCAGTAGTATATTTTTTTGTATAAAATTGGTCATAGCTTGTATTTCAAGGTTGGAAATATGTTTTATCTCATGGAAGTTTTGGTTACTTCTCCGGTATACATGATATATGTCTTAGTCGTATCGGCGGTCTGATTCAAAGCTTTGACTTCATCAGCCGACATTTTTTGTGACATCATTTTCTTACACTCAATGACAATGCTAGGCTGTGTATTGTTAGCTGTATAGAATTGTATAGAATATGTTTCGCTTTGTTCCATCAGTGCACTGGCTGCAATACGGCTCTGGTCAAGTAAGATATAGGCAATGTCTTTGTTGAACATTTTCCCAAATCCACCCCAATTGTCAACTTGGATATTCAGCTCTTCACCGTTAGCTTTCAATGTGATTTTTCCTTGTTTTGCTATTTCAGTAAGGTTGGTAGGAATCTGCGTAATTTTTACTTCCTTCAGTTCGTTCGATGAATTTAATGTTACTGTAGTGGTTGCCGTTGTAGGATCAATGACTCCGATTGTGGCTTTTTCTGCAGCCAGTCCACCTACTCCTAGTTCATTTCCTGCCGCTTCAAACAATTCATCTTTCAAATTTATAGTTTCGCGTCTGAACTTTCCACAGATTGGGGCCAGTTTAGTCTGTTTTTTATTTAGTGCCATATCATCTGTAATCCATTCTTCAGCTGTGTATCTTTCACCTCCATCTCGGGCTTCATCATACCAGTAGCGTATACGGTTCATGGTCATGTCACATTTTCCGTCCTTAGCTTCGATTGTAAGCAGGTAATAGATGCGGGTACGGTCTAATGATAAGGCAGTCGATGAAAAGACCAGATATTCTTCGGCAGATACAGCTATTTCCCCTGTCTCCGGATTCTTGTAGGCAACGAAGCTATGCAACTTTCCTTCAGGTTGAAATCGACTTTCCGCCCATGTAAGCATGCGGTTGTAGATATCATTTTGGGACGCATTCGGTACATTGAAGTGTTTGCTGAATGTTACTTTTCCGTCGGTAAGTGTTACTGCACCTTTCAGGTATTTGGGATTTGTCTTGTCATTATCTTCTTTGGCCATGCCAATCAATGGCATGCATAAAAGTAGAAGGAATATCAGTTTTTTCATGGTTTATTGAATTTTGTTTTTATTGACAGACAAATATATGAAAAAAAAAGAGAAGCAACTGGATGCTTCTCTTTTTTATGTGTTTTAAGACAGATTATCTGACTGGAATCTTGTCAATTCTCTTTTGGTGGCGTCCACCTTCAAAAGATGTATTGAAGAATTCCGTCATAATTTTGTCAGCCATGTCTGTATCAATGAATCTTCCCGGCATAACAAGTACGTTGGCATCGTTGTGTTGGCGTGCCAGATGTGCTATTTCCGGAATCCAACAGAGGGCGGCTCGGATGCCTTGATGTTTGTTGAGTGTTATGCTGATACCTTCGCCACTACCACAGATAGCGATACCTGGATAACATTCACCTGCTTCTATGGCATTTGCCAGCGGATGGGCAAAATCGGGGTAATCGCAGCTTTCGGTGCTGTATGTACCAAAATCTTTGTATTCCCATCCTTTTGCTTCCAGCCATGTCTTCACGTATTGCTTTAGTTCAAATCCGGCATGGTCAGAGGCTAGTCCTATTATTTTCATTATAACATTGCTTTTACTTGTTTATATACATTCTCTGCGGTGAATCCCAGTTTTTCGTCCAGAACTTTATAAGGAGCAGAGAATCCGAATGATTCAAGTCCCCAGATTTTACCGTTGGCACCTACCAAGCCAAGCAGATTGACAGGCAGACCGGCTGTCAGTCCGAATACTTTAGCTCCTGTTGGGATTACGCTTTCCTGATATTCCTTGCTCTGGCTGCGGAACAGACCTTCTGATGGAACAGATACAATACGCAGTTTGATACCATCCTTACGTAACAATTCTGCACCAGCCACCAAAGTAGAGACTTCTGAACCTGAGGCTACCAGAATGACATCCGGATTTTCGTCAGAGCCGGCTACGATATAAGCACCTTTGGTTGTCTGTGTATAATCATTACCTTCCGGCAGGTTGGCTATATTCTGGCGTGAGAAGATAAGGGCAGTAGGAGTAGATGTATTTTCCATTGCCAGTTTCCATGCCTGAGTAGTTTCTTCTGCGTCTGCAGGACGGAGAACCAATACTGAGTTGTGTCCCTTATGGTTCTTCAGTTTTTCCATCAGACGGATTTGAGCTTCCTGTTCAACCGGTTCATGAGTAGGGCCGTCTTCACCGACACGGAATGCGTCGTGTGTCCAGATAAATTTAACAGGAGTTTCCATCAATGCAGCCATACGTACAGCGGGCTTCATGTAATCGGAGAATACGAAGAATGTACCGCAAGCCGGGATGACTCCTCCATGTAAAGCCATACCGATACAGCAGCAGGCCATGGTCAGTTCTGAAACACCGGCCTGGAAGAATGCACCGCTGAAATCACCTTTGGCAAATGCATGGGTCTTTTTCAGGAAACCGTCGGTCTTGTCTGAATTTGAAAGGTCGGCTGAAGCGCATACCATATTTTCTACTTGGGTAGCCAATACACCTAGAACGGTAGCTGAAGCGGCACGGGTTGCTGAACCTGGTTTCTGTTCGATTGAATTCCAATCCACTTTCGGAGCCTTGTTTGAGAACCAGTATTCCATTTTTTCTGCCAGTTCCGGATTGGCTTTAGCCCATTCTGCTTTAGCTGCATAGCGTTCTGCTACGATTCCTTTCAGTTCTTCACGGCGTTTTGCATACAGTTCGGCAACTTCCGGGAAAATCTTGAATGGATCGGCCGGGTCGCCTCCCAAGTTCTTGATGGTATTGATGTATGCTTCACCACCCAGCGGAGCACCGTGAGTAGCGCAGTTATGTTCGTAACTGGAGTTATCGGCCTTACGTGCACCTTTACCCATGATTGTCTTACCGATAATCAGAGTCGGTTGTCCGGTAACGGCTTTAGCTGCAGTCAAAGCTGTACGGATTTCATCGGCGTCATTGCCATTGATTGTAAATACTTTCCAGCCCCATGCTTCATATTTCTTTGCAACGTCCTCATCCGTTACGTCCTTACATTCTGTTGACAGCTGGATATCGTTTGAATCATAGAACATAATCAGGTTATCCAAGCCTAAGTGACCTGCGATACGGCCTGCACCTTGAGAGATCTCTTCCTGTACGCCACCATCAGAGATGTAAGCGTAGATAGTCTGGTTCATTACGTCTCCCAGACGTGCTTTCAGAAATTTGGCAGCAATAGCAGCACCTACTGCGAATGTGTGTCCCTGGCCTAACGGACCGGATGTATTTTCGATTCCACGCATGATGTCGACTTCCGGATGTCCTGGAGTAGGACTTCCCCATTGACGGAACTGTTCAAGTTCCTCCATAGTGAATTTACCGGTTAACGCCAAAGTCGAGTATAGCATAGGTGACATGTGACCCGGATCAAGGAAGAAACGGTCACGGCCTTCCCACCGTGGATTTTCAGGATCGTAAACTAAAAATTCAGAAAATAATACATTTACAAAATCTGCACCACCCATTGCGCCACCTGGATGTCCAGATTTGGCCTTTTCTACCATCGAAGCAGCCAGGATACGGATATTGTTGGCTGCACGATTCATTAATTCTTTACTGTTTTTCATTATTGGATATGTTAAGTTTCCGCAAAGATAATAATAATATCTAATCTCCGAAGAAATTTGTAAAACAAAAAAAGGTCTTTTACGAGGTGAAAAATACAATTTTTTTTTCATGGTAAAAGATATGTCATACAAGGCTCTGTTACATGAAAATAATCGCCTGAAACTCCTTTATTGAAGTTCCAGGCGATTGTCAGTTTATTACTTGAATAAGATTATATATATCAGCAGATTTTGCGAGATCCGTCAGATATTACGACATCATAGACCTTAGGTGAACGTCCGAATTTAGCCGTGAAGCGTTCCTTGGCAGTTGTTATGAATGTTTCATACAGTTCATTTTTTACCAGGTTGATGGTACATCCTCCGAAACCTCCTCCCATTACGCGTGATCCGGTTACACCACAGTCAAATGCTATATCGTTCAGGAAATCAAGTTCTTCGCAGCTTACTTCATAAAGTTTGCTCATACCATGGTGGGTTTCATACATTTTTTGTCCTACGGTTTCATAGTCACTGCGTTCCAATGCGTCACAGACGTCAAGTACACGCTGGATTTCTTCAATGACATATTCGGCACGCATGTAGTCTTCTTCTGAAACTTCAGCCTTTACTTCCTGCAGCATGTCCATGTTACAGTCGCGGAGAAATTCTACTTCCGGATGTTTTGTCTTGATGGCTGCTACTACATTCTCACAGCTTTGGCGACGTTTGTTGTATGCAGAAGAAGCCAGTTCGTGTTTTACGACTGAGTCTAGCAGTACCAGACGGTAACCTTCAGGTTTGAATGGATAGTATTGGTATTCCAGAGAACGGCAGTCCAGACGCATCAGATGCCCTTCTTTTCCGAAGACTGAAGCGAATTGGTCCATAATACCGCAGTTTACACCACAATAATTATGCTCTGTTGCCTGACCTACCTTAGCCAATTCGAATTTATCGATTTTATTTTCTCCGAACAGGTCATTCAGGGCAAATGCATAGGTGGATTCCAATGCTGCCGATGAAGACATGCCTGCACCCAAAGGAACGTCGCCTGCAAATGCCGTGTTGAAACCTTTTACGTCTACACCGCGTTTGATCATTTCACGGCACACACCGAAAATATAGCGGGCCCAACTGGCTTTAGGAGCGTCTTCTTCATTCAATCCGAATTCCACATAGTCTTTCAGGTCGATAGAGTAGGCACAGACTTTATCTTTTCCGTTGGGTTTTATTTCTGCCATAATACCTTTGTCTACAGCTCCGGGAAATACAAATCCGCCATTATAGTCGGTATGTTCACCAATCAGGTTGATACGTCCCGGAGAAGCATATATAGATCCAGTTGTTCCGTCGAAATGTTTGATGAAACGGCTTCTTACAAATTCAATATCCATAGTGGTAAAAGTTTAAGGGTTAATAAAAATAGAGCAAATGGTAACGGATTACCATTTGCTTTATATGATAATTGATTATTCAACAGGAATGTCTTCATTTACGTTCTTGCAGCCTACCAGTCCATAGAACAGCAGATAGGCAAGCATGGCAATGATCAGCCAATAACTGGCCATATATCCTACGGCGTCCGAGATGAACTGTTGTAAAAGCGGGAGAATACCTCCACCCACAACCATCATCATGAATATGCCCGAAGCTTGTGCGGTATATTTGCCCAAGCCTTCAACAGCCAGATTGAAAATACCTCCCCACATGATGGAGGTGCACAGGCCACAAAGTACAAGGAACAATGCACTGATAGGTACTTTAGGCGTTTCCATTGATCCCAACACATAGTCAGGAGTCAGGTTGGCTGCAGTCAGTTGATCAGTGTGCTGGCTTAAAAATTCCTTGGACGGATTGTTGATGAAAGCGGTTATGTCGTTTTCTGCAAAGCCTGCTTCGGTCAGGATTTCTGTCGTCTTGGCAGCTGGGTCATATACAACTTTCGGGACGTTGAAACCTACTGTTTTGGGTGTAAAGATGGCAATCAGTGTAAATAGGATGGCTGTAACCGAAACGGTAATCAACTGGGTCCGTGTTGAAACTTTACCGCTGATAATACTGCTGGTAAGACGTCCGACCAGCATCAATAGCCAGTAGATGGCAGCGATGGCTCCACCGATGGCTGCACCGTTGATCAGGATTCCAGCACCTTTTTCACTTGAATCAGCCAGATAAAAGTTCAGGGTTCCTGGTATGCCTATTTCTATACCTACATAAATAAAGATGCCGATGACTCCTAATACTGTATGACGGAAGCTCCATGGGCTGTGTGAAAATTTTTCTTTTTCAACCGGACCTTTTCTCATATGAGGTTCCGGGATGGTTACAAATGAAAGGATGATGAAGCTCAATGCAAAGACTCCCATAGCAATGAACAACAAGGGTGATACATCCGACATGGCTGTTTTGGGGGTGACTGTACCGATCAGTACACCTACGAAAAGCGGGGTCAAAGTTCCGGAAAGGGAGTTCAGTGCTCCACCGGCCTGAATCAGCTGGTTCCCTTTGTTTCCACCACCTCCTAACAAGTTCAGCATCGGGTTTACAACTGTATTGAGCATACATACACAGAAACCACAGATGAAAGCTCCCAGCAGGTATATAATGAAATTCATCCGAATGGCATATGCACCGGCTGTGAATACAGTGGTTTCAGCTCCGATAATACTGGAAAGATATTGGATGAAGAGTCCTATGAAACCGATAGCCATGGCCCACAGGGCTGTTTTTTTATATCCAACCTTGACAAGCATATTTCCTGCCGGAATACCCATGAACAGGTATGCCAGGAAGTTCATCATGTTACCCATCATTCCTAATGTGTTGGCACCCGCATACTGGTTTTTCCAGATTGTACCGAACGGAGCTGCCAGATTGGTTACAAAAGAGATCATCGCAAATAAGAAGAACATTGTAATGATTGCGATGAGATTGCCGTGTTGTTTTTCTTGATTCATGGTTTAAATATAGATTGATTTTAGGTTAAAGACTCTTTATTTTTCGATGCCGAATTTATAGATGGTCACCTGGCGGTAACTTTCTCCTGGATTCAATTCTACGGAAGGGAATTGGGGTTTGTTGGGTGTATCAGGAAAATGTTGTGCCTCGAAACAGATAGCACTTCTTGACGGATAGGTAGCTCCGTGCCACCCGATGAATCCGCTGTTCCAATTGGCGGTATATACCTGTACTCCCGGTTCGGTTGTATACATTTCCAATGAGCGTCCGCTTATAGGTTCTACACATTTTACAGCAAATGTCAGTTCACCCGGTTCGCGTTTGTTCAGTACATAGTTATGGTCATATCCGGCTCCCCATATCAGTTGCTGGAACGGTTCGTTGATCCGGCTACCTACAGTATGCGGGGTACGGAAATCCATCGGAGTACCTTCTACTTTCAGTATCTCTCCCGTCGTGATTGATACTTCATCCATCGGAGTGAAATGGTCGGCATTGATGGTAAGGATATTATTTTCTACACTTGGAGTCGGATTGGCCAGTCCTGCCAGGCTGAAGAATGCATGGTGTGTCAGGTTGACGATTGTACGTTTGTCTGTTTTTGCGGAGTAAGTGAGTTTGAGTTCGTTCTGGTCGGTAAGTGTGTAATTGACTGTGATATCAAGATTTCCGGGAAATCCCTCTTCACCGTCTTTGGAAAGGTAATGGAGTGTCAGGCTTTGTTGGCTGGTCTGTTCTGCATCCCATACTCTTGCATGATAGCCTGTAGGTCCTCCATGAAGGGAGTTGGGGCCATTGTTTATGGTCAGGTTATATTCCTTGCCGTCCAATTGGAATTTTCCTTTGGCGATACGGTTTCCGTAACGGCCGATCAATGTGCTCAGGAACGGTTCCGGACTGTTGATTACCTGGTCAATATTGTCATGCCCCTGTACCACGTTTCCGAATTTCCCGTTTTTGTCCGGAACCATAATCGCCAGAATGGCACCTCCATAATTGGTAACGGCAACTTCAACGCCATTATCGTTCGACAAGATATATAAGTCGGTAATTTTTCCATTGATGCCTTTCTGGAAATCAGCCCGTTTGAGGCCACAGCGATTGTTTTCTTGATAGTATGTGTTATTCATGATGTTTAGATAAAATTTTTATGTCGTTTGAAAAAATATTTTGTATGCAAATAAAAAGATTTTATTCAAGAAACCCAAACAATTTACTTATTTAAATTTGTATACAAAGAATGTCCTGTCACTTCGGATACTTCAAAATGCCGGAGGATGATCATTCCTTGCAATATATAAGGACGAGCTTACATTGATAGATGTCCCGGATGATAGACGGTCGACAACAGGTCTGCTACAATGAAACTGCTTCCTCCTACAAATATGAAGTCTTTTTTACCGGCTTGCCGGTGAGCCGTTTCAAATGCAGTCTTTACATCTGGATATCTGTCTCCGTATAATCCGTATTTTTCTGCCAGACTTTTTATCTGTTCGGCAGGTAAGGCTCTTTTTACACTGGCTTGGGTGAAATAGTAGACGGCATCTTTAGGTAGCATTTGTAAAACGCCACTGATGTCTTTGTCGTTTACCATGCCTATCACAATGTGCAACTTTTCATATTTCTGCATTGACAATTGTTCTACGATGTATTGGATGCCTCCTATGTTGTGTCCTGTATCACAGATTACAGTAGGGTTTGAGTCTAGTTTCTGCCATCTTCCCATCAGGCCGGTCAGCTCACATACATGTGAAAATCCGTTGCGTATGCTGTCTTCGGTAATTGGGTAGCCTGTCTTTAGCAGTTCTTCTATTGCTGCTAGCAGGGTATTGGTGTTTTTGAGTTGGCATAGTCCGCCTAGTTCTCCGATAAGATGGGGATAGTGGACTGTATCATAACAATATAATCCGTCCTCTGTACGGGTATATCCTTTCAATAAGGGTGAATCTTCTGCAAAGGTGATGGGAGCATGTACTTCATCTGCCTTTTGCTGGAATACAGGACGGGTTTCGGGGGTGGTTTCACCTATGATGACCGGAATGCCCTCTTTGATGATACCGGCCTTTTCCGAAGCTATTTTACCCAGTGTGTTTCCTAGAAATTGTACATGATCGAAACTTATGTTTGTTATGATACATAAGTCGGGCCGGATGATGTTGGTGCAGTCCAGCCGTCCTCCCAGACCGACTTCAATGACAGCTACATCTACCTGTTGCAAGGCAAAGTAATGGAAAGCCATTGCGGTAGCCAGTTCAAAAAAAGAAGGATGGAGAGGTTCGAAAAAACTTCGGTGGTGTTCTACAAAATCCATGACAAACTGTTCGGAAACCGGAACTCCGTTTACACGAATCCGTTCCCGGAAGTCCACCAGATGGGGAGATGTGTATAGTCCCACCTTGTATCCGGCCGACTGTAGGATTGCCGCAAGTGTATGTGAACAAGAGCCTTTGCCGTTGGTGCCCGCTACATGAATGGTACGGTAATTCCGGTGAGGATGTCCGAAATGTTCATCCAATTTATAAGTTGTGTCCAGTCCTTCCTTGTAGGCATCTTTTCCTATTTGCTGGAAAAGAGGAGCACTGGTATATAGATACTGAAGCGTTTCTTGATAATTCATTTTTTTGATAGGTTAGTTTAATACCACCAGGGATAATCATTTTTTCTGCCTTCCACCCCTATACTGATTGAACTGCTTTCACCCAGCTTGAAATTGATCATTCCGCCTATACGGTCGGGGCAGTAATTGGGTAGTGGATAAGCGTAATAAGGACGTTGGCGGGTCAATGATTTGTTTCCATAGGCATAGAGGCTGATACGGTCGTTTAATTTGTATGCGGCAACACCTGCTATACCGATGTTCCTGTAATTCAGAAATCCCCAGTCCATGTTACTCACGTAGAGTCCGCCAGCTACACTAAGACGGCTGTTGATAGGTATGGCATACATGAATGCGGCATCTTGTCCGAATCCTACTCCTGAAGGGGCGTAACGGTCAGGGCTGAATGTCAGATTGAATCCGATCGATGCATTGAATCCTTTGTGGAGTTCCCACGTGGCATAACTGTAATCGAAAGGGGTGATGCCATACATTCCGAAAGGAGGAATGTATCCCACTTGGGGTACTGGAGAGACTAAAGGTACACTTAATGCCGTATCGGATGCCATGGAAAATGTTGCTTCCGGATGACTGACGGAATCTGTGGGAAGAATAATCTCTCCTTTGTTCTGGGCTACAGCCGGTGCTGGAATGAATTCCCATCCGAGTAATAATAAAATGATATATAACTTTTTCATTTTGGCCTGTTTTACCGACTATTATGCATCAAATATAACGATTATTTGGAATATAATGACGCCCTATGGAATTCATTTGATGGGATTTCACGGAGTTTAATATTCTTTGACGTGTTTCCTGTAACTTGGCGGAAGAAAGAAAAAATGCCACTCTTTCTCTCAATAAAAGAGTGGCATTTACTATGTTTTCTGTCAGTCAAACAGACTTCTGAATTTCTTGAAGATCTTTTCTTTCAGGCTCATGTTAGGTTTGAAGTTTTCTGATTCCTGCCATTTTTCCAACGCCTGCCGTTCTTCTTTTGTCAGTGTTTCAGGAATATAGACACTGACATTGACCAGCAGGTCGCCTGTACCGTTGCTGTATCCATAGCTATTGATATTAGGCAGACCTTTTCCGCGTAAGCGAAGTACTTTTCCCGGTTGGGTTCCCGGTTCGATCTTGATTTTAGCCTTGCCGTCAATGGTCGGAATTTCTACTGTCCCGCCTAATGCAGCTGTCGGTACACTTAATAACAGGTTGTATATCAAGTCACTTTCATCACGGATAAGTTCAGGGTGCTTTTCCTCTTCAATCAATACCAGTAAATCACCCGCTATGCCATTATGTTTGCCTGCATTACCTTTACCGTTGATGGTAACCTGCATGCCTTCGGCCACACCTGCGGGAATCTTTACGGTTACCACTTCTTCACCATAAACCACTCCGTCGCCGTTACATTCCTTACATTTATTCTTGATGATCTTTCCTTCACCTCCACATTGAGGGCATACGGTCTGTGTCTGCATCATGCCGAATATGCTTTGTTGGGTTCGGGTTACACTACCTGTTCCATGGCATGTAGGACACGTTTCGACACCTCCGTCGCCTTCAGCTCCCGTTCCGTGGCAATGTGAACATGTTACATATTTTTTCAGCTTGAACTTCTTTTCTACTCCGGTAGATATTTCTTTCAGGTTCAACTTTACCTTGACACGGAGATCAGATCCGCGGAATTTCCGTTGACGGCTTTGACTGCTTCCGCCCCCAAATCCTCCGAATCCTCCATGACCGCCGAATATATCACCGAACATAGAGAAAATATCATCCATTGACATTCCTTGACCTCCGAAACCTCCGAAACCTCCGGCACCTGCAGCTCCTTCTACGCCTGCGTGTCCGAACTGGTCGTAGCGGGCACGTTTGTCTGGATTGCTCAGAACTTCATATGCTTCTGCGGCCTCCTTGAATTTCTCTTCGGCTTCTTTGTCACCCGGGTTCTTGTCGGGATGGTACTGAATTGCTTTTTTACGGTATGCTTTCTTTATCTCATCGGCTGATGCGGTCTTTTCAACCCCTAATACTTCATAGTAGTCTCTTTTTGCCATAGCATTGTGGATTAAATGTGAAGGTGATTACCAACTATTATTGTGCAACTACCACCTTGGCGTGGCGGATGACTTTGTCGTTCAACTTATATCCCGTCTGGACACAGTCCAAGACTTTTCCTTTCTGTTCTTCATTGGGGGCCGGTACCAGGGCAACAGCCTCATGGAAGTCTGTGTCGAACGTTTCACCTACCGGTTTCATCTCTTTCAGTCCTTCCTGTGCCAAGACTTTCTGGAATTTCTGGAAAATCAGGTCAACTCCTTCCGCTACAGCCTTTATATCTTCTGCCTTTTGAATATTTTGCAAGGCCCGTTCAAAATCGTCAAGTATAGGAAGTACGGCACAGATAGTCTTTTCACCTCCGTTCTTGATCAGTTCGGCTTTTTCCTTGATGGTACGTTTCCGGAAATTGTCGAATTCGGCCGACAGACGCAGATATTTGTCCTTTTGTTCGTCAATGATTTTCTGTGCCTTCTCTAATTCTTTTTCCAACTTTTCTTCTGCTGTCAGTTCCTTTTCTTCTTCTGCAGTATCTTGTGTTTCTTGAGTATCCTTTTCGTGGGATTCTGCAGTCTTTGCATTTTCAGCAGCTTCCCGCTGTTCTTTCAGATCTTCTTTTTTCTGATTGAAATTTTGATTTTTGTTGCTCATATCTTAAAGTTTTTTTATTTCATTTTAATGTTTTGCTTTCTTCCCAGCAAAATTCGTGCCTTAATCTGACTCTTATACAAATCGGCCGCAAAAATAATAAAAAACTGACACACTGACATAGAAAAACAGAAGTTATCGGTGTTTTTCCGGTTCTCGGCATTTCATCTGCCCGAAAGGGCGGTTCAACCCTTGATTTGTCAGCTTCACATAATTGCAGGATCTCTATAAAAGAAATGATCGGTAATTTTGTTATCATTATCAATCAACATAATCAAGAAAATGTTCAAGAAAATAGTCCGTTTTTCAATCCGAAAAAAACTGTTTGTCGCATTGACGACACTGTTTTTAATGATAGGGGGTATTTATTCTATGCTGACATTGCCCATTGATGCCGTGCCTGATATCACCAATAATCAGGTACAGGTGGTTACGGTATCGCCCACCTTGGCTCCTCAGGAGGTAGAGCAGCTGATTACATTCCCGATAGAAGTTGCCATGAGCAACATTATGAATGTACAGGAAATCCGTTCGGTATCCCGCTTCGGACTTTCCGTAGTGACTGTAGTGTTCAAGGAAAGTGTACCTACGCTGGATGCCCGTCAGCTGGTGAATGAGCAGATACAGACAGTGGCCGGTGAGATTCCATCCGAACTTGGTGTACCGGAGATGATGCCTATTACCACCGGTTTGGGTGAGATCTACCAGTATGTACTGAAAGTGGCTCCAGGTTATGAAAAAAAGTACGATGCCATGGAACTGCGTACTATCCAGGATTGGATTGTGAAACGTCAGCTTTCGGGTATTCCGGGTATCGTGGAAATCAACAGTTTCGGAGGGTACCTGAAACAGTATGAGGTAGCGGTCGATCCGGATGCATTGTATTCGCTCAACATTACCATCAGTGACGTGTTCGATGCCTTGAGCCGGAACAATCAGAACACTGGAGGCAGTTATATAGAAAAGGTGAATCGGGCGTATTATATCCGTTCGGAGGGTATGATTTCTGATTTGAAAGATATTGAACAGATTGTTGTGACCAATCGGGGAGGGATTCCCGTACATGTAAGTGACATTGGAAAGGTGCGTTACGGAGCTCCTAAACGTTTCGGTGCCATGACCAAGGATGGAGAAGGTGAGTGCGTGGGAGGTATTGCCATGATGCTGAAAGGAGCCAATGCCAACGTTGTGACGCAGGAACTGGAGAAGCGGGTGGCAAAGGTTCAGAAGATGCTTCCCGAGGGAATCAGTGTAGAACCTTATCTGAATCGTTCAGAGCTGGTGAACCGTAACATCTCGACCGTTATCCGCAATCTGGTGGAAGGAGCCATTATTGTGTTCCTGGTATTGATTGTGTTCCTGGGAAATGTACGTGCCGGACTGATTGTCGCTTCTGTTATTCCCTTGGCCATGCTTTTTGCCTTTATTCTGATGCGGATATTCGGCGTGTCGGCCAACCTGATGAGTTTGGGAGCTATCGACTTCGGTATTGTGGTGGACGGTTCCATCGTGATATTGGAAGGTATTCTGGCACACATCTATGGAAAGAAATGGATGGGCCGTACACTGAGCAAACAGGAAATGGATGAGGAAGTGGAAAAAGGTGCCGGTAATGTGGTGCGGAGTGCGACGTTTGCCGTACTGATTATTCTGATTGTGTTTTTCCCTATATTGACCTTGACGGGCATTGAAGGGAAATACTTTACTCCGATGGCCAAGACTCTGGTGTTCTGTATCATCGGTGCCCTCTTGTTGTCGCTCACTTATGTGCCGATGATGGCTTCGCTTTTCCTGAAACGTACTGTTTCGGCAAAGCCGACTTTGGCCGACCGGTTCTTCGAGAAGTTGAACCATGTGTATCACCGTGTCTTGCATTTCTGTCTGGCCCATGTATGGGGTACACTGGCTTCAGCATTTACATTATTAATATTATCCTTCTTGTTGTTCACCCGGTTGGGAGCCGAATTTATTCCGACACTCGATGAAGGTGATTTTGCCATGCAGATGACGCTTCCGGCAGGTAGTTCTTTGAGCCGTAGTATAGAGGTGTCGCTTGCGGCCGAGAAGAAACTGAAGGAAGATTTCCCGGAAATCAAGCACGTGGTCGCCAAGATCGGTACGGCTGAAGTGCCTACAGACCCGATGGCGGTAGAAGATGCCGATGTGATGATTGTGATGAAACCGTTCAGCGAATGGACTTCGGCCGGCAGCCGGGCGGAAATGGTGGAAAAGATGAAAAAGTCGCTGGAGTCGGTGAAAGGTGCTGAATTTAATTTCAGTCAGCCTATTCAGTTGCGTTTCAATGAGTTGATGACAGGTGCCAAAGCTGATATCGCCATCAAACTGTATGGTGAGGACATGACTGAGCTGTATGCTAAGGCAAAAGAGGCCGCGAAATATGTAGAACAGGTGCCTGGGGCTTCTGATGTATTGGTGGAACAGGCCAT
Source organism: Bacteroides ilei (assembly GCF_900128495.1). Classification (GTDB taxonomy): domain Bacteria; phylum Bacteroidota; class Bacteroidia; order Bacteroidales; family Bacteroidaceae; genus Phocaeicola; species Phocaeicola ilei. The sequence goes on from NZ_LT635801.1 coordinate 928,308, forward strand.
GGGACTTCCTCAGTTGCTGGTGAAATATGACCGTACCAAGATTGCCCGTTACGGCATCGACATTGAGGAGCTGAATACGATTATCCGTACGGCCTACGCCGGTGAGACTGCCGGAGTGGTCTTTGAAAACGAACGCCGTTTCGATCTTGTGTTGCGTCTGGACAAGGATAAGGTGAAAGACCTGAATATCGACAAACTCTTTGTCCGTACGAGTGAAGGTATCCAGATACCGGTCAGCGAAGTGGCCAGCATCGACCTCGAGAACGGACCTTTGCAGATCAACCGCGATGCTACCAAGCGCCGGATTGTGATCGGTGTCAATGTGCGTGATGCAGATATCCAGCAGGTTGTAGAACAGATTCGTACTTCTTTGGAGAAGAATATCAAGCTGAAACCGGGTTATTACTGGGAGTACGGCGGACAGTTTGAAAATCTGCAGAATGCAGTCCGTACCCTGAGTATCGTCATCCCGATTGCCTTGATGCTGATTCTTTTATTGTTGTTTTTTGCATTTAGAAGTGTAATTTATTCGTTAGTTGTTTTTTCTACCGTACCTTTGTCATTGATTGGAGGTATCGTGGCATTGTGGTTGCGCGGCCTTCCGTTCAGTATCTCGGCCGGAGTAGGATTTATCGCCTTGTTTGGTGTGGCTGTGCTGAATGGTATCTTGATGATCAATCATTTTAATGATTTACGTAAGGAAAAGACTTATACTATGTGTACGAATCGAATTATTGCAAAAGGATGTCCTCATTTGTTGAGACCGGTATTCTTGACCGGATTGGTGGCTTCGTTAGGCTTTGTGCCCATGGCGGTAGCTACGTCGGCCGGAGCCGAAGTACAGCGTCCACTGGCTACCGTAGTGATTGGCGGACTGATTGTGTCTACTGTGTTGACCTTGATTGTTATTCCGGTGTTTTACCGGCTGGTGAATGTCATCACCCATTTGTGGGGACGGAAAAGACACCGTGTACGGATGAGTCGTAAGGCCGGGATGACATGTGCATTGCTTTTGTTGGCAGTGTCGGTTTCTGCTGTGGTTCCTCAGAAGCCTGTTTCTTTGGACGAGGCTGTAGAGATGGCCTTGCAGAATCATCCACGGCTGAAAATGGCCAATGCGGAGATTGAACGTAGCCGGGCTGCCCGTGGGGAAGTTTGGGACGGAGGGAATACTTCGTTCAGTTACTCATGGGGGCAGTTGAACGGGGGATACCGAAAGGATAACGAACTGTCGGTGGAACAGTCGCTCGGCTCGTTTCTGACCCCTTTTTATAAGAATGCTCTGGTAAATGCCCAGGTGACAACCGGCACTAATTACCGTGATATGGTGAAGAAAGAAATTGTGGCTGAAGTCAAACGGGCGTGGGTATATTACCAGTATGCTTTCCATTTGTACCGTTTGTATGGGGAGCAGGAGGAACTGGCTTTGAAGTTGCGTGAGAGTGGAGATCTGCGTTATCAGCAGGGAGATATCGACCAGACGCAAAGGAATATGATCGCCACGCTTGCTGCAGATCTTCATACCCGTAGCCTGCAGGCACGTCAGGAAATGGAGCTGGCTTCCCGGCGCTTTGCGTGGGCTTGTTATGCCGATGCTCCGGTGGTACCCAACGACAGTTCACTGGCTGTACTTCCGCTTACTTTACAGAATCGTACCCTGTCGGTTGCCCACCTGAACTATTTTGCCAGTCAGGTACAGGAAAAGAAGTCCGAACTCCGCATTGAACGCAGTAAGTTCTTTCCGGAATTTTCTTTGGGATATGTCCGCCAGAAAATTGCTCCGCTGAACGGATTGGATTCATGGATGGTAGGTGTATCTTTTCCTATCCTGTTCTTTCCGCAGCGTAGTCGCAGCAAGCAGGCTAAGGTGAATCTGCGTATTGCTGAATGGCAGGCCGAACAGAACCGTGTACAGCTGAACAATCAGGTGGAAGAACTATACCGCCGTGCACGTCAGCAGCAGGAGAGTCTGGACTATTATTCCAAGGCAGCCTTGAAAGAGGCGGAAGCCTTGCAGGAAAGTGCCTTATTGAAGTTCAAGGAAAGCGAAATCAATATTACGGATTTCGTGCAGAGTCTGAATTCTTCGCGTGAAATCCGCCGGGGTTACATTGAAACGGTATATGCCTATAATGTATCCGTACTGGAAATTGAATTATATACTGAATAAACATAAAAAGCATAACAACATGAAACCGATATTACTTTTTTCAGCTATATGTGTACTGGCTTTTACCTCATGTGGAGGTGGTTCATCCGAACAAACAGCCGATGAATCTGCCGGAACGTCGTCGGCACAACAGGACAGTCTTGCTGCATCGTCCGACAGTATGGAAGTGGATGGAACTTCAGGGGCTACCCAGGTGGCTAATGCCCCTTCTTTCAATGGTATTCTGATGGTACCTCCACAACAGCATGCCACGATAACTTTAAGTATGGGAGGTGCCGTACACAGTGTGTCTTTCCTTCCGGGTAGTTTTGTTCAGAAAAATCAGGTGATTCTGACATTGGAAAATCCGGATTTCATTACTTTACAACAGACTTGGCTGGATGCAGCTGCACAGATTGAATTTCTGGAAAAGGAATACCTTCGCCAGAAGAACCTGGCTTCGCACGAGGCTGCTTCACAGAAACAGATGCAGCAGAGCAAATCGGATTATCTTTCCATGAAGAGCCGGCTGGATGCTGCTGCCGCCCAGTTGCAGATTCTGGGAATGGATACCCGACACTTGCAGGCAAAGGGCATCCATCCTTATCTGGAAATCAAGGCGCCTCTTAGCGGGTATGTGACGAATATGAATGTCAATGTAGGAAAATATTTCAATGTGGGGGAACCTGTATGCGACGTCATCAACAAGCAGGCACTGATGTTGCAGCTGACTGCCTATGAGAAGGATCTGGATGATTTGAAGGTGGGCGACCATATGGAGTTTCATGTGAACGGTATGGGAAATAAAACCTTTGAAGCCGTACTGGTATCAATTGACCAGATGGTGGACAGTACAAACCGTTCCATCAAGGTGTACGCCCGTGTACTTCATCCGCTTAAGGATTTTCGTCCCGGAATGTATGTATCGGCCCGTAAGGTACCCAAAAAAGCATGATTTTGAAGCATGAAGCGAATCGTGGACAATAAATATCTGCTGGTAGTGAATGCCATCTCCATTATGGTGGCATTCCTTACGCATTTTCCGGAACTGATAACGCTGTCGAATCCGTATTCGGCCGACGGCTTGTCTTTTCCGGGTATGCATTGGGCGGATGTAGGTAATGAAGTGCTGTTCACCTATGTTTCCCTGTTGTTGCTCTTTTTTCTGAACGAGGCCATATTTCATTTCAACAGTGATATGGTTTCTATCGGATGGAAGAAAATGTTCTGTGCATTTATCTTGACATGGATCGTGAGCAACCTGCTTGGAAAGTGTTTTGTGTATTTACATCAGCACTTCGACATTCCTGCTATTGATGCCATGCTTCACCGTTATCTTCATCCTTTGCGTGATTTCTTGATTACGTGTATCGTGACAGGAAGCTGCTATTTTTTTCATCAGAACCGGAAGAGCCGGAAAATGTTGCTCGAGAATCAGCAGTTACGAACGGAAAACATCATCAACCAGTACGAAGCCTTGAAAAGCCAGTTGAATCCTCACATGCTTTTCAATTCGCTGAATACCTTGTATCTGCTCATTCGGGAATCGCCAGACAAGGCACGGCTGTATTTGGAAGAGTTGTCGCATGTAATGCGTTATACATTGCAGGATAACGAGTCTCATTCTGTTACATTACGTGAAGAGATGGATTTCGTACAGTCGTATATATACCTTCTTCAGGTGCGTTATGAAGATAATCTCCGTTTTGATATTCATATCAGTCCGGAATTGTTTTCACGTCAGCTTCCGCCTATGGCTCTTCAGTTGTTGATCGAAAATGCTGTAAAGCATAATGAAATCAGTAACCGTCGCCCGCTTACAGTGACGGTTACGGCTCATGATGAAGTGATAGAGGTCAGTAATCCACTCCAGCCTAAACGTGGAGGAAGTGCCGGAATGGGTATCGGACTGGCGAATCTGGCCAAGCGTTATCAGTTGCTTTATAAAAAGGATGTTACCGTAAAGGAGGAGGACTATCGTTTCACTGTGATTTTGCCTTTGATATGAAAACACTGATTATAGAAGATGAAAAAGCGGCTTTGCGTAACCTGAAAGCCGTGATGCAGGAAGTGGATACTGATTTTGAGATTGTCGGGGAAGTGGACAGTATTTTCGATAGTGTGGAATGGTTCCATACGCATCCCATGCCCGAACTGGTGTTTATGGACATCCATCTGGCCGACGGTTCTGCATTTGATATCTGTGCTCAGGTGGATATCACTTGTCCTATCATCTTTACTACGGCTTATGATGAATATGCTCTGCGGGCGTTCAAGGTGAACAGTGTGGCATACCTGCTCAAACCCATCAGCCGGGCTGATCTGCAGGAGGCCATGCATAAGCTGGAACTGCTGGGGCGACAGCCGAAAGTCGAAAAACAGCCTGATTTGTCTGAAATTATCCGGAGTTTGAAAAAGGAGGAAAGCTATAAGACTCATTTTCTGGTACCGGTGAAGGGAGATAAGTTCCTGCCGGTATCGGTGGATTCAATCCAGTATTTCTATATCTCCAACGGACTGGTCAAGGCTGTAGATGGAGATGGGAAGGAATTTGTATTTTCGCAGTCGCTCGACGAACTGGCCGACTTGCTTAATCCGCACGATTTTTTCCGGGCCAACCGTCAGTTTATCGTGTCACGGAAAGCCGTGTCCGATATCAGTTTGTGGTTCAACGGACGGCTGGCTATCAACCTGAAGGTTCCGGTGCCGGAGAAAATCATTATCAGTAAAGCCAAGGCTTCGGAGCTGAAGGACTGGTTTTAGAAAAAACGTGTTGTTGTTATTTTCTATATTTCGTTGGAAATCCGTATCTTTGCCGCGTAATTAAAATAAGGTAAAAAAACAGATGATAACAGTTTCGAATGTAGCCGTCCAGTTTGGTAAGAGAGTATTGTATAATGATGTGAACATGAAGTTCACGAATGGTAATATTTATGGTATTATCGGTGCCAACGGTGCCGGGAAGTCTACTTTCCTGAAGGTGATTTCGGGTGAACTTGACCCGACCAAAGGAAGTGTGACACTGGGACCGGGTGAACGTCTCTCTGTACTGAGCCAGGACCACTTTAAGTTCGACGCCCATACGGTAATGGATACCGTGTTGATGGGACATTCCGTTTTATGGGACATCATGAAGCAGCGGGAGGAAATTTATGCCAAGACTGAATTTACGGATGAAGATGGTCTGAAAGCTGCCGAACTGGAAGAGAAATTTGCAGAGTTGGAAGGTTGGAACGCCGAGAGCGATGCCGCCATTCTGTTGAGTGGGCTGGGTATCAAGGAAGACAAGCACTATACATTGATGGGTGAGCTCAGCGGTAAGGAAAAGGTGCGTGTCATGTTGGCCCAAGCCTTGTTCGGGAACCCTGATAACCTGTTGCTCGACGAGCCTACCAATGACTTGGATATGGATACGGTAACATGGTTGGAGGAGTATCTTGCCAACTTTGAACATACTGTACTGGTGGTGAGCCACGACCGTCACTTTCTTGATTCGGTATGTACGCATACGGTTGATATCGACTTCGGCAAGGTGAATCTCTTTGCCGGTAACTATAGCTTCTGGTATGAATCCAGTCAGCTGGCTCTTCGTCAGCAGCAGAACCAGAAGGCCAAGGCAGAAGAAAAACGTAAGGAACTGGAAGAATTTATCCGCCGTTTTTCTGCCAATGTGGCCAAGTCAAAACAGACTACCAGCCGTAAGAAGATGCTGGAGAAACTGACTGTTGACGAAATCAAGCCGTCTTCACGTAAATATCCGGGCATTATCTTTACAATGGACCGTGAACCGGGTAACCAGATTCTGGAGGTTTCCGGGCTGCGTGCCGAGACTGAAGAGGGTACCGTGCTCTTCAATGATGTGAATTTTACGGTAGAGAAGGGTGATAAGATTGTTTTCCTTAGCCGTGACCCGCGTGCCATGACGGCCTTGTTTGAGATTATCAACGGGAACCGAAAGGCACAGGCCGGACATTATAACTGGGGTGTGACTATCACCACAGCTTATCTGCCACTGGATAATACCGATTACTTTAACTGCGACTTGAATCTGGTGGACTGGCTGAGTCAGTACGGTCAGGGCAACGAGGTGGAAATGAAAGGTTATCTCGGTCGGATGCTGTTTTCCGGTGAGGAAGTGATGAAGAAAGTAAACGTGTTGTCAGGAGGTGAGAAGATGCGTTGTATGATTGCCCGTATGCAGCTCCGTAACGCTAACTGCCTGATACTGGATACTCCTACCAACCATCTTGATTTGGAGTCTATCCAGGCCTTCAACAATAATCTGAAGACTTATAAAGGGAACGTACTTTTCTCTTCTCACGACCATGAGTTTATTGAAACGGTGGCCAACCGTATTATCGAACTGACTCCGAATGGAATCATCGACAAGATGATGGAATACGATGAATACATCACCTCCGACCATATCAAGGAGATGCGTGCAAGAATGTACGGCGATAACAAATGATTGTTATGATCAGGTTTATATAATCTGAATGAGATAAAAAATGGCGGAGATCCTGTGATCGGGTTTCCGCCATTTTTATCTCATGTGATACTTGACTTTACATATGGCTGCCTGTCATTTCAGAAATTCACTGCCGAAAGAAAGTGGAAGCAGGTTCTTTGTGCCGTGTAGCAGGTAGATTTCATTTTTGCTGTATAACAGAATGCGCATCGGGTGTTTGTACCGTTGTTCGGTTTCCAGCAGGACCTGCCTGCAGGAGCCACATGGGGGGATTGGCTTTTCCAGGAATCCGTCCGGACTCTTTGCTGCTATGGCGAGCGTTACCACGGCCTGGTCGGGGTATTCGGAGTTGGCATAGAATAAGGTTGTACGTTCGGCGCATGTTCCCGACGGGTAGGCGGCGTTTTCCTGGTTGGTACCCGTAATGATCTTGCCGTTTTCGAGCAAGGCTGCTGCACCTACGGCAAATCGGGAGTAGGGAGCATAGCTGCGTAGGGTGGCCTCCTTAGCGGCGTCAATCAGTTGTCTGTCTTTTTCGTCCAGTTCATCGTAACTGTATGACCGGATGTTTATTTCAATCTTAACTTCTTTCATAACGTTTTTTCTGGTTGGTAGGAGACAAATCTAGTGAAAAAAATGGAGAAATCCTATCACATTTGTTTATATTCGCCTAATCGTTTATCTTTGTCATGTTTAATCGATAATTCTGGATAGACATGAAACTTTCTCGCTGTGTGGCCTTTATGGTTGCTGTGTGTCTGGCATGTGTGGTATCGGCCCAGCAACGGAACAAGGCTTATGAAGATTATATAAAGAAATACCGGGGTATTGCTGTGGAAGAGATGAAGCATTACCGGATTCCGGCCAGTATTACATTGGCTCAGGGCTTGTTGGAGTCCGGAGCGGGAAAAAGCACGTTGGCACGTAAGTCGAACAATCATTTTGGTATCAAGTGCGGAGGTTCATGGGACGGGCCTACTGTCCGTCATGATGACGATGCCCGGAACGAATGTTTCCGTGCCTACAGGCATGCCGAAGAGTCGTATCGGGACCATTCCAAGTTCTTGCGTTCCCGTTCCCGTTACGCTTCTTTGTTCCGGTTGAAGATTACCGACTATAAAGGTTGGGCGAGAGGATTGAAGAAGGCGGGATACGCTACCGATCCGAATTATGCCAACCGTCTTATCAACATCATCGAGCTGTATGAGCTGTATCGATACGATGAGAAAGGTGGTCTCAAATATGCCGAACAATTTCTGAATCCTCACCAGCCTTATCTGGCAAACGATCTGCTTTACATTATAGCGCGTAAAGGGGATACGTTCAAGAGTATCGGCGAGGAATTTGACTTGAGTCACCGTAAGGTACGTAAATACAATGACCTTCCTAAAGATTATGTATTCCGGGGAGGTGAAATCGTTTATCTGGAGCAGAAACGTCGTCGTGCCACAAAAGAACATATCGTGTATGTGGTACGTGCAGGCGATTCCATGTATTCCATATCACAGAAGTTCGGAGTGCGGCTGGACCGTTTATATAAGATGAATAAGATGAAGCCTGATTCGCCAGCTCCTAATGTGGGTGATATTTTACGTCTGCGTTAAGTTAACAGATATTGTTTCAGATTTGTTTCAAGGTATCAGTCTGCAAGAGGTCAATCAGATGATTGGGCTTGTAGAAAACATGAAGATCTTTTAAGGAAAAGATTCAGGAGTTTTCCTTAAAAGATCTTCATGTTTCAGTGAAAAGATGCAGGTCTTCTGTCCAAAAGATGCAGGTCTTTTTATAGAAGACTTTCATCTTTTTAAAGGTATGACGGATGAACCGGTTATTTGTGGTACTGTTTATGGAATTCCACTACAGCCTCAATACCTTTCCGGAAGATATCCAGTGAGAAATTTTCGTTGGGTGAATGGATAGCATCACTTTCCAGGCCGAATCCCATCAGTATGGTCTTGATACCCAGAATCTGTTCGAAATCACTGATTATGGGGATACTTCCTCCACGGCGTACTGCCAGCGGTTTCTTTCCGAACGCTTTTTCAAAACCTTTCTCGGCTGCCTTGTAGGCCGGGAGAGAGATGGGGCAGACGTAGCCTTCTCCTCCATGCATCGGAGTGACTTTGACCTGTACATATTCGGGAGCAATGTTCCGGATATAGTCGACGAAGAGTCGGGAAATCTTTTCATGGTTCTGGTGCGGAACCAGTCGGCAGGATACTTTGGCGTATGCTTTTGACGGTAGGACCGTTTTTGTTCCTTGGCCGGTATAGCCTCCCCATATGCCGCAGATGTCGAACGACGGTCGGCAACTGTTGCGTTCCAGAGTGGAATATCCTTTTTCGCCTTTCAAAGCCTTTACTCCGATGGCTTCCATGTATTTCTTTTCATCGAAAGGAATGTTGGCTATCATTTCACGTTCGGCTGCAGGTACTTCTTCCACATCATCGTAGAAATAAGGGATTGTAATTCTTCCGTCTTCGTCTACGACCTGTGCCAGCAGGCTGCAGAGAGTGTTGATGGGGTTGGCCACAGCTCCGCCGAAGTGTCCGGAGTGAAGGTCTCTGTTCGGTCCTGTTACCTCGATTTCCCAGTAGGCCAGTCCGCGCAGCCCGGTCGTGAGCGATGGCAGATCGGCACCCAGCATACTGGTGTCGGATACCAGGATGATGTCGGCTTTCAGCAGTTCCTTGTGCTCTTTCAGGAAAGCGTTGAGGCTGGGTGAACCGATTTCCTCTTCACCTTCGAAGATAAATTTCATATTATGGGTAAGCAACCCTTCCTTTACCATGTATTCGAAGGCTTTGGCCTGGATCATGGCCTGCCCTTTGTCATCATCGGCTCCTCGTGCCCAGATGTGTCCGTCACGTATCTCAGGTTCGAAGGGACGGCTTTTCCACAGTTCCAGCGGTTCGGCGGGCATGACATCATAATGCGCGTAGACCAGTATGGTGGGAGCGTTGTCACTGATATGCTTTTCGGCATATACCAGCGGATTGCCGTTTGAAGGCATTACTACTGCCTTGTCGGCTCCGGCCTCCAGAAGCAGTTGTTTCCAGCGTTCGGCGCAGGCCAGCATATCATCTTTATGCTGGGGAAGGGCACTGACACTCGGAATGCGGATTAGGCTGAAAAGTTCGTCAATAAAACGGGCCTCATTCTTTTGGATGTATTCTTTGATTTCCATAGAAGTATCTTTTAAATGTTTTTGTTCTGTTATTGTTAGAGATGGCTAGTCTTGTCGAGCAGATAATAGTCGAGCAAGGTCATGGCGGCCATTGCTTCCACGATGGGGACTGCACGGGGCAATACGCAGGGATCATGGCGCCCTTTGGCTTTGAGTATGGTTTCATTTCCGTTCTTGTCTACCGTAGGCTGTTCCATCAGTACGGTCGCTACCGGTTTGAAGGCTACACGGAAATAGATATCCTCTCCGTTGCTGATGCCTCCCTGAATACCTCCCGAACGGTTGGTACGGAGTGCGATCTTCCCGTTATTATTGTAGAAGATATCATTCTGCTGGCTACCCTTGAGGTTCATGCTTCCGAAGCCTTGTCCGTATTCGAACCCTTTCACGGCATTGATGCTTAACATCGCATTTCCGAGGGCTGCATGCAATTTACCGAATACCGGTTGTCCCAGACCTGCCGGACATCCTTTGATTACGCAGCTGATAACACCGCCTATGGTATCGCCTTCGCCTTTGATGTTGAAGATGTATTCTTCCATCTGCTTGGCCAGTTCCTGGTCGGGACAGCGTACCGGATTTTCTTCAATCCGGCTCAGGTCATATGCAGTATAGTCTTTATCAAGCTTATAGATTCCTACTTGTGAAGTATAGGCCGTAACGGTGATTCCCAGCTGGCGTAATGCAAGCTTGGCAAGTGCACCGGCCACTACACGTGAAATGGTTTCACGGGCCGATGAGCGTCCGCCGCCCCGATGGTCGCGCAGGCCGTATTTTTGTGTATAGGTAAAATCGGCATGCGACGGTCGGAAGAGGTCTTTCATGTTGTCATAGTCGTTAGAGTGCTGGTTGGTGTTCCATACAGCAAAGCCGATGGGGCAACCGGTAGATACTCCTTCATAGATACCCGAGAGGAATTCTACCTGATCGGCCTCCTTACGGGATGTAGTGATGGATGATTGTCCCGGTCTGCGCCGGTTCAGTTCCTGCTGGATGAAGTCCATATCAATGGCGATACCTGCAGGAAACCCGTCGATGACACCGCCTATAGCTTTTCCGTGTGACTCGCCGAAACTGGTGAGACGGAATATGTTGCCAAAAGTATTGTTGTACATAGTTGTATCTTGTTTGTTTTGATTAAAATCTGCTGCCTGCGCCTCCGCCGCCGAAACTTCCGCCACCGAAGCTTCCACCGCCGAATCCGCCTCCGCCGTGTCCACCGAATCCGCCTCCAAAGAACGGGCCTCCGATAAAAGGACCTCCGTGTCCGCCACGGAATTCGTTGTCGTTTTTCTTTCTTCGTCTACGGCAGGTATATCCACAGTTGGTGCAGAGGTAGTCCACTTCTTCCAGAATAAATCCGTTGCTTCTGCCTACCACTCGTGATGAAACCTCTCGGATGGTATGTTTATGGCATTGGGGACATCTTCTGCGTTGGCGTATGCTGTACCAGATGAGAAACGGGACTACAAGAAAACAGCATATAAGGATAATTAAGATGGTTATCAGACTGTTGTCTTCTTCTACATTCCGGTTTCCCAACGGACTTCCCGTACCATCCAGCTGTTGGCGGATGGCCTGAATACCGGCTATCATACCTGTATCCCAATCCCCTTTGCCGAATGGTTTGTTCATGTATCGTACCTGGATCTGTTTGCATACCGCATCGGGCAGGTTACCTTCCAATCCATATCCGGTGGCGAACTGGATACACCGTTCTTCTGTGACCAGCAGTACCACCAGTCCGTTGTCCTTCTGTTTTTGTCCTACTCCGTTCTGTTGTCCCAGACGGTAGGCAAAATCGAAACAGTCGCCTCCGTCAATTTCTTTGACGGCTACTACCAGTACTTGTGTACCCGTCTGTTGCTCCAGAGCATACAGAGTGGTGTCAATGGTAGCTACCGCGGCTGTACTCAGTACTCCGTCGGGATTGCTGACATAGCGTGTCCGGTCTTGCAGATGTACCATAGGTATTTCCTCCACCTTGTAAGGTTTGGCTTCGGCCAGAGAGGAAAACAGCAGGCAAATACTGCATAGACAGAATATTGTGAACCGTTTCATACGGATCAGAATTTTACTTCGGGAGCTTTTTCGGCACCTTCTTCAGCCTCAAAATAAGGGCGCTTTTCGAATCCGAACATACCGGCGAAGATATTTTTCGGGAAACGGCGGATAGCTGTATTGTATGTGCGTGCGGCTTCGTTGAAGTTACGGCGTTCTACACTGATCCGGTTTTCGGTACCTTCCAGTTGAGCCTGCAGGGTCTGGAAGTTTTCGCTGGCCTTCAGTTCCGGATAATTTTCGGAAATGGCGAGCAGACGGTTCAGTGCACTACCAACTTCCCCTTGTGCACGCTGGTAGGCAGCCATTTTCTCGGGAGTCAGTTCATCTATGCTGATGGTAGTCTGGGTAGCCTTGCTGCGGGCTTCTACAACGGCTTGGAATGTTTCCTTTTCATGGGCTGCATATCCTTTTACTGTGTTTACCAGGTTCGGGATGAGATCGGAACGGCGTTGGTACTGGTTTTCTACGTTGCTCCAAGCATTTCCTACCTTTTCTTCCTGTGATACCAATGAGTTATAGGCGGTAATACCGTATATCACAATGACAGCAATAACGGCAATTACAATAAGCCATGTCTTTTTCATAAATCGTGTTTTTTAGATGTTATTAATCAGTTCGGTTACAAACATACGTAAAAAAAATGAGATGTGGGGAAGCTTCCCGTTGTTTTGCGTTTTTTAGGGATGGATATATTTGCCGGTGAAGGTTTCTACATGCCGGGTATATGCTTCCGGATAATTCCTGTAGGAATGTGCATGGTCGGTTTCCGGTACAATCCACAGCTCTTTAGGTTGTGGCTTTGCTTCGTATAGTTTATATACCATCCAGGTAGGTACGAAATCGTCTTGGTCACCGTGGATGAACAGCATAGGCAACCGGCACCGGGCCACCTGGTCTGTCGCAGATGCTTCCTTGAAGTTCCATCCGTTCTGTAATTGGCAGAACCAGCTGGCCGTATAGAGCAGTGGAAATTCGGGCAGTCCGAACAGTTCTTCCAGTTCCTTTCCAAACTGGTCCCATACACTGGTATAGCCGCAGTCTTCCACGAAACATTTTACATAACCTGGAAGTTGTTCGCCCGATACCATCATTGTTGTGGCGGCTCCCATGGAAATGCCGTGTACCACTATCTGTAAGCTGTCGCCGAAAATTGAGGGGGCCATATTGATCCATTGAATGACATCTTTCCGGTCGAGCCATCCCATCTGTATGGCATCTCCTTCCGACAGACCGGTATAACGGAGATCAGGGAGCAGAATATTATAGTCCAGTTCCTGGTTGTAGAGGTATCCGATGTGGAACATGCGGATGGCATTGTCTGTATAGCCGTGTACAATGACAGCTGTGCGTGATGTTGGTCGGGAGGCATATACATAATAACCATGCAGGCGGATACCGTCGGGGGCAGTGATGAAAGTATCCTTCAGGGCTTTGTACTGTTGCAGGCTGTCAATCCATGGAATGATCTGCGGGTAAGATTCACGCATGTATTCCAGGGAGCCTTCCAGATCCTTTCCCCGGTTTTCCGGTCGGAGTGAATAGTCTAGCATATAAAGGCTTCCGCCTGTAAGGATAATGATTACTGATACAATGGCAATGCCGATGCTGATAAGCAGTTTCTTTTTGAGACGGTTCATATGGATTGGGGTATATAGTTACAAAAAACGCAGTGACAAGGATCTCTCCGAAGATTCTTCTTCACTGCGCAGTCTTATTGGCAGAAACAATATAAATGTGTTCAGGTTCTGTTACTTGTTCCAGATATCCCATGATCCGTATGCCTGTAACAGCAGCATTTCCAGTCCGTTCTTTACAACGGCACCCTGATCTTCTCCTTTCTTCATGAAAAGTGTAGTGCTGGGGTTATACAGCAGGTCGTATAGAAGGTGTCTCGGGGTGATACATCCGTATGGAATATCCGGGCATTGGTCCGCTTTGGGATACATTCCTACCGGAGTACAATTTACAATGACTTTATATTCGTCCATCATTTCCGGAGTCAGTTCTTCATAAGTGACTGTATTGTCGTTGTGTCGGCTTCTGGAAACGAACAAGGTTTCCAGTCCTAACTCTTTCAGGGCATGGTTGACGGCTTTCGATGCTCCGCCTGTCCCCAGAATCAAGGCTTTTTTATGGTAAGTTTCCAGCAGGGGTTCGATAGAGCGGCTGAAACCGATGACATCCGAATTGTAACCGGTCAGCTTGACTTTGTTGTTTCTGGCATGTTCTATGCGGATTACGTTGACCGCACCTATTGCGGCAGCATCTTTATCCAGTTCGTCAAGGAAAGAGATGACCTTTTCCTTATACGGGATGGTGACGTTCAGTCCTGCCAGATTAGGATTGGAAGCGATGACTTTAGGCAGGTCGTCGATGGTTGGAATTTCAAAGTTCACATATTCTGCGTCTATGTTTTCCGACTGGAATTTCTCATTGAAGAAATTCTTGGAGAAGGAATGACCTAGAGGATAACCTATCAAACCGAATTTTTTCATAAGAATATGATTATAAAGATTCTACTTTGTTGCGAAATAAAGGGTACATATACCGAAGGTGAGCCGCTTGAATGTGACCTCGCCAAATCCGGCTTTGCGGATAATTTCCTGCATCAGTTCTCCTTGCGGGAATGCCTTGATGGATTCAGGAAGGTAGGTATAGGCACTCTGGTCTTTGGAAAATAGTTTTCCTAGTGTAGGGATTACTATTTTGGAATAAATGGCATACAGCTGTTTCATCGGAAACGTCTCGGGAACGGAGAGTTCCAATATGACAAGGTGTCCCCCCGGTGCAAGTACCCGATGCATTTCCTGCAGTCCGAGATCCAGGTTCTCGAAGTTACGTACCCCGAAGGCAACGGTTATGGCGTCGAAACTCTTGTCTTTGAATGAGAGTCGGGTACAATCTTCTTTGGCAAAAGAGATGCGGTCGGAAAGTCCGGCTTGTCTGACTTTTTCACGGCCCACATTCATCATACCTTCAGAAATGTCGGTTCCTACCAGTTTCCGGGGATGCAGGATGCGGCAGGCCTGGATGGCAAAATCGCCTGTGCCTGTAGCTACATCCATCATCTGTTGCGGACGGTAGGGTTTCAGAAGATTGATGGCTTGGCGACGCCATATTTTGTCGATTCCTAAAGAAAGGATATGGTTCAGGTTATCATAAGCCGGTGCTATGTTGTCGAACATTTTTTCAACCTGTACCGCCTTGCTTTCATCTTCATTATAGGGCTTGATATTTTCCTGCGGGTAGTGAGGCATAGATAGGGATTGTCTTGGATATTTGTTCTATATGTCGGAGTTTACCGGTTCCGGGACTGAAAAATCTGGTAAAACAAAGTCTGCCATATTCTTTAGTCCCGGGAAACGGTACTCTTTTATTTTGTCAGGTATTCTGTAACGTTCTTTTCGATACGGGCAGCCAGACTGTCTGTATCAGCCTTGACGAATGTTTCGCCGGTGATATGTTCGTACAGTTCGATGTAGCGGTCACTGATGGAAGCTACGATTTCTGGGGTCATTTCGGGTACTTTCTGACCTTCTTTTCCCTGAAATCCGTTGGCCATAAGCCATTCGCGTACGAATTCCTTAGACAATTGCTTCTGTGCTTCACCTTTTTCGAAACGTTCCTGATAGCCTTCAGAATAGAAGTAACGGCTTGAGTCGGGAGTATGGATTTCATCCATCAGATAGATTTCACCGTTATATTTTCCGAATTCATATTTGGTATCTACCAGAATCAGGCCACGTTCTGCTGCTATCTGGGTTCCGCGTTCAAACAGAGCCAATGTGTAATTTTCGAGGGTTTCATATTCTTCGGGAGTAGCGAGACCTTTAGCCAGGATTTCTTCTTTGGAGATATCTTCATCGTGCATACCCATTTCTGCTTTGGTAGTAGGAGTGATGATCGGGTGAGGGAACTTTTCGTTTTCACGCATACCTTCCGGCAGGCGGACACCGCAGATTTCACGTACTCCGCTGTTGTAGGCACGCCATGCACTTCCACACAGATATCCGCGTACAATCATTTCAACAGGAAAGCCTTTGCACATAACTCCTACGGTAACCATCGGATCGGGAGTTGCCAGTTTCCAGTTCGGGCAGATGTCTGTAGTAGCGTCAAGGAACTTGGCTGCAATCTGGTTCAGCATTTGTCCTTTGTATGGAATTCCTTCAGGTAGTACTACGTCAAAGGCCGAGATACGGTCGGTAGCAACCATCACTAATTTTTCATCGTTGATGTTATATACATCACGCACTTTACCATGGTAAACGCTTTTCTGTCCAGGAAAGTGATAATCTGTTTTTGTTAAAGCTTTGCTCATTTTTCCTATATTTAAATGATTCTATAATTAGGGATATATGTTCAGTCTAAGAATTATTCTTCCTTTCCGTTCTGGTGTGTTTTGGATGCCTTTCTCCCGGCTTCAGCAGTTGCGGCCTTTTCGGCTTTCATTTTCTCCTCAAACTTTTCATAGGCTTCTACGATGCGGGTAACGAGTTTATGGCGGACAATGTCTTTTTTGTTCAGTTCAATGAAGCTGATACCTTTTACTCCTTTCAGTATCTTGATGGCTTGTATCAGACCGGAAGCCTGTGATGAAGGAAGGTCAATCTGGGTCATGTCGCCCGTTACAATCATTTTTGTATTCATACCCATACGGGTGAGGAACATCTTTATCTGCTGGCTTGTAGTGTTCTGGGCTTCGTCCAGAATAACGACGGCGTCATTCAATGTGCGTCCGCGCATGAATGCTAGCGGTGCAATCTGGATGATATTCAGTTCCATGTATTCTTTCAGCTTGGCTGCCGGAATCATATCCTGCAGGGCGTCATAGAGCGGTTGCAGGTACGGATCTATCTTGTCTTTCATATCGCCGGGGAGAAAACCCAGTTTTTCTCCGGCTTCAACAGCCGGACGGCTCAGAATGATTTTCTTTATTTCCTTATTTTTAAGGGCTCTGACGGCTAATGCAATTGCTGTATAAGTCTTGCCCGATCCGGCCGGGCCGATAGCAAATATCATGTCATTCTTGTCGAATTCCTTGACCAGTTTCAATTGGTTTGCACTGCGGGGAGTTATAGGTTTTCCCGTTACGCTGTATACGATGGCGTCGCCCACTTTCTGTGCTTGAGGCTTGTTGCCTTTTACTATGTCAAGTATAGTTTCTTCGTTAAGTGAATTGTATTGGGCACAATATTTCTCCAGAGCCAACACGGCTTCTTCGAAGGCGCACATTTCTTCTTCGTCTCCCATTACTTTGATGACATCTCCTCTTGCCACGATGCGCAGTTTGGGAAACAATGCCTTGATCATTTGCATGTTGGCGTTGTTTACGCCATAAAAGATAACCGGATCAATATCTTCTAGTACAATATGTTTTTCAATCATTCAATAAATTTAGATAGCTCGTAAGTTTAATTTCTTGCAAATTTAATCAATCCTTTTGATACTTGACGTAAATCAGGTAATTTATTTCAGCTTTTGATTGTTTCACGTTTCAGATTATTATCTATATCTTTGTGTCGGTAAATTTTGAATAAGGACATATCTTGTCCGTGAACGCTAGTTTCTGCGGAACTTAATTTTGACATGTGCATGAAAAAGCTATTTCTTATGGCTGTACTTATATTTCCGGCCTTGCTGGTGGGATGTGGACATAAGGACAGATCCATCCGCCTGAATTATCCTCATAATATCCGTGGGGTAATAAGTTATAAACGAAGTTTCAATGATTTGAATGATGTGCAGCTTGCTTCTGCAAAACGTTTGGGTATCAAACCTGTATCGTCACGTGAACAGGCGGAAGAGTTGAAAGGCAGGCTGATGGAGATTTCTTCGTGTGACCGCTATGACGTGGATGAACTGACTCACTCCATACCCTATCTGGTGCCGGAAGCAAGTGCATTACTAGATACTATTTCGATGAATTTTCTGGATTCATTGGCGTGTAAAGGACTTAATCCTAATAAGCTGGTGGTTACATCGGTATTGAGGACCAAAGACGACGTGAAGAAACTACGCCGTACGAACGGTAATGCTTCCGAAAATTCGTGCCATTTCTATGGAACGACTTTTGATATCAGCTGGAAACGTTTTACAAAGGTGGAGGATCCCGACGGACGCCCGATGCAGGATGTCGGGGCGGATACGTTGAAGCTTGTGTTGTCGGAAGTGCTGCGTGATATGCGTCAGTCCGACCGTTGTTATGTAAAGTATGAATTGAAACAGGGATGTTTCCATATAACGGTCCGTTAAAGATGGCTAGGTATTTCATTTATTTGGCATACGATGGGACAAATTACCACGGATGGCAGATCCAACCGAACGGTAACAGTGTACAGGAGACTTTGATAAAGGCTCTTTCTACGTTTTTGCGCCGACAGGTCGATGTGGTAGGGGCAGGACGTACCGATGCAGGTGTGCATGCACGTATGATGGTAGCTCATTTCGATTTTGAGGATGGACTGGACTGTCTGTCTGTAACCGATAAGTTGAACCGTTTGCTTCCTCCTGATATTTCGGTCTATAAGGTCTGCCGGGTAAAGCCGGATGCACACGCACGTTTCGACGCCCTTTACCGTACCTATAAATATTATGTTACTACTCGCAAAAGTCCGTTTAACAGGATGTATGCCTGGCGTATCTATCAGCCGTTGGATTTTGAAAAGATGAACGAGGCTGCTGCCACATTGTTTGATTATGTAGACTTTACCAGTTTCAGCAAGGTACATACCGATGTAAAGACCAATAATTGTAGGATTATGTATGCCCGTTGGGAGCAGACGGGTGATTCGGAATGGGTGTTTACCATTCAGGCCGACCGTTTTTTGCGTAATATGGTACGTGCCGTGGTGGGTACGTTGGTAGAAGTGGGACGTGGAAAAATGACGGTCGACGGATTCCGTAAAGTGATTGAAAGAAAAGACCGTTGCAGTGCTGGATCATCGGTACCTGGACATGCCTTGTTTCTGGTAGATGTGGGCTATCCCACTACATTGTTTCTTGATATTGTCTGTGAGGACTAGTTTTTCTCTGTCAGGTATTTCCAATATCTTACAGGCATGTCTTTCTTGTGTTTTGCCGGATTGAGCCTTTCCTTTATGCAGATAGCTTTGAAGTAGCTTTTCCACAATGTCTGGAACAGTTTCTCGTCTTTGTCGAGAATATCGTCATTCAGTTTTCCGGTCGTGAAGTGTGCTTCTTTGTGAGATGCAAAGGTTATTTCTGCTATTTCCTTGCCGTTATAGTAGTATCCGTAATGTCGTCTTGAATCATAGATGAGCCATTGTTGATCATTGAAACGGTCGCTGAAGTGCCGGATGGTAAGGGGGAATACATTATATATAGGATCCATGATGCCATAATAGATTCCTTCGGATGTTTTCTGGAAGCGCATGAACTGGAGTATACGGTGTTTTTCATCATTCACTTTCTTTCCCAGCTGTGCTACGGCGAGTATGTCCGGATCAGAGAAATTAGTTTCAACGGAGATAGGTGCATCAACGACTTTTTGCATGAACTTCAGCAAAAGATAAGGCGCTCCGTCGGTTTCGGAAAGCCAGCAATGGGTCATTGTAGCAAGAGCGGTACGTGACAGTTTCTTTTTCAGTGCTTTCCATACTCTTTCGGCTTTTTCATTGTCGGTTGTCACTTCATGAACCTCGTCATAGAACAGTGGGAGAGTTTCATTCCGGTCCAGAAGCATATCAGGAAAAGTTTTCCGTTTATATGCATCGAACAAGGCAGTCAGCAGTCCTTCGAATGTATGGTCGTACTGGAATATGGTCATGGTGGTTATCTGAAATAAAGTCGGGCAAATATAATATTTACATACCGGTTACTGTGTCGGGGAAGGAACGGCTTTCCCGCGTGAGTAACCGGTTTTATGGTTCTGTTTTATTTCTGTATGGCGACATCTTCCAGAATGATGGAGTAGCTGGTGCTGAAACTTTTGTCGGGAGCCAGTTGTTGCATCCATTCACGGTTCTGGAATTCACCTTTGTAGCCTATCTTGTCGCACCGACCGTACCATGGTTCAATGCATACGAAAGGAACATCGGGATGTGCAGTACTCGGCGACCATATAGCCAATAGAGGTGTGCCACATTCTATACTGATGTACGGGTTCTTCTGTTTGTCGAGAAGGGTTACTTTCTTTACCTGGTTGTTGTCGAATATATAGGTGTCGCAGTCGAATGTCTGCTGGGTCAGTTCCATATAGCCGTTATCTAGTTTCAGGATATGCCGGTTATCGGATACGCATCCTTTCTCTACCGGTGAAATATATTCCAGGCTGGTAGCCTTTTTCCCGAAATAGAGGAATCCTCGTTCGCTGGTCGAGATATCAAGATCTCTGTAATAGAAGGCCGGGTGTGCACCTATCTGATAATACATGTCGGTTTCTCCCGTGTTCTGGATGCTCCATATCACTTCAATCCGGTTATCTTTCAGACGGTATCCGACTTCCAGGACAAATGGAAAAGGATAGACCTTGAGCGTATCGCTATTGCTTTCAAGAGTATAGATAACAGCGTTGTCCTCTTCATATGTAAGCTGGAATTCCATGTCACGCGCAAAGCCGTGTTGTCCCATAGAATAGGTTTTTCCTTCATAACGGTATTCGTTGTTCCATAGTCGGCCTACGATAGGAAAAAGGACCGGAGAATGGCGTCCCCAGTATTTGGGGTCGGCTTGCCATAGATATTCTGTTTCGTTTGCACAGATACTTATCAGTTCAGCTCCATTATCGGATATCTGAATTGTAATGTAGTCGTTCGATAATGTTTTCATAATATGCAATTAGTTTAATAATAGGTTCACATTCAGGATATTGCTTTTATCTTTCGTTTCCGGTTAAGGTAAAATTCTGATTTCTGGATGTTACTTATTTTTATAGTTTCCCCAAAATTAATGATTTTAATTGCTTGTTTGTGTTAAAATAATGACTTATTTTTGTTTGTTTTATCTTTTTACTATATTTGCGTCATAACCTAATATGGAAAAATGCAGAAGTTTTTACGCTTTGTCTCATACATGGGCCTGATATTTTGTTTGATAGGCTGTCATGCTGGTGGTAAGAAACGGCAGTATGACGTATCAAAAGACAATGAGATAATCCGTATGTTGGAAGATTCACTGAATTACCATCCTTCGGAAACGGATGATCAGGTTGATTTTTTTTTAGGAAAAGTCAGGGACAGCTTGTCTTATTATCGGTTGCTTATAGTGAAGGCTAAAGCAAAAATGATCAGTGCGGAGATTGATTCGTCTGTTGCGATTCTGCAACGGATCGAGTCATTCTGTTCGTCTGCATCACTTTCCGAACACGGGCGTTTCCTGCTGCTGTCCAATGTACATAATATGCGGGGAAACCTTTACGCCCGTCGGGTAGTGATGGATTCTGCATGCATGGAGTTTACCCGTTCTTATGATTACTGTATAAAGGCAGGCGACCCGGAAAAAAGTCTGGATGTAATGTTGAATCTGGCTGATTCGTATGTGCGGAGCGGAAGGTATGACTTGAGTTCGTATTGGTATCGCCGGTTTCTGATTGTGGCGGATTCTCTTAAACTTCCGGATGAAAAACGTTTTCCGGCCTATTATGGGCTGGCGCAAGTCAATATGGATCTGCAGAACTTTGAGCAGTGTGACTATTATTTTAATCAGGCAAACAGGTTCTTTGACAAGATGGATCCTTCTGAAAAACAAATTTACTTGAATAATAGGGGGAATTCTTATTATTACAGAGGCGACTATAATACAGCCCTGCGTTATTTTAAAGAGTTGATGGCTTTTTTAAAGGAATATCCCGAAATGGAATTTGAACAGAATCTGGCTATGGTCAATTTGGGTGAATTGTATTTGTTGACAGACAAGATGGATTCTGCTGCATACTATCTGGACCGTTGCCATGACTTTTTCTTGCGTATAAAGAATAACAGTGCCCTTTACTATATAGATACACAGCTGATAGAACTGGCTTTGAAGCAGGGGAATCTGCCTTTGGCCGAAAAGCGTATGGAAGAAGCTGTAAAGCCAGACTATGTAGAGCCGAACATGTTGCGTATACGGAATCGGTATTTACAGCATTATTTTGAGGAAAAAGGCGATTACAAGAAAGCTTATCATTATCTGCTGGAAAATCATCGGATAGATGATTCCACACGGAATGAACGGGTCAAGATGCGTACGGCCGAGGTTATACTGAAATATAGACAGGACAGTACGTTGATGAAAAAGGAAGTGCTTATCCGGCAGAAAGAAAACGAGGTGTTGCGGCTTCACCAGTGGATTTATGTGGCAATAGGAGCTGTATTGTTGGTCGGACTGCTGGTTGCCGGCAGGTTGTTTGTTTTGAAACGTCGGCATGAAAGGAGTGCGTGGAGGATGCGTACTGCCATCATGTCACTCCGTCTGGAGAATATCCGTAACCGTATATCGCCTCATTTCATCTTTAATGTCTTGAATAGGGAAGTGACGCTAAACAGGTTGAACCAATCAGATGATATGATGGAATTGATAAAGCTGATGAGGCGTAATCTGGAACTTACGGAAGGATTGTCTGTCTCTTTGGCCGATGAACTGGATTTTGTGCAGACATATATCAATCTGGAAGGGAAGACTTTGGGAGATGATTTTATTTATTGTACAGATGTTGACCCGGATATAGATTTGCAGCAGTTCAAGATTCCTTCCATGTCACTTCAGATACCGGTGGAAAACGCCATCAAACATGCCTTGTCGGGAAAGGAAGGCCGAAAATGCTTATGGGTCATAGTGAAGAGGAGAGGGAGGGCTGTTGAACTGTCTGTACGTGATAATGGAGGCGGATACGGTCATCATACATCTGGAATCCGGGGAACCGGTACAGGAATGAAGGTGGTGACACAGACCATCCAACTGTTAAATACGTATAATATTGATCCGATAGTAATGACAATCAATAATGTAGATATGGAAGAAGATAATGGTATGGGTTGTGAAGTACATTATACTGTTCCATTAAATTATTCATATAAATTGAATTTGGAAAAGTAGGGAAATATGGAGAAGATTTGTAAGGCTGTAATTGTTGATGATGAGGAAAGCGCTATTGAGAATTTGCAGCTGGAGCTGCAACGTTATGATTATATATCGGTAGCCGGAACTGCGAAGAGCGGTGCCATGGGGATGAAACTGATTGAAAAGATTCGTCCCGATCTGGTATTTCAGGATGTGGAATTACCGGATATGCTGGGGTTTGATCTGCTGGCAAAATTGCGTGGACGCATTTCCTGGAATATGGATATCATATTCTATACGGCATATGACAGGTATATGATCAATGCATTGCGTGAACATGCATTCGATTTTTTATTGAAACCGGTAGACAGTGAGGAGTTGAAAGTTGTTATGGACCGTTTCTGTGAGCATATGCGGACAAAAGGCAATTTGAATTTCTTTCCACAAAGTGTTGGGGAGCGTCCGTTCATGGTAATGACGCCGACCGGCGACCTGCGTTTTCTCCGGGCTTCGGAAATCGGTTATTTCCGTTATCTGTCGAACAGGAAAATATGGGAGGTTGCGCTTACCAACGGGACTTTCCTTCCTTTGAGAAGAAGTACCACGGCCGACCAGTTATGTGCACAGAATCCCGGGTTCATTCAGATACATCAATCGTATATCATAAATATGAGGTACTTGATCATGGTTCAGGATAACCGTTGTATAATGTATCCACCGTTCGATAAAGTGGATGAACTTCAGGTCTCAAAAAAGTTCAAAAAGGAGATGATGGACCGTTTTTTTCAGTTCTGAAGTAATGTTTTTGTCCACATAGAACTTATTTTAGCTCGCATAGTTTCATGATAGCGTCGAATAGTCCGGATTTATCTCTTTTATGGAGTGTAAGTTAATAGATAAATTCTTATTTTTGTTATGTTCTTTTGATAGATGTTAGTTTCAATTTAGTGAAGTAAGCTCTCAGGATATTGGAAAAGCTGTTTTTTTGGATGTAGTATTATCTTGTCTGTCTCTTACTCTTACTGCTTCAAGAGCAGCTTTTCCTCTTTTATTTTCTATTCTTTTATTTGTTTTAGTAAAGTTCCGTCCAGTTGGAATAAAGAGACCTGTCCGTTTTCATATACGGCGAATGTAGGAACATTACCTCCTTTCGGAAAAGTGACCGATCCTGTATTGCATATGATTTTATTTCCTTCTTTTTCCAGTTTCCACAAATGTGTATGCCCATAAAAGAAAAAGTCGGTTTTCACTTTAGGCTGTTTTTCTTCATTATAGATGTGACCGTGTGTAAGGAACAAGCGTTTTCCACTGTCGACAATCATCATGTAGTCTGACATTACCGAAAAATCCAGTAGCATCTGGTCTACTTCCGATTCGCAGTTGCCTCTTACGGCAACGATGTTTTCGGCCATGTCATTCAGGCGCTTGGCGATACCTTGGGGATCAATTCCTTCGGGAATTGTGTTTCGTGGGCCGTAATTTAATATATCTCCCAAAAGGCACAGCATATCGCACCGGTTGTTTTCATAGAATGTAAGTACCTTCTCCAAGGCTGGAAGAGAGCCATGGATATCGGAAACTATCAGGTATTTCATAAGTTCTTCAGTTTAGTTTTGCTTTGCAAAAATAGGAATTTTTTTGTTTGGGTGTATTTTTATTTTGTTGAAATCATCCGGATGGACAGAGAAGTCCTTTAATGAAAAACGGCTGCCTTATGTAATACAAGGCAGCCGTCTTATCATTTATAGAATATGTGTCAGTTATGCGGAGGCATTATTCATTATTGCTCCAGTCCATAGCAGCCATACGTTTGTATGAATCGTAACGTTTCTTAGCCATCTTTTCGCAAGCGTTGAACAAGTCGGCAGCTTCAGCAGGATACTGTTTCATTACAGAAGCAAAACGAACTTCACCCTTCAGGTAATCCTGGAAGTTATCCCAGTTCGGTTCCTTAGAGTCGAGTGAGAACGGATTCTTACCTTCATCTTCCAGAGCCGGGTTGAAACGCCACAAGTGCCAGTAACCACATTCTACAGCCTTAGCCTCTTCAGCCTGAGATTTACCCATACCAGCTTTCAGACCGTGGTTGATACATGGAGCGTATGCGATAACCAATGATGGTCCAGGATATGCTTCAGCTTCGCGGATAGCTTTCAAAGTCTGAGCCTGGTCGGCACCCATTGCAATCTGAGCTACATATACGTAACCGTAAGTAGTAGCAATCAGACCCAAGTCTTTCTTACGTACACGCTTACCAGAAGCAGCAAACTTAGCGATAGCACCCAGCGGAGTAGCCTTAGAAGACTGACCACCTGTGTTAGAGTAAACTTCTGTATCCAGTACCAGGATGTTTACATCTTCGCCAGAAGCGATAACGTGATCCAAACCTCCGTAACCGATATCGTAAGAAGCACCATCACCACCGATAATCCACTGTGAACGTTTAACCAGATAATCTCTGAATTCATAGATAGTTGCGCAGTTTGCACATTTATCTTTTGCAGCTTCTACCATCGGGATGATCTTTTCAGCAGCAGCTTTGCTCTTGTCTGCATCGTTACGGCCGTCAATCCATTTCTGGAATGCTTCCTTGTATTCAGCCGGAGTACCTTCTGCAGCGATAGCAGCCTTCATAGCATCTTCGATGCGGTTACGCAGTTTCTTGTTGGCCAATTCCATACCCAAACCAAATTCGCAGAAGTCTTCGAACAATGAGTTTGCCCAAGCAGGACCCTGACCCTTTTCGTTTGTTGTATACGGAGTTGAAGGAACAGAACCAGAATAGATAGAAGAACATCCGGTAGCATTAGCAACCATTTCACGGTCACCGAACAACTGAGAAATCAGTTTCACGTACGGAGTTTCACCACAACCAGAGCAAGCTCCAGAGAACTCGAACAACGGAGTAGCGAACTGTGAGTTCTTCACGTTAGCCTTGATGTCAACCAGATTCTGTTTAGACTTCACATTTTCTGTACAGTAAGTCCAGTTAGCAGCTTCAGGCAGCTGACTTTCCAGATGTTTCATAGTCAAAGCCTTGCCACCCTTCTTCGGGTTACCCGGACATACATCGGCACAGTTACCGCAACCCAGACAGTCGAGAACGTCTACCTGTACGCGGAATGTCATACCGTCGAACTGTTTGCCCACAGCCTTCAACATCGGGAAGTTTGCACCCTTCTGTTCTTCTGCGTCGAGTACGAACGGACGGATTGCAGCGTGAGGACAAACATATGCACACTTGTTACACTGGATACAGTTTTCAGGATTCCATTCAGGAACGAATGCAGCTACACCACGTTTTTCGTATTTAGCTGTTCCCTGATGCCAAGTACCGTCTTCGATACCCTTGAATGCAGATACAGGCAGCAAGTCACCGTCTTGAGCATTGATAGGACGAACAACTTCATTGATGAATGCAGGATCATTGTTGGTTGCAGGAGCTTCAACTTCGAGGTTAGCCCAAGCCGGATCAACAGTCAGCTGTTTGTATTCACCACCTCGGTCAACGGCAGCGTAGTTCTTGTTGACAACGTCTTCACCCTTCTTACCGTAAGACTTCACGATGAACTTCTTCATCTGTTCAACAGCCAAATCTACAGGAATAACGCCTGTGATACGGAAGAATGCAGACTGCAGGATAGTGTTGGTACGGTTACCCAAACCAATTTCCTGAGCAATCTGTGTTGCGTTGATATAGTAAACAGTAATGTTATTTTCTGCGAAATATTTCTTAACCTTGTTCGGCAGGTTCTTAGCCAGTTCTTCACCTTCCCAGATAGTGTTCAACAGGAATGTACCGTTCTTGCGCAGACCACGAGTTACATCGTACATGTGCAGGTAAGCCTGAACGTGGCAAGCTACGAAGTTCGGAGTAGTTACCAGGTAAGTTGAGTGAATAGGATGATTACCGAAACGCAGGTGAGAACAAGTGAAACCACCAGATTTCTTAGAGTCGTAAGAGAAGTAAGCCTGGCAGTATTTATCAGTATTGTCACCGATGATCTTTACAGAGTTCTTGTTGGCACCTACAGTACCATCAGCACCCAAACCGTAGAACTTAGCTTCGAATACACCTTCTGCACCGAGAGCGATTTCTTCTTTCTGAGGCAGAGAAGTGAAAGTAACATCATCCACAATACCGATAGTGAAGTGATCCTTCGGCATCGGGAGTTCCAGGTTTTCGTATACTGACAGAATCTGAGCCGGAGTTGTGTCTTTTGAACCCAGACCGTAACGTCCGCCTACGATCAACGGAGCGTTTTCCTGTCCGTAGAATACGTCTTTTATATCCAGATACAAAGGTTCGCCGTTAGCACCCGGTTCTTTGGTACGGTCCAGAACAGCAATACGTTTTACAGTCTTAGGCACTTTAGCCAGGAAGTGCTTGGCAGAGAACGGACGATACAGGTGAACAGCAACCAAACCAACCTTCTTGCCCTGAGCAGTCAGGTAGTCGATAGCTTCACGGGTAGCTTCTGTTACAGAACCCATAGCGATGATGATGTTTTCTGCATCTTCAGCACCATAATAGTCAAACAGACCGTAGTTACGTCCTGTAATCTTATTGATTTCATTCATATATTCTTCTACGATAGCAGGAACTGCATCATAGAACGGATTACCTGATTCTCTGTGCTGGAAGAAGTGATCCGGATTCTCAGCCATACCGCGGGCAACCGGTTTGTTAGGTGACAATGCGCGGTTACGGAATTCGGCCAAAGCTTCCTGATCGATCAGCGGAGCCAGATCTTCATTGTCCAGCTTTTCAATCTTCTGGATTTCGTGAGATGTACGGAAACCGTCGAAGAAGTTTACGAAAGGAACGCGAGACTTGATTGTTGCCAGGTGAGCTACACCAGCCAGATCCATTACTTCCTGTACAGATCCTTCGCACAACATAGCGAAACCTGTCTGGCGTGTTGACATTACGTCCTGGTGGTCACCGAAGATACACAAAGCGTGAGAAGCCAGTGTACGGGCAGATACATGGAATACGCATGGCAGGAATTCACCTGCAATCTTGTACATGTTAGGGATCATCAGCAGAAGACCCTGAGATGCTGTATAAGTAGTTGTCAATGCACCTGCCTGGAGTGAACCGTGAACTGCACCGGCAGCACCACCTTCAGATTGCATTTCCTGTACCAAAACTGTTTCGCCGAAGATGTTTTTACGACCTGCGGCAGCCCATTCGTCTACATGTTCAGCCATTGTAGACGACGGAGTGATAGGGTAGATTGCAGCTACTTCTGTAAACATATACGAGATATGTGCAGCAGCTTCGTTACCATCACAAGTGATGAATTTTTTTTGTTTAGTCATACAATTACTAATTATATATTAGGTAATAAAATCTTGGTTCTTAACTGGTTAGTAGAGGAAACCGAACATCCATAAAGGTATCTGGTTTCCGTGCCCTATCTCGGCCTTATGGATGGCATAGTAGACGTTCGGGTTACTTTTCAACTTGTTCCCGTCGGTACAGATCCTGAAATGCAGGTCTCCGTCGACCAGAAAGGAAGTCCCTTTTTCTCCTTTGTTTACTTTATGGTCTTTCCACAGGGAATTGACGAAGAATGTTTCCAAAACATCCTGTTCTTCCACTTTTACCGGATAGATGCTGTACATCAGGTTGGTGTTATGCATCATGATCTTGGCCGGTTTTTTTGGAAAGACCTCTCCCTTGGGATATACCATGTTGATGAGGCGTGCGTCGGCCAGATACTTGATGTAGTTCATGACTGTGGCACGCGATGTCTGTATGTCTGTAGCCAGCTGGCTGATGTTTGGTGCAACAGGTCCGTCAACTGCTAGCAAATATAATAATTTTTTAATTTTAGACAGATATTTCAGCTCAATTTGTTTGATTAATAAAATATCCACTTCAATCATCATGTTCATGGTTTTCAGCAGGTTCTCTGAAAAATTCCGTTTTTCGAGGAAGAACGGGTAGAAACCATGGTGGATATAGTCTTGAAAATAATTCAGTGGATTGATGTGAGGCAGTATGGTCTTGGCAATATGTTCATGGTTGTCAAGTATTTCTTCCAGTGTGTACGGTGAGAAATGGTTGCCGGTCTGGAGATTCAGAAATTCCCGGAAAGAAAAGCCGCGCAAGTTGTATGAATGGACAATTCCGTTCAGTTCCGGATTTTCGTCTTTCAGCCGCATGACAGATGATCCGGTGAAGATGATCTTGAGCTGAGGGTAACGTTCATAACATGTACGCAGGTCGTGGCTCCAGTGGGGGAGCTTAAATACCTGGTCGATCAGCAGAACTTTTCCTCCCTGCTTTACGAACTCTCCAGCAAAGTCGACCAGACTAAATTGGGAGAAATAGAAATTATTCATGTTTACGAACAGGCATGAACGGTCCAGGCCGAACTTTTCCTTTGCGTATTGCAGAAGGAATGTGGTCTTTCCGACTCCTCGTGTACCCTTGATGCCGATAAGACGGTCATTCCAATTAATCTCATCCATCAGGTCTCTGCGTACAGGGGCGTTTGTATGCTCAACCAAGTAACTGTGTGTCCTGTAAAATACTTCCATGAATTTCGGTTTCTTGGTTGCAAATATAGTAATACTTCCTTAATTTGCAAACTGGAGTTAGCAAAAAATATATATTTTTACAGCATGGATTTTGATTGTTCCTGATAGCTTTTTCTGAGGTGTACAGGAACTTTCGGATACGGGTTTCTTGTACCGGATCTTTCTATGTGTATCGTCTGAAAACCATTATCTTTGTACTTCAAAAAAGTTCGATCAAGATGGCTGTATATCTGTTTAATCCGGAAAATGACATGGCGTTGGCTAATTTTACGCCTTATTACAGGCCGCCGGCTGAAATCGGGGTGATGGCTTCAGACCTGGCATTGCTTCCGGCATGGTATGCCGTGACGGGTAGTGTGGTGAAAGTCGGGGAAGATGAGTCGGAAAAAGAGTTTTTGGAGCGTTGTGGCACCCTTTGTCCTGATGTCCGTCTGTCGGGTTCGTTACTGGATATGCCTTACCGTCCGTGGGGCTGGTCGCCGGCCCTCGTCCATACCTTGCAGTCGGGAGGTGTTTCTTTGCAGTATCTGCCTGATACCGCGCGGCTGGAAAAGATCCGTCAGCTTTCATGCCGGCGCCGTGCCGGGGAGGTCTTGGAGAAGTTGCAAAGTATGGAGGGGTGTTGTGGCTTGTCTGCATATGTCACTTCGCTGGAAAGTGTCCGCTCATTTCTAGAGCGGTATGTGCGTGTCATATTCAAATCTCCCTGGTCGGGTAGTGGAAGGGGGCTGGTTACGGTAACTTCCAGGGAATTGTCGGCCTCATATGAAGGATGGATTTTAAGGATTATCCGAACACAGGGAGGGATTATGGCCGAACCTTTATATGATAAGGTGGTTGATTTCGCTATGGAGTTTTATTCGGACGGGAAAGGTGAGATGAAATTTGTGGGGTATTCACTTTTTGATACAGATACTCATGGAA
This sequence comes from Bacteroides ilei, assembly GCF_900128495.1. GTDB lineage: Bacteria > Bacteroidota > Bacteroidia > Bacteroidales > Bacteroidaceae > Phocaeicola > Phocaeicola ilei. The sequence goes on from NZ_LT635801.1 coordinate 958,653, forward strand.
ACTATAAGGGAAATTTCCTGATGTCGGACCAGGCTATCGTACAGACCTTGTCGGCATATGTTTCTCCGGATCTGCTGACTGCAGTCCGTACTTCCCTGCTGGAAATTTTTGTGCCGTTATTGGGCGGGGATTATCTAGGTTATTTCGGAGTGGATATGATGATATGTCGGGACAACGGCCGGTATCTCCTTCATCCTTGTGTGGAAATCAACTTGAGGATGAATATGGGAGTCGTTTCTCATATATTGTATGAACGTCTTATCTGTCCGGATGTAAAAGGTAGGTTCCATATTGTCCATTTTACGGGGGAAGGGGAATGTCTTGACTTCTATAAGACGCAGTGTGGAAGTTTCCCTCTGGAATTGGATAAAGACCGCATCGTAAATGGATATTTTGCGTTGACTCCGGTAGGACCGGGTACACGTTATCATGCTTGTCTGCATGTAGGTGGAAGCTTTTAATGAAGAAGATTGTAGAGTCTGCAAAAAGATGAAGGTATTTTAGAAAAACTCCAGCATCTTTTCATGAAAATGCTAAGGACTTCGGATTCAAACTTCTTGGTCTTTAAGATGAAACTCCTTCTTGTTTTTCGTCAAATGTCCATGAGACATAAAAAAAGCCTGCAAATTTGACTTGCAGGCTTTTTTCGTTGGAAATATTTTTATCAGAAGAACAAGTAGCGTTTGTCTTCTACGTTGTTCTTGAGTTGTAATTCAAACAGACATTGCTGTGCATAGCGCGGAGCCATTGCCTTGACAGATTCTTCTTCTTTCTTGACGTCGAATGTCTCGGCTCCCTTTTCCTTGCTGTACGGCTGTATCATGTACACGCCAGAGAATCCCTTGATAGGACCGGATACTTTGTTGACTTCCGTTTTTGAAGCGTAGGCGCTGACAGCCGGTTCACTGCCGCGTGTTACACTTACATAGGCCGGTGCCGAGAATGTCACGTGTTTTACACTGTCGCTTACAGCATTCTGCATGCCTTTGACCTGATCAAGTGAAGTGAATCCCTTCATCTGGTCCATAATCTTTGCTGCCTTTTTGTCGCGGATAACTTCCGGTCTCAGCATGTCGGCTACCTGATTCAGGCTTGCATATCCTTTCGGGTTGACAGCCTCGAGAGCGACTACCAACAGATGGTCGTTTTCACCACATTCATATAAAGGAGAAACTTCTCCCGGTTTTGCGTCGAAAATCCATTTTAAGGCTTCGCGGGTAGATTTTACACCACCTACATAATGTTCGCTGCTTCTCAGATTAGTTCTTGGGGTAATGGTGTAGCCTGCTTCTTCGGCATTCTTTTCCATATTTTCCAGCGTCGTGTTCTGGGCAACGAACTGGCTGAATTTGTTATAAGCGTTACTGTAGGTTTCCTTGCTGAATTCTACAGGACGTTTTACGATGGCAACCTTATATTTGTCTTTCATTGCCTTTTTGTCCATGACCTGAAGAATCAGGTTTCCCTGGCCCAGTTTTACGTTGGCCAGTTCATTGACCGGCTGGCTGATCAGTGTATTGATGAACTTGGCATTTTCATTATCAAGATTTGCACCTTCCCAGCTCATTGCGTTAACCCAGGTTGACTCTCCTGTCTGGCCGTATTTCTTGGCGATTTCAGCAAAGTCGGCTCCACTCTTCAGGGCATTGTAGATACTGTCGGCCAAAGTTGTAGTCTTAGCTTCAGTGTCTGCATAGACCTGTATCTGACGGAACTGGATTGAATCAGGTGCTGTAGTCTTTGCTACAATTTTGAATGCATTGTAAGAATCATCAGCCTGATTATAGTAAGGACCGTACACCTCATTGATGGCTGTAGAATCCAGACGGGCTGCTACATCAGACGGAAGTACTGTCTTTCCGACGGGTACGTCAGAATAGGAAACAGATGAACCGGTAGAACGTACGAATGTAGGGAAATCACTGTTGACAGTGGCCAGTTGGTTGCTGTATTCTGTTACTTCTTTCTGAACTTCCTGACGGTCGGCATCGGAAGGAACTACATGGACATCGATGAATTTGATGTCGCGGGTTTCAACCAGCTGCTTGAATGATTCTTTTCTTGTGTCATACAATTTCTTCAGGTCATCGTTTGTAACCGTGATGGTGGAATCACTGATAGAAGAGTAGGGGACACCGGCCAGCAGCAGGTCTGTCTGGTCGTTACGTCCGTTAAAGTTGTCTTCGGCCTGTACCGGATTGGATATTAAGGATTTGGCAATCAGGTTCTGGTATTTCTGTGCCAATGTAGTCTGTCTCAGGGTCTTTTCTACAAACTTCCAGAAGCTGTACATCTTTTGGTAATATTCAACATACTGGGCCGGCATTTTGCTGGCGTCCAGGTTTGCATAGTCGACCAGGAATTTCTTCAGCATGTCTTTATCGAAAGCGCCTGTCTGTGGGTTACGGAACGGAGTCTGCATCAGCAGTTGGTTGGTACCTTCGTCAATGATGGACTGTAATTCGGCGTCTGTAACTTTCAATCCCAGCTTTTTTGCTTCGTTAGCCAGCAGTTCGTTCGTTACATAATTGTCCCAAACCTGGTCCTTGATGTTATTCAACTGATCTTCATTCAATGAGCTCAAGTTATTTGTCATCTTGATCACTTCACTTAGCTCATCTACCATCTGCTGGTAATCTTGTGCAGAAAGTGTTTTTCCATTAACTTCTCCCACTTCTTGTTTGCCTTGGTGTGGCTGGAGTATTTTCCAGGCGTCACCTGCTATGAAGGCAAAAAGAGCAAGACCGATTACAATGACCAAAAGCGGTCCTTTGCTTCTAATTGTTTGTAAAGTTGCCATTTAAAGTTATGATTTTGTTTATTGTTTTTTCTTTAGCGCACGAAGATACAAAAAATGTACTTAGAAGTTCCTTTTTTACTGAAAAATTTTTAGAATATGCAGTCTCCAGAATCATTTATGTTCAAACAACCGGACTTGTTGATCTGCTTCCGGAATCTGATTCTGTCAATAAATTTGCCGTACATTTTGGGAAAGGCAGGTGGGTGCCGGGCATTCTTTACGATAGGACTTTCAGCTTCACCAGTTCGATTTTAGTATTGGTGACTTTGATGATTTTGAACTGGTATTTGTCGATCGTAATGATTTCGTGCACTTGCGGGAAACTTTGGTATTCGTGTAGGATGAGTCCTCCAATCGTTTGATATTCATCACTTTCAGGGAGGTTCAGATTGAATTCTTCATTGGCTTTTTCTATTTCCAGCCTTCCTGAGAATATGTATTCGTTTTCTCCTATGGATTTGGCGACAGTCGAATTGGTGTCATGTTCGTCTTCAATGTCGCCGAAAATTTCTTCCACCAGGTCTTCCATTGAAACGATGCCCGATGTTCCTCCGAATTCGTCGACGACCACAGCCAATGTACGTTTCTGCTGCATGAATATTTTCATCATCTTGTGTGCACTCATCGTTTCGGGTACGATAGGAATGCTGCGGATATTTTTCCTCCAGTCGGTCAACGGCTTGAACATTTCGGACGAATGGATGTATCCGACAATGTTGTCGATGTTCTCTTTATAGACGATTACCTTGCTGATTCCGTTCTCTATGAATTCTTCCTTCAGGCCTTGCAGGGAAGTGTCGGTATCTACGGCGATGATTTCTGTCCTTGGAATCATGCAGTCGCGCACCTTGATGTTGGAGAAGTCAAGGGCATTCTTGAATATTTCGATTTCGGTACCGATGTTTTCCTGGCCTTGTGATTCTTCAATGCTGCTCTGGATAAAGTAATCCAGATCTACTTTTGAGAAAGCCTTTTCGGTTGCATCCTTATTGATTTTGGTTCCGGTAAGATATAGGATACATCCTGATAAAGATGATGCGAGCCGGCTGATAGGATAAAGTATTACATAGCAGATGAAGGCCGGAACAGCGAAGATGCGCAGGGTACTGTTCGGATTGATTTTGAATACCGTTTTGGGAAGGAACTCTCCGGTAACCAGGATGATGGCAGTCGATATGATCGTTTCCAGAACGAGTAAGGCTGCCCCGTTGATGGGGATTCCTACCAGAAAATATTGCTCGATGAGTTGTGCCATCCAGATGCCATACACGACGAGGGCTATATTGTTCCCCACAAGCATGGTAGAGATGAAATTATTCGGGTTGTGGTAGAAGATGGAAAGTATCCGGGTGGAAACGTCGTTCCCTTTCTCCATTTCAAACCTCAGTTTGTTTGATGAAACAAAGGCGATTTCCATGCCTGAAAAGAAGGCCGAAAACGCCATTGATATTAGCAAGCTTATAATTAGTCCCATAACCAGGTACAGAATTTTCTAGTTGTTGTTGGTTGCGGTATCGGCCGGTGCAGTGTCTTCTACCGTAAAGATACCGGTGTTGTTGTATATCTGGTATTCGGTCATCTGTTGGTTCGACTCGAAACCATAGCCAGTAAGAATCTTGTCCGGTTGTTCGATACGTATGAATTTGTCGGAATAGATTTTTTCTTTTCCTTGGTCCCAGTACATGAGCTGGGTATCAAATTTGTCGCCCCGCTGGCTGCGGATATGGACATTGCTTTTCAGAACCCACAATTTCTTAGGTTCATAGAAATAGGCTGTATCAGCCTTGATGGTAGCGTCGATGTGGAACAATGTGTCGAATTTTTCAAGGTAAATGCCTTTTTCGAACGCCCAGAACGGAGTATCTACCTGATTATATACCAGCCATTCGGCCGTTATGATTTTGTAGCGGATCAGGCCCGAATCGGAAATAAGGGTGGTGACTCCCGTGGTTCTCATATCAGGTATGGAATCATCTTTGCCAATCGCATCGGCCAGTTCTTTCTTTTTGCTACATGATGATAAAAAGATAAACATAACAGTTGCCAGGACGGCAACTGTTATGTTTAAAGTCGTTATATAATTTTTCTTCAACTGTCTATATAACATGAATCGTATTATCTGATTGTTGTAGTTTCACCGATCCAGCCGCCGATTGTAACGGAAGCTCCTTTCTTCAGACCGAGGAAGAACAAGTCTTCATCTTTCGGAGTATGGGCAGCGTAAGTACTGATCAGTTTGTTGGCTTCTTCTGCAACGCTCGGGTCTACAGATTTGGCTCTCTGCAATTTGTCGATTACTGCAAAATAAGTACATTTGTTCAGTGCAGCTTCATCGCTCCAGTTAGGACTTGACGCATACATCTGCGCAATCAGGATATATGGTTTTCCGTTTGATCCGTTGTATGAAATGGATTTCAGGGCATATTGTTTTGCACGGCTCAATTGTTTCTTGCTGAACAAGACAACAGCGGCGTTGTAGCAGTATTCTGCCTTTTGTGCCTGATCTTGTTCCAATTGGATAGCCTGGTCGAAGTATTCCATACTCTTGTCCATATCGCCTTTCTTGTAATACATGTAACCGCAACCGGCGGCAGTAGCAGCTGTCGGTTCAATCAGATGGGCAGCTTCAGATGCTTCGAAGTAGGCTTCTTCATTTGTACATTTCAGGAATTGCATTACAGAGATAACCTGTTTCAGGTAATCCAGGTTTGTCTTGTTCTGGGCGACCTTCGGGCCATAGATTGCCTGCAGGTTTTCACAAGTGGCGGTACCGCTATTGATGAAATAGGCGTCTACGTTATCTTTGGCGGTCTTCAACAACTTTTTGTCCTTGTCTTTGGTAGCTGCCTTGTATGCGGCATCGGCATAACCGGATGCGGTAAGATAATCTTGGATGAATTGTTCCTTGTAGTTCGCATCGGCTTTCAGTTTACGGGATGCAATGTCCATGAAATCCTGGAACATGAAATAGTCTGCTTTATCTTTTTCCAGATCGAGGCCTTCTTTGGCAATGGCATATGCAGTATTGGCATCAAAGTTGTTTCCGGAGAATGCGATATAGTCATGAGCTTTCATTCCCAAGATAGATCCTTTGGTTGTAGGAGTCTTTACAAGTCCGTTCAGCTGGTCAAGGTATTTGATGCGCTGATCATGAACAGCCATCAGTTCATCAAAATACGTTTTCTGCTGTGCAGCGTCTTTAGATGATGCAATCAGTGCACGAAGTATCTTTGCTCCGTTAGTATAAGTACCTACCTGAGCAATAGGCGCTTCAGTAAATACAGCCTTCCAAGGATTGTATGCATCCTTGAAATTGTCCGTTTTTACATATTCAGTATAAATACTGATGTTCTGGAGACAACGGAGACTGTCTTCACCGTGTCCAAAACGTGATCCGTCTTCTACTCCTTTTTGAGCAAAAGCAGCTGTTGTACCTAATGTAAGTGCAACCAGCATTGTAAACATCTTCATTTTCATCGTATATAAATTAGTTGTTCTATTAGTTAACTTTCCATTTCATAAACCAACGTTCGTTGAAGGTAAGTCCGATTTTTAAAACAAAGCGGTTTTCCGACAACATATTGGAAATCGAAGGTGAAACACGTACATACTGTCCGGTTATATTCAGTATCGTGTTCCGTTGGAACAGGTACAAGGGCAGTCCGAATCCGGCGCTGACACCGTATTCTTTCGGACCGTCGTATTGGGGAAGCCTTAGATACGGAGTGGCGTAGTAGGCACCGACCCGGTACCGGATCCGTTCCAGGTAGCTTCTTCCTATTGCGTTAGGCAGGTATTCCGCTCCTGCCGCTACGCGGGTACGGTCGTTGTAACAGTCCGTCCGGTTATCATATTTCACGTCCGACCATTTCTGCAAAGAGTAGTCTATTCCTACAGTCAGGTTATTCTTATGCTTATAGGCAAGTCCGGCACCGAAGGAATGAGGGACACCGTAACCGTTTTGGAATACCTCTTCTTTGGTAGAATAATAGTTGGAGTTGTCTGTCACCTGTATTCCCTTGGTAGACGTGCTGTTCAATGTATGTCCAAGATCATAGACCAGTCCTAATGTAATGTTGTCGTTTTTGTTGATCTTTTGGGTATATTGTAGACCAAAGTTGACAACATAGCTTTTCACATCGGTAGTGTTATATACATTGGTCTGGTCGCTTGTCGTGTTGAACCCTATACTTGACTGATATGTCATGGAACCATACAGATAGCCTCCGTTGACTCCGATCGAAAGGTTGTCCAGAATCTTGAATCCCAATCCGGCTGTAATCTGCTGCAGGCCTCCATCTCCTGAAAAAGCATTTGTCGCAGTAACGTCACTTACTCCTTCTACCGGTGAAGTTGTCGAAAAACTGTAGCCTACGGTTGAATAGGGTGTAAAGGCAATCACCATACCCAGTCGGGGATGTAAGCGGAACTGCATAGCCAAATTATCGAAACTGGCATTCTTTGCATTACTTTTGAATCCGTTTTCCTGGTAATTAGAACTTTTCAGACTCATTGCAACGTCAAACATAAAGGATAATGAATCTACGGCCGAATAAGATGCCGGGTTCATCATATTGATGTGGCTCTGGTCCCTTAATCCGTAGCCGATTCCTCCCATTGCGACATTGTTCGTAAATGCATTGTTCGATAAATCACCTAGTCCGTATCGTGTATAAGGAGAATTCGTACTCGATTGGGCTGCAGCTGCCATGGTCCCTGCCACCATCAGTACGCTTATAATTGCTCTATTGTTTAACATTGTAGTCCAATATTCTGTTTAAACCTTTCAAAACTAAAAATCTATCTGCAAATATGATACTTTTTAAATTTGTATCAAAAGAAAATTTATCTCCTCCAGTTAAAAAAACCAAAAGATTAGGATATTTCTTTTTCATATTGCTTATATAGCCGGCTATTTCAAATTCCATGCCTTTGATGACTCCCGTTCTTATAGCGGTTTCTGTACTATAACCGAATTCGGGGGTGTCTCCGTTTTTTTCTACAAGAGGCAGCTTGTCGCAGCAGGCGTTCAAGGCTTTGAAACGTGTGTATATCCCAGGAGAAATGTTCCCTCCGTAGTAGCGGCCTCCGGCATCGATAAATTCATAGGTGAGTGCGGTTCCGGCATCGATTACCAGCAAATCTTTTCCAGGAGAAAGGTAGTTGGCGCCTACTACGGCGGCCAGGCGGTCCATACCTAATGTCTGTGGGGTTTTATACAGGTTTTGTATCGGGACCGGTGTCTTGTAAGTCAGTTCCATTACGGGAAAGTCCAGTTTACCAAGCTGCCGGCGGATGGTGTTGCTTAGTGTGATGACTGAAGCAATGATCCCATTGGTGATGGGATATTTGTTGCAGAGCATTCCAAGGCAGTCTAGTGAGTGGTTGGAGCTTCTTATTATTTCGATGACTTCTCCTTGGTTGAATACAGCAACTTTTGCTACTGTATTTCCTATGTCGATAACTAAATTCACTTCTTTTATTCTGTTTTGTGATGCAAAGTAAAATAAAAAATAAATAGGAATGACAATAAAAGAGTGATTTTATTTAGAAGTTATCGATTATAGGTGTACTTTTGTGCTGAAAAACTGAATTTGGACGGATGAAGGTTGCTGGGGTGTAACTCTGTGTTTGTAACTATCTTTCTTTCCGTATGAAAAATTGGATTTGTATGAGAAGCTTAAAATATTTTTTTCTGGGTCTGTTTACAATTCTTACACTCTCTGTATGCGCACAGAGGCAGGACAGTATCCGTTTCAGTCTGTTGACGTGTGCGCCAGGACAGGAAATATACGCATTGTTCGGACATACGGCAATCCGTTATGAAAACTATACGCAACATACGGACATTGTATTCAATTATGGGATGTTCAGTTTCAGGACTCCTCATTTTGTAATGCGGTTCATATCCGGACAGACCGATTATCAGCTGGGTATTACTCCCTATAATTATTTTGAAGCGGAATATGCTTTCCGTGGATCTTCGGTTTATCAGCAAGTACTGAATTTGACTCAGGAGGAAAAGCTGCGTCTGCTGGCTTTGCTGGAGGAGAATTACCGGCCCGAAAACCGGACTTACCGCTATAATTATTTTTATGACAATTGTACTACCCGTGCGCGTGACCGGATTGAAGAGGCTATTGAAGGTAGTGTAGTATATCCTGATTCGATAGCCGGACTTTCATTCCGTAAAATAGTCCATGAGTTTACGGCCGGTTCCGATTGGGATGAGTTGGGTATTGATTTGTGTCTGGGTAGGCAAGCTGATGAGGAAATAGGTAAAAGACTGCAGATGTTTGCTCCGTTTTATATGTTCCGTTATGCATCGGATGCTTATATTATAGATAAAAACGGTGAGAAACGTCCGTTGGTTCTGCAAGAGACAAAAATTGTAGAGGCCGAGGCAGAACCTGCGGAGCCAGGTTTCTTTATGTCTCCGTTTTTGTGTGCGGCATGTTTTCTCTTTTTGTGTGTGCTGATAGGCTGGTTGCAATGGCGGAACCGTAAGATATACTGGGGATGGAGTGTGTTCCTGAATGTTGTTCAGGGAGTGGCGGGGTGTATCATTGCTTTCCTTTTTTTCTTCTCTGTCCATCCTACGGTATCATCCAACTGGCTACTGATGTTTTTGAATCCGGTACCTCTTTTCTATATTCCTTTTATGATTTATTTTAGTTTAAGGGGTAAAAAAGACCCTTATCATCGGATAAATGTCGTGTATTTAACACTTTTTATGGTGATAGTGCCGGTTTGTGGCCAAAAAATTAATTTATCAGTATTACCTTTGGCACTCGGTTTGCTGGTGAATTCAGTAAGCTATGTATTAGTTTGGAATAAAAGGAAATGAAAGGACGCATACTGACATCTTTTTTACTTACAGCTGTAGTGATAACTGGTCTTCAGGCTCAGGCGGCTTCCCCTGTTCCGAAACTGGTTGTGGGGTTGACTATCGACCAGTTGCGCAGTGATTATATAGAAGCTTTTTCTGCATTGTATGGTGAGCGTGGTTTCAAGCGTCTGATGAAGGAAGGACGTGTATATTATAATGCAGAGTATGACTTTGTGAATGTGGACCGTTCTTCGGCTGTTGCTTCCATCTATACCGGAACAACACCTTACTATAATGGAATAACGGGCAACCGTTGGATGGACCGTTCTACATTGTGTCTGATAAAGAGTGTAGACGATCCGGCTTATATGGGGGTATATTCATCTGAAAGTACTTCTCCGAAGTATCTGCAGGCGTCGACTCTGTCGGATGAACTGATGGTGGCTACCGGAGGAGCGGCTGAAGTCTATTCCATTGCTCCGACCCGTGAAATGGCGGTTCTGGCTGCCGGACATTCTTCGAAGGGGGCGTTCTGGCTGAATGATGAAACAGGAAAATGGAGTGGCACGACTTATTACGGTGCTTTTCCTGAATGGGTGGCGACTTACAATGATAAGGAGGGACTGGATTTCAGGATTGATAACCTTTCGTGGGGACCCTATCTGCCTGTTACATCTTATAAATATGTGACTTCGGATGCAAAGCAATTGACCTTTACACATGATTTTGCCGACGAGCGTGCAGAAAAATACCGTAGGTTCAAGACAAGTCCGTATGCTAATGATGAAGTTAACCGTCTGGTCAATGCCTGCCTTACAGCTACTCAGATCGGTAAGGACAATGTCCCTGACCTGTTGACAATTTCTTATTATGCCGGAAACTATGCTCATCGGTCTAATTCGGAATATGCGATGGAGATACAGGATATGTATGTCCGTCTGGATAACAGTATAGGCGATCTGCTGGATCTGATAGACCGTAAGGTTGGGTTGAGCAATACTTTGTTCTTTATTACCTCTACCGGATATACCGATCCAGATCCAAAGGATCCGGATACTTACAGAATACCGGGGGGAGAGTTCCATATCAAACGTTGTGGAGCTTTGCTGAACATGTATTTGATGGCTATATATGGTCAAGGTAACTATGTGGAGACTTATTATAACCGCGAAATATACCTGAACCATAAATTGATTGAGGAGAAAAAACTTAATCTGACAGAGGTACTTAACCGTTCGTCCGATTTTATTGTGCAGATGAGCGGCGTGCGTGAGGCATATACTTCCCAACGCTTGATGTTGGGAGCGTGGACTCCTAAGATTGACCGGATCAGGAATGGATATAACATCAATTGTTCAGGCGATATTTATGTGGAAGTCATGCCTGGGTGGTCGTTCGTGGATGAATATTCCAATAATTCGTATGTAGTACGTGATATCTATGCTTCGGCCCCACTTTTCTTTATAGGCAATAATGTCAAACCAGAGATTCTTTATACCCCGGTGAAGGTGACAGCCATTGCGCCTACAGTGGCTCATTTCATGCGTATCCGTGCTCCTAACGCTGCTTCTTCGGCTCCTTTGAGCAATATCTGTAAATAAAATAATATAATAATATACCGAAGATAATCAGCAAATTGGTTATCTTTGTGCACAAATTTTCTGAAAATATAATTTTGAAATAATAAAAACAACAATATACAATGGGATTTAACGAATTTATCAGCAAACTTTTCGGGAACAAGGCTACCCGCGATATGAAAGAAATTCAGCCGTGGGTAAATAAGGTGAAGGAAGTCTATCCTGAAATTGCCAAATTGAGTAATGACGAACTGCGCGCCAAGACTGAAGAATTGAAGAAATATATCAAAGATTCGGCCGCAGAAGAAAACAAGAAGATCGAGGAATTGAAAGCCGGCATCGAAGCCGTTGATATAGAAAAGCGTGAGCCGATTTTCAGCCAGATTGACAAGCTTGAAAAAGAAGTTCTCGATAAGTATGAAAAAGCACTGAATGAGGTGCTTCCCACTGCATTTGCTATAGTAAAGGACACGGCTCGCCGCTGGACGGAAAATGAAGAAATAGAGGTGACTGCTACCGATATGGACCGTGAACTGGCTGCTCAAGGAAAGGATTTTGTCCGTATTGACGGAGACAAGGCATATTGGAAAAATCATTGGATGGCAGGCGGTAATGAAGTAACTTGGAATATGATTCATTACGACGTCCAGCTGTTCGGTGGTGTTGTCTTGCATCAGGGGAAAATTGCTGAAATGGCAACCGGTGAAGGTAAGACACTTGTAGCTACTCTTCCGGTATTCCTGAATGCTTTGACCGGTAACGGTGTACATGTGGTGACGGTTAATGACTATCTGGCTAAACGTGACTCCGAGTGGATGGGACCGTTATATCAGTTCCATGGCTTGAGCGTTGATTGTATAGATAAACACCAGCCGAACTCTGTAGCCCGCCGTAAAGCATATATGGCCGATATTACATTCGGTACTAACAATGAATTCGGTTTCGATTATCTGCGTGACAATATGGCTACCAGTCCGAAAGATCTGGTACAGCGCAAACATAATTATGCGATTGTCGATGAGGTCGATTCTGTATTGATTGATGATGCGCGTACTCCGTTGATTATTTCTGGTCCGGTACCTAAAGGAGAAGACCAGTTGTTTGAAGTGCTGCGCCCGTTGGTTGAACGTCTGGTTGAAGCCCAGCGTAAGTTGGCTACCCAGTATCTGGCTGATGCAAAACGTCTGATTGCATCCGATAAAAAAGAAGATGTAGAGGCCGGATTCCTTGCTTTGTTCCGTAGTCATAAGGCTCTTCCGAAAAACAAGCCGCTGATCAAGTTCTTGAGTGAACCGGGTATCAAGGCTGGTATGTTGAAGACGGAAGAAATTTATATGGAGCAGAATAACAAACGTATGCCGGAAGCTGTAGAACCGTTGTATTTCGTTATTGATGAAAAACTGAAGAGCGTGGATCTGACAGACAAGGGTATCGATTTGATTACCGGTAAATCGGATGATCCTACATTGTTTGTTCTGCCCGATATCGCTGCCCAGATGTCTGAATTGGAAAACGACAAGAGTTTGAGTGATGAAGCGAAACTGGCCAAAAAGGATGAGTTGATGACCAATTATGCCATTAAGTCGGAACGTGTGCATACCATCAATCAGTTGTTGAAAGCTTATACGATGTTCGAAAAGGATACGGATTATGTCGTGATGGACGGTCAGGTCAAGATTGTTGATGAGCAGACGGGCCGTATTATGGATGGACGTCGTTGGAGTGATGGTTTGCATCAGGCTGTCGAGGCCAAGGAAGGGGTTGAAGTACAGGCCGCTACTCAGACTTTTGCTACGATTACATTGCAGAACTATTTCCGTATGTATCACAAGTTGTCGGGTATGACCGGTACAGCCGAAACCGAAGCCGGTGAGTTCTGGGATATATATAAGTTGGATGTAGTGGTTATTCCTACCAACCGTCCGATAGCCAGAATTGATATGAACGACCGTGTTTACAAGACCAAACGTGAAAAATATAAGGCGGTAATTGAAGAAATTGAAAAGATGGTTGCTGCCGGACGTCCGGTTCTTGTCGGAACGACTTCCGTCGAAATTTCAGAAATGTTGAGTAAGATGCTTACCATGCGTAAGATTCCACATAATGTGTTGAACGCCAAGTTGCATCAGAAGGAAGCTGAAATTGTGGCCAAGGCAGGACAGAGCAGTACGGTAACCATTGCTACAAATATGGCAGGTCGTGGTACCGATATTAAGTTGAGCGATGAGGTTAAGGCTGCCGGTGGTTTGGCGATTATCGGTACCGAACGTCATGAATCACGCCGTGTCGACCGTCAGTTGCGTGGTCGTGCCGGACGTCAGGGTGACCCAGGTTCTTCTGTATTCTTTGTTTCTCTGGAAGATGACCTGATGCGTCTGTTTGCTTCCGACCGTATTGCCCATTATATGGATAAGCTGGGATTCAAGGAAGGTGAGATGATTGAGCATAGTATGATTTCCAAGTCAATTGAACGTGCTCAGAAGAAGGTTGAAGAAAATAACTTCGGTATCCGTAAACGTTTGTTGGAATATGATGACGTTATGAATAAGCAACGTACCGTAATCTATACGAAGCGCCGTCACGCATTGATGGGTGAACGTATCGGAATGGATATTGCTGACATGATTTGGGACCGTTGTGCCAATGCCTTAGACCAACCTACCTATGAGGATTGCAAGATGGAAATTTTGCAGACTTTGGCTATGGAAGCTCCGTTCTCTGAAGAAGATTTCGACAATAAGAACAAGGATGGTCTGGCCGAAAAGACATTCCAAGAAGCAATGGCTGCATTCAAGCGTAAGACAGAACGGATGGCTCAGATTGCAAATCCGGTAATCAAGCAGGTTTATGAGGCTCAGGGACGGATGTATGAGAATATCATGATTCCTATTACAGACGGGAAACGTATGTATAACATTGCCGTGAATTTGAAAGCGGCTTATGAAAGCGAGTCAAAGGAAATCGTGAAGGCTTTCGAGAAGGCAATTCTACTCCATACCATTGATGATGCGTGGAAAGAAAACTTGCGCGAGTTGGATGAACTGAAACATTCCGTACAGAATGCAAGCTATGAACAGAAGGATCCGTTGTTGATCTTCAAACTGGAGTCTGTAAACCTGTTTGACGCAATGGTCAACAAGATAAACAACAATACGATTTCTGTATTGATGCGTGGACAGATTCCAGTACAGGAACCGGAGCAGGTGAAAGAGGCTGCTCCCGAACCTCAACGTCCCCGTCAGCAGTATAAGGAGGAGAAACAGGATTTGGACGATCCTGCTCAGGAAGCTGCAGCTGGGCGTGATACCCGTGAGGCTAAACAGGAACCTTATCGTGCCGAAAAGACTGTAGGCCGTAATGATCCTTGTCCATGTGGCAGTGGATTGAAATATAAGAACTGTCACGGTCGTAATATAAATAATTAATGACCGTTAGGCAGTTTGGACCTAAAAAACACTTGTATGTTTGACGTACAAGTGTTTTTTTGTTTTTTAACCTGGAGAATCCCATGTTCTATATTTCATGTGATAATTTTCTGTATCTTTGTTTCGGTAGGAGATAGATAAATAAATGAAAATCATGAAAGCATATAAATTTCTAGTTTTGTTGATTGGTGCAGTCTTTGTGTCCTGCAGTTCGGTGAAAGTAATCTCGTATGATGAGTTGAAGCCTGCACAGGTCAGTTTTCCTCCTCAGGTGAGAAATATTGCTGTGGTAAATAATATGCCTCCGGTCCCTCAGGCCAGACAGGGAGTTGTTACCATTGGGGATTTAGATGGTGACGGGAAACTTTCGGCCGAAAGTTTGGCTTCGTCGTTGGCCGACACGCGATATTTCCGTCAGGTGATGATTTGTGACTCAGCCTTATATGCTTCTGATTCCAGTGAAGTAAGATATCAGCTTGATATGAATACAGTTAACGAACTTTTGCAAGATCTTGATGCTGATATGTTGTTTTCGTTGGACAGGGTTTTTATCCAGACAAAAAGAGTGGAATTGTTATACCCGGATATGCCGGTTGCATGGCCTGTCTTGAATGTAAAAATGGCTCCGGTGTTGAGCCTGTATATTGCAAACAAGGAACGTCCTGTACAGATAATAACTAAAACGGACAGTCTGCAATTGGATCTTAATGGCCTGTTGAGTGACAATGATATCCGTCAGGCGGTAGCGTCGGCTGCAGCATCTATGTTGTCCAGGCAGTTGGTTCCTTATTGGGTTTCTACCGAACGCCTTTATTTTGATGGAGGTGGTGTGGAGATGCGTGATGCCGGTGTATATGTCCGTGAAAATGACTGGAAAAATGCATTGGACATCTGGCAATCATTGTATGATCATTCCAAATCGAAGAAGATAAAGGCACGTACAGCATGTAACATTGCTTTGGCATATGAGATGCTGGGTAATCTGGAGGATGCCCAAAAATGGCTGGATAGTGCGGAATCAAGTGCTTCCGAAGGGTCCGATGAGGCTAGGGTAATACAGATTTATAAGGTAAAGTTGATGGAGAGATTGAAAGAGACCCCTTATCTTAATATGCAAATGGGACGTTTCGGTAACAAATTCTAGCAATATTTCTTGTACGAATGATTTTTTTTGTACATTTGAAGTAGTTAAAATAATGAAAGCATGATGAATCTAAGTGAACAATCACATTCTTCTATAGCTTCCACTTTACGGGAAGCTGTCAGCCGTTATAAGGTCGGTGGTGAAAATTCTGTAATAACCGATATTCATTTGCTACCTAAACAGGATAGTGGCGAACTTCTTGTTTATGATGATGACGATCATGAACTTGCCAGGACTATTATAGATGAATGGATTGATTATGAGGGAGATGACTTTTATCAAGAGGTGGAAACGTTGCTTCGTACCGCAGTAACGGGTTTAAAGACTGAGGGTATATTGGATAGTCTTTGTCTAATGAAACCGTACTCGTTTGTGTTGGTTGATGAAGATAAAGAGACTATTGCCGAGCTGTTGCTTGTGGATGAAGAAGAGACAATGTTACTTAATGATGAATTGTTGAAAGGACTTGATGAAGAGCTTGATGCTTTTCTAAAGGATCTGCTGGAAAAATAAACATAACGGAATAGTTTACTCTGCCCGGTTGCGGATACTGCGGAGGAATATGGTATAGGCGAGGAATCATCATGTGTATCAGGACGGTTCTTCGTCATTCTCTTTTATAGATGAGCCTTTTATTAAAATTTGTATGTTATGGGCGAGCGTATTACATTCAGAAAGAACGAGCAGTTGCGTACGGTTAATCCGCGATGGCGTGGTAATCCTACGGCTAATGGAAAATTTTTTAACCGTCAGCATCGTTGGAGGCCCGGTATGGGGAGCGTCTTGAAATGGAGATTCTCACCTAATCCCCAAAGAAAAGAGAAACGTATGGTGAAGTGGAATCCGAAAGTCCATTTTTTACGCTCATTGGAAGGTGTCGTTGGAAATTCATTGATTTGGTTGGGGCATAATTCCTTTTTTATCCAGTTGGGAGGAAAGCGTATGATGATAGATCCGGTTTTTGGCAGTATTCCGTTTGTAAAACGCCGTAGCCAGTGCCCGGCCAATCCTTCCATTTTCAAGAATATCGATTATCTGCTGATCAGTCATGACCATTTTGATCATCTCGACAAGCCTAGCGTATCTTTGCTGGTAAAGGAAAATCCGCAGATGAAACTGTTTTGCGGTATCGGTACAGGTGAACTGATACAGAGCTGGTTCCCTTCACTGACCGTCATAGAGGCTGCATGGTACCAGCAGCATAGTGAAGGAGATTTTCGTCTGACTTTTCTTCCTGCACAGCATTGGAGTAAACGGGGAGTGAGTGATGGGGGGGAACGTTTATGGGGAGCATTCATGATTCAGGCTGATGGCATTACCATTTATAACAGTGGTGATACCGGTTATGCACATCATTTTTCTGAATTGCCGGAAATGTTTCCTCATATTGACTATTGTATGATCGGGATAGGGGCTTATAAGCCCCGCTGGTTCATGAAACCGAACCATATATCTCCTTATGATGCCTTGACTGCTTCTTCGGATATGAACGCTTTTCTGACTATCCCTATGCATTACGGTACTTTCGACCTTTCAGATGAACCTTTGTTCGACCCGCCGCATGTGTTTGCAAGGGAAGCAAAATTGAGAAATAAGAAAGTGCTGATTCCTGAATTGGGGGAAATTGTGAAATTGCAGCCTCAACACTAAAAAATAAGGAGTAAATAATGATGTTAAAAGGTAATTTCTGGATATGTCTTGTGGTGTTGTTTATAATTCCTTGGTCGGGTTGGGCCAAGAATGACGGTAATATGGAATCTGTCAGTGGACAATTGGAGCAGTTGCGACATAATCCTGATAATTTACCTGCTTTACATGATGTCTGTTTCTATTATCTGAAAAAGAGTGATTATAATAAGGCTATTTTGTATGCCGGTAAGTTATTGACTGCATCTTCGTCGGCTGGTAATGACAGATACAGGGTTTATGCTGAAATTTGTCTTGGGCAGGCTTATACTATGACCGGTAATATAAAGGAAGCATTTCGGAATTTGAGTCATGCCGAACTGATGGGAGTAGAAACAAAAAATGATTCGGCTCTCTGTTCTGTATATAATGGATTAGGGCTGTATGCGCTGAATATTCAAAATGATTACTACCGTTCTCTTGACTATTTTTTCAAGGGGATAGATATAGCCAGACGTTTGTCGTATGACAGGCTTTATTCTATTCTGCTGAACAATATAGCGGGAGTCTATTACCTGAAGAATGATATTACTGGGCTGAAGTATGCGATAGAATGCCGTGATTTGGGCCGGAAATGGAATGATATTTATTTGTTGTATACCGGTTCTATAACTATGGCCTATATGTATTCGTTAGGCAAGAATTATCAGATGGCCTTGAAATCTGCCGGAGAGGCTGAAGAAATCATGGTTCGGAATGATTTTTATGACAAAGCAAATATTTATAATGTCTATGGGGCCATTTATGCGGATATGGGAAAGGATGAACAGGCTATCGCTTATTTTAAGAAATCGTTGAAACCGGGTGAAGCCAATAATATAACGTCGGTAATGGGTGCTTATTTGGGATATGCCCGAATTCTTATGAAGCAGCATAAATACGATCGGGCCGTCACTCTTTTGGAAAAGGGGCTTCAAATTTCTTACGAGAATGCAATGGTGGTATTCCGGAGTGATCTGCTGAAAGAGCTTTCCGAATGTTATGAAAGGAGGGGGGTGTTGTCGGAGGCCTTGAAATACCATAAGATATATAATAGGGAGACCGACAGTCTTTATAATGCCGAACGTGAACGCGCCTCGATGGAGGTACGGGTAAAATATGATATGGACAAACAGGAGAATGAAATCCGTAACAGCCGGATGGAACTTCTGAAAAAGGAAAACAAGATGAATTTGCTTGTCATCGGGTTGATTTGTTTCATTATCATAGCATCATTATTGTATTATCTGTATTACCGGAAAAATAAGTTGTACCTGGCTATTGTACGACAGAATCAGGACGCAATCGGGCGTGAGAATCAGTTACGTTTAATTATCAGCAAGCAGAAAGAAAAGCTTGATTCCTGTACTGTGTCAAATTTTCAGTCGGAAAAGTATGCGGCTTCTTCCCTTAGTGACGAGAGGAAAATGGACTTGTTCCAACGCCTTGAGAAACTTTTGGCTGAAGACAAGATTTATTCCGATAACTTGTTGACTAAAGAGAAGGTGGCTGAGATGTTAGGGACAAACCGGACTTATCTTTCACAGATCATTAATGAGCATACGTCACAGACATTTACTCAGTTTGTCAATGGATTCCGTATACAGGAAGCTGTACGGATATTGTCAGACCCGGAAAATTCAACGCCCCTGAAGGCTGTTTCGGCCGAATTGGGATTTAATTCTACAACTACTTTCTATAACCAGTTTCAGGCGGTTACAGGTATGACACCTACCCAATACCGGAATAAGGTAAAGAATTTACATAAAAATTCATAATATTCCTATAAATCCCTTATTTGATACTTTATTTTATCCAAAAACGGCAATTGCCGTTTTTGGATAAGGCTTTTTTGTACAAATCTGAAACATTTTCTATTATTTTGTTTTCACAAGCTACGGAAAATAGACGTAAGTTGTGACGTTTGGCAAAGAAATTTTCTTTAATTAATGCGAAAAGAAAAATGAAAGATTTAGGTTGTTGCAGACTTGTGACCCTAAAGGCTGTGTTATTTATCATAGCGTGTCTTTGGGGGGGATTTGTTTGGGGACAGGCAGAACGGACCGTTAATGGTATCGTTGTGGATGAGAACGGTGAGCCTTTACCGGCAGCTCATGTCCGTCAGGTATCCCAGTCGGAAACAGGATCGGTCACTTCTGTCATTACAGATTTGAACGGTCATTTTAGAATTTTGCTTCCTTCGGTCACGAAAGAGATTGAAGTCTCTTTTTTAGGGTATGAAACATCGAGGGTGAAGTTGACTGGAGATAATAATTACAGAATTCAAATGAGACCGACTTCCGAATTACTGGAGGAAGTGGTTGTTACCGGGTATCAGACCATATCACGTGAACGGTCTACAGGATCGTTTGTCAAGGTAGATAACAAGAAATTGGAGCAGGTACGTTTGAATTCTCTTAATACCTTGCTCGAAGGTAGGGTATCCGGATATACGGACGGATTGATACGCGGTACAACTTCCATGAATGGGATGACTACTCCTTTATATGTAGTAGATGGATTCCCTATCGAGAATACACGTTATGATTCGGACGGGAACCTAAACGAGAATCTGCCGTTATTGAATATGGAAGATATAGAAAGCATTACTGTATTGAAAGATGCTGCGGCTGCTTCCATTTATGGGGCCCGTGCCGCTAACGGAGTGATAGTCATTACTACCAAAAAAGCTGCGAAGGGAAAGACAAATGTTTCGTTTTCCAGTACTTTTACGCTGACTCCTTACTCTTATTATAAAGATAATATTGCTGATGCCGCTACTATCATCGGTCTCGAAAGGGAATGGGCACAGAATAATCCTAACCTTCAGGGAAGTGGGGCTGCAGAATATGCCGCTTCTGCATTGTCGAATTCACTTTATACCAGTGGAGGTATCCGCACTATTCTGAAAGGATATGCAGGACTGATGTCACAGTCTGAAGTCGAGGACCGACTGAACAATATGGCATCCCAGGGATACCGCTACTTCAATGACGTAGAAAAATATACCAAGCGGAATCCTTTTGCCCAGCAATATAACCTCAGCGTAGGTAAGGGTACCGAGAATAATGTGTTCAATGCTTCGGTTACTTACCGGAACAATAAGCTGGAGGATAAGTATTCCGGTAATGAGTCATTAGGCCTGAATATCATGAACAGTCTGCAGATTACTAAATGGCTGACATTGGACCTGGGAAGTTACCTGAATTATG
Organism: Bacteroides ilei; assembly: GCF_900128495.1. GTDB lineage: Bacteria > Bacteroidota > Bacteroidia > Bacteroidales > Bacteroidaceae > Phocaeicola > Phocaeicola ilei. Next base: position 979,308 of record NZ_LT635801.1, read on the forward strand.
GTACCAGTACGACACAAACCTATTCGGCTTTATCGCCAGGATATACATATATGCCGTATGATGGTCTGGTAAACAGTGATGGCAGTTATTATACCAGTCCGGCGGCCGACCGTACCAGTGAGAGTTACCAGCATACGTTGGCCCAGTATGGCTTATATAGCATGGATATAACTCCGTTGGATGAGATAGGATGTAACTTGAGTAACGGAAAAGACCTTTCATCTCGTTCATATGCGAAATTAAATATTCAGTTTGCTCCATGGCTGAAATATAACGCAATGTTCCAATATGAGTATGGAAGTTTCCGGACCGATGAACTTATGGATAAGAATTCGTATACTGTGCGATCAAAAGTAAACAGTTTTGCTTCGTTGGACAATAACGGTGATGTGGTTTTCAATTTGCCTTACGGTAATATCTATTATACGGAAGACCAGTACAGCAATGCGTATAATTTCCGCCAACAGCTGGATTTCAACAAGGTTTTTGCCGACAAGCATGATGTAACGGTCATTGTCGGTTCGGAGACCCGTCATACTAAAATAGAATATACTAGTAATTATCTTTATAATTATGATCCGGATATGCTGACCTATACCGCAATCGACGGTAATAATCTTTCTACTATTCAGGGAATTTTGGGCGGGAGTTCGTGGACCAGCCGTGATATGACGTATAAGCGTGAAATTATAAACCGTTTCGTTTCGTTCTACGGGAATGCCGGATATACTTACGATGGCCGTTATACGGCTACTGCCAGCTTGCGTTGGGACCGTTCCAATCTGTGGGGGACAAATTCAAAATACCAGAACAAACCTTTATGGTCTGTGGGGGGAAGCTGGAATGTCCAGAATGAAGAATTTTTTAAAGTTCCTTGGATCAATATGCTGAAGGTACGTTTTTCATATGGTATAGGAGGAAATATCGCCAAGGATTCGGCTCCGTATATGACAGCTAATTATTATCCCAACTATAATGTGGGTGGTATTTACGGAACCATCAGTCGCCGTCCTAATCCGGAATTGTCATGGGAAAAGACTATAACGACCAATGTGGGTGTTGATTTCGCTCTGTTCAACAACCGTTTGAATGGTTCGGTAGATTTCTATAACAAATCGGGAAAAGATTTGCTTGCCAATACAATGGGAGTTCCGACAGAAGGTTTCGGCTATTCTACTTATTCCATCAATAACGGTGAGATGATAAATCGGGGAGTGGATATATCCTTATCGGGAGATGTCATTGCAACCAGAGATTTCAGCTGGAACATATCATTGTTATATAGCCATAACAAGAATGAAGTCACTTATGTTAATGTAGAAGCTCCTGTGAGCTATTTGCTGCTCGATTATCCGGAAGCATATCCCCGTATAGGAAATCCGTATAATGCGATTTACGCTTACCGTTGGGCTGGGTTGAGTGAGGATGGTTTGCCTCAGGTGTATGACGAGAACGGTGAAAAGGTTCTTTCTCAGCCGACATCATTGGATGCGATTGTATATGCTGGATCCACAATTCCCACCTATAGCGGTTCTGTAGGCAGTACTTTGCGTTACAAGAATCTGGAATTCTCATTTCTGTTCATTTACGAAGGCGGACATAAGGTACGTAATACCTTCCTGCCATATTTGAACAATATTTATTCAAGTATTACCTATGGTTATCTGGCTACCATTCCGTCTACCTTAAGTGCGAATGTTGCCGACCGCTGGCAGAAACCGGGCGATGAGTTGTATACCGATGTGCCCCGTGTGGTATTTTCAGAAAGTCCCGATTATATGTATGATTCCGGTTCCATTTATAGTTACGCCGATATCAACGTTCTTGATGCCAGCAACATCCGTTTGAGTAATCTGTCGCTGGCCTGGAGGATCCCTTCTTCCTGGTGTGCCAAAGCTTTTCTGAAGAGTGCCAGGGTACAGTTCAATGTAGAAAATCTGTTTACCATAGCGAAGAGCAAGGAAGCTAAATACATGATAGGCGGATATGAGAATCCCAATCTGGTGTGGGGAATTTATTTGAATTTTTAATTGTAGACAGAAATGGATATGAAGAAATATATATCAAAAATTGTTATGGCAGGACTGCTGGCCGGAGGTGTAATGCTTTCGTCCTGCAATGATTATCTGTCTGTTGTACCGAAAGGTGAAAAGATCCCGACTACTCTGGCCGATTTCGAAGCTTTGTTGCGTGACGAATATAATTGCCAGCGTGTGGATGTACTTCAAGAACTGATTTTACTGAACGACCGTTATGTGTCATCGTCTAATCTGAGCTATTATCCGTTGTACAGTGCCAATTATAATTGGGATGAAAGTGCCGACCGCATTAAACTGAACGATGAGGACGAGGGAACATATTACACGACTTATAGTTCTATTTCCACTTGTAACCTGATAATCGAGAATGCCGCTTCTATGACCGAGACGACCGATACCGAACGAAAAGCATTGGTAGCTCAGGCGAAGGTGTTGCGTGCGATGAACTATTTTACGCTGGTCAATTATTATTCTGATACCTATACTGATGAAACTGCTGCACAAAAAGGGGGAGTACCGGTTATTCTGAGTGCGAACATTAATGCCCCTTATACGCAACCTTCTGTCAAAGAAGTGTATGATTTCATGCTGGAAGATATGGAAGAAGCTTATAATGACTTGCCTGAAAAGGCACAGACAATCCTTCATCCCGACAGAGCTACGGCCGATGCCTTTTATGCACGCCTGTATCTGCAGATGGGCAACTATGACAAGGCATTGGAATATGCCGATAAGGCTCTGGAAGCGAATGATGCATTGTTTGACTGGGTGGATTTTTACCGGCAGTATGAATCTGTTATTGAAGATTCTACTGATTTCAATACTAGCTTGCCGTCGCCGATGGGTTTCGATTATGTGGAGAATTATGATTTCCGTCATGGAAGTACCAGCTATTCTACTACAGAAAGTGGTTTGACGCTGGATAGGGCTTCACGTTTTGAAAAAGGTGATGCCCGTATGGCAGCCCGTTGGAAATTAAGGGATATGGGTGACGTAGGTTCATATTACGTAAGTACTATGAGGGGATATTTCAACTATGGTGGAATGACAACCGTAGAAGTTTATTTTATCAAAGCCGAATGTCTGGCGCGTGAAGGACAGTATCAAGAAGCCATGGATTTAGTAAACAAGGTCCGTCAGACACGTATACTGCCCGAGGTCTATACTCCATTGTCGGCCTCTGGAACAGATGAGGCAGTTCGCCTGATTATCCGTACAAAGGCGAATGAGATGATACAGACACAAGTGCCGTTCATTGATGCCCGGCGCCTCAATGCAGAAGGGAAATACCCTGTGACACTGACCAAGACAGTGGACGGAAAGACTTTGACATTGTCGCCTGATTCTCATTTGTGGACGATGCCTTTCCCTCAGGGAGCTGTCAAGAATCCGGGTAATGGTTCGATAACTCAGAATGTTTCAAAATAAAAAGTAAATTGATATGATGATATTGAAAAAATTAGTGTGCCTTGTAGGTTGGGGTTTGTGCAATGCAAGTCTTTTGTTTGCCCAAAGTACGTCATTCGGTATAGAAGGTTCGGTCAAAGGACTGTCCGATGGAACTTGTCTGCAATTGGTTCCGGTAAGTCACATCGATACATCTCCGGTTGCGGAGGCGGTTGTAAAAAACGGAGCTTTCAGTTTCTCGGGCAAGATAAATCCTCCGTTTGCCGTGCGAATGGTAGTAAAGGAAGGAGCCGGATTTTTACCGTTAGTACTCGATAGTTCTGTCGTGATGAAGATTGAGGGAGAAATTGTGAAGGAATCCCATCCAACCTATACTTCTTATGATTTTTCTAAAGTGGTAGTATCCGGATCTCCATTGTCTGATAAATACAGAAGTATATTGAAGGTACGCGATGCACTTGATTCCCTCTATAATGCCAATAACATGAAATATGGTCCGATAAGAGAGGCTTTTGGTAAGGCTTATTCCCGGAAGGATAAGGTGTTGATGGATTCTTTAAGGGCTACGACAGAGTATAAGGCTTCTGCTGAGGCCGATAGCTTGTTTTTTGTTAAGGTAGAACATACCTATTACGATGCAGTGATGCAGAACAAGGATTCATTTTGGGGGCCATTGACCATGATCAGTCTTTTTACTTATCTCGGAAAAGAACAGGCCGACTGGTATAATGCCTTGTCGCAGGAGGCCAAGGATTCCTATTATGGAAAATTGGTGAAAGATGAGATATGGCCTCCCAGACAGGAAGGCTTGAAAGTTGCTGATTTTTCGGTCAAGGGCCAGAATGGGGAAGATATTTCTTTGACTGAGTTATGTCAGGGGAAAAAATATATATTGATTGATTTCTGGGCTTCCTGGTGTAATCCTTGCCGGAAAGAAATTCCGAATTTGAAGAACTTATATGCTAAATATGCGGATAAAGGTTTTCAGATAATAAGTATCTCTATCGATAAGAAGAAGGCCGATTGGGAAAAGGCCTTGCAGGAAGAGCAGTTGGCATGGCCCAATTATTTGGATACAGAGGGTATAGCTTCTTTATATAAGGTAAGGTTTGTTCCTACCATGTATCTGATAGATATGAATAAAACGATTATAGGAGAGAATGTTCGAGGTGAGGCTTTGGCAGAGAAGCTGGCTGAACTTTTCCAATCAAAATAACGTTATCTGTTAATTAATTCTGACCTGATGTATGAGGCTATTCTGGCAGTGATGTTGGGATAGCCGCTTTTTTTATTCTTTCCGTAGGGATTGTCTATAAAAAAGAGCACGGCTTTTATGAATTTTCATAAAAGCCGTGTCGATAATATGTTGCCGTTTTCAAGGTATTCTGTCGTTTATTTTTTCAAAGCTGCAATGCTTTCTTTCAAGGCTGCAATCTTCGTTTCTGCGTCGGCTTGCTTCTTACGTTCCATTTCGATGACATTTGCCGGAGCTTTGCTTACAAACTTTTCATTGCCCAGCTTCTTCATGACACTCTGGAGGAAACCTTCTTGGTATTTAAGATCGGCTTCAAGTTTTTTCAGTTCTTCTTCCACATTAATCAGGTTACCCAGAGGTACTGCGTATTCGGTTGTTCCCACCATGAAGGCTGCAGCACCTTCTGCCTTGTTGCCTACCATATTGATGGATGACAGGTTGCACAGTTTGGCTATGACCGGATTGAATGTGGCAACCGGGCTTTCACCTATCACTTCCAGTGACAGGGCTTCTTTCTGTGCGATGTTCTTCTGCAGACGGATGGTACGGATACCACCGATCACTTCTTTTACGGCTTCGAACTGTGCAATGATCTTCTCATCGTATTTGTCGGAAATCTGCAAGAGCTGTACCATGATGCTTTCTCCCGGTTTACGATCGTAGATATGCTGCCACAATTCTTCGGTGATGAACGGCATGAACGGATGCAGCAGTTTCAGCAGGGTGTCGAAGAATTCCAAAGTCTTTTCATACGTTGTCTTGTCGATAGGCTGGCCATAGGCCGGTTTCACCATTTCGAGGTACCAGCTTGAGAATTCGTCCCAGAACAGTTTGTATACAGCCATCAGGGCTTCGCTCAGACGATATTTGCCGAAGAGGTCGTTTACTTCGGCTGCCGTCTTGCACAGCATGGCATCAAACCATTCTGTAGCCAGTTTGGCATATTCCGGCTGTTCCATGTCGGCTACATTCCATCCCTTGACCAGGCGGAAGGCATTCCAGATCTTGTTGTTGAAGTTACGTCCCTGTTCGCAGAGTGCGTCGTCGAACAGAATGTCGTTACCGGCCGGAGCCGAGAGCATCATACCCATACGTACACCGTCGGCACCGTATTTGTCGATCAGTTCCAGCGGATCGGGTGAATTACCCAGTGACTTTGACATCTTGCGTCCCAGCTTGTCGCGTACGATACCGGTAAAGTAAACGTTCTTGAACGGCATGTCGCCCATGTATTCGTAGCCAGCCATGATCATACGGGCTACCCAGAAGAAGATGATGTCCGGACCGGTTACCAGGTCGGAAGTAGGGTAGTAGTATTTTATTTCTTCATTGCCCGGATTGTTGATGCCGTCGAACAGGGAGATCGGCCACAGCCAGGATGAGAACCAGGTATCCAGACAGTCGTCGTCCTGACGCAGGTCTTCCGGTTTCAGGTTCTGGTTACCTGTTTTCTGTTTTGCCAGTTCGAGAGCCTGTTCCGGGGTTTCGGCTACCACATAGCCGCCTTGCGGCAGGTAATAGGCCGGAATGCGGTGTCCCCACCACAATTGACGGCTGATACACCAGTCTTTGATGTTTTCCAGCCAGTTGCGGTACGTATTCTTGTATTTGGCCGGATAGAACTTCAGCTCGTCGTTCATTACGGGCGGCAAGGCCATATCGGCAAAGTGTTTCATCTTCAGGAACCACTGCATGGAAAGCTTCGGCTCAATGGCCACGTTGGTACGTTCGGAGAAACCCACCTTGTTGGTATAGGCTTCCACCTTTTCCAGCAGTCCGGCAGCGTCCAGGTCCTTTTCAATCTGTTCACGTACATCGAAACGGTCCATGCCCACATACATGCCGGCAGCTTCGCTCAAAGTACCGTTGTCATTGAAGATATCGATCGATTTCAGGTTGTATTTTTCACCCAGCATGTAGTCGTTCACATCGTGGGCCGGAGTAACTTTCAGACATCCTGTACCGAATTCGATGTCTACATAATCGTCTTCGATAACCGGAATAACACGGTTTACCAGCGGTACGATGACCTGTTTGCCTTTCAGCCAGTGGTTTTTCGGATCGTTTGGATTGATACACATGGCGGTATCACCCATGATGGTTTCCGGACGGGTTGTGGCCACTACAGCGTAACGGCGTCCCTGGGCATCACGGTGGACTACTTCGCCTTCTTCACCGGTTTCACCGCTCATATCGTCATTGGCCACGTAGTAACGGAGATAGTACAGCTTGCTGTGTTCTTCCTTGTAGATTACTTCCTCATCGCTCAGGGCTGTCAGGGCTTTCGGGTCCCAGTTTACCATACGTACGCCTCGGTATATCAGGCCTTTGTTGTATAGGTCAACAAAAACTTTGATGACGCTTGCACTACGCTTCTCGTCCATGGTGAAGGCGGTGCGATCCCAGTCACATGAAGCACCCAGTTTGCGGAGTTGTTTCAATATGATACCTCCGTGCTCTTCGGTCCATGCCCATGCATGTTTCAGGAATTCCTCACGGGTAAGGTCGGTCTTCTTGATTCCCTGCTGGGCAAGCTTGTTTACTACTTTGGCTTCTGTGGCGATAGAAGCGTGGTCGGTTCCCGGTACCCAGCAGGCGTTCTTACCCATCATGCGGGCGCGGCGGACCAGAATATCCTGAATGGTATTGTTAAGCATGTGTCCCATGTGGAGCACTCCGGTAACGTTTGGCGGCGGAATGACGACGGTGTAAGGTTCACGTCCGTCGGGTTTAGAACTGAAAAGTTTGTTGTCCAGCCAATACTGGTACCATTTTCCCTCCACGTCAGCGGGATTGTACTTACTTGCTAATTCCATTTTTCTATTTCGTTTGTTAATACTAATCAATATATACGGTTTAGGTTGCAAAATTAATAAAAGTAGTTGAATTACTTACATTGTAAGAGATGAAAATCCGTCCTTTGTCGGTAAAGGTGAACCTGTGCCGCAGGCCGGATGGAAATCTTCAAGTTCTTTTGTCTGGAAGTTCAAGTCCTTTTAACTGGTCCGTCAAGGCGTTTTCATTGACATTTCAAATTCTTTTTTCAGAAAATTCAAGTTCTTTTGGCAGAATATCAAGTTCTTTTTTGCCGTTCCGGATGTTTATACGGCTTAAATTCCGACAAAATGTGTAAATATTCGCCACTTTATTATATATTTGCGGATAAATAATTATTAATCCTTAAAAAAATTCATTGACTTATGTTCAAAAATCATCCTAAAGGTTTGCTGGCAGCAGCAATATCCAACATGGGCGAACGTTTTGGCTATTACATCATGAATGCCGTGCTGGTGTTGTTTCTCTGTTCCAAGTTCGGCTTGAGTGACGAAACCAGTTCCATCATCTATTCGGTATTTTATTGTGGCATCTATGTATTGAGCCTGGTTGGGGGTATCATTGCCGACAAGACACAAAATTATAAGGCTACTATCATGTCCGGGCTGATAGTGATGTCCTTGGGATATGTAATCCTTTCTGTTCCGGTATTGTCTACCGAAAACAATATCGGCTGGCTGTTGCCGCTTACCTGTGTGGCATTATTCCTGATTGCTTTCGGTAACGGTCTGTTCAAGGGGAACCTGCAGGCTATTGTGGGCCAGATGTATGACAATTATGAAAAGGAAGCTGCCGAAAAGGGTCCCGAGGCCCTCAAGGTTGCCAGAAGTCGCCGTGATTCCGGTTTCCAGATATTCTACGTATTCATCAATGTGGGTGGTCTGGTAGCCCCGTTCGTGGCTCCGTTGCTGAGAGAGTGGTGGCTGAAAGCACACAGTCTGGCTTATAACGCCGATCTTCCTGCATTGTGTCACCAGTATCTTAAGGAAGGTGCAGGTATGGCCGCCGAAAGTTTCCAGAACATGTCTGAGCTGGTAGTCAAGGTAGGAGGTACCATGACAGGCGATATGACTGCGTTCTGTACGGAGTATCTTGATGTGTTCAACACCGGTATCCATTATTCCTTCATCGCTTCGGTACTGGCTATGCTCATTTCCTTGTTTATCTTCATCATCAACCGGAATGTGTTCCCTACCCCGGGCAAGAAGACAGCCCAAAGTGCTGCCGGTTATACTCCGGAAGAGAAGGCTGCCATGGCCAAGGAAATCAAGCAGCGTATGTATGCCTTGTTCGCCGTGCTGGCCATCGTAATCTTCTTCTGGTTCTCATTCCATCAGAACGGTCAGTCGCTTTCCCTCTTCGCGCGTGACTTTGTGGTGACCGAAAGTATCGCTCCCGAAATTTGGCAGGCAGTGAATCCATTCTTCGTGATTGTGCTGACTCCGATCATCATGTGGTTCTTCGGGATGTTCACACGCCGCGGCAAAGAGATTTCTACTCCTAGAAAAATTGCCATCGGTATGGCTGTAGCGGGTATCGCTTACTTGTTCCTGGCTATTTATTCCGGTGTTATGGACTATCCTTCCGCCACCGATTTCAAGGCGTTGTCCGACTCGGCCAAAGCAGGTGTAAAGGCAGGTCCATGGGTCTTGATTGTGGTTTATTTCTTCCTCACCGTTGCCGAGCTGTTCATTTCTCCGCTGGGGCTTTCATTTGTTTCGAAAGTTGCTCCAAAGAATGTGCAGGGATTGTGCCAGGGATTGTGGCTGGGAGCTACCGCTGTTGGTAACATCTTCCTGTGGATCGGTCCGCTGATGTATAACAAACTTCCTATCTGGGAATGTTGGGCAGTTTTCTTTGTGGTATGTCTGATTTCGATGGGCGTTATGCTTGGAATGGTCAAATGGCTTGAACGTGTAGTGAACTGTTAAGACATTAACCAGTATATTACAGAATAAAATATCCATAAAAAAGAGTCGCTTCGGCCGGTGCCGGGCGACTCTTTTTTATGGATAAATAGCAGAGGATTATTCAGTGCCTTTCATCATTCCGTTGAGCTTGCCTGAAAGCAGGAAGAGGATGACGGCTGCCGTACCGCTCATGAATACGAACAGCATGAAGAATTCATACAGGTTGGTGATCTGGTATCCCATAAAGCTTCTGGCCATACCTCCTTCCGGATAATAACCGCTTAATACACCTGCAAACTTGTTGGCCGCCGATGTGCTGAGATACCATACTCCCATGAGCAGGGAAGAGAAACGGAGCGGGGAGAGCCTGTATACGAGCGACAGTCCGATTGGGGCCAGGCAAAGTTCACCGATGGTGTGTATGAGGTAAAGTCCGGTCAGCCACAGCATGCTTACCTTTACTCCCGGAGCCACGTCCTTTACTCCGTATGCGATAAACAGGTATCCCATAGATAGCAGGAACAGTCCGATAGCCTGTTTGCGGGGTGAACTCGGCTCAATCCCTTTCCGGCCCAGGAAGGACCAGAATGAAGCCAGTATAGGAGCCAGTACAACAATCATGATGGGGTTGAACGACTGGAAATAGGCCGCTGGCATTTCCCATCCACCTATCATACGGTCGGTCTGTTCGTCGGCGAAAAACGTCAGTGAAGCTCCTGCCTGTTCGTAGGCGGCCCAGAAGAAGATGACGAAAAAGGCTATGATATAGATTACTCCGATGCGTGTCTTTTCGGTTCTTGTCAGGCTCCGGTCGGTAATGATTGTTATCGGAATTACAATGGTTGTGGCATAGATGATGGAGCCTATCCAGTCGGCTCCGGTAAAAAGTCCTTCACCTGTATTTCCCCAGTTGACGGAAAACAGGACTGTAAGAATGACGGTTCCCGCCACCATCCAGGTTGTCCGTTTGTTCCCGTTCTTGTCTTTGGGTGTCTGCGCTTCGGAATCTGCCGGTTTCCGCTTGGGAGCGATTCCTACAGGATTCCCTTCGGGGTCATGAATGTATCTGTTCTTAAAGATAGAGAATACGGCTGCTCCCAGAATCATACCTATGCATGCCGAGAGGAACCCCCATTTGAAATCTTCCGGATGTCCGGTATTCCCCACAAGTCCGCATACCAGCGGGGCCAGCATCGAACCTGCGTTGACGCCCATGTAGAAAATGGTGAATGCCGAGTCTTTCCGTGTATCGTTGTCGGTATAGAGGCGGCCTACCATGGTGGAGATGTTTGGCTTGAAAAAACCGTTTCCTAAGATCAGCAGACCGAGGCCGCAGAACATGAGCCATTTGGCTAGTCCTATCTGGTGGAAATAGCAGGCGCTCAGGAAGAGGAAGAATTGTCCTACTGCCATGGTCAGTGCCCCAACTACGATAGAACGCCGGTTTCCCCAGTAGCGGTCGGCTATATAGCCACCTATCAGCGGAGTCAGATAAACCAATCCGGTATAACTTCCGTATACTTGCGATGCGAATTCTTTGTCGAAAAGAAGTGCCTGTACCATATACAGCATGAACAATGCACGCATGCCGTAGTAACTGAAACGTTCCCACATTTCGGTTACGAAAAGGAGATAAAGTCCTTTTGGATGTCCTTTTGTTGGATTCATTTTTGTTATATTGATAAAATGTTATAGTTTTCTGTAAAAACATTGCAAAAGTAACAAAAAGATTCTTCTTGGCAAAATTCAGGACATTCTCTGTATTGTAGCGGATTACAGAAATAAAAAAAGGCAGCAATTTGCTGCCTTTTTTCCCCTTACGGGCTGATACTGATGATGATACTATTTAGCGTTCGGCCGTTATTCCCTGATAGCTTGTTGTAACCCGGTCCATGAATGTCGGGTCCGGATTGGCCATGATAAGCTGTTGCATCAGGTCGAATACATCGGCTTGGCTGTCAAGTTTCAATGCAGACTGAATATCGGCAAGCGAAGCTTCGTAGTTACCGCTGTTGAGATAGATTTCCGCACGGGTCCGATAGTTTTCAGCGTCATTGGGTGTCAGGCGGATAGCTTCGCTCAGATCTTTTTCAGCATCGGCGTAGTCCTTTGCGTTCATGAGGAGGGAACCCCGTGTAAAATAGGCGAATGAGCGGTATTCGGCATCATTTTCCGGAATCAGTTCAAGGCTGGTGTTGGCAGCTTGGAGGGCCAGTTTCATATCGCCCGCCACGTTGCAGATCAAAGCCATATAACAATGTGCATATCCGTTGTTCGGGTTCCGGTTGATTTCTTCGTTCAGGTATTTGTAGGCCTTTTCTACATCTCCGTTGTTCAAGGCTTCTACGCCTTTGATATAATTGTCTCCTTGCGGTCGGTTAAGGGATTGTCCGGACAGCAGGTTAATGCTCATCAGACAACATAATAGTGTAACAAATAGTGTTTTCATAATAGTTATTAAATTTTTGAGTTGTCGGTTGCAAATCTAATCAGTTTTTAGGAAAGAGAATAATCTGCAAGAATATATTTTTTATGTTTAAAATCAGTTTTTTAACATTTCCGAAAACTGGACAGGTATAATCCGAAGAAGGTCAACAGTCCGTTCAACATCAAAATTTCATATCCGAACTGGTATCCGGTAGTGAGGTATACGCTCCGGTAGATGGCGTAACAGATGATGGGAGAGGCTATGGCTATATAGGGGACAAGGCGGTCGCGCGTGTGTCTTTTGGTAAACAGGCCGAAAGTGAAAAGTCCCAGTAGAGGTCCGTAGGTATAGGACGCCAGCGTATAGATGGAATCTATGACACTTTGGCTTCCGACAGCTTCGAAAGCCAGTATGCATCCGATGAATACGGCCGAAATCAGAAGATGGGCCTGTTTCCGTATGCGTTGTGCGTCGGGTTCGGAATATTTACGTATGTCAATGATATCAATGCAGAAACAGGTGGTGAGGGCTGTCAGGGCCGAGTCGGCACTGGAGAATGCGGCGGCAATGATACCTATTGTAAAGAGTATCAGTACTGTTGGTCCCAAATAACCTTCTGCGGCAAACAGTGGCAGTATATCGTCTCCTTTTTCGGGTAAGGTTATCCCCATCTGAGGGGCGGCGGCAAGCAACAGTATTCCCAGAATCAGAAAAAGGAAGTTGACCGGGACGAATGAACAGCCGTAACAATACATGTTTTTCTGTGCATCTTTCAGGTTGCGGCAGGTCAGGTTTTTCTGTATCATGTCCTGGTCCAGGCCAGTCATGACAATTGTGATGAAGATACCGCTGAAAAACTGTTTGAAGAAATTCTGTTTTGAACCCCAGTCATCGAAAACGAATATACGGTTATGACCGCTTTCCTGTATTGTCCTGATTACTCCGCCGAAGTTAAGATCCATGCTCTTGGTTACTTGTACGATAATGAGGACAAGTGCCAGCAGCAGGCAGAAGGTCTGGAGACTGTCGGTCCATACGATGGTACGGATGCCGCTTTTGCGTGTATAGAGCCAGATAAGGATTACGGTTCCGATGGCGGTGACGGCAAACGGTATCCGATAGGCGTCGAATACATAATGCTGCAGGATGATGCATACCAGATATAGCCGGGCAGCGGCTCCCAGCATTTTGGACAGAAGGAAAAAGGTTGCTCCGGTCTTGTAGGAATGTCGTCCTATCCGTTCTCCCAGGTAGGTATAGATTGATGTCAGGTTAAGCCGGTAATAGAGCGGCAGCAATACATGGGCGATAATCAGGTAGCCGAACAGGAATCCGAGACAGGTCTGCATATAGGTCATGTCGATGCTTCGTACCATACCGGGTACCGAGACGAATGTGACTCCGGAAAGTGAGGCTCCTATCATACCGAAGGATACGATATACCAGGGGGATTGCCTGTTCCCGCGGAAGAATGCGTCGTTGTCACTGTGCTTTTCGCCGGTGAAACGGGCTATTAGAAGAAGGATACTGAAGTAGGCAAGTATGGTTACAAGGATATAAATTCCATTCATGATTTTTCTTTTGTCGGCAAATATACGTGAATTTTATCTATATTTGCCGGCAAATAAGGAAACAATGAATCAACAATATCCGTCTGTTTTATTGGAAAAGGCTGTAGGCGAGTTTGCCAAACTTCCCGGAATTGGCCGTAAGACAGCCATGCGGCTGGTTCTGCACCTGTTGCGGCAGGATACCCAGACGGTGGAAGCTTTCGGGAATGCGGTCATCAAGCTGAAGCATGAGGTGAAATATTGTAAGGTATGTCATAATATATCCGATACGGAAGTGTGCCAGATCTGTTCGAACCCTTCGCGTGATGCTTCTACGGTTTGTGTGGTGGAGAACATCCGTGACGTAATGGCTGTGGAGAATACGCAGCAGTACCGCGGACTGTATCATGTACTGGGAGGAGTGATTTCACCTATGGAAGGAATCGGTCCTTCCGATCTGCAGATTGAAAGTCTGGTTGAAAGAGTGAAAAGCGGAACGGTCAAGGAAGTGATCCTTGCGTTGAGCTCTACAATGGAAGGTGACACGACCAATTTCTATATTTTCCGGAAACTGGCTCCTTATCCTGAGGTCAAACTGACGATGATAGCACGGGGAATCTCCATAGGCGATGAGCTGGAATATACGGATGAAGTGACATTGGGGCGCTCTATAGTGAACCGTACCTTATTTACAGGAACTATGTAAAAACATGAGAGAAAGAAGATGGAAAAGGAAATTAGCCGGCTGCTTAATTGCCTGAGAATAGAATACGGCGTGTTCTGGTTTGCCAGCCTCTTGCTGGTTGTGTTGTATGAGTCTGATATTTTGCCGCAGGGGATAATGGCAGGCGATGTCCGTATGGAATATATGTTGGAGGTTGTCGGCATATTGATGGCCGTTGCATTGATACCTTTGTCGTTACGTCTCTTCAGCCTTTCGCTCACCAGGTATGTGCGCAGCCTGGCCCTGGAGGAGGCCTTGCGGAGTTACCGACGCTGGAATGAAGTGCGCATAGCCTTGCTCCTCGTTCCGGCATTGTTGAATCTGTCGGTCTATTACTGGACGATGAACACCACCGGGGTGCTGTGTGGCTGTATGGTCATGGTGGCTGCATTGTTCTGTGTCCCTACCCGTGAACGTATGCTGGAAGAGCTTGATTTGCAGAATTTAAATCAATAAAGTATGGCGGCTGCTTTATATACCGATAAAATCCGCTTGCGGGCTCCGGAGCCGGAAGACCTGGATATCATGTTTTCGTTCGAGAATGATGAAGAGTTGTGGGAAAACGGAATTGCTACAGGACCGTATTCTCGTTATCAGCTAAAGCGGTATATAGCCGAATCACAGAACAACCTCTTTACCGACGGACAGCTTCGCCTGATGATAGAAATGGATTCGGGGGAGGTTGCCGGTATTGTAGACCTGTTTTCATACGATAACCGTCACCGCCGTGCCGAGGTGGGAATGGTAATCCGTCGGGAATACCGTAGACAGGGGATAGCACAGACAGCCTTACAGCTGTTGGAAAAGCATTGTTTTATGTTGCTGGGTATCCATCAGCTGTATGTCTATGTCTGTAAGGATAATATAGCCGGTATGGCTTTGTTTGAATCGGCAGGATATAAATTATCGGGGATATTGACCGACTGGTTACATTCCGGTTCCGGTTATAGGGATGTCTGCATTCTGCAGAAGATCGCTTCTTCAATTACATGACGGGTATTGTGGATATTTGGCCCATAAGGCATAAGAATTTCCTAAAGTGAACATGCTGGCCTGCCATAGCCTTTTATAGTTATAGTCCAGTAATAGATGTTTGTCGGTAACACCGGTAAACCAGGAATTGTCTTCTATTTCCCTTTCCAGTTGCTCATGTTCCCATCCGGCATAGCCGGCAAAGAAGCGGATATTCCCTTCAATGGGGTTTCCTTCAAGAATGTAGTTCTGCAATTCATTGAAATCACCGTTCAGGTACAATCCGTTTCCAAGGTTGATTGCACCGTTAAGGTCCTTTAGCGTATGAATAAAGAATAGAGTATCCCTACCTACCGGTCCTCCTTTATAGACTGGAATGGAGGGGACGGAATGTAGGTCCGGAACCAGTTGGTTGAGGGTTATATGGTACCGGAAATCTTTATTCATGACAATGCCCATACTTCCTTCTCTGTCATGAGTTACCATCAATACAACAGTCCGTGCGAAATGGTAATCATACAGCAATGGAGATGCAATAAGGATGCTTCCTACATGTGGAAGTACCTTATTCGATTCAACCTGAAAGATATGCATGTTCATGCTCATTAGTGCTATATGATTTGTTTATCATACCAAAGTAATAATTATTATTGAAATATGAAACATTTAGGCGTTTTTTCTAAAAATAATTCGAGAAAATTTGTGTGAATCGAAATTTGTTGTACCTTTGCACCCACAATCAGGAAAGATTGCAAGTGAAACAAAAACATATTGGTGCGTTAGTTCAGTTGGTTAGAATACATGCCTGTCACGCATGGGGTCACGGGTTCGAGTCCCGTACGCACCGCAATAAATATTGAAAATCAATGTTTTATAAAATAAGCACCCGATTTTACACCCCAAAATGTAAAGTCGGGCGTTTTTTATTTTTTAGGAAAAACACCAAGCGAAAAAACACTTGATTTTGTAACATTCCACATGGTTTCGTATCTAAATGGAAAAAGACTAAAGTTATGAAGAATTTAATTTGTATAGTCGGTCTGCTGTGTGTCGTGTTATTGGGTATCATAGATACGGGCTTTGCTCAATCCTTTTCTGTGCAACGTGTAGGTGATGGAAAACAAGCCATTATTCTGATTTCAGGCTTCGCGTGTTCTGGTGAGGTATGGAAACATACCGTTGATAACTTACAAAACAATTTTGCTCTAAATTGGTTTGTACTTCGGCCGCGTATAATAAGAAAACGCAATCGCAAGTCCAATGAATCTGTGAAGTACATTGAAAGTCATAGGGAACAGCTATTAGAATAGGTATTGTCTTTTTGGGCAAATACATAAAATACTTCTTAAAGATAAGGAGTTCTTTACTTTATTATAGGGCTTTTTTATGTAATTTTGCGGCCGATTTTAAAAACCATCAAAAACGAGTTAAATTTAAATGAAAAAATTATTTCTTTTCGTTCTTCTCCTGTCTGCCTTTGTGGGAGAAGTCGTGTCGCAGAACATTCAGTTACACTATGATTTGGGACGTGCCTTGTATAAATCACTTGACGAACGCCCTTGGGTAACTACTACTGTCGAAATGTTCAAGGCCGACAAGTGGGGAAGCACGTATTTCTTTGTCGATATGGATTATACGGATAAGGGAGTGGCTTCAGCCTATTGGGAGATTAGCCGGGAACTGAGATTCTGGAAAGCTCCTTTTTCTGCGCATGTAGAATATAACGGTGGTCTGAATTTCGTCAACAATGCTTTTTTGGGTGGTGCCACTTATTCCTGGAACAACAGTGACTTCTCGAAGACGTTCGGTATTCAGGTGTTGTATAAATACATCCAGAAGAATGTGAAACCACATAATTTCCAGTTGACCGGTACCTGGACCTTGAATTTTTGGCAGGAAAAGTTCACCTTCAGCGGATTTGCCGATTTCTGGCGGGAAAAGCATACGGATGAAAAGGGACAGAATCATAACTTCGTTTTCGTCAGCGAACCGCAGTTCTGGATTAACCTGAACAAGTTCAAGCATGTGAATGACAACCTGAATCTGAGCGTCGGTTCAGAGTGGGAGTTAAGTACGGACTTCGCCACACGCGACGGTTTTTATTTTATTCCGACACTGGCCATGAAGTGGACTTTCTGAAAAACTGATATAGACTTAAAGCAATTATAAAATGAAAATGCTGGAAAAATTATTTGGCTTTAATCCCCGTGAAACCCGTGTGCGTACGGAGATTCTGGCAGGTATTACTACCTTTTTGACCATGGCCTATATTTTGGCGGTCAATCCGAATATCCTGTCGGCTACTGGGATGGATAAGGGAGCCTTGTTTACGACAACGGTCGTGGCTTCTGCTTTTGCCACCTTGCTGATGGCGGTGTATGCTAAACTTCCTTTCGGACTGGCTCCAGGAATGGGACTGAATGCGTTCTTTGCCTATACGGTATGTCTGACATTGGGATATTCCTGGCAATTCGCCCTGACGGCTGTTTTGTTGGAAGGTATTATCTTTATTCTATTGACGATTACCAATCTGCGTGAAAAGATAGTGGATGCACTTCCGCTCACGCTTCGAAATGCCATTGGAGCCGGCATCGGTCTGTTCATTGCATTTATCGGTTTGCAGAATGCCGGTATCATTGTGAACAACGATGCTACACTGCTTTCATTGGGTGACATCACTTCAGGCTCTGCGTTACTGGGTGTGATTGGTCTGCTGGTTACTTCCATTCTGCTGATCAAGAAGGTACGCGGTGCCTTGCTGATCGGTATCCTGTTGACAACCATCATTGGTATTCCGATGGGACAGACCCATTTGAATGAGGTATTCAGTACACCACCTTCTATGGCTCCGATTTTCTGTCAGTTCCAGTGGGAACATATCTTTACCAAGGAAATGGTCATTGTGGTATTCACTTTCCTGTTTGTGGATATGTTTGATACCATTGGTACCCTGGTTGGAGTGACAACAAAGGCCGGGATGGTGACAAAAGACGGAAAAATTCCTCATTTGAAGCAGGCCTTCCTGGTGGATGCAATCGGCACGACGGCTGGGGCCGTATTGGGTACCAGTACCATTACCACCTTTGTGGAGAGTGCTTCGGGAGTAGGAGAAGGAGGACGTAGCGGACTGACTTCATTTGTTACGGCCGTTTGCTTCCTGTTGTCTTTGTTTTTGGCTCCTTTCTTTTTGGCTGTTCCGGGAGCGGCTACTGCTCCGGTGTTGATATTGGTGGGACTGATGATGATGTCGTCTGTCAAGAAAGTGGATTTTCTGGATTATTCTGAGGCTATTCCTGCCTTTATCTGTATCATTTTCATGCCGCTGGCCTATAGCATTTCTGATGGTATTGTGTTGGGAATGATCAGTTATGTATTGATTAATTTGTTGTGTGGACATGTCAAGAAGCTGACACCGGCCATGTATATCTTGTCGGTTATTTTTGTCTTTAAGTTTTTCCTGTAATTTAAGTCTGTTTTGATATATAAGTAGGTGGAAATACCGGTGTAATGAATACCGGTATTTCCATTTTTTTGTATAAAATCTTACCCGTTTTTTGTTGTCTTTTTTATTTTTAAGTTTAATTCGTTGTCTTATATTTGTCGAGTTCTGCATACTTATTTGGAAAATATTTGTTTTATTTTCGTATTGATATAATGGGGTATTTATATATCTGAAAGTATAAAGGATGTATCTGAAAGTGAAAGGTAGTTTGAAGAGGTCTGTGTTAATTTAGCAACATCACAGATAAGATAATATTATATGAAAAAAACACTTCTTTTGCTTGCTACGGTAATGGCAGGTGTCCTTCAGGCACAGAACCCCATTATCCGAGACCAGTTCACTGCCGATCCTACGGCACGAGTATTCAACGGTAAGGTATATCTCTATCCTTCGCATGACATTCCCAGTCCCGTAGATAGGTTGGATAAATGGTTCTGTATGGCGGATTATCATGTCTTTTCTTCTACTAATCTGACGGATTGGACCGATCATGGTGTGATTCTCGATCAGAATAATGTGCCTTGGGTACAGCCTGATTCTTATTCCATGTGGGCTCCCGATTGTGTATATAAAGACGGCAAATATTATTTTTATTTTCCCAGTACTCCGAAAGGGGAGGGACGACGTGGATTTAATATTGGTGTAGCTACGGCCGACAATCCTGAAGGTCCGTTTACTCCGGCAGCCGAACCGATAAAGAATGTTTTCGGAATAGATCCTTGTGTATTGGTCGATACAGATGGAGAATCCTATATATATTGGTCGGGAATGGGTATATCAGTTGCCAAACTGAAACCGTCCATGATGGAACTGGCTTCAGAACCGATACGTGTTCAGGGACTTCCTGAAGGTTTTAAAGAAGGTCCTTTTGCATTCAAGAGAAATGATAAATATTATCTGACCTTTCCATGGGTAGAGAACCAGACTGAAACATTGGCCTATGCCATGAGTGACAGTCCTACCGGTCCGTTTGAATTTAAAGGGGTGATTATGGAGGAATCTCCTGTGGGTTGTTGGACCAATCATCATTCTATTGTGGAATATAACGGACAGTGGTATCTGTTTTATCATCATAATGACTATTCACCGAATTTCGACAAGAACCGTGCGGCGCGTGTTGATTCGCTTTTCTTCCGTGAAGACGGTACAATCAAGAAGGTAAAAGCTACTTTGCGGGGAGTCGGTATTACTGCTGCGAAAAACAAAATCCAGTTGGACCGTTATACGTCTTTGAGTCCTTATGGAGCATTTATCGACTATTTGAATCCTGCAAATCCGTTTGAAGGATGGTTTTTGCAGATTAATCGTCCGGAAGCATGGGTAATATATAATACGGTAGATTTTGGATCTGATACCGTGAAGAAAATGAAGGCACGTGTGCGTTCTGAAAAAGGAGGAAAGATTGTTGTGCGGACTTCTGGAGAGAACGGAAAACCGATAGCCGAACTTCCGGTAAAGGCTACAAACGGATGGGTAGAAATGAATGCGGACGTAAGTTATGCGCCTGCGGGTATCCAGAACCTTACTGTTGTTTCAGAAGGAGAATACCCGGTGGCCATTGACTGGATCAGTTTTGAGTGAGATTCCCTGATTTCTGGCCCGACATGATTTCTGTCGGTGTTTTCCCAAAATATTCTTTAAAGACTTTACTGAAGTAAGCCAGACTGCTGAATCCGCACATCTCGCTTACTTCAGTTGCGTTGAATTCGCCTGAACTGAGTTTTTCCATGGCATAGTTGAGACGGATGGATCGGATAAACTCTACTACAGAAAGATTGGTCAGAGCCTTGATTTTCTTATAGAGCAGTGAAGGGCTTAATGCCAGTGTGGAAGCAAATTCTTCTTTCCCGAATTTTTCATTGGCTATGTTGGCACGTACACATTCTATGGCTTTCTGGATGAATTCGTCATTGATATGATTATTATGGGTTATGGTATGTATATCATTCTGTTTTGTCTGGATGGCTTTCTGGAAGACGGTTCGTCGGTTACGGATGATAGAATCAATACGGCTTGCCAGCAATGCCATGTCGAAAGGTTTGACCAGATAGTTGTCGGCTCCCAATCCTAGTCCGTGCAACTGGTCGGTCTTGTCGGAAAGTGCCGTAAGCAGGATTATAGGAATATGGGAAGTCTCGTATGTGGATTTTATTTTCCGGCACAGTTCGAATCCGTCCATGTGGGGCATCACTATGTCGGAGACTACCAGGTCGGGTTGTAGGGTGGCAATCATTTCCCAGGCTTCTTGTCCGTCATGGGCGGTTGTTATATGGAACCGGTCGTGTAGTGACCGACTCATAAATTCACACAAGTCTTGATTGTCTTCAACGATAAGGATATCGTATACGTTTTGTCCGCTATTTTCGGAACTGTCAGGGTCGTCTAGGGAAGGATGTGTGATTTTACATTCTGCCATTTCCTTGGATGAGGCTGCCTGTAGAGGGACGGTAACGTCAAAAGTAGTTCCTTTGTCGAGTTCACTTGTGACAGTTATTTTGCCATGATGGAGTGCGATGTACTTTTGGCTCATCAGCAGGCCGACTCCGGAACCGATAATCTGTGCATTGATAGCGTTGTCACTGCGATAAAACTCATGAAAAAGTTTACGTTGTGCTTTTTTGCTCATACCTATGCCGTAATCTTTGATACGCAAGTCCCAGCTTGCAGATAGTCCGGTAAAGGTGATTTCAACCTGTTCTCCTGGTCGGGAGTATTTTACGGCATTGGACAGCAGGTTGTCTATGACCCTTTCCATCATACGTATATCGGCCTGTATCCAATAATCTTCCGGTGAGAAACCGGCTTTGATATCTATCTGTTTTCCCATTGCATAGGCTTTGTATACTTCAATACGCCGTCTTATCAAGTCGGCTATGTTTACATTGCTGAATGAGGCTTGTTCACGTCCTATGTCAAGTTTTTCGAAATCAAGTAGTTGGGTGGCCGTATCCGATAGACGTTTGGTCTGTTCGGAGGCCAGTTGCAGGCATCTGTTACCCCATGGAGAAAGTCCTTTTTCTTTGTAAAGTTCTTCAATCGGTGCTTTTATAAGCATGAGTGAAGTACGTATGTCGTGAGCCATTTGGGTAAAGAAGCGTATTTTTTCATCGGCATATCGGCGGTGCAGGCGCTGCATGTAGTAGCGTATGCTTAACCATAATATGCCGATGATTACAGCTAGGATAGATATCCGGAACCATATGGTATTCCAGAATGGAGGCTTGACTATGATATCCAGTTGCCGTTGTGCCAGAATATTTCCGTCGTAGAGCCGGATGCAGAGCGTATATTTTCCCGCTGGAAGATTGGTATAGTTGATATACCGGTTTGAGTTGTATGTACTCCATTTTTTATCTTGACCTGTAAGTTTCCATGAAAATGTAGCCGAGTTGCTGACATATCCTATTGGAAGGACGGATAGAGTGAAAGAATTTTGTGGATAGTCCATCTGGAGGGTAGATAGATGGTCGACAGGAACCGAGAGGTTAAAATCCTCTATATCACGGATGGAACGTCCTGCCAATTGTATGTCGGAGAAATAGATACGTCCTGAAGAGGGGGTCGGATCTATTATATGAGGATTGAACATGATAACTCCTTTGTTGCATCCGAAGGCCAGTCTGCCGTCAGGCAGCCGGTAAGCAGAATTGGCATTAAAGGATTCGTCGGCCAGTAATCTCTGGTTGGCAAATGTCTGTACTTTCTTATCGGTAAGGTTAAGACGACATAGCCCGTTGTCGGTACCTATCCACAGCTCATTTCCTTCTAACAGCATACTTTGGGTACAATTGCTGGGAAGACCTTGTTGGGTAGTGATATGTGTCTGTTTGCCGTCGTGTCTGTCTAAACCGATGATGCCGTCACCGGAGGTGCATATCCATATTGTTTGTCTGGTGACGATAATGTTATGTACGGTGCGGTCAGACAGGAGTGTATTGGTCTTCCCTGTTTCCTTATTTATCTGAATCAGTCCATGGGCACATCCCAGTAGTATTTTTCCAGGAGAGAGTTCGGCAAAGCAATAGACATCTTGTGGCACATATGTGTTCAGTTTTCCACTTTCTGGATGATAGCAATGTACGTTGCCTTTGACTCCTCCTAACCATACATCGCCTTCACTGTCGGTGTAAGTGGCAAATACAAATCCACCGGGACTAAAAATGCCCCCCTTGTTGTCGCTATAATGACGGATTTCATGTCCGTCGGATTCATCCAATACATAGAAACCTTCTCCGTATGTGCCGGCATAAATCTGTCCTTTCTTATCGGTTGTAAGTGACAGGAAGGTGAGCTGGCGTCCTCCATATAGCTGTTTCCATTCATGTGTGCGGGCATTACGGTAACTGAGACCGTTGTTTGTCGCTATCCATAGGTTTCCTCTGGAGTCGGTAATAATATGGTTTACCTCGTTGTTGTGTAGGGACTGTGGATTGTTGATTTCATGTATCAGATGTTCGATTGCTGATGGCTTTGCATCTGTATATTGTAGTCCTCCGCTGGTAGTGGCTGTCCATATTCTGTTGTAATCATCGAGTAATAAGGCATAGACACTGTTTCCACGCAGAGAAGATGGATCATCTGGATTTTCATGCAGTTTATTCCCTACTTGGTTGGTTTGTCGGTCAAGTATCCAGATACCTGCCCCGTCAATTCCTATCCATATGGAATGGTTGTCCGGTATCAGTATGGACCGTACAATGAGTGCCGGAAAATCTGTGATAGTAACTTTTTTGAGTTTTTGTTCCTTCAGTCCATATTGCCATACTCCGGCATCGTAAGTTCCGATCCATACTTTCTGATTGACAACATCATAGCTGGAGGAAGATATAAGATGGGGCATTGTTCCTTTTAATTCCTTTAATGCATAGTTATGCGTATCAATCTTGTAGAAAGATGATTGTATGCAGGCCAATATTTCGTGTCCGTCCAGGGTTGTAACATATGACATACCTGCTTTTTGTACTAAAATAGGTATTGTTTCTTCTCCTTTCCGGATATAGATTCCCCGGCTGGTACTTATCCATACTTTACCGTCGGTATCTATGAGCAGGTTGGTTACCCAGTTTTCTTTTTGGAGTAGGAGTGAAAGGGTAAACCAGTATTCGAATTGGTCAAGAATAGGATTGTATCGAAATATCTCTCCGTTTTGTGTAGCAGCAATCAGTTGGCTGTCACGGCAAGCCAGTTTGATCTGCATGACGTTTGTTGTAACGGATGGAAGGCTATAAAGGCGATAATCATTGGACGCTACACGTAGGATGCCAGTGCGGGAGGCTGCCCAGATAAATCCGTTGTTGTCACGTACCACTGCTGTAATTCCTTTTACAGGCAGTCCTGAGAGGTCATTGATATTGTTGAATGCAAAATCCTGAGATACTGCATGAACAGGTAAAAGGAGTATTAAAATACTTGTTATTAATAATATTGTGTTTTTCATATCTTTGGTCTTTTCCTTTGGTAAAGGTGTTACAAAGATAAATAAAAATGCGTCATATTATTTAAAAGTGCAAGGAAAGTGTCTGAAAGTGCAAGATTGAGAGTGTATATCTGGTTATATTTGTGACAAAATCAGAAACCTTAAAGGATTGATATGGTGTAGACTTATCCATTTTTATATAATAATGAAAAACACAATTTTGATGAAGACTTTTTATTTCAGATCAATGCTGGCGATTTGTTTCGCCGTGCTGTCGGGTGTGTATGGATATGCCCAGAAAAAGGCAACGGATTATAGCTTGTCTCCTTATTTTTCACCGGGTACAACCCAAGTCATGTCGCCTGACCAAGATGGTTTTATCCGACGTTGGTTATTATTGGACCCTATTGACAAGCCAAACCGTAGCAATACAGTTTTTACAGACAGTTATCTTCGTGAAGTACTTACGGCCAAATATTATTCCGAACAATTTACGAAATTGCCTAAAGATGGTGAAAAGGTAAAGGTCGGAAAACAGAAACTGACATGGCATGCACTTGAGAGCAATATGTTTAATGTGAAACTTTTCCGTTTTGCCTCTAGACGTGATAAGCAGGTATATGGTGTATTGTTTCTTGCAGCTACTGTAATTGAGTGTCCGGAAGATTTGTCTGGCGTCAGAATGTCTGTAGGTTCGAATTCTGCTTCCATGTGGTGGCTCAACGGGGAGGAGGCTGTTCTGTTGTCTGGTGACCGTCGAATGGTAGTGGATGATTGTCTTTCAAGACGGCTTACATTGAAAAAAGGCAAGAATGTTATTTGGGGGGCTGTTATCAACGGACCGGGAATGAGTGATTTTTGTCTTCGTTTCCTGGATGAAAATGGAAATCCCATCAAAAATATTACTGTCAGTTACAAATAAACACTATATACTATCTACTACTTACAAATAAAATTATGAAAACAAAAGTTATATTTTGGGGTATGGCTGCCCTTTTACCTTTTATGATTTCAGAAAAAGCCGTAGCACAGATTGGTGAACCTTATATACATGATCCTTCTACTATAATGGAATGTGATGGAAAGTATTATACTTTCGGTACAGGTGGCGGTGGATTGATTTCTGAAGACGGGTGGACATGGAAAGGTGGAGGTGTAAGACCGGGCAGAGGAGCAGCTCCCGATGCTATAAAAATAGGAGACCGGTATCTTATTGCTTACAGTGCTACCGGGGGAGGCTTGGGTGGAAGCCATAGAGGGGAAGTTTTGACTATGTGGAACAAAACGCTGGATCCTGCTTCTCCTGATTTCAAATATACTGATGCGGTGGTGGTTGCTATGTCGGAAGATGGTGATGACTGTGATGCCATTGATCCGGGATTGTTGCTTGATCCCACAGATGGACGTCTGTGGTTGTCGTATGGTACATATTTTGGTTTTATCCGGCTGGTTGAACTTGATCCTGCTACCGGTAAGCGGATAGAGGGAAATGAACCTATCAATATAGCTATCGATTGTGAAGCTACTGATCTTATCTACCGTAACGGTTGGTATTATCTGCTTGGTACGCATGGAACATGTTGTGATGGTCCTAACTCTACTTATAATATCGTAGTTGGACGTTCACGTAAAGTTACGGGACCTTATCTTGATAATATGGGTCGGGATATGTTGGAAGGCGGTGGAAAAATGGTACTTGCTGCTGGAAACCGTCAGACCGGTGCCGGTCACTTTGGCCGCTTTATCGAGACAGAAGGCGTGGAGAAGATGTCGTGTCATTTTGAAGCGGATTTCGACCGTGGAGGTCGTAGCGTGCTTGCCATACGCCCGCTTTTATGGAAGAATGACTGGCCGGTGGCCGGTGAAGTCTTCAAGGAAGGTACTTATGAAATAGAATCAGAGCGAAGAGGTTATGGACTTGAACTGTGTGTTGACTTCATACGTATGGAAGGAGGAATGCATCGGTTCTGGGAAAAGACAGAAGAGCCTATTGTGCCGTTAAAATCGCAGACACTGGAAGATGTGATTGATACATGGCCGAAGGGTAATATAGACGTAAGGATCGGTGACTATATGTTCCGGCCTCATCAAAGATGGACTATTACTGCTGTACCCGATGCCGGCGGATATCTGGGAGCTCCTTATTATAAGATTGTGATTGAAGGCACAAACCGTGCTTTGGCGGCTACGTCTGATGCGGAAGTAGTGACTGTTCCTGAATTTACGGGGGCTCCTGAACAACTTTGGCGGATAGAACAACTGACCGATGGAACTTATCGTATTATGCCGAAAGAGATACCGGGTGTAGACGAAGAATTAGTATTGGTGTCTGTTGGTGATAGTACTCCTTCATTGGGTAAGTTCGATATGAACAGTGATAATTCCAAATGGAATTTCCGTGACCATTGATGCCGGGTTGTAGCGTCAGATTAAAGAACCTTGTTAACCTTAAATGCTATTTAAAAAATACCGGAAATGGGATTTCCGCATTCCATTTTGTGCTGTTTTGTCAGATGTTTTATTTGACTATTATATGTGTTATACGATTCAAAAGAACCAGAGGGTTCAGGTCATTGTAATCGGATAGTTATTATTAAAATGATATAGAGACAGATAAATGTTTTAATGTTAACCTTAATAATTAAAGATTATGAAATGTAAGTATGACGATGGTTAGCCGCTGTTGCAGCAATAGTGGCTGATTTAAACAAGAAAACACACAATTATTAATCCTTAAACTAATGGTAATGAAAAATGTAATTAAGAAAATTCAGAAAATTCCTTGCCTGTTTATGTGTATGCTTTTTACATGTGTATCAGCATATGCTCAATTCCAGGTTAAAGGTTCGGTCGTGTCGGCCAAAGATTCTGAGCCTATGATTGGTGTGGCTGTTCTGGAAGAAGGGACAAGCAATGGTACGATTACTGATTTTGACGGTATTTTTTCGCTTCAGGTTCAGAGTGAAAATTCGACACTGGTTGTGTCTTTTGTCGGTTATAAGACACAGACTATCAAACTTAATGGACGTAATTCTTTGGATATTCGTTTGGAGGAAGATTCCAAGTTATTGGATGAAGTGGTTGTTGTAGGTTATGGTGTCCAGAAAAAAAGTGACCTTACCGGTTCAATTGCTTCTGTCAATGGGGATGATATCCAAAATTTGGCTACGGTAGATGCTGCAGCCGCTCTTCAAGGTAAGGCTTCCGGTGTCCAGATTCTGAATACTTCCGGTGCTCCTGGTGCAGGGGCTTCCATCCGTATCCGTGGTTATTCATCAAATTCAGATAAGTTAGGCCCTCTGTTGATTGTTGATGGTTTGAAAGTTGATAATATCCAGTATCTGGATCCTTCCATGATTGAATCAATCGAAGTTTTGAAGGATGCTGCATCGGCTGCCATTTATGGAGCCCAGGCAGGTAACGGTGTTGTCCTCATTACGACAAAAACCGGTAACGGTGAAAACGGGCGTCCGAAAATCACGTATTCTTTCAAGGCTATCAATCAGAGTCTCGGTAAGACTCCTGAAATTTTCGGTGCCAAGGACTGGATAAAATATAAGGAATTGTCGGGTTATGATATGAAGACTCTTTGTGCAACCAATGGAGTGGATTATGACAATCCTCAGGAAACGAATTGGGTAAAGGAAGTTTTCGGTAACAGTTGGGCTACCCAACATTCGCTCACATTCCAGGATGGTAATGACAAGGGACATTTCTTTACATCTGTAAACTATGTCAACAATGATGGTATTGTACGTGGAAAGAAAGATACTTATACCCGTCTTACCGGTCAGCTTAATGCCGATTATCAGTTATATAAATGGATTAAGGTAGGAACGAATACTTCTATTGAAAAATGGGAGACTCGTAATATCAGTCATCAGAGTGCTTATGGTTCCATGTTGGCTCCTGCACTTTTGCTTGACCCGCTGACTCCGGTATATTGGGATAGTGTAGATGACTTTACGACAGATATGAAGGAACAGTATGCCATTGCTCCCGAAACCATTCTTATAGCTCCGAACGGGAAGTACTATGCAACTTCAAAATTCCAGATGGATGATAATGGTAACCCTCTGCTTCAACGTGACCGGCGTAATGCGAAAAGTTCCGGTTTTACAGTCCGTGGAACCGCCTTTATGGACCTGACTCCGTTCGACGGCTTTGTGTTTACATCACGTTTCTCATATCGTATCGCACAGACCAATAACCACGATTATTCTGAACCTTATTATATGAACGGTCAGGCCAAGGCTACTGATTACTCCATTTCGGCTTCGGCATATAATAATCATTATTATCAATGGGAAAACTTTGCGAATTATAACAAAACGTTTTTGGAGAAACACAATGTAGGTGCCATGATCGGTATGTCGTATACAGAATATCGTACAGATGATGTTTCAGGTTCGGCAACCGGTACAGGTGGAAATAAAATTCTTACCGGTGACACTCCGAATTTCCAGTATCTGAATTTTGTAAATTCGGCTGAAACAACGACAAAGTCTATTGGAAATCTCCCTGGACTTTCTACAAGTCTTTCTTATTTTGGACGTTTCCTTTATACGTATGATAACCGTTATAGTGTGCAGTTCAATTATCGTGCCGATGCATTCGATACTTCTAAGCTTCCAGCAGACAAACGTTGGGGAAAATTCCCTTCTGTTGCTGTAGGATGGAATATCAGTAATGAAAAGTTTATTTCGGAGAATATCAGCTCAAGCGTAATGTCTTTCTTGAAGTTCCGTGCTTCCTGGGGACGTAACGGTAATGTCAATGTGCTCAATAATTATCCGTATATATCACCTATCAGTTACAATGCTGCTTGGTATCAGTATGGTGATGATCCAGCTTTGCATTATGGTTCTTATCCTTCCGGACTGGCTAATCCAAACCTTAAATGGGAGACTTCCGAACAGTTGGACCTCGGTCTTGACATGCGTTTCCTGAACGATCGTTTGACTTTTAGTCTCGATTATTATAACAAGAACACGAAAGACCTTTTGATATCCATAAATCCGGTTCCTGAAGTTTATGTGAATTCTACCACAGTCAACGCCGGAAAGATAAACAATAAGGGTTTTGAATTCGAAGGCAGTTGGCGGGACCATATCGGTGATCTGGAATATGGTATCAATGCCAATTTCTCAACGCTGAAGAACGAGGTGACTTATCTGTATGATGACATTACCCGTATCATCAGTAATCAGGGTGGTGTAGACGGAACTAACAATATGGTATGTACCGCATTTGAGGAGGGACATTCTATCTGGTATTTCCGTGCATATGATTATGCTGGAGTTAATAGAGAAACAGGTGAGCCTCAATTCCGTAACCATAACGGTGATATCGTTTCATCTTCTGAGCTGACAGACGGAGATATGACCGACATAGGTAGTGCTATTCCTAAGTTCACTTACGGTGTGACTCTTAATTTGGCTTATAAGGGATTTGACTTTACCGTATTCGGTACCGGTGTGGCAGGAAACAAGATTTTCAACCTTCTTTACCGTGCAGATACTCCGATGCGTAATTCTCTGAAATATTATATGGACAATGCCTGGAGTGAAAATAACAGAGATGCTTCTATGCCGTCTGTAGCTAGTGTAGCTCACGACCGTTACTTCTGGAGTTCAAGTGCATCTATGTTCAACGGATCTTATTTCAAGATTAAGCAGATGCAGCTGGGGTATACATTACCTAAGAAACTGACTCAGAAGATTGCAATTAAGGATGTACGTTTCTTTGTTTCTTTGGATGATTTCTTTACATTCTCCAAATATCCGGGTATGGATCCGGAAACAGCAACGACTTCTAACAATGGTGGTGCGGGCTTCGATATCGGTACATATCCTACTATGAAGAAATGTACTTTCGGTGCAAGTATTTCATTCTAGTGAGAATTATGTTTTTGAGGAAAATTAAAAATAGTTCATTATGAAAAAAATAATATATTCCCTTTTAGGTATTGCGTTTCTTTTCAGTGGCTGTGAAGATCGTCTCAATATTGAGCAGAAAGGAGTTATCCCCTTCGATAGCTTTTATAAGACCGATGATGATGCAGAGAATGCACTCAATAATCTTTATCAGTCGTTTTGTTTGAATATAGCTGGAAATGAGGGTATTTATGTAGCTCTTCCGGTGCTTTTCAATGAGGCTGGCGATGATATGTTGGCTGCTGGTAATATGTATGGTGACAATGATTTCGGGGCACAGATTAATGAGTTCCGTTATGATTCACAGAATGAGGTCATTAAAAATACATATTGGGGACTTTATGGTGTGATTTATGATTGTAACCTCATATTGGACAATATAGAGCCGAATTCTACAGTCAAGAAGCGTGTTTGTGCCGAAGCACGTTCATTACGTGCTTGGTCACATCTGATGCTTGCTATCGGGTGGAATTGTCCTCCATTAGTCGACCATATTCTTCCGGCAGATGCTAAACCGAGTAATTATGAAGGCGGGCACGACGCCCTTTTGGAGTGGTGTGCTACGGAAGCGGAAAGTGCGGTTGCCGATCTTGAGGAACGTGAGAGTCCGACGGATAAGGTAGGGGCATCGAAGGTTACAAAAGGATTTGCCCTTACTGTAGCCGGCAAGGCCCGTCTGTTCAAAGGTGATTATGAAGGTGCCAAAAAGAATTTGAAGCAGGTCATTGATTCTAAGAAATATGAACTTGTGCCAACAGACCGTTGGGCAAACCTTTTCCATGCCTCCGGAGATCTTTGTGAAGAGATGATTTTTCAGGCAAATGCGCTTGAAAATACCGGTGTAGATGATTGGAGCAATAAGATTCAGCGTACATCCTGGATGTGGATTCAGTTCTGGAACTGGCGTACCGACAAGTTGGCTTCCAAACCTTCATTTATTGGTCCAGACGGTTGGGGAGGACATGCTATCCGTGCTGATTTTGCAGAACGGATGCTGGCGAATGACGGTGATTCACCCCGTCGTAAGGCGACCTTCCTTACCGGTGATGAATTCTTGTATGAAATGGAATGGAACGGAACTAAAGGTCAGAATCTGACTCGTGAAGAATTGGAAACATCCGATCAGATCGGTATCAAGGATCCTACGGGGCTTTATGGATTTGCCGGTTATTTTGCAAATAAGTTTGTTGCATGGCCGGAAGATAATGAAAAAGGATGGTATGGATTTAAAAATTTGACTATTTTCCGTTACGCCGAAGTGCTGTTGATGTATGCTGAGGCTTGTGCACAGACGAATGACCCTGACGGGTTGCAGTATCTGCAGGAAATTCAGAAACGTGCAGGTTCGGCACATATCTCAACAGAGCTTACATTGCAGGAAGTAAAGAATGAAAAGAGTTACGAAATGTGGCTTGAAGCTGTACGTTTCCCGGATATGGTACGTTGGGGAGATACAGACGGTATTGTAAATAACGGTAAGGATATTCCGTCTACTATGGATGCTTTCTTCTCCAAAGGTGAACCAAAACATCGTCTTTATGTTGAATATGCAAACCCGAACAAAGGCAAGACTGGTTTTGTAAAAGGTAAACATGAATATTTTGCATATCCGTATGCAGCGACTTCAATCAATCCTAATTTGAAACAGAATCCGAGCGGAGAATAACCATCAGTTTTAAAAGGTCACATCTGTGGCTGCAAATTCTTTTGTCGCCATTTTGAAAAGTGACAGCTTAAATGAGTCTATAAGTGAAAGGTGAGGATTTTCCTGTAACGTGGAGCCTCACCTTTCTTATTTTTAATCTGTTTATAAGTTTATGTGGAATTATAAAGTGTTTATGGAACGGTATGTAATGTAAATGAAAGCTTATGTTACATGGATAATGGCATTAGTTATAAAAAAATTCGTTCTTTGCATATGTTTATCATCGTATGATATACTAGTTTATAATATTATAATTTACTATGAAAAAACTTTTTTTATGTGTGGCTTGTGTGCTTTGTACACTTGTCGGTAAGGCCGAGAAATTTCCTTATCAGAACCCCGACCTGAGTCCGACAGAAAGAGCTAAGGATTTACTTTCCCGTCTTACTTTGGAGGAAAAGGCTATTCTGATGTGTGATGATTCGGAAGCTATTCCACGGTTAGGTATCAAGAAGTTTAATTGGTGGAGTGAGGCACTTCACGGAGTGGCTAACCAAGGAAATGTTACTGTTTTCCCGGAGCCGGTAGGGATGGCGGCTTCCTTCAATGATGATCTGGTATTTGATATCTTTACTGCCACTTCCGATGAGATGCGCGCCAAGTACAATGAACGTCAGCGTAACGGATTGGAGGATGAACGTTTCCATAGTCTGTCGGTCTGGACTCCGAATGTGAATATTTTCCGTGATCCGCGTTGGGGGCGTGGGCAGGAAACTTATGGTGAAGACCCGTATCTGACGTCCCGTATGGGAATAGCTGTCGTAAAAGGTTTGCAGGGACCTGAAGATGCCAAATACCGGAAGCTGTTGGCATGTGCCAAGCACTATGCAGTGCACAGTGGTCCGGAATGGAGCCGTCATTCAGTCAACCTGAATAATGTGAGTCCGCGTGATTTGTGGGAAACTTATCTGCCGGCTTTCAAGGCATTGGTACAGGAAGCTGATGTACGTGAGGTGATGTGTGCTTACCATCGGCTGGATGATGATCCTTGTTGCGGAAACAATCGGTTGCTCCAGCAGATTTTGCGTGACGAATGGGGATTCAAATATATGGTAGTATCCGATTGTGGTGCTATTTCCGATTTCTATACGTCACATAAGTCTTCGTCCGATGCAGTACA
Source organism: Bacteroides ilei (assembly GCF_900128495.1). Lineage (GTDB taxonomy): Bacteria > Bacteroidota > Bacteroidia > Bacteroidales > Bacteroidaceae > Phocaeicola > Phocaeicola ilei. Next base: position 1,012,107 of record NZ_LT635801.1, read on the forward strand.
TGCAGCTGCTAAAGGTGTATTGGCCGGTACAGATGTAGAATGTGGATATAACTATGCTTATAAGGAATTGCCGGATGCTGTCAGACGTGGACTGATTTCTGAAGAGGAGTTAGACAAGCATGTGCTCCGTCTGCTTGAAGGACGTTTTGAATTGGGTGAAATGGATGATCCGTCTTTGGTGTCGTGGTCAGCTATTCCGGCATCGGTCATCAATTGTAAGGAACATCGGAATCTGTCACTTGAGATGGCCCGTCAGACTATGACTTTACTGCAAAATGAAAATGGTGTGCTGCCTTTGGCGAAGAACCGTCGTATAGCAGTGATAGGTCCTAATGCCGATGAAAAGACGATGCTTTGGGGTAATTATAATGGTACTCCTAACAGTACTGTAACAATTCTGGACGGTATCCGGAGTAAGATCGGCAAGAATAAGGTCACTTATTTGCGAGGTTGTGATCTGGTGAACGACAAGATTCTTGAATCTTATTTTGACCAATGCAGTATAGACGGGAAACCGGGAATCAAGGCTACTTTCTGGAATAATCCCGACCGTTCAGGTGACCCCGTATCAACTATACAGGTTACTTCACCTATTAATGTCACTACTTACGGACAGCATGCTTTCGGTCCGGGTGTGAATCTGGAAAAGTTTTCGGCTTGTTATCAGACGGTATTCCGTCCGAAGGAGTCAGGTAAAGTGTTACTCAGTCTGGAAGGATGCAGTTATTTTGAATTGCTGGTAAACGGTGAATCAATGACAAAGCACCGTACATGGCGTACAACTGATACCCGTACTGAAATACAGGTTGAGAAAGGAAAGGAGTATAATATAGAGATACGTTATGCACAGGTGGAAAACTGGGCAGCTAACCTGAAATTCAATCTGGGAAGAGAAAGAGACATTGATTATGCACAGACCATTGAACATTTGAAGGGTATTGATGTCGTTGTTTTCGTGGGAGGCATATCTCCACAGCTCGAAGGTGAGGAAATGCCCGTAAAACTGCCTGGATTCAAAGGTGGTGACCGTACCGACATCGAACTTCCTGCTGTACAGCGTAATTTCCTGAAAGCACTGAAAGAAGCGGGTAAGAAAGTGGTGTTTGTCAATTGTTCGGGTTCTGCCATCGCTTTATTGCCTGAAACTAAGACTTGCGACGCTATCCTGCAGGCATGGTATGGCGGTGAACTGGGTGGAACAGCTGTTGCTGATGTTTTGTTTGGTGATTACAATCCTTCAGGAAAACTTCCGGTAACATTCTATAAATCAACCGACCAGCTTCCAGACTATGAAGACTATTCAATGAAGGGACGTACTTACCGTTATATGTCGGATGCTTTGTTCCCATTCGGTTATGGGTTGAGTTATACTACATTCCAGGTAGGTGATGCCCGTATGGATAAAGATGCAATGACTATTACGGTTCCGGTAAGTAATACCGGTAAGCGTGAAGGGACAGAAGTTGTACAGGTTTATGTCCGTAAGATAGGTGATACGGATGGTCCGTTAAAAACGCTGAAAGCTTACCAGCGTGTAGAACTTAAGGCTGGTCAGAGTAAGGATGTTGTGTTGAAGCTGGATTCAGGCGCATTCGAATTCTTTGATCCTGCAACAAATACTATGCGTGTAGACCCTCAGGCAAGTTATGAAGTGCTTTATGGAAACAGTTCCAGAGACTGTGACCTGAAGAAGTTTGTCCTGGATGGGGTAGCCATGAATAAATGATATGGAATAACTGATCTACCTAAATTCCGCAGCATTTTAGTTTAACTTATTTTATAAGTACCTGAGCAACAAAAAGTTGCTCAGGATTTTGCCATGTCAGATTTTTCACCTATCTTAGTGTTGCAAATCAAAATATGTATCAAACCCGACAGACATGGCAAAGGTAGCAATAAAATCTGAGAAACTCTCTCCTTTTGGAGGAATTTTTTCAATAATGGAGCAATTTGACTCCAATCTCTCATCTGTAATCGACTCAACCCTCGGTATGAGATGTAGGCTGTATGGTTATCAATACAGCGAAATCATCCGTTCGCTTATGAGCGTTTATTTCTGTGGCGGCTCATGCATAGAGGATGTCACCACTCATCTGATGTATCACCTCTCGCTTCATCCGACACTTCGCACATGCAGTGCCGACACGATTCTCAGAGCCATAAAGGAACTGACCCAGGATAACATTTCCTACACATCCGACACTGGCAAGACCTACGACTTAAACACGGCAGACATGCTGAATACACTGCTCCTCAATTGCCTATTGTCCACAGGGCAGCTGAAAGATGGCGAGGGGTATGACGTTGACTTCGACCACCAGTTCATAGAGGCTGAGAAGTTTGATGCGAAACCCACATACAAGAAGTTTCTCGGATACCGTCCTGGCGTGGCGGTTATTGGCGACTTGATTGTCGGCATTGAGAACAGCGACGGCAACACAAATGTCCGTTTCCACCAGAAGGACACGCTGAAGAGGTTCTTTGAAAGGTTTGAAAAGAACAAGCTTATGATCAACCGTTTCAGAGCTGATTGCGGCTCGTGTTCTGAAGAGATAGTGGAAGAGATTGCTAAACACTGCAAGACCTTCTATATCCGTGCCAACCGATGCAGTTCGCTCTACAATGACATCTTTGCCCTCAGAGGTTGGAAGAAAGTGGAATTGGGCGGCATTGAGTTTGAGCTGGCCTCCATTCTCATCGAGAAATGGAAAGGGAAGGCATACCGTCTTGTGATTCAAAGACAGAAGCGGATAGACGGCGAACTCGACCTGTGGGAAGGAGAATACACCTACCGCTGCATCCTTACAAATGACTACGAGTCTTCCGAGAAAGAGATTGTCGAATTCTATAACCTCCGTGGAGGGAAGGAACGCATCTTCGATGACATGAATAACGGATTCGGCTGGAACAGGCTTCCAAAATCCTTCATGGGAGAAAACACGGTGTTTCTTCTGCTTACGGCACTCATACGCAACTTCTATAAATTCATCATGGCGAGGCTTGACGTGAAGAGGTTCGGACTCAAAGCAACAAGCCGCATCAAGGCGTTTGTCTTCAAGTTCATCTCTGTGCCAGCCAAATGGGTCAGGACATCAAGGCAGTATGTGCTGAATATCTATTCATGCAACAACGCTTATGCTGATGTGTTCCAGAATGACTTTGGATGACACCGACAACTTATGGTCGTGATTTTGCGTATTGCCTCAAGTCGCATGGTGGGGTAAGGGGATTTAATGCGTCTTTGTGGCGATTTTTGCTGCGTTGCACCCTCTTTTGCCACAGTGTCGCTACCTTTTTGACCTCTGTGTCATCTTATGAGGGCGGTTGCGGATTTGAGGATCTATAAAAAATATATATGAAAAAGACATTTTTTTCTGTTTTACTGTTGGTCGGCTTGTTCTTTACAAGTCTGGCTGCATCTGCACAGGATGCAAATTTTTATATCTATCTGTGCCTGGGACAGTCGAATATGGAAGGGAACGCTCCATACGAGCCTCAGGATACTTTGGTAAATCCGCGTTTTCAAGTGTTGTCGGCTGTCGACAACAAGGAATTGGGTAGGGTGAAAGGTAAATGGTATCCGGCACGGGCTCCGCTATGCCGTGAACATACCGGACTGACTCCTGCCGACTACTTCGGACGGACAATGGTGGAAAACCTGCCGGAAAATGTACGTGTGGGTGTGGTACATGTAGCTATCGGTGGTTGTAAAATCGAGCTTTTCCAGAAGGATAAATGTGAGGAATACATCAAGACTGCACCCGACTGGATGTTGAATATGCTGAAGGAATATGATAATGACCCTTATGGACGTCTGGTTGAAATGGCCAAGATTGCCCAAAAGGACGGTGTGATTAAAGGTATCCTGCTTCATCAGGGTGAATCGAATACCGGTGAGAAGGACTGGCCCGAAAAAGTAAAGAGCGTATACGAAAGCCTGCTGGCCGATTTGAATCTGAAGGCCGAAGACGTTCCTTTGCTGGCTGGAGAAGTGGTAAATGCCGATCATGGAGGTACTTGTGCCGTGATGAATGACATCATTGATACGCTGCCTCAGGTTATCAAGAATTGTGCTGTAGTGTCTTCAAAGGGACTGAGCTGTGCTGCCGATCATCTTCATTTTGATGCTGCAGGCTATCGTATCTTGGGACGCCGTTATGCCGCTGCCATGTTGAATATGATGGGTATTAAGCTTCCTACAACGGAAGATGTCATCAAAAACACTGTAGAGGCTTCATCTAATATGCATGGTTGTGATTTCCCGCGTCTCGACAAGGAGAACCGTGCTTATTTCCGTATATATGCTCCGGATGTAAAGCGTCTTCAGGTAGACATCTGCGGAAAGAAATATGATATGGATAAAGATGAATTCGGCTGGTGGACTGTAAAGACTGATCCGTTGGTGGTAGGTTTCCATTATTATTTCCTGCTGGTAGACGGTTTTTCTGTTATCGATCCGATGAGTACTACATATTTCGGATGCAGCCGTATGGCAAGCGGTATCGAAGTGCCCGAAGGTAAGGAAGGTGATTATTACCGTACCCAGAATGTGCCTCATGGACAGGTACGTACCTGTACTTATTATTCCGAAACACAGAAGCGTTTCCGCCGTTGTGTAGTATATACTCCGGCCGAATACGAAAAGAATACCAAGAAACGTTATCCGGTACTTTACCTGCAGCATGGCATGGGAGAGGATGAAACCGGATGGAGTACTCAAGGATATATGTATAATATTCTTGACAATCAGATAGCTGAAGGGAAGTGTGTTCCTATGATTGTTGTGATGGAGAGCGGTGATGTGGAAGTAGGATTCCGTCCGCGTCCAGGTAAGGATGTAAATGAAGAACGCAACCTTTATGGAGCTTCTTTTGCCACTCTTATGATAAACGATTTGATTCCGATGGTAGACAAGACTTTCCGTACGTATACCGACCGTGACCACCGTGCTATGGCTGGCCTTTCATGGGGTGGTAAACAGACTTTTGACATTACGTTGACAAACCTTGATAAGTTCTCTTATATTGGAGGTTTCAGTGGAGCTATTTTCGGCTTGGATGTCAAGACTGCATTCAACGGTGTGTTTGCCGATGCTGATACTTTCAACAAGAAGGTACATTATATGTTCCTGGGATGTGGAACAGAAGAAAATATGGGAACAGCGCAGCTTGTAAAGACTTTGCGTGAATTGAATATCCATGTTGATTTCTATGAATCACAGGGTACAGCTCATGAGTGGCTTACATGGCGCAGATGTCTGAATGAGTTCTTGCCTCATCTGTTCAAGAAATAATGTATGTCTGTTCCGAATTAAGTTAAAGTAATGGAACAGATCAATTCAGCCCGTTTGTTCCGGTATCTGTATGTACCGGGACAGACGGGATAATTGTATCTATTGCCGACAACTTTCTGATCAAGGAGTCACGCAGTATGGTAAATTGTGGCATGTTGGCCGGACTGATCGGTTTCTTGGGCTGTGACTTGATTAGCAGCGGATTGATAGGCTTACCGTTTTCGAATACACGGAAATCCAGGTGTGGACCCGTAGAAAGTCCGGTTGAGCCTACATAACCTATCACTTCTTTCTGTTTTACTTCCGACCCTACCTTGATTCCTTTTGCAAATCTAGACAGATGCATGTAGGTGGTGACGTACACACTGTTATGTCTTATTTTCAGAAAATTCCCACCTCCGTTGGCCTGGTATCCTTTCGCTATTACCTTGCCGTTTCCTATACTGTAGACCGGTGTACCTGTTGGAGCGGCATAGTCTACTCCGTGATGGGCACGGTAACGTCGGAGTACAGGATGGAAACGGCTGTTCGAAAAGCGGGATGTTATCCTGTAGAAATCCAGCGGGGCTTTCAGAAATGCACCCTCCAGGCTGTTTCCGGTAGCTCCATAATATAATTCTTCACCGTCTTGCACGAAGGGGATAGCGTAATATAGACTGTCCGAATACCGGAATGATGCGGCCAGGATATGGAAACTGTCCAGTTCCTTGCCCTCCACACATTCCTGCTCGTAGATAACCCGGAATTCATCTTCTTTCTGAAGGCTGAAGAAATCGATAGTCCATCCGTATAGATTGGACAGTTCCATGGCCAGCAGAGGGGATGTGTCCAGCTTCTGCATGGCTACCCATAGGGATGATTCCACCTTACCGCGGATTTCCTTCTGTCTCCATTCTACCGGATTTTCTCCACGGTATACTTTACATTCATTGCGCAGGTCGAACACAATGTATGACTTGGGGTTTTCTTCATATACGAAGAAACGTACCAGACGGGTACTGTCAGGGCGTAGAAATACGGCATACGATTGTCCGTCGCGGATTTTCCGTACATCAAAAACCCCTTTTGCCTTTTCGTTCAGTTGATGTATTTCTTCTGTTGTTACCCCATGGTCTTTCAGAATGTTCGACAGATTCTGCCTGGGTTGTACGATACCATATTTGATGTCGTAACGGTCTACCGGTATTCCGTATTTGCAGACTATTTCTTCCACTTCGGTCGAATCGGTTATTTCCACTTCATCCAGCGGGGTATTTATCTGTGATTTCAAGCAGAAAATCAGTACTAATACTGCTGCAATGAGGACAAATATTCCTCCTATAGTTATTTTTAATGTCAGATTCTTTTTCATGCGGGTAAAGTTAAACATTATATCTGTATCATTTGCATGGGTTTTCAAACAAATATGCCAGTTGCAGGTTTATTGCGTTATCTTTTCTGATATTGGGATCCAGCATTCCCGCGATGGAATAGTTACATTCTCCACAGATATCTACTCCTATCAGCCGGTCATGCTTGAGCAGAATGAGCAGAAGTCTTTTCAGTTCCTGTAGGGTTGTTTTTCCTTGGTCCCAGTTGGTCTTGTCTTCTCCAGTGTCCAGGACATCTTTGTCTATAGAGATGTAGATGGGCAGGTTCAGGTGTATGGAATAGAAGTCCTGCCAGGCTTGATGGTCTTCCAGCTGTGATTCCTTGAATTCGATGATTCTGTCCAGATATCTGGGCTCGATTTTTTTCAGCAGGTCGTCCGATGTTCCGATCAGAAGGACCTTTTTCAGATGCCGGTTGGTATCCAGGGCTGCCTTTACCCATGATCCGCATGTGAGGAGTTCATCAAAAAGAGACGGCTGCATGTCGGGATGATGGTCGAATACCACCAGTATGAAATCCTCCTGTATCTTGTCGGTAAAGAATCTAGATATATAATGATAATTACCCGAATCTATGAAATGGATGCCTTGAGGTTGCAGATGCTGTATCTTCCGGGAGATTGTTGCCGAAGCTTCTTCATCACAGAAGCAGTCAGATCCTTTGATATCTGTACAGTCTATCCATTCTATATGTTCGTTTTTATAGAATGTTTCTTCTGTATAGACATTCGAAAAATTCATTATGACTATTTTGTTCATGTCTTTTTGGACTGTTTCTTTTATTGACATTTTATTGTATTTTATTCGATCGTTTCTGCTATTAGAGTTACCTTCTGCCGAATGGTTTAAATTGCTTCTTTTCTAAAATAAAGATATTATAGGTATATATCTCGGAATATTTTGACTTTTTTAAGACTTAATATGCATTTCTTGTTTCTGTTTTCGATACTTTTACTGACATTATGTAAATATAAGATATTTATTTTATGAATGTTAAAATCAATACAATGAAAAAACAATTTTTTTATTTCTCTTTTTATGTGGATTGGGGAGTTACTTGTGGGCTGCAGATGACGTAACTGTAAAATCTTGGCAGGGTATCCACCAGACGACTTTGGCACAAATGGAAGATGTTTTTGCCGATCCTCCCGCTACGTTTGCCAATCATGTCATTTGGGGTTGGAACGGACAGATGGATAGAAAAACCATATGCAATGATTTGGATTCTATTAAAAGTAAAGGTTTCCGTGCCGTCATTTTTGAGGCGGGTTACCAGCTTCCGTTCAAATATTTGTCCGACGGGTGGTTTAAGGCCGTCCGTACTGCTGTACTTGAAGCCAAGAAAAGAGGGTTGAAGGTATGGATTATTGATGAGGGTAAATATCCGAGTGGATTTGCCGGCGGAAAATTTACCCAAGAACGTCCCGACTTACGTATGCAGGCTTTGGTTGTAGATGAACGGATTCCGGTACGACGAGGGGAAACATGGGTCGGGAAGGAAGTGCCGGCTGGAGTCATCAGTGCAGTGGCTGTAAGCAAGAGCGGAAAGCCGAACCGTACCGTGGAGCTCAAGGACGGGAAACTGGATTTCAATGCCGGAAATGACGATTGGGAAATACTGCTTGTCCGCAGTGATTTCCGTACTGCTGTTACGCGTGCCGTCAATAATCCGACAGGAGGAAAGGATACAAGCAATTCCTTGTGCGACTATTTGAATCCGGTAGCGGTACAGCAGTTTGTGGACTGGACGCATGCCCAGTATAAGAAATATCTGGGTAAGGAATTGGGGACTACTGTACTGGGGTTCCGTGGCGACGAGCCCGACTATGCCCACATGCCTTGGACGCCGGAAATCATTACTGTGTTTAAACAGATGAAGGGGTATGACCCGACCCCTTGGCTGGCTTCGTTCTTTACACCGGTGCTTACAGTGGCAGAACAGCGTGTCAAGGCCGATTATTGGGATGTATGGTCGACTCTTTTTGCAACTCATTTCTTCAAGCTTCAGGCCGACTGGTGTGAAGCGAACGGTGTGGCGTATATCACTCATCTGAACAAAGACCATTACATGCCCGACTGCATACGTGCCGAAGGGGATTTCTTCCGTACCTTGAGTAAAGTCCAGATTCCGGGTGTTGACGCTATCTGGAACCAGATTTTTCCTGATACGGTCAATAACTTCCCGAAACAGGCCTCTTCTGTGGCACATGTATATGGAAAGCCTCGTGCATTCAGCGAAAGTTTTGCTGCCTATTATACATCTCCTTCTATCCGGCAGGCGAAATATGTTGTCGATTACCAGATAGTAAGAGGCATCAACTTCTTTGAATTCATGTTTTGGGGTGCGGGTTCCCGGCAGCCGAACTGGATGTCGGATCCGGGAATGAAAGATTTGAATGACTATACGAACCGTACCACTTATTTGATGACGCAGGGAAAACCCGGGGCACGTATCGCAATGTATTATCCGGTTTCAACTATGTGGACGGGAAATAATGCTGTCTATCCGGATATCAAGGCTTGTACGCAACTGTTGCTCGACCACCAGCGGGATTTCGATTATGTCAATGAGGACGCATTTTCCGAAGCCTTGAAAGTGGGGCCGGGATACCTGGAAAACATGAGCGGCCAGCGTTACTATACATTGATTATACCTTCGGCCGATGTAGTTATGGAGAAGGCGTGGGAAAAGATCCGGGAGTTTGTTGCCCGTGGAGGTAAGCTTTTGTTCTGGGGAAGAAAGCCGGCATCGGTGGTAGGGCAGAGCTTTATGACCCCGAAGCCTTTGCCCGAGGTGGACGCTTATGTATATGAACCGGCTGTGAAATGGACTCCGAAAGTGGAGGCTTGTATGCCCGAACCTGAAATGTCTGTCCTGCAGAATCCGGATCCGGATATCCAGTATACCCGTCGGGTGATGTCCGACGGTGACCTGTATTTTATATTCAACCAAGGGAAGGAAGCCGTGACATTTGTTGCTGCTTTTGATAAAGTCGGTACGGTACGTGAATGGGATACTTCTGATGGAACGCTCCGGAATATCCAGGCATCTGCAGTCGGAGGCCGTACCCGTTTGGAACTGACATTACAGCCATGGGAGAGTCGGATTATTTCTATTGAAAAGTGTAACCGGATCTATAATGTCAAGGATGCCGGAGTGAAAGGCGATGGTGTACAGGTGGAGACTGTTGCCATACAGAAGGTAATCGATGAAGCGGCATCACGAGGTGGAGGAAAGGTCGTTTTTCCTGAAGGGACTTATCTTACCGGTGCATTGTTTTTTCCCCGTGGTGTAGACCTGCATATAGATAAGGGTGCAACATTGGTAAGTACGGTCAATCCTGATGATTTTCCGGTAATCCCTACACGTTTTGAAGGTGTTGAACGTAAATGGCGTTGTGCTTTCCTCAATTTTACCGGCTCCGAAGGAGTGATTGTCGATGGTGAAGGGACTGTCGACGGGAAAGGGGTAGAATGGAAAGATATACCGTTCGGAGATTCCGGGCGTCCCCGGATGTTCTGTTTCACCGATTGTCCAGGTGGAAGAATTTCGGGACTGAAAATGGTCAACCAGGCATCCTGGTGTCTGCATGTGCTGTATACTGATGGTTTTGACATTGACGGGGTGGACATCCGGGCTTTGGAATACATTCCGAGTTCGGATGGTATTGACATCGATTCTTCTAATGATGTCAACATCCTGAACTGCCGGATAGAGGCTCATGATGACTGTATATCAATCAAATCGGGAAAGGATGAAGACGGTCGTAGGGTAGCACGCCCAAGCGAGAATATTCTGGTAGAAAATTGTCATTTTGCCTATGGACACGGAGGTGTGGCTATGGGTAGTGAAGTTTCGGGCGGCATACGCAACGTTACGGTACGTTCCTGTTTCATGGACAATGAAAACTGGAATCCTTTACGTTTCAAAAGCCAGCCCAGCCGTGGAGGAGTGGTAGAGAATATTCTGTTTGAAGATGTAACTATCAGGAATGCACGTAATCTGTTTGAAATCAATATGGAGTGGCGCATGGTCCCTCCCTTGGCTCCGGCTTGTCCGCAGCTTACGGTGTTAAGGAATATCTGTTTCAGAAATATATATGCCGAGACACAGTCTGCAGGGATGATACACGGATTCAAGGATGCTCCTTTCACGAAAGATTCTTTCCGTTTCGAGAATTGTACAGTCAAGGCACAGAAAGGTCTGCGGCTGGCCAATGCGGATGAAGTCTGTTTCGACGGATTGAATCTGGAAGTGGCCGAAGGTGAGAAATTTATCCGATAAACGTCGGTGGTGACAGATAGCAGATTGGAAAAAGCCCTTCTCCGGAGTCCCGTTTGGGATGGTAGGAGAAGGGCCTTTTTTTATTCCAGACATTCGTCCAGGTCGTGTGCCAGTTGTTCCTTGTCCAGGTGTTGGCCAATGAACACGATTTTCTGCATACGGTCGCCGTATTTTTCATCCCAGTCACGCAGCAGTCCCGGTTCTTGCTTCATCAGTTCGATCAGATCTTTTTCCGAAGCGGTGGCGTACCATAATCCGGCTTCTGTAAGCTGTTTCTGGATGCCGGCCTGCTCAAACAGGTAAGACATGTCGCGGTTATGTGCGAAATAACATACACCCTTGGCACGTATTACGTTGCGCGGCCATTTGGTTGCAATGAACTGGTCGAACTTATGGATATCGAAGGCTGGCCGGCGGTAGTATACATAGGTCCCGATTCCGTATTCTTCCACTTCTCCGCCTTCATGGTGATGATGGTGATGGTGGTGATGCCCTTCCCCTTCTTCGTGGTCGGAGTGATGTTCATCTTCGTCATGGTCATGATGATGTCCGTGCTCTTCTTCATGATGATGTTCATGCGCTTTTGCGTCTTCTTCCTGTTCGTCGGTGATCTGTTTTTCTATTTCGCGGATCCATCCGGCCGAAGTTGCTACATCACCGAAATTGAACATGTTTGTGTGGATAATCTTGTCGAGGTCCACGTCGGCGTAATTACATTCAATGATTTCTGCGTTAGGCTGCAGCGCTTTGATGATGTGTTTGATACGGTCCAGTTCTTCGGGTTTCACTTCCGATGCCTTGTTCAGCAGAATAATGTTGCAGAATTCAATCTGCTGGATAATCAGATTCTCGATGTCTTCTTCACCGATATTCTTACGTGTCAGGTCATTACCACAGGCGAATTCACTTTCAAGGCGTAAGGCATCGACTACGGTGGCGATACAGTCCAGCTTGGCTGTTCCGTATTTTGTATAGGTGCCTCCCATACTCGGGATAGAACAGATAGTCTGTGCAATAGGTCCCGGTTCGCAGATACCGCTGGCTTCGATTACGATATAGTCGAATCGCTTCATTTTGAGGATATCGTTCAATTGCTCTATCAGGTCCATTTTCAGTGTGCAGCAGATACATCCGTTCTGCAAGGCCACCAGGCTGTCGTCCTTTTTGCCTACGATACCGCCTTTCTGGATCAGGTCGGCGTCGATGTTCACTTCACCTATATCATTAACGATTACAGCAAATTTGATTCCCCGTTTATTGGCGAGGATATGGTTTACCAGAGTTGTTTTTCCACTGCCCAGATAACCGGTCAGAAGCAGTACTGGAGTTTCTTTTGTTTCCATTGTCATATAGAGTTTTCAGTAATTGTCATTATTGTCATGCAAAAGTACAGTTTATTTTGATATGTGGTATATCCGTTTTTTATATTCTGAGCGAAAAAACTTAAAAGGCTTTAGCCTTCCGGTTGAGTGTATATAAATATAATATGTAAATATATTTAACTGGATAAAATTTTGTAGGTCATGCCTGGAAATCTTCCTGGAGAGTGCCGGGAAAGAACTTGAAGAATGAGTGGAAAGATTTTCATCTTCTTGATAAAAGAACTTGATCTTTTATGAAAATATGAAGTTCTTTTTTGGGGAGTAAATAAATCCGGTCTACAGATGCTTCTGAAGGAGATTTCTGGTAGCAGGTAACGGGATTGGGAAAAAACAGGTTAGAAAGTTTGTTCTTGTGGTATGTAAATTTTATTTTAGTGCCGGAATAATTGGAAGGAGAGTATGGAAGAACAGAAATATTGTTATAAATATCCACGGCCGGCAGTGACGACCGACTGTGTGATTTTCGCTTTCGACGGAAATAAGTTACAGGTTTTGCTGGTAGAACGTGGACGTGAGCCTTATAAGGGACATTGGGCGTTTCCGGGAGGTTTCCTGAATATGGATGAAGATGCCGGTGAAGGTGCCCGCCGGGAACTGGAAGAAGAGACAGGCTTGCAGACAGTTTATGTAGAACAGCTACATACGTTTACAGAAGTGGAACGCGACCCGCGCGGACGGGTGATTTCCATTGCTTATTATGCTTTAGTCCGGATGGAAGATGTGAAAGGAGGTGACGATGCTGCACAGGCACGTTGGTTTGCTGTAAATGAGATTCCGACACTTGCTTTCGACCATGACCGGATTCTCCGTGCGGCTCTGTTGCGCCTGTATGAGTTGCTCCGTTTCAGGCTTTCGGGATTTACAAGATTGCTGGACATTTTTTCGGTCGACGAACTTCAGTCTCTGTGCAGGCTGCTTCAGGCTTATGTGACGGAAAGTAAATAATATGGATGAATGTTTCCGGAATAACCATGTGTCCGGATAATGGAAGTACGGCTCTATGGATACAGCAAATGCGGACATCCTTTTTAATGGTTGTCCGCATTTGTTGTATGGATTATTTCTTTATTTGTCGAAAGTGACAAATTTTGTTCCGGAAATCTTTAAGTCTGCTGTTTCGTCGGTATCGATATCTTTTTCTGTATAGAAGAAAGTACTGTTATCGATGGTTATGCCGTGTACGCAGTCCAGTCCTGGAAGTCCGTGAGCCGATATCGCAGTTTTTGCCCCTCGGCATATTACATCCGATATGTGGATATCGGTAAATTCAGGAGCGAAAGGAGCGTCTTTGATTACTGCCGACTTTTGTCCGTCTTCTTTTACACTGTATTTTTTATCAATATAGCTACATTCGAAGATGATGGCTTCATCCTTGATGTCGGTCATGTAGATGTTACTGATATAGATATTTTCTGTCTTTCCTCCGCGTCCTATTCCACTTTTGAAACGCAGTCCTGTATCAGTTCCGCTGAAACGGTTGTTACGTACCACAATATTTTTCATTCCGTTGGAGAATTCCGAACCGATGACAAAGCCTCCGTGAGCATGGAATACAGCATTGTTTTCAATCAGGATATTTTCGCACGGGCCGTCTTCGGGGGAGTTGTTCCCGACCCCTCCTTTCATGCAGATACCGTCATCACCGGCATCGATAGTGTTGTTTATAATCAGTACGTCCTTGCAGCAGCTGATGTCAAGGGCATCACCGTTCTGGGCGTTCCATGGGCATCGGATAGTCACTCCGTCTACAATTACATTTTGGCAGTGTGTCGGGATAAGGTGGAACTTAGGTGAATTCTGTATGGTTACTCCTTCCACCAATACATTCTGACAGTCGGTAAGACGGATCAGGTGCGTACGCATCTTTTCCTGTGCTTCCGGAGTGGAAGCGATGTTTCCGTAATGTTTCAGGTTGAATGGGAACCAGAGTTTCCCTCCGTCCGTTTCGGTTCCTCCCATTTCTTTGAATTCATTCCATTCGGTATCGCTTACTTTTGAACGTTTTACCGGTCGCCAGTAGGCTCCGTTTCCGTCTATCACTCCTTCACCGGTAATGGCGATGTTCTTGCGTTTGCTGGCTGTGATCAGTGGGGTGCATTTGCTGTCTTTTTTACCGTTCTTTTCTTTTATGAAGAGACTTCTTTCAGGCGATGCCATAATGATGGCATTCTTTTCGAGATGCAGGTCTATATTGTCTTTCAGAGAGATGAGTCCTGTCATCCATACACCGGCAGGAACAACCAGACGGCCACCTCCTTGTTTTTCCAATGAACTGATGGCTTTTTTGAAAGCTTCGGTGTTGAGAGTGATTCCGTCACCTACAGCCCCGAAATCTTTCAGATTTACTGTATTTTCGGGAAATACGGGTGCACTGACTGACGGCATGGGTGTAGGCAGATTCCGATAGTACGTTGTGTAGTCTTTTGCCTGTATCTCTGTGCACAGGAAAAGCAGAAGAGAGACTCCTAAAGCGGATAATTTTTTCATCATTAGAGTTGTTTTTTTATGTTTGATGGCGCAAATTTAGCGGTTGATATTGAATTTTCAAATATTTTTCTGTAAGTGATGAGGGGTATGTCTTTTCCTCTTTTTTATTTTGTTATGGATAGTCTATATAATATATTTAGGTGTATGATGGAATTCACATTTTGAACGTAATGAGAGAAGCGACTTTTCTATTTCTCTGAAATAAAGTATGTTATGATTATTTTGAATAAAATTTATGAAAAAAGTTTTTGCAAATATTTGCAAGTCTCAAAAAAAGTCCGTAATTTTGCAACCGCTTTCGAAAAGGAAGCAGGATCTTTGAAAGACTTTAGATAAACAAACAAGATGTAGTACAAGAAGGTCATGACCCCTTGGGGTTGTGATTGAATGAAAGAACCGTCAATACTTTATAGTAATAAGGTAAAGAAATCGGCATCCTGGACAGAGCAAAACAAGATATGTACCTTCGGGTATGTGTCTGAAAAAGATATTCTACAAACTGGTAGAGGTCATATACCTCCTGATAGTTTACTTTTTCTTTTGCCATAATCATTATTGTTAAAGGTTACGGCGCAAAGGTAGGGTTGTGAATAATGTGCGTCAAGGCGGAAAATAGTATGCTTACATTTATATCCACAGTTTCAATTCCATAAGGTACGATTAAAACGCAGATGAAGATGATGACGAAAAACCGACAATCGGGTTTCAATTCCATAAGGTACGATTAAAACCGCTTAATACATCCTCTGCATATTGTATGTATTTCTTGTTTCAATTCCATAAGGTACGATTAAAACTACAACACCTATTGCCGCTCCTGCTGCTGAACCAATGTTTCAATTCCATAAGGTACGATTAAAACCCAGGAAGGTGGAACCACATCTGAATTCAGTTACGAGTTTCAATTCCATAAGGTACGATTAAAACTAAGTACCATATTCAGCAAGATATTCCAACATGTCATGTTTCAATTCCATAAGGTACGATTAAAACTCTGTTGCACCGTTTCATCCCTTTGTTCGTTTACCTGTTTCAATTCCATAAGGTACGATTAAAACTGTTACAACAAGACAGCAGAGCATAAATCTAAGGTTAGTTTCAATTCCATAAGGTACGATTAAAACACAGCGCGGAGCTGAAGAACGTGCTTACCTCCTCCAGTTTCAATTCCATAAGGTACGATTAAAACAATCGTGAAATTTTGAGACGATAAACTGACGAAATGTTTCAATTCCATAAGGTACGATTAAAACTGTGCAACAACAGCTTCTGCGTCCGCAATCAATCCTGTGTTTCAATTCCATAAGGTACGATTAAAACTCTGACTGATTTTCAAGAAATGTGCTTGCAGCAGATTGTTTCAATTCCATAAGGTACGATTAAAACGATAATTGTGCTATTGATACGCATTGATTATACAAAGTTTCAATTCCATAAGGTACGATTAAAACTGCATTACTATCATTCCTTATTTACCGTATATCAGTGTTTCAATTCCATAAGGTACGATTAAAACAGAAACGATCACCCCTTATATATCAATAGATATGCATGTTTCAATTCCATAAGGTACGATTAAAACTCATCATCGTTCTTCTTACCGCCATCTTCCGACAGTTTCAATTCCATAAGGTACGATTAAAACTTTTCGGAGCCGAAGGATATGGAGGTAATCTTACTGCGTTTCAATTCCATAAGGTACGATTAAAACTATGACCAGTTTCAGTATATCCTTCCAGTTCATTTTCAGTTTCAATTCCATAAGGTACGATTAAAACGGAGCGAAACGAAGGGGGGCGCCAGCCGGGTGGAGGGTTTCAATTCCATAAGGTACGATTAAAACCTTCTTTAGTCTCCAACTTTATTACATTTGCTTTAGTTTCAATTCCATAAGGTACGATTAAAACCGAGAGCGGTTGTAATACTATTAGTATATCATAAGTTTCAATTCCATAAGGTACGATTAAAACTATATAGAGTTGTTGATGACAAATCTACTGTAGTCCCGTTTCAATTCCATAAGGTACGATTAAAACAAAGGGAGCGGGCTTTATAGTTAATACCCTCCCCCTGTTTCAATTCCATAAGGTACGATTAAAACCCGGTGTTGCACCGCTCGAATATTATTTGCACCTTGTTTCAATTCCATAAGGTACGATTAAAACAAGGCAGAGGGAATGGATATACTGAACATGTCTACGTTTCAATTCCATAAGGTACGATTAAAACAGCGGTACCTGGATAACTTCAAGGCATACCGGTTCAGTTTCAATTCCATAAGGTACGATTAAAACACCGAAAAGCCACCTTTGCGTTTCCATTTGTAAAGTGTTTCAATTCCATAAGGTACGATTAAAACAGAAACACCGTTGTTCAAACGTGTATTTACCGTTGTTTCAATTCCATAAGGTACGATTAAAACCCGGTAAACTGACCGTCACCGACAACAACAATTTGCGTTTCAATTCCATAAGGTACGATTAAAACCCGGATTCAGTGCGTGACGCAATTTACAAATGTGAATGTTTCAATTCCATAAGGTACGATTAAAACATTGAGAGACCCGGAAGGTGAATCAAATTATTTCCTGTTTCAATTCCATAAGGTACGATTAAAACACTGGAAGGATATACTGAAACTGGTCATAAACGTACGTTTCAATTCCATAAGGTACGATTAAAACCACCTTTTCCCGGTTGATCTTGAAACGCCTCATCTTGTTTCAATTCCATAAGGTACGATTAAAACTCATCTTGGTGCGTTGAACTGCCTGCGTATAGCTTCGGTTTCAATTCCATAAGGTACGATTAAAACTCAGCAGAAAACTTCAGATCTGTTGAACAACCACGTTTCAATTCCATAAGGTACGATTAAAACAAGAAGGGCAGGCAGCTTCATTCCAGATAGCAAAGTTTCAATTCCATAAGGTACGATTAAAACCGGGGGAGCACGCACCGGAGCCCGGCTGGCGGCACGCGTTTCAATTCCATAAGGTACGATTAAAACATAATCCACTTCAACCATCTGACCTACTGCTAGCCACGTTTCAATTCCATAAGGTACGATTAAAACAAACCGAGCAAGCAGTTTGAAGAAAAGAAAATAGAGTTTCAATTCCATAAGGTACGATTAAAACATTAATGGCTGCAAAATCAACTGTTAAAGTATTTTCAGTTTCAATTCCATAAGGTACGATTAAAACAGTATATATCCGACAAGTTCAAGTTCGTCATTACCAGTTTCAATTCCATAAGGTACGATTAAAACGAATAAATCACATCTCAATTCAATTCTTTTTCTATGTTTCAATTCCATAAGGTACGATTAAAACCGTTACATCAATCTCCCTTTGCGTATTGGTAGTCATGTTTCAATTCCATAAGGTACGATTAAAACCCAGAGTGAACCGGTTATTGATAGAATTGATATCGTTTCAATTCCATAAGGTACGATTAAAACCCCTATAAAATAGGGATAATAATATATTTGATTTTTAACTATTTATGTGTTTACAAAGATAGGGAAAAAATTGAATTAAAAGTGTCGATTGCCAGTGATAAAAGAAGTACCGGCAATCGACAACTTCAATAAGTTATTGTGTTTCAATAAGTCAAAGATCTTTTGATGTAGAAATGCTAATATAGATGAATATTTAGATATTTCATCGACAATAAAGTTAAAGGAAAATATCAATCCTACTTCGCTCTTTTCCGATAATCTGTTTGTCAAGGGCTTTTTGGGTATGACCGCTGAAGATAATGATACTATCTTCATTTTTTTTCATAAATTTATCACTTTGCATTAGCAATTCTTTTAGTCTCGCTTCGGAAATTTCTCCTTCGAATACAGAATTCTGTATCCAGTTCAGATATTTCCGACAGAGTTTGAGCATTTTATTTACCCGTTTCTCTCCAAAATCATATACTAGAATTACATACATATATTGTTTCCTATTTTTACCAATACATTTTAAATGGTTTATACTCTTCCATCGCAAGAAGATGTTTAGCCAGCTTGTAACATTCCAGTTTTATCAAGTGCCGGTAGCTGACTGAGCGTTTCAGAGAACGATGCTGAATGGTTTCTTGGAGTCGGTCTTCCATTGATTTGATGAAAATCTTTTTACCGGAAGTATTCAGTAGGCATCTGTTCAGTTTTCGGTCAAAATGTTTGGCCTGAATTTCTTTTTTGTTGAGAACTTTAAAGACTACACGGTCTACAATGATGGGTTTGAAAATTTCAGCAATGTCTAAAGCAAGTGAATACCGGCGCTCTCCTGGTTTATGCAGGTAGCTGATAGTCGGATTCAATTGTGTCTGATGGATAGCTCGTAGACATAAAGTATAGCATATCATGTTGCCGAATGAAATTAGAGCATTTACCTCGTTAAGGGGAGGCTGCTTGGACCGGTTTCCCATCTCGAAATTATTGATTATTAGGTTGAAAGCTTCATAATAATATTGCCGGATTTGCCCTTCTATTCCCATCAGTTCTTCCACACTTGTAGTATTTTTGATTTTAGTACCAAGTTGTTCGATGGGGGAGATGATATCTATCATATCCTTGCCACGACGGTCATAGTATTTCAGGTTCTTTACCATATTATAGGCCGCTCCTTCAATGAATTTTCGGGCAATGACCAGTCGTTTCTTCTTGTCTTGATAGTGAGTGGTTTGTGCCAACAGCATTTTTCCGGACAGCAGCGAGTCACGGGGCATGAACGAACCGGTGTAGTTTTCATAATAATCGAAGAAGTGTACCGCTATATCTTTTTGTCCAAGAAAATTAAATAAGGCACTATTGGCCCGTAGACTTCCGAAAACATAAAATTCGCTGATGTCTTCTACCGGTAGGTAACGTGATTGGGCATCCGGAGACGGGGATTCTCCATCTTCAGATGCTACAGGCGTGAACTTTAGGGTATTGTCCTTACGTTCCAGTATTCCCGGGTTGAACAGGTAAAATGTCTTTTTCATTCTTCTTCCTCCCGACTATAACAAAATTCATAATAACTGCAGTTTTTACAGATACTTTTTTTCTGCAGGGGCGGACACGTATCATCGGAAATGATTCGGGCGATGTCTGCTTTCATACGTTCGATTTCTGATGTGTCCAAATCGCTTAGTATAACTTTTTGTGTCCGACGGAGAGTAGGGTATTCCAGTATGCCGGTCACATCTTTTATTCCGTTCTGTCCGAATACATAAAGATAATATTTCAGTTGCCATTCATGTGCGATTTCCACTTTATTCGATTTTTTGATTTCATGGATAATTTTGTTCTTGGCATCGTAGAAATCAACCTTGATGCCATCCAGTTCTATCTCTTCATACCTGGCTGCACGTTGCGGGTAACTTTCTTCGTGAATAAGCTTTCCCTCGAACACCAGATCGGACGTATGTTCGAAATTAATACCGTTGGCAAACAGCCATAACTTGCGTTTGCATACTTGGTAGTAGTTGAAGTGTGTGCCTATAATTTGCATGTAAAATCAAAATGTACCAATAACTTTTTGAGAGGTCATTGGTACATGTATTTAGTTATTATAATTGATGCTCATAATCAAATGACATCATTCTATTCACAAGGGATTTTTTAGCATTCTCCAAAGCATCGACTGATTCCGATTCTGTTAATATATAGCTAGCACAAGGTAAAGTAACGTACAATTCAGCTCCAGCATTTTCATCCACAATCGGTTTAGCTTTAGGTTTTTCACCATCGTCAATCAATTTCGCCCGAATAGCAGAAGCTATCGTGTTGGCATTATCACTTATGGCTACAGCCAATGTTTCCATCAAACTGAATGTACGGGCTTGATTAGAAGTGATTCTCCAGTTGAGCAATGCATCTGCCAATGCTGGAATAACTTTCTCACGTTCCTCTTTGGGTAGAACCAAACAATGCCCAAAAACATTCTGACTTTCTACCCAACCTTTTTCTTTTAAAGAGCTGATCATTTCTTTTGTTATCTCTGGCTCATGCTGATTTGTAGAGACACAAAACAAAGTACGTAAGTCAATAGCAATATCATAAACAAAGAGTCCAGTTGTTCTTTTATTATCTGGAATCCAAGTTCTACGGGATAAAGAACGATTGTTTTCATTCAAGAAATTTTCTATTTCTTCTTCCGTCAATACTCTATCAGACCCGGCCATTCGAACTTTTACAGGATGATAATCTGGTCTATCGCTTCTATCAAAGGTAATATTTTCTTTTTCAATTCCAGCTAATAAAGGATGCAAAGGTCTCATGGCAGATATTGACAAAGGGCTTCTGCGTTTCAGAACGCTATTTTCCTTTGCTTGTTCTGATTCTTTTTCCTTGCTTTTTCCAGAAGTAGTCTTTGCTCTCATCCATCCTCCTAAAAGTTGATCGATATAGGTAGGATCACATGGTGACCAAGGTTCCTTATTTTCCAGTTCTTTATTCGTAGTAATATTGTAATTAAAGGTAATAGGGGCTACTGGAACATTTAAGCTATCCGTAAGTGATTGAAGTACAGATCTTTTAATCTGTTGGCCGCTAGAAAAAGCTAAAAGCCTTCCAAATTGGGTATCAAAATAAGTTTTTTGACCATCTTCAACACAAAAAACTGTATGTTCTGCATGCTTTAATGCGCGTAAATAAATGTAAGGATTCATAATTATTTCTTTTTTGTATTAGTAAATATTGCGTAATGAAATCTGATTAAAGTTAGAAAATAAGGAACATTATCAGAAGGCATAGCATTAACGATAGAAGCCATTTCTTTCATTTTTTCTACATTCTCTACATCGTCAACAATATCAGCCATACCCTTCATAAAATTCATCTTGTTATTTGCCTCCAACACCATCTTTACTTTGTTTACATTTACAGTCTTAGCTCTGTTACCACTCGAACTGTATTTATAAAGCTCAGATGCAAACTCTTGAGCTTTATCCCATAAATCTTGATTGTTTAACATTGCCATAATCCAACTTTGATATACATTAAAACTTATTATTTGTTCTTCTTTATTTGATAATTTGGGCATTTTACCATTTTCTATATAATCTCTTAACCCTTTGGGTTCCATCGCACGAAGACCGATAACACCTGCTTGACACGCTTTATTAAACCCCATAGCTGTTCCCCATAATTTATCAGCCTCATGCCCAGAATTCATACCAAAAAATTTTTTATATAATTGAATAGGACGTGAAATCTGAGATAAATCGAAAGGTATAAAGCCTATAGTTGTGTTAGTTTGACCATAGCTATATACATATCCTATTATCTGTTTATTAGGACATTTTTGAGCTATTCCAATTAAAATTTTAGTCCATGAGATTGTATCAATGGAAATTTCATTATTCTTTATCGTATAAGGATTAAAATCAGACAAACAATCCCGGTCATTAAAAATACGGCTATATCTATGGGCTAACCATTGCCCATTCCAAGTCAATATTTTATTTCCAGGAAATTTATCTATATTGTCTATGGACTTTCTATACCATTTCCATCCTTCATATACATTTAAAAGAATGTCGACATTATAAAATAATATAGATAATCCTCCTTGGACTCCAATTCCTAGTGCAGAACCAAACCACGAAAAATATACGTCGTCCTTAAATATAGGGAAAGCCAAATTAGAAACCTGTCCAGAAGTCGTTGCATATTCTTTCTCTTCAGAAGCAGGATAACCAATGGCAATACTTGCATCTGAAACTCCGCTATTTATTTTTTCAATGAAATTATCCAGCTTTTCTTTTCTTTCATCAGGTGTTAGTTTCTCAACCTTTTGCCCCTTTTTCATTTGGACAAAGGGAGAATTCTGTACCCAATACAGATATTTATTACTATTAAAAAACAATGGATAAAAGACTTCCAAGAAAAACTGTTCCGCACTATACGAGGTACCATATCTCGCATTATATGCATCTAAAAATATTTTACCAATTACAGATGTTACCATACATTTACATAATTTCAAATTGTTTATAGAATTCTGGTTTAGCATAAGCTAAATCCAACCCCAGACTTTCTGTATAACTTTTATCCGGTACTACAAATGGATACGTTCCCATTTTAATTACTTGTAGATGATTAAATCCAACAGATTTAAAACTCATAGGTATTTCCATTTTAGTTCGTTCATTACTATCTCCCTCTTTATACAATTCTACATCCGATTCCAAGATGCAAGAAACAGAATTGATATTCAGTGCTTCCAATAAAGCGGATTTGGCACAATGACACAATTTTTTAAGTATCCATTGATTATCTTTGAAAATAACACCTGAATAATCAATATTCATAAAACGGGTATCTGGATAGACTTTATCCAACATCTGCTGAACTTTATTTTCTTCTAAAACTGCACCATTGGGTAAAACATCATAACTTCTCCGAAGAACATCCTCATCGTATGGCAGTGCATCAGTCCCCCCATAAGGTACTATTACATAAATCGGTTTATAATGTCCTATCGTTTCACGAGTACGTTTTCTATTCACACGTCCAAATCGCTGAATTAACGCATCAATTGGAGCACATTCCGTTATCATCATATCAAAACTAATATCAAGACTAACTTCAACAACTTGAGTCGAGACTACTATACAAGCCTCACTCCTGACATTATAATGATTTGTTAAACTTTCCTCTAAACGCTGTCTGTCTACCCTTCTGAAATGACTATGAATTAACATGATAGGAACATTTGGATAATCTTCCTGAAGAGACAAATAAATAGTTTGTGCCCTTTTCACCTGATTGCATACCACAAGTATCTTTTGATTCTCAGAAAGAGCCCTTCCAATTACTGAGCGAACCTCTTCGAATTTTTTTATTTTATAGATTTCATGTCTGTTGAATCCATCTAATTCATCAGGAGAAAGAAAAACTTCATAAACATTTGATGCACCACCAAGTATCTCCAATATTCGATTATACAAAATCCGAGGCATTGTGGCTGTCCCTACGTGTATCTTACATCCAATACTGACCAAAATTTCAATGATTCGCAAAACGATAGCCTGTATTTCACTGGAATAAGTATGTATCTCATCTAGTATAACATCACATCCATACAAATCTACCAACATTGCTTCATATCCCTTTACACCATAGATAATAGAAGCCATCTGATGAGGAGTAATCACTTTAATGGAAGCTCCTATGTGCCTTTGCATAATACGTTCTTCCCACTTCCCTTCTTCCAATTTTAGATTAGAAGCTGCATGCAAAAGACAGATTTGAGCATTAGTATTTTTTAAATCTGATTTCAAACGATCATACATAGCATTTATAGATGCTTGAAAAGGCAAAGTATAAAAGACTCGTCCGGTGCATCTTCTCAATAAAAAATCCGTTTTGCCAGCGCCTGTCGGTGCGGTAACGAGGGTATGTTTACGTGAATCATTTGCTTTGTACAAAGACAAAGGATACAAACTATTTTGTCTGCAATAGAATGATAAATCAGGTAAAATAAACAATTTACTAATTTCTTCCTGAGTCTTATTGCCTAAAGCTGATGCCAAATGATCAGCTCCCATCAGCACCCCTTTCCACACAGAGAATCCTAAACCAACTTTTTCACAATAAGAAACTGCATAATTATAATTGTCTTCTGCCTCATCTAACGTTATTTCATGAACGGTAAACCCCAACAAAGACAATATGCCTAAAGCATCAAGAACCCATAAATCAAAGTCTTTGGAATGAATTCCAAAACTGTCTTCTAAATCTTCTAAATCCAATATTCCCAGTTCATGGACATCATTATAGATAGATTTGTGATGAGCCGCAATCATTTCTATTGCTATATTCTTTTCTTTCTCATTATTTAAAAGCGAAAGGAAGAATAGAGATGCTATTTCATGTCTGAATATAAAATTATAAGGACGTATATAACCATGTTTAAGTGTCTTTTGAAAGACAGAACTAGCTTTACCTATATCATGTAATATTGCACCTTTTTTTGCAATAGAGGTATCAAGGCCCATATTACTTGCTATAGCTTCGGCGGATATTGAAACCCAATATAGATGGGTTAATAATGGCATTGAACCATCGTCTTCGTGTTTTGCTAATATATAATCGTATTTTTCATTCATTGATTTATAAGATAGATTGTCCATCGATTTCCAGCCATCCATACATAGGGGAATTATCGAATCTGTTATATCCAACCATAAATGATTTATCGGACTTTCCAAATCTTAATTCAAACCCTTTTATAGAATTGAAACTATCTTCATCCATTTCTTTTATCAAAGAATCTGGAAGTAAAATATCTTCGTTGCGGCACAAGCAAATATGTAATTTACTCGCTTGTAAAGCGTCAGTGTAATCTTTAAACGCTAAATATAATATGGGATCAACCATAATGCCTCGTTTCAAAACAGATTTGTCTCGTGTCTTTTTTTTACCGTTGAATCCTCTTGTTTGAGTTTGTTCTTGCTGTACATCAATGGATGAGTAAGATAATCGATAACGTTTTATTTTACTGATTACACCATTCTGAGAAAGTGTTTCGGGAAATAATCTTTTTTCTATACCTTCTAATGTTGATGGAGACAAAAATTGTTGGCTATAAGTTAATCCGTCACGAACTGCCGTCCAAGGTTTTATGAAACCGAACTTTCCTGTATATTTGACAATATAATACATAATATATTGATTGTTTTTTTAAGTTAGTATATTGATCCAAATCCAATACCCGTAGAGTTCCCTATCCCGACATTCCAAGCAAAGGCTTTTGTTTCAGGAGTTCCTTTTATATAGATCGGACATAAACTTGCTTTGTTCCTTATATTATGGTAATTGATGTATTTGATTTTTTTCTTTTCATACGTTAAGTCAAAACCTATTTCAAGCGTCTCATCAGTTGGTAAACCAGCCATGTGCATTTTATGAAGTAAGGTTTCTTTCATTAAATTGTTTGATTCAGGATCTTCGAAAGTGTAATGTTTATTTGTTAGATTACCAGGAAAGGATCTTTTAAGAAAAATGGGACTGCCTAGAGAAAAAATTTCTTTAGAATTGAAATCTGGAGTTTCTTCTATTGATATATCTGTTACACTCATTCCATTGAATATTTCTGGGAATTTTCGTATTTCATTGATTATTACTTTAAGCTTTTTATTGTCATAAAAGCTTATAAACCAATATGCTCCATTCGGAAAATCGAATCCTTTTTCAATTTGTTTACCATTATGTAGCCATGAAAAAGAATACAAAGACATGATATCATGCAGCTCGTTTTTTCCTAACCATTTATGTATTGTTCCGACTAATTTTTGTTGATAATTAAAAGGTACAATTTGAGTATTTGCTGTGGTTCGTAAATGTATTCTCATTTGTTTCAGTTTTTTTATGTCTAAATTATATAATTTTTTTGATATTCAAGGCTATTTTTTATAAACTTTGTCATTATATCAGGAAAAATAAAATCTTGATATTTATAATAATTAGCGGGATATTGGATAATTTATCTTTGAAATTAAGGTGATTATTTCGGTTCCTTGGGCAGACAGGTTATGTTTTTTTGCTGTAACTTTGCCGCGATTTTGATAAAGGTAAAGAGATGGATAACAACAATGTGAGCAGTAAACGTGCCGGTAGTAATGAGATAGATATGCTGAACGGACCGTTGTTCAGGAAAATCCTGCTGTTTGCCCTGCCGTTGGCGGCCAGCAGTCTGTTGCAGGAACTTTTCAATTCGGTTGATGTGGCGGTAGTGGGTCACTTTGTAGGAAGCGAGGCCCTTGCGGCTGTAGGAAGTAACGCGCCGGTCATAGGGCTGCTTATCAATCTGTTCATGGGTATTTCCATGGGTGCCTGTGCCATTATCTCCAACCACATAGGCCAGCATGACGACAGGAGCATACGTAACGCCATCAACACGGTGCAGCTGGTGTCTGTTATCAGCGGATTCTTCTTGCTGGTGCTGGGGCAGGTGGCGGCCCGTCCGATACTGGACTGGATGGGTACTCCTCCCGATGTGCTGGACGAGGCGGTGGTTTACCTGCGCATCTATTTCCTGGGGATGCCTTTTATCATGGCGTATAATTTCGGGGCCGCCATATTGCGTAGCATGGGCGATACGCGGCGTCCGCTGTATATACTGGTGGCGGCGGGTATAGTCAATACGCTGCTCAACCTGCTGTTTGTAATCTGTTTCCAGATGGGTGTGGCCGGTGTGGCGGTGGCCACGGGAATAGCCAACGCCGTGAGCGCTACCCTGATTATCCGGTTGCTGCGCAAGGAGAAGGAACCGTTCCGGCTGCATTTCGACCGGATGAAGATCCACCGGGTGGAACTGAACCGTATGCTGCGTATCGGGGTGCCGGCCGGCATACAGGGCATGATCTTCTCCATCTCGAATGTGGTGGTGCAGTCGTCTATCAACAGTTACGGGGCCGATGCGATAGCCGGTTCGGCGGCGGCTGTCAACTTTGAATATTACTGTTATTTCATTATCCAGGGCTTCAACGGGGCGGCCATCAGCTTCATTGCCCAGAACTATGGGGCGGGAAAGATGGACCGTGTGCACCGTATATTCTGGATCTGTATGGGGGCCAGCCTGGCTTTCAGCGCGTTTTTCAACTGGCTGTTTGCCCTGGAGGCCGATTTCTTCCTGGGTTTCTTTTCCAGTATGCCGATGGTACACCATTACGGTGCTATCCGTATGCACATTGTGCTGGCCTTGCAGTTCATTGCCTGCAGCTACGAGATTGCGGGTTCTTCCATGCGGGGAATGGGGAAATCGCTTACTCCCGCCTTGCTTACGGTGTTCGGTACCTGCCTGTTGCGTATCGTGTGGGTATACGGGGTATCGTCCGTATGGCGCGGATATGATGTGCTGATGACGGTCTATCCGGTATCATGGATTGTGACGGGTATTCTGGTGGTCACGGCCTACTGGATGGCAGTACGGAAAAAACCGGTACGGATAGGGTGATCGGTATTGCTTTTTCCGAATATTTTTTGTATCTTTAGTGAAAGATACAATTTATCTCTGTTACCTATGAAAAGTATCACTGTCTCCGATCTGGAATTGCTCCGCAGGAAGGCGGGGCAGGAGTTGGACCTGAGAGAAAGAAGCGACACGCTGGCAGGCGGGGCGTGCTGCGGGCTTTCTGTGGGAACTGAAAAGATACAGCTGCTGGTGTGCGGCGGGACGGGCTGCAAGGCTTCGTCGGGCGCACTCATAGCGGAGCGGCTGGAAGAGAAAATCTGCAAGGAGGGTATCTCCGCCCGTGTGGAGGTCATCACCACGGGATGTTTCGGGTTCTGTGAAAAGGGCCCTGTCGTTAAGGTTATTCCCGACAATACGTTTTATGTGCATGTCACTCCCGATGACGCGGACGAGATTATCGGCGTCCATGTGATGGGAGGAAGGCGGGTGGAGAGGCTGCTGTATGTCGACCCGCGTACCGGACATACGGTCAGTGATTCGAAGCACATCGAGTTTTACCGCAAGCAGATGCGCATTGCGCTGCGTAACTGTGGGTTCATTGATCCGGAAAGGATTGAGGAGTACATTGCACGCGACGGTTACAGGCCGCTGGCGCATGCGCTTACGGAAGGTTCGCCGGAGGAGGTCATCGATGTGGTGAAACGCTCCGGGCTGCGGGGACGCGGAGGGGGAGGTTTCCCCACCGGACTGAAGTGGGAGCTGACCGCCAGGCAGCGGGCCGGGCGGAAGTATGTGGTGTGCAATGCCGACGAGGGCGACCCCGGGGCGTTGATGGACCGTTCCATCATGGAGGGCGACCCTCACTCCATTGTGGAGGCCATGGCGCTGTGCGGTTATGCCATAGGGGCCTCGGAAGGGCTGGTGTATATCCGTGCCGAATATCCGCTGGCTATCCGGCGTCTGCGGGTGGCCATAGCGCAGGCCAGGGAGTACGGGCTGCTGGGTGAGCATATTCTGGGTACGGACTTCAGTTTCGACATCAGCATCAGGTACGGGGCGGGAGCCTTCGTGTGCGGTGAAGAGACGGCGCTGATCCATTCCATGGAGGGGAAGCGCGGCGAGCCTACCCTGAAGCCTCCTTATCCGGCGGAGGCGGGCTACAGGGGGATGCCTACGAATGTGAACAACGTGGAGACGCTGGCCAATGTGCCCGCCATCCTGAACAGGGGGGCGGAATGGTTTGCGGGCATCGGTACGGAACGGTCGAAGGGTACGAAGGTGTTCGCGCTGGCCGGGAAGATCAATAACGTGGGACTGATAGAGGTGCCTATGGGGACTACGCTGCGGGAGGTGATATTCGACATCGGCGGCGGAATCAAGAACGGGAAGAAGTTCAAGGCGGTGCAGACGGGAGGCCCCTCGGGAGGCTGCCTTACGGAGAAGCACCTGGATATCCCGATCGATTTCGACAATCTGCTGGCGGCAGGCTCCATGATGGGTTCGGGCGGCATGATCGTGATGGACGAAGACGACTGTATGGTGTCGGTGGCCCGGTTCTACCTCGACTTTACGGTAGAGGAGTCGTGCGGCAAGTGTACGCCGTGCCGTATCGGGAACAAGCGCCTGCTGGAGATATTGAACCGGATTACGGAGGGGAAGGGAAACCTGGACGACCTGAAGATGCTGGAAACGCTGGGGAAGGTCATCAAGGATACGGCCCTGTGCGGACTGGGGCAGACTTCGCCCAACCCGGTGCTTTCTACGCTGGAGAATTTCCGCGACGAATATGTGGCGCACGTTACCCGGAAGGTGTGTCCGGCCAAGCAGTGCAAGGCCCTGCTTACCTATGCCGTAAACCCGATGAAGTGTATGGGCTGCGGACTGTGCGCGAAGAACTGTCCTGCCGGAGCCATTGTGGGCACGGTGAGGAAACCTCATGTGATACATCCGGAAAAGTGCATCCGCTGCGGGATGTGTATTTCACGCTGTAAGTTTGACGCAATTGTAATCTGCTGAGTTATGGAAGAGAAGAAGATGGTAGGCCTGAAGATTGACAGGCACGACATTTCGGTGCCCGAAGGGACTACGGTGCTGGAGGCGGCGAGGCTGCTGGGGATAGACATTCCTACGCTGTGCCATGTGGACCTGAAAGGGACCTGTATAAAGAGTACGCCGGCTTCCTGCCGCATCTGTGTGGTGGAGGTGGAGGGACGGAAGAACCTGGCGCCTGCCTGCTCTACGGAGTGCAGGGAGGGGATGGTGGTGAGGACCAGTACGCTGCGGGTGATGAACGCCCGGAAGGTGGTGACGGAACTGATTCTCTCGGACCACCCGAACGAGTGCCTTACCTGCCCGAAGTCGGGCGACTGCGAGCTGCAGAACCTGGCCCTGCGGTTCAATATACGTGAGATGCCTTTCAACGGAGGGGAGCTTTCGCCCCGCAAGCGGGAGGTTACGGCTTCCATTGTGCGCAACATGGACAAGTGTATCTTCTGCCGCCGGTGTGAGACGGTGTGCAACGAGGTGCAGACGGTAGGGGCGCTGGGAGCGGTGAGAAGGGGGTTCAATACCACGATTGCCCCGGCGTTCGACAGGATGATGTCGGAAAGCGAGTGTACGTACTGCGGGCAGTGCGTGGCGGTCTGTCCGGTAGGGGCGCTTACGGAAAGGGACCATACCAACCGGCTGATGGAGGACCTGAGCGACCCGGACAAGGTTGTGGTGGTGCAGACGGCTCCGGCGGTACGCGCCGCACTGGGGGAGGAGTTCGGCATGCCTGCCGGTACGCTGGTTACGGGTAAGATGGTCACGGCCCTGCGGGAACTGGGCTTCGACTATGTGTTCGATACCGATTTTGCCGCCGACCTGACGGTGATGGAGGAGGGGAGTGAGATTCTGGAGAGGCTGGAAAACCACCTGCACGGCGACGCGACGAGCAAGCTGCCTATCCTTACTTCCTGCTGTCCGGCATGGGTGAATTTCTTCGAGCATTATTTCCCCGATATGCTGGATATCCCGTCGACCGCCCGTTCGCCGCAGCAGATGTTCGGGGCGGTGGCCAAGCATTACTGGGCAGGGAAGATGGGTATTCCCAGGGAGAAGCTGGTGGTGGTTTCCGTCATGCCCTGCCTGGCGAAGAAGTACGAGTGCGACCGTCCGGAGTTCCGGAGTGGGGGGATTCCTGATGTGGACTATTCGCTGTCTACACGTGAGCTGGCCCGGCTCATCAGGCGGTCGAACATTTCGCTGGAGAACATGCCCGACGGGGAATTCGATTCTCCGATGGGGGAATCGACCGGTGCAGGAGTGATATTCGGCACTACCGGAGGGGTGATGGAGGCTGCCCTGCGCTCGGTCTATGAAATCTATACGGGAAAGGTGCTGGAGGAACTGGAGTTCCGGCAGGTAAGGGGGATGGAAGGTATCCGCGAGGCGGAGGTGGATCTGGACGGCTTTAGCCTGAAGGTGGGCATCGCCCACGGACTGGGTAACGCCCGGAAACTGCTTGACGATATCCGTGCCGGAAGGAACCATTACCATGTAATCGAGATCATGGCTTGCCCGGGTGGCTGTGTGGGAGGAGGCGGACAGCCAATCCACCACGGCAATTCGGACATCCTGAGAGCCAGGGCGGAGGCGCTTTACCGGGAAGACCGGCAGAAGCTTTTGCGCAAGTCGCATGAAAACCCGTTCATCACCCGGCTTTACGAGGAGTTTCTGGGAAGGCCTCTGGGCGCAAGGTCGCATGAACTGCTGCATACACATTATTTCAACAGACGGAAGGACTGAAGGTATGGCTGAAACAAGACTAGCCTGCAACATCGTCTCCCAGGTGGAGGCGATCTGCGACAGACATCGTAACGACTCCGGGGAACTGATCAACATCCTGCATGAGGCGCAGGGGTTGCAGGGGTATCTGCCGGAAGAGATGCAACGCGTCATTGCCCGGAAGCTGGACATTCCGGTTTCGAGGGTGTACGGGGTGGTGACTTTCTATACGTTCTTTACCATGACTCCGAAGGGGAAGTACCCTATTTCGGTGTGTATGGGTACGGCCTGTTACGTGAGGGGCGGCGAGAAGCTGCTGGAGGAGCTGAAGAGGAGGCTGGGGATTGATGTGGGGGAGACTACCCCCGACGGGAAATTCTCGCTCGACTGCCTGCGCTGTGTGGGGGCCTGCGGACTGGCTCCGGTGATGATGGTGGGCGAAAAGGTGTACGGACGCCTACAGGCGGCGGATATCAAGGCTATCCTTGACGGACTGGAATGAGGCTGTGTGCCGGCCGTATAAAATTTCAGGCGCTCCGGAGGTATGTTACCGGAACGCCTGGAAGCTGCTATGGCTGTTTTCTGTTATTTGAGCAGCGTGTATTTCTTTACTGCCTGTATGGTCTTTTTGAGGATGCTTTCATTCTCGTGGTGGTGGCAGTCGTGATGGTCGCACACCTGTGCGTTGTCTACCAACTTTCCGTCGAGGTAGGCCTGGGCCACTTCCTTTATTTCACCTTTGCATCCGCGTATTACCGTAATCCCGTTTTCGGACAGCTTGTTTACCGCACCCTGGCCTATGTTTCCTGCCAGCATGACGGTCACTCCCATCTCGCGCAAGGTGGATGCGATGTTCGACTTGCATCCGCAGCCTTCGGGCGATTCGACGGTTCCGGTCGATGCGATCCGGTTGTCTTCATCGGTTTCTACTATCGTGTAGTAGGCACAGTGTCCGAAATGGTCGTCTACCATGCCGTCTCTTGTAGGAATTGCTAGTTTCATGATATTTTGATTTTTTTGTTTGGTTAGGGCGGTAAAGATACGAAAAACAGCAGATAAGTAGGGCGTAAACCGGAAGGAAATGTGCCTTGGAGGGTTGTTTTTTTCAATGAAAATGGGTTCCTTTGTAGAGTTTGTAATCTTTTAATCGGAAAAAAGTTATGATAAATCCTGTATATGCCGCAGCCCCGGACCGTTATGAAAACGGGATGAAATACCGGAGGGCCGGTAAGAGTGGTATTCTGTTGCCGGAGATTTCGCTGGGACTCTGGCATAATTTCGGTGATGTGGATACGCTGGCCGGCAGTGAACGCAAGCTGCATTACGCGCTCGATCACGGCATCACGTATATTGACCTGGCAAACAATTACGGACCTTCCTACGGGTCGGCCGAAGAGACTTTCGGTCAGGTGATGAAACGTTCGCTGGCACCGTACCGCGACGAGCTGTTCATAGCTACCAAGGCGGGGCACGACATGTGGCCCGGACCCTACGGCAACTGGGGGTCGCGCAAGTCGCTGACGGCCAGTCTGGACCAGAGTCTGAAACGGATGAACCTGGATTATGTGGATATCTTCTATTCGCACCGCTATGATCCGGAAACACCGCTGGAGGAGACGTTGCAGACGCTGGTGGATATGGTACGTCAGGGGAAGGCGCTTTATGTGGGAATCTCGAAATACCCGCCCGAGGCCGCCCGTTTTGCCTACCGGTACCTGAAGGAACGGGATGTGCAGTGCCTGCTGTACCAGGGACGGTATAACATGCTGGACCGGGCTCCGGAAGAGGCGGGGATACTGAAGGAGGCCCAGGAGAATGGGGCCGGTTTTGTGGCCTTTTCGCCGCTGGCGCAGGGATTGCTTACCGGACGTTACCTGAACGGTATTCCGGAAGATTCGCGTATAGCGCGCGGAGGTTTCCTGAAAAAAGAGGCGCTTACGGAAGACATGCTCCGCAAGATCAGAGACCTGGACAGTCTGGCTGCACGCCGCGGACAGACGCTGGCCGAGATGGCTCTGGCCTGGCTGCTGAAAGACGGGCTGGTGACTTCGGTTATCGTGGGGGCCAGTTCGGTGGAACAGTTAGCCGATAACCTGAAGGCCTTGCGGAACACCTCGTTCGATGCCGAAGAGCTTCAGGCTATTGACACTGTCATAAAGGGATGAGACGTCAGTCCCATCCTGTAATCCGGCGGAGGTAGGCGGTGAGCTCGGCCGCCATTTTCATCTGCTGCCGGCGGCTCGGGTGATAGGATGCCCCGTAGCCGAGTGATCCGGTCTGCGGTGACATGTCGAAGCGGTATATCTCCGTGTCGCCTTCCTTTCTGCGCTCGTCGGCCACGGTATCCATGGCTTTCTTTACGTCGGCAAGCTGCCGGCCTCTCATCATGGACCCGCTGAGCAACACGATCTTGGCGTGTGGATAATGCTGGCGGAGGCGTTTCAGGAACTGGCGGTATGCGTCGGTAAGCAGGCGCATGTCGTATTTGCCGGCGCCGGTATCGTTGGTACCCAGGTTGATACAGACTACATCGGGGGTGAACCGGCTGTGGTCCCATTCCTCCGAAGGGTCGGTAAACAGGGTCTGTTCATACATGGCGGGCAGGCAGTCGGGGCTTCCGGTTACGGGGCCGTTATAGTTACGGTAGATTCCGATGCCGGAGCGGGCCACCACCAGGTGCTGTGCGTTGAGGGCGCGGGCGGTAAGGGCCGCATAGGTGTAGTAATGGTTCTCGGTCTCGTAAGTGAACGGGTCGCGGGGATTCTCCGACTCCACGCCGTAGCCGCAGGTGATGGAGTTGCCTATGAATTCGATGCGTCGTCCGGGCAACTGGGGGGCGGGGGCGAGCTTGCGTCCCTTGTCGAGGTAGAAGCCCAGGAAGGCCGGTTTGATGCGATACCCTTCCAGTACATACATGATGCGTGCGCTGTGTACCGTATCTGCCAGTCCTTCGGCCAGCGTGACGACGGAATCGTTCTGGTATGCCGTAACACGGATGGCCGGCTGGCGGTCAATCTCGACCATGAACGACCCGCTTCCACGGCGTGTCTTCATCTGCAGGAAGGTGCCTTCGAAATTGGCGGATATGGTTACTCCCGGGTAGGTGAACCGCACGGAATCGGGGTAGGTATGGCTGGTGCGTCCCATATACACGATCTGTTCACTGCTTGCGGGGAAAAAGCTTTTCCCGGTCTGGGCCGCAGC
The DNA here is from genome assembly GCF_900128495.1 of Bacteroides ilei. GTDB lineage: Bacteria > Bacteroidota > Bacteroidia > Bacteroidales > Bacteroidaceae > Phocaeicola > Phocaeicola ilei. Next base: position 1,046,791 of record NZ_LT635801.1, read on the forward strand.
AACGGAAAAATGGCTGCTGCCCAGAAGGGCGGCAGCCATGTATGGTAGAAGCAGTCTGCTTTTCATGAGCGGTCTCTTCAAATCAGTTGATACCCAGTTTTTTCTTCATCTCTTTTGTCAGGGCATCCTTGTGCATCAGCACGTAGATGGTCTTGGCGCGTACGAAGCTTTCCGACATGTTGAGATAACCGCCGAAGGCGTTGCGTTCCGTACCCCAGGAGTTCTTGGTGATGTAGTACTTGGTACCGTTCTGGTCCTTGGCTATTCCGGTGAGGTGCATCAGGTGGTCGTCGGTCGTTGCGCCCGATTCATAGCCGGCCTGACGGATTTCGGGAGTCACGTTGACTTCCGGATATGGCTGCTTGAACTTGTAGATCTCTTCCAGGCGTTCGTTCGGATCCATCTTCTCGAAGCGGGCACGGTCGGTATCCTTGAACTCGTCGATGTTTCCCACTTCCGGGTTGATGGCTACGCCGTTCTTGAAGGAGAATCCTTTTTCACTCACGTCACCGTCCCAGGCTACGGTATAGCCGCTTTCGAGGGCATGGTCGGTAGCCGCCATCATTTCATCGAGCGGAAGGTTGTACATCCGGGCGTGTTCCCAGTTGTCGGGAATCTCGACTTCGAACGGGAGGTAATAAGGCTTGTGGGTGAAGCTGGTAAGCATCACGTAGTCGTCGGGGTTGATGCCCAGGCTTTCGGCAAAGCTCTTCGGGGTATATTCCTTTCCCTTGTAGGTGAACTTTTCGGGGAGCTTGCCCATGTAGATGTCGAACAGGCTGTTGATGAGCTCCTTGTATTCGGGGCTGGCCTGGCGCAACTTCACGGCTTCCTTGCCGATGGCTGTCAGGTATCCGGCCAGTTCCTTGTGGTTATGTGTCTTGGAATCGTAGTTGATGCCGCTGTACACTTCCTCGGGAACGATTCCTACCTGTTCGAAGGCGGTGAACCAGCTCGGTGAGATACTTCCCTGTCCGATGTTACCACGTCCGTGGCGCATGAAATTGTCTTCCAGCTGGTTCAGGTATTTCTGGCGTACGATGTACATCTCAGACAAGTCGTATTCGCCTTTTCCCTGACGGAGCAGTTCGGCTTCAATGAAGGAAGTGGTGGCGAAGCACCAGCAGGTTCCTGTAGAAGCCTGGTTCTTTACCGGTGTCACTTTCTGGTTGACGACGGTAGTGAAACGGTAACCGTCTTGTGCCCATAATGTTGCCGAAGCGAACAGCAGGGCGGCAAATGTAAGAGTTCTTGTTTTCATATTTTATGCGTTTTCAGTTGTTGGTTTCCTATATTGTCCTTTAGAATCCGAAGCGGTAGTCGTTCCAGTATTTGGCTGCCATTTCATCCCAGCGGAGTATGGTGGCTCCGATAAAGTCGGTGGTATAGCCGGTAAGGTAAGCCTTGGCTGCCGTTTCTCCCTCTTCCTTCAGGATGCGCTGGTAGGTAGCTTCCACCGTCGGGAGTTCGGACAGTCCTTTCTTCTCGAAGTGGAGAATGTTCTTTTCCATGATGCCGCGGGCATTTCCCCAGCGTACGGTAGCCAGCTTGTTGGCGCGGCGGTAGTGCCAGAGGGCTGCGTCTTCGCGGTAGCGGTGGTTTCCGCAGATCTTGTAGATGGCCGGCAGGTCGGTTGTACCGCAGAAGATAGGTACACGCGGACTCTGTCCCGGATTGTCCATGCTGAACCAGCATACACCGCCTACAGCGTCGGGGAGCCAGCCGCGGAGCTGGATGACGGTAGCGTAGGCACATTGGGGTACGGCTATGTTACGGTTGGATGTGACTGCGTTTTCGCGGATGCCGTTCAGCATCTTGATTTCGTCCGGGCGCATCCAGGGGTTGGCTGCCGGACTGATGATGGTATCTGTCTTTCCTGTCTTTCTGTCCTTCTCGACAACCTTCAGGTTGCGTATGTTTTCCAGTTCCGTACCTTCATAGGTCTGGCGGAAGAAAGCCAGCACATCGGATACGCTCAGTTTCTTTTCGGGTTTTACGCTGAAGGGAAGCTCTTCGGCGTCCATGCTCAGCTTGAGCGACGGGGCCAGAGTGCTCAGGATAAAGTATTCACGGACGCTGAAAGCCTTCATCTTTCCGGAGTAGTTGGGGCCTCCGTAGGCTTTCCAGAACTTGAACGGTTCCTTTCCGTCCCAGAGTTTCAGTTTCTTTGCCACGCTAAATACGTTTTCCGAAGCCATGTAGTTGTCTTTGTCGTCCAGATTCAGTGTACTGATACGGGGGATGTTGGCCGATACACCCACTTCATCGTCGGGGATACGTACGGCAGCCCAGACACCGCCTACTTTGTCGGGGCCTTCACCGAACACCTCGAAGTGCCATACTTCTTTCGGGTCGGCAATGGTCAGACATTCGCCGGAATCACCGTATCCGTATTCCTTGATGAGCTTTCCCATGAGGGTGATGGCTTCGCGTGCTGTGGTACAGCGCTGCAGGGCCACCCGTGCAAGCTCTTCGATGCGGAACATGCCTTTCTTGTTATAGAGGGTATCGCGTCCGCTGATGGTGGTTTCTCCCATAGCCAGCTGTTTTTCGTTCATGCAGGGATAGGCTGTATCGAGGAATGAATAGGTATGACGTGCCTGTGGAATGGTACCTTTAATCTTCAGGTTGGTCTGGTCGGTTGCCGATTCGGTATGCATACGTCCGTCGTAAATTTCCATGATGGTATCGTTGGGATAGTCATGGGCGGGTTCGATGTTCACCCAGGTACGGTACCAGCTGTCGCAGGTATGGCTGGTGATGACGGAACCGTCGGTTGTGGCATTCCGGCCTACCATGATACTGGTACAGCAGTCCGGATCATAATGGACTGGATTTTGTGCGTTGACAAATTGCGAGAAAGCTAGTCCGATAAGAAGAATTGTGCTATAGACTTTCATGATTTTAACATTAAAATGATAACATGAGGCAAAAGTAATGAAAAAAAGTATAGGATGAACAAAGATATCGGTTAAAATAATGGTTGACTTGTGGTATGATTTATAAAAAAATTCCGGATTGTAACATAGGTGACAGAATTTTCCGTGTAGAATAGGGATATTTGCAGCGTGAAACAAGGAAAAAGGATAAACATTCTATCAAAATGCATATGGAAAAAGAAAAGATGTATGAAAGAGAAGTAGGAAAAATTGTTGCCGGCAACTATGCTGCGGCCCGTGTCTTCGCACAATACGGAATTGATTTCTGTTGTCACGGTGACACACCTCTGGAAGCTGCATGTGCCGGGAACGGAGTATCGGTAGAAGAAGTGGCTGCAGCCCTGGAAGCAGCCGGGGATGCCCGTCCGGTGGCCGGTGAGTTCGCATCGTGGCCGCTTGATCTGCTGATAGACTACATATTGAAGATTCATCACAGAGGAATCCGCAGGGAAGGTCCGGGTATACTGGAACTGCTGGAAAAGGTGGAGTCGGTGCATGGCGGCAGGCATCCGGAATTGCACGAGGTGAAAGAGCTGTTTGTGGAATCGTTGCAGGAACTTGAGCAGCACCTGCAGAAAGAAGAGAATGTGCTCTTCCCTTATCTGCTGGAACTGTTTGAGGCTTCGGAAGCCGGCCGTCCTATCGGACAGATGCATTGCGGTACGGTATCGAATCCCATCCGTGTGATGCGTATGGAGCATGAAGGGGAAGGTGACCGTTATCACCGGGTAGCCGGTTTGACAGACAATTTTACGGCTCCGGCCGACGGATGCGCAAGCTACCGACTTGTCATGCAGCAGCTGAAGGAATTTGTAGACGCACTCTATGAGCATATCCATCTGGAGAATAACATTCTGTTCCCGAAGGCTGTGGAGCTGGAACGGAAATGGGTAAGAGTCTGCTGATGCGGAAGCGGAGAACCTTGAAGTCCGGTAACAGGACAGAAAGATATAATTCATAAAAAACGCCCCGATTCATGTCGGGGCGTTTTTTTATGGGTTTTCAATGTCATTTGATTTCGAATTCCTCAGTCATGTCTATCTCTTCACCTTTCTCGTTATAGAATTTATATTCCAGGAAGGCGAGGTTCTGGTTGGGAATCACTTTGATGCCGAATCCATACTTCATCTGCCATTTGCGTTTCAAGGATACGATGCCTTGATTGACATAGGCCGCTACATAAGGATGGATGTGCAACGTAAATTTCTTTACCTTCAGCTTGTTGACCAGGTAGTCAATTTTACTTTCCAGAGTATCTGTAAACAGGATGGAAGGTTTGATCTTGCCTTTACCGAAGCAGGTAGGACAGTCTTCGTCGGTCTTCACGTCCATAGCCGGACGTACCCGCTGGCGGGTTATCTGCATCAGGCCGAATTTGCTCAGCGGGAGGATGTTATGTTTCGCCCGGTCCTTCTGCATGTTCTGGCACATGCGTTCATAGAGTTTCTGGCGGTTTTCGGCAAGGTTCATGTCGATGAAGTCGACCACGATGATACCTCCCATATCTCTTAACCGAAGCTGGCGTGCCAACTCATCGGCAGCGCCCAGATTGACGTCGAGTGCATTGGCTTCCTGACCATTGGCCGATTTGGAACGGTTGCCGCTGTTCACGTCGACTACGTGCAGGGCTTCGGTATGCTCGATGATCAGATAGGCTCCGCTCTTGTAGGAGACGGTCTTTCCGAATGACGACTTGATCTGTTTGGTAATGGCAAAGTTGTCGAAGATGGGAAGCTGACCTTTGTAGAGTTTGACAATATTCGTCCGTTCGGGGGCGATCAACGCTACATAATCTTTTACTTCGTTGTAAACGGCTTCGTCGTTTACATAAATATTTTCATACGAGGGGTTGAACAGGTCGCGCAGCATGGCTACGGTACGGCTTGTCTCTTCGTATACCAGTGAAGGCAGTTTGGTGGCCTTCTGTACTTTTGTGATGGTTTCTTCCCAATGTTTCAGCAACACTTTCAGCTCGGCGTCCAGCTCGGCCACACGTTTCCCTTCGGCTACGGTACGTACGATGACCCCGAAGTTCTTGGGCTTGATGCTTTGGAGCAGCTGTTTGAGGCGGGCGCGCTCTTCGCCCGACTTGATTTTCTGAGACACGGAAACCTTGTCGTTGAAAGGGATGAGTACAAGATAGCGTCCGGCGAACGAGAGTTCGCAAGTGAGACGCGGTCCCTTGGTCGAAATAGGTTCCTTGACAATCTGCACGATGACTTCCTGTCCCTGCTGCAGAACGGATGTTATGGCTCCGTCCTTGTCGATGTCGGGCAGCATGGAAGCTTTCGCCATCGGGTACAGTTTCTTTTTGTCGCTGACAACTTGTTTCAGATACTTCTGGTAAGAGTGGAATTGAGGTCCCAGGTCCAAGTAATGAAGGAAAGCGTCTTTTTCGAAGCCCACATCAACGAAACAGGCATTCAGTCCCGGCATCAGTTTACGGACTTTTCCCAGGTACATGTTGCCTACCGAGAAGGAAAGATTCCGCTCCTCTTTCTGGAATTCAACCAGGTTCTTGTCTTCAAGAAGGGCTATGGAGATCTCTTTGGGCTGTACGTCTACAACTAATTCGCTTGTCACTTGTTACTTAGGTTTAATGTTAATGAAAATAATCATCACGGAGGGCATGAGTTGCAACCATGTCTGGAATGACAGTGCCGCCTTGTTTCCTCTGTGGTGAATTCAAGACTATACACAAAGAACAAACTTGAAAGACTATCGAAAAGCTCTTTGCAAGTTTGTTCTTTATTGAAGTCGGACAGACTAACAATTATTTTTTGCTTTTATGTCTGTTCTTTCTCAGTCTTTTTTTACGTTTGTGAGTAGACATTTTATGTCTTTTTCTTTTCTTTCCGCTTGGCATAGCTTCAAAAATTTTATTAGGTTAATACTAAATGTTAATTATTTTTTTACTGAAAGAGTAAATGTCTTAGCTGGTTTGAATGCCGGAATATTGTGTTCCGGGATAATGATGGTAGTATTTTTTGAGATGTTCCGTGCCGTTTTCTGAGCTCTTTTCTTGACGATGAAACTACCGAAGCCGCGGAGGTATACATTCTCATCTTTAGACAAAGACCCTTTGACTGAATCCATGAATGCTTCCAGGGTCGTTAATACTGTCTGTTTGTCAATACCTGTGTTTTTAGCAATTTCGTTTACGATATCTGCTTTAGTCATTGCTCCTAATAATTATTGTTATACGTTATCTTAATTTTTTGGACTGCAAATATATAGCTTTTCTTGCTCTTTAAGAAATTTCTCACAGACAAATTTTATAAAAAAGTATGAAGCTCATCGATAAAAGCCCTATTTTTGCAGGCGGTTACAGCAGTTTTACATTTTAAAATAATAGGAATCGGATGGCATCTTTCGGAGTACGTATAATGGAATGGTATAAGGAAAACGGGCGCGATCTGCCCTGGAGAAATACAAAAGATCCTTATAGGATCTGGGTCTCGGAAATCATCCTGCAGCAGACCCGGGTAGCTCAGGGATATGATTATTACTGCAGGTTCATCCGGCGTTTTCCCGACGTGAATTCCCTGGCCGAGGCCGGTGAAGACGAGGTGATGAAGTACTGGCAGGGACTGGGGTATTATTCGCGCGCCCGGAACCTGCATGCCGCCGCCCGTGAAATAGCCGGAAAGGGGTATTTCCCCGATACGTACGAAGAAGTGCGCAGGCTGAAAGGGGTGGGCGACTATACGGCCGCCGCCATCTGTTCATTCGCCTTCGGACTGCCTTGTGCGGTGGTAGACGGAAACGTGTACCGGGTACTTTCCCGCTGGATGGGGATAGACATGCCGGTAGATTCGGTGAAAGGGAAGAACTACTTCCGGGAACTTGCCGAAGAACTGCTGGTAAAGGAAGATCCGGCCTTGTACAACCAGGCGATCATGGATTTCGGGGCGCTGCAATGTACGCCCTCGTCGCCGTCCTGCATGTTCTGCCCTTTGTCGGACTCATGTGTGGCCCTTCAGAAGGGATGGGTGGACCGCCTCCCCGTGAAACAGCATAAAACGAAAGTTTCGGAACGTTTTTTCACTTATCTGTTCATTATTTCGGGCGACTTTACGTTTATACATAAGAGGACCGGAGATGATATCTGGAAAAACCTTTATGAAATGCCGCTGATGGAAACCGCTGCACTGCCCGAAGAAGAAAACCTGTCGGGGTCCGAGGAATGGAAAAGACTTTTTGAAGGGTGTACGGTATTGCGGACCGGCCTGGTGGAGAAGAATGTGAAGCACGTCCTGTCACACCGGGTGATACATGCCTCCTGCTATGAAGTGGAAATACGTGAGGGGGATATGATATGCGGTCCGTACCGGAAAGTGCTGACAGCAGATTTACATAAATTTCCGGTATCGCGTTTGGTTTCTCGTTTTTTTTCTTTAATTTTGAAACCCAATAAATAGAATTAGAAAGATTATGTCATTAAACAAAGTTCAGTTGATCGGAAATGTGGGTAAAGACCCGGATGTGAGATATTTGGACAGTGGAGTGGCTGTAGCCACTTTCCCGCTGGCGACGACAGACCGCGGATATACGCTGGCTAACGGCACGCAGGTACCCGAACGTACCGAGTGGCACAACATCGTATTGTGGCGCGGACTGGCCGAGACAGCCGAAAAATATGTTCATAAAGGCGACAAGCTCTATATTGAAGGCAAAATCCGTTCACGGTCTTATGACGACCAGAACGGTATCAAGCGTTATGTGGTTGAGATCTTTGCAGACAATATGGAAATGTTGACCCCACGCCAGGCACAGCAGGCACCCGCTTCCCAGCCTCAGCCTTCTGTACAGCCCCAGCCGCAACCTTCAGTGCAGACGCCGGCATCTGACGCTTCGGATGACCTGCCTTTCTGAGTAATTTGATGTTTAACTAAATTTTATTTCCTTGGACCCTGACTCGTATTTATCTTTTTGGCAGAATCTGTGTGACGGAGTAACCGTCACTCCTCCTACCGCAGGAGCTGTCGTAGCTATTATTCTGGCGGCTGTTTTACTGTATGCTTCCGGTTTTGTTTCGGCATCCGAAATAGCGTTCTTTTCCTTGTCGCCATCCGACCTGAGCAAGATTGACGGAGAGGAACATCCGTCGGATTCGCGTATCAAGGCATTGCTCGGTGATTCGGAATATTTACTGGCAACCATCCTTATATCCAATAATTTTGTTAATGTAACCATTATCATGCTGTGCAATTATTTCTTTGCCAGTGTGATTGACTTCGGGAATGCCCAGGTACTGGAATTCCTGCTGATAACGGTTGTGCTGACTTTCCTGCTGCTGCTTTTCGGTGAGATCATGCCGAAAATCTATTCGGCGCAGCACACGCTTTCTTTCTGCCGCAAGGCAGCTCCGGTCATCTACTTTCTCCGCTGGGTATTCAAGCCGGTATCGGCGCTGCTTGTACACTCCACTTTTCTGATCAACCGTCTGGCCCAGAAGCAGAAAGCCCCGAACATTTCGGTGGATGAGCTTTCACAGGCGTTGGAGCTGACCGACAAGAATGAAATTTCGGAAGAAAGCAATATGCTGGAAGGGATAATCCGTTTTGGGGAAGAGACGGCGAAAGAGGTTATGACTTCCCGCCTGGATATGGTGGACCTGGATATTGACACATCGTTCAGTGACGTATTGAAATGTGTGGTAGACAATGCATATTCGCGGATTCCGGTCTACAAGGAGTCGCGTGACAACATAAAGGGCATCCTGTACATAAAGGATCTGCTTCCTTATGTGGATAAGGGCGCTGACTTCAAGTGGCAGAACCTGATACGTCCCGCTTATTTTGTTCCGGAGACGAAAATGATCGATGACCTGCTCCGTGATTTCCAGAAAAACAAGATACACATTGCCATTGTGGTCGATGAGTTCGGCGGCACATCGGGTCTTGTCACCATGGAAGACATCATAGAAGAGATTGTGGGTGAGATAAACGATGAGTATGATGATGAGGAACGTACCTACGTGAAACTTTCGGAAGGTGTCTATATCTTTGAGGGAAAGACCTTGCTCTCGGATTTCTACAAGGTACTGGATATCGATGCCGATGAATTTGAGCGTGTAGCGGGTGATGCGGATACATTGGCCGGCCTGCTGCTGGAGCTTAAAGGAGAATTCCCGGTGCTGCATGAAGTCATCAATTACAATAATTACCGTTTTGAGGTATTGGAGATGGATGCCCGCCGTATTGTAAAGGTGAAGGTGGTAGTGAATCCTGTCAAGCCGGAGGTAAAGAAAGAGAAATGATATGCCTTTGTTGAAGAAGTGGGAGTGTGACGGCGGGACATTTGCCGTATGGCAGGTGCTGGAACAGGCCGGTGAATTGCGTTCCATGCTGCTTTCTTCCCTTCCGTACGACAGTGAATTGGCCTGTTTGAGGGCTGATTCGCGGAAGATGGAGTATCTGGCCGTAAGGGTGTTATTGAAGCATCTGTGTGGTGGGGAGGAAAAGCGGATAGGACATTATCCGTCGGGCCGTCCTTATCTGGATGACCGTTCTTTTTCCGTTTCCATATCGCATACCAGAGGTTATGTGGCCGTAGGGATACATCCGACCGACCGGGTGGGGATAGACATCGAGTATTTTTCAGATCGGGTGAACAAGATTATGCCGCGTTTTATACGTGATGACGAACCGGCACCTACCGTTTGCCAGAGACTGCTGCACTGGTCGGCTAAAGAAACGATGTACAAGCTGATGGATGAGCCGGAAGTCGATTTTAAGGAACATCTGCGTATTCTGCCTTTCCCGCTCCACGATGAGGGGATGATGAGGGCCTCTGAATTCCGTACTCCATGGCATTACGCTTTCGGAATACACTATTGGGTCCATCCGGATTTCGTATGTACGTGGAGTGTCTTGCCCCGTTAACTGTTTTCCTTGTTCTTCTGTAATGTAAAGACAAATTCCAGTCCGCCTTTCGGATTATTTTTCGCGAAGATGGTTCCTCCATGGAAGAGGACGGCATTCTTGACGATAGCCAGTCCCAGTCCGGTTCCTCCGAGTTTGCGTGAGCGTCCTTTGTCTACCCTGTAGAAACGTTCGAACAGGCGGTTCAGATGTTCTTCCGCAACTCCTACACCGGTATCGGAGAAACTGAAATAATAACATTTTTCATCTTCCCGGAAACAGTCGATTGTGATTTGTACTCCTATGCCGGCATAAGCGATGGCATTGTCGGTCAGGTTGCGGAATATGGAATATAGCAGTGAGCTGTTTCCCAGAATGGTCAGGTTTTGCGGTAATTTGTTGACTACCGTCATCTGTTTCTCTTCCAGTCCCATTGCCACTTCGTTCAGCATGTTGGCTACAATCTGGCTGATGTTTACCTTTTCTTTTTCTACCAGGTTAGGTGCTTCATCCATCCGGGTGAGGACTGAAATGTCTCTGAGCAGGAATGTCAGTCGGTTACTTTGTGCATAACTGCGTTCCAGGAAGCTTCTCATGGTCGCTTCGGGAAGATTCTTGTTGTTCAGTATCGTTTCGAGGTATCCCTGTATGCTGCTTACCGGAGTTTTCAGTTCGTGTGCGATATTCTGCGTGAGCTGCCGTTTGAGACGGGCCTGTTCTTCTTCCTGTGTCACGTCGATAATGGAGATTTCGAACGAATGGTCCTGGAAGATAATACATTCTACCGAGAAGGAGCGGCCGTTCTTGTCGATGTGGAGAGCCAGTCTTTTCTCTTCTTTTCCGCTGTTCTGGTTCTTGTCCAGAAAATTCTTGATAGGGGTAAATTCCGCTATGTCGAATACCTCTTCGGTAGACCCGAGATTATGGTCGGAGATGGTATTGGCATATTGGGTAAAGAGGTCGTTTACCAGAATCTCATTCCTTTCTCTGGTAAATTCTCCCAGTCCTTCGTGGGAAGTCTGCAGGTGTGATATCAGTTTTTCACGTTCTATATAGAGAGCTTCTTTGGCTTTATGCAGACGTTTGTAGATGGTTATGATGTGCTGGCAGATTTCTCCCAGTTCATTTTTGGGAAATCTTTCCAGAATATCCATGTCGATCGGTTCGTTATGGTCGGCCTTGTAGGCAAAACGTTGGAGCTGTGTGATGGATTTTCCAAGTTTACGGGTATAGCGGTAAAAGATGGAAATGATCAGCAGGTTGACTACCAGGGTGAACCAAAGGTATCTGGAGTCCACTTTCAGGTGTTCGCTCATACTCAGGTTATAGGGGAGTGCCGAGCGTATGACCAGTTGTTTCTTGGGAAAATATTGGGCCGAATAGAAGAAATCTTCACCTTCTACCGTTTCCGAATGGCGGTTTATTGCGTATCCGCTTCCGTATGACAAGGCTTCCTGCACTTCCTTGCGGGAAATATGGTTCGGAAAGTTGCTCACATCCCTTTCCGTATTGTCGTAGATCACCCTACCGTCGGGCTCTATCAGAGTGACACGCAGGTTGGGTATCATGTGCATAGCTACGAAATTCTGCATTGAATCAATGTTTTCCGTTCCTGTAATCGACAGGAAATCATACAGCAGGACATTGTAGTTCTGGAGTTGGGTATTCAGCAGGTCGCACTTGTATTCCTTCTCTCGTTGGTACTGGAAAGTCATGAAACATACGGTTACAGCTATGAACAGGAGCATGACCGTAAGGAACAGCCGGCGGCTGAAAGGTAACAGGCGGTACGTTAGCTTTGTCATGATGGGGAAAGTCTGGTTTATTCACATTCGAAACAGTAGCCGTATCCCAGACGGGTTACGATATATTTCCCGTATTCACCGATTTTCTTGCGCAGGCGGGTGATGTTTACATCGATGGTACGGTCAAGCACATATACCTCATCATTCCATACCTTAGCCAGGATATCTTCGCGTGAGAACACACGGCTCTGGTTCTGTACCAGCAGCAGCAGGATTTCAAATTCTTTCTTGGTAAGCGATACTTCGTTTCCGTCTATGGTCACTTTTTTCTGCGGAACATTGATGACCAGCCCTTTGTATTGGAGCTGTTCTTCTTCCTTGATATGCACGGAAGCCGTCCGGCGCAGTACGGCCTTTACACGCATGATGACTTCACGGAGGGAGAACGGTTTTGAAATATAGTCGTCGGCTCCCAGGTTGAAACCGGTGATGGTATCGTTTTCGGTATCTTTGGCCGTAATGAAAATGATAGGGATATCGGCCGTATCTTTGTTGTTTTTCATCATACGTGCCATTTTAAATCCGGAAATTTCTCCCATCATGACATCCAGCAGCAACAGGCTATATTGTGTAAGGTCCATTTTGAGGGCTTCTTCGGCCGAGTTGGCGGTATCCACTCTGTAACCTTCCATTTCAAGGTTGAACTTTAGAATTTCGCAGAGGTCGTCTTCGTCGTCTACAACAAGAATACGGTAATCGTTCATAATTATTCTGTTTTTTGTTTTCTGCAAAAATCGTGGATCTTTATTTCGCCGCTATGAAATATGTATTACAAAAGGGTTACAATGCGGGGCGTGTGAATTCTCCGCAGAGACAATGGCCCATTTCATAGCGTACTTCCTGTGGGCTGAGTCCGTGTCCGAGCAGGAACATCAGCTTGGTCAGCACACATTCTACCGTTGCGTCGTATCCGCTGATTACACCGGCATCGAGCAGGTGAAGTCCGGTTTCGTAACGTGCCATTTCCACCATACCTGTCTGACATTGTGTTATGTTGACTATGACGATGCCGCGGTCGGTCGCTTCTTTCAGCAGGCGGATAAACCATTCCTTCTGTGGGGCGTTCCCCGATCCGAAGGTCTTCAGTACTACAGCCTTCAGTCCGGGAGTATGCAGGATGGTATTGACCAGTTTCTCCTGGATTCCGGGGAAGATGGTAAGCACCAGTACATTGGTGTCGAATACGTAATGCGGATGCAGAGGCAGGTTATTTTTTGCCTTCAGAATCCGGTCGTATTCATATTTGATGTGGATACCTGCTGTAGCCAAAGACGGGTAGTTGTATGAGCGGAACGCATTGAAGTTTTCAGCATTTATTTTAGTGGTACGGTTACCTCTCAGCAGTTGGTTCTCGAAAAAGATGCAGACTTCGGGCACTACGGCTGTGCCGTCGGGATGTTTGGCGGCGGCAATTTCAATGGAAGTTATCAGGTTTTCTTTTCCGTCGGTACGGAGAACCCCGATGGGTAGCTGGCTTCCGGTAAGGATGACGGGCTTGCTCAGGTTTTCGAGCATGAAGCTCAGTGCCGATGCCGTATAAGCCATGGTGTCGGTACCGTGAAGGATTACGAAACCGTCGAAATTGTCATAATTGTAATGGATGATCTTTACAAGTTTTGCCCACAATGGAGGTTCCATGTCGGACGAGTCGATGGGAGGGGTGAACTGATAGGAAGCGATGCGGTAATTGAAGCGTTTCAGCTCAGGAACGTTTTCTTCGAGCTGGTCAAAATTAAAGGCTTCCAAAGCCCCGGTTTCGGGGTTTTCGATCATTCCGATAGTTCCTCCGGTGTATATTAACAAAACGGAAGGGAAGTCAGGTTCAATTATATTCATAATGCATTGTTTGCTGACAAAGTTAGTCTAAATTATTGGTTATATGAAATATTTGTCAGAAAAAGACTCTTCGGTTCATTGAAAAACAAAAAAAGAAGGCATTGTTTTGTTTCCTTTGAATAAATATGAGATTCAAATACGACAAAACATGCCTTCTGATGTTTATATATTGATTGATGCTGTTTACGAATTCAGGGCTTCTTTCAGTCGGTCGACAGCTTTTGCCGCATCTCCTTTTTCCTCCTCCAGCAAGGTTACGAATTTGCTTCCGATAATACATCCGGCTGCGTGTGAAGCTGCAGCCTCATAGGTCTGTTTGTTTGAGATGCCGAAACCGATCATACGCGGATTTTTCAGGTTCATGGCCTCTATCCGGCGGAAATAAGCCTGTTTCTGTTCATTGAAGTCTTTCTGTGCTCCGGTCGTGGCGGCTGAAGAAACCATATAGATAAACCCGTCGGTATGTCCGTCGATGTTTCGGATACGGTCTTCACTGGTTTCGGGTGTGATCATCATGATGACACGTAGCCCGTATTTGTCGGATATGGGTTTATATTCTTCCATGTAGTCCTTGTATGGAAGGTCGGGGATGATCATGCCGTCGATTCCACATTCCTGGCAGCTTTTGCAGAAGTTGTCGAAACCGTATTGCATGATCGGGTTAAGGTATCCCATCAGAATCAGGGGGATGGTTGTCGTCTGCCGGATATCCTTGAGCTGGCCGAACAGTTTACGCAAGGTCATACCGTTTTTCAGTGCATGGACGGATGCGTCCTGGATGACCGGTCCGTCGGCCATCGGATCACTGAAAGGTATACCTATTTCAATCATGTCGATACCTTTTTCTTCCAGTGTCCGGATAGTCTGGGCAGTGCCCTCGAAAGTAGGGGTGCCTGCACAGAAGTAAAGTGAAAGTATATTGTTTTTTTTCCGGTTGAATAATTCATTGATACGGTTCATAGTGCTGATGTTTTGAAGTTCTTGATAAATGTTTTCAATGTCTTTATGTCTTTGAGTGCTGGAGACGTTTCGAATCCGCTGTTCAGATCGATACCCGCCCATCGGGGATGATTGAACTGTTTCAGGTCGTCCAGGCTGTCGGGATTGAGTCCACCGCTTAGGATGAACGGGATTCCTCCTTGGTATTCTGCCAGCAGATCCCAGTTGAATTTCTTTCCGGATCCCCCATAGCTGCTGCACGGGGTGTCAAACAGGAAATAGTCGCAACAGGTAGTGTAAGGACCGGTCTTCTGCAGGTCATTTACATTTTCCAGTGAAAAAGACTTGATGATTTTGTATCCTTTTTCCTGCAACCTTCTGCACATTTGGGGAGTTTCATTTCCATGCAGCTGGATGATGTCCAGTTTCATGTTATCTCCTTGGCGGAGGATATATTCATAGGGTGAATTGACAAACACCCCTACGCGTTTCACCGATTCCGGGAGATAGGCAGGCGGAGAGGATACGAAACGGGGGGAGCGTTCATAAAAGATGAATCCCATCCAGTCGGCTCCCGATGCTTCTACAGCTCGGATATTGTCCGGATCTTTCATACCACAGACTTTGACTAGCATGATTCTATTCCTTTTATAAAATTCCGTAATGTTTCTCCGGGATCGTGGGTCTTCATGAAGGATTCTCCTATCAGGAATCCCCGGAAACCGGCTTTTCTGAGTTGTACGATGGTTTCCGGACTGGAAATTCCGCTTTCCGAAACCAGCAGCATGTCTTTGGGTAGCTTTTCTGCCAGGCGGAACGAATTTTCCACATCGGTGTGGAAGGTTCCCAGGTTACGGTTGTTTACGCCTACCATGTCTACAAATTCATTTACATGCCCTAATTCACTTTCCTGATGGATTTCCAGCAGTACTTCCAGGTTCAGTTCGTGCGCCTTCTGTGCCAGTGTACGACATTCACCGGTTTCCAGACAGGCGGCAATCAGTAACACGGCATCGGCACCGGTTGCCTTGGCCTGCAGGAGCTGGTAGTCGCAGAAGATGAAATCTTTTCTCAGAATCGGAATGTCGACTGTAGGACGGGCTGTCTTGATATCTTTCAGGGAGCCGCCGAAGAACTGGCTGTCGGTCAGTATGGAAAGGGCCGAAGCTCCGGCCGTCTGGTAGCTGTGAGGTATGACGGCAGGATCACCTTCCTGCTTGATCCAGCCTTTTGAAGGCGAGCGGCGTTTGAATTCGGCGATGATGCCGGAAGGTGAAGAGGCCAGACTTGATTTCATGCTGCGCAGTTTCTGACAGTCGGAACAGTGGGCTTCAAGGAAGTCGTATGATACGACTTCCTGCTGCCGGGCTATTTCCGTACGTTTATGCTCCATGATTTCAGTTAATATATCTTTCTTGTCCATGATTCTTTTGTTTTTGTGTAAATAAAGGTTAGCTGTTCAATTCAACGAATTTCTTGAATGCTTTCCATGCTTTTCCGCTTTCCAGTGATTCTTTGGATATCCCGATACATTCATCAATGGTTTTCCCCGGTTCCATTGCCTGGATGGCGAAAGAAGCGTTTATGAGCACACATTCGGTCTGTGACCGGGTTGCCCGGTTCTGCAGGACGGCATCGAAAATCTGTGCCGCTTCTTGTGGGGTATCGCCTCCATACAGTTCATGGCTTTTGGCCATTGAAAAGCCCAGGTCGGTAGGGGTATAGATGGTTTCATACAGATTGGTCATGACCTTGAATTCACTGGTCATTGAAATTTCGTCATAACCGTCCAGACTGTTTACTACCGCAAATCCGATACCCAGCTGCCGTAATGTGTTTGAGTACAGGCGGATTTGGGCCAGATCGGCAACTCCTAATAACTGGTAGGCGGGCAGACACGGGTTGATCAGCGGGCCGAGCAGGTTGAACAGGGTACGTACCTGTATGGCCTTACGTACCGGTGCCACGTATTTCATGGCAGGATTGAAAAGAGGGGCATGCAGGTAGGCCATGTTACATTCTTCGATGGAGCGGACCAGTTTCTTTTCATCGTTGGTGAACTTTACTCCGTGTTGTTCCATCACGTTGCTGGCACCGCTGACAGAAGTCGCACCGTAATTTCCGTGTTTGGCTACGTGATAACCGGCGCCGGCTACTATGAAACAGGCGCAAGTTGAAATGTTGAAGGTGTTTTTTCCGTCGCCTCCGGTTCCTACGATGTCAATCGGCTTATAGGCGTCAAGGTTGACGGGAATACGGGTTTCGAGCAGTGCTTTCCTGAATCCGATGATTTCATCCACTTTTGCCGAACGCATCTGGTAGACGGTCAGTAAGGCAGCTATCTGTACTTCGTTATAATTGCCTGAAGTTATGTTCTGCATCAAGCTATATGCTTCGTCCTGTGTCAGCTCTTCATGGTTGAAGAGTCTTGTAAGTATCTCTTTCATAATGATAGTTCCTGTTAATGGTTTAACCAGTTTTTGATGATTTGTCTGCCGTCGGGGGTGAGGACAGATTCCGGATGGAACTGGATACCCCGTATGTCGTATTCTTTATGACGCAGTGCCATGATATAGCCTTGTTTGCTGGTTGCAGTAATTTCGAGGCAGTCGGGCAGTCCGTCGGTGTCGACAACCCATGAGTGGTAATGCCCGACCAGAATTTCACGGGGCAGATTCTCGAAGAGATAATCGTCGGCGACTATCTTTATTGTACTTTGTATTCCATGCAACACATGGTCGAGGTTGGTCAGCTTTCCGCCGAACACTTGTCCGATAGCCTGCTCTCCGAGGCATACTCCCAATATCGGTTTTTTACCTGCATAGGTACGGATAACGTCAAGCAGCAGACCGGCTTCTTCCGGGATACCCGGTCCCGGTGACAATAGGATCTTGTCGAATTTTTCAAGTTCGTCCAGTTTGAATTTGTCGTTGCGCAGAACGGTAACCTCACATCCCAGTTCCTTGACCAGATGCCTGAGGTTGTATGTAAATGAATCGTAATTATCGATGATGACAATTTTCATGATTGTATTTGTATTATGATCGGTTTAGATTGTTTCTGCCAGTAAAATGGCTTTTTTTAGTGCTCCCAGTTTGTTGTTTACTTCCTGCAGCTCATTTTCTTCGTTGCTCAGGGCTGTAATACCGCCTCCGGCCTGGAACCAGAGTTCGTTGTTACGGCTGACGAAAGTACGGATGGTGATTGCCTGGTTCAGGTTGCCGTTCAGTCCGATGAAACCGATACAGCCTCCATATGCTCCACGGCAATGCGGTTCTATTTCGCTGATCAGCTGCATAGCGCGTATCTTTGGGGCTCCGCTCAATGTTCCTGCCGGGAATGTGTCGATAAAAGTCTTGATGGGGTTGGCTCCGTTGTCCAATGTTCCGCTGACACGGCTTACCAGATGGATTACATGGCTGTAATATTGCGGTTCCTTATAGAATTCTACGTGAGTGTTGTGGCAGTTGCGGCTCAAGTCGTTCCGGGCCAGGTCAACAAGCATTACATGTTCTGCATTCTCTTTCGGGTCGGCCAGTAATGTTTCAGTCAGTTTCTTGTCTGTCTCCTTGTCACCGCTGCGGCGGGTTGTCCCTGCAATTGGGTCTATGGTTGCACATCCATCCTCAATCTTACAGTGGGTTTCGGGTGATGACCCGAAAATGCGGAAACCGCCGAAATCGAAATAGAACAGGTATGGAGACGGGTTGATGCTTCTCAATGCACGGTACAGTGTAAAGTCGTCGCCTTGGAATTTCTGGATGAAACGCCGTGACAGGACTATCTGGAATACGTCTCCGCGCAAGCAGTGGGCGATACCTTTCCTGATGTTGGCCTTGTGTTCGTCATCAGTCAGCGGACTGGTGGTGTTTCCTACGGCATGGAACCGGTAAGTAGCATAGTTACGGTTGTTTATCGCCTTCTCTATTTCATTGATATGGCTCGGCTCCTGATCGTTCTGCATTTCAATAAGCACCATTTCATTCTTGAAATCGTTGAAAACGATCAGGTATTTATATAAGATATAAAGGATATCCGGTGCATCGTTACGGAATTCTCGGCTGTCCTTGATCGGTATATTTTCAAAGTAGTGTACTGCATTGAATGTCGTATATCCGTAAAGTCCGCAGTATCTGGCGTATTCTCCTTCCACATGAAAGCAGGCCAGGAATTTGTTGATGGCGTCTTCTACGCGGAATGTTTCTGTAAGGGGTTCCTTTTCATGGGTGCCGTCGGGATAAGTATAGGTAACAATACCATGGCTGACGCTTATGTTGGCAATCGGGTTCAGTCCGATGAAAGAACGGTTGTTTTCACTTCCGTGATAGTCGGAACTTTCCATTAATGCACTTTGTACAAACAGGTCGCGTACCTTCAGGTATGTACTTACCGGAGTATGCAGGTCGCCCAAAATCAGTTTCTGGGCAGTTGTATATGAATATGTTTTCATGTGGGTAATCATTTATAATAGTTAAGATAAGTTTCGATATCCTTGTCTCCACGTCCGGATACCGTAAGTACGACAATGTCTGTCGGTTTGAACTTTACTTTATCGAGTGCTGCCAGGGCATGGGCCGATTCCAGTGCCGGAATGATTCCTTCAAGCCGGGTCAGTTCGTATGCCGCCTTTACTGCTTCATCGTCGTTGATGGCAAAGACTGAGGCTCTGTGCTGTTTGGCCAGGTTGGCGTGCATCGGTCCGATACCCGGATAGTCGAGCCCTGCCGAAATGGAATATGGCTCGGTGATCTGTCCGTCTTCATCCTGAATGATCAAAGTCTTTGATCCGTGTATGATACCCAATCTTCCTAATTGGATGGTTGCAGCCGACATACCTGTTTCAATACCTTTTCCACCGGCTTCGGCCAGCACTATCTTTACACGTTCATCATCAATGTAATGATAGATTGTTCCGGCAGCATTGCTGCCTCCTCCTACACAGGCGAACAGGTAGTCGGGATAATCTCTTCCTTCATGTTCTACCAGCTGTTTCTTGATTTCTTCGCTGATGACAGACTGAAGACGGGCAACCATATCCGGATAAGGATGTGGACCTACGGTTGATCCGATGACATAGTAAGTATTTTCCGGATGGCAGCACCAGTCGCGGATAGCTTCGTTCGTAGCGTCTTTCAGCGTCATATTACCCGAAGTTACGGCTTCTACCTTAGCTCCTAGCATTTTCATCTTTTCTACATTTACGTGCTGGCGGGCTACATCGGTTTTACCCATGTATACTACACATTCCATATTCATCAAGGCGCAGACGGTAGCTGTAGCTACACCGTGTTGTCCTGCTCCGGTCTCGGCAATGATCCGTGTCTTTCCCATCCTGCGTGCCAGCAGTATCTGTCCGATAGCATTGTTGATCTTATGTGCTCCGGTATGGTTCAGGTCTTCTCTCTTGAGATAGATTCTGCATCCGTATTTTTCGGAAAGCCGCTGGGCCAGATAGAGTGGAGAAGGACGTCCCACGTAGTCTTTCAGCAATTGGGCGAATTCTTTCTTGAAATCGTCACTTTCCAGTACTTTAAGGTATGCGTCTTGCAGATCTTTTACACACTGATGAAGGATTTCCGGAATATATGCTCCGCCGAAATCTCCGTAATAGCCGTCTTGGTTTACCTGATACGTTTTCATAAGTCTTAATTTGTATTTTGAATTGATTATTTCATTAATAATGGTAAAAAAATAAAGGCTGTCGTAAGTACGACAGCCTTTTAATATCTTAATTGTATATACATGACTGATTGCCTTACGACTTTGGAAGTAGTAAGTGGCGCCACCAGAACAATGTATTTACAAATGAATTTGTCATATTAATAGTACTTTGTTGATTGTTTGATGCAAATATACGTGGATTTTTTATAAATTCAAATATTATGGCATTTTTTTTATGATTTTATTGTCATGGTATTTTTGAGTTTCCCGAAATTTTTCCGGTATTACATATATTTCTTCTTCCATATTTCATATGGTTTCTCCAGTGATTCAGGGGCATAGCTGTACCATGCATATCCGTTACGGCGTTCGTGTCCTATTTCTGCCAAGGTCTTGCATGGTATGCCGTCACGGTCACAGAAGAACGGCTCTTCTGTCTTCAGGTCGTAGAACCTTGCCCAGATAGGGGCGGCCTGATTGTCGTTAACCACTTTGGTATCCCGTGTCCCGTTTTTGTCGGTATACCTTTCCAGACGTATTCCATGGATCTGGTGTTTGTCGAACCATTCCATAGCTCCGTTTATGGAGGCTTTTATCCGTTCATTCGGGTTGGGTATTTCCATCAGCAGCTTAACGAGTGATGCACTTTCCGCCGAACAGAAAGAAGCAAGTTCAAAAGAACGTGCGGGGGTCGGCTGTAATGTTTCCGGGTCATGCTGTTGACACCATATGGTAGGTTTCCCGTTTACAATAATCTGTGTATTGAGTATACATTCGATTCCTTTATCGAAAGCTTTTGACAGACGTGCCTTCATGTCGTCATCAATCAGTATGTCGAAAGGAGCCACTTCATCACGCAGGTCTCGGATAATGCGTAAGGTCTGTACCATGGCATTGTCATTATACGTGATATTTTTCTGATATCCCCGGTTTTCGGGCCAGAACTGTGGCCATCCTCCGTTGTCATATTGTCCGCTCAGCATAAATTCCACACCTTTCAGGAATGCTTCCTTGTATTGTTCGTCTCCGGTGGCACGGAACATCTTTGCCAGATAAGTCATTTCGGTAATTGTGGCGTCATTATCTGTTGTCGAGTCATTCCTGTTGTTCTTGTCACCCAATATGATATCCAGTTCTCCGCCCAATGCACGGTGGATCGGAATGTTTTTAGGCCATCCTCCCGTTACGCGCTGGTAGGCCAATACATTGTCGGCTATTCGTTTTGCCTCGTCGGTAGTGTAAAAAGAGTCGGGACTTTCCTTGACAATCCTTTTCCATTCTTTGGAAGTATATTCATAATCTTTCGGTGAGATGATTCCTTGTGCTAAACCTGCGGTTACTGTCATGGATAAAGCCATGCATACAAAAATGTTTTTCATAAAGTATAATATTTAAAAAAATGCGTCTTCAAGCTGTGTGTTATATAAAAGGTTTCATAAAGGTACAGGATTGTACGGAGTGTCAGGTTGTAAAATTAATCTTTTTACTGGTATTTTTTGTCGTTTTTTACAGATGGAATGGAAAATGTTTCATTTACATTGACTCAGAATATATGGATTGGTCTATTCTAGACTTTATATTCATAAAATAGGCTATATTTATATCACATATGGAATATTTTACTAAATTTGAACATATAAACTATTTTTGAATTTATGAGATCATTAAGTTATCCGGTCTTAAGCAGTATTTGTGCTTTGATCATAGGAATTCTGTTGGTTGCCTTTCCGGAACTGGCTGTTGTGTACCTGGTTGTAACGATAGGAGTATTGTTCCTTTTGCCTGGTCTTTATGGACTCTTTTCTTATTTTTTCCAGCGCAGGAAACATTCGATGGAGAAAAAGTCCTATTTTCCGGTTTTGGCCTTGGGCAGTACGTTGCTGGGGATCTGGTTGATTGTCATGCCGGCGTTTTTTGTCAGCATACTGATGTATCTGCTGGGGGCTTTGCTTCTGTTGGGGGGACTGAATCTGCTGGCTGGCTGTTGGGCGCAGCGGGAAAAAGGAAGGGTGCCCGTTCTGTTTTATGTAATAGCCGCATTGGTGATTGTGGCAGGGCTTGTGGTTCTGTTCAATCCTTTTGAGGCAGCTACAGTTCCGTTTATTATGTTGGGTATTTCATCTATTGTGTATTCCATAACCGACTTGGTCAGGTTGTGGCGCTATTACCGTCTGGTGAACAAGGATATTACAGATGTGAAGATAATAGAAGAGGAATAGTTGGATTTTCCAACTATTCCATATTTCTGTATTGCTTCGGTGACATTCCTGTATACCGTTTGAAGTATTTCCCGAAAAAGGAGATGTCGGAAAAATTTAGTGAATAGGCTATCTCCTGTATTGTCAGTTCGGTGGAACGTAACTTGGCTTGGGCATCTTTTATGACGAATGTGGATATGATGTCGGTAAGCGTCTTTCCGGTCGTTTTCTTGATGGTTGTGCTCAGGTGTTGGGGAGACAGATGCATCTTTTCGGCATAGAAAGTGATATTCCGTTCCGTTTTGTAGTGGTCGACGATAATCCGGACCAATTCCTTTACTATTTCTTCGTTCCGGTTATATTTGGGTCGTTTTTTTTCGGCATCTTGTCTGTAGATTGTGCCCAGACCCATCACAAGCTGTGTGTATACCAGTTCCAGCTGTTCATCTTTCAAGAATGTGTCTGGCAGTTTGGTTGCGCGGATCAGCAGTTTGAAATAGTCTCTGATGATGGAAGCTACGTTCTCACTCAGCGTTACAACAGGGCTTTCGTATATTGAGTGTGTATATTCCAATGTCTTGTTAAAGAGTGCTGGGGTCTGGAGTAGTTTATGGCTGAATCCTACATAGACGAATCGGCAGTCATTGCTTTGTTCCGTTATCTGGAAAAACTGATGAGGCAGGATAATGGCTATGGAATTCCGTTTCATCTTGTAGCTGGTGAGATGTATGGTAACGGTACTCGTTCCTCTTGTGCATAGCAAAAGCAGAGCTCCGTTCATTTCAACCGGTGACTTGAACAGGTATTTGAAGTTCCCGATTATGTCTATGCCTGTAATTATGTTTTTGTCTTCAGAAAATTCTTGGATGGAATTTATCTTCTTCATCATAATTAGTATGTGATTTAGTTGCCTACAAATATACTTATTAGGATTGATATAAACAAATTCGGACAAATATAATCCGCAAATCGAAAGGTCTACTGTTTCAAAACGAAGCGTTCTATTTTTCGCTGGGGTTTCAAAACGAAGCGTTCAATTTTCATCAAAACACAAGCGTCACTCAAACAACCTTTAAATGGCATTTGAATGACGCTTTTGTTTGATCCCCAGTCTAAAATAACACCTTAAACCCATTGCCAATTCAGCAAAAATTCGTATCTTTACATAGTGGTTAAGATGCCATTTTGCGTACTGTTTCATCTGCTTTCTTGAACAGCATGATGTCTGTGTAGGAGGAGTTGTAATTCATGTGCGCGTTAAATTCTATCTTCTCGCTGCCTGCAAAGGGGTTGCCTATGGTGTTATTCCTGCCCATCCATTCACATAGATCTATGATGGATGACTTGTTGGAGGTGAAATAAATATAGTTCGTACCTACGAGCGTCTGCAACACATCCAAATAATCAGTAAGCCCCCAGTCCATTGTATAGGTGCCAACCTCAGTGGAAAGATATGGCGGGTCTATCAGGAATACAACATTCGGGATATCCTTATATTTGTTGAACAGCCCCCTATAATCACAGGAAACAACCTCCAGTCCGTCCAGATAGTCAAAGCAAAGGTCGTAGCTGCATTTGCGCACGGTATTATAAAACGTTTCCTTTCGCAGCCTGTCCAAATTGGTGGCATACTTCATGGAAAAGAGCAGGGAGGTAGAAAGCGTGATGTAATCCACATAACCGTTATCTACCTCTTCACGCTCGATAAGACGCAGGATAGATTCTTTCAACTCTTTAGGCAATGCCTTCTTCCGGGGTACAATTTGGGTTATCTCTCGAATCCTATCCAACAAAGCATTGGTCTGCGGTATATTCTCCAATCTGCGTCTGTAGTTGTCGAAATCATTATAGACAACGGTAGAGCCCGGCTTCTGACACTTCGTGATATGGGCTAATAAACCGGATCCGCCAAACAAATCGACGAATACGGCATCATCCGGGTAATGTTTCAATACCTTGATAAATTCTTTGGCAAACATGCGTTTTTGCCCCACAAACGGAAGTGGGGCTGATAAATACTGCTTTCTCATTTGTTCCTGGTTTTAAAACGGATTGCAAAATTCCCCATTTTATCCCAGTCGTCTAAAGAAAACAATCAAACCATGCTGCACAGGGTTTGCAACGTTTCTTATACATTCAGGTCGAACCGAACCCCTTCATCACCGGCAAGCAAGGCACCGGTACGCTCCAGGTTGTTCTCATAGATATGGACATTGCCAAGGTTAAGGGTAATCGATTTCAGAGGCAGGTCTATTTGCCGGGCCATCAGATAGAGATGGTAAATATCGGCCGGGAGGCCTAAATTGGCATCGCTGCTACGCTGATAAGCCGACAATACCAGTTCGCCGTCTTCTATCTGGAACTGTACAAGGCTCAGACATGGGGCTTGGTTGGTTTCCGCTCCTGTAGAACCAAGGAAGAGGACATAATTCTTGCTGGTCCGCTTTTCCCGGTTTATCTTTTCGATGAGAGGAGGCAGTTTCTCAAAGTAGGTCGGATAACTGTTCACAAGAGTCTGACCGCAATAATCCCACCAGGTGATGCCGGCTTCACGGTAACGCTCCACGTTACGTTCTCCCTGCATGAAGAGTTGAAGTTCCTGTCGCAGCTTCTTTCGGGCGATGCCGTGCGTCTCGAAGATGTCGAGCAGGTCGGCAGGTGTCAGAGTAAGACATTCATTCAACAGATACCGAATAACTCCCTTTTTGTTTCGTTGTTCCTTTCCTGCATTCAGGATCTTGCAAAGAATTTGATGATATTTGTTCATGGGTTTAAAGATTTGATTCACCATAAAGATACCTTCAAAATCTATCTACAGGAGCAACAATAC
Organism: Bacteroides ilei; assembly: GCF_900128495.1. GTDB lineage: Bacteria > Bacteroidota > Bacteroidia > Bacteroidales > Bacteroidaceae > Phocaeicola > Phocaeicola ilei. The sequence goes on from NZ_LT635801.1 coordinate 1,071,865, forward strand.
CCTTATATCACACTGAACGCCCCTTGCAGTCAGTTCTGAGGTGACGGAGTACATCATACACCTTTCGTTCACTTATTGCATACTTTTCAGAGAGAACGGCAACAGCGTATGTCGTCTTGTTTCCATCCTCTACCATTTTCGTGAAATCATGGAAAAGGTCCACATATCGGTAATCTTCAACCCGTATGCCCGACTCAGAAAGCCGGCGCAACAGCTCTTTATTGAAAGAAAGTATCTCGTATATTGTCATAATCTCCAAAAATTAAAGTATATTTGCAGTGCCAATCATATTTTATACGCGCAAAATGCGCAAACCCGCAGTGGAAAAGGGCTTTGGCCCTCAGCTCTGCGGGTTTGCGCATTTGCGTATAAGTATATGATTGGCGTCGATACTTACTCAATGGCTGAGGGCCTTTTTCACACCTTGCCCTCAAAGGCTTGTTACTTCTTAAGAGAATACATACTTCGTCTTATTGCCTCCGAATGTTTCCCGTTTGATTACCGTTTCAAATGGCAGCTCATTCATTTCTTTGATTTGGTCGAGAATATTCTTCATCTCTTCCGAAGCTGTAATAAACTTGCCTTTCTGGCCATCCATCTCGTATTGGACCACGTAGCGGCCTTCACCCTGTTTTGTTTTGATGTCGGTCTCAAAATCCACAATAGTAACTTTACAGTTTTGCAAATTGCCCAAAGGCGTAAGGTTGCCTTCGAAGCGTTTCTTTCCGTCAGCCGGTTTGTAAGTGACGCCTAAATCTTTAAATGACTTCATATTTGTTAGTTTAAAAAATAAGTGTTTCCCGTTGCAGTGTTTCACCCATCCCCAAAACGACGCAAGCACAACGTATTTCCGTTTCTTGCTTTTCACCTTCTGTAGCCGCCGGGCAACTTTCTGCTTGATATGTTTCCGTACCAGGACATAATCATGCCAGGTAACGTACCCCAAGAAATCAATGCCGCGTGCTTCTACCGGGAATATCTGCCAGTTCTGTTTGATGGTAAGGTGAAGTTCTTCCTCCACCACTTTGCGCAACTTTGCAAAAATGTCATGCAGATACGCTTTATCAGGGCCGAGAACGACAATATCATCACAATACCGGAAGTAATACTTGACGCCCAATTCCGCTTTCATGTAGTGATCCAACAGACAGAGGTAAAAGTTACCGAGCAACTGGCTGGAATGGTAGCCAATGGCCAGGCCGGGACCATAACTTCTGATTATACGGATAAGGGTCTGCATTAGCGTTTCATCCTTTATCTTGCGACGTAGCCGTCCGATAAGGACTTCCTGGTCGACTGAATGGTAGAACTTCTTCAGGTCAAGTTTCAGGCAGTATTCAGTATTCGAACGATCCTTTAATGCTTTTCGAAGCCTGTTCAAACCGTCGTGGATACCACGTTTCGGCAAGCTGGCATACGTGTCGCGAATCATCATACCGCCTAAAACATCCCTGTATAGAACTGCCATTATCGCGTGAAGGGCGATGCGGTCTTTGAACGGCAGGGACTGGATTTCGCGCACCTTCCCGTTTTCCACCACTTCAAATTCCCGGAAACATTCCGGTGCATACTTGCCGGACTTTATTTCATCGGCAAGGTCTGCCAGGATCTTATCCCGGTTCTTTTTGAAATAGCGGACAGTGCGGCTGCGCTTCTTGCCCCGCATGACCATAGAGAAAGCCTCCAAAAGGTTGCTTTCCTCTATAATCTTTTCTATCAAATGTCCGTACCGCTTCATTTTATTGTCGCTTTCAGAAATCTATGTGCTTCGAGAATCAACCTACCACACAACATAACCCAATTTGTTTTTTGCCAAGAGGCAAGGTGCATTCCTCTATGGGTTGGACTGGGGAACACGTCCCGGCCAAGAGCCATAATATAATATTTTCTTTCCTGAATATGAGACGCGAACCGTAGTTCGAATTCGTGTTCGAGGCATCGTTATTCGCATTCGCATACGCCACGCCGCCATTCGTATTCGAGTCGTTATAGGAGCGCGCCAAAACAAGGGCCGGAGGAATTCTACCTGTATCTTAACATCGCATTTTTACATTTACATCGCAAATGTACTTCGATTTTCCGTGAATCCTTAATATCCAAAAGGTTTTAATGGATAACGACTTAAAAATATTATAAATCGACCGGCTTACGCCGGTATTAGTATCAAAGCACTGACAGTGCTTTGAACGCACTTACGCTCGCCGCTTCGCGGATAACGCCCCTGAAAGCGAGACGCGAACCGCAGTTCGAATCCGTGTTCGAGGCACCGTAATACGCATACGCATACGCCACGCCGCCATTCGTACTCGAGTCGTAATAGGAGCGCGCCAAAACAAGGGGGCCGCCCGAACTCTGCCAATAGTAATCCGAATAATGTGTCGTTTCGCTGCCACCCACTTTCGTAGGCACCATGTCGAAGAAAGGCCCGTTTTCCGCAGCTACATTCGTTATCCAACCGTCTTCTGTTCCGGCGTTCACATTGCGGGTTGCCCCGTCCGGGTCAGTGATTTTCCAAACGCGATTGTTAATTTCAACGCCTTTCACCCATTCGTAAATACCCCCGAATACACCTTCAAGCCCCAAGCCGCAAACATACTTGCTTGTTTCATTCTTTGTATCCGCAATTCCTGTCGCATTGCTGGTTCCCGTCATCGTTGCTGACGAGCCACTAACAGCACCGCCCACACCAAGAACAGCCTGTAAATTTCTGTTTCCATAACGCGCATAAAGCATAAAGGCAATCACACAGTGCTGCTGGAAGTCGATACGCTGATAACCTTTACCACGAGCCGTTGCGTACCCATCAAAATCATTAGTGGATTTACTAACTGTAGGACGAACCCCGCTTCGGCTATACAGCTTATTCGAAGTCATATAACCTTTATACGCACCGACTAAAGAGCGTGGCACATGCTTGAATGTTCCGTCCACGTTGTATTCGGCAAAGCGGTAACGGAATTTGTTGCTGTCCACCTGCTCCCATTTGTAATAGAACTCCGGAAAATCCACCATCACATCGCCCTCTGTGCCGTCCAACTTGGCTGCTGAGCCATCGGCGTAGAAATTGCTGTTGTCATCACGAAGATACGAAATTGTAACCTCACCGTCTTTCGTTTTCTTGCAGAGGCAACGGCGGAACTTCGACAGGATGGTTTTCAGAACCCCGCTGTTGATTTCACCGGTGATATTCTGCGGGTCGCTTTTGGATTTGTCAAATACAATACCGGCATCCTTGATTTTTGCATACACGAAAGACACGTTACGGCTCGCGGGGTTTGCGGGAAATGATTGGTCTGCCGGTTTGGTGTATCCTGCAAAAGCATCGACGGATACCGTATATCCGGTTCCCGACGGCACTTTTATAACTACACTGGATCCCTTGCCGCTTCCAATCACTTCGCCGCCTGACGTTTTCTTTATGGTCACAGTACGACCGGAACAGTCCGCACTGTCGTCCGTGCTTACATTGACCGTCACCTTCTCCGCAGAGTAAACCAGGTTTATCTGTCTTTCGTTACCCCCGACAGCCACGTACTGTTGTTCTTCCGGAGAGGCATAACCGGAGGCGGCTTCCGGTGAAACGGTATATTCCACCTGCATGGGGATGGCAATCTCCAGCGCTTCACCGTTCCAGACCAGTTCGGAGTGCTGGCCGGAGTAGGAAACAGTCACCTTCTTGCCGTTCAGGTCGGCGTCGTTCAAACCCTGGTTACTTGTGAGGGTTATGATGGCTTTCTCCTGAAAAGCGGATGTTCCACCGGAACCGGCAACACGCCAGTCGGCTTTATTCCCTTCCGTGATATTGTATAGCTGATAAAAGACATAGTCTTTCTCTTTTGTCTCATACACGCGGCACTGCTGGCCGATTGCGAATTTACGGGTTGCTTCCCCTGACTGGTAGGTCAGTGTATCTTCCCCGGGTGTTGACGGCAGATCCGGAGTTTCTGCGAATTTACCGTCGAGCGATGATACAAGGTTTGTCACCTGCTCCACTTTTTCATCAAGGGTGCCAAGCGACAAATAAAACTCCTCCTTAGTTCCCTTGTAGCCGCCAAGCTGCGCCGCATCCCATGCGCTCAGGCCGTATTCGTCCAGGTCGGCATAACAGTGCTTGCCGTCGGACAGTTTGGTTATAATCTTGCCGTCGCTCCTGCGTTCGAAAAGCCAGACGTTTTCAACGATGACGGTTTTATCGGCTGCCCACTGAGCCGTACTCTTCACGATTTGCTGGTACACGTATGCACCGGTTGTTGATTCACTCATTTTAAATAGCCCTCCTTAATTATAATTGTTGCTTTAGAAAAATCAGTCTGTCCGGTAAGGTAAACCGCTCCTCCGTAACTGCCACCACCTCCGGAACCTTCACCGCTGCGTTTCCATACGGCTTTGCCTTCCGTGTTGTCGTGGCACTTCCAGAACGTCTTATTCCCGTATTCGTCCACTGTCCAAACCTCGACTCCTACAAAGTAGCTGTCATCATTTACCGTCGGGATATGGTCAAGGTAGGATGGCATCTTCTTTTCGAGCGTGACGATGCGTTCTGCGGCTTTCCTGTCAGCCTCCTTCAACAGTTCGATGGCATCGGACAGGGATTTGTCAGCCTTCTTCAGGGACTCCAGCCGGTTTAGTATATCCGTCAGCCAAACAGCCTCGATTTTATCAAAGAATGTGGATGATCCGTCGGCTGTAATCTCAATAAAGCCTGTATCGGACGGTTTCGCCTGGACCACCTTCGCAAAATACCGGACGGCAATGTCACGGACTTTGTCGTCTGCGTATTCACGTTGGACGTGTTCCTCGTCCTTGACTAAATAGACGGGGAATACTTCCACACTCGTAGCCGCCAATGGCAGCACCATGCCGTCAATGTTGACCAGCCCGGCATCGATGCCGGTTTCCGATACCGCGCAGCCGCAGATTACACAGTTGCCGTACTGTGAGAAGAAGTCGTCAGCTATGCGAAGGCCTTCGCTCTGCAACTCCAACAAATCATTTCCCGACCATTTCCTTACGCCGGGGTATTGTACATGCCGTTTCATTTCTTTGTTACTATTTTATAGGTTCTGTCTGCAATTTTATAACGCTCGATTTCCGCCCGTACAAGGCTCAGGTCTATACCTTCCGGCACATAAACGATAAAGTCCACATCTTTGAAGCTTTGTCCACCCTCACCCTCCAGGGCTATTTCCTGCATCGGTTCAAAAAGCACCCAGTGAGCCGGCTCCGAGTTTAGTCCGATGGCGAGGAACTGGTCCTCGTAACTCTTGATCAGGATACCGCCGCCGAATGTCTTGTTCAGGTGCCCCTCTAATGAGCGGTGCTGGCTCGTTACATGCACCTTATACCGGTAGTAATCGCGCCAGTCGGAGAAGGACTGCCATACACCGTCCAAGTCCACAAGCGACCATAGCCACGCAAGACGGTTCGGTTGCCTGCGGTGCGGGGCGACATACTGCCGGATGAGTTCTTTGAAGTTCAGGATAATGTTCATGGCTATATATCATTTATTGAAACCATCTCCAGCCGGCTGTCCCCGGCATAGTTGAAATAACCGGCATACAGGTAGGCCATCGTGTCAATCGGGATGAAATCCTCATCCTCCGTACCCTTGCGGGAGAGGGAAAGCATCTTGGCCGTGACAACGCCTGCAACCGTCGTAACCGCCTCCAGCATCTTATGGGAGTAAATGACACCGCCAAAACGCTGGGATGTCTTAAACTCCTCCAGTGAAGCCAATACGGCTTCGCGTACCGTATCTACCGGGTTGGCCGGATTATAATAGACTTTGATGTCATACTTCACTTCATCGGCATCCGTCGATATGATTTCCGACTTTGTGCCGGCAAACTTGACCGCATCGATATAGTTCTTGAAGTTCAACAGTTGATTGCTCGTAAGCGGCACAATCTTCCCCTCTTCGTCCTCGGTGGCCACGCGAAACATGATTGTGTTATCCTCTGCCACGTTCACGGAGGCTATCTTTACCACACGCGCGGATTCATCCACCTTCTCATACTCCAACAGGCCGGTTACCGTGTCGAACACCAGTTCATGGTCCATCTGGAACTCGTAGCATTTATCGTTATACCAGGTCAGCGTACCCGCCACCTCCTTTTCCGCGTCCGCATCCATTTCCCGTTTGAATGCGTCCAATACCAGTTCAAAACTGTAGATACAGTATGCCACAAAGTGTACCCAAAGCCGCCACTCGGATGCGGCCGATGTGGACAGGCTGAATGTCGCTTGCAGCCTTCCCGTAATGCTTTCCTCTATCTGTTGTATTGTTCTTGCCATTGCGTTTCCATGTAAGTGGTGATATCCCTGTCTATTTTCTTGACTACCGTCTTTTTTACAAGGCGGCTGTCATCGTCAATGCTTATCCGCTGTCCTACCTTCAACTTAATGTCCGGGTAGAAAGCGCCGAGAGAGCGTCCGGCTTCAACCACGGCCGAAGGTTCATTTTTCATCTCCGGGTTGTTCGCCATGATTTCACCCATTGCCTCTGCCGTCCCATAATGTTGCAGGGCAATGTCCAGCAGTTGCTGTTCATCCTGTACCTCAATCACCTTCATACGTCGCCTCCACATTTAAATCGTTTGAATAGGCCGCAAAAGCAACCTTCCGTACTTTCATACCGTCGGCCGTAAATTCCTTGCGTGTGGCACGGAGCAGGCCTTCCGGATCGTTATCCATCATGTAATTTACCGCCCCGACACCGGCTTCCGGTTTTTGCCGGATATGACCTTTGTCACTGTACAGCAAATCCCGCTGGTGCTGGTAGGTGCTTTCCGTTACCAGCAAATCACCGGTTGTCAAATCAAGGTCACCGTCTGGCTGTTGCTTATAGTCTTTCATACGCTATGATATTTTGTTTCCAAATGTGCCTGTTACGGGGCCCATCGATGTAGCCAGGCCGGTTGTATAGGTGATTGTGGCACTCTTGATGGCATTCATGACGGCATCAGCCAATTTGTCCGCTACCTTGTCGATAGCCCCTTCCCGGTCATCGTCCTGCTGGTTCATCACTTGGGTAAAGGCTTCCTTTATCTCTGATTTGATTGTCGATTTTATTAATGCCATACGCTATCCCTCCATATAATTAGGCAAATCCGCCTTGATTTGTTGAAATGTTGTTATATTGATGGGAACTCCGGACGGACCGACAGCCGTCGGAACTGTCAAGGCACAAATCCCGTCCAGTATCTGTTCCAAAGTCCTTTTCAGGCCGCTGCTGCCGCGGGTGATCGTAACGCCGGCTGTTGATGCCTTGACGATGGTACTGTCAGCTGTGACGGTTAGTTTGTCGGCTTCGTGCAGAGCTTTCACCTTGTCATTTGTCACTTCCAACTTTCCCGCATCCACATGAATGGTTATCTTTTTCCCTTTCTTGATATCGATGTTTTCGGTATCAACCTTTACCTCCAGATCATTGTCGGTAAATATCATCTTGTCTATCTCAGTGAATTGGCACACGAATAGTTCGTTACTTTTCCCGATACGGCAGACCAGTACTGTACTTTGCAGGCGTGGGATAAAGGCAAAGCCTTGCAGTTCCGCCTTGACCAGGCCACGGAGGCGGACATCGAAATAATCCACCTGGTCGTCGCGTTTGACGGTACAGGTAAACTCATCCTCGTTTACTTCGGTAACGGTTCCCAGGAATACCTGGTCGCCACTTTCGCCGAACCGCTCATGGAACTTCCGGCGTAATTCTTCCATTTCCTTGCTCATGCCTTGATACCTATTTCTACGGTGCGACGGCCGCCACCTGTCCCGAAAGCCGTTTCCACGCTTTCGATAAAGTAGTCGCCGCTCCGTTCGTTATACACTTTGTCCTCGATGCTCGCAACGCCTCCCGGTAGGGCAAAAGGAAGCAGGAAGGTTTTTATCTTGCCCCGGTAGCCGTCAAACGAATACCGTTTCAGCTCTTCCCGGGCAAGCGTTTTCAGTTCCGCTGCGTCTTTCACATCGTAATAGTAAAAGGTACGTGTTTCTCCGCCGCCCTCGCCCAGCTCGCCTTCTATCTTCGTACCGTCCTTATAATAGCAGACAGCCTTAACTTTCAATTTTATGTCTTCTGCCAGCTGGTATTTCAGTTCATCGTCGCTGATCACGTTCTCACGGAGGACGTATTTCACTGTTTCGCCTTTCACGTCGTTTGCCTTGCCGACATTCAGTTTGCCGTCAATATCAAAGTAGGCGACCAGCCCGTATTCCTTTTTCAGCCGACCGAGCACCTAGCTTCCTGGCTTGTTGTTGATGACGAAGTTCTTCAGCGTCAGGTCAACGACTTCACCCATTTGAACACCCGTTAAAACACTGTTCAAACACTCTTTTAACGTTGTTTCCTTCTTGCTGAAAACACAGTTCAAGAAACGCAGCTTATAATATTCATCCTCACATTCGATTTCCAGGGGAACTTTATAGTTCAGGCGCTTTACGTAACCGACAAACTCGGTGTTCAGGGTACCGTCATAGCCCAACTTGATTTCCACCTTGTCGCCTACCTTGATAGCCTGGGCCGTCTCGATATGCGTAGGCGGTTCCCCGGCATGTTTCAGCACGGCTGTTACCGGAACTTTGACGGTAGCGGTGGCGGCCAAATCGTACAGGCTTCGTTTGATCTTCACGTCGTGAACCGACTTGAAAGAAACGGCCCCTATTTTTATATCACAGCATAAAACAAACATATCACTCCAGAATTAATTCAAAACTCCTATCCGTAACCAGCTCCATTGTAAACACCTGCGCCGTCTCACATCCTTTCATCTCGGCAAAATCGATGCTTTTGATTACAACCTTGTCCTCTTCATCCAGGAAGATGTCCGTAAGGGCGCATTTGAGCGTGACCGACTCGTTGATGTTATACAGCTCCGCAAGGTCGCCCAACTGGCTGTCCGGAAAATCCACATCCATGCAGACACCGGCAATGCGTATGTCGTAATCGTCCACTGAGATAAGTTCCTTCACCGTACCTTTACGGCCGACCATCGCCGTTTCAACAATCGTCTTCTTGCCCCGGATAGAGATGACGGCATTCGGTATCTCGTATTCCGCCCCCTTATGTTCCAGAACCACCGGCATGAAATACCACCGGCCTTGCGCGTCCTTCTTCCGGAGCGTAGAACCGAAGTCGGAGTTCGTTTTCTCCGAAGCCGTTTCGCCGGGGTATTCATACCCGTCTCCTTTATATTTTGCTGGGGCGTCAGGAATGAACCCGCCGGGGTACGGAAAACCTTTATACCCGATTACGTTAAGCAGCATGTCGCCCAAACTGAACTGGCTTACCCGTTTGAACGTCTGCGCCACCTCTTTGACTGTATATTTTGATGCCATAACTTATCCCTCTCCCAATTCCTCTAATACGTTCATGATCTCCCGGCGTATCGTGTCAATTCCTTTCTGGTCGGTATTAGCCACGTGTATCACAATTTCATCACACACTTTGGCTACTTGGACGCTACGCCCGCTATCGTTATACGTCCGGCTGTTATCGGTCGTAAACTGGTTATTGGTTTCTCGGATATTCTCCACATTGTAGGCGTCGGAACGTCCAGGTGTCGGTATGTCCATCGCCTGCACGTTCGGAGCGGAAGCCAGCATGCCCGGAACGGCAACCGCCGCGGCAATCTTCCGGACGTTCTGCATGATGTCAGCCAAGTAGTTTGTTTCCCCTGCGTCATACGTCTGGGTACTGTCATCCACTTTCGTAGAGGCAGAAGAAATGGTCATAGGTATGGGTTTTCCCATAGACCCTGATACTGGGACAGCTGTGACATTCGCCGGTTCAAGTTTGCGGGTAATAGCGGTATATTCCGCAGATGCATTCAGATTTTTAATATTGTCATCCAAGCGGAGTGTTTTACTTTTTTTCTTTTTTCCGGTTGTATCCAACTTTGCCATCAAGGAGTCAAAATCTGTTTTTTTAATCTTTTCCGGCATAATTTTAACAACGTCTGGCATTTCGGGGGTTAGCTGGCTGGCGGCATCCGCATCGTTTGTTTCCTGTGAAGCCGCCCAACTGCCCTTGCCCGCTTGCTTGCCTTTTTCCCAGGCCGCGGAATAGTTGCCCTTTTGCAGGGTGTTATATACCGCTGATACGGGATTGGCGCCCAAAACGCCTTCCCCTATATCTTTAAATCCCTCTTTAGCAAGTCCAGCAGCCTCCTTGAAGTTGCCTTTTAACATACTGACGATTGCCGAACAGACACCGCCAATACCGGATAATACCTGTTTGAACGGTTTTACGATACTGTCAAGCAGCGTCCGTCCAAATTCCTTTATAACTTCCCAAGTACCGAGAATAACCACACGAAACCCTTCAAACTTCTGCCAGCAATAGGTAACGGCTGTTATCACCGCACCGATGGCAACAGCTACCCATCCGATAGGGGAAGCCGCAAACGCCGCGTTGAGTGCCCATTGTGCGGCAGTCAAACCACCGGTGACGGCTGTCTGCGCAATATCCATCACTTTTTTGATGCCACCAATGACAACCGCCTTTTGGGTCCAGGCATAGTTCAACGCCATCGCTGCGGTCAGTATGCCCAATGTGGTGGTAAACCCGACAACAATCGGATTCCCTTCCTGGATTAGCGAATACCACCCGCTGAAAAAACCGATAACGACCTCCAGTACCGAAGACACCCCGGCAAGAACCGCTCCGGCCACGGTCAGCCCTGCGCTAATGACAGGAAGGGTCAGTTCTCCAACCTCGGTACCGATATTCTTGAACTGGTTCCACACTTCGGTCGCCTTTTGCATACTGTTTGCCGAATACCCTAAAGCCGTATCGGTTTCACCCGCGGAATTGGCGACATCGTTCATGGATTCCTTCAGCTTGCCAATATCAGAGGTAAGGACGGCGAAAGCGCTTTTCGCCTCTTTATCCACCAGACCGGCCTTTTCAAGGAAAGATGATTTCTGTTCGTCATTCATCCTGCCCAAAACGCCTTCCAAGTCGGTGAATATATCCACAACGCTACGGATCTTGCCGGTATCATCGAATACATCCACTCCGGCCTTTGCCAGTTTGTCACGGACATCGACACGTCCCAATACGGAGAAGGCATTTTCCATCAGCGTGGCGGCACGTTCGGCGCTTTGTCCCTTACCAGTCATGTAGGCAAAGGTCCCGGCTACCTCCTTATAGGCAATGCCGAGGTTATCGGCTCCGGCTATAAGGTTCGGCATATAACGCGCAAAGTCGGCAAACTCTCCGGCACCAACACGTTTTGCCGCAAAGAAGGTATCCAATACTTCCTGTGCCGTCGTATTCTCTTTACCCACGATGGAAAGCGTCTGGGCTAACGCCGCCGATACAGTATCGAGGTCGGTAAATCCCGCCTTGCTGCCTTTGAGGGCGGCGTCCAATATGGAAAGGGATAGGTCAACATCGTTCACCTGCGAGTTGATAGCCTCGAAGCCTACCGGGGTGACCTGTACGTCCGTTTTGTTTTCTGCCGCTATCTGTTTCAAACGCTTTTTCAGGTCATCCAGCCCCGCTTCGTCCAACTGGGCGGTGATGTTCACCTGGGCCATGTTCTCATCGAAGCTCATGCCGGCCATGCCCGCTGCACCAACAGCAGTGATACCGGTGACAAGCGGGTTTTTCAAAAGTCCTGCACCGGGAATGGCATCGAATGCCTCCGACGCCCATTTCTTGAATTTGCCGCCACCGGCTGCTGTCTCCAGTTCCTCGATTTCATCCGTGAGCCGGGCAATCTCGCGGTTATATTCCCGGATAGCCGGAATATTGTCAGCCGGAATCCATTCCCTTTCGGCTTGCAGGGCATCAATCTTCATTTTCAGCGAACCGAGTGTCCTTCCCGTGTCACGGCAAACGCTGTCCGCAGACCGCACCTTATCCTGTACGCCTGAAAGGGCGGCCACGGTTCTGTCCGAGGTCGCCGTAATGCTTCCCAGTCTTGCACTGATCTGGTCACGCAGGGAAAAGATGTATTCTATTTTGTTTGCCATAATTTGCCTATGCTGTTAATGAAGTCAATTTTTACCCATTCGGCCATCCTGATCTGAAGGGCCCATTCCTCATCGCTGAGCGTCGAAGGATCGAGGTGTAGCCAGTGGCGGATCAAGGCATCCGAAAGGAACAGCCAGCCGGGTTTCTCCGCCACGGCAGTTCCTTTTATAACTTTTTTAGCTCCGCCTCCTTTACTTCAACCAGTTCGCCCAGCTTCGTGGATACGCCCAGGAACAGGGCATCATCCGTCTTGATTTCTTCATCCCCCGCCAGCCAGCAGTTGCCGAGTAGGATTTCGTTGTATTTCATCGGGTCATTCTTCCCGACAACGGCAGCCGCGCTGAGAGCCTGTCGGCTCGGGCGTTTCAAATAAGCCACCTTGTCGCTGACGGTGACACAAAATACGTCGCCCCATTTCTTTTTCCAGGATTCAATCTGTTCGGGGGTGATTGTCTTGTTATTGTCTTTTTCGTTCATAGTTCCATACATTATTATAGTTATACCACATTGTATTCCACGTCGCAGGCGATAAAAGGCAGCGCGTGTTCCGAATAAAGGTCACCCTCTTTGATGCTGTTCGGCGCTTCCGTGATGGATGCGTTAACGACTTTGTCCGTCTGAACCACACCGGTCTCCGAGATATAGGAAACAATGATGTCAAACTCCAAATCGGTAACATCATCATACCCCTTGGCCTTTGCGGCCGTCTGCATGGCAATCAGTTCGGACTGGAGCACGGTAATCGTGCCCTCATATTCCTTCTTGCCCATCTGTATGCCGCGCGCCTTCTTTCCGGAGGCAAACAGGAGTTCCTTTGCACGTTTGGACTTGTATTCGATGCCACGGATACCTTCAACCGGCTTGCCCAAAAGGACGACTGTCACGGTTGTCCAATCATATTCTTTAGAATTGAATGTTGCCATTATTCACTTTTGTTATAAGGATTATTAAACGATAAGTCCACATTGATTTCCTTCAGCAGGGCCGTAGGAACAATCTTTGCCTGTATTTTCAGGACATTGGTTGATATCAAATCCTGTTTCGGATCCACATAGGCGTTGAAACCGGAAATTTCACCTTCCATATTCACATTGACATTACGGATAAGCAACTGTTCGTAATATTTGCAGATCGGCGTCGGCAACTGCCCGGTTTCCGGGTCAACTGCGATACTGTCCATGATTTCATCGATATATGTCTTATAACATATCACCAATGCCTTCTGGATGACACGGGTCAAGGAAAGGCGGTTGTAATCATCCGTTGTCGCTACCGCAGTCGCGTCATAATTCAGGTAATACCCGTTCTTTCCGATAAACGTGCGGTAGAAGATATAGCCGGCATCGTGCAGGGCATTCCAGAGGCTGTAATCCTCTTCCGGCTTTTTGCCGTCCGTCAGCCAGCCTTCCGCAGCAATGCTCCCATCACGAACACGGGCAAGTGAGATATTGACCGGGCAAGTCGCCAGACGGCCTAATACCTGACCAATCGCAGCCGAATAATATTTGCCTTCTCCCACTTTGCCGTCAGAGGCAAGCACCACCGATACGCAGTTCTCGCTGCCTTCTCGCGGCTGGTACAGACTGTCCGTTGAACCGTTCCAGGCAAGGGCAGGAAGCAGAACCACAAACGGGGCAATCTTATCCAGGTAATTGCTTGCAACATTCTGTGCTGCCTTTACCGCTTCCACGACATCCTGGTCGATACATTTTTCTACTGTAGCATTGTAGTCAGTCCCGGGATTTACGTTGATCCCGACAAGCCGGATACGTCCTGCGGCTGAATCAATCAGTTTCTTCAAGGGAGAACCGTCCCCCATCGAACAGATATCCGTCAGTTTCTTGGCTTCATCCACCACCAACAAGTGAAGTTCTGCGCCATCTCCGGCAGCCGTATAGAATGCCATGATATCCTTGTACAGGAGTGGGTTGTTCTCTTTTGTGATGCCGTACTTTTTCAGGTCAGCAGTACCGGCAAGGACATAAACCTTATCAAGGGCCAACGTATCATTAACAGCCTTGCCGGACAGGATCAGCCCCGAAATACCATCGTCAGACAAGGTAACAGTACCGATATTGCCGTTGCCTAACGTTATATTCACATTTGGTAAACTCATATTAATCGCGTTTTAATAGTTTTCGAACACCTTTCAAACCAAGCAGCAGCGCCAGGATTGAAATTGATATTTTCCCGATCCGCATCCACGTTTCCTGCCACCAGGTAAGACGGTTCACTTCCACCTCGACCTTTACCTCCTGCGGCACATAGATGATTGAATCCTTGCCGGGCACATAAACCGTATCGGGGACGGCTTTCGCCTTGTAGTCCAGTTTCCCGTCCTTGAAGGACAGGTCGGTTTCCATTGTCTTTCCTTTCAGTTCCTCCACCTCCTGCATAAGGACGCGGCCTGTGCTGTCGCATTCAAACAGGGCGGTCAGCAGTGCGGAGTCAGGCGAAAGATAGACAGGCACAAGGCGCTCCCTCATCACCGGTTCAGGCACCGGTTGGCTCACGTGCGTGCCCTTCGACATCTTCGGCCCTGCGCAATTCATACAGCACAGGGCAAGCATCAGCATGATCGGCAAAAGGGCAGCGGTTCGCCTTTTCGACAGCCCGGCGAAGCCGTGCCAGTTCTTTACGTATCGCATTGATTTCCTTCTTTAGAGGTTCAACGACCTGTTCCATCAGAATGGACATCGCTTCTTTGACATTTGCCAGTTCGTCGCCGCGCGTATCCGCCTTGGAGGCTTCTACCTGCGCCCGAAGGCCATCGACTTCAGCGTCGTACTTCTTGCGCAGAAGTTTAGCCGTAAGCCACGAGCTTAACGGTGCGGTAATGATTGCAGCTACTAAGGAAATAATCTCTAAAGGTTCCATTCTGATTTTACAAGTGTTCTTATTATTCGTTCAACAATTCCCAGCCGGCTTCCACGTCGGCCATGACAGCCGGGATACCGTTTTCAACCACACTTATAGCAGCGGCCAGCGCACACATTGTACCCTTATCCTCCACGTCCGGAACATAAGTTGTCGGAACCTGCATTTCCCGACATACGCGGGTGATATAACCCGAGGTATTGTTTTCGGTTCGTGGAGCCCACCGGCTAATAAAATCGGCAATGCTCTGCAAGCCATATTTCCGGCGGTAGTTCTGCAACAGTTTGATCAGGGCACGGTAGCCATGCGCCATATCCTTGAACTCTTCGAAGGAATTATCCTTCTTTGCTCCGGCCGGGACTTCCCCTTTCCAATCGGTAGCATCCGAATTTCGGATGTTACCGGGATTACAGTTTCTGATTCCTCGCGGTGCCATCATCAGGATGCTTTATATTCCGACATGATAGCGCCCATCGCCTCTTTCTTCTTCGGGAGCACGATGAAATAGTGACGGAAATTCACAAGGCTACGCTGGTTCAGCGGGTCTGTCTTGGCCTCGGAATAGTACATCTTTGTACTTCCGGACGCCTTGAATACACGCTTGGTGTAGAACGCCACGGATGCCTGGTACTCATTGGCCGATGCAGCCGTACCGAAAGCGACCTTTGTTCCGGCCACCTTGTACACCGGATTGTCTGAATACTCGTACACCTCAAAGCCGTACAGGTTGGCAATCTTTCCGGTCGTATAGTTATAATACTGGTCCTTGAACTTCTGGTCGGTCAGCAGCAGGTCATTCACGTGATCCGAGCATAATACCAGGCGACGGCCCTGTACAGGAACTTTCATTTTGTCAAATTTATCTTTCAGGGCGATAATATCCGACATCTGGAGGCGACGTCTGCCCGTTGTGCCGCCGCCGACAACTTCCCCCGTGGTTTTAAGTACCGGAGTCTTTTCCGCATTGGAGTCAGGTGCCAACGCATGGATGGCCTTGGCATACTTCTTTTCCTTGATGGCATCGGCATGACGTTCCTTTAGGCTTGCCATCTTGTCGTAGGAAGAAGCGTACAGTTCATCATCCGTTACCGGAGTCGGCTTGGTCTGGAATTTGTCCAGTGAGAACACCGCATCGTTGTCGGTGATTTCCTGTATTGTCAGAGGGTAAGTCTTATTGTTGACCAACACGTCCGGGTCACCACCGACATCAATCATGTGGATTACATCATTCTCCGCATACTGCGAGTAATCGGGCAGCCCATCAAGGAAGGTTGCAACGTCTCCGGCGCGAAGAGTCTTGATAAGTTCACCGGTCCACACTTCCGTCAATACTCCCTCACAGAGTGAGCCGGAAGGCATGAACTTTCCTGCCGCCAATGATACGCCTACGGCGGTTGCGGCCCCTGCCGTAGCCGACACGCCCATAAAGGCGGCCAACATGATGCCCATCACCGCATTGAACAGCAGGGCGGTCATCGCTTTCAATCCGAATTTTGTTTTCATTCGTTCTTTCGTTTTTTGTGATTAATAATTAGGACAGTCCACGCCATATTCAGCCTTATACAGCTTCATATAGGTTTCTTTGTCATTTGCTCTAAGTTCCATCATCTTATCGGTCGGTACGTCCGACAGTTTTTTGTACTCCGATGTAGCGGAACTTCCGCCTGCCGGATGGATGATGTCCGTCGGTTTCTGTGCGGGGTTCATGGCCTCGAAAGTCAGCTTCAGGCTTTCCAACCCGATCTTTTTGCCGAGGGCGACAAAATGGTCTTTCTTCTCGGCCGTGATGCGGCGTTCGGTAATGGCAGCTTCAACGGCGGAGGTAATACCGGCCAGCTGCATTTCTTCCTTTTCCTTTCGCAGTTGCTCGTTGGCTGCCTTATAGCCCAACAGTACCTCAATCGTGGAAAGGATTTCTTTTTCCGTTGCCGTTTCCGGCAAGCCCAGTTTCAGGGCAATTGCTTTAAAATCCATCTGTTCGTCTGATTTTTGAGTGTTATTATTAAGCAGCGGGAGGTTTTCGGACTCCTCACCGGCTGCCAGTTTCAATTCTTTTCCGTCAACATTCAATATAAGCGGCAGTGCATTGTCATTGCCGCCGATATCCACCATACTGACTTCGGTCAGCCTGCTGCGGGTGACGGTCGCACGGTATTGTCCGGGCTTTACAAGCTCCGGAGCGTCGCTGTATTCCAGCACGTCCACATTGGCAGAAGCCATACGCAATGTGCCCTTTTCCCACTGCGCCTTTGCCTGCCGGCTTTCCTCACGTACTTCGTCAAAATAGGGTTCTCCCGTCACCCGCCCTTCCTCTTTCTTCACATCCTTGATGCAGCCGATGATAACGCCACGCCAATGCATCCAGAGCAGTACGGGGTTTTTCTCATACTGGGAAATATCCATGCCTGCCGTGCTGATCCATGTGCCGTAGCAGTTGACCGACTCATCGCTTATCACTATTCTTTTTGCCATTCGTCTGTTCGTTGATATGCGCAAACATACACCATTGGTGAGGGGCTTGAAAAAATCTCCCCAACCTTTGGGAGCTTTTCCCCAACCTTTGAACACTTCTTCCCAAGCCTTGCGCGGTTTGTTGCCGCCTGCTGTCTTTCTTTACATTTTTGCTGAAAAACAAACCATTTTATCATGGCATTATCAAAAAAAGAACTGGAAAAGACAAAAGAGCTGGCCAGGCTTTATTACCTGAATGGGGACACGCAGAAGCTGGTAGCCGAGAAGGTGGGCGTTTCGCGCGTCAGCGTAAACAAATGGGTCAGCGAGGGCGGTTGGGACGCATTGCGGACCGCCAAATCCATTACCCGGAAGGAGCTGGTGGCCAAAATCATGAAGAAGGCCGACGAACGGCTGGAAAGCGGGGAAATGACCGCTGACGAAATGGCTAAACTGGCAGCCAGTATCGAAAAGATAGACAAACGCACTAACGCGACGACCATTATCGAAGTGCTCACCTCGTACAACAACTGGCTGGTGGCACGCACCCAGTTTGACAAGGAACTGACGGTCGATTTCCTTAAAATGACCAACCGTTACCAGGACACCTTCATCGCCGAACAGGTTTCGGCAGAAAATCCGGGGTTATAATATATAATGTATATGGCGACACAATTAAACCAAAAAGAGGCTCTGAAACGTTGGAAACAACTTTGTGAGACAATCCAGAACTTCTCCACCGTCAACACGGCAGAGACGAAAGCCTCCCAGCAGGAACGCATCTGCCGTGCCCGAAAGGATTATGCCTATTTCGTGGAATATTACTTTCCGCACTACTGTACAGACAGCGAGACAGGCAAGGCTATCCCATCGGCAAAACACCATATCGAAGCGGCAAGGAAAATTCTCCGGAAACGCTCGCTAAAGGCTGCATTCAAATGGGCACGCGGGCAAGCCAAATCCACACACATGGACGTGATGATACCCATGTGGCTCATGGCGCAGAAGCGGCGGGAGATAAACGTCATGGTTTTGGTCGGCAAATCAGAAGACTCAGCCAAAACTTTGCTTGGCGATATCCAGGCCGAGCTGCAATACAACAAACGCTATACGCACGACTTCGGAACAAAATACAATGCCGGTAACTGGCAGGACGGCGAGTTTGTCACCTCCGATGGCGTGGCCTTCTTTGCCCGTGGCCGTGGCCAGTCGCCGCGTGGTCTTCGTTACCGGAACCGCCGTCCGGACTACATCGTCATCGATGACCTCGACGACGACGAGCTGTGCGAGAATGACAGCCGTGTCCGGAAGATTACGGAATGGGTCAAAGAGGCTCTTTTCGGGGCATTCGGCGCCGAGGGCGGCCGTTTCATCATGGTCGGTAACCTGATCAGCAAATGCAGCGTATTGGCAAACATTGCGGCATCGAAAGGCGTGGAGGTAAGCCAGGTGAATGTTCTGGACAAAAACGGCAAATCCGCTTGGCCGGAATACTGGACACCGGAACGTATTCAGGAAAAGCGGGAGTTCATGGGTTACCGTGCCTTTGAAAAGGAATACATGAACAACCCCATCAAGGAGGGTTCCGTGTTTAGAAAAGACTGGATCCGGTGGAAAAAGATATTGCCGCTCGACAAGTACGACGAAATAGTGGCCTATTGTGACCCCTCGTTCAAAGGCTCGACACAAAACGACTATAAGGCTATCAAGGTATGGGGAAAGGTCGGGACGGAACTGCACCACCTCTACGCCTTCGTCCGGCAATGCTCTGTTTCGGAAATGGTCCGCTGGTTCTATGACCTGCACGAACGGCTGCCCGAGAGTGTCATCTGCCGGTATTTCATTGAGGCGAACTTCTTGCAGGACATCCTGCTGGATGAGTTCGCCACCGAAGGGAAACTCAGAGGTTACCAGCTTCCCATACAGGCTGACAAACGCAAGAAACCGGACAAATTCCAGCGTATCGAGGCGGTTTCCCCGCTGTGGGAACGGGGCTTCGTCTTTTACAACGAGGACTTGCAGAACGACCCGGATATGCTGGCAGGCATTGAACAGACCCTTTCCATCGAAAAAGGGAGCCGGACACATGATGACGGCCCGGATGCGGACGAAGGGGCTATCTATGTATTACAAAAGCATACGCGAATGCAGGAGTTTAAACCGAGTATCGGCACACGCCGGTCTCCTAAAAATATGTGGTAATGATACAGTTTATTAAAGACATGATTCTGAATTACAGAATACGACGCGCCATCCGTTTGGCGGGTGAGCTATCCGAAGTGAGCAAACGGAAATACCTGGTCCTTCTCGTGGCCGGAGTACCGAAAGTATTTTCCAAGCAGGAACTGAAAAAGATGATCGCACAGCGCAAGTTCCGGAAGGGGACGACTATTCAAGACCTTGAAAAACGTGCAATCCTTATAACCGGATAAGCCTATGTTTCTGACGGAAGAAGATTATATCATGGCAAGCGACACCGCGCTGAAGGTGTTGCAGCAAAGTTCCAAGGAGAATCGGGAGCGTGCCGAACGGATGGCCATAGAGGAAGTATCCGGCTATCTGCGCAGCCGGTATGATGCAGCAAAGGTATTTGCAGCCACCGGTGATGACCGCAACGACCTGATTGTGATGCGGACCTGCGATATCGCACTTTACCACCTGTCGTCATGGCTTCCTAACCGTATGGGGCACGAGATACGCAAGGAGCGTTACGAACTCGCCCTGAAATGGTTGGAAGGGGTACAGGCCGGGAAGATTACGCCGGACTTGCCGACCGTGACCGGGGAAGACGGGGAAGAGGACATAAACAACCCTATGAAGTGGGGTTCGGAGAAAAAGAACATTTATATATGGTAGGCTATGGCAAAAAGAAACAGATACAGCAATGACCTAAGGGTCGGAAATTTCAACCTGGCATCTGCCCGCGACCGCAAGCGGATCCAGTCGATGACCGTCGAACTGAAGCTCCAGGCCGATGCGCTCACGCAAAAGGACATGCGCTCGTGGCGGCAGGCATGGCAGACCGCCATCGACGTTGAGAACCCACGAAGGGGAAGGCTTTATGACATCTACCGTGACGTTGAAGTGGATCTTCACCTGGGCGGCTGCGTGGACCAGCGCAAAGGCTTCGTCGAAAAGAAAAGTTTCAAATTGGTGGACCGGGAGGGCAAGCAAAACGATACGGCCACGCAAATACTGGAAGCTGCCTGGTTCAAAGACATGGTCGGATACATACTGGACTCCCGCTATTGGGGGCATTCCCTCATACAGCTGGGTGATATCATCACGGTAGAGGGCGAAATGCGCTATACCGGCGTCGAGGTGGTCAACCGGAAACACGTGATTCAGGAGTATGGCGTAATCATACGGGAACAGGGCGATGAATGGAAATCCGGCATACCCTACCGGGATGGGCCGATGGCAGACTGGGTGATTGAAGCCGGGAAACCGCATGACCTCGGCCTGTACCTCAAAGCCGCCACGCAGACCATCCCGAAAAAGAACATGCTCGCCTATTGGGACCAGTTCGGGGAAATCTTCGGGATGCCGATACGTATTGCCAAAACATCATCCCGTGACCCGAAAGACCGGGCGCAAATTGAAAACATGCTTTCCAATATGGGGGCAGCCCCGTGGGGCATGTTCCCGACAGACACGGATATAGAAATCAAGGAGACGACACGGGGCGACGCTTTTAATATTTATGACAAACGTATCGACCGTGCCAACTCAGAGCTGTCGAAAGGCATCCTGAACCAGACAATGACCATCGACAACGGCAGCAGTCTGTCCCAGTCGGAAGTCCATCTGGAAGTATTCGAGAATGTGGTGGAAAAGGATGCCGACCTCGTAAGGGATATTGTAAACGACCAGCTTCTGCCGCGTATGATAAAGCACGGCTTTCCGGTAAAAGGGCTGCACTTCGAGTGGGACGACAGCGTGGACTACACCCCGGAACAGCAGTTTGAATATGAGAAAATGATTGCAGACCGCTACGAGGTGGACCCGAAATATTTCATCGACAAATACGGTGTTCCCATTATCGGCGAGAAGAAACAGCCGGAACAGGCAGCCTTGGCACGCCCTTTTTTCGACTGAGCCCGGATGATTATGCCGGGCTGCACAACCGTATCGGGGAACTGTACCACACAGGCTCCCTGCAACTCTCTGCCGAAGATTACCCGGATACTTCCGGTGTGGAGTCGGCCTTTGAAAAGGCTATGAAATGGCTGCATAAAAAAACGCATCTTCGGGGCAGGCATGCTCAGCGAAAAGCCGGTGCGCCATCTGATAGAGGAAACGGCCTCTTACCTGTCGAAGGGCATTGAACGGGGAATCATGGAGGAACAGCCGTCAGAGGCGATGGTCTCCAGCCTCCGTGAAAGCGCCGGTGTCTTCTCCGGCTTCAAGACGTTTCACGAAATGAAGGAAGCGGCAGGTTTGTTGCTGGATGAGAACGGCGGTCTAAAACCGTTTGAACAGTTTTCAAACGATGTTCAAAAGATTAATGATGCTTACAACAAGCATTATTTGAAGACGGAATACAATTTCGCAGTACAGAGCGCACAGATGGCCGCAAAGTGGGAAGAGCAGCAAGACGATGGCGAGGGTCGATATCTGCTCCAGTACCGCACTGCCGGGGACAAAAAGGTACGTCCGTCACACCGGGAAATGGAGGGCATCACCCTGCCTGCATCAGATCCTTTTTGGGATAAGTATTACCCGCCGAATTCATGGAATTGCAGATGCCAGGCCGTTAAGGTCCGTGTATCCAAATATCCGGCAACGGACAGTAGTGAGGCCATGAAAGCAGGAGATAAGGCGACAGAAGGCAAATACGCGGAAATGTTCCGGTTCAACCCCGGTAAGCAGCGTGCGGCCTATCCTGCTTACAACTCGTACACCATTAGCAAGTGCAAGACCTGCAAGAAACGGCAGGAACTGGCGAAAGTGCCGAGCAACGAACTTTGTGCGGCATGCCCGGTTATTCATGAATGCGCAGGGGATATTGCCAAATCGCAGGCGGCCATCGAACGGAAGCACTACCTCAGGGAAATGCAACCGCTGTTGAAGAAAAAGATCACGCTGGAGATTGACGGGGTGAAAAAAAGTATCGGGTTCCGCAAGAATGGGAATGAACACCTATATAGTGATACATTCGGGAGATCTTCTGTTTTGAAGAAAGAACATTTATCCGGACTGGATAAGGTTCTTGCAGAATCTGTATATGTCAAATGTGTAGGAATAGATCCTTCCCACCCCAAAAAGGATATAAAACGTTTCTATTATTTTAAAGGAGAGATTGACGGGAAAACTGTATATCTAAATGTGGGTGAAACTGATTTTGTCACAAAGAAAGGAAATGTGGTACATGATTGCTACCTGTATTCTATCACAGATAAAATAAAATAAACGTATATGTTGGCGGCATCTTAGGTTTACAGGACCAGGTCTGCCCACTCAACACATACGTTTACATCGCAAATATACAACTAATAATCTAAAATCCAATCTTATGGACGAAGATTTTAAAAAAGAGGTCATCGACCGGTCGCTGGAAGATATCAAGGTCGAATTTGACGAAGAGTTCGACCGGAACTTCGAACGTACAGCGTTTTTTGACGAAAAGCAGTGGCCGGAGCGCAAATTTGATGACGGCGTCGGGTCGCTCATGCAGCGTACCGGTGGACTACGCGGGAGCATCCGGAGCCGGAAACGGCGTGACGAGCTGGTTTATTCTTCTTCCAAACCCTACGCACGCATTCATAACGAAGGCGGGGAAATCAAGGTGACAAAGAAGATGAAAGGGTACTTTTGGCATAAGCTGAAAGAGACGCAAGACAAGTACCAGTACAGAAAGGATGGTGAAAAACGGAACAACAAGCGGAACCGGCAGCTCTCCGACAAAGAGGAGTTTTACCGGGCAATGGCCTTGAAAAAGGTAGGTTCGACCATCCAAATTCCCGAACGCCGCTTCATCGGAGCGGGGCGGGCAACCGACCGGATTATCCGCGAGATAACAGAACAGAATTTTGAAGACTATTTAAAACGACATCCAATCATAGACAAATGAGAAAGATATTATACCAGGAACTAAAGAAACGCCTGTCGCGCCTTTTACTGGCCGACGGTGGCGATATTGTCTTCGTATCGGAAGAACGTATCAAGGAAATACAGGAAGCCGGAGAAACGCCCGATTACGCAATCAGGCATATCGGACTTTGGAACCGACAGGTGGAGTTCATCGAACAGGAGTCGCATTTCCCGATGCCCGCCGTGTTTGTGGAGTTCGGAAAACTGTCGTGGAGGCATCAGCAGGGAGGCTTGCAGGATGCCGACCTGACCATAGGGCTGCATATCCTGACCGAAGCCCTGCCGGAAGGGTACGACGGTGAGGAGTTTCATTTGGATTTGCTCGACAAAATAAACCGATGCCTGCACGGGTTCACCGGCAACTATTGGGGTGCGTTCAAGCGCTCTGCGTCCATTCCCTGCCACGACCACGAAGAGATACTGGATGACACGGAGGTTTATCAAACTCTTTTATATGATGATTCAGCGGTCAAGAAACTGGTAAAACGGCCTGTACCGGCCGATATCAATGCGCAGGTGAGAAAACTCTGATCAGCCAAAAAGCGACAGTTGCAAATCCTCCTTACGCTCCATTATCTTGGGATTGGCTGCGGCATTGATGTAATTATAGAAGGTGTTTTCTGAGATGCCATAAATAGGATGGATGTAGCGTCGCCAGATCTCGCGGTTAGATAGTCCGGATTTGGCGTATTCGTCATAGATGGCGTTCACCTCGATGACACGTTTTGCATAGGAACATCCTTTTGGCTTCATACTCTTACAATTACTTCAATTACAAAAGTACAAAAAAGTCATTTCCAAAAGAAACAAACGGCAGGACATTTTTACACATCCTGCCGTTTGATAAACTTTAGCTCTCCTTTCCATCAAGCTTTTTCTACATAAATCCCAACCAACGCTGACAAATCCTGATAAACCGGTTGCCCGGTGTTCCGGGTACATCTGTAAGTAACACCGCCCTGAGAATAGTATTTGCCGGAGAACAATTCCATATTATTATTGTACGGTATTGGATCATCCTGCGTTCCCGCGTGTTCTTCGTTGATTTCCTCATAGAGGGCGGCTGTATCAATGCTGGGGGGCTGGTTTGCCAGGACAGTGGAAATCTCCTGTCTTACCCGGTAGAGGCGATCTTCATACCGGACACGGAATTTCGCTTTCAAAGTCTTGCCGATGAAGTCTTTCCATTCAGGGTGGATTTCCTTCAACTGGAGAGCTTCATTGTTCGTCATGTCGGTATTGTTGATGGTCATTTGCGCAAAGAGGACCGCTTGCTGTTCCGGTGTTTTCTTGGCCGAGGCGATAGCTACACGTACTTCCTCCAGCGTCATGGAGGACGGTTCCGGGTAACCTTCCTGAAAATTGATTGCTGTCAGCGTTTCGATTGTACCGGCATTGGCAATAGAGTCAAGTTGCTTTTTGATGTTCTTATCGCAGTCGCCATAATTAGCCAATACACGACCGGAAATGAACAAAGCTTCATCGGGTGAGACCTCGACCACCCCGGATTCTGTAATAAGGGGAACAGTTGCATCGTTGTCCTTCACCGCCTGTTCCGCCTGGCTGCGCAACAGAAGTATGCCGCTTCGCTCCAGTGTGATATTCTTTCCGTCCAGAACGAAGCTGCCTACGGCTTCTTCACCGCTGCACCATATCGACATGACCGATTTCACGTCCGATAAATCGGGCTTGAACAAGAATGTTTCTTCCATGTAGTTTACGCCTTTCACTTTGCCTTCTTTGTCGGCGGGATTGTCCTGTACATCCCAGCGGACATTCCATTTGTTCTGATCAGCGTTGATACACTCAAACAGTGATACGCCTTTAGTTCCTTGTACTCTTTTCATCTTGTTTCCTCCTGTTTTTGTAATGTTAAACCTAAAGCGGCCATAGCCATTCCCAATTCCATTTCCTTTTTTTGTTCTTCCATAAGTTCCGTAGGGAAAAGAATCGGTTCTTCAACCATTTTCTGCCAGACTTCATCCGACATGTTTATATTAGCCAAATAAGCTGCCGCTTGCACTGTCTTTTTATCCAGTTCTATCAAAATCTTTACTTTTTCCTCCATAATTGATTATTCTTGATTATTTTCCGGCACGTAAGCCGAGATATAGGTTGTTACTTCACACGATACAATGACGCGACCCGAGCCCTTGCACTGGGGGCAGACAGCACCGTCTTTTACTCCCTTGCCCTCGCAGACCTTACAGGCTACGATATGAGGCGGGATTGTCTTTTCGCGTTTTGGCGCAGGTGATTCCATTCCGGTCGGTTGCTGCTCCGACTGTCTTTTAACCTGCTTTCTGCTGAATCTTTGAAAAATGTTGTTCATATCGATTATAATTGGTTATTGTTTTCGTTGTCTGCCTTCCAGCTGACTGTTACAACAGCCTTCAGGCGTTTGCTCCCTTTGCACACGGGGCACTCCCGTTTGATGCGTTCCCCATATTCATCCATTCCCCAGAACCAGCCGTTGCCGTGGCAATGACTGCATTTGAAGCCGCCGAACTCCACCCGTTCGACCGGTTGCTCTTTCAGGAAGAGCGGCGGCTGGATTAACAGAACCGGCTGCTGCTTACTCATGCCTCTGTCATACCTAAAGGAATACATACCCATGCGCCGTTCTCATTCTTGACTTCTGCGCGAATGAACTGTTTACTGATGGCAGGCTGGTAGGCTTCCTCGATGATCTGCACACCTTCCATGAAACGTTCCGAACCGGTTTCCTCCGCAATTTTACGAAGCTGAACCACACGGCTTGCCTTTAGCGTGCCCTTGGCATCACGGGCCAACAGGCGGAGCACCATTTTTACGAGTGCCTTTGTCTTTTCATCGCTGGCCAAACCCTCGATATATTCCTTCACGATAGCGATGCCGTCTTCCACCGTGTCACGGTACCCGTCGGTGGTGTAAACACCCACGGTGATACGCTTATCACCGGCTGAGTTGGTGAATGTATCGGAACGCTGGCCGTCTTTTTTCAATTTCAAGACCTCTGATTTCATATCGATGACATTGCGGAAATCGTCCAAAACTGCCTGCTTGGTGTCCTTGATTCCTTGACTCAAGCATTGCAAGGAGGGGATTACCCGTTCAATCGTCTCATCCACCAAATCCCGGTAGGCTTCGCGGTCGCGTTTGGCCTGTTCCTTAGCGGTCTTTGCCGCTTTCTCTGCCTTGAATGCTTCAAACTGCTCTCTTTCTTCGGCTGTCATTTCGACTGTCTGTTTTACTTCTTCCATGATTCGTTAATTTAAAAGTTGATTACTATCGTTCTTTTCTATGTTTTTCTTATTGATGATACGTAGCTTGATAGCCACCATATCGAGTTCTTCGACGGTAAGCCTGGCGAACTTCTTCCCGCTGATCCGGGGATTCATGCAGAAGGCATCCACCCGTTCCCAGTCGGTGGTGTCAATGCCATGCTTTTGCATCAGTTTCAGTGCCACTGAACGCTTCTGCCGCAACTGTTCGCGGTAGATTTCCCGTACCTTCCGGTTCTGGTCCATCTGCTGCATGGCCTCACACATGTCGTTATATTCCTGGGTGGTCATTTCGCGGAGCGAATCTGTTCTACCACCGGTGTATTGGTTTACCAGTTCCGCCTTTAGTTCTTCGCGGTCTGTTGTGGGCAAACGGTTCAAAAGGACATAGAACCGTGCATAATTGCGTGCTTTCATTCAAAGTCCTCCTCTTTAAGTCCATACTCTGCCATCAGTGCATCGTGCGAACTGTCCGGAGAATCGTTCGGACAGTTCGCTAAAGATGAAAGACTGGTCTGTAAATGAAAAGCCTTCCGACTTTTCCATCGCGTCATTCAAGATCGCTTCTATAATTTCGTCCATGACATTATGATTTACTGTTATTTTTCTTTTTTTCCGTTCCAATATTGGGTGGCGCCTTCTGCCCATATCGTAAAATGATTGCCGGGTTCTGTGATGAAGCGGCCTTTGCATACCGCACGAAAACCTTCCACGCGTATCTTCATATCCGCGTCGTACGCCACCTTCTTGGCTGCACGGCCTTCCGGGTTTTCGCCTTCCGCGTGACTAATGAATATCAGCAGTTTGTTCGGGTGGCGTTCCTTCAGACTTTTATAGGAGGCGTATGTGAGCCCGCTGTATTGGAAACTGTCAATGATCACCACCTCCGGGCTCCTTCGCTTCAAAAGCCGCTCGCTCAATTCGTCCATCTGTTCACGGTCAAGGATGATAAACCGCCGGTTTACCTCTTCCATCCGTTCACGGTTGAGTGAATTTTGCAGGGAAAGTCCTGTACTTTCTTCCAAGCTGTCATAGGCAACCCTGCACCACCGGCACAGATATTTGGCCAACTTCATAACAAAGGCACTTTTCCCGTTCCCGCTTTGTCCCCAGATAATCCAAGTTCCGGTTTGCGCCGGTTGCCCGAATGCCGCTTTCCATTCCCCTTCGAACGGGAAGCTCGGTATGCTCATTTTTTGCACCTCTGTAGGCGAATAAGCTCTTCTCATACCGGTACCTCCTTTACTGCTACCTTGCAATTGGTAGCTGCCCGTATTTTTGCGGCCAGCTCCAATTCTTCCAGTTCAATCACGATAAGCCCTTTCGTACGTGCCCTTCTTACCCTAAGGTCGCAAGGGTATTCACCTTCTTCCCATAAGAGAAGCACATGAGCCGCGTATTGGTATTCCATGCCCAACTGATATACTTTCTTTACTGCCATATCAAGCCTCCTTTCTCAGTTTTTCAATCTCTGTATAGACACGTCTCAAACTTCCCCCGGTGCGGTTCACTACCTTCACGATATCGGTACTCTCCGGAGCGTTCAGCTTGGCCACCATAGCCGCCTGCGCCTTCAGAAAGATTTCGCGTTCCTTGGCATCGTCCGGGGTAACCTTGCTGTATTTGTCGCCATATCGGGAGAGCATTTCGGTATATCCCACCTTCTTGCATTCGATAGAGCGGTTTATCTTTTCCTTCAGCCCGTCTGCACCCATCATATACCAAGCACAGCAGCGTTCCGTAGCGTTCCAAAGCGCCTTCAACTCCAGGAAGGCTTCATATTGCAGGTCTCCCGCTTCGTCAAGAATAATCAAAGGGGTATCCAACGTTTTCAGATAGAATACCAGGTCATCGTACACGTCCACGTACCGCCCGTTGGTGCTGATACCAAACTCGCGGGCAATATGGCGTATCAGCCGCTGTTTGCTCTTGACCTGTGAACAATCCACGTAGATGGCATTCCGGTGCGTTTTGACATACACGCGAGCGGTGAAGGTCTTCCCGATATTGGCCATGTCGCAAAGGATGGCGCTGACACCGCTTTCCTGGCACATGGCCAGCTGCTCTGTGATAAAGATATAGGTCGGGGTTTCCGCGGCCTTCCACACCATCTCCTCGGCCAGCGAAACGTTCAGTCGGCGGGCGATGCATATCCAATTGGTATCGCTCACCTGACGGTCAATGTTGCCCTTCTTGATTGAGTTGTACACGCTTCCTGATATGCCCAGCGCTGCTGCGTGCTTGTTGTCGCTTGGATAATTCTCACGATTGGCTTTGATAACCTCGATAATACGCTGTTTGATGTCTCTTGTGATTTCCATATAATTGCTGTTTTAATATCATTAGAATACTATTAAAGGGACTTTCTGCCGCTCCCCTTGAACTGGCTTACATCATAGTTCAGATAATCGATTTCCTCGCTTTCGTTTTGTTCTACCGGCTTGGCCACCGCCTCCCTTATCTGTTCTGCTGCCTTTTTCTTCATTGTCACAACCGGCTTGATAGCCTCGCGTTTCATCATGGCGTCAAACTTGCTGATTAACTTGTTTTGCTCTGTCATGATTCTTTCGTCCTCATCGGTACGCTCGGCCAATGCCTCGTTGTATGTACCTACATCCTTCAACCGGTCTATCAGGTTGCCGTTCTGATAAATGTAGATATCGCCTATTTCGCCGTTATCGTCTGGCAGGAAGTAGGCATCCACCTTCAGGTTGTTAGGTTCCAACCGGTCGAGCACCTCCGGACTGCTCAGCCAATAGTCTTTATACTGGATCCGACAATAACTGTTACGCCGGATACTGGTGCTAACCTGTTCCCCGATAAATCGGTAAAGCATGGCTTTGTCGAGTGGTTGCAGGTTCGGATTCATATTGCCTACCAGCACTTGCCAGCGTGTCATTCCCGGGTATTTTTTCTGGTTGGGATGCGGCGAATTATTGAATTCCCTCACGTCCATCATATCTTCCGTTATGAGCTGCTCCCAGGTGTAGTACTCTTGATCCTCATAAGTATCGTTCAGTTCGTCGCTTATTTTCTTGCTTTCGGTCCGATACTTTTCATTCCGAGCATAAAATCTACCGATGCCGAGGTGGTTCCGGTGCTCAACGCTCTTTTTCTTTGCACCGTTAAAATGTTCCGCACGCTTTTCCTGCGAGTTCAGAGGAGCGCAAAAACGCACAAATGGAAATACGACTCCAGCCTTCAGAAAACCTTCCTTCCATTGGCTCATCAAGTGGTTTTCCACCTCCACCTGCGCCGGAATGCCCCAGCCGTTCCGCTCGATCAGCCGGAACATGCTCCGGAACATATCCACTACCAGGTCAACATTTTTATTCCGGTTGTAGGCAAATCCGACAACGCACTGACTTGCCACGTCATAGGCGTAATACGCTTTGGGGCGTGCCTTTGTATCCTTCAACTTACGCGGAAGGTCCCGGTCGTCAAACGAAATCTTACTGAACGAAAACTCCGGTGCATGGCGATGCACATGAGGGCGCTGGCTATGCATGAAGGTGCTCCAGCTCATTTGTGATTTGTTTATCAAAGCCTGATTCTTGGGTTGGTTCAATATGTTATTGATGGTCGATTTGCTCAGCTCCAAAGGCTTTCCGTTCTTATCAAGGAAATCCGTAGGGTTATATATTTCGCCCGTCTGCGGATCTATCACCTCCAGCTTCCCGTTGACAAAGTCCGAATACATACACCAGACATCACTGTTCCAGGGTTTGTTGGGCATGATTGCCAAGGAAAGAACAAGCCGCTCAATATTCACATTAACCTTTCTGGTATTCTGGTTGCCGAACTTGCCGCTGATGAGGGATGCGTAGCCTTTCGCCTGGAAGTCCATCACTTTTTTCTTGAAACGGCTTACCGATGTCGGCAGGGTGTGGCCAAACTCTTTCTGATAGAAACTGATTGCACCGCTCATTTCTTCCCACATTACGCGGCTTCCCTGCATCACGGCCCGCTTCATCCGTACATCGTTCAGCAAGCGGATAACCGCTTTGATTGCCGATGCGTTCAACGTATATTCCTTTTGCTGTTCCGGCTCCAGCGGCTTCCCTGAGGGCAGGCGGTAAAGAGAATACCAGCTTTGTGCCTCGGGATCAACTTCCCAGTGAGAGCCAAACCAGTTTCTAAGCATTTCTGTTTCCATATTACCATATTTTTGAGTCACCAATTCTTTATATTTCTCCGGCAGGCTTTCCACGGATACCAAGGCAGACACGCCACGTCCGATACCTTTGCGCACAACCTTTACCTTTTTCCGGTGTATAAGCTGTTTGTAACAGCTTTCACTCATGATCGGGGCAAGCTCTTCACGTGACAGCATCGATGGATGCATTCCATTCAACTGTCGGGATTTGCTGTAATCCGCTATCCCATTCGGGCGAACAACCGGGCGATCGTCGCGCGTCAAGTCGGCCATTGAAATACATAATATCTTCCCGTAGTATTCCATACAGACCTCCTTTACAGTGCGGATATCCAGTCCTGAATACCTTTGATGTCGCTGACCATTATGTTCTCCCAGCGTCTTACGCATTCGCCATCAACAAAGGCATCGCAGTTGCCGTTTTTCTTGTTGACTTCGAGCATGGCACCGTTAGGAAAATACTGGCGCATATAGTCGTCATGGTCATGAAATGTTTCAAAGTCATTTTCTGCGGAAATGATATAACCGCCACGCTTTGTAGCGAGGGTACGGATACGTTTGGCGAGGTCTGTGTCGCTCTGGAATGCCAAAGCCTTAAACACCATCCGTTCGGTTACGCCGAAAGCCTTTGCAATAAACGCGCGGTTCTCTTTAGTTACTGTTATTCTCTTGTTCATCTTTATTTCTGTTTTGCTGTTAATAATCTGTTTTTAAATACTTCCGCTATTCTCCCGAACCACGGAAGTTTTGCTACCTTTGTAGCATGTCAAACCAAAAAATTGTATCGTTTATGAAAACTAATAAGAAGTCCCCAAGAAGGTGGAGATTAAACTATGTCATTACATATCTGGATTCCGACAAAGCAGATGGGTTCCGACATTTTGTTCATGACATTTTAATCTCTGTAGCAACACTTCGCAAAATTGACTACGCGATAGAGGTCGGGTCTTCAATAGCTGACGAAATGCGCCATAGTAGTCGTAAAGACCTGCAAGGCGTTGTTGCTGACATGTTCTATTTCCGCTCTTCACCGGATTCGACGTCCTCGATAACGGAATTTCGCTCAATAATCGGCAACTTGTTTCGCGGTTATGATGTCTTTTGGTTTGCGGATTGCTTTGATGTTCATTGCCTGCTACAGAAATGTCTGAAAGAGTATCCTTTCCCTGAAAAGTTTTATCGCCCTTTATCGTATCCGTATGTGGAAGTCCATAACGGGAAAGAAATAACTCTTTGTGTGACTGCGGAAGGTCTCGAAAACTTATTAATCGAGGATTCTGATCCGTCTTTGAATTAGAGAAGGCTGAACTTGTACTTGTACAATTTACTATATGTCCGGATTTTAATTCGGATTGATTTTTTATTGCCTTTTCCATTGTATTCATTATCTAAGTTCAACGATAATCACTTCGTCATCAAACATTCTGACCAACTCCGCTTTGAAATAGGCCATCGTACACTCGTTGCTGAATACGGCTATAAACGTTACGTTGTCCACCATGTAAGCAAAGATGGCTGATTCATACTTGAACTGATCCAAAAATCCCTCGACCTTCGACCAGTCGTGAAAACTCACTGAAACTCTAATTGCTTTCATACGTTTTATCTTTTTAATGTCTCGTGGGCAATCCCGGACTCGAACCGGGGACAATGGCTTCTATGGGTAAGTTTCGCCTGTTCTACCGACTGAACTAATCGCCCGCCCGTCTTTCCGGGCTGCCAGTTATCCGGCAATCTCCTTGCCTTAGTTCTTTTAAGTTTTACTTCTAATATTCGTGAATCTCGGCCCTTTTTATTATATTTGGCCGCTGTTCATCACTGAACACGGTGCAAATATATAGAATTATTTCAATATATCAAACTAAATATGGAAAATATTCAATCAGAAGGTAATAATTTCATTGAAAGACTTCAATATTTTATGGAAAAGAAAGGCATAAATGACAATCAAATGACTGTTAATGCAGGTCTTTCAGTCGGACTTATTGGTAAAGCTAAGGTATCTGGTAAAGGTATGAGTTCTATAAATATTGAAAAAGTTCTATTGGCCTATCCGGAATTATCTGCCGACTGGCTATTGACAGGAAAGGGATCGATGTTGAAAGATGATGGCGGCATACCGAAAGACTTGGTTCGAACAGATCCGGCAAAAGGTGTGAATTATATTGGGGCCACTGCGCCAACTGGTACTGGTTCCTATGGTACTGCTGAGGATAAAACAGAGGAAACAACTGCCAGAATTGCTACCCAACCAGGTGAGGGCATCCCCTTGATACCTTTTGAAGCGATGGCCGGTGCACTCACATGTGAACAAACGGTATTGGAATACGAATGTGAGCGCTATGTTGTACCTATGTTCAAAGGGGCAGACTTCCTTATCCCGGTAAAAGGATCATCTATGTACCCGAAGTACAGTTCCGGTGACATCGTAGCCTGCCAGCGCGTATCGATGAGCGACCTGTTCTTCCAGTGGAACAAAGTGTATGTAATTGACACCAATCAGGGGGCACTAATCAAACGCATCAAACCGGGAAGCGACCAAGAACATGTATTGATAGTATCAGACAATGAGAAATACGACCCATTCGAATTGCCACTCGCTGCCATCCACGCGGTCGCACTCGTTATCGGCGTAATACGACTCGAATAGCACTCAAACGCCCCACGCACGCGTATTTTACACCTTAAAAGGCTATTATGCTACATAATACGTTGATTGATAGATGTGTATGTAATATTTAGGTATGATTATATATCGTTTGTAAGTGGCTTTTTCTACCCGTTTAAACGGCTTTTTCTGCCAAAAGGGGCATTTATTTTACATTTTGTATATTTGTACGAGGTCTGAAAGCATGGTTTTTGTAACCCTTTTGTAACCCTTTTAACATTTATAATGTAACCCTTATACGTAACCCTTTTTGTAACCCATTACGCACAAAAAAAGCCGCTGAAACGCTCCGGGAAGTAAGCGAAACAGCGGCTAAACAGCTATATAACAGCAATTTATATAGTACTACGAATAAGATGGGAGACAACAATCCGAGCGCGCTTGGTCATCCGGATGCTTCCGTCCTCCATTTTGGCGTGCAAAAGGGTGCTTTTCTTGATGCCGATACGGTCTTCATCCAACGTATCAAACACGGCAGAAAGGCTACCGAAATAGAAGTCTTTCTTCTCAAAAATCAAATGAACATGTACTACCTTAATCTGTCCCATATCGCACTTTTTCTACTGCAAATATACCAAATAACGCTTATATGGAAGAATTTACACCAAATTATTTTCAATCATGCCCTAAATTTGCACTCAAAATAAGAGCCGCCAGAACAGACGTCATTATGGCGCGTTCTAACGGCTTTATAAAGCTATTCCAATAAAGATAACGGGAGTAAAGCCAAAAGGCAACAGAGGCAAAGAAAACGGCCTCATTTAGCCTTCTACGTGTAAACCCGGAGTAAGCCAAAAGTAAACTTCGTTTTGAAAGGCCGTCCGATGTCAATCTCCTGTAACGTGCTAATCCATAACTTGTTGCAGTCACTTTTCACCCAACCTCATTTTAACGCTTCGTTCTGTGCCCTATACAAAATGTCATTTCTCTGGCCGTATGGATGTATTTTTTAGTCTCTTTATAAAAAAAGAGAAAATCATTTGTCATAAAATAAATAGATTTTGTATTTTCGTAACCAATACTGATTTTTAAAATTTAATATCGTGAAAAACAATTTGTATTTGGTTAGTTTAGTCCTTGTGGCTATTTTAGGCGGTCTGCTGTTCGGTTATGATACCGCTGTCATTTCTGGAGCTGAGAAAGGGTTGGAAGCATTTTTCCTTACTGCAACAGATTTTCATTATGATAAAGTGATTCATGGAATAACTTCCTCGAGCGCATTGATCGGTTGTGTTGTCGGTGGAGCCATTTCGGGTGTTTGCGCTTCCCGCTTGGGACGAAGAAACTCCTTACGTCTGGCTTCTGTCCTGTTCTTTCTCTCGGCGTTAGGTTCTTATTATCCCGAGTTCCTGTTCTTTGATTACGGTAAGGCGGATCTAAATCTGCTTATCGCCTTCAACCTGTACCGTGTGTTGGGGGGTGTCGGTGTAGGTCTGGCATCTGCTGTGTGTCCGATGTATATTGCCGAGATTGCTCCGTCGGAAATACGCGGTAAGCTGGTTTCCTGTAACCAGTTTGCCATCATATTCGGTATGCTGGTGGTTTATTTTGTGAACTATCTGATCAAGGGCGACCATTTGAACCCGGTTATCCTGCAGGATCCTGCAACCGGTATCTATTCTGTCAGTGCCGATTCTGACATGTGGAGTGTATATACCGGATGGAGATACATGTTCGGTTCGGAAGCGGTTCCTGCCGCCGTGTTCGGTTTCTTGCTTCTGTTTGTTCCGAAAACTCCCCGTTATCTGATTATGGAAGGTAATGATACCAAAGCATTGCAGGTTCTGGAAAAGATTAACGGTGTGCAGCGTGCCAAACAGATCTTTTCTGAAATCAAGGCAGTTACTACCGAGAAGACTGAAAAACTGTTTACCTACGGTGTTGCCGTAATTGTAATAGGTATATTGCTTTCTGTATTCCAGCAGGCCATCGGTATCAATGCCGTATTGTATTATGCTCCCCGTATTTTTGAAAGTATCGGTGGTGGCGGTGACGGTATGATGCAGACCGTTATCATGGGTGTTGTGAATATTACGTTTACACTGGTGGCTATCTTTACGGTTGAAAAGATGGGACGTAAGCCGTTGCTGATTATCGGTTCTATCGGTATGGCTATCGGTGCTTTCGGCGTTGCAGCGTGCGACCAGTTCCAGATCAGCGGAATGACTGCCATTGTTTGTATCATTGTCTATTCGGCAGCTTTCATGATGTCATGGGGACCGATTACCTGGGTGCTGATTGCTGAAATCTTCCCGAATATGATCCGTGGTAAAGCTGTAGCTATTGCAGTTGCTTTCCAGTGGATATTCAACTATCTGGTATCCTCTACATTCCCTGCATTGTATGATTTCAGTCCGTTCTTCTCATATTCACTGTACGGTATCATCTGTGTAGTTGCCGCCTTCTTTGTATGGAAGTGGGTGCCCGAAACCAAAGGAAAGACTCTGGAAGATATGAACCAGTTGTGGCTGGATAGAAAGAACAAGAAAAAATAAGTGATGTATTTATTTTGAATATCTGAAAAAAGTGAAGGCTGGAAACCATACGGCTTCCAGCCTTCACTTTTTTATTGTCCGGTAAGGGAGGTAATCCTTATTAGGAAAATCTATCCGCCGGATACCGTTACTCGCATGAATGAGTTTGTATAATAAGATATATAGTTTTTTCTTATTTCAGTCCTGCTTCCGGTTGAGGAAAGCAGGACTGTTGCTTTTATTTTTTTTCAAGGCCGCGCTCATTTCTTTGCAGCATCGGCTTCTTTCAGCATTTCCTTGACGGCGGCTTCCAGTTGTTCGTCTTCTCCTTTCAGGTATTTCTCAGGAGTATTGTAGACCTTGATATCCGGTTCCAGCTGATGGTTTTCCATAAACTGTCCTCTCATGTCCATACAACCTACCTGAGGTATACCGAATACAATGGAAGGATCGATCTGTCTTTCCCACCATACGGCTGTCATGGTCCCGGGAACGGGAGTTCCGATGAGCTTACCTATTTTCAGTTCTTTGTAGACCCATGGGAATCCGTGTGCGTTGCTGTAATTGTCTTCACATACCAGTACACATGACGGTTTGAGCCATTTGTTGAACGGGTCGCTTCCGATATATTGTCCGCGTGGCATGAAACGCTGGTATTCCTTTCCACTCAACAGCGTTGCCAGGTCGTCGTGGAGCCATCCTCCTCCGTTGTGGCGGGTATCTACAATCAGCGCTTCACGGTTACGGTTCTCGTCGGAAAGTACCTCGCTGTAGACGGTACGGAAACTCGGGCTGTCCATTCCCTTTACATGAACGTAGGCGATACGGCCTCCCGACAGCTTGTCGACAAGTTTACGGTTGCGGTCTACCCAGCGTTTGTAGAGAAGTTCGTTCTGTGCTTCGGCGCTGATACCCTTCACGGTGACGTTGAAGCGTTTTCCGTTTTGAGGGTTATAGATGGCCAGCAGGATGTTCTTGCCTATTTTTCCGTCCAATAGCGGGTAATAGTCGGTATCTTTCATTACAGGTTGTCCGTCAATCTTTTCTATGATGCATCCTGGAGTTACATCTGTCTTCTTGACGGCAAACGGTCCCTTGGCTATGATTTCTTCAATCTTCAGTCCGTCGCCTGTATAATGCGGATCAAGGAACACACCCAGGTTGGCTGTCTGTAGAGTGGCACCCTCTGGATAGTAGCGTGCTCCGGTGTGTGAGCCGTTCAGTTCTCCCAGCATTTCGCTCAACATTTCCTGGAAATCGTAGTTGTTGTTGATGTAGGGCAGGAAACGACGGTAATTTTCCTTGTAGGCCTTCCAGTCTACGCCGTGCAGTTCAGAATCGTAGAACTTGTCGTCTACCTGCTGCCATATATGATTGAATATATATTCGCGTTCGGCGTAAGGACGGTAGTTGAATATCGCTTCGAAGTCTACTGGTTTGGATTCTCCTTTTTCGATGTCTATCTTTTTGATGTTCCCGTTGCCGCAGACATACAGGAATTTATCGTCTTTGTCGACTGAAAGAGATCCGTAACCTATTTTCTTTATGGCAATCTGTGTCTTGTCTTCCTTCAGGTCGTGTACCCACAGGTCGTATCCGTCTTCGAAAGAAGCCTGGTAATACAGTTTGTCTCCTTTCTTGGTCAGGACAGCGTCTCCCAGATTAGATGAGTTGATCGTCAGGCGGATGATACGGTCACGGCAATTGTCGAGGTCGAAGGTCAGCGGTTTAACTTCTTCCGACTCTTTTTCGTCGTTTTTCTTTTCCGACTTTTTCTTGTCGGTACTTGTCTTTTCCTTGTTTTCCTTCTCCGCTTCTTCTACCAGTGCCAGTTCTTCCTTACTCAGGCGGAAGCGTTCATAGGCGTCAAGATCAAAGAACATGATATAGATGTCGCTTTCAGCTCCCCAGCTTCCGTGGCTGCGGAATCCGGCCCGGTCACTTTCCCAGATCATGGCTTTTCCGTCGAGTACCCATTTGGCATGCGTGTCATTGTATCCGCTTTCTGTCAGGTTATGGATTTCACCGTTGCCGGAAGCGTTGACCAAGGCTACGTCTTTGTTATGCCATCCTCCGGTTCCGATGTAGTTAGTCAGCAACCAGCGGCTGTCCGGGCTCCATTGGAACCATTGGTCACCGTCACTGTAGGAATATTCGAATTTACCGTCCATGACCGTACGGATGGCTTTGGTCTTCAGGTTGATTACGCGCAGGGTAGTCCGGTTTTCCAGGTAAGCCACTTCTTTTCCGTCCGGGCTGTATTGGGGCTGGAATGAGGTGACAGAAGTGTCGGTCAGTTTTTCTTCTTTGATATTATTGGCATAGGTGAACAGCTTTTCATCCTTGTCGGACAATACTGACTGGTAAATCTGCCACATTCCGTTGCGTTCGGAAGCGTATACGATTCCTCTTCCGTCGGGAGCGAAGTCGATGCTTCTTTCCTGTTCCGGTGTATCAGTAATCTGACGGGTAGTGGTATAGTCGGTCGATGTGACGTAAATGTCGCCTCTGAGGATGAAGGCAATTTCTTTGCCGTTAGGTGAGAGAGCAATTTCTGTAGCTCCCGAACGGCGTATCTGGTGTATCAGGTCCTTGTCACTCTGGTCGGTGAGAATGTTGACAGATACCTTCTGAGGCTGTCCTCCTTCTTTTACCGTGTAGATTTCACCGTTGTAGCCGAAGCAGAGCATTCCGTTCTTTGCGGCACTGAGATAGCGGACAGGGTTCTGGCTGAACCGGGTAATCTGTACATCCTGGCCTCCGTTGACATTGTTTTTATAGACATTGAATGAGCCGTTCTTTTCGCTCAGGTAATAATACGACTGGCCATCGGCTGCCCATACCGGATTTCGGTCTTCACCTGCAAAATCCGACAGTTTACGGTAGGTGCGCTGTCCGTCCTTGTCTTCACACAGCCATATGTCACGGGTAATGGAAGATGTGTGGTGTTTCCGCCACGGGTCTTCATAACCTTTCTGGTCGTGATAAAGGATCCGTTTTCCGTCGGGAGAGAAACAGATGTCTTCCATGGTCAGGGAAGAGAAGAGCTGCGGGCGTCCTCCTTCTGTACTTACTTTATAAAGTTGGGGAAATTGTTTGCTGGGGAATACGAGCGAAGTGGCATCCGGCATCAGGACTGACTGATATATAATATGTGTGTTATCCTTGAAAGCTACGGGTGTTTCATTTCCCGAATTTGTGGTGAGTCGTTTGGGGGTTCCT
This sequence comes from Bacteroides ilei, assembly GCF_900128495.1. Taxonomy (GTDB): domain Bacteria; phylum Bacteroidota; class Bacteroidia; order Bacteroidales; family Bacteroidaceae; genus Phocaeicola; species Phocaeicola ilei. The sequence goes on from NZ_LT635801.1 coordinate 1,111,049, forward strand.
CCCTGTTTGTCCACTATATAGACATCCATACTGCCTTCACGACTGGAGGCGAAGGCGATCTTTGTCCCGTCGGGGCTCCATACCGGTCGGGTGTCGAATGAGGCGTTGGTTGTCACTTGGGTGGCCTTACCGCCCGTAACGGGGACTGTATAAATGTCTCCTTTATATCCGAAGGCGATGGTGGTTCCATCGGGGGATATGGCACAATGGCTCAGCCATAAGGGAGTGTCTTGTGCATACGTACCTACAGCAGCAAACAGGAGTGCTGCCATCAATGTTTTTTTTCTCATAACTATTGAAAATAAATAAAACCTATTGTTTCTTTTTCCTGTTGAAGAATCCTCTGATTCTTCTGAAAATCTTTATACCTGTCATCAGTCCGTCGTAGGCGGCAATTCCCGCATTGACCTGCTGCATCAGCTGGTCGAACTTGTTTTTGCTTTCCTGTGGGGCGAACAGTTCCCTGCTCAAGTCCTGGATGAGTTCCTTGGATGCTTCCAGTTCGGCTTTCTTGCCTCGGCGGAGCTCCGCGATCGTTTCCAGGGTATAGGATGAGGGAGGGATAGATGTATCTCGTTTATCCATATGTATTATTTTTTGTTGGTATCTTCCAGAAACAGTTTGGCCAGGAATTTGACCATCGGCTGGAAAATGAACCGTTTCCTGTAATAATAGATGATGCCTGCCATCAGAAGTATGATCGCTCCGATAATGGCATAGCTGGCAATAAGGCTTCCCACATAGGCCTCAATGACATAAACCAGCATGAATGAAAAGTAGAACAACGCCATCATGAAAAGAATGACAAGCAGAAGGATCAGTAGGAGGGTCGACAGCAGGATCGTCAGTTTCTCTACCAGGTCGAGTTTCAGGTATTGTCCTTGCAGCTCGAAATATCTTTTTATTTCCTTATATAAGGCAGACAGTGTATCAATGCTTTTATCGTTAGCGAACATAAGTATGCGTTTTTAAATGAAAAAGGCAGACTTTACCCTCCTTGTTTCAGTAAAGTAAAGTCTGCCGCGTCGGATTTATTTTCATTAATCTGCATCTTTAACTTCAGATGCAATCTGATCTACCAGGTCATCCATTTCTTCGCGGTTCAGACGGATACCTTTCTGGCGAAGAAGTTCTGCGATTTTCTTACGGGTATCAGATCCTTTTTCGGGTGCGAATAAAACACCTGCTGCTGCTCCCAATGCCAAACCGCCCAGGAATGCAGCTACAACGTTCAATGCTTTCATAAGTCTACTTGTTTTGATTATTACATTTACAAATATAATTATTTCTATGGAAAATCTAACAATTTTATTTCTAAAAATCGGGATAGAAATTGACTCTGTGTCAATATTAACAGATTTTAATAGGATGGCTTCTTTTATATTGCTATTTTTGCAACTAAATCCTTTAAAAGAAAATAAAGTAATTAACTTAATAATTAAGACAACATGAAAAAAGTGGTTGTATTGGGAATGGGACTGTGCGTTGCATTGGCATTCTCATCTTGTAAATCTAGTGAAAGCGCTTACAAAAAAGCTTACGAAAAGGCAAAACAGCAAGAGCTGGCCGAAGCTTCCAATACGGTGACTGAGGCTCCCGCAGAACAGGCTGTAGCTCCGGTAGAGACTGTGGCTCCTGTGGCTCCCGCTCCGGCAGCACCTGTAAGAGAGGAAAAGGTACAGCTGGTTTCCGGTAATGGCCTGAAGGCTTATAGCGTAGTGTGCGGAAGTTTTGGGGTGAAGGCAAACGCCGACGGACTGAAGTCGCAGATGGATGCCGACGGATATGACGCCAAGGTTGTTTACAATGCCGAAAAGAACATGTACCGTGTCATCGTGGAATCGTTCGATACACGCGATGAGGCTGCCCGTGCAAGAGACGCATTCAAGGCAAAATATCCTAACCGTGAAGATTTCCAGGGTGCATGGTTGCTTTACAACGTATATTGATTGTTGGTTGAAAAGTTATATTTAATAGTTCATATCATAGTAATTTGAAGCGGTGGCTATACAGCCATCGCTTTTTTTTATACCTTTGCGACTGTTTTTTAAGATTGATTGGATATGAGATTGAGATTGGCTGTCGGCATGTCGTTGCTGGCTTTGTCGTCTGTTGCGTTTGCACAGGGAAAAGTGATACCCTTCAAATACGGTAATATGGATACCTGGATAACCCGGAAGATCCACGAATCGGGTATTATCGGAGGTGATACCAAGCTTTTATATGAAATCGGTCCTACCAGGACGATTGACGGTAACATTGCCTATACCAACCAGGGCGGGTCTCCGTGGGGGACATCGAATGTCATGGCGAAGGTCATGGGGATAGTGAAGACAAACGTCAGCGTGTATCCCGAGAGAAGGGGCGACGGCTATTGTGCCCGCCTGGAAACCCATATTGAAAGTGTGAAAGTGCTTGGAGTGGTGAACATAACGGTGCTGGCTTCGGGTTCTATGTTTTTAGGTGACATAAAGGAGCCTATAACCGGAACAAAGGAAGGTGAGGAGGCCCTGAATTCGGGAGTCCGTTTCACCGGTCGTCCGAAGGCTGTACGTTATGACTATAAGGTACAGATGTCGGGACAACCCAACCGTATCCGACAGACGGGATTCAGCCGTAAGAGTGTGGTTCCGGGGCAGGACTGTGCCATCATGACCTGTTTCCTGCAGAAACGTACGGAGGATGCCGACGGGAATATCATCGCCAAGCGTGTGGGTACTGCTGTCGTACGCTACAGCAAGACACAGGGCTGGCAGAATAACGCTACGTACGAAATCAAGTATGGAGATATATCCCACGATGCAGGATATGATGCACAGCTGATGGGGCTTGGAGCAGGGAACTATCACGCCCGGAACAGCAAGGGGGAAAGCAAGCTGATCCAGGAGAACGGATGGGCCTCTCCGGGTGAGACACCTACCCATCTGATCCTGCAGTTCACTTCCAGTCTGGGAGGTGCCTTTGTGGGGTCTCCGGGCAATAAATTGTGGATCGATAATGTGAGTTTGGTATATTAGTGAAAAACATCTTGATGTTTTCAGGAAACACCTTGATGTTTCGGAAAAAAGAATAAGGTCTTTTATCCGAAACATCAAGGCGTTTTTCTTTATCTGATATTTTTAAGTTTTATATATGAATCGTTAACGAATAAATTTGTATTTTTGTCGGCAACTATGAGTAGAATTCTGGCGATAGATTACGGGAAAAAACGTACCGGGATAGCGGTTACGGATCCGTTACAGATTATTGCGAATGGGCTGACTACCGTCCCTACCCATCAGCTGATGGATTTTCTGCTGAACTATGTCCGGCAGGAAACGGTGGAACGTATCGTTATCGGACATCCGAAGCAGATGAACAATGAGGATTCGGAAAACATGAAGAACATCGTTCCTTTCATGAACCGGCTGAAGAAGAAGTTGCCGGATATTCCGGTGGAACTTTTTGACGAACGGTTTACGTCGGTACTGGCACATCAGGCAATGCTGGCAGGGGGATTGAAGAAGAAGGACCGGCAGAACAAGGCCTTGGTCGACGAGATAAGCGCTACCATCATCCTGCAGTCGTATATGGAATCGAAGAAACAATTTTAAAATATTAGAATATAATGATTTTACCTATTTATGTATATGGACAGCCTGTCCTTCGTGAAGAAGCCAAGGATATAACACCCGATTATCCTGATTTGAAACAACTTATCCAGAACATGCATGAAACGATGGACCGTGCCGACGGGGTGGGGTTGGCTGCTCCCCAGGTAGGGCTTCCCATCCGTGTGGTGGTAGTGAACCTGGATGTACTTTCGGACGATATGCCCGAGTTCAAGGGCTTCAGAAAGGCGTATATCAATCCTCATATCATTGAAACAAGTGAGGAACTGGTTTCCATGGAGGAGGGATGCCTGAGCCTGCCGGGGATCCATGAAAGTGTGAAACGTCCGGACAAGATCCATGTGACGTACCTTGACGAGGATATGAATCCGCACGATGAATGGGTGGAAGGATATTTGGCCCGTGTGATGCAACATGAGTTCGACCATCTGGAAGGCGTCATGTTTATCGATCACTTGTCCGGCTTGCGCAAGCAGATGATTAGGGGCAAACTGAACAATATGCTGAAAGGTAAGGCGCGCTGCTCTTACAAGGTGAAGACTGTAAAATGATTCGTAAGCTTTTATACATATTATATATAGGCTTGTTCTTTCCGGTGGCGGTTGCTGCACAGATCAATACAGACAGGGTAATGGCCATCGGAAGGAATGCGCTTTATTTTGAGGATTATGTCCTCTCTATCCAATATTTCAACCAGGTTATCAATGCGAAGCCTTATCTGGCCGAGCCGTATTTTTACCGTGGACTGGCCAAGCTGAACCTCGACGACTATCAGGGAGCGGAGGCCGATTGTACGGAATCGATCGAACGTAATCCGTTTGTTCCGAACACTTATCAGATAAGGGGTATTTCCCGTATCAGCCAGCAGAATTATACAGGGGCGATAGCCGACTATGAAAAGGCTATCAAGCTGGATCCGGAGAATATCAGTCTCTGGCACAATCTGGCATTGTGCCGTATCAGGAACGAGGAATATGCCGAGGCTAGGGCCGACCTGGATACGCTGCTCCGTATTTCTCCCCGCTATATCGACGCTTACCTGATGCGTACGGAAGTGTCGCTGAAACAGAAAGACACGCTTCAGGCCATGTCGGATGCCGACAAGGCTATCGAGATGGACCGCTACAATGCCGATACGTGGTCGTCAAGAGGTATGCTTTTCCTGCAACGCGGCAAGTATAAGGATGCGGAAAGTGACCTGACCGAGGCTATCCGCCTTTCCGTGCGGAACGCCAATACATACATCAACCGTGCGTTGGCACGTTATCATCAGAACAACCTCCGTGGAGCCATGCGCGATTATGATCTGGCTTTGGATATCGACAGGAATAATTTCATCGGACATTATAACCGTGGCCTGCTGCGTGCGCAGGTAGGTGATGACAACCGGGCTATCGAGGATTTCGATTTTGTGTTGAATATAGAGCCGGATAATATGATGGCTACATTCAACCGGGGTCTGTTGCGTGACAAGACGGGTGATTACCGGGGGGCCATCGAAGATTATACGAAGGTCATCGATGAGTATCCGAACTTCCTGGCGGGCTACCAGTACCGCGCTAAGGCACGCCGTAGGGTGGGTGACCTGAAGGGAGCCGATGCGGACGAGTTCAAGATTCTGAAGGCGCAGCTGGACAGCCAGAACGGGAAGTCGCAACATCAGCAGACCGCTTCGGCCGACAAGACCCGCAAGAAGTCGGACAAGAATATGAACAACTACCGCAAGATTGTGGTGGCTGACACTGATGAAAACGAGCCTAAATACAAAAACGACTACCGTGGCAAGGTACAGGACAAGAACGTGACCATCCTGCCGCAGCCGATGTTTGTGCTGAGCTATTACGAGCGGCAGGAAGAGATCAAGCGCCAGATCAACTATTATAAGTCGATTGACGACCTGAACAACCGGAAGGTGCTGCCGCAGCCGCTGCTCATCACGAACAATGAGGCCTCCTTGACGGAAGATCAGGTGAAACAGCATTTTACGCTGATCGATGAGATGACCGAACGTATCGTAAAGGATCCTACCAATGCCATCAACTATTATGCCCGCGCCATGGAGTTCTATCTGGTACAGGATTTCGACAATGCGTTGAAAGACCTGGATGATGCTGTCGGGTATGATCAGGGTATGTTTGAGGCGTACTTTATGCGTGCGGTAATCCATTACAAACAGATCGAATACCGCCGTAGGAATACAAGTTATGATATCAGCCTTTCTGAAGACAAGCAGCCGGCTGTGCGGAACAACGACTATGCAATGGTTTGCCGTGACCTGGATGAAGTTACTCGTCTGGCTCCTGATTTTGTCTATGCTTATTACAACCGTGCCAATGTGTTGGCGGCCATGAAGGATTATCGTGGCGCGATAGCCGACTACAACAAGGCGATCGAGCTGGATCCCCGTTTTTCGGATGCCTATTTCAACCGAGGACTGACGCACGTCTTTCTGGGTAATAACCGGCAGGGGATACAGGATTTGAGCAAGGCTGGCGAACTGGGTATCTTTTCGGCCTACAATATCATAAAACGGTTTACGTCGGCTCCCGAGGAATAGGAAAGCAGACGATAAAGTGAAAAACAATCATTTTCACAGAAAAGTTACGCAGATAAAGAAAGATTTATATAATTTTGCGATTCAATAATGGATAAACACTTAAGAATATGATTAAGATAACTTTTCCTGATGGCTCTGTTCGTGAGTATAACGAAGGAGTTACTGGTCTGCAGATTGCAGAAAGCATCAGTCCCCGTCTGGCACAAGAAGTCTTGGCTTGCGGAGTGAACGGTGAAACGATCGATTTGACTCGTCCTATTAACGAAGATGCGAACTTTGTATTGTATAAGTGGGAAGACGAGCAAGGTAAACATGCATTCTGGCATACAAGTGCTCACTTGTTGGCAGAAGCTTTGCAGGAACTTTATCCGGGCATCCAGTTCGGTATCGGTCCGGCTATTGAAAACGGTTTCTACTATGACGTTGATCCGGGTGATACTGTCATAAAAGAAAATGATCTGCCTGCCATTGAACAGAAGATGCAGGAACTGGCTGCCAAGAAAGAAGAACTGGTACGCCGTAGCATTTCCAAGGAGGATGCATTGAAGATGTTCGGTGAAAGAGGTGAAACTTACAAGTGTGAGCTGATTTCCGAACTGGAAGACGGCCACATCACTACATATACACAAGGTGCATTTACCGATTTGTGCCGCGGTCCGCACTTGCCGTCTACCGCTCCTATCAAGGCTATCAAGCTGTTGTCGGTAGCGGGAGCCTATTGGAGAGGCCAGGAAGACCGCAAGCAGATGACACGTATCTACGGTATCACATTCCCGAAAAAGAAAATGCTGGATGAATATCTGGTAATGCTGGAAGAAGCCAAGAAACGTGACCACCGCAAGATCGGTAAGGAAATGGAACTGTTCATGTTCTCGGATACGGTAGGTAAAGGTCTGCCTATTTGGTTGCCGAAGGGTACTGCACTGCGTCTGCGCCTGCAGGATTTCCTGCGTCGTATCCAGTCTCGTTATGACTATCAGGAAGTGATGTGTCCGCCTATCGGCAACAAGCTGCTGTATGTAACTTCCGGACACTATGCCAAATACGGCAAGGATTCATTCCAACCTATCCATACACCGGAAGAAGGGGAAGAATATTTCCTGAAACCGATGAACTGTCCTCACCACTGTATGATCTACAAGAACTCTCCGCGTTCATACCGTGACCTGCCGTTGCGTATCGCCGAATTCGGTACAGTATGCCGTTACGAGCAGAGCGGTGAGCTGCACGGACTGACCCGTGTACGTAGCTTTACACAGGATGACGCCCACCTGTTCTGTCGTCCGGACCAGGTCAAGGAAGAGTTCCTGCGGGTAATGGATATCATTTCGGTGGTATTCCGTGCAATGGGTCTGGAAAACTTTGAGGCGCAGATTTCTTTGCGTGATAAGGAAAACCGTGAGAAATACATCGGTAGCGACGAAAACTGGGAACGCGCCGAACGTGCTATCGTTGAAGCGTGTGAGGAGAAAGGACTGAAGGCCAAGGTAGAATACGGCGAAGCTGCTTTCTATGGTCCTAAACTGGACTTCATGGTGAAAGATGCCATCGGACGCCGTTGGCAGCTGGGTACAATCCAGGTTGACTACAACCTGCCGGAACGTTTCCAACTGGAATACATGGGTGCCGATAACCAGAAACATCGTCCGGTTATGATCCACCGTGCTCCGTTCGGTTCCATGGAACGTTTTGTCGCTGTATTGATCGAACATACAGCCGGTAAGTTCCCGTTGTGGTTGACTCCGGACCAGGTGGCTATCCTGCCTATCTCGGAGAAGTTCAACGACTATGCGAACGAGGTCCGCATGGAACTGAAGAAATACGATATCCGTGCACTGGTAGACGACCGTAACGAAAAGATCGGACGTAAGATCCGTGACAATGAAATGAAACGTATCCCTTATATGCTGGTTGTAGGTGAAAAAGAAGCCGCAAACGGCGAGGTTGCAGTCCGTAAACAAGGGGAAGGCGACCAGGGAACCATGAAAATAGCTGATTTTGCAAAAAATATTGCAGAAGAAGTTCATAATATGATAAATAAATGGTAACTTTGCATCCGTTTTCCGGCGTTGTAGTATCGGCGGCCGGAAAACGCTTGAAAAGAATTCGGATAATTTATAAATTTTAAAAGGCAAACAAGGAATAGAAAACTTTAATGAAGAATGACAATTTAAAAGGGCAACACCGGATCAATGAACAGATCCGTGCCAAGGAAGTTCGTATAGTAGGAGATGATATTGAATCGGCAGTATATCCGATAGCCCAGGCTTTGAAGATGGCTGAGGAGCATGATGCTGATTTGGTCGAAATTTCACCTAACGCTGTTCCTCCTGTTTGTAGAATTATAGATTATTCTAAATTCCTTTATCAGCTGAAGAAACGTGCCAAGGAGCAGAAAGCGAAACAGGTGAAAGTCAATGTGAAGGAAATCCGTTTCGGGCCTCAGACTGACGAGCACGACTATAATTTCAAGCTGAAACATGCTATCGGTTTCTTGCAGGATGGTGACAAGGTAAAGGCTTACGTTTTCTTTAAGGGACGTTCAATCCTTTTCAAGGAGCAGGGAGAGGTGCTGTTGCTCCGTTTCGCCAATGACCTGGAAGATTATGCAAAGGTAGAACAGATGCCGATTCTTGAAGGTAAGCGGATGACAATTTCCCTTTCACCGAAAAAGGGCGGAGCTGCGAAGAAACAGGCCCCGAAACCTGTTGCTGATCCGGAACCTAAGGCCGATAAGACTGAAGAATGAAAAGTGCGTAATGCGCCGGTATAGTGCATTGCCACCCTTAATAATAATAATTAAAAATTTAACAAGATGCCAAAGATCAAAACTAACTCCGGTTCTAAAAAAAGATTCGCTCTTACCGGAACAGGTAAAATCAAGAGAAAGCACGCTTTTCACAGTCACATTCTGACTAAGAAGACTAAAAAGCAGAAAAGAAACCTTTGCCATATGGGTTTGGTAAATACTGCTAACTTGAATCAGGTTAAGGAACTTCTTTGCATGAAGTAATCTTACAAAAGCGTAAACATCATTTAAATTATTAACCGAATGCATTAGCCTCAAGTCCGGTTGTGAAATATCGGCGCTATCATTCAAAAAAGAATTAAAAACTATGCCAAGATCAGTAAATCACGTTGCTTCCAGAGCAAGAAGAAAGAAAATTTTAGGTTTAACCAGAGGTTATTTTGGTGCAAGAAAGAATGTTTGGACCGTTGCTAAGAATACATGGGAAAAAGGTCTGACATATGCATACCGTGACCGTAAGAATAAGAAACGTAACTTCCGCGCATTGTGGATTCAGCGTATCAACGCTGCTGCCCGTCTGGAAGGTATGTCTTATTCCAAATTGATGGGTGCATTGCACAAAGCAGGTATTGAAATCAACCGTAAAGTTTTGGCTGATTTAGCTGTAAACCATCCTGAAGCATTCAAGGCTGTCGTTGCCAAGGCAAAAGCTGCCTGATCAGGAGATACGGAAAAACTATAAGGAAGCATCACCTTTTATACGGGTGATGCTTTTTTTATACCTGTTCTCCTATATTTTATACCGGATGGTTTCAATTTGTAAATCTGTGAGCTTCCGGGGATTGGTGAAAATAATGAAACAGATGTAATAATGTCGGCATTTCCTTTGTACATTCGGAAGAATATTGTATATTTGTAATAGAAAAAAATGAAGCCGCACTTGCAGAATCGGGAAACTCATCAAGTTATAAGAAATACCGAGAACAGCTTCATCTTCCAATGGCGGGCCACGCCTTCGGGTAGCATTTATGCCGGTGGATTACAAAGGGGGAGAGCACTCAAATCATGTTTATCGGAGTTTCGTCACGCCTCGGGTGCGGCTTTTCTTATGTCCTTATTCTCTCTATTTTAACGTTTTATGCTTCTTTATTTTTCGGGTACAGGAAACTCCCGTTGGGTTGCCGGTGAACTGGCACAGTTGCGGCAGGAGGGATTATATGCTGTAACGGATGTTTTGGCCGGGAAGGGACCGTCCGTTTTGGTCGAAGGCGAAGCCTTGGGTTTTGTCTTTCCGGTTTATTCATGGGGACCCCCGGCTATTGTGCTTCAGGCGTTGGATGGTTTGTCTCTGGATGCACCTCCGTCTTTCTTGTATTTTGTATGTACCTGTGGTGACGATACGGGAAAAACGGCAAGTCTTTTTGTGCAGGCGGCAAAGAAGAAGGGGTGGGAGTGCAAGGCCGGTTATTCCGTCACGATGCCCAATACTTACGTGTGCCTGCCCGGCTTTGATGTTGATCCGGAAAGTCTGGAACGGAAGAAACTGGAGGAAGCTATGGCAAGAGTGACACAGGTAGCCGGGTATATTGAGGAGCGCAGGCCGGGTTTCGATTGCCATGAGGGAAGTGTTCCATGGCTGAAGAGTTATGTGATCCGTCCTCTTTTCAACGCTTTCCTGACTTCTCCCAAAGGTTTTCATGTTACGGAGGATTGCATCTGGTGTGGCGTATGCGAAAAGGTTTGTCCGGTCCATAATATCCGTCTGGAAGAAAAGCCTCGGTGGGGAAACCACTGCACCATGTGTCTGTCTTGTTATCACCATTGTCCGAAGCATGCGGTCATGTATGGAAATCAGACAAAGAAGAAAGGGCAGTATGTATGCCGGTTGAAACAGTCGTTGGGAAGGGACTGAACATTCTCTAACGGGTGGAAGGCAGTTGGGGAATTTGGGCCTCGATTCTGTTTTCTATGCTGTCGGGCAGTTTGGAAAAGAAGTCCAGTCCGGTGATTTGCTCTATCCCGTCGACGGTTGTCAGGTAGTTTTCCAGTTTCTGGTGGTGTGCCTTGTTTTCAAAAAGGAATCCCATTGCCAACGGATTCTTGCGGTTATAGATTAGGACGACTTTGAAGAAACGGTCGGGAACGGCTATTTTATGTTCCCCTATGCGTTTGGGTGATTCATTGTCATAAATCGGTCCGCATGCAATGTACACAGTCCCGTATTTGCGTGCCCATCTACGACAGGTTTCCTCCAGATCATTCCAGTCATCCCGGTTGAGTTTCTGGTTCTGCGGACAGATATTGCTCATATAGAATGACTCTTCCATGGCTTTTTTACTCCATTTCATGTCGGCAGCCGGAGCCATATGTCCCCGGTCGTATCCGGAGTTTGTGTAATCGGAATGTTCTGCTCTCGGCTCCGGAAGGTCCGGGTCTGGTATGAATCTGTTCTTGCGTTCTTCATTACCGTTTGTTTCCTGCCGTGTCAGTTCCCATGCCACCCAGTTCGGGGTTTTGTATACATTATTGTACGATAAGGTATATCCGGTCCGCTTCAGCTTTATTTCATTGCGTGGGGTTGTCGATACCGGGATTTCCAGCTTGTTGCTGTAGCTTTGCCGGTTCGTGTCTGCAGTATAGTCTGTTGCATGCTCTTCCGGACGGTTATCGGTCTTTTCGGTCGGCTGGTCTGTTTCCGGCCGGATCATGTCGGTAGACCAGCCCTTGTTCTGGCTGTAATACACTGCCGCCGCTATGATGATAAGAAGCAGGATAAAGCCTTTGGCAGACCCGGTCTGTTTTTTCTTGTTCCGTGCCATTCCCTTAGATTAATTTGAAACGCATTCTGAAAATCCCTTCTTTGTAATCGGAACTGATAATCTTGAATGTGCCTATCTCGGCTGTATTGTTTACGTGCAGACCTATGCACAGACATTCGTCATAGTCGCCTACATGTACAATACGTACCGTTTCTGAAGCGTCTTCCGGCAGACGTTTCATGTCGAAACGGTGTGCTGCCTGTTCCTTTGTTATGAATTCGGTCGTTACGGGAAGGTTTGATGCGATTATTTCGTTCACTTTATCTTCGATTTCTCGGATTTGTTCTTCGGTCGGTGCCTGAGGAAGGGCAAAGTCTAATTTACTCTTTTTCCGTTCGATATGGGCCGATACGGCACGTCCGCATCCGAAGAGATTTACCATAGTCCGGTTTACAATATGTTCACAGGTGTGCATCGGGGGATATTCCTGTTTGTTGTGTTCGTTCAGTTGAGGGGTTTGTTCCATAGTCTGTTTTTTGTTTTGTGCAAAAATAGGAAATAAACTTGTAATTGCTATGATTATTCTGCCTTATCCAGGGGTATGGGCATAAAAAAAGGAGTACCGCCGTACTCCAACCTTTGTTAACCTTAAATCTAATACTATGAAAAACACATTGCAAATATACGGACTTTTGTTTATTCTACAAATGAATCCGGGAAAAAATGTCAATATATAATACTATTTAACAATCATGCTTCGATTAACATTTTATATTAACATTTATTTTCTATATATTTGCGCTAATAAAATTCCGAATGATAGATTATGGCATTTGAAGCAACGAAAAGAGAATGGGGCGAGCTGTATGCGTTCTTTCGCCTGCTGGCCGACGGTTATGTATATGCCGGAACGGCCGACGTGAAGCAAAATGAATCCCAGCGTATTCCGGTGGCAATGATCCAGCGTGAAGAGCATGACGGTACCCGGAAGTACATCATCGACAAGGAGAATGTCCATATTGTGGGAGAACAGATGGATAAGTATGTGCCTCGTGAAGATTTCGGGACGGTTGCCGGGTTGGTTCTGCAGGCGATCCGGGAGAGCCGGGAGGATGATGTGACGTCGCCCGACGGTGTGGAGGAGTTCCTGGATGAAGTGGCCATTTTCGATTTGGAAGCCAAAACAGACGACCGTACGGATTTCAGTGTGGCGTTTTATGATCAGGATGCTCCGCTGACCGGCTTTTGTGTCCGTTCCCGCCTGGGGATGATGCTTCCGTTGCTGGACGGAGGCCGTACGGCTAATTTTAAGTTCGAGCAGACGGGTGTCAGGTTTGCTACTCCTACCGTAAATAAAATCAATGCGTTTGGTGAGGCAGATGATGTAGTGGGCCGTATGCTTATGATTGAAAGGTTGGGTGGTATTCTGAAATACAACGATGTGGCCGATAAGATTTTCCGGAGCAATCTGTCGATGATTGATCTGCATATGGGACGGCTGCTTGCCGAGATGGTCCGTTTGATGTGGTTGGATGGAATAACTAAGGTGGCCGATCTGACCGAGGATCTGAAAAAGCTGAACCCGTTGAAGATAAAGGATGAACTGATCAGTAAGCACGGTTTCTATGAATACAAGATGAAGGAATTCCTGTTGGCGTTAGCTACTGGCATGCGGCCTGCCAAGCTGTATAACGGAACGGATTCGGCAATAGCAGGTTTCCTGTTTGTGACAGGAGACGGACAGGTCTTGTGTTATCAGAGAGCGTTCCGGCAGACGTTCGCCGATTTCTTGTTCTATAATTCCCGTCTGGAGAAGGGATCTACCGAGAAGGATAAATACGGCTATCTGGAACGTGAAAACGGAGTCTATTACTTTAAGTTGAACTTGAAGATTGCCTTGTTGAAAAGATAAAATGGTCTGCCATCCGTTAGGGTGGCAGTTTTTTTGAGATAGAAAGAAATAATAAAAAGATTATAATGGAGAATTTTATATGAAAAAAAATGGGAAAATGATTATTTATCAGGCTTTTACCCGTCTATTCGGAAATTGTGGGGTACGTAACCTGAATAATGGGAGTATAGAAGAAAACGGTTGTGGTAAAATGGCCGACTTTACATCAAAGGCACTGGCCGAAATAAAGAAGTTGGGAGCGACCCATATCTGGTATACCGGTATCATAGCCCATGCCACCCAGACGGATTATTCTGCCTATGGCATGCCGAAGAATCATCCGTCTATCGTGAAGGGTAAGGCCGGTTCTCCGTATGCTATCCGTGACTATTACGATGTCGACCCCGATCTGGCTGTAAATGTCGACCGTCGTATGGAAGAATTCCTCGAACTGGTTGCGCGTTCGCACGATAACGGTCTGGATGTGATTATCGATTTTGTCCCGAATCATGTGGCACGGCAGTATCATTCCATTTCCCGTCCGGAAGGCGTAAAGGATCTGGGGGAAGACGATGATACGGCGAAGGGTTTTGATGCCAATAATAACTATTATTATATTCCGGGGCAGAAGCTGGAAGGCGAAATCGATCTCTATGATCCGGAATGTGGAAATTATGTGGAATATCCTGCAAAGGCTACGGGTAATGACCGGTTCGACGCTTATCCCAACAAGAACGACTGGTATGAAACGGTCAAACTGAACTATGGAGTAGATTATATAGGTAATACCGGCAACCATTTTTCACCTGTTCCCGATACCTGGAATAAGATGAAGGACATTGTTCTTTTCTGGGCGTCGAAGGGAGTAGACGGTTTCCGTTGCGATATGGCCGAGATGGTACCTTGTGAATTCTGGGGATGGATGATCCCTCAGGTTAAGGAACAGTATCCCGATATAATCTTCATTGCAGAAGTGTATAATCCGGCCCGTTATAGGGATTACATCTTTAAAGGTCATTTTGATTATCTATACGACAAGGTAGGACTGTATGATACGTTACGGTCGGTCGTTTGTGGTTATGCGTCTGCAACGGGTATTACAGGGTGCTGGCAGAATGTGAATGATATTCAGGGACATATGCTGAATTTCCTGGAAAATCACGATGAACAACGTATTGCATCCGATTTCTTTGCGGGTGATGCACGTAAGGCTTTTCCGGCTTTGCTGGTATCGGCCTGCATGAACACCAATCCGATGATGATCTATTTCGGTCAGGAATTAGGGGAGCCGGCCATGGAATCCGAGGGTTTCAGCGGGCGTGACGGGCGTACCACTATCTTTGATTATTGGAGTGTAGATACTATCCGCAGATGGAATAACCATAAACGTTTCAATTCCCATTTGCTGACTCCCAAGGAAAAGGAAATACGTGAATATTACCGTAAAGTCCTGACATTGTGCAATGCGGAAGACGCTTTGGCTCACGGGCAGTTCTTTGACCTGATGTATGTCAACCTTGGGGGATGGCAGATGAATGAACACCGCCAATATGCCTTTTTGCGTAAGGGAGAGCATGACGTAATCCTGATTATTGTCAATTTTGAGGATATGCCTGTACATGTATCAGTAAATATTCCTCAGCATGCTTTCGATTATTTGCAGGTTCCGTGTATGGAAAGCTGCAAGGCAACGGATCTGTTGACGGGAAAGAAGGAGACTATATCCTTTACATCTTCGAAACCGACTACTGTAAACTTGCCCCAGTTGGGAGGTAAAATGCTGAAGATCCAGTTGAAATGAAACCCGGTACGGGTTTGAAAGGTTGAGGCCTCCGGCTAGGGATAATCCCCGACCGGAGGCCTCAACTTTTTCTGTATGTTTTTGTCAGGCAATGCCGTGAGCGTTCACTTCTTTGTTGATTTTCTTGATGAGTCCTTGAAGTACGGCGCCCGGACCACATTCAATGAATTCGGTGGCTCCGTCGGCAATCATGTTCTGGACAGTCTGGGTCCAGCGTACGGAAGCTGTCAGTTGGGCTACCAGATTGGCTTTGATTTCTGCCGGATCGGTATGTGGTTTGGCGTCTACATTCTGATATACCGGACATTTGGGAGTATGGAAGTCTGTTGCCTGGATGGCTGCTTCCAGTTCTATTTTGGCCGGATCCATCAATGGAGAATGGAAAGCACCTCCTACTTTCAGAGGCAGGGCACGTTTTGCTCCGGCAGCTTTCATCAGTTCGCAGGCCTTGTTGATCCCTTCGATGGAACCGGAAATGACAATCTGTCCCGGACAGTTGTAATTGGCTGCAACACAGACTTCTCCTCCGGCTGCTACACTTGCACAGATTTCCTCTACTTTTTCGTCGGGCAGGGCAATGATGGCTGCCATTGTGGACGGGTGCATTTCGCAGGCTTTCTGCATCGCCATTGCACGTGCATATACCAGTTTCAGACCGTCTTCGAAAGAGAGGGCGCCGGCTGCCACCAGAGCAGAGAATTCGCCTAAGGAATGGCCGGCTGTCATTTCCGGCTTGAAATCTTCACCCATACAGAGCGCTGAAATAACAGAGTGTAAGAATACTGCAGGTTGGGTCACTTTAGTCTGACGCAGTTCTTCGTCTGTTCCGTTGAACATGATATCAGTGATACGGTATCCTAGAATATCGTTTGCCTTCTCGAATAATTCTTTAGCCAAAGGAGAGGTTTCGTAAAGATCTTTGCCCATTCCTACAAATTGGGCTCCCTGTCCTGGAAATACAAATGCTTTCATAAATTAATTTTTTATTGACGTTATTGGTTGCAAAGGTATAAATTCTTTTTAAATATTACTCATTTTCGTCAAGAATGTGCATTGGAACAGGGGAGTGGAAATGGTTGAGAGGTCCATGTCCTTCCCCTATATGGATGTCTTTTCCTGATAGGATACCTTGATAGACATACTCTTTAGCTTTCCGGACAGCTTCTGGAAGCGGTTCTCCTAAGGCCAGATAGGTTGCGATGGCCGATGAAAGGGTACACCCTGTTCCGTGGGTGTTTTTGCTTGCTACTTTCTGTGCCTCATATATATAAGGTGTTTCTTCTCCTCTTATCTGGAGAATGTCGCACATGCTGCCGTTTTCCAGATGTCCTCCCTTGACCAGTACGGCTTTACTTCCGTATTTCAACAGGTCTGAAGCTGCGGTTTTCATTGTCGCGACATCACGGATAGGATATCCCAGCAAGACTTCGGCTTCGCTAAGGTTCGGGGTTATCAAGGTGCTTGACGGCATCAGACTGGAGGTGATGGCCTCTATGGCTTCGTTTTCCATCAGCCGGCATCCGCTTGTGGAAACCATGACCGGGTCGAACACTACATAACGGGGACGGTATTTTTCAATACAGTCGGCTATGGTATGCGCTATTTCAGTGTCGTTTATCATGCCTATTTTTATTGCTATAGGGCGGATGTCATCCATTACCGCTTCAATCTGCCCTTTTACATAGACTGGAGGTACGGGGTGTATTCCGTTTACTCCCGTAGTGTTTTGTACGGTAATGGCTGTTATGGCACTGGCAGCATATGCTCCAAGGGCAGAAATGGTCTTGATGTCTGCCTGGATTCCGGCCCCTCCGCTGCAGTCGGAGCCGGCTATGGTAAGTATACAGGGATAATGTTTCATGTTATTATGGATATTGGTATGCTGTTGCAAATATATGAAAGTATTGTGATTCAAACAAATAGAAACTTTTCGTATCAGGTATGATATGCTTCTTTTTTATATCGTATAAAAGATGAAAAGTATTTGATTGAAAAATAGTGTTTTATAACATGATAAATAATTGCTTTTTTTTTGAACATCGGATTGAAAACTTATTTATATTTGCATCGTCAAAAAGAAAAAAAGATGGAAAAGCAAGCCGGAGATAACCTTATAATTGATGTACATGTGTCGGTCGACTGTGTATTGATCGGTTTTGACGGCGAGCAGTTCCGGGTTCTGCTTGTAAGGCAGATAGGCAAACAGGCGGACGCGGATATCAATGACTTGAAGCTGCCGGGAAGTCTGATATATGCCGATGAAGATTTGGATGATGCGGCAAAACGGGTGCTGAATGAATTGACGGGGCTGAAGAATATCAAGATGACCCAGTTCAAGGCTTATGGTTCCAGAAACCGTACTTCAGATCCGAAAGATGTATTGTGGCTGGAACGCTTTCATCGGATAACAGAGAATGGGGTAGGCCGGATCGTTACGGTCGCTTATCTTTCACTGTTGAAGATTGACCAGCGGAACCGTCAGCTGAGTGAGACGTATGATGCGTGTTGGATGCCTGTGGCGGATGTGAAGAATCTGGCTTTCGACCACATGCAGATTTATAAAGATGCGTTGACCTCTATCCGGCATTATGTGGAAAACACTCCTTCGGTCATGTTTGACCTGTTACCCCGGAAATTTACTGCGGCCCAGTTGCGGACACTTTACCAACTGGTTTATGACCGTGATTTTGACGCACGGAATTTCCATAAGAAAATAGCTTTGATGCCTTATGTGGTTCCGATGGAGGAGAAAGAAACGGGAGTGCGTCATCGGGCGGCCCGTTATTTTAGATTTGACAGAACAATTTATAATAAACTTAAGAAATAAAGTGTATATATGAGGTATTTGTTAGGTTATGATATAGGCAGCTCTTCGGTAAAAGCCAGTCTGGTGAACGCCGAAACAGGTAAATGTGTTGCTTCTGCCTTTTATCCGAAAACTGAAGCTGAAATCATTGCGGTTCATCCGGGATGGGCGGAACAGCAGCCTGAGATGTGGTGGGCGAATTTGAAGCTTGCTACCGAAATGATCATGAATGAAAGCGGTGCCAAGAAAGAGGATGTAGCCGCTATCGGTATTTCATACCAGATGCACGGACTGGTGTGTGTGGATAAGGATCAGAATGTCCTTCGTCCGGCCATCATCTGGTGCGACTCGCGTGCTGTCCCTTACGGTGATAAGGCCTTCAAGGCTTTGGGCGAGGAAAAATGTCTTTCTCATCTGTTGAATTCTCCGGGTAACTTTACTGCTTCCAAATTGGCTTGGGTGAAGGAAAACGAACCTGATGTATACGCCAAGATTGACAAGATCATGCTTCCGGGCGACTATATCGCCATGAAGCTGACAGGTGAAGTATGTACTACCGTTTCAGGACTTTCTGAAGGTATGTTCTGGGATTTCAAGAACAATGAAGTGGCACAGTTCCTGATGGATTACTACGGATTTGACAATTCCCTGATTCCTACCATCCGTCCTACATTCTCTGAACAGGGCCGTGTAACTGCCATTGCGGCGGCCGAATTGGGATTGGCCGAAGGTATCCCTGTTACATACCGTGGAGGTGACCAGCCTAACAATGCTCTTTCATTGAATGTGTTCAATCCGGGTGAGATTGCATCTACAGCCGGAACGTCAGGTGTGGTTTACGGTGTGAACGGTTCTGTCAATTATGATCCGAAATCACGTGTAAACACATTTGCTCACGTAAATCATACGGCCGACCAGATCCGTCTGGGTGTCTTGCTCTGCATCAATGGTACAGGTATCCTCAATTCGTGGATCAAGCGGACCGTAGTTCCTGAAGGAATTTCATACGCCGATATGAATGACCTGGCTGCCCAGGCACCGATAGGATCGGCCGGAATCAGTATCCTTCCTTTCGGAAACGGTGCGGAGCGTATGTTGCAGAACAAGGAGGCCGGATGTTCCATACACGGGATCAATTTCAATATCCATACGCGTAACCATATTATCCGTGCAGCTCAGGAAGGTATCGTATTCTCGTTCAAATATGGTATCGATATCATGAAGGGTATGGGTATGGATGTGCAGAAAATCCATGCCGGACATGCCAACATGTTCCTGAGCCCGATTTTCCGTGATACATTGGCCGGTGTGACCGGAGCTACCATCGAATTGTACGATACCGATGGTTCTGTAGGAGCCGCCAAGGGTGCGGGTATGGGAGCCGGTATCTATAAGGATAACAATGAAGCTTTCGCTACACTCGACAAGCTGGCTGTCATTGAACCGGATCTGGCCAATAAGGCCGCCTACGAAGATGCATACCAACGTTGGCTGGAATGTATGGAGAAGGTTACTAAATAAGAATATTTTAATTCATTATAAAAAGATAAATTCATTAACTTTTAAATTTATAAATAACTATGGCAACAAAAGAGTATTTCCCAGGTATTGGTAAAATTAAATTCGAAGGTGTAGAAAGCAAGAACCCGATGGCTTTCCGTTACTATGATCCGGAAAGAGTGGTTATGGGTAAGAAAATGAAAGACTGGTTGAAGTTCTCAATGGCATGGTGGCATACATTGTGCGCAGAAGGCGGTGACCAGTTCGGTGGCGGTACAAAGACTTTCCCTTGGAAAGGAAATCCGGACAAAGTACAGGCTGCTAAAGATAAAGCTGATGCAGGTTTCGAAATCATGCAGAAACTGGGTATCGAATACTACTGTTTCCACGATGTAGACCTTTGTGATGAAGCTGATACAATCGAAGAATATGAAGCTAACTTGAAAGAAATCGTTGCTTACCTGAAACAGAAACAGGCTGAAACCGGTATCAAACTGTTGTGGGGTACAGCTAACGTATTCGGTCATGCACGTTACATGAACGGTGCCGCTACAAATCCTGATTTCGACGTGGTAGCCCGTGCTGCTGTGCAGATCAAGAACGCTATGGATGCAACTATTGAATTGGGTGGTACCAACTATGTATTCTGGGGTGGTCGTGAAGGTTACATGTCATTGCTGAACACTGACCAGAAACGTGAAAAGGAACACCTGGCTCAGATGTTGACTATCGCCCGTGACTATGCACGTGCCAAAGGATTCAAAGGTACATTCCTGGTTGAACCGAAACCGATGGAACCGACTAAACACCAGTATGATGTAGATACTGAAACTGTTATCGGATTCTTGAAGGC
Source organism: Bacteroides ilei (assembly GCF_900128495.1). Lineage (GTDB taxonomy): Bacteria > Bacteroidota > Bacteroidia > Bacteroidales > Bacteroidaceae > Phocaeicola > Phocaeicola ilei. Next base: position 1,131,576 of record NZ_LT635801.1, read on the forward strand.
TCACAACCTGGATAAGGATTTCAAGGTTAATATCGAAGTAAATCACGCTACTTTGGCTGGTCATACATTCGAACACGAACTGGCAGTTGCAGTTGATAACGGCATGTTGGGTTCTATCGATGCTAACCGTGGTGACTACCAGAACGGTTGGGATACAGACCAGTTCCCTATCGATAACTTCGAACTGACTCAGGCTATGATGCAGATTATCCGTAACGGTGGTCTGGGTAACGGTGGTACTAACTTCGACGCAAAGACCCGTCGTAACTCAACTGACCTGGAAGATATCTTCATCGCTCATATCGCTGGTATGGATGTTATGGCCCGTGCCTTGCTGAGCGCAGCTAAGTTGCTGGAAGAATCTCCATATAAGAAGATGCTGGCCGACCGTTACGCTTCATTCGATTCTGGTAAGGGTAAGGAATTCGAAGAAGGCAAACTTACTCTGGAAGATGTCGTTGCTTATGCTAAGGCTAACGGTGAACCGAAGCAGACTAGCGGTAAGCAGGAATTGTACGAGGCTATTGTAAATATGTATTGCTAATAGGTTTTAATAACCATTTTACTCATGTCCCGGCTGATTTTTATCGGCCGGGATATTTTTTTGCATTAAATAAGTTATATTTGCAATATATTAAACTGGAGTTAGATATGAATCTGAATAATGTTCATTTAGTAATTATGGCCGGTGGCATAGGAAGCCGTTTCTGGCCTATGAGTACTACCGATCTTCCCAAACAGTTCCTGGATGTGTTAGGGTGTGGAAGAACCTTATTACAGCTTACCGCCGACCGTTTTAAAGGCGTCTGTCTGCCGGAAAACATCTGGGTCGTAACCTCAGCGAAATATGCAGATATAGTCAAAGAACAATTGCCGGATATGGCTTCCGACCATATATTGCTGGAGCCGTGCCGCCGGAACACTGCTCCCTGTATTGCATATGTGAGCTGGAAGATCAAGGCACGGAACCCGAAAGCGAATATTGTGGTGACACCGAGCGACCATGTTGTGATGGATGTGCGCGAGTTTGCACGTGTAATCGAGTCGTCACTGAAGTTTACGGCCGATTCCGACGCTATCGTTACCTTGGGGATGAAAGCCACCCGTCCGGAAACCGGTTACGGATACATTGAGGCCGACATGTCAATGGCGTGTCCCTCGAACAAGGAAATCTACCGTGTGGATGCTTTCAGGGAAAAGCCTGACGCCGAGACGGCGAAACGTTACCTGCAGCGCAAGAACTATTTCTGGAATTCGGGTATCTTCATCTGGAATGTCAGTACGATTGTAAATGCGTTGCGTGTGTACCAGCCTTCCATTTCAGAAATTTTCGAGCGTCTGCTGCCTTATTATTATACCGATAAGGAACAGCAGCTGATAGATGAAATGTTCCCGATGTGCGACAACATATCCATAGACTATGCGGTAATGGAGAAGGCGGATGAAATCTATGTATTTCTGGCTTCATTCGGCTGGAGTGATCTGGGAACCTGGAGTTCTCTCCATGATAACGTAAAGAGGGACGCACATAACAATGCCTGTCTGGGCGAAAATATCCGGCTGTATGAAAGCCGTAACTGCATGGTTCATACTACGGAAGAAAAACGGACAATCGTGCAGGGACTGGACGGGTATATCGTGGCCGAGAAAAACGACTGCCTGCTGATATGCCGCCTGACCGAGGAACAGCGTATCCGGGAGTTTCTGAACGAACAGTAAAACGGCGTCTTTACACCGGCCTTTTTATGGAAGGCGTAAAAAAGAACCTGATCTTTTGGAAGATCACCTTGATATAATGGAAAAAAGATCTTGAACTTTTGTATGGAACATCTTGATATGTCCAGGGAAAGTTCAAGGTCTTTTTTCATGTCGGGTAGTGCAGTATTCGGGCGGGATATTCATTTATAAGGTATAAGCCTAAAATATCAATAGTATGAAGACAAGAAGATTATGTGGAATCCTGCTGTTGTTTCTGTGTATATTCGGCATTGCAGGGTGTGACAAGGAGATGGGGGAGGAAAGACAGATTACGGGGTACGAAGAATATGTGCTTATTGTAGCGTCACAGAAGAAACCGGGTGTCCTTTGGTCGGACGGATACAATTACCGGGCAGATGTATATGGAGTCAGGAAAGAAGATTCCGATGAATGGATGCCTTTAGGCTATATTGAGGGGTTTGAATTTGAAGAAGGATATGAATATAGGCTGAGAATCGGCGAAACGCACTATCTGGATCGTCGGATGGGACAGCCTGCATGGACTGTGTACAGGTTACTGGAAGTCCTGTCCATGGAAAAGAAGGAATCGGAAAATCTCCCCGACCATTTTATTCCGGACTGGTATTGTGAAGAATCTGAATGACCGGGAAAGAGAAAGGATCGGATCTGCATCAATAACAGGTCCGATCCTTTCTTTTATAAAGTGCAGCATCCGGGCACTTTGCGGATGTGGAATTTACTTCTTCAATGCTGCCAACGCTGCGTCGTAGTCCGGTTCCTGAGTGATTTCCGGAACCAGTTCCGTGTAGATGACTTTTCCTTCCGGATTGATGATGACTACCGCGCGTGCCAGTAAGCCACACAATACACCGTCGGTCATCAGGACACCGTATTTTTCACCGAAGTCGGATGTATAGCGGTAATCCGACAATGGGATTACGTTTTCAATTCCTTCTGCTGTGCAGAAACGGCCCTGTGCGAAAGGAAGGTCCTTTGAAATGGCGAGAACCACCGTATTGTCCATTCCGGCAGCCAGTTTATTGAATTTGCGGACTGAAGCGGCACACACGCCGGTATCCATGCTGGGGAAAATGTTCAGGATAGCATATTTCCCTTTGATATCGGCCAAAGTGAAGCTGCTCAGGTCACCTTTTACCAGTGAGAATTCGGGAGCCTGTGCTCCGACTGCTATAAATTCGCCTGCCAATGAAACTGGGGCGCCTTGAAATGCTGTTTTTGCCATAATTCTTTTTAGTTTTATAATTTGATGTATGTACAAAAATAACAAACTAATTCCGTTAATGTTTTATCGTTTGATGTTTTTTATAATAATTGTACATATTGTCTCATTTCCCGGTTTTTGATGAAAGTTTTTCAAGGAAGAATACCAGGAAGAAACCTACTACCATCAGCAGGACGGCCTCTACGATAGACTGGTCGGGTAGGATATTGCTTTCAATAGGGATGCCGTGCGTGTTGTCGACCAGCTCTTTCCAGGGCCATACCTTGTTCAGTGAGCCTAGCATGAATCCTGTCAGTACGGCCAGCGTGATGTTACGGAAATGTTTTAATGCGAATGAAAGGATACGTGAGAATGAAGTGATTCCAAGTATGGCTCCCAGGGCAAAGATGATGATGATCTTGACATTGAAGGTCTTTACGGCTTCCATGATAAAGAAATACTTGCCTAGCAGAACCAGAATGAAACTGCCCGATATACCGGGAAGTATCATGGCGCATATGGCGATAGCTCCGCATACGAAAATGAAGAACGGATTCTGTGAGGTCTCGGCCGGAGTGGCTATCGTTATGTAGAAAGCTACGGCACAGCCCAGGATAAAGCCCGTAATGGTCTTCCAGTTCCATTCCTTGATGTCCTTCCCTACAAACCATGTAGAGGCCAGTACCAGTCCGAAGAAGAATGCCCAGACCAATATGGGGTGGGCCACCAGCAGCCATGTAATCAGTTTGGCCAGTGAAAATACGCTGATTGCTATTCCTGCCAGAAGGAAGAACAGGAAATTCCCGTTGATGGCTTTCCAACATTCTTTCCATTTTCCGGTGAAGAAGAGTTTCAGGCTTTTCCCGTTGATGCTTTTGATAGAGTCGATCAATTCATCATAGATGCCTACAATGAAAGCGATCGTTCCGCCTGATACGCCAGGTACCACGTCTGCTGCCCCCATACCCATACCTTTCAGTGAAAGCATCAGATAGTCTTTAAGTTTACGCTCCATTTATTTTTCTGTTATCCGGTTTATAATTTTTATCTGAAATAGAAGTCTACAGTCCCTTCTGTTTCGCTTCGTTCCATATTTCGTCCATTTCGGCCAGTGTCATGTCCTGCAGTTTGCGGCCCTGTTTGAGTGTATGCTCTTCCAGGTAGTTGAAACGTCGGATGAACTTATGGTTTGTACGTTCCAGTGCATTGTCGGGATTGATCTTATACAGGCGGGCTGCATTGATCAGGCTGAACAGTACGTCTCCGAATTCCGCTTCTGCCTTTTCCTTGTCCATATCGGCCACCTCGGCTTCGAATTCGCCTATCTCTTCCTTGACCTTCTGCCACACCTGTTCACGCTGTTCCCAGTCGAATCCTACATTACGTACCTTGTCCTGTATCCTGTATGCCTTGATCAGTGAAGGCAGAGCTTCGGGTACTCCGCTCAGTACGCTTTTGTTTCCGTCTTTTTCTTTCAGCTTGATCTGTTCCCAGTTTTCGGAAACCTGTTCGGCCGTATCGGCCTTTACTTCACCGAAGACGTGGGGATGACGGAATATCAGTTTATCACAAAGCTTGTCGCATACGTCTTTGATGTCGAACGCTCCGTTTTCACTGCCGATCTTTGCATAGAATACAACATGCAGCAGTACGTCTCCCAATTCTTTGCAGATGTTCTTCTGGTCGTTTTTCATCAAGGCGTCACACAGTTCGTACACTTCTTCTATTGTGTTGGGACGCAGGCTTTCATTAGTCTGTTTCCTGTCCCACGGGCATTTCACGCGAAGTTCGTCAAGAATGTCCAGCAAGCGGCCGAAGGCCTCCATTTGTTCTTGTCTTGTATGCATATTTCTGTCTGATATTATTTCACGGGGCAAAGATACGAAAAAAGTGCGTCGGAACAATTGGTTATCATCCGACGCACTTTTCCCATCTTACAAGCTTTAAACTTATTTCAACTTAACAAATAATTCACCATTAACCTCACTAGTTTCAAGTTTGTCTTCTCTCAAAAGCCAACCCAGTCCTAAAAAGAAATCCTTATCGACCAATTTTGTCGCTTTTTTAATCTGTTTCTGAGTCAGACCGTCATTTCCATTTAATGCTTGCCAGATTTTTCCGGCGATAGCACCTGCTTTTTCATTTAACATAGTCTATATTTTTTAATAGTTACAATGCTTCTATAACAATAAGAGCATGTCTGTTTTTCCGCTACAAATGTAATAAAAAAATATAGATATTTATCTTTATATAATACAAAATTGGTTTTAGCTGATAAAAAGTAAGGAAAATATTACAATTTATTTTCCTTTTCAAGAAAATCGCCAAAAATGGTGGCTGCAGTTTCAATCATTCTGGTACATGGGCGTTTGGCGTAGTACTGTGGGGTGCGCGCCTCAGCTGTGGGGACTATCGGGGTATTTTTGGCCAGTCCCAGCAGATCGGCGCAACGTAGGGCTCCGGTTTCTTCCTTGAACTTGGCGGCGAGTTCCTGTACCAGGGCATAGTTGGCCGATTTGCTTTCTCTGTCGGCTCCTTCCAGGGCACAACGTTCCAGTCCTGCCAGCAGAAACATGCCGCAGGCTGCCCCGCAGGTCTCGCGCATGCGTCCAATTCCTCCTCCGAATGATGCCGACATGTGCAATGCCTGTTCTTTTGTGAATCCGTAAAGGTCGGCATAAGCCGCTACTACCGATTGTGAACAATTGTATCCTTCCTTGAATAGGGATACAGCCTTTTCAATTCTTTCTTTCTTATTCATAGTTGATGACATTATTGATCGTTTCTTTATTTATCCATGCTTTCAGGTTGAGCAGAGCCTGTGTCAGCAGCCGTTGGCGTGACTCGTGGGTGGCCCATGCTATGTGAGGGGTGATGAAACAGTTCTTGTGGTGGAGCAGGGGATTCGTTTCATGGGCCGGTTCTTCCGACAGGACATCGACTCCGGCCTGCAGTCCTCTTCCGTCAGAGAGGGCTTCGGCCAATGCCGTTTCATCGACCAGTCCTCCCCGGCTGGTATTTATCAGTATGGCTCCGGGTTTCATCAGGGAAAGACGTTCGGCGTTTACCAGGTGTTTTGTTACAGGGGTCAGCGGGCAGTGCAGGCTGATGACATCGCAGTATCGGAACAGGTCGTCCAGACTGGCTTTCCGGTATCCTTCCGGCAGCTGTTCCTGGCGTTTGCTGGTATATACCATCAGCTCCATACCAAAGGCGGAGGCGATATGTGCCGTGGTCTGTCCGGTATGTCCGAAACCTATAATACCCATCCGTTTGCCTGCCAGTTCAATCAGCGGAGTGTTCCAGAAGCAGAAGTCAGGTTGTGCTCCCCATGCTCCGCTCCGGACTTCTTCGGCGTAATGTCCTACCCGTTGGGTTATGTTCAGGATATGGGCAAAAACCATTTGGGCTACCGACCGGGTGCTGTAGGCCGGAATGTTGGTCACGGTTATTCCGTGCCGGCGTGCCGCGTCGAGGTCCACTACATTGTATCCGGTCGCCAGTACGCCGATGTATTTCAGTTGGGGCAGGGTGTCGATTGTTTCTGCGTCAAGTACGGTCTTGTTCGTGAAAAGCACTTCCGCTCCGGCTGCCCGTTCCATCAGTTCGTCGGTCCGGGTGCGGTCGTACAGAGATACTTCTCCCAAGGCTTCGAATCCTTCCCATGAGAACTCGTCGGGTTTCATGGTCGCTATGTCGAGGAATACTATTTTCATGATTTTGGGTAGTTATGTCTGAATGATTGGATTATTCTTTAAACCGGTTGCCCCACAACTGTTCCATTCTGTCCTTCAGCTTGTTCTCCGACGGGTTGTCCTGGGCATGCCACAGGCGCTGGCCTTTTATTTCATCGGGCAGGAACTGCTGTTCGACGAAATGTCCTTTGTAGTCGTGTGCATATTTGTAGTCTTTCCCGTATCCGAGCTGTTTCATCAGTTTGGTAGGAGCGTTGCGCAGATGTAGCGGGACTGGAAGATTTCCGGTTCCGCGTACCACTTCCAGTGCCGTATTGATACCCATGTAGGCCGAATTGCTTTTAGGGCTGGTAGCCAGGTAAACGGTAGCCTCTGCCAGAGGGATACGTCCTTCGGGCCATCCTATTTTCATGACCGCATCGAATGCGGCGTTGGCCAGCAGTAAAGCGTTCGGGTTGGCCAGTCCGATGTCTTCGGATGCCGATATGACCAGCCTCCGGGCAATGAAGGCCGGATCTTCTCCTCCTTCAACCATACGTGCCAGCCAGTATAAGGCACCGTCGGGATCACTTCCCCGGATGGATTTGATGAAGGCCGAGATGATGTCATAGTGCATTTCCCCGTCCTTGTCGTAGGCCAGCGGGTTTTGTTGCAGCCGTTCCACCACCTTTTCATTGGTGATAGTGATGGGATTCCCTTCGTCGGCTTCCACTACCAGTTCCAGGATGTTCAGCAGCTTTCGGGCGTCTCCTCCCGAATAGCGGAGCATGGCGTCGGTCTCTTTCAGGTCGATATCCTTTTCTTTCAGAATGGTGTCATGGGTAATGGCATGCTGGAGCAGTTGCAGCAGGTCGTCCTTTTCGAGCGGTTTCAGCACATAGAGCTGGCAGCGTGAAAGCAGAGGGCGTATCACTTCGAAGGAAGGGTTTTCTGTCGTTGCGCCGATCAGGGTGATCACTCCTTTTTCGACAGCACCGAGCAGCGAATCCTGCTGGGATTTGCTGAATCGGTGGATTTCGTCGATGAAGAGTATCGGGCTCTGTTGGGAGAAAAAACGGTTGTTTCGGGCCTTTTCAATTACATCACGCACGTCTTTGACTCCCGATGTTACCGCACTCAAAGTGTAGAAGGGAGTTTCGAGCTTGTTCGCTATAATCTGTGCAAGTGTCGTTTTCCCCACTCCCGGAGGCCCCCATAATATGAAGGAGGAGATACGGCCCGAATCAATCATTTTCCGAAGGACTGCACCTTCACCTACCAAATGTTTTTGCCCTATGTATTCGTCCAGTGTTTTCGGACGCATACGCTCTGCCAATGGTTGAGCCATAATGTTCTGTTTTGTAAAGTTGTTATCTGTATGTCACCCGACCGTTATCTTTCGGGAAGCTCTGGCGAAAGTAGTCATTTTTTTTCGATTGGAGAAATCTGGGTGGCCTGTTAACAACCTGACGGGAAGATTCCCGTTTATTTCTGTGGAGCCGGTATGGCACCCAATTGCTGTAACATGGTAAACAGGTCGGGCAGTCCGTGTTCACGGATAATCTTACCGTCTTTCAGTTGGTAGATGTTCATGGCCGTTACTTTGACGGGTCTGCCTGTAGCAGGTATCCCCATGAACGGCTGGGTCTGTGTACCGCTCATAGTGAAACGGATCATTACCTTATCGTTTTCGGCAATGCATTCTTCTGCTTTCCATTGGACATCCGGCATGGTACCACGCATCATGTCAAGGACAGCGATATAGCCGTCGAATCCGTGTAAAGGTTCGGCAGACGTGGGGGCATAGAAAATCACATCCGGTGAAATAATGGCTTCGCCGATAGTGCGGTCGCCTGTATTAATGAAACGTATAAACTGTTCCATTACCTGTTTGTTCTTTTCTGTTACAGAAACTTGTGTGTCATCAATCGTTTTCATATACATTTTATTTTAGGTTTACATTACATTTTGATCCGGTAAAAATACAGTTTGCCGGCTAAATCTGCAAGCGGTTACTTTTTAGCCATATAGTAACCTTTTTCTCACTTTTACAGAAAATCAGCAACATCCGTAGTACGTTAAAAAATAAAAATATGCGTAGTTATATGGATCTATATTATTTTTGTGGTGTAGAGTATTTTTAATCTGAATATAATGTTAAGAAAAGAAGAGCGGAATTCAATTATTGAAATTTGTCCGGTGCGCAATGTGATAGCCCGTTTCGGCAATAAATGGGCTTTGCTGGTGATCTTGGTCCTGAGTGAACATGAAAAGATCCGTTTTAACGAACTGCATCAATTGATTCCTGACATATCGTCGCGTGTACTGTCGGGAACGCTGAAAACCTTGGAAGCCGATACTTTGGTGTCACGGAAGGTGTATCCGACCGTTCCGCCGAAAGTGGAATATCAACTGACGGATTTAGGACATTCCTTAGTGCCTATTATAGAACAGCTGACCGAATGGGCACGGACAAACATGGACACGATTGTGGGACACCGTAAGGAGTTCACAAAAAGACAATAAAAAAAGCCTCTTTTCACAAAGAAGCTTTTTTAAGTTTTCAATAGGTATTAGTTTTTTTTAAGGTAAAAAGATTGTTTTCAGGATAACGCTACAAAGATGAAAGGTTTTTTTGAACTAAACAAATAAAAAAGTATGTCTTAAAACATATTTATCTTTTTTCTTTTGTTCGTATTCTTTAATACTTCCTTCTTTGTCTTCTTTACAAAGATAGTTTTTTTTAATTAATTCCATCACATTTTTTCTGTTTATTGGGGGGATGGATGAATATTTTTGATATGATGGAGCTAAAATGAGGCAGATTCGTTTTTTCAGCCTTCCTTTTTATAGGTAAATACCGAAAGAATGATTATTTTTGCGAACCAAACGTTTAAAATAAAAACGCTATGACTGAAATGAACGCAGCTGAAAGTTCAGAGAAAAAAAGTCTGAACTTCATTGAGCAAATTGTAGAGAAAGATTTGAAGGAAGGGAAGAACGGCGGTAGGATACAGACCCGTTTCCCGCCTGAACCTAACGGATATTTACACATTGGTCATGCAAAAGCCATTTGTATGGATTTCGGTATTGCTCAGAAATACGGTGGAGTATGTAATTTGCGTTTTGATGATACCAACCCTACCAAAGAAGACGTAGAGTATGTTGAGGCTATCAAGGAAGATATAGAATGGCTGGGGTATCATTGGGGGCATGAATATTATGCTTCTGACTATTTCCAGCAGTTATGGGATTTCGCTATCCGCCTAATCAAGGAGGGTAAGGCTTATGTGGACGAGCAGACTTCCGAGCAGATTGCGGAACAGAAGGGTACCCCTACCCAACCTGGTATAGAAAGTCCTTTCCGTAACCGTCCGGCAGAAGAGAGCCTGGAACTGTTTGAAAAGATGAACAGGGGTGAGATAGAAGAAGGAAAGATGGTTCTCCGCGCCAAGATTGACATGGCAAATCCGAACATGCATTTCCGCGACCCGATTATCTACCGGGTGGTAAAGACTCCCCATCACCGTACGGGTGACAAATGGAAGGCATATCCGATGTATGACTTTGCGCATGGACAGAGCGATTTCTTTGAAGGGGTCACCCATTCTTTGTGTACGTTGGAGTTTGTTGTACACCGTCCGTTGTATGATCTGTTTGTGGATTGGGTGAAGGACGGAAAGGATCTGGACGATAACCGTCCCCGTCAGTATGAATTCAACAAGCTGAACCTGAGCTATACGCTGATGAGCAAGCGTAACCTGCTTATTCTGGTGAAAGAGGGGCTGGTAAACGGTTGGGACGATCCGCGTATGCCGACTATCTGCGCCTTCCGTCGCCGGGGCTATTCTCCGGAATCAATCCGTAAATTCATTGACAAGATCGGATATACTACATACGATGCACTGAATGATTTCGCGTTGCTGGAAAGTGCCGTGCGTGAGGATCTGAACATGCGTTCTACCCGTGTTTCGGCTGTCATCAATCCGGTAAAGCTGATTCTGACAAACTATCCGGAAGGAAAGGTAGAGGTGATGCATGCAATCAATAATCCGGAAGATCCGGATTCGCCCACGCATACCATTGAATTCAGCCGTGAATTGTGGATGGAGCGTGAAGACTTCATGGAAAATGCTCCCAAGAAATATTTCCGTATGACTCCGGGGCAGGAAGTCCGCCTGAAGAATGCCTATATTGTAAAATGTACAGGTTGCAAGAAAGATGCGGACGGTAATATAGTGGAAGTCTATGCGGAATATGACCCGAATACCCGGAGCGGAATGCCGGAAGCGAACCGTAAGGTAAAGGGTACACTGCATTGGGTGAGCTGTAACCATTGCCTGAAGGCGGAAGTCCGTCTGTATGACCGTTTGTGGAAGGTAGAGAATCCGCGTGATGAAATGGCTGCAATCCGTGAGGCACGTAACTGCTCTGCACTGGAGGCTATGAAGGAGATGATCAATCCCGACTCCTTGAAAGTGCTGACCGACTGTTATGTAGAGAAATATCTGGCCGATGCCAAACCTTTCGATTATCTGCAGTTCCAGCGTATCGGTTATTTTAATGTGGATAAAGATTCAACTCCGGAACACCTGATATTTAACCGTACTGTGTCTTTGAAGGATACATGGAGCAAGATCAATAATAAATAATAATATTCTAATTTTAAGATCAGAAAGATCAGATTGTTGTTCAGGGAAATGATTGCATGGAATCATATTCTGTGCCTTTGTTTCCCTGAATTGCAATAGAAAAATAATAACATAATCATGGCCGATATAGGACCTTTAGGATTTGATACTCCCGAATTCCAGGAGTTGCTGAAGAAATATGAAAGGATGAAGGAAAGGAATAAACATGTCTTTTTCGATTCCGATGAGTTGGTTTCACTCATTGAATATTATGCTTCAAGGCATGAGACCGAGAACTTTGAAGGTGTGATAGACTACGGACTTCAGCTTTATCCGGATAACTTGGATATCGTGGTGTATAGATGCCATGCGCTGATGGCTCGAGGCCAATACTTTGAAGCCGAACAGATAATAGACAAGCTGCCTGACTCGGGGGATTATTCGGCCCGTTTGATCAAGGCTGAAATATGCCTGAATAAGGGGAATTATGAAGAAGGCCATAAGATACTTGACGCTCTTTATAATGAAGAGCAGGATATAGACATGATTCTTGACATTGCTCAGATTTACCTGAACGTATGTCTTCTGGATAATGCGTATGAATGGCTGGAAAAAGCTTATGAGAAGTGTCCCGATAACCGGGACGTACTGGAAATGTTTGCCAATTACTATTTCAGGACTGACAATACAGAAAAGGAAATAGAATTCAACAATAAGATTCTTGATAAGGATCCGTATAATGCTTATGCCTGGCAGCAGCTTTCACGTTGCTATATAAAGCTGGAACAGCCGGAAAAAGCGTTGGAGGCGGCAGGTTTTGCCGGTGTTATCGATGAGTCCGACCAGCGTACAATGGAGCTTGAAGGCGTCAGCAATATTATGCTGCATAATATGGAAACGGCGATAGCTAAACTGGAGGAGGCCAAGGAGAATTCCCGGAACAGGAATTATATCAATTCTCTGTTGCTGAACTGTTATATGCTGGAATGTGATTATGACAAGGTCATGGAATACAGCAATATGTTGTTGGATGATCCGGAAACCCAGGATTATCAGAAGGCTGAAATCTATAGCCGGCGGGCCGCTGCTTATCTGGAGTTTAACATGATGGGGAAATGCAAGGAAGATATTGCGAAAGGTTTCACATACGACCATTATAACTCTGGTCTGTTCCAACTGGAGGGGGAGGTGTATATTCGTGAAGCCCGGGTGCTTAGAGCGAACGAGTCTTTCAAGAAGGCTATTGAATATGCTGAATTCAAAGGAGATGTGATTGTTACGGTGACACAGACATATCTGAACTATGACTGGTGGGATGAAGCTGGTATCCTTCTTCAGGAACTGGAAACGGAATGTCCGTCTGTGTTGAGGAAAAATGCATATTTTGTAGCTTATAGCTATTTCCTGATGAAGCTGAAGAAGAAAGTGGCACAGTTCCTTGTTATGGCAGCCGTGTATTCTCCCGAAATTTTCTTGAATGATGAGAAGAATGAATTCAGGCATATTGACAGACGTTTTTTCGATTTATCGAAGCAAATATTCGAGAAAGTGAGGAATAATGAAGTCAACACGGAGGATTTCCTTACGATGAAAGGATTCGGTTATTAAGGTAAAATAAAAAAGACCGCCGAAAGCGGTCTTTTTTGTTATGGTAGTAGATTTGTCACATCGTTCTGTCCTGTTCCGGAATGTCTATTTCCTGCATAATTCCTTGAAGTCGCAGTATGAACACTGGTCTTCGTTTCCGGTCTGTGTGAAGGCTATGGCCGGATTGAAGATTGTTTCTAGCAGGTTATCCAGATATTTCCGGAATTCTGTTTCCAGAAGGGCAAAGTCTGTAACCTGTTCTTTCGGCCTGCGTGGTTCTCCCATCTGTATTACCGGAGAGTAGTTTTCGGATGCTGCCCTGTGTATGTAGAGCAGGGCAGGAGCTACTTTCCGCAAATCATTCTTTTCACGTAGTTTCCGGCAGACGATCGAGGCGTAGAGGAAGGTCTGGAAAATGTGTCCGGAACGTTTTTCGCCCGGTGTAAAGAGCGATTCTATGTTGGCCGGGACTTCGGTATCTCCTCCTGTCTTGTAGTCGACTATACGGAGTGTATTCTCCTTTTCGTCCATGCGGTCTATAATGCCTCCTATGCGTGATTTTATCATTCCGTTTGGAGTCTTTATGTCGATATTTTCGCTGATGCGCTGCTCCGAACCGATGAAGGTGAACGGGCTGTAGCGCAAGTCATTCCTAAGCAGTTGTTTGATATATCTGGCTATGACGGCCGAATTGATGAGCTGTATGCCGTTGTATTCGGGACGTTCGTCTGCGGGAATATTGAAAAAGAGTTTCTTGAATCCGTTGTCTACATAATTCTGTATTCTTGTTTCATCCTTCAATAATTTCTCAATGTCATCGCTGCTGACCGTTTTTCCGTGTACCGTCAGATCCTTGTAGATATGCTCGGCGGCATAATGGAATATACTGCCGAACTTGGCGGAGTCTATTTCGGCCGTTACTTCATCGGGAGTTTTCAGTCCGGCTACGTATTTGTAGTAGAATTTCAACGGACAGTCGAGATAAGAGTTCAGGGCCGACGGAGAGAGGAATGTACCGGGATTGACCCGTATGTCGTAGAGGGCCTGCATCCGTTTCATGACCTGGGGTGTCTTTCCGATGGTGATCGGTACAGATCCCTGAGGTGACTGTTCGGCTTCCAACCGCTTGTGTACGATGTTGTATCCCCATTCTACCAGGAACTGTAGCATAAAGCGCGACTGTTCTCCCCGGTTAATGCCGTCGGTGGCGGTATTGTAGACCAGAGTTACGTTTTCGGCTCTTTGCAGCAGGCGGTAGAAATAATAGGCATAGACGGCTATCTTGTGGTCAATGGTTGTCATACCGAATGCTTTGCGCAGACTGTATGGAATGAAGGATGAGTCGCCTCCAGCTTTGGGCAGCTGTCCTTCATTGACAGACAGCATGATGATGTTGCGGAAGTCGAGGTTGCGTGTCTCCAGCACCCCCATGACCTGCATGCCGATAGCCGGTTCTCCATGGAACGGGATGCTGGAAGTAGACAGGACACGGGTGAGCAACCGTTGGAAGGTTCCGGATTGTACGTCCAGGTCTTTGTTTTCAATCAGTGTATAGAAGCGGTTTATCAAGGTATACGCTTTAAACAATGATTCACGGTAAAGCTGGTCGAAAGCGTTGTTCATGGAGGCGGTCTGTTTGCGGTAGATGACCGCCACCTGTTTCAAGGCATCGGCCAGCATACGGCACAAGTCGCGGTTATTGTTCCGTGGCTCGAATAAAAGTTCCAGAGCCTTGTCTTTTTCCAGTTCGGACGGAAGCGGATAGAAACGGTTGTTCCTGGTCAGGCTTTCTTCCAGACTTTCCGAATTTTCCGACAACTGTCGGGTATAGGGATGTTTCAGTACACTGGTTACTTCGGCAAACCGGTATCTCCCGGTGTTACCGTTGTATCCCGATGTATGGAGTTCCATCAGGGCTTGTATGAAACTATATACCGGGGTCTGAGAAAGCGGAAATCCCATGGTTATGTTGATGTGTCTGACGTTGTCGGGAAGTGAATGGAGTACAGGCTGCAGCAATGTTTCGTTGCATAATACTACGGCTGTCTCCTTTTCCGGGGAAGTGAGGTTTTCACGGATCCATTGTGGCAGGTAACGGGTCTGTCCGTTTTCTGTGGCCGATTCGATATAGGTAATTTTTTTAGGATGGTTCAGGTTGTCGAAATTGGAAGCTGGCAGTTCCGACGGAAAATCCTGGAGGTTGCGTCGGATGAAATCTCCGGCTTCATGAGACCTTTTCTGGAGATAGAACAGGTCATAATCCCAATAGAACATGGCTTTGCCCGCGTCATTCAGTACATGGAACAGCGTATGTTCTACTTTGTTCAGTACATTGAATCCGATGAAGATATATTTGCGGAAAGACATTTCTCTTACGTCGATATGTTCGATGACGTCACGGTATAGCATTCCTTCATATGCGATCTTCTGGTTGTATAATACACTTTTATATCCGGTGTAAATTTCTCCGAGTACGTTCCACAAAGAGATGAAACGTTGTTTCAGTTCGGTCACCTGGTCTATGGAGAAATGATGGAAGAACTGGCTGAGTGCCTCTTTCTGCCCCGGATCCAGAAAGTCATAATTGTCGGTGATGGCGTTCAGGTCTTTCAGGTTCTTGAACAGTGTATCGGTATCTGCCATGTTTTTGTCGGCGTCGTCGAAGTCGGCAATCAGCATTTCTCCCCAGAAGTAGAAGTCGTCCAGGGTTTCCGTACTTCCGGTCGCCTTGCAAAAGACCTTGTAGAGGTCACAAACCAGCTTGATCGGGTCTACGATTGACAGATCGGACAACTGCCGGAACAGTTCACTGATACTGATATAGGCAGGCGACCATATCGGCCGGCCGGCTTCCTGTGCCAGGTATTCGTTGAAGAAGAGGCTGGCACGTTTGTTCGGAAAGACAACAGCCACATTGCTGAAGTCTCCTTCCAGTTTGGTATATAAATCGTGTGCTACTTGTTTCAGAAATGTTTCCATGTCTTGTCTTTTCAGATGGTTAGTTCACTTGTTCCAGCTCATTGGAGAATACATACCACAGGTATCCTTCTATGTTCCGGTATCCCATAGTCCCGAGCAGGTCCATATATTCTCTTACCTGTTTGCGGTAGTTTTCTTTTTTCTTTCCGAACTTGAAGTCTACCACCACCACTTTTCCGTTTTTCATCATGACCCGGTCGGGCCGGCGGGTCTGCATGTTTCCTTCTTCATCGGTATAGATGATACTACATTCGTTGTATAACTGCCAGGAGCCGTCGTACCATTGCCTTACTTCAGGTTTGTTCAAGGCCCATCTCGCTAATTTCTGTATCTGTATCATCTGTTCGTCCGATTCGATGATGCCTTCCGCATACAGTTCTCCGACAGCGGTCTCCAGGTCACCTTCCTTTTCGATGGAAGCAAATACATTATGCAACAGCTGTCCTTGTCGGATATACCGGCTGCTGTCCTCCTCTTCATCATCCCCTTGGATAAACTCGGCCGAACGGTTGGACTGTTTGAACTCGATGTCTGTTTCAACCGATTCTATATACACCGGCAGTTTTTCGGGTAATATCATGAGCCGGTTGCCTGTCTCTTTCCTTTTCTTGTCTTCCGATGGGCAAAGAATTCCGTATGTATATACTTCGTCTGCAGACGTATTGTCATTGTCTGTTTCCGTATCAGGGCTCGTTCCGGCCGGTGTCATATGGATATCGTCCATCATAGGCAGGGCGTCGTACAACAATCCCGAAACGGTTCCGTTTTGGTTTTTCCGTCCGAAAACGATCAGATTCTTGCAGGCGCGGGTAAAGGCTACATAAAGCAGGTTCAGGTTATCGACCCATAGTTGGAGTCGTTCATCCAGATAGCTGTCACGATAGATTGAATTGGCCATGGATCCCGAATAGTTTACCGGTACGAGATCCAGTTCATTGAACGGGGCGACATCGGTATTTTTCCCTGTTCCGGAAACGGGGCACCAGATAAGGTGGCTGTTGTTTTCGTTTTCCATTTTCCAGTCGCAGAAAGGCAGCAGTACGGTATGGTATTCCAATCCCTTCGACTTGTGTATAGACAGGATACGTATTCCGTCTATTTCTCCCGAAGGGATTGTCTTTTCATGCATTTTTTCGTCCCAATATCCTAGAAAGGCGGTAAGTTCGGACGAATTGTTCTGCATGTATTCGGTTACAGCGTCGTAGAAGGCACACAGATAGGCATCCTGTTTCCGGATATTTTTCATGTCGAAAAGGATAAAGAGCTTTTCGAGCAGTTCGTAAAGTGGCATCAGGCGTAATTCTTCCATCTGGAGTACAAAACCTGCCGGAAGGTATCGGCTGAGGTCGTCCAGCAGGATGGTATTCATGTCTATGTCATTACCGAGCACTTGCTGTTGGAAAGCGATGGCCAGCCGGGCTTGCGCTATCCGGTCTTCGGGACTTGTCAGGCAGCGTAAGGCATCTATCATCATACATATGGCAAGTGACGCATCCAGCCTGAATGCTTCGTCGGAGACAATACAGTAGGGAGTGTTCTTGTCGAAATAGTCGGCTATCATCGGGATAGACTTGTTCTTGCGGACCAGAATGGCAATGTCATTGGTACGTATTCCTTGGCTTATCAGGCTGTCCACCTGCATGGCCAGAGCTTGAAGTGTGGCATCTACATAGTCTTCTTGCCGTGGCTGGTCGATAAATGTCAGTTGGACAAATCCTTTTTCCTCTTTTTTCGATGATTTCTGTACCACATCGCTATAGGCATCTGTGAGGGGAGTACAAGGTTCGTTCATCTCATTTTCGTAACGTTCATTCAACAGACTGCAGGCGGCCCTGAAAATGGAATTGTTGAACCGGATGATGCGGGTTTCACTCCGCCAGTTGGTGTCGAGTGTACATTCATGTACCCGTAGGCTGGCATCTTTCTTTAGGTTGGCCAATATTTTCCAGTCACCGTTCCGCCATCGGTAGATGCTTTGTTTGATATCACCCACAATCAGGCTCCCTTCCTTTTGCGACAGGCTTTCTTCAAGCAGCAGATGGAAGTTTTCCCATTGCATGCGTGATGTATCCTGAAATTCGTCTATCATGACCGTATCGATGGTTGTACCGATTTTTTCATAGATGAAGGAGGCGTCGCCTTCCCTGATCAGGTTGTGGAGCAGGGCATTGGTATCCGAAAGCAGGAAGCGGTTGTGCATCTGGTTCTGTACGCGTACTTCATCGTCAATGCTGGCTAATAGCCGCAGGTTGTTGAGGTATTTTAATGAAAGGTCGCATGAGTTGACCAGAATGTTGTTTTTGGGACGGAAGTTTTCGACGGTTTCCAACAGCCCGATCAGTTCACTGGAAGCCAGTGAACGGATAATGTCTCTGTAAGGTGAAGTCTTTGTAGTCCAGTTGTCCTCGCTTTCCAGACATTTGTCTACTGTACTGTTATGGACATCGTCACTCAGATTACCGTTGGCTATTTTCCTGAAATAGCTGCCTATGCCCCGGTCTCCGTTCTTCAGGTCGGAAGGTTGGAGCCCGTTTGTTTCCAGCAATCCGTAGAACTGGTCGCTGAATCCCTTCATTTCTTCCAAAGCTTCCAGGCGGATAGCCTTTACTTTCTTACGGTAATTGGGGATAAACTCCGGATCGGTCAGTTTTTTACGCAGGTTTCCTCCCTTTTCTATATAAACTTCATTGAATATGTTATATCCGAAATTCTTGATTTCGTTTGATACGTTCCAGCGTTTGTCGTCGGATATGCGTTCGTCTATGTATTCCAGCAACCAGACTAATACAGGCGAACGCCGGTCCAGCTTTTCGATCATACGGTCTACTGCGTCCGAAAGTACATCGGCATTATTCAGTTCGATGGAAAGGTTGGCTCCCAGTTCCAGTTCCCGTGCGAGGTTGCGCATGACCGACTGGAAAAAAGAGTCGATGGTCTCGATATGGAAACGGCTGTAGTCATGTATGATGTTATAGAGTGCTTCTTGAGCCTGGTGGCTGATTCTTTCTTTGTCCTTGCCCGTCAGTCTGGCCAGTTCATCCATGTAGCTTCGGGAACTGTCCAGATTATAGGCCAGTCCGTAAAGTTGTTCGAGGATACGTGACTTCATTTCGGCTGTAGCCTTGTTGGTAAAGGTAACGGCAAGGATATGCCGGTAGGAATACGGGTCTTCTATCAGTTGCCGGATGTACTGTACGGCCAGCGTAAAGGTTTTTCCAGAACCTGCCGAGGCTTTATACACCAATAATTGAGGATATGAGGTCATTTTTCGGTTGGTTATACAGTTTGTGGAGTAACAAAGGTATGAAAAAATGTCGTTTTTTCGACAGAAGTGACGTAATACATTTTCCCGTTCGGGCAGGAATGACTGCCCGTATGAACAGAAACCGTCCTTTATCCGGATTTTGTATGGCAGATAAAGGACGGTTCCGATAGTTGCAATATGTTTTTACTCTTTGATATCCTGATATAGATAACGTTTGATGCTTTTTTTGGCTGTCTTTTCAAATTCTTCCGGATACAGCTTGACATGAGCTATCTGTGAATAGGCCGGCAGTGTCTTGTTCAACATGACACGGTTGGCTTCGATGGCTGCTTCCAGCTGTTTCTTGTCCATACCCTGTGAAAACGCTTCTTCATTGTCCGCGTATACGAGTGCAACCAGCTTATTGTCCGAAAGAATTACCAGTGATTCATTGACATAGGGCATGTTGTTGAGTCGTGCCTCTATTTCTTCCGGATATATGTTTTGTCCGGAAGCTGTAAGTAACATGTTCTTGCAGCGTCCTTTGATATAGATGTTCCCTTCGGTGTCTTTGACAGCCATGTCGCCTGTATGTAACCAGCCGTCCTTATCTATAGTCTGAGCGGTGGCTTCTTCATTTTTATAGTAGCCGAGCATGACATTCATACCGCGGCAGACCAGTTCGCCCGGAATGTTTTCCGGATCGTCGGACAGGATTCTGGTTTCCATGTTTGCCACTGTCTTACCGCACGACATGTATTTGATTTCATCCCAACGGCTGTGGCAGATAAGCGGTGCCGTTTCTGTCATGCCGTAGGCGATGGTATACGGGAAATTGATCTTGCGCAGAAAGGCTTCCACTTCAGCATTGAAAGGGGCTCCGCCTACTACGATCTCAATGAAATTTCCCCCGAAGACTTCCATGGCCTGATGCCGGATCTGTTCTTTTATCTTGTCACTTATTATAGGCAAGTTGAGTAGCAGTTTTCCCAGTTTGTTGTCTACCTTCGGAAGAATGTTCTTCTTGAATATCTTTTCAACTATCAGAGGAACACAGGCGATAACCCGCGGACGGATAACGGCAAACGATTCGGCTATGATCTTGGGGCTAGGCATGCGGGTCAGGAACCATAAGTGGGCACCTACAGTTACTCCGTACAGAAAATCGAATACCAATCCGAATATGTGTCCTAAAGGAAGCATGGAGACAATGCTGTCGCCGGCTTTCAATTCTACCTTGTCATGGATATGGACAATATTCGACAAGATGCTGCGGTAAGGCAGCATCACTCCTTTTGAATAGCCTGTGGTTCCTGATGTATAGTTGATGATGGCCAGTTCTTCCGGTTCTTCGCGCCGGTAAGAGATATCGGTCGAACGGAAACGGCAGGGATAGCGTTTCCCGAATTCTTCGTTCAGATGTTCTCGTGCATAAGTCAGTTTTTCGGAGCGGGAAACGACCAGATCAAAATTCTTCAGTTCGATGATCCCTTCCAAGTGAGGCATGGCCGCTTCATTGTAGTTTTCCCACACCTGGTCGCCTACGAACAGCATACGTGCTTCCGAATGGTTGACTACGTTATGCACATTGTCTGCCTTAAACTCGTGCAGGATAGGGACTGCTACGGCACCGTAAGTAATGACGCCCAGGAAGGTTGCCGTCCAGTTGGCGCTGTTTCTTCCACATAGTGCTATTTTGTCTCCCTTCTTGATTCCTGCGTATTCAAACAGAATATGCATCTTTTCTATTTTACGGGCTACATCCTTATATTGGAGGGTGGCCCCCTTATAGTCGGTCATGGCATCCAAGTCCCAGTTTTTCCGGATGCTATCTTCTATAAGTTGTATAAGACTGCTTTGTATATCCATTGTTTAATTCCTGCACAATTTTTGCGCTTGTGTGCGCAAAAGTAATAAAAGTTGGGTGAACGCGCCCCATGTTTGTAGAATTATTTTCCGGCAGTCGGAGGATAATACGTGAGATTTGCTAACTTTGCCCTGAATTAAAATATTGGATTATGCTGATTTATAATACGACTTACCATGTTGAAATCAACGACGCCCGGAATTTCATAATCTGGCTGAATGAATGTTACATTCCACAGGCTGAGGAGTCGGGTGAATTGAAGAATCCTCATATATTCCGGATCTTGAGTCATAAGGAACAGGATAGCGAATGTTTTTCTCTTCAGTTTGAAGTGGAGGACAGTACAGTTCTGCACCGGTGGTATACAGGTTCCGGCATGAAGTTGAATGAAGAGATGATGAAGATATTTAAAGACAAGGTGATAGGTTTTCCTACCCTGATGGAGGTAATCAAGTGATACAGCCGGTCAAGGAAAAGATTATATTAGGTATCGACCCGGGTACGAATATCATGGGATATGGTGTATTGAAGGTGACGGGTGTGAAACCCCAGGTGATGACTTTGGGAGTGATTGATCTGCGTAAATGTACCGATCCTTATCTGAAGTTACGGCATATCTATGAGCGGGTGCAGGGTATCATCACCTCCTATCTGCCCGACGAACTGGCCATTGAAGCTCCTTTTTTCGGGAAAAACGTACAGTCTATGTTGAAATTGGGACGGGCTCAGGGAGTTGCCATTGTGGCGGCCTTGTGCCGGGATATACCGGTAACCGAATATGCTCCGTTGAAAATCAAGATGGCCATAACCGGTAACGGTCAGGCCAGCAAGGAGCAGGTGGCCGATATGTTGAAGCGTATGCTGCATATTCCGGCATCGGAGATGGGGCCTTTCATGGATGCGACAGATGCTTTGGGAGCGGCTTATTGTCATTATCTTCAGATGGGACGTCCGTCCGTGCCGAACGTTTACTCGAGTTGGAAAGACTACATAGCGAAGAATCCTGATAAAGTTAATAAATGATATTACCATGAACGTAAAGCACCTTTTAGTCATGTCGATGCTGGCAACTGCCATCGGCTGTACTTCTGTACAACAGAATACGTATGAGTCATATGATGATTATCCGGTTTATGACGGGAACTGGGATGAGATGGTCTATTCACCTGCCTTTACCCGTTTCGCCTTGTGGGCTCCTACAGCCCAGGAAGTGAGGGTCCTGCTTTATGAGGCCGGTGAGGGCGGATCTGCTTACCAGATGGTTGCCATGCAACCTGACCGGGACGGTATGTGGAGAGCACAGGTTGACGGTGACTTGAAAGGTAGGTTTTATACATTCAATGTAAAGATCAGTGATATCTGGCAGGGAGATACTCCGGGAGTTATGGCTAAGGCGGTTGGGGTTAATGGAAACCGTGCCGCTATCATAGACTGGAACGTGACGAATCCTGTAGGTTGGGACAAGGACCAGCGTCCTCCATTGAAGAATTTTTCCGATATCATTATTTATGAAATGCATCATCGGGACTTTTCGATCGATACTGTCGGGGGAATCAAAAACCGGGGAAAGTTCCTGGCACTGACAGAAGAAGGTACGAAAACTTTTTTAGGTGAAAAGACTGGTCTGGACCATCTGAAGGAACTGGGTATTACACATGTACATCTGTTGCCGTCGTTCGATTTCTCGTCGGTCGACGAAACCAAACTTGACAAGCCTCAATACAACTGGGGATATGATCCGAAGAATTACAATGTACCCGACGGATCATATTCGACCGATCCTTACCGGCCGGAAGTGCGTATCCGTGAATTCAAACAGATGGTGATGGCGCTCCATAAAGCCGGTATCCGTGTCATTATGGATGTGGTATATAATCATACAGCGGTGACCGATGGAAGTAATTTCCAGCGTACGGTACCCGGTTATTTTTATCGTCAGGACAAGGACGGAAAGTTTGCCGACGCTTCTGCTTGCGGGAACGAGACAGCCAGTGAACGGGCCATGATGCGTAAGTTTATGATAGAGTCTGTCTGCTATTGGGCGAAGGAATACCATATCGACGGCTTCCGTTTCGATTTGATGGGTATTCATGATATTGAAACGATGAATGCAATCCGGAAAGCTTTGGACAAGATTGATCCGACTATCTACATTTATGGTGAAGGATGGGCGGCGGGTGCTCCTCAGTTGCCTGAAGAAAAGCTGGCCATGAAGAACAATACCTACAAGATGCCGGGTATCGCGGCTTTCAGTGATGAATTCCGGGACAGTTTGCGAGGACCTTTCGGCAATGACGCTCAGGGTGCCTTCATCATCGGTCGTCCGGGGCATGAAGCAGGAGTCAGATTCGGACTTGTAGGCGGTATCATGCATCCGCAGGTAAACAGTAATCCCAAGCATAAGGTTCCGAAAATCTGGGCCAATTCTCCGTCGCAGATGATCAGTTATGTGAGCTGCCATGATGATTTGTGTCTTACCGACCGTCTGAAAGCTACTTTGCCCGGGGCTTCGGTACAGGAGCTGAGCGCCTTGCAGAAACTGGCGGAAACAGCTGTATTGACATCGCAGGGGGTACCGTTCATCTTTGCGGGTGATGAGGTCTTGCGCGACAAGAAAGGGGTGCATAACTCATATAGCAGTCCGGATTCCATCAATGCGATCGATTGGCGTAACAAAACACAGCATAAGGATGTCTTTGATTATGTGAAAGGTTTGATAGCTATGCGTAAAGCTCATCCTGCATTCAGAATGGGCGATGCCGGGCTGGTGCAGAAACATCTTGAATTTATAGATGTGCCGGCATCGAATGTAGTGGCATTCCGGCTGAAGGGAAATCCTTGTGGAGATTCATGGCTGAACACGATTGTGGTGCTGAATGCCCGTACCGAACCGGTTGCGGTACCCATACCGGAAGGTAAGTATTGGGTGGCATGCCGTGACGGAAAGATAGACCTGGTGTTGGGGTTGGGTATTATAACTGGAAATCAGATACTGGTGGCCCCGCGTTCCGCTATGATTGTACATCAATGATAATTGATAGACTACAAAATAAATACAACAGAAAACTAATAAGGAAAGACAATGCAGAATATTATTTCTATAGAGAATGGGGTGACGCGTCATCCTCTCTATCGCATGAAGGAACCGATTAACCTTCAGATTGCGGCCGGTGAACATGTCGCTATTGTGGGAAGAAACGGATCTGGGAAGAGTTTGCTTGTGGATACGATTATCGGACGGTATCCATTATTGATGAATGAGGTGAAATATGATTTCTCTCCTTCGGAGTCGAAAATGGTATGCGATAATATCAAATACATAACTTTCCGTGATTCTTACGGGGATGCTGACGGTACATATTATTATCAGCAACGGTGGAATGCACACGACCATGATGATACGCCGATTGTACGTGACCTGCTTCCTGAATGTAAGAATGAAGAACTGAGGAAGTCGTTATATGACCTGTTTGGAATTGAAGCCATGCTCGACAAGCATATTATTCTGTTGTCGAGCGGTGAGTTGAGAAAATTCCAGCTTACCAAAACGTTGTTGAGCAATCCGCGCGTCCTGATTATGGATAATCCGTTTATCGGACTGGATGCCAAGACGCGTGACCTGTTACATAGATTGTTGGCCCGGCTGACAGAGGTTACTGATCTTCAGGTTATTCTAGTTCTGTCAAAGACCGATGATATTCCTACTTTTATAACTCATGTAATTCCGGTTGAAGATCGTCATTGTGGTAAGAAGATCACGTTGCAGGAATATCTGGCTACCCGTCCGGCTGATCCGGTTCATGTATTGTCGGATGAAAAGCGCCAGCGTATTCTTGATTTGCCTTATGCCGACAACCTTTATCATGCGGAGCATATTGTAGACTTGAATAAGGTGAGTATCCGTTATGGGGAAAGGACTATTCTGAAAGACTTGGACTGGAGTGTCCTCAATGGAGAGAAGTGGGCGCTGAGCGGTGAGAACGGTGCCGGAAAATCTACTTTGCTGAGTTTGGTCTGTGCCGATAATCCCCAAAGTTATGCCTGTGATATTTCTCTGTTCGGACGTAAAAGAGGAAGCGGGGAAAGCATTTGGGAAATAAAGAAACACATCGGTTATGTAAGTCCGGAAATGCATCGAGCCTATCTGAAGAATCTACCTACTATTGATATTGTAGCCAGCGGACTGTATGATTCTATCGGTCTGTATCGGAAGACCCGGGAAGAGGATGTTGCCGTATGTGAATGGTGGATGGATATTTTTGGCATTCGGGATTTGAAGGACCGTAATTTTTTACAGTTATCGAGCGGTGAACAGCGTCTGGTATTACTGGCTCGTGCTTTTGTCAAGGATCCGGAACTGCTGATTCTGGATGAGCCGCTGCATGGCTTGGATATGATTAACCGCCGGTTGGTCAAGGATATCATAGAAGCTTTCTGCCATCGGAAGGATAAGACTATGATTATGGTGACCCACTATCAGGAGGAACTTCCGGATACGATTACGAATTCATTGTTCTTGAAACGCAATAATTGATAAAGATTATTCTGGAACTATTCCAGCAAATATAATCGAAGGCTTCATCACAGGTAAAGGTATGCTGTGATGAAGCCTTTTTGTTTTCTATTGGGGTACCTCTATTTCTTAGGGATGGGAGCCTTTGAAAACCATTTGTTGATCATTAAGGCCAATGCGCCGTCGCCCGTTACATTACAAGCAGTACCGAAACTGTCCATGGCTATGTATAGGGCAATCATCAGTGCCTGTGCATTGTCGTCGAAGCCCAAGATGGAGGAGAGGATGCCTAAGGCTGCCATGATGGCACCTCCCGGAACACCCGGTGCAGCAACCATGGTAATGCCCAGCATGAAGATAAAGCCGGCCATCATCTGGAAATTATAGGGGATACCTTGTATCATCATCAGGGCCAGTGCGCAGGCTACAATCTTCATGGTGCTCCCCGACAGATGGATTGTGGCACATAAAGGAATTACGAATCCGGCAATTCCTTCGTCTACACCGTTCTTTATGGTCTGCTTCAATGTTACAGGGATCGTTGCGGCCGATGACTGGGTGCCTAATGCCGTAAAATAGGCGGGCATCATCCTCCCTAACAGTCGGAACGGATTCTTGTGTACAAACAGGGCTGCGATGCTATATTGGAAGACCAGGAGGAAAATGTGGAGTAGGAATATCACTCCGATAATCTTGATGAATATCAGCAGGATATGAAATACCTGTCCCGAGTGGGTCATATTGAAAAAGATTCCGAATATGTAGACGGGTAAAAGCGGAAGAATGACTTCCTGGATTGTTTTTACGATGATGAGCTGGAAGTCATTGCATACGTTTTTCAGATAGTCGGTTTCCAGATGGGCTATACCCAGTCCTACGGTAAATGCCAGTACCAAGGCTGTCATGATGTTCAAGGGTTCAGGTATCGGGATGCTGAAAAAAGGTTTTATTCCTTGCGCCTCACTGATTTCGGAAAGCGGTATATTGTTGTCGATAAGTCGTGGAAAGATACTTTCTCCTACGCCATACGACAGGAAACCGGAAATTAAGGTCGCTCCGTATGCCAGCAGAACGGTGACAACAAGCATTTTACCTGCCCCTTTGCCTATGTTGGCGATAGCCGGAGTCACCAGTCCCACTATGATCAATGGAATAATGAATCCTAGAAACTGGCTGAATATTTCGTTGAATGTAACGAAGACTCGTACAGGTAGATCAGGAGATATCATTCCAGCCGCAATACCGAGTATGATGGCAATGATGATCCGCGGCAATAAACCGATTCTTATCTTTTTCATCGTTTGTTATGTGTTAAACGTTTCTGTATTTTGATAGCAAATTTTAAGTTGAAATTACAAAATTATGGATTTTTGTTTCATATGCAAACAACTTTTATTCGTTCTTTCATTAATCGGTTTTTTATGTCGTTTTTTTGATACACCTTATCTGGAATAATTTGTACTTTTGCCCAGTTTTAAAATGTATTTGAAAGTTTATGGAACCGATACAGAAAATTAATAAGGTAGAGATTCGTAATCTGCAGATGGAGGATTATGCACAGTTGGCTCAGTCATTTACCCGTGTATATGCAGATAAAGATGTTTTCTGGACAAAAGAACAGATCAAGACTTTGATAAAGATATTCCCGGAAGGACAGATCGTTACGGTAGTCGATGACAAGATTGTAGGTTGTGCCCTGTCTATCATTGTTGATTATGATATGGTAAAGGGGGATCATACTTATGCCAAGGTAACAGGTAATGAAACGTTTAATACGCACAACCCTAAAGGAAACATTTTGTATGGTATCGAAGTATTCGTTCATCCGGAATACCGAGGTCTGCGTCTGGCTCGCCGTATGTATGAGTACCGTAAAGAACTGTGTGAAACCTTGAACTTGAAGGCAATCATGTTTGGCGGACGTATCCCGAATTATCATAAATATGCCGACACGATGCGTCCGAAGGAGTATATTGACAAGGTACGTTCCCGTGAAATCTATGACCCGGTGCTGACCTTCCAGTTGTCGAATGATTTCCATGTGCGCCGTGTAATGCGTAATTACCTGCCGAACGATGAAGAGTCAAAGCATTGCGCAACTTTACTTCAGTGGGATAACATCTATTATCAGCCACCTACAGATTCTTATGTAGACAAGAAGACTACCGTACGGGTGGGACTGGTGCAATGGCAGATGCGTCCGTACAAGACTCTGGATGATGTTTTTGAACAGGTGGAGTTCTTTGTCGATGCCGTTTCAGGGTATAAGAGTGACTTTATCCTGTTCCCTGAATATTTCAACGCTCCGTTGATGGCTAAATTCAATGATATGGGGGAAGCACAGTCAATCCGTGGACTGGCCCAGTATACCGATGAAGTCCGTGAACGTTTTATCAAGTTGGCTATCAGCTATAATATCAATATCATAACGGGAAGTATGCCATATGTAAAGGAAGACGGCGGATTGTATAACGTAGGTTTCTTATGCCGTCGTGACGGATCGTATGAAATGTACGAAAAGGTACATGTCACTCCTGATGAAGTCAAGAGCTGGGGATTGAGCGGAGGTAAGATGGTACAGACTTTCGATACCGATTGTGCTAAAATCGGTGTATTGATCTGTTATGATGTCGAGTTTCCGGAATTGTCACGTCTGATGGCCGACCAGGGTATGCAGATTCTGTTCGTTCCGTTCCTGACGGATACCCAGAACGGCTATTCCCGTGTCCGTGTCTGTGCGCAGGCCCGTGCCATTGAAAATGAATGTTTTGTCGTGATTGCCGGAAGTGTAGGCAACCTGCCTCGTGTGCATAATATGGATATCCAGTATGCACAGTCTGGTGTATTTACTCCTTGCGACTTTGCTTTCCCTACAGACGGTAAGCGTGCCGAAGCTACTCCGAATACAGAAATGATTCTGGTATCGGATGTAGATCTGGATTTGCTGAATGAACTTCATACATATGGTAGTGTCCGTAATTTACGTGATCGTAGAAATGATTTGTATGAATTGCGTATGAAAAAGGCTGCTATGGAAGAAAAGTGATCCACAGGAATTGAGGACATTCATATCTTTCAAGTTTAAAAGAAGACATCCTGTAAACAGTTGTTTCATATTACTGTTTACAGGATGTCTTCTTTTTAGGTTTCCCGTTTTATTTATAAAGGTTTTCGTTGAAGTCGAACAACCATTCGGCATCTTTCAGCATCGGATGGTGTTTGTCCTTTTCAGACAATATGACTTTTTCTGCCGGAATTTTCCAGTCAATGCCTAAGGCCGGGTCATTCCATGCTATGGCCCCTTCGCTTTGAGGTGCATAGAAATTGTCGCATTTGTATTGGAAAATCACTTCGTCGGTCAATACGCTGAATCCATGTGCAAATCCTCTCGGAATAAAGAACTGGCGGTGGTTATCTTCTGTCAGTTCTACAGATACATGTTGGCCGAAAGTCGGGGATCCCTTACGTATATCTACTGCTACGTCCAGGACCGATCCTTTTATGACACGCACCAGTTTGCTTTGGGCAAACGGTGGTTTCTGGAAGTGAAGTCCGCGGAGAACTCCATAGCTGGATTTGCTCTCATTGTCTTGTACAAAGCGTACGGTACGTACCTGTGCATTGAAATCCCTTTCAGAAAATGATTCGAAAAAATAGCCTCTGTCGTCTTTGAACAGGCGAGGTTCTATGATTACTACGCCATCAATGGCGGTTTTGATTACTTCCATCTTTTTATTCTAATTGTTCTAAGTTTTCGTTCTTTTTCAGTTCGTCAATGACTTTCAGCAGATATTGTCCATATTGGTTCTTCAGCATCGGTTGGGCCAGTTCCCTCATTTTCTCGGGTGTGATCCAGCCTTTACGTAACGCAATGCCTTCCAGACAGGCCACTTTCAGCCCCTGACGCTTTTCTATTACTTCAATATAGGTTGAGGCCTCGGCCAAGGAATCGTGGGTTCCGGTATCCAGCCAGGCAAATCCTCGTCCCAAAGTCTGGACCTTCAGTTTATTGGCTGCCAGGAATATCTGGTTGACCGTTGTGATCTCCAGTTCTCCGCGGGCTGAAGGCTTGATGTTCTTGGCTATTTCTACCACTTCATTCGGGTAGAAATACAGCCCCGTTACAGCATAGTTTGATTTGGGGTGTTCCGGTTTCTCTTCAATGCTCAGGCAGTTGCCTTCCTTGTCGAATTCAGCGACACCGTAACGTTCCGGGTCACTGACCCAATAGCCGAATACCGTAGCTTTCTGTTCCGCTTCCGCTGTGCGTACGGCTTCCCTTAACATAGCCGAAAATCCATTGCCATGGAATATGTTGTCTCCCAATACCAGACAGGCACAATCGCTTCCGATAAACTTCTCACCGATGATGAATGCTTGGGCCAGTCCGTCGGGAGATGGCTGTTCGGCATATTCAAAACGGACTCCGAAGTCGCTTCCGTTTCCTAGAAGGCGTTTGAAACCGGGTAAGTCTTGAGGGGTTGAAATAATCAGTATTTCCCGTATTCCGGCAAGCATAAGTACCGAAATCGGATAATAGATCATGGGCTTGTCGAATATAGGGATCAGTTGTTTGGATATCCCTTTGGTTATGGGGTAGAGGCGTGTGCCCGAACCGCCGGCTAATACAATACCTTTCATGGAGAATGTTTGTTTAAGTTCGGATGCAAAATAAAGGTATTTTCGGTTAAAGGCAAAGTTTTTGTCAAGAATCTGGTTCCAGCCCGTCTATTCTTTTGTAAGGAACAGTGCTGCGTATAATTTCTTGCCTGTCGGGGTTATCATCATTGTATCGAACAGGTGTTGGGCTTTATCCATTTTATAATAGCCTTCTACCAGATTTACGATCAGGTCGGCTTCAAACAGGGGAGAGAAGTGCAGCTTGACGGCCGACGGGTATTGATGGTGGGTACCTACTACATCGGCCAGCCATACCTTTTCTTCTGCTGTAAGGCCTGTTTCATTTTTCAGCCATTCTTCCACCAGCTTTTTCCCTTCACTTTCCTGGTGGGCAGGCAGGCTGTTTCCGTAAAGTTTGCGTGCATTGGGGCAACCTATGTCGTGCAGCCAGGCTGCTATTTCAATAAGGTCGGTCTGATGTTGGTCCCATCCTTCTCCATATGCGATAAGCCGGGTATAGGCCGCTACCGACTGGGTATGGAGTATCTGTTCGATAGCTGGTGCATTGTTTATATAGTATTCCGTTACTTTCTGCTCCAGTGCATTCTTTATTGGAGTTAGTGTGTGCATTTCCATTTTATGTCATTGTTTTTATTTAATACCTCTTGCCTTGTATATCTTTTCTTTGGCGGCATTGATCTGTTGGAATTTTATTTCGGCCGCTTTCCGGATGTCTTCTCCCAGGGTGGCTACCTTGTCGGGATGATGCTTCAAGGCCAGACGACGGTAGGCGGCCCGTACTTCCTCATCGGTAGCGGTAGGTTCTATTTCCAGAACTTTGTAGGCTCCTTCCAGTGAATCACCTCCCAGGTTAAGCATGGATTCCAGTTCCTTTTCCGAAAGGTTCATGGAAAGGGAAACTTCCTTCAGTGCTTCGATTTCGGCCGTGCATACATTTCCGTCTGCCTGGGCTATCTTGACCAGGAAATCGAGTAGCTGCAAACGCTGTTCGTATGTCATGTTTGCGGCAATCTGGGCTCCGCATTGGCGGATGGTGTTCTTGAAGGCATCCGGATTGTTACGTTCCATCTGTTTGCGTTGTTCAAAAAGATTAAGCAGTATCTGTTCGCCTTGGCTTACGGCCTCTTCACCGAAGTTCACTCTCAGAAAACGGCGTACCAATTCCATTTCACTGTGCATGATTTTTCCGTCGGCGCGGATGATGTACGATGCCAGAACCAGCATGGAGAACAGGAAGCTGTTGCGTTGTCCCGCATACGGATCGGATGTGTTGTATCCGGTTGTGTCTCCATTATCTCCGTTGAAAGAATCCTGTGCATTGTCGAATAAAGAGCCGAGGGCAAAACCCGCCAGTGCGCCTAAAGGTCCCATTGTCATGAAACCCATGATCCCGCCTATCCATTTACCTATTTTCATAATTCTGTTTTTAAGTTTCTTAATTGCGTGGTAAAGTTAGTAAAAAATAGACGGAACACACCCGGGATTATATGCAATTTTTATTGCAGGATAATCCCGGACATGTCCCGTCACAATCTGTCAGGTCTGTTTTATTCTTTTTCTTTTTCTTTTTCCCCGGCATGATATTCTGCCAGTTCACGTTCGCCTTCATCGGCAAAACCGTAGGATTCATCATGCTGGCTTATATCCAGTCCTACTGCTTCGCTCTTGGCCGAAACACGTAACGGAATCATTTTGTTGGTCAGCCAGTAAAGTGCATAGCTCACTATGAATGTATATCCGCATACCAGGACAACGGCCAGCAGGTGGATGAGGAATACGTCAATGTTTCCGGCAACCAGTCCGTTGACGAATACTCCGGTCAGGATAGTTCCGAATATACCGCCTACACCGTGGGTAGGGAATACGTCGAGAGCATCATCCACACTGGTCTTGTTTTTCCAGTATACTGCAATGTTACATACCATGGTGGTAGTCAGTGCTATGAAGATGCTTTCACCTACCGTGACATATCCGGCAGACGGGGTGATGGCAACCAGTCCGACTACGGCTCCTACAGCTGCTCCCATGGCCGACGGCTTACGTCCGCGCAGGCAATCGAAGAATATCCATACCATCATGGCTGTCGCCGATGCCGTGTTGGTGTTCAGGAAGGCTTTGATGGCAATGCTGTCTGCTGCCAGGGAAGAACCTGCGTTGAATCCGAACCAGCCCAGCCATAGCATGGCAGCGCCCAGAATTACGAAAGGTATATTTGCCGGGTTATGATGCTTGTTGGTACGGCGTCCCAGGAAGATGGCTCCTGCCAGTGCGGCTACACCCGAAGAAGCGTGTACTACGATACCTCCGGCGAAGTCGACTACCCCCATCTGACGGAGGAATCCGTCCGGATGCCATGTCCAGTGTGCCAGCGGACAATATACGAATATGCAGAACAGGATCATGAAAATGAGGTATCCCGAGAAACGGACACGTTCGGCAAATGATCCTGTGATAAGCGACGGGGTGATTATGGCAAATTTCATCTGGAAGAGCGCATATAACGCCAGCGGTATAGTCGGGGCCAGGTAGGTATCTACTTTGGCTCCTACGCCATGGAACATAAAAAAGGTAGCGGGATTTCCGATGAAGCTTCCGCAATCGTCACCGAAGGCAAGACTGAATCCGAAAACCACCCAGATTACACTGACAACTCCCATTGCTATGAAGCTTTGGAGTATGGTGGAGATAACGTTTTTCTTTCCTACCATACCTCCATAGAAGAAGGAAAGTCCCGGGGTCATCATCAGTACGAAAATTGTAGCGGTGATCATCCATGCGACGTTGGCCGCGTTCATGTTTTCATCCGGTTCCCATAGTCCGGGAGTCTCTGGGGTCAGTACGCCGATGAGGCTGATTATGACAATCAATGTCATTAAAATAATCCATCTCTTTTTCATCTCGTAGTTGTTTAATAGTTGTTTATATTAAAAGGATATGTAATACTGCTGTTTTGTGTTATATTTATCTTGATAATGCAAATATACTATTAAAATGATATTATATAATGTTTTTTTACATCTATTTGATTAATTTATTTTGAATGTGGATATTGTTTGTGATAATTGTTTTTATATACGCTTGTTTTTATGTCTTTATGTAATATTTATATCCTATTTTAATTTCAATTTGAAACTTAGATTTAAAATGAAAATAAAAAACTCCATCGGACGGATGGGTTTACATACCCACGAGTCCGATGGAGTGAGCGAGAATTGTTTCTGTCTTATGGCAGACAGGTCATTTTATCTCTTCCAGATACAGCACACGGCTTGACCAGTCATTCTGGTTGGTGTAAGAGGTAGCGTGTCTGTATGGTAATTCCAGTCCGTTAGCCATCAGGTATTCTCCGCTGAATGTCTTGCCTTCGAAGCTTAGAGGTTTGTTGTCTACCCGGTTCAGCTCATGTATCTTATATAGCTTGTCGGCTTGGAGTCCGGCCATTTTTACGCGGGGAAGGTGTTCGTTGATGAAATGCTCGGTTTTCCACCAGTAGAATACGGCCTTGTCTTTTTCGGGTGATACGTACATCAGTGAAGCTACTCCCATATGGTCGTATGGAGAGACCAGCCGGTAGATGTCGCCTAATTGGACTACCGGGCGTATCATCTTGTAGTCGGCTATGGCTTTCTTGCAGAGTTCCTTTTCTGTGTCGGTCATGTTTTTCGGCTGGATTTCCATACCTAACCGTCCGCTCATTGCTACGTCAATCCGGTATTTCAGCGGGATAGACCGGGAAGTCTGGTGGTTAGGTGATGCGCTGATGTGTGAAGCCATTGTAATGGCCGGGAAGAAGTACGATGTACCCCATTGCATATAGATACGCTGGAGGGCATCGGTATTGTCGCTTACCCAGAACTCGTCGAAATAAGGCAAGTAACCCCAATTGGCACGTCCACCGCCGCTTGCACAAGCCTGGATGGTCAGGTCCGGATACTTGGCACGGATACGTTGGAGCACTTTTTCCAGTCCGCGGTGATATTCTATATACATATGGCTCTGGTTGTCTTTGGTAAGATAGTTCGATCCATGGTTCATGATAGACATGTTGGCATCCCATTTGATATAGTCGATTTCCGGATACTGGGTCATGAGGTTGTCTACAACGCCGAATATGAAATCCTGTACATCCGGATTTGCCAGGTCAAGTACGACCTGTGTTCCTCCTCTTCCCTGAACCGGATCGCGTTGTGGAGCCTTTATGATCCATTCCGGATGTTTTTCATACAGTTCGCTGGTTGTATTGGTCATTTCGGGTTCAATCCAGAGTCCGAAACGGATGCCGTGTTTCTTGGCGTCACGTAACAGTCCGTCGATACCTTCCGGAAGCTTTTTCTTGTCGACGGTCCAGTCGCCTAGTGATGAATTGTCTGTATTGCGCTGGTATTTGTTTCCGAACCATCCGTCATCCATGACGAAGAGTTCTCCTCCCATGGAAGCGATGTCGGACATCATTTGGTCCATGCCTTCCTGGTTGATGTCAAAATAGACTCCTTCCCAGCTGTTCAGCAATATCTTGCGGAGGGTATTCCCATGAGCCAGCTTATACAGGCGTCCCCAACGGTGGAAGTTGCGGCTGGCTCCGCTTAATCCTTCCTGTGTATAGGTAAGTGCCAGTGCCGGGGTACGGAATACTTCGTCCTTGGGCAGGTTATATGCCGAATTCTCTTCATTGATGCCGGCGTAGAATTGATGGTAGTCACCGTCGTCGGTATTGATGCGTAGTTTATAGTTGCCTGAGTAGCAGAGGGCTGCACCTATGGTATTCCCTGTGTTTTCTTGTGGTTTTCCGTCGAGTGAGAACATGACCTCGGCATGGCTGGTGTGCGAATTGCGGACTCCGTCTCTGTTGGCTATTACCTTCATTCCGGGATGAAGCGGTTCCTGGTTAAGCCGTGCTTCGTTTCCCCATGAGCCGTAGAGGGAGGAGAGCCATACGTTGCCGCGGCGGATGGGAAGATAGGCCGAAGCGAACTGGTTCAGGGTGACGGCTTTCTTTTCATCATGACTGATTTCGGTCCACGTCTCGATGACATCTACATCTTTGTAGGCTTTGTAGCATACATTTACGTAGAACGGATATACTTTATCCTTCAGGTAGATGGTAGTAGTAACGTCCTTGTCGTTTTCTTTGGTGTCCGACTTGATTACTTCCATCTGCAGGGTCATGTTTCCGTCGGCATGCCGGACGGCCAATGCGGTTTCACCGGGGCAGTTCATGCCGTAGACGGGATAGGCGGAGAATGTAGGGCTTCCGGAACTGCTCAGATTCTGCAGGTCATTGTCGGTAAGTTTGTTTCCATAATAGAGATACTTTAATTCCCCTCCGGCGGGTGCTTCAAGTACAAGCGATGTATTTGGAGTGGAAATGCTCAGTTGTTGGGCCGGAAGCATGGACCAGATCAAGGAGAATCCGGTCAGAAGTAAAATGTGTTTTTTCATAATTGGATGTTATAAATGTTTGTTGTCTGCAAAAATAGTAAAAACAACTGTTCTACATAAATTTGATCTTTATATTATGTCAGATATTTATATCTGTGGTTCCGGTGCGTGGGAAAATGTTATTTTTCCCGGATAATGTCGGATTTTGAAAATAATTTGTAAATTTACAATGATATATTAATGAGTGATATTATAAGAATTGAATATTATGAAAAGACATTTGATTTCGGCTTTATGCCTTTCTTTCCTGTTTCAGACAGGGGCTTTCGCCAAGGTAGTCCTGCCTGACATATTGAGTGACAATATGGTATTGCAACAGAATACCGAAGTGAAGTTGTGGGGAACCGCCACGCCGGACGCAGAGGTTACCGTGACTCCTTCGTGGTCGGGGAAGACCTATTCGGTCAAGGCCGGCAAAGACGGCAAGTGGTTGTTGAAGGTGGCTACTCCGGCCGCATCGTACGATGCATATTCCATTACGTTTTCCGACGGAGAGGCACTCTCTTTGAAGAATATCCTGATTGGTGAGGTATGGTTCTGTTCGGGTCAGTCAAACATGGAGATGCCTTTGGACGGCTTCTGGGGCTGCCCGGTTGAAGGCGCCAATGAAACGATTGCTACGGCAGGCCGCTGGAAAGGTATCCGTGTGGCTACGATAGAGAAGAACGGCCAGTTGGAACCGGTAGACAATTGTAAAGGAAGCTGGAAGGTGAGTTGCCCGGCCAATGCTCCTGCCTTCAGCGCTACGGCATTCAATTTTGCCATGATGGTGAACGAAGTGCTCGATATTCCGGTAGGTATCATCAATTGTAGCTGGGGAGGCTCTACCGTAGAGGGATGGCTTCCGGCCGATATCGTGAAGACTTATCCGGATATAGACCTGAAACGTGATATCCGTAAGGAAGAACCGCACGACTGGTGGCATTACATGAGTCCTACCATCATGTATAACGGAATGTTGCATCCGCTGGAGAATTATACCGTCAAAGGTTTTCTCTGGTACCAGGGGGAATCGAACGTAGGCCGTCATGCAACCTATGCCGAACGTCTGAAGACTTTGGTCGAACTCTGGCGTAAAGAGTGGGGACAGG
The DNA here is from genome assembly GCF_900128495.1 of Bacteroides ilei. GTDB lineage: Bacteria > Bacteroidota > Bacteroidia > Bacteroidales > Bacteroidaceae > Phocaeicola > Phocaeicola ilei. The sequence continues at coordinate 1,168,183 of NZ_LT635801.1, forward strand.
GAGATCTGCCGTTCTATTATGTGGAGATTGCACCTTACGGTTCAGAGAAGACAACAGGGAGTGCCTTGTTGCGTGAAGCCCAGTTCAAGGCACAGAGTCTGATTCCGAACAGTGCCATGATATGTACCAATGACCTGGTAGAACCGTATGAAGCGAGAAACATACATCCGAAAGACAAGCGCACGGTAGGGCGCCGGCTGGCTTATCTGGCTTTGGAGAAGACGTATGGTGTGAAAGGTATCCGTTCTGTAGGGCCGGTATACCGTTCGATGGAAGTGAAGGACGGAGCGGTGATCCTGAGCTTCGACAATGCCGACGACGGGTTTAACCGGATGAAGGGTATGACGGGATTTGAAGTTGCCGGAAAAGACCATGTATTCTATCCGGCTCAGGCCGAAACGGTGAATGTCAAGCAGATCAAGGTGACTTGTCCCGATGTGGCAGATCCGGTGGCCGTACGTTATGCTTTCCGTGACTTCCAGATCGGTAACGTGAAGAATTTACGTGAGCTTCCGCTTTACCCGTTCCGTACCGATGACTGGGAAGAGTAAAAAAGCTTTTTATAGAGACAAAAAAAAGAGGGTGTGTCAAAATGCATACCCTCTTTTTTTATGACAACGCCCCGACTTTCCCAAGCCGAGGCGTTGTTATTACCTAAAGATTTTGTATCTTTAAGCATAAGCAAAGTAATATGGCAAAGATACATTTTCGTTCTTACAATCCCAATCAAATCGTCCTTTTCCCACAAAGAATAGATGAAAATATTCCATCGGACGATCCTGTACGTATTCTGAATGCTATGGTTGACAATCTTGACCTTAGTTCGTTCCATAAATTGTATAAGGAGTTCGGCCGTTCTCCCTATCACCCACGAATGATGCTCAAAGCTGTTTTGTATGCCTATATGAACAATATCTATTCCTGTCGTAAGATAGAAAAGTCCTTGCTGCGGGATATTCATTTCATCTGGCTTGCCGGTTATGAGAAGCCGGATTACCGGACTATAAACCGTTTCCGTAACCGTGTTAAGGATGAGATAAACGGAATATTCACACAAATAGTCCTCATTCTGGCATCCAAAGGATTCATAAGCCTTGACGTTGAATATGTTGACGGTACAAAAATTGAATCAAAAGCCAACAGATACACATTCGTATGGCGTAAGAACGTAGAACGTAACCGTGCCAGGCTTCTTGAGAAGATACGTATTCTTCTACAGCAGATTGATGAGGTCGTAGCACAGGAGAATGCCGGTATTGAAAATACCGCTACCGAGTTTACCCCTTCCATGCTGGCGGATATGATATCAGAGTTAAAAGCCTCCCTTGAAAATGCACCAGCCGCATCGGACAAGGAAGAAAAGAAAGCTAAGAAACAAAAGGTAAAGCAAATCAAGCAATTGGAATCGCACTGTGAGAAACTTGCCGAATATGACAGGCACATGAGAATACTCGGCCAACGAAATTCCTACTCCAAAACAGATTCTGATGCTACATTTATGCATATGAAGGAAGACCCTATGGGAAACGGGCAATTAAAACCGGGATATAATCTACAAATCGGAACCGAAAACCAGTTTATGGTCGATTTTGGACTCTACCCTAATCCTACAGACACTCTTACATTGATTCCTTTTGAAAATTCGTTTCATGAACGTTATAACCGTTTCCCATTAGAAGAGGTTGCCGATTCCGGTTATGGCTCGGAGGAGAACTATAGCTTTATGGAAGAAAACGGAATAGAAGCATATGTCAAGTACAATTTCTTTCATAAGGAGCAAAGAGCAGACAAATATGTGACAAATCCTTTCAAACAGGAAAACCTATATTATAACAAGGAGAAAGATTATTATGTTTGTCCCATGGGGCAACATATGAAGCGGACAGGTGTAAGGCATTCTAAAACTGAAAGTGGATATATTACAGAAAGCATTGCCTATAGGGCTGCCAGATGTGAGGGATGTCCTCTCAGATGTATGTGTTTCAGCTCAAAGTCACCAAGACGTACCATAGAAGTCAATCAAAGGCTGAAAGAATACAAACAAAAAGCGCGTGAAAGGCTTACCTCAGAGAAAGGTATCAAACATAGAGGGCAAAGATGCATAGAGCCTGAAGCCGTCTTTGGACAAATCAAATACGACATGGGATACAAAAGGTTCAGGCATTTTGGAAAAGACAAGGTCACAATGGACTTTGCCTTCTTTGCCATTGCTTTTAATATAAAGAAAATGTGTGCTAAAATCAAAAATCAGAAAATGACAGACAAAAATTATCAAAATATAAGGGTGGCATAAGCCATCTACAGCACATTATACCACCAAAGGCATGGACATAGGAAAAACATAAATCATACTCTATGAAAAATGGCAAAACGATGATTATATAACGAAAAAGAGGATGCATCATTTTTGACACATCCTCTTCCTTTATGAGAAGGGTGATTGGTCATTAATGGATTTCAATCACACGGTTGACTTCAGCTTTCTGTTCCGGAGTACGTTTCGGCAATTCGATTGTCAACACACCGTCGGCAACGTTTGCGCTGATCTTTTCCTTGTCAACGTCATCAGGCAAAACCAATGATTGCTGGAATTTGGCATAAGAGAACTCACGACGGATATATTTCTTGTTGTCTTTGTCCTCTTCCTTGTTGTCGTTCTTCTTTTCCATTGTGATCACCAGTTCTGAATCTTGGGTCAAATGTATGTTGAAATCATCTTTCGACATACCTGGAGCAGCAACTTCAACTTTGTAGTCTTTGTCGCTTTCGCTCACATTGACCGCCGGGGTATTGGCTGTTGATCTAACAACCCAATCGTTATCGAAAAAGTCATTGAATATACTCGGTAACCAGTTCTGATTGTAATTTTTTCTAGTCGGCATCATAATTGTAATCTCCTATTTTTTATTTTGTTATTCTTAATTTGGTTCTCATCTCTCAACCTTTCGGTTTCGAAATTCACTTGGTATTCTGCAAAGTGTGTGCCTGTCGGGCAAATTGTCAGATGCCATATGCCGTTATTTAAACTTGTGAAAACAATTTTAAACCTGGGGCCGGCTGTTTTAAACTTGGGCCTGTCCGTTTTAAACTTGTGCAAACATTCGTTGTTTCCGAAGGTGGCGGAACATGACGTAAGGAGCTGACTTATTGTCGTAAAACAGACTTTTTTGTCAGTCCTCCGGCATTTCTCTTGTGGAGTAGGCGGAGAAAATGTACCTTTGCGGGAAAAGGTATGGCATGGAAGGAAATGAGTCAAGGCGGAAAGTCGCCTTTATAGGGAACAGCCATATGGCCTATTGGCCGTTGGAGGTTTATTTTCCCTGGTGGGAGTGTCTGAATTACGGGCTTCCGGGAGAGGGTCTGGACTATATCGAGTCTTTTTCCGAGGATGTTTCCGATTGCTATGCCGTGGTTCAGTTCGGTACGAACGATCTGTACAGGTTGAATGACGGGAATATGGAAGCGTATGCCTGCCGGTACGTAGAGGCGGTGAAGGCTATCCGCTCACGGGGCACTTATCTGTTCTGTATCTTCCCCCGCAATGACTATGCAGATGGCAGCAGGTCGGTAAACCGTTTCATCGCCCGTTTGAACGGAGCAGTCCGGGAACGTCTGGCCGGTAGCGGAATCGTGTATCTGGATGTATTCGACAAGCTGCTGTACGAGGGGCGCCTCAATCCCGACATGACCATAGACGACCTGCATCTGAACGGAGCCGGTTATCGTGTTCTGGCCGATTGCCTGCAAGCCGTATTATAATATAAGGTGTAATGCGCTATATCTTATTTAATGTTCTTTTTTCATATCTGTCTTGTTCCCGTCCTGCTTTATTTGTATATTTGATGCATAAAAATTAGAGGAAGTTATGAAGAAGACAGTTTGTTCATGGATCAGTATCGTCATAGGGTGTACCGTTATGGCGGCCGGTTTCGTATTTTTTATCAACCCTTATAATATTGTCCCCGGAGGTGTTTACGGGGCGAGTATCGTATTGCATAACCTGTTCCCTTCTGTGCAGGTAGGTACATTCGGGTATATGTTTGACATTCCTTTGCTTATCCTTTCCGTATGGCTGTTGGGAACGAAACTGGGTACCCGTACCATCGGAGCGGCCCTGATGACTCCCTTGATCATGAATGTGATGTCACGCCTGGTATATCCTTCACAGGAGGCCTTGGAGTCACTTGACCCTACATTGCTGTTGGGAGGTACACTGGATATGAGTGACCATCTGATGCTTACTTCTGTTATCGGTGCGGTATTGATCGGACTGGGGTCCGGTATTGTAGTCCGTAACCAGGCCACTACTGGCGGTAGCGACATTGTAGGTATGCTGTTGCAGAAATATTGCCATATCCGTTTCTCGCATGCCATTCTGTTTGTCGACGGGGCGGTGGTATGCTTCGGTCTGGTGGTTATCGGCTTCGGGATCGGTACGGCCGATGATGTGGCACAACCTTCATGGTATCTTTCTCTCTATTCACTGATTTCCATTTTTGTCATATCCCGGGTCATAGCCTATGTCATCAACGGTGAGAAGAACGACAAGCTGATTTTTGTAATCAGTGAGAAAAAACTGACCGATCTGCATGACTATATCCTCAAGGATCTGGACCGTTCGGCTACATACATCAAGAGTTCCGGGCTATATTCCGGGCAGGAAAAGCAGATGCTTTTCCTGGTGGTGAGCTACAAGCAGGTGAGCGGTGTGAAGCTGAAGATCAAGGAAGCCGATCCGAGAGCCTTTGTGGTAGTGACCGATGCGTATGACACGTTCGGCGAAGGCTGGAAGCAGCTTCCTTCTCCCGATGAGATCCATCCGGAATAATGTCAGATTTTGGCTAAAGCCTGTTCGAGGTCGTCAATCAGGTCGTCTGCATGTTCGGTTCCTATGGAAAGTCTTACGGTTCCCTGGGTGATGCCTTGTTCTGTCAGTTCCTGGCTGTTCAGTTGTGAGTGCGTAGTGCTTGCCGGGTGGATGACGAGTGATTTGACATCGGCTACATTGGCCAGAAGGGAAAATATCTCAAGGCTGTCGATGAAACGGTGGGCTTCTTCACGTCCTCCTTCCACTTCGAAGGTAAAGATTGTGCCTGTCCCTTTCGGAAAATAGCGCAGGTAAAGGGCATGGTCGGGATGTTCCGGCAATGACGGATGGTTGACTTTCCTCACTTTGGGGTGGCTTTTCAGGAAATCCACTATTTTCAGCGCATTTTCAACGTGGCGTTCTACACGTAATGACAGGGTTTCCAGTCCTTGAAGCAGGATAAAGGCATTGAACGGACTGATTGCTGCTCCCGTATCACGTAGCAGGACTGCCCGGATGCGTGTAACGAATGTCGCAGGACCGGCCGCTTCGGTAAAGCGTATACCGTGATAGCTGGCGTCAGGTTCGGTAAATTGAGGAAACTTGCCCGATGCGTTCCAGTCGAATTTTCCGGAATCTACAATGACTCCTCCCAGCGAGGTTCCGTGTCCTCCGATGAATTTGGTTGCCGAATGGACCACGATATCAGCCCCGTGTTCGATGGGACGGATGAGGTAGGGGGTACCGAAGGTATTGTCCACAACCAGAGGAATCCGGTGCCGGTGGGCTATTCGGGCTACGGCTTCCATGTCGATGATGTTCGAGTTCGGGTTTCCGAGTGTTTCAATGAATATCGCCTTGGTATTTTCTTGGATGGCATTTTCAAAGTTCGACAGATCTGTCGGATCAACAAATGTGGCGGTCACACCGTAGGCTGGCAATGTGTGGGCAAGCAGGTTGTATGTCCCTCCATAAATGGTTTGTGCCGCTACGATATGGCTTCCGGCCGTAGCCAGATTCTGGAATGTATACGTGATAGCCGCTGCTCCGGAAGCTACTGCCAGTGCTGCCGTTCCTCCTTCCAGTGCGGCAATCCGTTGCTCAAATACGTCTTGTGTGGGATTAGTCAGCCGTCCGTAGATATTACCGGCATCCTGCAGGCTGAAGCGTGCTTCCGCATGTGCGGAGTTGTGGAATACGTACGAGGTGGTCTGATAAATGGGTACTGCGCGGGCGCCTGTTGCCGGGTCCGGCTGTTCTTGTCCTGCGTGTAGCTGTAACGTTTCGAAATGAAGTCTTTTTGTTGCCATAGTTGTATTTCCGTTTATTTCAGGTGAATGTTATTTCTGTTTTTTTCTGACTGCAAATTTAGAGCAATACAGATATATAATCCAATATATGGAATAATTATGGAAAATATCACTAAATTTGCTCTGTATAAAAGAAAAAAGTTGTTGTCTGATTAGTGGAAATGCCGTATAGGCAGAAAATTATTCTTTTCATGTTATGATGGAAAAACTGGATAAAGTTGATTTGCAGATACTCCGGACGTTGCAGGAGAACGCCCGTCTCACTACCAAGGAACTGGCGGCCAAGGTCAGTCTGTCATCTACCCCTGTATTCGAGCGTCTGAAAAGACTGGAGGCTAACGGTTACATAAAGAAGTACATTGCGGTGCTTGACGCGGAAAAGCTGAACCAGGGATTTGTGGTATTCTGTAATGTGAAGTTGCGCCGGATGAACCGGAGTATAGCCGAAGAGTTTACCGGAGTCATTCAGGATATTCCGGAAGTGACCGAATGTTATAACATTTCGGGCAGTTACGACTATCTGCTGAAAATACATGCTCCCAATATGAAGTACTATCAGGAGTTTATATTGAATGTATTGGGTTCCATAGAAAGTCTGGGCTCTATAGAGAGTGTATTTGTGATGGCCGAGATCAAGCAGAATTACGGCATCAGTATCTGAGGTGATAGAGTACTTGCTTTTATGTGGGTGGATGGAAAACTTATTCCAGTTTCCATCCATAGTCATTATGGTAGACCATCAGTCTGCCCATTCCTCCGTCTACCGTCAGGTTGGTCCCGTTGATGAAACTGTTTTGTCCGTCGCACAGAAAAAGTACCGCTCTGGCGATGTCTTCCGGTTCACCTATCCGTCCTGACGGCTGTTGTTTCAGATCGCTTTCCGTATAGTGGAGGACAGGTGCGTCCCGATGGAAACGTGCGGTCTCTATCCATCCGGGGGCTATGGAGTTGACGCGGGCTATACCGCTCAGACTGACGGCCAGGGCATGGGTAAGTGCCGTGACACCGCCCTTGGCGGCTGTGTAGCTTTCGGTATCGGCCTGCGACTGGAAGGCGCGGGTGGAAGAGATGTTGACGATGCTTGCCCCTTTGGCGAAACGGGATTTGAAGCGGCAGGCAAGCCAGTATGGTGCGACAACTCCGATACGTTGTACGTAGAGAAAGTCTTCATAGGAACATTCCGAGAGGATTCCGCCTTTGGTAAGGCAGGCATTGTTGACAACAACATGGATTGCTTTTTCTCTTTCCAGAATCAGGTCGGCAAACCGGTCCAGTGTTTCTTTTTCGGCAATGTCTCCCTGAAATCCGGTAACGTTTCCTGGCAGATTCCCGTCGACCGGGTCTTTGTCGATGTAATATACGTTTGCTCCCAGTTTGGCAAATGTTTCCGTCAGGCATCTGCCGATGCCGGCGGCTCCACCGGTTATTACGCACACTTTATCTTTATAATCCATACGAATCTTTACTTTTGGGGTGATAGTTCAAAATTTCGGCATCTTCTGGAAAAATGTCTTTATCTTTTCCTCGAAAGGCCTTTATCTTTAAGACCGGATACCTTCATCTTTTTTACATAAAGCCTTCATCTTTCTGCAGAATTCCAAGTTCTTTTTGGTGGGGGCGGGCTATTGGCGGTATGCTAGTTTTCCAGTATCTGTTCCAGCCTTTCCAGGTCCAGATCTTCATCACCGGTCAGCAGGGAATCGCCCAGCAGGATGTTCAGGGAATCACTGTCGCTGTAATGGGGCAGGTAAGTGTTGCAGTCCCAATTCCGTTCAATCTTTTCTTTCGGCGATGGGAATCGGGCTATGTATTCTTTAGCCAGGTGCTTGTCGGCCAACACTTTTTCCATAAAGTACCCGAATACCGGAAGTGCGGTACGGCTTCCTTGGCCGAGTTCACCGGTACGGAAGTGGATACTCCGGTATTCTCCTCCTACCCATGCTCCTCCTACCAGGTTCGGACTCACTCCTACGAACCAGGCATCGGAATGGTTGGACGATGTCCCTGTCTTTCCTCCGAATTCAGTCCCTTTATCGAATATCTTGAATCTCCATAAGGCCTGTGAAGTTCCTCCGGGGCAGGTCAGTCCGCCTCTCAGCATCTGTTGCATCAGATAGGCGCTTTCATACGGGATGGCCTGTGTCTCTTCCGGTTCCTTCTCATAGATCACTTTCCCGTCTTTGTCCTCAATTCGGGTTACCAGGACCGGTTCGATGGCGACACCGTCATTGACAACCGTTCCGTAGGCTGAAACCAGTTCCAGAAGAGATACGTCGGATGCTCCCAGACTCAATGACGGGATGGTGTCCAGTTCGGTCCGGATACCCATGGCGTGTGCCGTACGGATAATGTTGGGTATCCCTATTTCATGGGCTACGTTGGCCGCGATAGTATTTACGGATTGTGCGAAAGCCATTTTCAGTGAGAAGGTATCGAGGGTAGCGCCTCCGTTGGCGTTGTGTGGCATCCATATTTTCTTTTCTCCGTCTTCCTCCACTTCCCATGGTATGTTTTCGTCTACCCGGAGGTCGCATGGAGAAAGGCCCTGATTCATGGCTTCGGTATATACAAACAGTTTGAAAGTCGAACCGGGCTGGCGCTTGGACAGCACCTTGTCATATTTCCATGAATTGAAGTTGATGTCGCCTACCCATGCCTTTACCGCACCAGTGTGTGGGGCGATGGCCACAAACCCGCAATGCATGAAACTTACCATATAGCGTATGGAATCCATGGTACTCAGTAGGGTGTCACGCTGTCCCAGGTCATAATCGAAGACTTTGCACCGGTGCGGAAGGTTCAGGTAATAGGTGATGGAATCCGGGCTGTTGGCATAGCGTTGCGACAGATAGCGGTAGGCAGGTGTCCGGGCTGCCAGATCTTCAATGAAATGGGGAAGCTCTTCACCTTGGCGGTCACGCCAAGGTGCCATGTTGGCCCAGTGGTTGTCGAATTTCTTCTGGATTTCGCGCATCTGCTTGTTGACCGCCTCTTCGGCATATTGCTGCATGCGGCTGTCTATGGTGGTATAGATTTTCAGTCCGTCACCGTAAAGGTCGATGTCGTTTTCCTTGCACCAGTCTTTCAGTGAGTTGGCTACGGCATCACGGAAGTAGAGTGCGTTGCCGCTGGTTTCCGTTTCCTCTTTGAAATGCAGTACTGTAGGCAACTGGCGGATAGAGTCAAGTTGTTCCTTGCTGAGCATATGCTGTTCATAGAGCTTGCCCAATACCACGTTGCGGCGTGCCAGGCTGTTTTTGGGGTTGATGCGGGGATTATAATAGGTAGTTGCCTTCAACAGACCGATAAGTGTGGCTGCCTGTTCTACCGTAACCTTGTCGGGAGTCGTATTGAAATAGGTATGGCAGGCCGTCTTGATGCCGAAGGCATTGCTTCCGAAATCGACGGTGTTGAAATACATGGTAAGGATTTCCTCCTTGCTGTAAAGCATCTCGATCTTTACCGCGGTAACCCATTCCTTTGCCTTCATGATGAGCAGCTTTACACCGGGGATATGCCCCAGCAGACCGGTGGAGTATTGTGAGCGGACCTTGAACAGGTTCTTTACCAACTGTTGGGTGATGGTGCTGGCTCCGCGGGCATCGCCTTGGGTTATGAAATCTTTCGCCGCTGCAAACACCCCTTCAAAATCGATTCCGAAATGTTTGTAGAAACGTTCGTCTTCCGTATAGACCAGCGTCTTGATCAGGATAGGTGATATATCCTTATACTCTACGGGAGTACGGTTCTCGGAGTAGTACTTGCCGATCAGTTTCCCGTCGGAGCTGTATATTTCGGAAGCGATATGCTGGATAGGTTCCTTGATGTTGAACATGCTGGGGGATTTTCCGAAGAGTCCCAGAAAATTGATGTCGATCATTCCCAGGAGTACGATGAGGCCGATAATGAAACTGGCCAGCCCCATGCCTATACGGCCGTACCACGGAAGGCGTTTGAATGTCCGTAAGTACCAGTTGTATGCCTTTCTGCATCCTGAATATGCCATGTTGAGGCATTTACGTGCGGTATTGGCGGTCAATGAGATTATTTTTTTCATACGTTTTCGTTATGGCATGCGTCTTCGGTGTGGCGGGCGACAGACGTCAAGCTGTTTTTCTCTGATTGATTGGGTTGCCGGACAAAATGCCGGAATACGGTTTTTGGCGGTAAAGATAACGATTTTTTGTGTATTGTGGCGTATTTTGTGCCTTCTTAACCAATATACATGCAGATTCTGTAATTTGTCTGGAAATACATTTGGACTTTCAGTAATAAATAAGTGTCGGTTTAAGGGCGTTTAAGATGATAAATTTATTACATTTGCATCCTGATAAGTGAAATAAAGAAAAAATATATGTTGTCAGTCTTACAGAAAGTCAGCCGGTGGCTTGCCGGTTATACGTCTATATTTATTATTGCAATAGCTGTCTTTACATTTTTTGTTCCTGTTACGTTCAAGTGGGTGTCGGGGGTGACGCAGACTGTTATTTTAGGTATAATCATGCTGACGATGGGGCTGACTTTGACTACCGGTGATTTCAAGATTTTGGCCAGGAGGCCTTTCGATATTTTGATCGGTGCCTGTGCCCAGTTTGTCATTATGCCTGGTATGGCTTATCTACTGGTTCGTGTATTTCGGTTGGAGCCGGCTTTGGCCGTCGGCATTCTGTTGGTGGGATGTTGTCCTGGAGGGGTATCCAGTAACATTATGTCTTTTCTTTGTCATGGTGATGTGGCTTTTTCAGTAGGTATGACGTGTGCTTCCACGCTGTTGGCACCGGTTATGACTCCTTTCCTGATGAAGATCGTTGCAGGTGAGATTGTGGCGATAGATGCGGTAGGGATGTTCCTGAATATCCTGATCGTTACGATCATACCGGTAGCTATAGGTTGTTTCCTGAACTATAATTTCAGTAGCCGACGGAGTTTCCCTGTCGTGCAGTCGCTCATGCCGGGCTTGAGCGTGATTTGTCTGGCCTTGATTGTAGGAGGTGTGATAAGCACGGTGCACGATGATCTGGTAGCCCGTGGAGTTGTCATGTTTTTCTGGACCTTCGGTGTGGTATTCCTCCATAACTCTTCCGGTTATCTGTTGGGGTGGTTTGCCGGTAGGCTGGCCGGATTCAATACAGCGAAAAAGCGTACGGTAAGCATTGAGGTCGGCATGCAGAATGCCGGACTGGCTACCAATCTGGCCGCCAATTTTTTTGCAGCGCAGCCGTTGGCGGTTCTGCCTTGTGCCATATCCTGTGTATGGCATTCCATTTCCGGGACCATTCTGGCTGGACTCTTTTTACGGTGGGGCCAGTTGAAGAAGTCGAATAAAATTTGAGGAGGATAATATATGAAGGTTTATTTAATCAGACATACTTCAGTCGATGTTGCTCCAGGCACTTGTTATGGTCAGACAGATGTACCTTTGCGGGATACATTCGAGCAGGAAGCAGCCGTGTGCCGGTCAAGGATTGAAGGGATTGCATTTGATCATGTATATACCAGTCCGCTTTCGCGTTGTACCCGTCTGGCTGCATATTGTGGTTATCCCGGTGCGGAACGCGACAGCCGTCTGATGGAAATCAACTGCGGTGAATGGGAGATGCAGCGGTATGATGACATAACCGATCCCCGTATCTACCAATGGTATGAGGACTATCTTCATATCCCGACAACAGGAGGTGAGTCTTTTATGGAGCTGTACGGGCGTGTCTCCGCTTTTATGGACGAGCTGAAAAAGAAACCTTATGAAAACGTGTTGGTCTTTGCCCATGGAGGGGTGTTGATCTGTGCGCAGGCCTATGCCGGAGTGGTTCCGATAGAGAAGGGATTCGATGCGCTTTCTCCTTATGGAGGTATGGTTGAAATCATAATCTGACGGTTCCGATTCCTGTTAATTGTTATGAAAATTAAAAAAATGAAATTTGCCGAAAGAAATTTATATTTTTACACTCTAAATAGGGGATATTCTTTATTTGTGATCAAGAAATCTAATAAAACACTTTTGTTATGTTAAGAAAAATACGCATTGTACTGGCAGTTATCTTTTTTGTATTGATAACGCTTCTTTTCCTTGACTTTACAGGGACTGTACATACTTGGTTCGGGTGGATGGCGAAAATCCAGTTCCTTCCGGCGGTACTTGCCTTGAATGTCGGGGTAATCGTGTTTCTCGTGATCCTGACCTTGTTGTTGGGGAGGGTTTACTGTTCCGTCATTTGTCCGTTGGGCGTGTTTCAGGACGTTGTTTCCTGGCTGAGTGGCAGACGGAAAAAGAAAAAATTCCGTTTTTTCTATTCTCCTGCCGTCAATTGGCTGCGCTATGGCGTTTTTGCCATATTTGTAATCGCATTGTTGGCTGGGGTAGGTTCGCTGGTAGCTTTGTTGGCCCCTTATAGCTCATACGGTAGAATCGTTTCGAATCTGTTGTCTCCGCTCTATGCATGGGGAAACAATCTGTTGGCCTATTTTGCCGAACGTGCAGAAAGTTATGCTTTTTATGAAACTGAAGTGTGGATGAGAGGTCTTCCTACTTTCGTGATTGCAGTAGTTACATTGATTGTGGTAGTGGTTCTCGCATGGCGTAACGGACGTACTTATTGCAATACGATTTGTCCGGTCGGGACGGTCCTTGGATTCTTGTCGCGCTTTTCTGTGTTCCGTCCGGTTATCGATACCGACAAATGTAATAACTGTGGCGTGTGTTCCATGAAATGTAAGGCTGCGTGCATTGACGGAAAGAATCATAAAATAGACTATAGCCGGTGTGTATCCTGTATGGATTGTCTGGGGGCATGTAAGCATCATGCAATCAGTTACCGGAGCCGTATGGGTAGCAAGCAACCGGAAGCATGTACAGCTGGCAGTGGAGACAAACCGGTAGACAATTCGAGAAGAACTTTCCTGGCTACAGCGACGGGAGTGGCTGCCGCTTCGGTTTTGAAGGCACAGGAAAAGAAGGTCGACGGTGGTCTGGCTACTATTGAGGACAAGCAGGTACCTCCGCGCGCTACACGTATTCTCCCTCCGGGAGCGTTGAGTGCACGTAATTTTGCGCAGCATTGTACGGCTTGCCAACTGTGTGTTTCAGCCTGTCCTAGCCAGGTTCTGCATCCGTCTCAGGATTTGATGACTCTGATGCAGCCGGAAATGTCGTACGAGCGGGGATATTGCCGTCCGGAATGTACGAAATGTTCGGAAGTATGCCCTGCCGGTGCTATCCGTCCGATTACGAAGGCCGACAAATCGGCTATTCATATCGGTCATGCCGTATGGATACGCAAGAACTGTGTGGTGTTGACGGATGATGTGGATTGCGGAAACTGTGCACGCCATTGTCCGGTGAATGCCATCCAGATGGTACCTTCGGTAGCTGATAATCCAGATTCCCGGAAGATACCGGTTGTCAATATTGAAAAATGTATCGGTTGCGGTGCATGTGAAAACCTTTGTCCGGCCCGTCCGTTCAGTGCCATTTATGTAGAAGGCCATGAAGTTCACCGGATTAATTAAAAGTTTTGAAGTATGGAAAACAAGAATAAAAACAAAATAAACCGTCGCGATTTCATCAAGATTGTAGGTATCAGTACCGCGACGTTCTCTGGAATGATGTATGGTTGTAAACCGCGTGGAGAAAGTGATGACAAGGGGCCTACTACAGCTGCGAATGTTCCTACCGGTGAGATGACTTACCGTACTTCACCCACTACTGGTGACAAGGTTTCCATTTTGGGGTATGGCTGTATGCGCTGGCCAACCCTGCCGAGCCCTGCAGGCGACGGGAATGTCATCGACCAGGATGCGGTGAACGAACTGGTAGATTATGCCATAGCCCATGGCGTGAATTATTTCGATACGGCTCCTGTATATGTACAGGGATGGTCGGAAAGATCTACCGGAAACGCGTTGAAACGGCATCCGCGTGACAAATTTTTTGTCGCTACCAAAATGTCGAACATGCGGGCCTATTCCCGTGAAGAATCGTTGGCCATGTATCATAAATCATTCAGAGAGCTACAGGTAGACTATATCGACTATTATCTTCTGCACTCGGTAGGCGGGGGAGACGGTATGGGTCTGTTGAAGAAACGTTTCTTCGATAACGGTATGCTGGATTTCCTGATGGAGGAGCGTAAGGCTGGACGTATACGTAATCTGGGATTCTCCTATCATGGAGATATTAAAGTGTTCGATTATCTGCTTTCAATACACGATAAGGTGAAGTGGGATTTCGTGCAGATCCAGATGAATTATCTCGACTGGCATCATGCAAAGGAAATCAACAAGAGCAATACCAATGCCGAATACCTGTATGGCGAGCTGCAGAAAAGAGGTATTCCAGCCATTATCATGGAACCGTTGCTGGGCGGACGTCTGTCGAATGTGCCCGACCATGTGATGGCACATCTGAAGCAGCGTGAACCGGACAACAGTGTGGCATCATGGGCTTTCCGTTTTGCCGGTACGTATCCGGGAGTCTTGACTGTATTAAGCGGAATGACATACATGGAACATCTGCAGGACAACATCCGTACCTATTCTCCGCTGAAGCCGTTGACACAGGAGGATCTGGATTTTCTGGAAGGGACGGCCGACCTGATTGTGCAGTATCCTACGGTTCCGTGTAACGACTGTAAATACTGTATGCCTTGTCCGTATGGTATCGATATTCCGGCTATTCTGGTACATTATAATAAATGTGTGAATGAAGGGAATGTATCCAACACTCAAGGGGATGAAAACTACAAGGAGGCCCGTAGGGCATTTTTGGTGGGTTATGACCGTAGTGTTCCTAAGTTGCGTCAGGCAAGCCATTGTATCGGGTGCAACCAATGTTCTCCTGAATGTCCGCAAGGTATCGATATACCGAAAGAGCTGCATAAGATTGATGCATATGTAGAAAAGTTGAAGCAGGGTACCTTATGATGGATGAACTTGTACGGACGCTTCATGAGTATGGCTATACCTTGGTGTTGAAGACGGCCCGGGGGGATATACAGACCTTTACAGGCCGGGGAGTTTCCGACCTGTTCCGGATGGTCAAGGAGAAGACCGGGATACTGGAAGGAGCCATGGTGGCCGACAAAGTGGTTGGCAAGGGTGCGGCAGCTCTGATGATTCTGGGTGGTGTGGCCGAACTGCATGCCGATGTGCTCAGTGAAGCGGCCCGGAATCTGCTTGATGATTCGGAGGTGGAATATAGCTTTGATGAATTGGTGCCGAAGATATGGAACCGTACCCATACCGGAGGATGTCCTGTTGAGAATCTATGCAAGGATGCCCTTACGGCCGCTGCCTGTTTCCCGCTGATTGAAAAGTTTGTGGAATCAATGAGGCAGAAATGATGAAAGAATGATATTATTTGTGACTTATAACAATTTGTAAAATGGAAAATAGTGTAAAACTTTATTCGTTGTCTTACCGTAATGTAATGACGTATGCAACGGCCCTGCTGTTCGTGCTGGGAAATATTGTCATGCCGCAACTGTTTCATCTTGTCCCTCAGGGAGGGGTGACTTGGTTGCCTATCTATTTCTTTACTTTGGTAGGAGCTTATAAATATGGATGGAAAGTTGGTCTGTTGACGGCTGTCCTGTCGCCGCTGGTCAATTCTTTCCTGTTCGGTATGCCGGCTTTGCCGGTCTTACCGGCTATTTTGGTAAAGTCGGTCCTGCTGGCTGCCGGAGCCGGGTATGCGGCCCGCCGTTTCAAGAAAGTGTCTTTGTTGCTTTTCTTGTCGGTTGTGCTTTTCTATCAAGTATTCGGAACAATGGCTGAATGGGCTATGAGCGGTAGTTTCTATGCTGCCCTTCAGGATTTCCGTATCGGTATTCCAGGTATCCTGCTGCAGATTTTCGGAGGATATCTGTTTGTGAAATATTTAATACGCAATTGATTATGTTTGGAATAGGAACACAGGAGCTTTTAATCATCGTCTTGATCATATTGATTCTCTTCGGCGGGAAAAAAATTCCGGAACTCATGAAGGGGTTAGGCAAAGGTGTGCGTAGCTTCAAGGACGGGATGAACGGGATAGAGAACGAAGCGAAGAAGGAAGAAAAACAGGACGCTGAAGGGAAAAAGGACTGAGCATATGGTACAAGGGGAAGAGAAACAGGAAGAGGCCATGTCGTTTTGGGAACATCTGGATGTATTGAGAGGCTCTCTTGTCCGGATGGTACTGGTAACGGTAATATGTGGCTTGATAGCCTTTTTATTTAAGGATGAGGTCTTTTCCATCATTCTGGCTCCCAAATACGATGATTTCATTGTGTATAGGTTGTTCGACCGGATAAGTAAAGGGCTGACAGGGACAGGTACATCCCACTTTTCGGTCCAGTTGGTCAATACCGGACTTGCGCAACAGTTTATCATACACATGAAGACATCCGTATATGTGGGGTTATTGTTCGCTTCCCCTTATATCCTTTACCTTCTGTTCCGTTTTGTTTCGCCGGCTTTGTATGCCGACGAACGCAAGTATTCGGTCCGGGTGGTGACCTGGGGATATGTGATGTTTCTGTTAGGGGTATTGTTGAGCTATTTTCTGATATTTCCGTTGACTTTCCGCTTTTTGGGAACGTATCAGGTAAGTGAGGATGTTACCAACCTGATAACGCTGGACTCCTATATGAGTACCTTGATGACGTTGAATCTGGCCATGGGCATTATTTTCGAATTGCCTCTGTTATGCTGGCTGTTGGCAAAACTGGGCCTTCTGAAGGCCGGACTCATGAAACGTTTCCGCAAACAGGCTTTTGTGGCAATCCTTGTCGTTGCCGCAATCATTACCCCTACATCCGATGCCTTTACCATGCTGGTGGTAGCGTTGCCGGTATGGTTGCTGTATGAAGCAAGTATTTTGATCGTGAAGCATGCATACAGGGAAAAAGTGTTTTAAAACAGCCGCAGCAGCCATTCATAGAGAGAACTGCCGGCTCCTGCCAACAGTTGCCATAGCCAATGGACCAGTTGGAACATGGCGTAGATAAGCATGCAGAAAACCACAATCATTACAGAAAAATAAAGTGCTTTACGGTTTATGTCTTTCTTGATATCTTCATCTCCTTCAACGAAACCTACAATCAGACGGTAATTCTTTTTATAAGCTTTGTTGAATACATCGATAATGTCGCCTATATAGAATGGAATCATGCCGGTAAGCCAGTCTATAAGCATATTGTAGATAATGGCCAGTGTCAGAGGTATGGAATGAAGTTTGAATAGTGACAGGTAGATATAGGGTAGTGAAAAGAGTGTAGGGACGGCATCGCCGAATCCTGGAAAGATGAAGCCGATAATCGGGTCAAGAAACCAGTCGTCCATACTTTTTTTCAGGTAATAAACTATCTTATATGAGATAGATGACTTGATGTTTTCTTTTTCATTCATGATGTTTTATGTTAGAATAAAGATAGAAATCCAGTTAAAGATAATGCGGATTTTGTAAAAACACGTCATATTTTTTATTTATTATGCCTTTGGGAAAACATTTTGTTCTTTTGGTGTATGAATTGCCGGAAGAAGAAGTAAATTTGCACCGGTTTTTAATTACTGGAAAAGGAAATGGGTGTTATTAGATTTCTTAAGAACTGGACTTTACCTATAGCCATGTTGGCGGGGGTGATAGCGTATTTTGTTTATGTGAATATTCCTGGCCTTGGTTTTACCCGTCCGTTCGTAAACAGGGCGGTCGACATTATCCAGCCGTTATTGATTTTTTCCATGTTGTTCCTTACGTTCTGTAAGGTGAACCTGAAGGATTTGCATTTCTGCAAATGGCATCTGTGGTTATTGTTGTTTCAGGCGCTTTCGTTTATCATATTGGCCATGATATTGATATTGTTGCCGCATAGTGGCCTGAGGGTAGTACTGGAAGGTGCCATGATTTGCCTGATCTGTCCTACCGCCACAGCCGGGGCAGTGATAACCAAGAAGCTGGGGGGTAATGCCGGCAGTCTGACTACCTATACAATTTTCATCAATCTGGTGACATCCTTGTTGGTTCCGGCTCTTATTCCCTTTGTACATCCGCATCCGGAAATGTCGGCTTTCAATTCGTTTGTCCTCATTATAGGAAAGGTATTTCCCTTGCTGCTGCTGCCTTTCGTGGCCGCTGTTTTGCTACGGTATATTTTTCCGAAACTTCATGCGAAGATTTCGGAGTATCATGAACTTTCCTTTTATCTGTGGGCTGTGGCGCTGGCTTTGGCCATAGCCGTTACGGTAAAAAGTATTGTACACAGTGAAGTGTCCTTTTACACGGAGCTGGGACTGGCGGTGGTATCACTGGTTTGTTGCGGACTGCAATTCTTTATCGGTCGGAAGATAGGCCGGCACTATCAGGATCCGATCAGTGCGGGGCAGTCCCTCGGGCAGAAGAATACGGTACTTGCCATCTGGATGGGATATACGTTCTTCACTCCGATTACAGCCATTGCAGGAGGTTTTTATAGCGTATGGCACAATATAGTCAATTCCTACCAGTTGTATGAGGCACGGAAAAAGGATGAAAAAATGGCGCACTGATTGATTCGGTGCGCTAGTCGTTTATGTGGATTTCTTTTCCTTCCATCCTGATTCTGCCTTCATTGTTCAGTTCCGACAGGGCTCTGGCTAGGGAGGGGCGGGCTACACCAAGAATGAAAGCCACTTCCTGTTGGTTTGAAATACGTTTATTGACCTGCAGATAGTTCAGCAGACGTGATTTGAGGCTTTGAAGTGCAAATTCGTTGAGCTTCCTGCTGAGAAACAGGCTCCGGTCGGAAATGAGTCCGATAAAGTTTTTCATTACAGACGGAGTTTCATGCATAAAATCCAGAAAACGGTTTTTGTCCATAATGAATACGTCACAGTCGGAAATGGCCTCTACATTTACCGGAAATCGGTTTTCGGAAGCGTAGATGAAGGCTGGAGCCAAGACGTCGGGAGCGTTGATGACGTCGATTGTCAGCTGTTTCCCTTCCGCATTTTCCATCTGGGCACGGACGGTGCCTGTACATAATATATAGAGAGAACGGCATACGTCACCCTGGCGTGCAATGTATTCCCGGCTTTTATATTTCCGTAGGCTGTTGGGGGCTTTATGAAGAAGTTGTTCTGCCTCAGCTTCGGTTACTTGGCCGAATAACGGAAGCCGTACAAGTTGTTGTGCTGTCATCATCATTTTAACTATTATTTGGAGATAAGTGTAACATTCGTTACAGATACTGGAAAGACATTTATCCATCTTTGCACAAACTTAATGAAAAATCAATTATTAATGAATGGTATGGAAGGAAATATGTTCTGTTTTCAGTGTCAGGAAGCCGCTAAAGGTACAGGTTGCATCTTGAAAGGTGTATGTGGGAAAAACGCTGCTACAGCCCGTTACATGGATCTGTTGCTTTTTGTTGTAAGAGGAGTTGCCGTTATGGCCGACAGCTTGCGCAGACATCATGTAGGAGTACGTGAAGAAGTGGACCGATATGTGACCGATGCTTTGTTTTCAACGATAACCAATGCAAACTTTGATGATGCAAGTATTCTGGAACGTGTGGAAAGAGGTATACGTTTACGTGATATGTTGAAAGAGGATGCCCGGATACAGGGTGTGGAATTACCCGAGGTCGATGAGTTGGAATGGGAAGGGACACGTGATTCGTTCGAGACGAAGGCCCTTGAAGTGGGAGTATTGAGAGAGACGGATGCCGATTTGCGCTCTTTGAAGGAGCTGGCGGTATACGGACTGAAAGGTATGGCCGCCTATCATGAGCATGCTATGAGACTGGGTTTCAATGATCCGGAAATCCATGCTTTCATGCAGAATGTTCTGGCTGAGGTTGCCTTCGACAGGTTAAATATTGAAGAATGGATCCAGCTGGTTCTGCGTGTAGGGAATGTAGGTGTCCAGGTTATGGCTCTGCTCGACAAGGCCAATACCAGCCGTTACGGTAATCCGGAAATAACAAAGGTAAATATTGGAGTAGGCCCCCGTCCGGGTATATTGATCAGCGGTCATGATTTGCACGACATTGAAGACCTGCTGAAGCAGACAGAAGGTACTGGAGTGGATGTGTATACACACAGTGAAATGCTTCCGGCACATTATTATCCGGCATTCAAGAAGTATAAACATTTTATTGGTAATTATGGGAATGCATGGTGGAAACAGCGGGAAGAATTCGCTTCGTTCAACGGACCGGTTGTCTTTACGACCAACTGCATTGTTCCTCCGTTGGAAAACGCTCCGTATAAAGACCGTATGTTTACTTCAAATTCAACAGGATATCCCGGGTGCAGACATATAAAGACCGGAGCTGACGGACATAAGGATTATTCGGAGGTGATAGCGTTGGCCCGAACCTGCCAGCCGCCGGTAGAGATTGAGACCGGTGAGATAATAGGCGGATTTGCGCATAACCAGGTTCTTCAGCTGGCCGATGCTGTAGTCGGTGCAGTAAAAAGCGGGGCCATCCGTAAATTTGTAGTGATGGCCGGGTGTGACGGCCGCATGAAAAGCCGTGAATACTATACTGATTTTGCGAGATCTCTGCCTGAAGGTACGGTTATACTGACTGCGGGTTGTGCCAAGTACAAGTATAACAAGTTGCCATTGGGAGACATAGCCGGCATTCCCCGTGTACTTGACGCCGGACAATGTAACGACAGTTATTCATTGGCGTTGATTGCCTTGAAACTGAAGGAAGTCTTTGAGTTGGATGACATCAACGATCTTCCCATTGTATATAACATCGCATGGTATGAACAGAAGGCGGTTATCGTACTGCTGGCTCTTTTGAGTTTGGGTGTCAAGAATATCCATCTGGGACCTACATTGCCGGCATTCCTTTCGCCTAATGTGGTGAAAGTGCTTTCCGACACGTTCGGTATCGGGGGAATAACGACCGTTGACAATGATCTGAAACGTTTCGGCCTGGTATGATGACATAGCCGGCTGCAGTTGTCCGAATCCGTTGGAACTTATTTTGTTTCCGACGGATTTTTTTACATCAAGTGATGAAAGATGGGAGGGAATGTTTATCTTTGCTTAAATTTAATGACAGTTTAAAAGAAGGTTTATGAGTAAAGTTATTATTAATTCCTACGAAGAGTTTGAAAAGTTATTGGGACAGCAGATTGGAGTTTCCGACTGGTTGGAAGTAACTCAGGAACGGATTAACCAGTTTGCGGACGCTACATTGGACCATCAGTGGATTCATGTGGACGTGGAACGCGCCAAAGTGGAAAGTCCGTTCAAGAGTACGATTGTACATGGATATCTGACATTGTCCCTTCTGCCTTATTTCTGGAATCAGATTATAGAGGTGAATAACCTGAAGATGATGGTAAACTACGGTATGGACAAGATGAAGTTTGGACAGGCAGTGTTGTCTGGACAACGCATCCGTATGACAGCTGAGCTACATTCTTTGGTCAACCTGCGTGGAACGGCAAAAGCCGAAATCAAGTTTTTCATTGAGATTGAAGGCCAGAAGAAGAAAGCGTTGGAAGGTATCGCTACTTTCCTGTATTATTTCAATAACTGACAGAAACAGTGGAATAGGCCGGGTGCAGGTTGTATATGAGGTCTGTGCCTGGTCTAATTTGTTTCTTTTCGTATGGAAAGTGAAGAATGATGAATCGGATAGAATTGGCTGGACAACTCCGTTTGTGGGCAAAGCAGTACCATACCCGTGACTTTATAAATTCAGATCCGGTACAGTTTCCGCATCGGTACCGGGAGCGGCAGGATATAGAAATCAGCGGATTGCTTACTGCTATATTGAGTTTCGGCAACAGAAGACAAATTCTTAAAAAAGCCGATGAGTTAGACGTAATGATGCATCATGCACCGCTACGGTATGTGTTGTCGGGGCAATGGAGGCAGGATTTCAGGGAAGATGACGGTAGAAGCTTTTACAGGATGCTTTCGTATGCTACGTTCCGCTCTTATTTTGAAAAATTATTTCCGGTTTATACTTCATATGGAAGTCTGGAGGATGCGTTATTACTTCTGGAAGGGAATCCGATGCAGAAATTATGTACTTTTCTGGAGGTTTCCGACCGTAGTCCGCAGAAGAAGTTGAACATGTTTCTACGTTGGATGGTGCGCCGTGATTCTGATGTTGATTTTGGTATCTGGCGGCATATGGATCCGGCCGATTTGCTTATCCCGCTTGATACACATGTATGTCGGGTGGCCTTTGATCTTGGACTGGTAGAGAAACAGACGTTTTCTTTGGCTTCGGCCCGCAAGATAACCGATGCATTGGCCGAAATTTTTCCGGGTGATCCCTGCTTGGGCGATTTTGCTCTTTTCGGTTATGGCATCAATCATGTATAATATTTGTATTGTAGGAAAATGATAAGAATTCTGGCTACAGGAGATTGGCATTTGGGCAATAATTTTCATGGATTCGACAGGCAGGAAGAACATGAACATTTTTTGCGGTGGCTGCTTGATACGATAGCAGAAAAACATCCCGATGCATTGTTGGTGTCGGGTGATGTGTTCGATTCGGCTAATCCTTCGGCAGCCTCCCAGGAACTGTATTATACGTTTTTGGACGATTTGAGCCGATGTTTTTCTGAGCTTCAGACGGTTATCATTGCCGGGAACCATGATTCGGCAGCCCGACTGGAGGCGTCCCGACAGATTCTGGAGCGTCACAAGGTTTATGTACGTGGATTGTGTCCGAAGACAGAAAATGGGGAAATTTCCGTTGATGACCTGTTGGTTCCTCTTCATGCTTGCGACGGCTCCGGTGAACGTGCCTGGGTTTTGGCGGTTCCATATCTGAGAATCGGTGATTTCCGTCGGGGAGCTGGATACGGTGAAGGTATGTCCGAATGTCTGGAAGAACTGGTTTCACGGGCCGGATCCAGACGGGAATCCGGTAAGGAAGCTATGATTTTGCTGGCCCATCTGTATGCTACGGGCAGTATGATTGCCGACAATTCATCCGAGCGGATTGTTGTGGGCGGTTCGGAGATGGTGGATCTGCATGGATTGGAATCTCAAGTGACATTGGGGGTACTGGGACATCTGCATAAGAACCAGTATCTGGGGGATAGACGTGTTTTTGTTTATCCGGGAAGTGCTTTGCCCATGTCATTTACTGAGCGTAGTTACCGTCATGGAGTTGTCTATTATGAAATAGAAGATGGAGAGTTGAATGGGGTCTCCGAATTTATTTCCTATCCTTTGCAGCATCCGTTGTTGTCGCTTCCCGATAAGCCGGCTCCGCTGGAGAATGTCTTGGATATATTGTCGGGATTGCCTGATGGCCAGAATGATGCGAGTGCTCCGTATCTGGAGGTGAATGTCTTGCTGGATACTCCGGTGGCTGGCATCAATAAGCAGATAGAAGATGTGCTTTTACATAAACATGTACGGTTATGCCGGACCGTGATTTCATATCGGGTGCCGGTAACCGGGAGTGACGATGTGGAACTGGAATCGGTGGAAGATCTGTTGAATCTGAATCCGGTTGAGGTTATCAGGAAAAGTTATTTGAACAAGTATAAATGTGAGATGCGTCCGGAGCTGGAAGCATTGGCTATGCAGGCGGTCGAGGCTGCCCGTAAAGAGGGGGAGGAATGATGAAGATTCTGAAAGTGACCATGTTTAACCTTGCTTCTCTGGAAGGAAAGCAGGTAATCGATTTTGAAAGCGGTCCGTTGAAGGATGCCGATCTCTTCTCGATCGTGGGGGAGACAGGCAGCGGAAAGTCGACAATTCTGGATGCTATCTGTCTGGCACTTTATGGACTGGCACCCCGTTTTTATGGTGCAGATAATTTTGATTATTACAATGCTGGGAAGCCGGACAATAATAAGGTGCTTGATCCGGATGATCCGCGTAATATATTGCGTAAAGGGACCAAGGAGTGTTTTTCGGAAGTGTATTTTCAGGCAACAGACGGATATCGGTATCGTGCACTCTGGGCGTGTTCCATTGCTAGGACCAATTATTCGAAGCCGGAACGGCGGCTGTTCAGGATAGAAGGAACGGACGATGGGGCGGTCCGTGAAAAAGAGTTGGATATTACCGGCGGATCACGGATGAAACGGGGGCATAAGAATGTCAACAATGAAAAGCTTGATGAGATTATAGGGCTTGACTATGGTCAGTTTACCCGTACTGTCATGCTTGCCCAGAATTCTTTTGCCAATTTTGTGAAAGCCAGTGATACCGATAAGGCTGTTCTGCTTGAAAAGTTGACCGGTACCCAGTTGTATGCTGCTGTAGCCCGGAAAATCTATGATTTTTATAAGGAGGCTGAATCCAGTTACAAAGAACTGAATGAGGAAGTAAAATCGTTAGGTTTGCATTTGCTTACGGAAGAACAGCTTACCGGTTACAGGGAGCAGCAGGCCGGAATCGAATTACAATGGAAAAAGGTGGAGGCTGAAAAGCAGGATCTGCAACGGCAGCAGCAATGGTATGGCGACTGGAACAGTTTGAAAAAATCATTGTTTCAGGAAGAGGAAGTTCTGGTGCAAGCCAGGTATAAGGCAGATATCCTGAAACCGGTACGTGATGAATTGTCGCTTCGTGACAGGGTTTCGGATATACAGGATACGTTTCTTGAATTCCGGAAATCAGACCGGGAAATTGTCGGTTTACAGGCAGAACTGGAGCAGATGAGGAGTAATGCGGTTGCTCAGGAGAAGTCTTTTATAGAAGTCCAGCAGCATCTGGAAAGCCTGAAAGAAAATTGGAATGCTGGTCGGATAGAATTGGAACGGCTGACTCCCCTGATTGTTGAGGCCCGTAAGCTGAAAGTGGAATTAAAGGCGCAGGCGGAATTGTTGGAAAGGCTACGTGGCAATAGGAAATCTTTGGTGGAACGTCAGGAGCAGGTAAAGGTGGAACTGTTGAAGAATAAGGAGCAGCAGAATCTGTTGCAGCAGAAGCTGGAGGATGCTGTAAAGGTCCTGCAGGGACTAGAAGCGTATTCACCTATGTTTGAGCAATTCGGAATCATCAAGGAACGTCTGGAAAACCTGTATAAATCGGAACAGCGGTGGTTTCGGGAAAATGATATACTCCTGAGTCTGAAGGACAAGATGGAGAAAGACCAGATACAGATTACCGTAACAGAACAGCGGATGAAGGAGCGGGAGAAACAGATTGCTTCAATTCAGGCTTCTGTCAAGGAAAAGAATCTTATCAGTGAAAAGATGGATGTGAATGAATTGCGGCAACGTCTGGAAACATTGGGAAATCGGTATAGACTGTTGGATAACTTGAAAAAAACGTATGAGGATATCCGTGAAAGGCAGAAGTCACATCAGGCCGATTGTGATGATTTGAAAGGGGTAGAGGAAGGCATGAAAAAGGTTTCATGTGAAATAGAAGAATTGACACAGGAACGAGACAGGATCAATATGTTGCTGCCGGGATTGGAAGATGCATACCGGCTGGTGAGCGGAAAGAGTGCAGAAGATATGCGTGCCGGTCTGCAACCAGGCAAACCGTGCCCTGTCTGCGGGTCAGTCTCTCATCCTTATGCCGATAATTTTGACCAGGTCTTATCTCCATTGAAAAATGAAATAGGAAAGTACCGTAGCCGTCTGGCTGATATTGATGTACGTCTGAATCATCGGGAATCCGGATTGTTACCTTGTCTGTCCGGGTTGTTAGGCAGGCAGAATGGGTTGAAAGTGGATATACAGCGCATTGAAAAGGAACTGGAAAAGCTTGGTGAGGATTGGCAGGAACGGATAAAGACATTCCCGGATATTGTTCCGGATGTCGTTCAGGACCATTCGGTAGATATGATTCCCCTGTTTAAAGATAAGTTGGATGATATAACGGAAGAAGGTAAGCAGGTCCGGAGGCAATTTGATGATTTCCAACGTTTACAGCTTGAACTGAAAACGTTGAATGAAACGTTGGGGAAGGAACAGGCCGACTATAAGATGCAGAATGATAATTATCATAGGCAATTGGCGGTGTTCAAGCAGACTGGAGGGCAGCTGAAACAGAAAGAACAGGATCTGGTACAATTGGCCTGTTCCAACCAGAATTTGCGTGAGACTCTTCGTAAGGATATTGCTATAGCCGGATGGGAACAGGCTTATGATACGGATTATAGCTCTTTTGTCGAAGGTTTCGAAAATCTGTTTACCACTTATTCTACAAACCGGACTATACAGGCAGAAACCGCTTCTTCTCTGAATGAATGTAAAGTGAAGGAAGAGGGTTTATCAGTGCGGTTGGGAAACTGTAGGGAAGAGTTGCAGAAAGTGGAATCGGAACTTTTATCGGCTGAAACGCTATATCAGGTGAAAAGTGGCGAGTATGTCCGGATTCTGGATGGTAATGATCCTGATGAGATGGAGCAGTCAATGAAGAAAAAGGTGTCTATTCTGGAAAGGCGGGTAGACGAGGAAAATCTGCGTCTAAGGTCCGTTTTGGAAAGTTACAATAAGATGAAGGGTGAAATTGCTGCCCGGAAGAATCAATGGCAGCAGAAAGTCGGGCTGCATGAAAATCTGAAGAACCGGTTGGATGAGTATATAGACACGTATAATCAGAATATGACCCTTACAGTTGATGATTCGGGTAAAAGTCAGGAACGGTTGACTTGGGAAGTTCTGGATCATTGCTTTGATCCGGCGGTAGACTGGAAAGAAAAGAGAGAAACACTCCGGAAGGCCGATGAGTATGTAAAACTATGCCAAGGTCGGAGGGATGCACAGAAACAGGCTCTTGAGGGGCATATGCAGAAAAAAAGAGACGATTTCCGGCCTTTGGAGGAATTGGATGCACTTGTATCTGAAAAGCAGGCAGTTATGGAAGAACTGGATAAACAGAAACAGTTTGTGGGTGGAGTGTTGATAGCTCATACGCGTAGTATGGAACAGATGGCCTCCCGTAAAGATGAGTTGGAACGCCGGAAGAGGCTGTTTCAGGATTGGAAGGAATTGAATGATATTCTGGGTAATGCCAGTGGTGACCGTTTCCGGGAGACTGCCCAATGTTTTACTTTGCATTTTCTGATCAGGCAGGCAAATGTCCAGTTGCATATGTTGAACCGACGGTATAGTCTGGAGCAGGTGAAAGATTCTTTGGGAATCCGTGTGATTGATCATGACAGGGCGGATGAAGTGCGTAATGTCAGTTCCTTGTCGGGTGGCGAGACATTCCTGATCAGTCTGGCATTGGCTTTGGGACTCTCTTCCCTTTCATCGCACAATGTTTCGATGGGTAACCTGTTTGTTGATGAAGGATTCGGTACATTAGACAGCAATAGCTTGAATATGGTGATTGACGCCTTGTCGAATTTGCAGTCCATGCAGGGTAAGAAGGTTGGAGTAATCAGTCATACGGCCGAGATGAGAGAACGTATCCGGACGCAGATTCTGGTAAAGAAAGTAGGTTCAGGTGGAAAAAGTCTTATTGAGGTAGTCGGCTGATCTTTGTACCTTTATATATAAAAGACGGATATGACAGCTTGTGATGCGGGTCATATCCGTCTTTTGTATGGGATAGGGATAGAGAATTACAGGTCGATTGTCACTTCTACCGGGCAGTGGTCGGAACCGAATATTTCCGTATGGATCTTGGCGTCCTGAAGCTTGTCGGCTATGCGGGCAGAGGCAAGGAAATAGTCGATACGCCACCCTGCATTTTTTTCACGTGCCTTGAAGCGGTACGACCACCATGAGTAGATGTTTTCCTGCGTCGGATAGAAATGACGGAAGGTGTCAATGAATCCGGCATCAAGCAAAGTCTGGAACTTTTCACGTTCCTGATCAGTAAAACCCGCATTCATGCGGTTTGTTTTCGGATTTTTCAAATCGATTTCCTTATGAGCCACATTCAGGTCACCACAGACAATAACTGGTTTTTTCCGGTCAAGTTGTATCAGGTATTTCCGGAAATCATCTTCCCATGTCATACGGTAATCCAATCGTTTCAGTCCGTCTTGCGAATTGGGAGTATATACGGTTACCAGATAGAAGTTCTCCATTTCCAGCGTAATGACCCGTCCTTCATGGTCGTGTTCATCTATGCCTAGGCCGTAAGTGACGGAAAGCGGCATGTGTCGGGTAAATACAGCTGTTCCGGAATATCCTTTTTTCTCGGCATAATTCCAGTAGGATGTATAGCCGTCGAAAGCGAGGTCAAGCTGTCCTTCCTGCATTTTGGTTTCCTGCAGGCAGAAGAAATCGGCGTCTAACTCACTGAAGGTTTCACGGAAACCTTTGTCGCAACAGGCACGAAGCCCGTTTACATTCCATGATATCAGTTTCATAAGAAATGTCTTTATTTATTGGTTATGTCAAACAGATAGGTAATTCGGGCACCGAGATAAGAATGTGCCGAACGTGAGAAATCATCTTTTTTGGTACTGTTATAGAAATCGCTCAGACCGAAATAATAGCGACCTTCGGCAATGAAATTTCCGATGCCAGTCCGGATTTCCACTCCGAATCCTCCTACAATACCGTAGTCGAATTTCTTGTCGGCCATTTTACCGTATTGTGCGTTGGTGTGTGTCGGACGGTTATTGGGGTCAAATCCTTCGCTTTTCTGTTCACTTTCATTGAGCAGGAATCCTACTTGCGGTCCGAGATTCAGGACAAAACGTGCACCATGTCCCTGGTCTTTCCCGAATGCCAGATGTGCCAGAAGAGGAACTTCCACATAATTCATCGTGCGTTGGTAAGAATCACCGCTTTCATCGTCGTATACTTCTTTCCATCCTCTTTGCGAATAGTTTATTTCAGCCTGGATACCACAGATCATGCTGAAATATTTTTCGGAGATGTATCTGGCAGTCACACCGAAACTGGGGCCTATCAGTTTTCCTTGTTTGATGGCAGGGCTGAAGCTTACCGAACTGAGGTTGACTCCTCCGTTGACGCCGACTGAAAAGTTATGGCGCTGGTCTTGCAACTGTGCGTGTGCGGGTAAGCTTAGCAGAAAGCTTATTCCGGCCAATATTCGGATAATTGTTTTTCTCTTCATTTACTATATCAGTCAAAATCAAGTTTAATCAGTTCGAAGTCTTTTGTAAAATGTACAAAGAATACTTTGCGGTTAATGAAGCCTCCCCAGTTGTTTACCCGGTCGAACTTGAATCCATGCTGGATAGGAGTGACTTTTACCCGGTCAAGATTCTCTTCAAGTTTGTTGCCTTGTGTGGCAAGTCCCTCCAGAAAGAAGTTTCCGATGTCATATCCCAACATTCCATATTTGGGGAATGTATTTGCCATATCTTTGCTATACCAGCGGCGATATGATTTGGTGAAGTTTATGGCTGCGGGAAAAAAGTTGTTGGTATAGAACGATGAGTAGAAATAGGTATCGAGTTCATAGAATCCAGCCAGAAAATCCTGGGTATAGGTCTGCCATTCCGGATAGCCGAACAGATGCATCTCATAATCCTGGTTTTCACGGCATACCGATGTCAGAGGGGGAATCAGTTTTGTCAATGCGGTCGATTTCCCGGAAATCGGAATGAAGATATTCGGTTTTGTAGCCGACATAGCTGGAATGATTTTATCGGGAGTGGTAGTCTGCTCTACTTTCAGTTGGGTGAATGGGATCTTGTTGTCCTTCAACTCGGACTTCAATCCTTTGATGAATTCGGCCTTTTCCTTGTCACCGTTGCCGCAATCCAGAAAAATGACGTTGGCGTTGCCGAACTGACGGACAAAGTGTTCATATACTTCCGAGTAGAAATAGGATTGGGGAGTATTGATCTGGTAGATGTTCGGATTCTTGAATACCTGCTCAACCTTCG
This sequence comes from Bacteroides ilei, assembly GCF_900128495.1. Classification (GTDB taxonomy): domain Bacteria; phylum Bacteroidota; class Bacteroidia; order Bacteroidales; family Bacteroidaceae; genus Phocaeicola; species Phocaeicola ilei. Next base: position 1,198,038 of record NZ_LT635801.1, read on the forward strand.
GTGAGAAAGGGATAACCAGGCGTATATCGTTTTTTTCAGCAAAATCGGCCAATGCCGGGATACCTTCCTGATGAACCGGACCGATAATCAGATCCATATTTTTCAGATTGTTCTTAGCCAGGATTGATTTGACACCAGAGGCGGTCCCTTTGGTATCGAATGTGTAGATATCCATAGAAACACCTTTCCGTTTCAGATTGTCGACGGCAAGCAGAAATCCTTCATAGAATTCAGTCATGCGGATTTTTTCTTCGTTATTTGACGAGAAGGGCAACATCAGAGCTACCTGGATGGTACCGATCTTTTTCCTGTCGGCTGTATTGGAACTGAAAAGTTCTTCATTTGTAGGGGTACTGGCCGGTTGCTGTTGGGTGGATTCCGATTTCGGGTAAGGGATAAAGAGGAAAGTACCTCTTTTCAGTTTTCCGTTCTTCAGCTCCGGGTTGGCTGCAATCAGTTCTTCCTGAGTGATTCCATACATCTGGCTTATGCTGAAAATCGTTTCCTTGCGTTGTACTTTATGCATATCTTTCCATCCCTTTTTCTGAGTGCTTTCTGTTTGGTCCGTATTGGGAACAGATGCGCTTTGTGATGATGTAGCGGAAGCGCTTTCCGAAGGGATTACAATGACTTGCCCGATGCGGAAGTTGCTGGCACTCAAACCGGGGTTTGCGTCACATATGGCCTTGGCACTGACGTTATATTTAACGGTCAGCTGGTACAGAGTTTCACCTGCCTGGATGGTATGGAACTGTCTTGTCCCGTTTTCACCATTCCGTGATTGAGGTATTTTCAGCTTCTGTCCTACACGTATGACATCACCGCTACCCGGGTTCAGGCGGATAATGTCTTCGATGGATACGTTATACATGCTGGCAATGGAATACAGTCCCTGGCCTTTGGTTACGGTATGCAGGAAATATCCGGTGTCTGTCTGTGCCTGCATCGTTGTTCCCGGACAAGCTGCAGCAAGTGCCAGTGCAAGACAAATGGTATGGATTAATTTCATTTTCGTTATACTTTGTTGAGAGGCAAAAGTACAAAAAAAAGAATTATCTTTGCAAAGATATCATTGATTTTAGGTATGGAAGAGGGAAAAGAGACTATCAGTGTAGAAGGTGCCCGCGTGCACAATCTGAAAAATATAAATGTAGAGATACCACGCGACAGCCTTACTGTCATTACGGGTTTGAGTGGAAGCGGCAAATCGTCTTTGGCTTTCGATACGATTTTTGCAGAAGGACAGCGCCGCTATATAGAGACTTTTTCGGCATATGCCCGTAATTTCTTAGGTGGAATGGAACGCCCGGATGTGGATAAGATTTCAGGATTGAGTCCGGTCATTTCCATAGAACAGAAAACTACCAACAAGAATCCCCGTTCGACAGTTGGTACCACTACCGAAATATATGACTATCTGCGTCTGCTTTATGCGCGTGCCGGTATTGCCTATTCCTACCTGTCGGGGGAAAAGATGGTAAAATATACGGAAGAGCAGATTCTGGATCTGATCCATCGTGACTATAAAGGCAGGCGTATCTATATTCTGGCTCCTTTGGTACGTACCCGTAAGGGACATTATAAGGAACTGTTCGAACAGGTACGTAAAAAGGGATATCTGTATGTACGTGTCGACGGGGAGATACGTGAGATTGTCCACGGGATGAAGCTGGACCGTTATAAGAATCATGATATTGAAGTGGTGGTCGACAAGACCATTGTCGGCGATAAGGATGACAAGCGTTTGAAGCAGAGTGTGGCGACGGCTATGCAGCAGGGCGACGGACTGCTGATGATTCTGGATGCCCAGACTGAAAGTGTCCGTCATTACAGTAAACGCCTGATGTGTCCGGTAACCGGATTATCCTATAAGGAGCCGGCTCCCCATAATTTTTCTTTCAATTCACCTCAGGGGGCTTGTCCCCGCTGCAAGGGTTTGGGATATGTGAATCTGATTGATGTTGACAAGGTTATTCCCGACCGTTCTTTGTCTGTTTATGAAGGTGCGGTTGCTCCGCTCGGTAAATATAAGAATGTAATGATATTCTGGCAGATAGAGGCTTTGCTCGAGAAGTATGAGGCAACCTTGAAGACTCCGGTACAGGAACTTCCCGAAGATGCCATCAATGAAATTCTCTATGGATCGGATGAACGGTTGAAGATCAAAAGTTCCCTTATCCATGCTTCATCCGATTATTTTACTAATTATGAAGGTATCGTCAAATACATTCAGATGATGCAGGAAAAAGATGCCTCAGCTACGGCGCAGAAATGGGCCGACCAGTTTGCCAAGACTGATGTCTGTCCCGAATGTAAAGGTGCCCGTTTGAATAAGGAGGCTCTTTGGTTCCGTATCCATGATAAGAATATCTATGAGCTTGCGTCCATGGATATAAGTGAACTTTATGAATGGTTGTCGCATGTAGATGAATTTCTGGATGACAGACAGCGGGTCATCGCCTCTGAAATATTGAAGGAACTGCGTACCCGTCTGAAATTTCTGCTTGATGTCGGGTTGGATTACCTTTCGTTGAACCGTTCTTCGGTCAGTCTGTCGGGGGGTGAGAATCAACGTATCCGTCTGGCAACCCAGATAGGTTCGCAGTTGGTCAATGTACTATATATTCTGGACGAACCTAGTATCGGACTTCATCAGCGTGATAATATACGGCTGATCAATTCATTGAAGGAGTTGCGTGATCTGGGTAATTCGGTGATTGTGGTAGAACATGATAAGGATATGATGCTGGCTGCCGATTATATCGTAGATATGGGTCCCAAAGCAGGGCGTCTGGGAGGAGAGGTTGTATTTGCAGGAACTCCCGAAGAAATGCTGAAGACTGACACTTTGACTTCGCGGTATCTGAACGGGAAGATGAAGATTGAAATACCGGAAGTGCGCCGTAAAGGTAACGGACATTCGTTGTGGCTGAGAGGTGCCCGGGGAAATAACCTGAAGGGAGTGGATGTTGAATTTCCGTTGGGCAGGTTGATCTGTGTGACGGGTGTTTCTGGAAGTGGAAAGTCGACCTTGATAAATGATACGCTTCAGCCTATCCTGTCACAGCATTTTTACCGTTCTTTGCAGGACCCTTTGCCTTATGACTCTATTGAAGGATTGGAATACATAGATAAGGTGGTCAATGTAGATCAGTCGCCGTTGGGAAGGACACCCCGGTCCAATCCCGCTACCTATACCGGAGTCTTTTCTGATATCCGTAATCTTTTTGTGGGCTTGCCTGAGGCAAAAATCAGGGGATATAAGCCGGGAAGATTCTCTTTTAATGTTGCGGGGGGGAGATGTGAGGCCTGTGGCGGCAATGGTTACAAGACTATTGAGATGAATTTCTTGCCCGATGTATTGGTACCTTGTGAGGTCTGTCACGGGAAACGGTACAACCGTGAAACCCTGGAGGTGCGTTTTAAAGGTAAGTCAATAGCCGATGTGCTTGATATGACGATAAACCGGGCGGTTGAGTTTTTTGAAAATGTACCTCAGATTCTGAATAAAATTAAAGTATTGCAGGAGGTAGGACTGGGTTATATCAAGCTTGGACAGCCGTCAACCACTTTATCCGGAGGAGAAAGCCAACGTGTCAAGCTGGCTACCGAACTGTCTAAACGTGATACGGGGAAGACTGTCTATATTCTGGATGAGCCCACCACAGGATTGCATTTTGAAGATATACGTGTGCTGATGAACGTCTTGAACCGATTGGTAGACAAGGGTAATACAGTCATCGTCATAGAGCATAACCTGGATGTGATCAAAATGGCCGATTATATCATCGATATGGGGCCTGAAGGCGGAAAGGGAGGTGGTGAACTGTTGTCATACGGTACGCCCGAGGAAGTGGCTTTGAGCACTAAAGGTTATACACCTAAGTATATCAAGGAAGAATTGGAAAATAAATGATGGAAATAATCGAAAACAGGATAAACTATGTCGAAAGAGAAGATTGCTAAGACCAATGCGGCCCGCTTGCTTGACAGAGATAAAATCAAGTATGAGCTTGTTCCGTATGAGGTTGATGAAAACGATTTGAGCTGTGTACATGTTGCGGCTACATTGGGAGAGAATATTGAGCAGGTTTTCAAGACGTTGGTGCTTCATGGTGACAAGTCAGGCTATTTTGTCTGTGTAGTTCCCGGAGAGCATGAAGTAGACTTGAAGATGGTGGCCAAGGTTTCGGGAAACAAGAAGTGTGATCTGATTCCGATGAAGGAGCTTCTACCGCTTACAGGATATATTCGTGGAGGATGTTCTCCGATAGGGATGAAGAAGCATTTCCCTACCTATATTCATCATACCTGTAATGATTATCCCTATATTTACGTGAGTGCGGGAATGAGAGGGTTACAGGTGAAACTGGCCCCATCCGACCTGATTAAGGTAAGTCAGGCTGAGGTCTGTTCACTTTTTGAAGACTGAAAATCGGCCGATTGGGGTGAGACAGATTTTAATAAGGATAATGTAGCCCGGCGTATGTTTTCCCATGCGATTTTGGGCTTCATTGCTTCCGGGAGGGAGAGAGTATCCGGACTGGTCTGCAGTAGAAACTTGAAACCGGCTTTTTTCAGTTGGTCCTTATCTTCTATCTTTCCCGCCAGTAATGCTACCGGTACAGAATGACGGTTTGCCCGTTCCAGCACTCCAGCCGGAACTTTACCTTGTAAGGTCTGGCTGTCTGCTTTGCCTTCTCCTGTAATGACCAGATCGGTTCCATCCAGGTAGTTGTCGAATCCGACTGCATCCAGCATCAGGTTGATGCCTGGCTTCAGTTGTGCGTGCATGAATGCGTAAAATGCAGCTCCCAGTCCTCCGGCAGCTCCACCTCCTTGCAGTTCTTTTACCTTTTTCCCGGTAGTTTTTTCTATGATTGCAGACAGACTGTACATTGCTTTGTCAAGTATTGCAAGCTGTGCTGGAGTCCCTCCTTTCTGAGCCCCGAATACATAAGCTGCTCCTTGAGGACCACAAAAAGGGTTATGTACATCACAGGCTACAACGAATGAAGACTCTTCTAATCCTGCAAGTATGCCATTAGTGTCAATTCTATTAACCTGTCCCATTGTTTGTCCGCCATACCCCTCCAGCAATTTTTCTCCGTCATAGAGTTTTGCCCCTAGAGCCTGGAGCATTCCCAGTCCGGCATCATTGGTCGCACTTCCGCCTATCCCAACCAGAAAATTCCGGTATCCGCGTTTCAGTGCGTCGGCAATCAGTTCTCCTGTTCCGTAAGTGGTGGTTTTCATCGGATCTCTTTCTTTTTCGGGGACCAGCGGGAGTCCGTTTATTTCCGCCATCTCGATGATTGCAGTTTTACCGTCGCCGGATACTCCGTAGCGCGCTTTGCGTATCCGCATTAACGGATCATGCGCTTCAATAGTGATAAAGTGCCCTTGAGTAGCCTTGACCAGAATGTCTAGTATACCTTCTCCGCCGTCGGAAACCGCTAACGGGATGACTTGGCAATATGGAATTTGCTCCTTGATAGTTTGTTCCACGCACTGTCCCACTTCGGCAGAAGTGAGACAACCTTTGAAGGAATCTATGGCAAGTATTATCTTTTTCATGGAATGATTGTTTTATCCTCTGCAAAAGTACATAATTTTATGTAGGTTGGATAATCCTTATTTATGTACGTTCACATATCGGTCTGCCAAAATATATCGGATAGAAAGGGGATTCCCTATGACAAGTGCAGATATTCCTATCAGGAAAGAGGGAATTTCTTTTGTATGGAACTAAAAATAGACTTATTTTGGGGCAGAATTCAAAAAAGAATAAAGTTATGAAGAGACAGACTTGTTTTTTGGCAGTAATCATATCGGCTTTTCTGATGGCCGGCTGCAGTACATCATGGACAACAAAGAGTAGGAGTGATTTGGTCAGCAGTATACATAGGGGTATGACTATGCAGCAAGTTATGGATGAAATGGGAAAACCAAAATTCCGTTCGTTTGTGGGAGATCGGGAAGAATGGAGGTATGAGAAATTTAAGATGGTCACGGGACATACTACTATCATTATCGGTTTTTCCGATGGTAAAGTAGAATATATGGATTCGTTTGAAGGAGTTTTGCCTCAAGAAGTGCTGCCCGGACAGACACCGGTAGTTGTGTTGCCTTCTGACGGATGGCAATATCCGGAAGGTGAGGGGTATTATTCATTTGAAGGGCTGATTGCCAGGTTAAAAAAGACAACATTGAAGTCTGAGCGTTATAATATTGTCAAAGAAGCGGCCAGAAGGAACCGTTTCACCTCGGAACAATGCGCTGAAATACTGAAGACACTGGCCTGGGATGATGAACGTCTGGAAGTCCTTCCGTTACTGGTGCCCATCATTTCCGACAGATACAATGACAGTAAGATTGTGCAGGCTATGACTTTCATTTCCGGTGAGAAGGAGGCACGAGCTATCTTGAACGCTTATAGGGGCAGGTCGTATTGTTCCTTTGCCATGACGGATGCTGATTTTTCTGATTTTTACCGGCAGATGAAGGAGGAGCCGTTTAAAGACGGGCAGTTAAAGCTGATTCGGAATAAGGCTGTCTCAAGCGGCTTTTCGTGTAACCAATGTGTGAAGATTCTGGAGTTGCTTACGTGGGATGATGACAAGATGGAATTCCTTTCTGTGCTGGCTCCGGTAATAGTAGACCGGTCTAATAGCGACAAGGTAGTGAAATGCTTTACTTATATGAGTGGTCGGGAGAAAGCCCGTAGGATATTGGAGGCATACAAATGACAGGTAAATCATAGAAATCTTTGTTTTTTTGCAGCTTTATCAAAAATGTTTATCTTTGCACTCAATTCATTATACGTATGACGCGTATATTGTTGAGTAAAGTAAAGTTTTTATATGAAGAATATCCGAAATTTCTGTATTATCGCTCATATTGACCATGGTAAGTCTACACTGGCCGACCGCTTGTTGGAATATACCCAGACTGTGAAGATTACCGAAGGACAGATGCTGGACGATATGGATCTGGAACGTGAGCGGGGAATTACGATTAAGAGTCACGCCATCCAGATGGAGTACAACTATAAAGGGGAAAAATATATTTTGAACCTGATTGATACTCCGGGACACGTGGATTTTTCTTATGAGGTTTCCCGGTCTATCGCAGCTTGTGAGGGTGCCTTGCTTGTAGTCGATGCTTCCCAAGGTGTACAGGCACAGACTATCTCCAATCTGTATATGGCGTTGGAGCATGATCTTGAGATCATTCCGGTTATGAACAAATGTGATATGGCCAGTGCGATGCCCGAAGAAGTGGAAGATGAGATTGTTGATCTGCTCGGCTGTGACCGTGGAGATATTATCAGGGCTTCCGGAAAGACGGGAATGGGAGTGGAAGAGATTCTTCAGGCTGTAGTGGAACGTATCCCATGTCCCAAAGGAGATGAAAATGCTCCTTTACAGGCTTTGATCTTTGATTCTGTGTTCAATTCTTTTCGGGGTATCATTGCTTATTTCAAGGTGGTGAATGGAGTTATCCGGACAGGCGATAAGGTGAAGTTTTTCAATACGGGCAAAGAATACGATGCAGATGAAGTGGGTGTGTTGAAGATGGATCTGGTTCCGCGTAAGGAATTGCGTACGGGTGATGTCGGATATATCATATCGGGTATCAAGACTTCCCGTGAGGTGAAAGTGGGAGATACCATTACTCATATAGCCCGTCCGTGCGATAAGGCTATAGAAGGTTTTGAGGAAGTGAAACCAATGGTATTTGCCGGAGTTTACCCTATTGAAGCCGAAGAATATGAAAACTTACGGGCTTCTCTGGAGAAATTACAGCTGAATGATGCTTCTCTGACTTTCCAGCCGGAATCTTCGCTGGCTTTGGGATTTGGTTTTCGATGTGGCTTTTTGGGACTGCTTCATATGGAAATAGTTCAGGAACGCTTGGACCGTGAGTTTGATATGAATGTTATAACTACGGTGCCGAATGTTTCTTATATGGTGTATGACAAACAAGGTGGAGTACAGGAGGTACATAATCCAGGTGGTATGCCCGATCCTACATTGATAGATCATATTGAAGAGCCTTATATTGACGCTTCCATCATTACCCGTACCGATTATATCGGGCCGATTATGACTCTCTGTCTGGGAAAGCGAGGTGAACTGGTCCGCCAGGATTATATATCAGGTAACCGGGTAGAGCTTCATTACCGCATGCCGTTGGGAGAAATCGTCATCGATTTCTACGACAAACTGAAAAGTATTTCGAAAGGATATGCTTCATTTGATTACCATCAGTCAGGTTTCCGGCCGTCGAAGTTAGTGAAGTTGGATATCTTGCTGAATGGAGAGTCGGTGGATGCTCTTTCTACATTGACACATTTTGATAATGCTTATGATTTGGGACGACGGATGTGTGAAAAACTGAAGGAGTTGATTCCACGTCAGCAGTTCGAAATAGCAATTCAGGCGGCTATAGGGGCTAAGATTATTGCCCGTGAAACCATCAAGGCTGTTCGAAAAGACGTGACAGCCAAATGTTATGGTGGTGACGTAAGCCGTAAAAGAAAATTGCTGGAGAAACAGAAACGTGGAAAGAAACGTATGAAACAGATTGGTACGGTGGAAGTACCTCAGAAAGCATTTTTGGCAGTATTGAAACTTGATTGATTCTTTTTTAATATCGTTTGATATATGGTTGGAACAAACGATGGATTTATTGTTGTTCCAACCGTTTTTTATGATAATATAGTTTTTACACAATATATGTTATAGAACATATATTTCGCATGTATAAATTTTATAAAACATGCGTTTAAAAAGATAAATAGAACTTGTGATTTATGGTGGTTGATATGTTGGTGTATGGGTTATAGTGGGTAATAATTTACCTGCTGTCACAAGGTAAAATAAAAAAAAAACATCAATCATGATGAATCAGCAGACACATCCTTTTTTGGCAGATGAGGTTCTCATTGAACTTTTCTGCAATGGTGAAAAAACAGCGTTCGATGTATTGTATAAACGTTATTCAAACGTAGTACTAGAAACAATCAGAAGTAAAGTGAAGGTTAAGGAGGAAGCGGAAGACTTGTTCCATGACTTCATGCTTCATTTGAGTTATAAACTGCGGAATTCTTATAGGGAAAAAGGGCAGTTTAAATCCTGGTTGTTTAAGTCATTGAACAATTACATGTGTAGTTATTTTAGAAAGAAAAAACAAATCTTTGTTGATATAAATTTGGAATTATCTAATCAGAGTCTCTATGAAGATGATTCCGAATATATGCAATTAAAAGAAAAAATATTAGGTTACCTGCAGGAATTTCTCAGAACTCTTCCAGAGTCTTCTCTGATGCTTTTAAAGATGCGGTATTGGGAAGGTATTTCATATAAAGAAATTTCAAGACGTACTAATATAAAATATCCTACTATAGTTTCCATGGTTCGGACAATTCAGAAAAAATTGATAAGTTTTATGGAAGATAGAGGTTGTACCCGTTTTGACTTATAATTTTTTCATTTTTTAAGCAGAAAAACCCCGTTAACGTTACCAATGAAACAATTTTTATGTTACATTTGCCCCATATTTGTAAAGTTGGGTTTGCAAACATGGTAAATAACATAAAACATCTAGGTATTGTGGAAAGCATAAACGGAGCTTTGGTAAAAGTGAAGATTTCTCAAAGTTCTGCTTGTTCATCGTGTAGCGTTAAGGGGCACTGCAATGTGTCTGAGACAAAAGAAAAGTTAATTGATGTTTTCAATAAAGATAAAGTACCCTGTCGGATTGGTGATAGGGTAATGATTATAGGAACTACATCGATGGGCATGAAAGCTGTATTTTTGGCTTTTGTGCTCCCTTTTCTTGTGCTTATGATAGTGTTGGCTGTGGCTTTGAAGGCTACTGGTAGCGAACCGGTGGCAGCTGTATCTTCGCTGCTTTCTCTTATTCCTTATTATCTGATAATTTATTTGTGTCGCAAGAAATTAAGCCGCACGTTTACTTTTACGCTGGATACCGTATTGTAAATCTTATTATAATATAATTAATCAACTAACTTTATATTTATGAATTTAATTTTGGTTGCAGTAATTTCATTGGGAGCTATCGGTTTGGTTGCGGCAGTAATCTTGTACGCGGCTTCGAAGAAATTTGCTGTGTATGAAGATCCGCGAATTGCTCAGGTTGCTGAGGTACTGCCTCAGGCAAACTGTGGTGGATGTGGTTATCCTGGATGCTCCGGTTTTGCTGCCGCATGTGTTAAGGCCGGTTCATTGGAAGGTAAGCTCTGTCCTGTAGGTGGTCAGCCTACAATGGAGAAGGTCGCTAGTATTTTGGGGTTGGAAGCTGTTGCTTCTGAACCGAAGGTGGCGGTAGTGAGATGTAACGGGACTTGTGCCAATCGTCCTAAAATTACACAGTACGATGGCGTTCGTTCTTGCGTTGTTGCAAATTCTACTTATGGAGGAGAAACTGGATGTACATTCGGTTGTTTGGGATGTGGTGATTGTGTAGCAGTCTGCCAGTTTGGTGCGATTCACATGAATCCGGAAACCGGTTTGCCCGAGGTTGATGAAAACAAGTGTACTGCATGTGGAGCTTGTAGCAAGGCCTGTCCGCGTAACATTATCGAAATCCGTCCGAAGGGGAAGAATAACCGGCGTGTCTATGTTCAGTGTGTGAATAAAGATAAAGGTGCGGTGGCCCGCAAAGCTTGTACTGCAGCTTGTATCGGGTGCGGTAAATGTGTGAAGGTCTGTCCGTTTGAAGCCATCACGCTGGAAAATAACCTGGCTTATATAGATCCTGCGAAATGTAAGTCCTGCCGTAAATGTGAAATGGAATGTCCGCAGAATGCCATTATTGCGGTGAATTTTCCTCCACGTAAACCGAAACCGGCTGAAACCGCTCCTGTAGCTGACGCTTCTTCTAAAAAAACTGAAGCTCCGAAGGCAGAAGCATCGGTAGCCCCGAAATCTGCAGAGACTTTGCAATCCGGAACAGATACAAGGTCAGAAACTCCGAAAGCCGAAGCTTAATCAGAATTTATTTGTAAACAATTAAAAGATATAACAGTGAAGACATTTAGAATTGGTGGAGTTCATCCAGCAGAAAATAAATTGTCAGCCGGTAAAGCCATAGAGACATTGGCGCTTCCTAAGCAGGCGGTGTTTCCATTGTCTCAGCATATAGGTGCTCCTGCCACTCCGATTGTGAAGAAAGGTGATGTGGTTAAGGTGGGTACCAAGATTGCTGAAGCTGGAGGTTTTGTATCGGCAGCTATCTTTTCATCTGTATCAGGTAAGGTGAATAAGATAGATAGCGTTATCGATGCGAGCGGTTATCGTAAGCCCGCAATTTTCATCGATGTGGAAGGTGATGAATGGGAAGAGTCAATTGACCGTAGCACTACTCTTGTTAAGGAATGTCTCCTCTCTCCGGAAGAAATTGTTGCCAAAATCAAGAATGCCGGTGTCGTAGGTATGGGTGGAGCTTGTTTCCCTACTCACGTAAAGTTGACCCCTCCTCCAGGATGTAAGGCTGAATGTGTCATTATCAATGCCGTTGAATGTGAGCCGTATCTGACGGCCGATCATCGTCTGATGCTTGAAAAGTCTGATGAAATCATGGTAGGTGTATCTCTTCTGATGAAAGCTGTCAAGGTGAACAAGGCTTACATAGGCATTGAAAACAATAAGCCTGATGCAATCAAACTGATGACTGAAAAGGCTGCCAATTATGCAGGAATTGAAGTAGTTCCTTTGAAAGTGAAATATCCGCAGGGTGGTGAGAAACAGTTGATTGATGCTGTCATTGGCCGTCAGGTCCCTGCTCCTCCTGCCATCCCGATCAACGTAGGTGCCGTGGTTCAGAATGTAGGTACTGCTTATGCCGTTTATGAAGCTGTACAGAAGAACAAACCATTGTTTGAGCGTGTGGTTACGGTAACGGGTAAGTCTTTAAAGAACCCTTCAAACTTTTTGACCCGTATGGGTACTCCGATGAGCCAGCTAATAGAAGCTGCCGGTGGCTTGCCTGAAGATACAGGAAAAGTAATCGGTGGTGGTCCGATGATGGGTAAGGCATTAGCCAATACGGAAGTTCCGATCTGTAAAGGAAGTTCGGGCGTATTGATTATGAATGACAAGGAGGCACGTCGTGCTGAACCTCAACCGTGTATTCGTTGTGCCAAGTGTGTAAGCGCTTGTCCTATGGGGCTGGAACCGTTCCTGTTGGCTACATGTTCTGCTCACGGAGATTGGGAACGGGTTGAACACGAGATGATCATGTCTTGCATCGAATGTGGTTCTTGTCAGTTCACTTGTCCGTCACATCGTCCGATGTTGGATTATATCCGTTTAGGTAAAGGTAAGGTGGGCGGTATCATCCGTGCACGTAACGCTAAAAAATAAGTTTGTAAAATTATGGCAAATAAATTAATAGTATCATTATCGCCCCACGTGCATAGCGGTGACAGCGTACAGAAAAATATGTACGGTGTGCTGATTGCGTTGATACCTGCCTTGCTTGTATCATTCTATATGTTCGGTTTGGGGGCAGTTATTGTCACGCTGACTTCGGTCATTGCGTGTGTCTTTTTCGAATGGGCCATTACAAAGTTCATCCTGAAACGTGAACGTACTACTATCATGGATGGTTCGGCTATATTGACCGGTGTATTGTTGGCTTTCAATCTTCCTTCTAATCTTCCATTGTGGATTATTATTATCGGTGCCTTGGTTGCTATCGGTATAGGTAAGATGACTTTTGGTGGCTTGGGATGTAATCCGTTTAATCCGGCATTGGTCGGACGTATTTTCCTGTTGATCTCTTTCCCTGTACAGATGACTTCATGGCCGGTGGTTGGCCAACTGACAAGTTATACCGATGCAGAAACGGCTGCGACTCCATTGGCTTTGATGAAGATGGCTGTACATGGAGATACAAATGCTTTGAGTCAGCTCCCTGATACGATGAGCCTGTTCCTTGGAAATAATCCAGGGTGTATCGGTGAGGTCAGTGCTTTGGCTTTGTTGTTGGGACTGGTATATATGTTATGGAAGAAGATCATTTCATGGCATATTCCGATATCGATTCTGGTTACAGTATTTGTTTTTTCCGGTTTGATGCATCTGGCCAATCCTGAAGTTTATGCTTCACCGTTCGCACATTTGTTTACCGGTGGATTAATGTTGGGAGCTATTTTTATGGCAACCGATTATGTAACATCTCCTATGACTCATAAGGGTATGGTTATCTATGGTGTTGCAATCGGATTCCTGACAGTCGTTATTCGTCTGTTCGGTGCTTATCCGGAAGGTATGTCATTTGCAATCTTCATAATGAATGCATTTACTCCGTTGATTAACACTTATTGCAAACCTAAACGTTACGGGGAGGTAGTAAAGAAATGAAAAAGCTTGAATCATCATTAAAGAATATGGCGTTGGCATTGACCGGGTTTTCAGTTGTTGCCGGTGGTTTGCTGGGATGGGTTAACGATGTTACAGCCGGACCTATTGCAGAAGCTAATGCAAAGACATTGAGTGACGCCATTGCAGTGGTTGTGCCAGGGTTTGACAACAATCCTGCCGAAGCACCGGAAACTGTTGATGTGAACGGTGTGTCTTATACCGTATATAAAGCAACAAAGGGCGGTGAATTTATCGGTGCCGCAGTCCAATCTACTTCGAACGGTTTCGGTGGCCCATTGACTGTTTTGGTCGGTTTTGATGCAGACGGCAATATCATAGACTATTCTCTGTTGAGTCATGCTGAGACACCCGGATTAGGCTCGAAGGCTGCCGATTGGTTCAAGAAAGGAGCCAAAGGTGACATTACAGGTAAGAATCCAGGTGAAACTCCTTTGACTGTAAGTAAAGACGGTGGTCAGATTGATGCCATAACAGCCTCTACCATTACATCGCGAGCTTTCTTATTGGCAGTGAACAATGCTTATGCAGCCTATAAGAACCAGCATGTCGACGGTGCGAGCGGCGCTACACAGCAAGCTACTCCGAAAGTTGAAGTACCGTCCGATTCTATAAATGTTGAAACTAATAATTAAGAAAGGAGCAGGCTATGAATAATTTTAAAGTATTGATGAACGGGGTTGTAAAGGAAAACCCGACGTTTGTACTCCTTTTGGGTATGTGTCCTACTTTGGGTACTACATCTTCAGCCATAAACGGTATGGGTATGGGACTTGCTACCATGTTTGTACTGATCTGTTCAAATGTGGTTATTTCCCTTATCAAGAACTTGGTTCCTGATATGGTGCGCATTCCTATTTTCGTTGTAGTTATCGCATCTTTTGTGACGTTGCTGCAGATGGTTATGCAGGCTTATGTTCCTGCCTTGTATGCAACATTGGGTCTGTTCATTCCGTTGATTGTAGTGAACTGTATTTTGTTGGGACGTGCTGAAGCTTTTGCTGCCAAGAACGGTCCTCTGCCTTCATTCTTCGACGGTTTGGGAATGGGACTAGGTTTTACCATTGCGCTGACATTGCTGGGAGCTGTCCGTGAATTCTTGGGTACAGGTAAGATATTCAGCATTACGATTATGCCTGAACAGTATGGTATGTTGATATTTGTCTTGGCTCCGGGTGCGTTTATCGTATTGGGTTACCTGATTGCCATAGTAAACCGTTTGAAAAAAGCATAATCCCTAAAAGACAAAACAGATATGGAATATATATTAATATTTATCACTGCTATTTTTGTGAACAACATTGTGTTGTCACAATTCCTCGGAATCTGTCCGTTCTTGGGCGTGTCCAAGAAGGTGGAAACCGCAATGGGTATGGGAGCTGCTGTTGCATTCGTATTGACATTGGCTACCATTGTAACTTATGTAATTCAGAAATTTGTACTTGATGCGTTCGGACTGAGCTATTTACAGACAATTGCATTTATTCTTGTCATTGCGGCATTGGTACAGATGGTGGAAATTATCTTGAAAAAGGTATCTCCGGCCTTGTATCAGGCATTAGGAGTGTTTTTGCCTTTGATTACGACAAATTGCTGTATTCTAGGTGTGACCATATTGGTTATCCAAAAGGATTATGACCTGCTTACAGGAGTTATCTATGCGTTTTCTACAGCTTTGGGATTTGCTCTGGCTTTGATTGTATTTGCAGGAATCCGTGAACAGTTGAGTCTGGTGAACATTCCGAAGGGAATGCGTGGCATGTCAATCGCATTGGTTACAGCCGGATTGCTGGCTATGGCATTTATGGGATTCTCTGGCGTAGATAAAGGCTTGTCTGTATTGTTCGGTTTAGGATAATTACTGAACCTGATTATTGTTTTTTATATAACCTGAAGGGAGAAGGAACCGGTTGAAATGCAATCGGAATCTTTCTCCCTTCGGATTTTATAAACTGATCATTTTTATTGTTTTTTCTCGTAATAGAATCGCTAATTCAATAATTATTCTTATTTTTGTTGAAGTTAAAGATACTTAAGTATAATACCTTAAGAGAATTATGAAAGAAAGGATTTTAGTGACCGGTGGAACCGGGTATATCGGTTCACACACTGTTGTGGAATTGCAGAACAGTGGGTATGATGTCGTTATTGTAGATAACCTGTCAAACTCCCGTGCGGAGGTAGTAGATAACATTGAAAAGATTACCGGGATACGTCCGGCGTTCGAAAAGGTTGATTGCTTGGATTATCCGGCATTAGAAGGTGTATTTCAAAAATATCCGGGTATTAAAGGCATTATTCATTTTGCTGCAAGTAAGGCTGTCGGTGAATCGGTCCAAAAGCCTTTGCTTTATTACCGTAACAATCTTGTGTCATTGATCAATATTTTGGAGCTTATGCCTAAATATGGTGTATCGGGAATCATATTCTCTTCTTCATGTACAGTATATGGCCAGCCTGACAAGTTGCCGGTAACGGAACAAGCTCCGATCAAGAAAGCTGAATCTCCTTATGGTAATACCAAGCAAATTAATGAAGAGATTATTCGTGATACCATTGCATCAGGATCTCCAATTCATGCGATTTTATTACGCTATTTCAATCCGATAGGTGCGCATCCTACAGCTTTAATCGGTGAACTGCCTAATGGCGTTCCGCAGAATCTGATTCCTTATCTGACTCAGACAGCTATCGGTATCCGCGAAAAATTGAGTGTGTTTGGTGATGATTACAATACTCCGGACGGATCATGTATCCGTGATTATATTTATGTTGTGGATTTGGCCAAGGCTCATGTAATAGCTATGGATCGTATTTTGAAAGGCAAACAGAAGGATACGGTAGAAGTTTTCAATATTGGTACAGGACGAGGAGTTTCTGTCTTGGAATTGATTCATGAATTTGAAGCTTCTACGGGTGTGAAACTGAATTATCAGATTACTGGTCGCCGTGCTGGAGATATAGAACAGGTTTGGGCCGATCCGACATATGCTAATGAAGAACTTGGATGGAGGGCTGAAACATCTCTTGCCGACACTTTACGTTCTGCATGGAATTGGCAGTTGAAGTTGCGTCAAGATGGTATTCAGTAATATCTTGGGCATTGATAAATTTTGAAAAACGTAAATCAATATAAACGTACCGTTGTACGTTTCATGCCGGCATTTTCAAGTCCATTGGTATATGTGAATATGCGGAGGGATGTCTATCTCTTTTTCGGAAGGTAGAGAAATGCCGATTGCATAGTAGTTTTGTCGTGTTTTATTTTGTGTTTGTGTTGTAGCTGTTCCTCGACGTGAGTCGGGGAACAGTTTTTATATAAATTATGTATTATAGAATAATTATTGTCAATCAGAGGTGGTGTTTGGCTATGGTTTTTGCTGATATTTTAAAATGTGTTTAAATGCATATTCCGGGTATGGCCATAGACAGGTAGATGTTAAGAGCTTTTTATCCGTGAATTTAAGATGGGAGTTATTTAAGATGGGGTTACAGGTTAATAGATTGAATCATAACATTTCAAATCCAGAGTCAGAGTTGATTTCCAACTGTTGATTCATATAATTATAGAGAAGGATTTCTGGTTTTACTTCAATTTAAATTATGGCAATGGAAAAAGCCGATTGGAGCTGAAAATTTTGATTTAGCTTAAGAATTTATTCGGAATTAAGATAGATTTCACTTCTTTGCTGTTCTCTTTTCATCAGTTTGCAGTAATTTTGCATGCGATTAGTTCGAAACAGGTATGGCACAGATGAAAGAAATGACGGCAGGTCCATCATTGCCGTTGATTTTTAATTTTACATTACCCTTGCTGTTGGGTAATGCACTGCAGCAGACATATTCATTGGTAGATGCTGCAATTGTTGGGAAGTTTTTAGGAATAAATGCCTTGGCCTCTGTAGGAGCAAGTACATCCGTAGTCTTTTTGATTTTGGGTTTCTGCAATGGATGTTGCGGTGGGTTTGCCATTCCTGTAGCTCAGAAGTTTGGGGCAAGGGATTATCTTTCCATGCGGCGTTTTGTCTCGGTCAGCCTGAAACTGGCAGCGGTAATGTCTGTAGCAGTGGCTGTCATTACTAGCCTGCTTTGTGCTTTTATATTGCGTAGTATGCAGACTCCTGATAATATTTTTGAGGGTGCTTATTATTATCTGTTGATTACGTTTATAGGGGTTCCTTGTACATTCTTTTATAATTTGTTGTCGAGTATTATCCGTGCTTTAGGTGACAGTAAGACTCCGTTCTGGTTTCTATTGTTTGCTACGGTTTTGAATATTATCCTGGATCTGTTCTGTATATTGGTTTTAGGATGGGGAGTAGCCGGTGCGGCTATTGCTACGGTAGTTTCACAAGGCTTGTCTGCTTTGTTGTGCTATCGGTATATGTATCGGAAATTTGATATTTTAAGGACAACTCCATCCGACCGTAAATTCCGTACGGATCTGGCAAAGCAATTGTTGTCTATCGGAATGCCCATGGGGCTTCAGTTCTCTATTACGGCTATCGGTAGTATCATGTTACAGAGTGCGAACAATGCGTTGGGTACGGCATGTGTGGCTGCTTTTACTGCTGCCATGCGTATCAAAATGTTCTTTATGTGTGCGTTGGATAGTTTAGGAATGGCAATGGCTACCTATAGTGGTCAGAATTACGGAGCTGGTAAGCCTGATCGTATCTGGCAAGGAATCAAATCGGCAGTATTGATGATGATAATCTATATTGCTGTTGTTGATGTTATCATCTGGCTGTGGGTGGAGGATTTTGCTACCTTATTCATTGATTCTAGTGAAACAGAAGTGCTCACTTATACTGCTCGCTTTTTACATATTAACGTATGTTTCTTCCCATTGTTGGGCTTGTTAAGTGTGTTGCGTTACTCTATACAGGGAGCCGGATATACCAAATTGGCCATGTTTTCCGGTGTATCTGAAATGGTTGCCCGTATTTTGGTGAGTGTCATAGCGGTTCCATTATGGGGATTCTGGGGAGTGTGCTTCGGTGATCCTACGGCTTGGTTGTTTGCAAATCTGTTCTTGGTTCCAGCATTCATTTATGTTTACCGTCAGTTGCATGTAATTGTGGCCAGACAGCAGGTGGTGTAATATGGAAAATGTCAGTTTCTTATAGGAAGACGTTTCCAGATGTAGGAAGGTATCAGTTTCCAGAAAAATACGAGAATACAGAATTTCCAATCTATTACCAGTATTCGTTTGCGACGGTATAGGCCCTCGACAATTGAATTGGCTACCTTTTCCGGCTGCATCAGTAAGGGATAGTGTTTATGGTCGTTGAGGATGGCTGTGGCTACAAATCCAGGTCGTATATCGGTGAAGGTTATGTCCATTTTCTGCATGTGGGCCAGTTGCTCCAAAGCATCAATGTATGTGTTTTGAAAACGTTTGGTGGCTGAGTAGGAAGGTGCGACTCCCAGACCCTTAGTACCGGCAATGGAACTGATAACCGCTATATGTCCTTTACCTTGTTTACGAAAATAATGAAAAGCTGTTGTAACCATACGGGTAAATCCGGTCCCGTTAGTTTCCAATGTATCCAATTCTATTTTTAGGTCCAGGTTTGTATTTTGATGTCCTATTCCTGAGCTGTGAAGATAAAGGTCCATTCCTCCTGTTTCTTCAATCAAGTGTAGCAGTTCCTGTCCGGCATTTTCTTTCCGGATATCAATGACGCAGATACTGATACGGTCGGGATCCTTGTCCCGGATATTTTCCAACTTGTCTTTCCGGCGTCCGGCTATTCCCAAACGCCATCCTTTTTTCAGAAGTAACATTGCTACTTCATAGCCTATTCCGGATGTGGCTCCTACGATGATTGCTTTCTTTTCTTTTGAATCCATAAGATTTTTGCGGTTATTGGTTTGATCGGATTTCATATAGGAATGTTTCGTCTGTCGGAATGTTTCTGCCATTTTTTGCATAATATAATTTTCCTTGTAGAGGCATCTGTTCATTTAGCGGTCGCAGCTCTTTTGTTAGATGGGAACAGAAGACATTGTATGTATGGTTGTTCATCCGTGTGCCTGCATCGTCCCGATATATGGTTACGTAATGATTCAGTGGTCGAGCGTGGATCAGTTGGTTTATGTCTTGTGCCAGTGAGCGAGCTTCTTGCGGAGAGATTCGGTCGAACAGATTGGAAAGGTTGAATATTATAAGTTCGGATAATAAAGCATGTGAATTCCAGAATTGGGGAGGGACAGCCCCCAGGCGGGGATAGTAGATACATGTAGTACATTTATATTCCTCTGTGTTGAAGAGAGCCTTCGACATCCGTTCCATTTCTTCTGTGGAATATATCCCTAAATAGATTAAATCCAAGTGGGACATTCGTTTGCAGATATCTGTAAATGCGAGTCCTGATGCTCCGTTCTCGAAACTTAGATCGCAGAAGACAATACGTCCCGAAACATTGTGTATAGAGCCGTTCAGCCAGTTTCCTGTTGTTTCGAATAAAGCTCGGGCTGCACAGTATTGACGGCGCATGTAGAGGTAAGCATAGATTCCATTTCTGTCGGCCGTTGTCATAGATTCAGTCTGTTTGCCGTCTTCTGCATAAGATTTTAAGTCATATCGCCCGTATGCAGTTGTTTCCCGTATATAGGTGTCACTGAGCTGCAGTCTTTCCTTGAGTTTTTGGAAAGGCTGCTCTACCAGAAATCCGAACATCCGGTTGAAGTGTTCCGGCAGTTCATAGTTTTCTGTTTGGAGATCCCAGTCGGTTTCATATTCTGGAATATTGAATTCACCTTTACAGAACCTGTCGACTGTCGTTTCGATATAGCCGTTATGTATGCGGATGAATTCCATCAGTTTGTAGAAGGTGATGTTAGCTCCCAGTATCTGTGGGTTTCCGGTAAGGAACAGTTGTTTACGGGCGCGGGTGATAGCGACATTGAGTTTCCGGTCAATACAGAATTCTCCCTCACGAAAGGTGTTGGCTGTCAGGAAATTCAGTTGACTGAAATTCCTGACAGTAAAGGAATAGATGATAACATCGCGTTGGCTCCCCTGATAGCGTTCTACGGTGTCGATGGAAATTTGTCTGAGTACAGGGATGTGTAAATTTTCTATTTCCTTGCGTATCATGGCTATCTGATTCCGATAGGGAACGATGACTCCGACGGTCTTGTTCGGGTCGAATCCTTCAGAAGTTATCCGGTAGATATGTTCCAGTAGGGTTGCAACAATCCGTGCTTCATTCAAGTTGGTTTTTTCTGAATAAGTGGCTATATTGGGTGCCTCGGCAGGGATAAATACCATTCTCCTGTTCATGATCAGCCTATCCAGATTATCTTGCGGTTGGGTGAAATCAGGATAAGGCATGATTCCTTTCTGGTGTTCCAATGGAACTGGTTCCAGTTGTTCTGTGTAGTAGAAGGTATGGTTGGGAAATTCGGAGATAGCAGGGTGCATACGTCCCTGTTTGTGCAGGATACTGCGGAATGATTCTTCACTGTGTCTGTAAAGACGTTCGAAAAGTGAATTGCGGCAGTTGCTCAGTCCGATGTTCTGCAACAAAGGATCAGTGATTCTGGATTCCTTTTCACTTTGCAGAGCAATGGCCGGCAGCTGTTTATAGTCGCCTATCAGTATAAATTTGTCAATGGCGTTCTGTTGGTTATGTCGTGCCGACAGAATACCTATCAGGTCGGGTTCCAGTATTTGTGATGCTTCATCGATGATTGCAGTATGGAAATGTTTCAGATTGAACAGGTGTAACTTCCCGTTGATGGCTGTAGTGGTGCCTACGAAGATACGTGTCCTAGCTATTTTATCTTGTATATCTTTCAGCTTAGGACAATCGGCCATACTGTTTTTGAGTAGGTATGGTACAAAGCGTATATCGCACGACAATTCGTTCCCTATGCGGATGAACGGGCTTTTTTCGGCGATACCTGATTCTACCAGCATAGAACAGATTTCATCTACGGCACGGTTGGTATACGAAAGCAGCAGTAAGGATTCTTCCGGTTCGGTCAATGCTTCTTCTATCATGTATCGTAGTGCACATGAAGTTTTCCCTGTACCTGGGGGGCCTACCAGCAGGAAGTAGTCGAGGGCTTGTTTTTCTTTGAGAATGGTTTCGTTAAAACGTCCGTATGAGCCGTTGAGAACAACGTTCGTATCACGTCTGGGTGTACGGAGTCCTAACAACAGTTCTTTACGGTCGGTTCGGGCGGAAAGGAATGAGTAAAGCCCTTTCATGCCATTGGTTGCCGATATGTCCGAATAATCATGTTCAATGGCGAATACATCATTTTCTTCTCCTATAATATCCTTATTCTGTTGTCCGTTTCTCAGCAGTATGGTTATATTGTCTGGTTTGATTTCCAGTATGTTCCCTTTCATCAGAATTTGTTTGCGTACATCCGGTTCTTTCTGATAGCTGTAAAATATGATAATGTCGCCAATTCGGAAATTAGGCAAAAAATCTTCTCCCTGTTGTGGTATATCCAGTTCAATGATGTTATAGCCTTTGTCGGGAGAGCTGCGCCGTTTATCGGTAATGGTCAGTCCTAACAGGATGTTTCCCGATTCAATCTTTTCCGCCAGCGGGGTATGCCAGAGTCCGGAAAATCCGTTTGTGGAATCTGTCCTTCCTCCTGTTTTACTTAGTATCTGTTCTTTAGCGACAAAGGTAAAGAACCGGTTGAAATAGGCTCTTTCCAATAGGGTACATCTCTTTAAGGTATTGATTATTTCCTGTAATTGAGGTTCCTGAAAATCGTTCCATAACCGGTTATGGACCTGACGCTCGTTCAATAGGTCGGTGTTCAGTTCTTCTACGGTACGGGCGATGCTTCCTTCTCCTAAAGACATTTCATTGACAACTATCCGGTTACGGAGAGCAAGGCTTTCACGGAAAAGTTTTTCGGCAAAATGTTCGATCATCAGTCCGTCGGGGTATTTCGAATAGAGTAGGAACGTCTGCAAATCTTCCGTTGCCTTTCCGAAGTTGTACATCAGTACACCTTGGTAAAGCATCATCTGGATGAAGTTGTCTTCCTTGTGGCGGTTGTTGAATTCGTCACGTTTTCCTGATTTCTGCTCGATCAGGACTTTAAAGTCTTTCTGAAGCATATCGACACGCCCTTGGAGCCCTAGGCGTTCACAGATGAACGATGCTTCCAGGAGAGTCTTATGTTTATCAAAAGCTTGTATGTTATGTGGTAGAATATCGTGGATAAATCTACGTATATTGGCCATTTGGGCCTGTGCCTGTTCATGGAAATTGGCCGGAATGGGGCAGGTACAGAATTCTAAGGCCGATGAAGCAAAGAATTTCTTGAGTGTTTGCGTATAGTTTACAGGTGCTGTCTTTTCTTCATTGATATAATCGTCCAGAAACTGGCTGGCCAGATTACCCATCAGAATGGGTGAGGTGTTTGGCTTCGGTTTGATTTTGTTTATGAAATAGTTCAGCGGATGCCGTCCGTATTCCCGGAAGCATGCTGCCAGAGAACTGATATCTATCAGGTAATCGGGGTGTACAATAATCAGGTTGGGAATATAATGATTGTCTTCATCTACCCGTACATCGAGCAGGTTCAGTTGCATGTTTTCGACCAGCAGGTCACGGATATAGAGTTGGTCTCCATTATATCCGCTTTGGGCATAATCGATAATGATAAATGGATCTTCGTCGTTGTCGCAAGTTGCGAAGATACGGGTCTCATCCCAACTGCTGACTGATACGCGCAGATACGGAATGCGTGATAACCGTGTCCCTTTGTATGGACGGTTGGAGTGGGGAATTTGAGGGAGGAGTACAGCTGGAATATCTTCACCATAGGCCAGTGATACAAAGCGTATGATAGCTCTCAGATCGTATAGGTATTCTTCCATGACCGGCTGGAAATCATCGTTCATGGCAGTTTTGCAGTTCCGCCGCATGGTCTGTATGGCATACTTGTCCGAGGGGGTCATCTTCTTTTCCTTGCAGATATAATCTAGTCGTGAGAACAGATTGGCAAAGGAGAAGGTAACCCCATCGGTCAGTTCATAGCATGCCTGTTCCAGTACCTTATAAAGCTGTATGTACTTGGCCTGTATGTTGTCGGGAGCAGCAGCCGGCTGGTTATGGATCTTTTCAATCCGGTTATACAGGTCGAACGGCTGCAACTCTATGTGGCTGTCGGAAGATGTCGGCATATATTATCTTGTCGTTTTTAATCTTCCTCAAAGGTACAACTTTAAAATGAAATTCGGTTAGAACGGATTATTTACGTAGCCGTTTTATTCGGATATTGTATACTCTCCTGCTTTTTCGGTAATGATTTGTTGCAGTTCCTGTACAGATAGAGGAGTGTGGCTGTATTCAATGGTTGCTACAGGCGGTTCAAGTGTTACGTTTACTGTTGCATCTGGAATGGTACTTAACGCTTTTTCTACGTGCATACGGCAGTGGTTACACATCATACCTTCTATTTTATACACTTTTTTGGTTTTTGATTCTGTCATAATTGTTATATTTTTAGGTTCAGTTTCTTTATTTTGGGTTGTTCCCGGTTTGGATATTGTTTTATATCCGTTGTCTGTCATGTTTTCTTTATCTATTGTCTGTGAGGTTGTATGTCCGATATTTTTCCTGCGAAGCCGTAGACTGTTGGTTACTACACTTACACTACTCATGGCCATGGCTGCCCCGGCAATCATCGGGTTCAACAGAAAACCGTTGACAGGGTAAAGGATTCCTGCTGCGATGGGCACACCTATCAGATTATAGATGAATGCCCAGAAGAGGTTTTCGCGGATGGTACGTACCGTGAGAGCCGAGAGGCGGATAGCATCCGATATTCGGGTCAGGTCGGAAGAGATAATTGTCATTTTCGCTACATCCATGGCAATGTCACTTCCTTTACCCATGGCTATACTCAAATCGGCTTGAGCCAGTGCCGCACTGTCGTTGATACCGTCGCCCACCATAGCTACATGGTGTCCTTTGTCTTGTAGAGCTTTGATGAATCTGGCTTTCTGCTGAGGAAGGACTTCTGCCTGAAATTGGCGGATTCCAGCCTCTACGGCAATAGCTTTCGCTGTGGCTGGATTGTCGCCAGTAAGCATAATTACATCTATGCCTTGTGCTTGTAGATCGGTAACGGCTTGCTTTGAGCTATCTTTTATCCGGTCGTTGATAGCGGCAACAGCCAACGCTTCCTTTTGATCGGCAAACCAGATAACGGTCTTTGATTCGCTGGCAAATTGTATAGCATGGTTCAGGAGATTTTCAGGGATAGATATGGCATGGTTTTCCAACATGCGCCGGTTCCCTGCAAAATAGAGTGTGCCATTAGCTATACCTTTAATTCCTTCTCCCGTAATGCTTTCAAAATCGGTTATGCTGATAACATTTGCATTCAGGTAATCTGTGACGGCGCTGGCCAAAGGATGTTCCGACCTTTTTTCAAGGCTGTATAAAATTGTTTCCAGCTCTTTTTTTTCTGTGTTCCATATCAGGTCGGTCACTTTGGGCTTTCCTTCTGTTATGGTCCCTGTTTTATCCAAAACGATGGTATCGATTTTCCGTGCAATTTCAAGACTTTCTGCATCCTTGATCGGGATCCCCAGTTCGGCTCCTTTTCCGATTCCTACCATAATGGCTGTAGGGGTAGCGAGTCCCAATGCACATGGACAGGCTATAATCAGAACGGTTACTGCTGCCAACAGGCCATGGGTAAATCCATTGTTTGCATCCAATATTATCCATGTGATAAAAGATATCAGAGCAATGGTCATGATGGTTGGAACAAAGACAGCTGCAATCTTGTCTACCAGTTTCTGTACCGGCGCTTTGCTTCCCTGTGCATCTTGTACCATCCGGATGATATGAGCTAACATCGTATCTTCACCAACCTTTTCAGCTTGGAACCGGAAACTACCTTTCTGGTTGATGGTACCCGCATATACTTTATTACCTTTTGATTTGTAGACGGGAACAGGTTCCCCACTCAACATACTTTCATCTACATACGATGAGCCTTCACAGAGTGTCCCATCGACGGCAATCCGTTCACCGGGATGTACAAGAACTGTATCTCCTACAGTCAGTTGGCTGATATTTATGTTTTTTTCACTTCCATCTTTCAGAATAAGGGTAACTGTTTTGGGTTGTAACCCCATCAGTTTCTTGATTGCTGTAGATGTATTTCCTTTGGCTTTTTCTTCCAGTGTCCGTCCCAGTAGGATAAAGGCTATGATTACACTGGCAGCTTCGAAATAGACATGTGGAGTTACTCCTCTGGATAACCAGAAATCGGGGAAGAACAGATTGAAAAGGCTGAACAGATAGGCTATTCCCGTACTATTGGCTACGAGTGTATCCATATTGGCGGAACGGTGTTTCAGTTGTTTCCATGCATTTATATAGAAACCGCTTCCTAGCCAGAACACTACGGGGGTAGAAAGTATCCACATGATATAGTTGGCATAGGGTGTATCCATGAAAAACATACCTATAACAGCTACGGGTACAGATAATATTATGGCCCATATGGTGCGGTTTTTCAACTGTTTGAAACGTTTTTCGTGAGCTGCTTCCGCTTCCTGAGCCAAGTCATTTCCTGTATCGGTCAGTAAATCGTACCCTGCTTCCTGAATAGCTTTTTTCAGCTTTTCAGCTGAACAGACGGAAGGAGTGTATTCTACTGTGGCTGTTGCCGCCGCATAATTGACGCTGGCTGTTTTTACACCTTCCTGCCGGTTTAGGGTCTTGTCTACACGGGTAGCGCAAGCTGCACAGCTCATTCCCAATACGGGGAAAGTTTGTTTGACTGTATCATGTTGTGTCATATCTTTACTGCTTGATATTTGTATGCAAAGATAGATGTTGTATCTGTTGTATCTGTTATAGAATTATGGATATATTTTATAGAATTCTGTCTAAAGGTTTACGGAGTTGTCCTTTCTGTTTCTTAAACTGGCTAGGGGTCATTCCAGTTATATTCTTGAATTGGCTGCTGAGATGGGCTGTGCTGGAATAGTGGAGTAATTCTGAAATTTCATTTAAAGATAATTCGTCATATATGAGTAACTCTTTTACCCGTTCTATCTTTTGATTGATTACGTATTTTTCGATGGTAGTACCGGTTGCTTCCGAAAACAGTTTGCTCAGTGAACTATAGTCGGTATGGCATTTGTCGGCTAGGTAATCCGATAAATTGGTTTTCAGTTCTTTGTGCGGGTAATAAATGAGCTTGATGATTTCCTGTTTGATCTGTTCGAGCAGGCGTTGTCTTTTATTGTCAATGAGTTCAAAGCCTACATCTTCCAACAGGTGGCGGATTTTCCCAAGCTCTTCTTCCGTCAGTTTTTCCGCTAGGCATACTTTCCCCAGTTCTGTATGTAGGGGTGTATGTCCGTTTTTTCTGAGAATATCTTCCACTACCATGATGCATCGGTTACAGACCATGTTTTTGATATAAAGGGTTGTTTCTGGCATAGATGTTTAATTGTTCCGTTTTACAAAACTAAGAATTATGTATTAAACGGAGGTCATATAATACTAAAGTTTTATGAAATGAATGGAAATATTGTTGAGAAGGTATTGTCGGATGCATCTCTTGCTTTATTTTTGTATCAGTTAATAATGATTATGTATAAAATAGCTTATGAGAAAAATGCTTTGTCCTCAATGTAAGATTGCCGCAATGTACGTCAAGAATGAAAAAGGCGACAGACTCCTTGTGTATGTAATGGAAGACGGTTCGGTTGTGCCTAAAAATCCGGTCGAATCTCTTGAAGGATATGATACGGATGAGGTATATTGTTTGGGATGTTCATGGCATGGATCTCCTCGAAAACTGGTCAGATATTAATGGATGTATGTCATTTTTTATGTTCATCTGATTCAAGGGCTTTGTCCATATCTTCTCCTGTCACGTCTTTTTTCAGTAACCAATGACATACGTTCTGATTTCCGTTTGTTATAACGTAAGCCTGAACGAACTCCCATCCTTGTTTTCCGAAGTAGTTCATTGCATCCACCATCGAATTGAACTCAATGTTTTTGCCGTTCTCGTCTTTTAGGTATGATATTCCTTTCCAGAATGATGTTTCCTGTCCATAGTCTACTCTCACCTTTATTTTATTGTTGAGAAATTTTCCGGTTCCTACCAATTCACAATAAACATAGTTCTTTGCATACAGACCGATTGTTCCAATGGTCAGGGCTAGTGTAAATAATAGTTTTTTCATTTTGTCTATGCTAATATTTTTTGATTATAGATTCCATTTATCTTTTAGTTAAAAATGGATCTTATTTTTATATTTTTTGTTTCTTGAATAAGCGAGATGTCATAAATTTATAAAAATAGGTTTATAAAGCCAAGAAATATATAAAAAAGATACTCCTAGCAAACTCTATTGCCAGGAGTATCACAACACAAAAACTAAACTAGACTTAACTAAACTATTTAAATGAGAAGTTTCACAACTTCTGTTTATTATGTACATCACAAATATAGAAGTAATATTTAGAAGAGCCAAAGAAATGAAAAGAAAAAAATACATGACCGCTAAAAAAAACGTTAAAAAATGATGGCTATATCAAACAATATGTTCATTAACATAATTTTGGAGTTCCTGTTTGTAGCTGTCTGATATAGGGATGTATTCTTTACCGAATACGATGCGTCCTTTGTCGATTACTTTTATCTTTTGTTTTTGCACGATAAATGAGCGGTGTACTCTTAGGAAACGGCTGGAAGGAAGTTTTTCTTCCATGGCTCTCATGCTTACCAGTGAGAGAATGGGGCGGGGTTCGTCTTCCAGATGGATTTTGATATAATCTTTCAGTCCCTCTATATAGAGAATCTTGTCCAGATTTATCTGGATAAGCTTATAATCACTTTTTATGTAGATATAATTAGATTCAGATGATGCCTGGATGAAGTTGTTTGAATTTTCTTCAGCCTTTTGCTGTAGTTCGAACCATTTGACAGCTTTATTGACAGCCTGCATGAAATCACTGTAACTGACTGGTTTCAGCAGATAGTCGAGTGCATTGACTTTATATCCGTCAAGTGCATATTGTTCAAATGCGGTTGTGAAGATAATACGTGTATCTTGGGGAATCATTCGTGAGAATTCCAGACCGTTCAATTCAGGCATCTGAATATCGAGGAAAATAAGGTTTACAGGATTTTCCGGTAGATTTTTCATGGCCTGAATTGCACTTGAGTAGGCTCCGTTCAGTTCCAGTAACGGTGTTTTTTTTACATAACTTTCCAGCAGTCCTAACGCTAGAGGTTCATCGTCAACAATGGCGCAACGCAGTTTCATGGTTTATCAATATTTGTTGAGTGTATTATTGGGATATATTTTAATTGTAGAGGTGTATTCTTTGTTGTCTTTTGATACATACTTGTCCCATTTGTATGCATTGGGATAAACAAGCTCCAGGCGCTTTTTGACTTGTTCCAGGCCGATTCCGGAACCACTTTTATCAGTCTGGTTTTTCGGGTAATTGCTATTTCGTATGGTACAGCATATTTCGTTGTCGGTTTCTGTTATGGAAATGTCGATAAAGCTTGTTTCGGTAGAGGATATTCCGTGTTTGAATGCGTTTTCAATCAGAGAAATGAATATGAGTGGCGCAATGAAAGTGTGACTTTCCGGTTTTATGTCGAAGTTTGTTGTAATACTGACCTGTGAGGAAACCCTGATCCGCATCAGTTCTATGTAGTTACATATAAAGTCTATTTCTTTTTTTAATGGTACAAACATCTGTTGGTTATCGTATAATACATATCTGAGCAATTTGCTTAGCTCTTGTATGGCTTGTTGTGCCTTGTCTGTATCAAAAGAAATCAAGGCATAGATGTTGTTCAAGGTGTTAAGCAGGAAATGGGGATTCAATTGGTTCCTGAGATTTTTCAGTTCTGCTTCCGTGCGGCTCTTGACCGCTTCTCTTCGTGCGGTTTCAGTTTCACTCCAGCGGATACTCATACGGATTGCGACACTTAGTCCGACGGAAAATATCAGACTGGCTATGTCACGTAAATAAAAGATATAGGGAGGAGGTGTGGGCCGGTCTGTCGGAGGAGGCATAAGGCGGAAAGAATTCCAATAGTGTAATCCGATAGCCATACCTGCAATCAGTACAATATTGCTGAATACGAATTCTTTGTTTTTTTCCTTAAATAAAATAAAGGGAATAAGCAGAAAATAGTTTATATAGAAAATAATGAATAATGTGGTAGGGACAATACTGTGATGGATATAGGCCGACCAGTTGATGCTTCCGTTATTCCGTTGGGTAAAGAATAACGGGAAAGCAAAGACAAAGCCCCAACACGTGATGTGTATGAGTATTTCCAGCGTGCGGTGAGTGATATTGATGGTATGTTTCATAATATATAATTATAGGAAACGATTATAAGCAAAAATAATGTTTTTTGTAAAAAGTCCGGTTGCTTTCAGCATAAAATGCTTCCGGCAACCGGACAAGGAAACCAAAGTTATGAAGAACAAAGTTAAAAAGAGAGCTTTCACAAGCTCTATAGGAAAATTATATTGTATTATGCATTGCTTTGATATTATTCATATCTTAATGCTTCAATCGGATCCAGATCGGCTGCTTTTTTGGCAGGGTACCATCCAAAGAATACGCCGGTAAAGGTACATACAGCAAATGAGAGCAGGACACTCCATGGCTGGATGTAGACAGGCCAATGTGCTACAGTTTTGATGATGAAACTGGCGCCACACCCCAGAACTACACCGATGAGACCGCCGGTTATACTGATAAGGATGGATTCTATAAGGAATTGTGACAATATATCTACCCCACGGGCTCCTACAGACATTCTCAGACCGATTTCACGTGTCCGTTCAGTCACTGATACATACATGATATTCATAATTCCTATACCGCCGACTACCAATGATATACCGGCAATGCAGGCCAGTAGGGTTGTCATCAGATCGGTTGTAGTATTCAGCATGGAGCTGAGCTCCTGTTGTGTACGGATGGTAAAGTCATCTTCGTCACTTTCTTTCAGTTTGTGTTCGCGGCGGAGAGTTTCTGTAATTTCATCGACAGCTTCGTCGGTCATATCTTCTGTCAGGGCCGAAGCAAAAATTTCGCTGAGGTAAGTCTGGGCTAACAAACGTTTCATTACTGTAGTATAAGGCGCCAGTACGATGTCATCCTGGTCCATACCCATTGAGTTGTAGCCTTTCGATTTCAAGACACCGATAACCCGCAAAGGTATCTTATTGCAACGGATTACTTTGCCTATCGGGTCTGATCCGTCGGGAAACAGATTGTCGACAATGGTTTTACCGATTACACATACTTTTGCTGCTGTATGGATGTCATTTTCAGTAAACATTTCTCCTTCTTCTACAGTCAGTTGGCGGATTGTCAGGTAGTCAATGCTGACGCCACTGACAGAAGAGGGGTAGTTATTGGCTCCGGCAATCAATTGCCCTGAAGAAGATACGTTCGGACTGATGGCAGAAAGGAACATACATTCGTCACGTAACGTTTCATAGTTTTCCAGTTTCAGGGTTTGCATGGAGGATGGATCCTGACGGACCCCTCCACGCATCTCAGCTCCCGGATGGATCATGATCATATTCGAACCCATTTCCGAAATCTGTTTCTGGATACTTTTCTTTGAACCTTGTCCGATGGCTAGCATGGCAATGACAGAAGCGACACCGATTATGATTCCCAACATGGTCAAAAAGGCACGCAGCTTGTTGTTTGACAATGCTCTCAGTGCTATTTTAAATAGATTTGTACCGTTCATTTTTTTCTTAATTAGTCTTCATCATTTTTAGGTAAGGCTGCCAGAGCTTCTGCTGCCGAAAGAATATGGTTATTTACCGTATCTTCAATTACGTGTCCGTCACGCAGGCGGATATTGCGGCTACTGTATTGTGACAGTTCCGGGTTGTGTGTAACGAAGATGATCGTTCTTCCTTCGGCGTGCAGTTTCTGGAAAAGTACAAGAATCTCAAAAGAGGTTCGTGTGTCCAGGTTACCGGTTGCTTCATCGGCCAGGATTACAGCCGGATTGTTTACTAACGCACGTGCTATGGCAACACGTTGCATCTGTCCACCCGACATCTGGTTGGATTTATGTTCCAATCGGTCTCCTAACCCTACAGCTATCAGTGCGTCAATGGCTCGTTTACGCCTTTCGGCAGCACTTACGCTGGAGTTATACATCAACGGTAATTCCACATTCTCTATGGCTGTTGTCTTGGGCAGCAAGTTATAGTTCTGGAAAACGAAACCTATCTTACGGTTGCGCAATATGGCACGCTGAGGCTTGCTCATGGTGCGTACGGATACACCATCCAGAAGATATTCTCCACTTGTCGGAGTATCCAGACATCCCAAAGTGTTCAGTAAGGTGGATTTTCCGGACCCGGAGGTTCCCATGATTGTAACAAATTCACCTTCACGGATGGTAAATGAGATGCCTCGTAAAGCATGAACCACTTCATCGCCTACCAGGAAGTTCCGTTTGATGTTTTGTAATTCTATGACTACTTTATTATTATTCATGATCACCCGATTTTATTATTTTTTCTTGTTGTTTCCCGGAGGGCCTGGCATGAATGGACTACGTTCACTTTCACCGGAAGATCCTTCTTGTGTTTCCGGAATTGAACCTTTGAGTATTGTTTCTGTTACAACCGCGGTACCTTCTGTTATGCCTTCCAGTATTTCAGTTTTGCTCCCGTCACTGATTCCAGTCTTTACAGGATGTGCAATGAAAGTGTTGTTTTCAAGAGTCCAGACTTTCTGTTTGCCTTCACAATCTTGTATGGTCCGTTTTCCCGCAATTTGTTGGTCAGGAGTAAATCTCAAAGCTTTTGATGGTACGGTTAATACATTGTTGCGTTCATTGGTATAGATTGTGACATTGGCAGTCAGGCGTGGCTTCAGTTTCAGGTCGGGATTGTCGGCTGTAATGACAACTTCATATGTTACGACTGTAGTTGTGGTAGAGCTGCTTGTTGAACTGGAACTGTTGGTACTTCCTAGGCGTATCTGATAGACTTGCCCTTCAAATACATCGTTCGGGTAGGCATCAACAGTGAAGGTAACACGTGATCCTTCTTTTATTCCCGCAATATCTGCTTCATCAACATCGGCTACTACCTGCATTTTTGTCAGGTCGGCTGCAATTGTAAATAATGTCGGTGTTTCGAAACCGGATGCTACAGTCTGGCCTTCTTCTACATCTTTACTTGTAACTACTCCATCGATAGGCGAAGTAATGGTTGCATAAGAAAGATTACGTTGGGCTTTCGATAAAGCTGCTTCAGCTTGTTCGTAAGAACTTTTGGCACGTTGGTAGTTATATGTCGATTCTTCATAATCAGTATCACTGATCAGATTTTTCTGATGTAGCTTCTTGTTACGTTCATATAGCTTTTTCTGATAGTCATATTCTGCTTTTGCACCATCATAAGTCGCCTGGGAAGACTGTAAGTCGCTAATCAGAGTGACTTTATCCATTTCGGCTATTACTTCTCCTTTTTTGACCACAGAGTTATAATCGATATAGATTTTATCGATGATACCTGATACCTGGGTACCGACTTCAACTTCGGTTACTGGTTCAATAGTCCCTGTAGCTGTAATGGAGTTGCTTACGGAGCCTATGGATGCCTTTTCTGTTGCAAAGTCTATTTTATTCTGCACTCCCGATCCTCCGAAAATCCAGAAACCGCCTGCAATGACAACTAATACCGCTACGGCGATAATGATAATTGTTTTCTTTTTCATATGTTTGATTCCTTAGTTATTTTATAAGTTGATTTTTTCTCCTGCATAAAAATTCAGTAGGGTACGGTTCAATATCGCCATGTATTTGGCTTGTACTTTTTGTTGTTTTGCACTTAGAAGGTTGTTCTTTTCAGTAAGCAGTTCTACTGTATTTTTCATGCCCAGGTTGAATTGTTCGCTTACCATGTCATAACTGGTTTGGCAACTTTTTAATTTGCTTTCGGCTGCATTGTACTGTTGCTGTGCGTTTAATGCATCGAGCCATAATGTTTCTATGTTGCTATACAATTCTTTCTGCTTTGTTTCCAGATCAAGCTGGGTATTGCTGTATTGGATCTGGGCTTTCTGGACATTCGTCTTGTTTTGCCGGTTATCGAAAATCGGAACACTTAATGTAATACCTATTATATTGTTCCATCCATATTTTATCTGGTCTGCCCAGTTTCTGGTACTGGCACTGTTAGTGGTACTGCTGCTTGAAGCGTTCATGCTGATTGTCGGGTAATATCCTGATTTGGCAGCCGAAATTGCCAACTTTGCATTGTCGATGCTTAGTTTTCCACTCTGTATTTCAGGACGGTTGGCCAATGCGGTCTGGTATACATCAATCTGGCTTGGCAACATTTTTAGGACATCATCGTCATTTAGTTGCGGAAGAATCAGGTTCATTTCGGCTGTACCGTCAAGCTCTAGCATTTGTTTCAACTGAAGCTTGTAGTTGCGTAGGGTACTTTCGGAAGTGACCAATTGGTACTGGTCGTTCCCTACCTGTGCTTCCAGTTGGGCGAGATCGGCTTTGGAAATACTGCCTTCTTCATACAGTTCCTCCCCACGTTGATAAGTGGCCTTACTGGTTTCCAATGTATTCTGATTTATCTTTACAGACTCATCGGCATATAGAATCTGGACAAACAGTTTCGTAATTTCTTCCTGGAGCATATTTTCTGTTTCGGCTACATTCAGATTCGCTATATCACGGTTGGTCTTTTGCTGTTTGATGTTATTCAGCCGGCGGCCACCGTTCCATACAGTCCATTGTGCGCTTAAATTATAATTCCCGTTATAAGTACTTTTATCGGAACTTTGGATAATTTCTGTTCCGCTGACTGTATTACTGTTTTCCTGGTAGGGGCGGTTTACCAGGTTGTGGCTTGTACTGAAAGAGAGACTTGGAAACAATGCAGCCTTGGCACTTTTGATTTCAATTTCACTTTCTTCTAGAGCGTTTTTGTTCTGTTGAAGCTGAATGTTTTTGTCCAATGCATAATTAATGCAATCTTCCAGCGTCCATTCCTTGCTGCTTTCTTGGGCCATGAAGGGAGCGGTTGCCGAAAGAAAGGCGATGAGGCATAATGCTTTTTGTTTCATGTTTTATTGCTTTAATTGACTGATGCAAAAGTAAAATACCTTATTATGCTCTGCAAAAGAACTAGATTAATGGATAATTTATCGGGATTAAATCTTGTTTTTTACCGATAAATGACTTTTCTTTGTAATGATTATAAAATTCAATTATGACCAAAAAGTTTCTGGTATCTATATGGCATTTCTATTTAGATGGCTTTAGGAGTATGACTATAGGCCGTACATTATGGCTGTTGATTCTGATCAAGCTTTTTATCATGTTCTTTATCTTGAAATTATTCTTTTTCCCCTCTTTTCTGAAGGGTAAGACGACGGAGGAAAAGGAAGAGTTTGTCGGGAGTGAACTGGTAGACCGTGCAGCAGAAAATAATCATTAACCTTTTAAATAAGTATTTTATGTTAGGAAGCATTGACACATCGATGATTGATTGGTCAAGGGCACAGTTTGCCCTGACTGCGATGTACCATTGGCTGTTTGTTCCTCTGACTTTAGGGTTGGCGGTGATAATGGGACTGATGGAGACACTGTATGTTATTTCAGGTAATGAATTCTGGAAGCGTACAGTGAAGTTTTGGATGAAGTTGTTCGGGATTAATTTTGCGGTAGGTGTTGCTACTGGATTGATTCTGGAGTTTCAATTTGGAACTAACTGGAGCAACTATTCCTGGTTTGTAGGAGATATATTCGGAGCTCCATTGGCCATAGAAGGAATTCTGGCATTTTTTATGGAGGCCACTTTTGTAGCCGTAATGTTTTTCGGATGGAACAAGGTCAGTAAAAAGTTCCATCTGGCAGCTACATGGCTTACAGGTTTAGGTGCCACCATCTCCGCTTGGTGGATTTTGGTTGCCAATTCATGGATGCAGTATCCGGTAGGGATGGAATTCAATCCGGATACGGTTAGGAATGAAATGGTCGATTTTATGTCTGTGGCATTTTCGCCGGTGGCTGTTATGAAGTTTTTCCATACCGTTTTGAGTAGCTGGATGTTGGGCGCTGCTTTTGTTATAGGTGTCAGTGCATGGTATCTTATCCGTAAACGTGAGAAGGAATTTGCTGTAGGCAGCATGAAGGTAGCTGCATGGGTAGGTTTGTTTGCTACGTTGGTGACAGCCGGTTCCGGAGATAAGGCAGCTTATCAGGTGGCGCAGGTGCAGCCGATGAAACTGGCTGCAATGGAGGCTTTGTATGACGGTGGTACTGGAGAGCCTTTGACTGTAGTGGGTGACATCAAAATTCCTTCCATGCTTTCATTCCTGGCTACACGCGATGTGGACGGATATGTACCGGGTATCAATAATTTGTTGTTGGGAGGATATACTTTGGAAGATGGTTCAACCGCATTGCCTGTAATAGAAAAGATGGAGCGCGGAAAGAAAGCGGTCAATGCGTTGGCCGATTTCCGGCAGGCTAAACAGGAGGGTGATGAGGCCGGTATGCAAGCGTCGGAAGAGGTTATTAAAGCAAACATGCCATATTTCGGATACGGCTATATCCAGGATCCGAATACATTGGTCCCTAATGTATGGTTGCTTTTCTGGTCGTTCCGTGTTATGGTTGGTCTGGGAATGTATTTCCTTGCATTTTTTGTTGTGGTTCTGTTGGTGGCATGGAAACATAAGTTGTCAAAGCTTACTTGGTTGCATTGGATTGCTTTATGGAGCATTCCACTGGCTTATATTGCCAGTCAGGCTGGTTGGATTGTAGCCGAAGTTGGACGTCAGCCATGGGCTATCCAGGATCTGCTGCCGTTGAATGCGGCAGTATCCCGATTGGAAACCGGTGCGGTTCAGACAACGTTCTTTATCTTCTTGATTATGTTCACTGTCCTGTTGATAGCAGAGATTGGCATCATGATAAAGGCTATAAAGAAAGGCCCTGAAACAACTGATTGAATAGGAGTTAAGATAATTACATCTAAAATATAGGTTTATGGATTCTACATATATATTCTTACAGAACTATTGGTGGTTCTTGGTCTCTTTGCTTGGAGCAATATTGGTGTTCCTGTTGTTCGTGCAGGGAGGAAATTCGCTGTTGTTCCGTTTGGGACGTACAGACGAAGAACGTACGCTGCTGGTTAATTCAACCGGGAGGAAATGGGAATTTACTTTCACTACATTGGTGACGTTTGGCGGCGCTTTCTTTGCTTCTTTCCCTTTGTTCTACAGTACAAGTTTTGGTGGTGCATATTGGTTATGGATGATTATTCTCTTTAGCTTTGTATTACAGGCCGTGTCTTATGAATTTCAGTCAAAATTGGGAAATCTGTTAGGTAAACGTACTTACCAGTATTTTTTGGTTGTTAACGGAGTGGTCGGTCCTGTATTGTTAGGAGCTGCTGTAGCTACATTCTTCAACGGGTCTAACTTTATTGTAGATAAGGTGAACATGACCGATAGGATGATGCCTGTAATCAGTAGTTGGGCTAACGGATGGCACGGACTGGATGCATTCGGTGACCCTTGGAACCTGATTCTAGGTCTGGCTGTATTTTTCCTGGCCCGTCTATTGGGAAATCTTTATTTCATCAATAATATACGTGACAATGAACTGATTCCACGTTGTCGTCGTCAACTGATCAGTGATGCCGTTCCTTTCCTTGTGTTCTTTTTGGCTTTTGTTATCCGTACATTATTGAAAGATGGTTTTGCCGTAGTTGCAGAGACTGGTGAGATTGTTATGGAGCCGTATAAATATTTTCATAATCTGACAGCTATGCCGGTTTTGTTGATTGTGTTCCTAGTGGGTGTTGTCGGTGTGTTGTATGGATTAGGTATGAGTATATTTAAGACGTCGTATACCAAAGGAATCTGGTTCTCTGGCATAGGGACTGTATTGACAGTTCTGGCTTTGTTGCTATCTGTGGGATATAATGATACAGCTTATTATCCGTCTGTGGCCGACATACAAAGTTCATTGACGTTGGCGAACAGCTGCTCCAGTAAATTTACGTTGAAGACAATGGCATATGTTTCTATTCTGGTTCCGTTTGTCTTGGCTTATATCGTTTATGCCTGGAGGGCTATAGATAATAAACCGATAACATCTAAAGAGTTGAAAGAAGACGAACATGCTTATTGATTTGTATTCCGTCTGATTGTGTTATAATAGGAAAATCCCCGGTTCAATGATGAACTGGGGATTTTTCCATTCTGTTGCATATTTTTCGCAGATCTGTTCCGCGCTTTCGTTTTTCATGGGTTTTGAGGGCCTTGGTGGTGGCATCCGGCCTTGCCACATGGCTTTTCATGTCCTCCTTGCTGTGCCATGGGATTTTTGAACTGGCGTTTTCCTTTGGGACCCATTATGCC
This sequence comes from Bacteroides ilei, assembly GCF_900128495.1. Taxonomy (GTDB): domain Bacteria; phylum Bacteroidota; class Bacteroidia; order Bacteroidales; family Bacteroidaceae; genus Phocaeicola; species Phocaeicola ilei. The sequence goes on from NZ_LT635801.1 coordinate 1,235,899, forward strand.
AGGACGGCCATGATTGCAGAATAATTTTTCCAGTTGGCGTGCATTCAAGATTTTTTTGAACTTATTGTAATAAGTTTCTTTTGTCTCGATTGCCTTTTTCTGCATGGCAAAACATGCTTCCATTCTCTTGCAGAGGTCCTCATCGGTCATTTCGTTTCTTTTGGGACATTCTCCTTTTTTCATTTCTTTTTTGCAATCCGGACGGCATTGTTTCATTGCTTCTATATATTCTTTATATAGAGAAGCGAATTTTTCGGATGTCTTGTCATCCAGCATCAGTTCACGTTCCATCCGTTCGATTCTCATTTCAATCCGCTCTTCTTGGGTGAGTTGTTTTCTTTGAGGAGCTTTAGAGTCTGGTTGTGCAAATACACTACTGCTGCAGCATATTGCTGCAATAACCAAAGTTGAAAGTATACGACTTTTTTTCATACGTTCTGAATTTTTTATAAGTTCTACTTTAGCGCGCTTTCTGGTGGTTTGACAGAAAGTTGGGATAAAGGTTTATTTGAATAACAAAATTTAATCTTCGGAAACATAATGTAAAGAAAGGGTAGAGATTCCTTTCCTATATCATGTTATTGAGAATCCGGATTCTTTGATAATGTGCATTTTTTTTCCTGTTACCGGATGGATGAAACTCAGTTCTGTTGCATGCAGATAAAGACGGTCGGATTTTTTTCCGTAAAGCTCATCTCCTTTAATGGGGCAGTTCAATCCTTGGTTATGAGCTGCATGTACACGCAATTGATGTGTCCTTCCTGTTTGGGGATAGAATGACACCAGGGTTTCATCAGGTGTTTTTTCCAACACTTTATAGAGTGTGACAGCCGGTTTTCCATATTCGTAGTCTACTCTTTGGCGGGGACGGTCATTGATGTCCGGACAAAGGGGGAGTGTTATTTTTCCTTCATTGTCGGGAACGTTTCCTTCCAGGATTGCCGTGTACCGTTTCTTGATTTTTCTGGTTTCAAAGAGGGCTTGCAGCTGTTGATGGATATTCTTGTCTTTGGCTGCCAGCATCAGGCCGGATGTAGCCATGTCGAGCCTATGGACAATGAGTGGGCCGGTAGCATGAGGATACAGTCTATGCAGGCGTTGGCTTACTGAATCAAGGTTGTCTTTGCCAGGGACAGACAACATGCCAGCAGGCTTGTTAATGACGACAATCCATTCATCTTCGTAGATAATTTCGAGGGGAGTGTCCTTGTGTATGTTTTCTGCCAGCGGATTTTTTTCAACCTTGAGTCCTATCAGCATATGTTTCAGTATAGGTTCGCATTTGCTTTTACAGGAAGGGTAGAAGTGTCCTTCATGGCGGATTTCATCTTTCGGCGACATTCCCCACCAGAACTCTCCCATAGCCAGTGGTTCTAACCGGTGCAGATAGGCAAATTGCAGGAGTTTGGGTAGGGCACATTCACCGGCACCGGCCGGCGGGGTCTTTTGTGGTGTATCTTTGAATATTTCACAAAGATCCTTTATTTCACCTTTTGCATTGAGAATGTGGAACTGTTCGAACAGTTGTTGCTGCAGACGGGCAGAGCGCTTCCGCCGTTCCTGCTTCAATTGGTCAATTGTCTTTTCAATTGTCTGAAGCTTTTCTGTGTAGACATTAATTTCGTCTTTCATCCTTCTTTCCATCCGTTTATACTCTGCTTTCTGGAACTGGCTTTCCCTTTCCATCCGTTTCAGTTCTGTTTCATCAACTCCTTGAGCCCTTTTCTTTTCGCGTTCTGCCTTGGCTTCTTTCAGTGCGTGTTTGGCTTTGCTTAATTGTTGTTCTGCCATAGATGTTGTTTCGGCTAACGTTGTGCGTGCAGACTGGTATTCCATGCTTTCTTCCATCTTTTTGATTTGCATGTTGATGGCAGAGATGTTGGCTTCCTCTATACGGAAAAATCCGTCGGGTTTCAGAAGGTCATATATGGGAGGAACGAAAAAGTCATGCAGGTTACTTCCCGCCAGGTTACCGGAAAACGCGGCTAGATATCCGATCTGGCCGTTGGAGGTACGTACCACAAGTACACCGAACATTTTTCCGGCGTGCAGTTCTTCTTCCCAGTCAGTACGGCTTCTTAAATAGGCTTGTACTTCATCGGCTGCCAGTATCGTCAATTTATGGGGCGTGTAGTGAAATGGAAAGGTAAAAGCAACCGGCAAGGGAATACCAGTTATTTTGTGAGAAAACCGATGGATATAATCAGTATACAGCATTACCATAACTGGATTCAGATCATTTCACGTTGGCGGCAGAAACAGCCGGCAAAGATTTCATCTACGTTCTCTATGTGCTTCTTGAAAAGTCCGTACACCGCCGATCCGGATCCCGACATGGATGCATAGATGGCGCCCATATCGTACAGTTTGTCTTTGATGGCTGCAATTTCCGGATATTTGGCAAAGACGCTGTTTTCAAAATCATTTTTCATGTGATCCTTCCAGGTGTCTACGGGCATCTGTATCACTTCCTTCAATGATATATCCGGATATTTGGGATGGATATGTGCAAAAGCGTCCCGTGTCGAGACAAAAATATTGGGTTTGACCAGAATGATATGATAACCGTTTAAAGACAATTGTATACGTTCAAATATATTTCCTATGCCTGTAGCGAATACGGGCTGGTTCTGGATAAAGAAGGCGCAGTCGGCTCCTAACTGTGCGGCGTATTCTTCCATTTCGGACAGTGTCATGCCGAGGCGGAATTTCTCGTTCAGGACTTTGATCATAAAGGCACAGTCGGAAGAGCCTCCTCCTAATCCTGCACCGGTAGGTATGTGTTTGAACAGGTGGATGTCTACGGGAGGCATTTTGTATTTCTCACTCAATAATTTGTAAGCCTTTACTACCAGATTCTGTTCTGGATCTCCGTCAATGGCTGTTCCGCTAAGTCGTAACCTGTATGGCAGAGGGCTGTTCTCGAGTCGGTTTACTTCCAATGCATCTTGTAGGTTGATAGGATAGAAAATGGTTTCCAGATTGTGGTAACCGTCAGAGCGTTTTTCAATAATATTTAATCCAAAATTTATTTTGGCGTTCGGAAAAGTAATCATAATGTATGTGTGTTTTTTATTTTTTCAAAGATATAAAAACTACTCTGATTACCGAATGGATTTATGAGAAATAATATAAACAGACGGGAATAAGGGAAATGATTGGGATATGGCAATATCATTATCGGTCGTTTTTCATTCAAAGCAACTGTCCGGCACATTTTCTGGTTTGATGTAAAAATCTATAAATATGATTCATATACTGGAAGTATTTGTATCTTTGTTTGCGGGATTCTCCCGCAAATTAAAATGCTTTACAAGTAGTCTTATATGAAAAAGAAATATATTGTATCAGTATCCGTCATTGTTGTTCTTGTCTTTATATGTGTAGTGGGAGTTTCTTCTTTTTCTTCTGTGGAAGATACTGCAGCCAGTGTCCCTGTGGATGATGAACCGGAACAGATTCATCTGAATGAAATGTTGACTAACCGGTTGTCCGATTGTGAGGAGCTGCAGAAAATGGACCGGGATATTGAACGTTTTATGCGGAAGTGGGGGATAAAGGGAGTTTCTCTGGCGGTTTCCCGTAATGATTCCTTGCTTTATGCCAAAGGCTATGGATGGGCCGAGGAGGAGAAAGGTATCAGGATGGAGCCTTCACATATTCTCCGTATGGCATCTGTATCCAAACTGGTCACGGCTGTGGGGATTATGAAGTTGCAGGAAGAAAAGAAGCTGAAACTTACTGACAAGGTTTTCGGGCCTTCCGGAATCTTGAACGATACGGCTTATGCCGGTTCCATCCGCGATAAACGGTATTATAAGATTTCGGTCGAAGACCTGTTGCGTCATAGAGCCGGATTTACCAACCGTCAGGGTGATCCGATGTTCTCTACACGGTATATTATGATCGGCAATAATCTGACTTCTGCTCCAGATCATGAAACTTTGTTGAAAATTATTTTAAGGCGGTCATTGCGGTACGATCCGGGAACCTGGCAGCGTTATTCTAATTTCGGGTATCTGTTATTGTCTATGATTATAGAAAAGGTGTCGGGGATGGATTATGAAACATTCATGAGGAAAGAAGTGCTTGAACCGGCAGGTTGCTTTGACTTTCGTATTGCCGGAAATTATTATAAGGACAAGTATCCGAATGAAGTGAAATATTATGTGCATGATAAGGCAGGACTGGTCGATGAATATAATAACAGCGGGAATCAGGTTGAACGTTGTTATGGAGGAAATGATGTCCATAATCTGGCAGGAGCCGGCGCTTGGTGTGCTTCGGCTGCAGAAATATGTAGGCTGGTGGCTTCGGTCGATATGGACTCTGTTGTCCCGGATATACTGGACCGCCGGAGTATAGAGGCTATGACTGCCTATATAGACAGGAGTACTTTCCCGTTGGGATGGGCCGATGTGAAGAAGAATGGAGAGTGGGTGAGAAGCGGGACCTTGTCGGGTACAAGTGCGTTGGTAAAGCGTTACAAAGACGGTGAATGTTGGGTTCTGATTACGAATACGAGTACATGGAGAGGCCCCTATTTTACCAGGGAAACAGCTAAACTGTTTGAAATGTGCAGAAGAAAATACGGTGCTTTGTTCCCTAATCGGAATCTTTTCGAGTCGGATAATCCGGTCTGAAATACGTTCCGTCATACAGATATTTCTAAGGGTATTGAGACTCCGGTTCTATAAATTGCTTATCTTTGCCCCACTTTAAGTTAATTGATACATGGCAGAAACAAGAAGAACGACCCGTGTTCCCAAGGCTACAAAGACGAAACCGGTAGACGAATACGGACATTTGCAACCACAGGCTCCCGAACTGGAAGAAGCGGTATTGGGAGCATTGATGATAGAGAAGGACGCTTATTCGTTGGTGAGTGAGATTCTTCGTCCCGAATCTTTCTATGAACACCGTAACCAGCTGATTTACGCTGCTATTACAGATCTGGCTATCCAGCAGAAGCCGATCGATATATTGACTGTGACCGAACAGTTGCGGTCTCGGGGTGATTTGGAGGAAGTAGGAGGACCTTTCTATATTACCCAGCTCAGTGGTAAGGTCGCTTCTTCAGCCCACATCGAATATCATGCGCGTATCATAGCCCAGAAGTTCCTGGCCCGTGAACTGATATCCTTTACCAGTAATATTCAGACAAAGGCTTTTGACGAGACGCAGGATGTTGATGATTTGATGCAGGAAGCCGAAGGCAAGCTGTTTGAGATATCTCAGCAGAATATGAAAAAGGATTATACTCAGATTAATCCGGTTATTCAGGAAGCTTACGAGATGCTTCAGAAGGCTGCTGCACGTACCGATGGTCTGAGTGGTCTTTCCAGCGGCTTTCATCAGTTGGATAAGATGACGTCCGGATGGCAGAATTCCGACCTGATTATCATTGCGGCCCGTCCGGCGATGGGTAAGACGGCTTTTGTTCTTTCCATGGCGAAGAATATGGCGGTGAATAACAAGGTCCCGGTGGCTCTTTTCTCTCTTGAAATGAGTAATGTCCAGCTGGTCAACCGTCTGATTGTGAATGTCTGTGAAATTCCTGGTGAGAAGATCAAGAGCGGACAGCTGGCTCCGTATGAGTGGGGACAGTTGGACTATAAGATAAAGGAACTGTATGACGCTCCGCTTTATGTGGATGATACTCCTTCCCTGTCGGTATTCGAACTTCGTACCAAGGCCCGCCGTCTGGTGCGCGAACATGGGGTGAAGATCATAATCATCGACTACCTTCAGCTGATGAACGCAAGCGGAATGTCGTATGGCAGCCGTCAGGAAGAGGTCAGCACCATATCCCGTTCCTTGAAGGGACTGGCGAAGGAACTCAATATTCCTATTGTAGCGTTGAGCCAGCTGAACCGTGGGGTGGAGAACCGTGAAGGTATTGAAGGCAAGCGGCCGCAGCTGAGTGATTTGCGTGAATCGGGAGCCATTGAGCAGGATGCCGATATGGTATGCTTCATACATCGTCCTGAATATTATAAGATTTATACCGATGATAAAGGGAATGACCTTCATGGTATGGCGGAAATCATTATTGCCAAGCACCGTAACGGTGCCGTGGGAGATGTGCTCCTGCGTTTCCGTGCCGAATTCGCCCGTTTCCAGAATCCGGATGACGATATGATTGTGCCGATGCCGGGTGAGGAGAATGCAGCACCCGTACTCCGTTCGAAAATGAATGACGGAGGAGGGCAGAGTTTTGTTCCGCCACCACCTTCGGTAGAAGATATGTCGCAACCGGCGAATCCTTTTGGAGGGCCGGTCAATGAGGTTCCGTTCTGATACGGATGAATAAAAAAGGGAACTCTCCTGTTGTATACCAAATATTTGTATTAAATTTGCACATCATTTCTAGAAATACATAAAACTATACCATATGAATATTTCTTATAATTGGCTGAAGGAGTATGTCAATTTTGATTTGACACCCGAAGAAGTGTCAGCCGCACTTACCTCTATCGGACTGGAAACTGATGGGGTAGAGGAAGTTCAATCCATCAAAGGCGGACTGGAGGGACTGGTTATCGGTGAAGTCCTGACTTGTGAGCCGCATCCGAATTCAGACCACATGCATATCACTACTGTCAATCTGGGACAAGGAGAGCCTGTACAGATAGTTTGCGGTGCAGCAAATGTGGCAGCCGGACAGAAAGTTGTGGTAGCTACGATAGGTACCAAGCTGTATGACGGCGACCAATGTATAACCATCAAAAGGTCAAAGCTGCGTGGCGTGGAGTCAAACGGTATGATCTGTGCTGAAGATGAAATCGGTATAGGTACAAGTCATGAGGGGATTATCGTACTGCCGGCCGATGTCGTTCCTGGAACTCTGGCCAAAGATTATTACAATATCAAGAGTGATTACGTTTTTGAAGTGGATATTACCCCTAACCGTGCTGATGCATGTTCTCATTACGGTGTAGCCCGTGACTTGTATGCATGGTTGGTTCAGAACGGTTATCAGGCTTCATTGACACGTCCTTCTGTCGATGCGTTTAAAGTCGACAATCATGATATGGATATCGATATTGTGGTGGAAAATACGGAAGCATGTCCGCGTTACGCCGGTGTGGCCATCAAGAATGTGACAGTCAAGGAAAGTCCGGAATGGCTGCAGAACAAGTTGCGTACGATTGGAGTCCGTCCGATCAACAATATTGTGGATATTACCAATTATATTCTGCATGCATACGGACAGCCTATGCATTGTTTTGACGCCGACAAGATAAAGGGCGGAAAGATTGTGGTGAAGACTTGCCCCGAAGGTACTCCGTTCGTTACGCTGGATGAGGTGGAACGTAAGTTGTCCGACCGCGATCTGATGATCTGCAATGTAGAGGAACCGATGTGTATTGCCGGTGTTTTCGGCGGTCTGGACTCGGGTACTACGGAAGCCACTAAGGATGTGTTCCTGGAAAGTGCTTATTTCCATCCTACTTGGGTGCGTAAGACTGCACGCCGCCATGGTTTGAGTACCGATTCTTCGTTCCGTTTCGAACGTGGTATTGATCCGCATGGAACAATTTATGCATTGAAGGAAGCTGCTTTATTGGTCAAGGAACTGGCCGGCGGTGAGATTGCTTCTGAAATCAAGGATAATTATCCAACTCCGATCAACGATTTCCAGGTTGAGCTGACTTTTGACTATATAAATTCATTGGTCGGAAAGGTTATTCCGGTTGAAACGATCAAGAGTATCGTGACAAGTCTGGAGATGAAAATTATCAACGAAACTCCGGAGGGCTTGTCTCTGGTTGTTCCTGCCTATCGGGTAGATGTCCAGCGCCCGTGCGACGTCGTTGAGGATATTCTCCGTATTTATGGTTATAACAATGTAGAGATTCCTACGGCCTTGAAGTCCAGCTTGAGTGTAAAGGGTGCTGTCGACAAATCAGTAAAATTGCAGAATCTGGTATCCGAACAGCTGGTAGGCTGCGGTTTCAATGAAATATTGAACAATTCATTGACGGCTGCTGCATATTACGATGGTCTGGAAACATACAGACCGGAAAATCTGGTCCGTGTGATGAATCCGCTGAGCAATGACTTGAATGTAATGCGTGCTACGCTGCTGTTCGGTGGTTTGGAAAGCATCCAGCATAACGCAAACCGTAAGAACGCCGACTTGAAGTTCTTTGAATTCGGTAACTGTTATCATTTCCATGCCGAAAAGAAGAATCCTGAAAAAGTGCTGGCTGCCTATTCAGAAGAACTGCATATGGGTTTGTGGGTGACCGGTAAGCGTGTAAGCAACTCTTGGGCTCATCCAGACGAACAGTCTTCCGTATACGAATTGAAGGCATACGTGCTGAATATTTTCCGCCGTCTGGGACTGAATTTCGGTTCATTGGTATTCGGTAACCTTACCGATGACATTTATGCTGCGGCCATTTCTGTCCATACTCGTGGCGGTAAGTTGTTGGCTACTTTCGGAACATTGCATAAGAAACTTCAGAAGAAGTTCGATATTGATAACGAAGTCTATTTTGCCGACCTGAACTGGACAGAACTGATGAAGGCTGTCAAGAACAATGTGGTTACATTCAAGGAAATTTCAAAGTTCCCTGCTGTCAAGCGTGACCTTGCCTTGCTTATCGACAAGAAGGTGCAGTTCGCAGAAATTGAAAAGGTCGCTTACGAAACAGATCGTAAGTTGCTGAAGAGTGTAGAATTGTTCGACGTTTATGAAGGCAAGAACCTGGAGGCTGGGAAGAAGAGCTATGCCGTGAGCTTCATGCTTCAGGATGAGAATGCTACTTTGAACGACAAGCAGATTGACAAGCTCATGCAGAAGCTGATTGGCAACCTGCAGAACAAGCTGGGGGCCGTACTTCGATAAGATAAAGCACTGAATGATGCGTTACGATATAAAACCAGATTATCACTTGAAAGCTAAGCGGAGATGCCTGACAGCATTTTCCGTGGGTTTGGTACTTGCGTTTCAGGCTGCAAGAGTCCTTTGGGATTTTTCTCTCAATGCGCCATGGAAGAATGGATTGGCCATTGCGGGTGGCTTGGGATGCTTACTGATTAGTGGAATAGGATACTGGAAATACAGGAAGCTTGTTCAGTATAATAAATAAAAAGAAAACTTATTAAAAATAAATTTAAAAATATAGTCCAATGGGAAGAGCGTTTGAATATAGAAAAGCTACAAAACTGAAAAGATGGGGCCATATGGCCAAAACATTTACCCGTCTAGGTAAACAGATTGCTATTGCAGTAAAGGCTGGTGGACCGGAGCCGGAGAACAATCCTACGCTGCGTTCGGTTATTGCTACATGTAAGCGTGAAAACATGCCGAAAGATAACATTGAACGTGCTATCAAGAATGCAATGGGTAAGGACCAGAGCGATTATAAAGGTATGACTTATGAAGGATACGGTCCTCATGGAGTGGCTGTGTTCGTTGATACATTGACAGACAATACAACCCGTACAGTGGCTGACGTCCGTTCTGTATTTAACAAGTTCGGCGGTAACTTGGGTACTACCGGTTCTCTGGCTTTCTTATTCGATCACAAGTGCGTGTTTACCTTCAAGAAGAAGGAAAACATGGATATGGAAGAGTTGATTCTGGATTTGATAGACTATAACGTAGAAGATGAATACGATGAAGATCCGGAAGAAGGTACTATCACTATCTACGGTGATCCGAAGAGTTATGCAGCTATCCAGAAACATTTGGAAGAATCAGGTTTCGAGGATGTCGGCGGTGATTTCACCTATATTCCGAACGATCTGAAAGATGTCACTCCGGAACAGCGTGAAACTATCGACAAGATGGTAGAACGTCTGGAAGAGTTTGATGATGTCCAGACCGTTTATACAAACATGAAGCCGGCTGAAGACGAAGAATAATTTGTCGTTTTGAATTTATTTTTGTGTCATTCTGGATAAATGCCCCATTTCCTTTCAGGAAGAGGCGGGATTTGTTCAGAATGACATTTTTTATGTTATAATCAATGTTGTTATGGTCATTAATTATAGAACTCAAGGCACGTGCAGTACAAATATTGAAATAGAGGTTGAAGATGGAATCATCCGTAATGTCCGTTATACAGGTGGATGTAACGGGAACTTGCAGGGTATTTCTGCGTTGGTAAAAGGCATGAAAGTAGAAGATGTCCTGGAACGGTTGGAAGGTATCCATTGTGGTTCTCGTCCCACGTCATGTCCCGACCAGCTTTGTAAAGCGCTTCGTACGGCTTTCAAATGATGCCAGATTCAATGCCTCATATTGTTGCTCTGGTTGAAAAGATAGGGAACATAAGAAGCCTACGATAATTAAAAAAAATAAAAAAATCAAAAAAGAGGCTGTCTCATTTTGAGACAGCCTCTTTTTTGTATCTTTAAACATCTTGTCGTTTTGTTTGAAAGATGCGTTCATTTTCCGTAGAAGATGAAGTCGTTTTGTGTATGATTCCAAGTCGTTTTTTACAGAAGATGAAGGTGTTTTCAGGAAATTCCAGGTTCTATTTCGCACGCCCGTGCGCATTGCGCATGCGTGCGCCCGAATAAGAGTATGTGTACCCGGTAAAGGCCCCTTCAGTCCTTCCGGAAAAATAACCTGCAAACAGGTAGGTGTCTCCTTCAGGGATTACTTCTGCAGGCTGCTCAGAGAATTAAAAAAGGGAAGAACGGATTACGAAAACCTGCTTCCCATGACAATATGCAAATAATAATCGTTAAATTTGTGAACTCTTTTTTAGACGGGTGCCTGCTGGCACCCGTCTAAAAGGGGCTACCCTAAAATTGGAAACTTACAGTATGCTTACATTTTTAACAATGTTATCAAATCTTAACGGGGGGCGATTTGTATTATTGTTAAAAAGACTTCCCAGATTACTGTTTTTTATGGTTTAAATGTTAATTCTATTAACGTGGGGTGTCTTGATTTTTTTTCATGCATTTCTGTAAACCATAGGAATTGTTTTTATGATAAGAATTATTTGTCTAAAAGAACTATTCTCTATGAAGTTGTACTATGTAAATGAACATTGGGGATGTAGTAACTATGCTACAGATGAAACAGCATTATTTTTTTTACGTGAGGTGAAGCCGGGTGAAACAACCATAAGAAATTATCTTGATTTCACTCTGCTTGTTTTTTTGTATGTTGGCGACATAGAAATAAATTATGGTATCGACCGTAAATTACACCTCACTGCAGGAAATGTATTTCTTTTACCTAAAAATCTTGAAATAAAAGTTACATCTTCTGATGATAATGTAGCACGTATACTTTTATGTAAATTCACTGGAGATATTAAAATGTGTTCCATGTATTCGCTCAAACAATTGGAAAAATTCATGCCAGAAAATCTTGATAACCGGTTGTTTTGTTTGCCTTTTGATGACAGAATCAGGTCGTTTGTTGATCTTACTGTCTTGGCGTTGTCGGCAGGTTTGGGTTGTACACATTATCATCAGATAAAACGTGAGGAACTGTTCATGTACCTTCGTGCCGGTTATACTAAGGAGGAACTTGCGATGTTTTTTTCTCCTGTCCTTGGAAAGGATCTTGATTTTAAGGATTTCGTCCTTACACATTATAAACAGATATTCGATGTCAGGGAGTTTGCCAAAAAGGCCAATATGAGCCAGAGCACATTTAATCGGCGTTTCAAGGAATCGTTCAATGATACAGCTCTGAAATGGCTTCTTGCCCGTAAGTCGGAAAGCATTCTGAATGATATTGTAAAGAGTAATCTGACATTTGCCGAAATCTCAGAAAAATACCGTTTCTCGTCTCCTTCGTATTTCGTAGCATTCTGTAAAAAGCACTATGGAAAGACCGCTGCAGAATTGCGTAAGGATGGTCTTTGATTCAAAATGATAATTTATTGGCGTTTTTTCGTAATTGACGGTTTTGTTAAATGTGTACTTTTGCATCCGATTTATTTCAATAACTATAACAGATGAAATTGGTATACAGAAGAGTCTTTGCCTTATGCTGTTTCGTATTTATGGCATACATGCTTAATGCGCAAAACGTTGCGATGAAGACAAATACGCTTTACTGGGCAACATTATCGCCCAATATAGGTTTGGAGGCCAAATTAGGCAGACAGTTTACTACTGACCTGCAGGCGGTGTATAATCCCTGGGAGTTTAAGAACGGGAAGAAAATGAAGTTCTGGCTTGCACAGCCCGAATTGCGATACTGGTTTTGTGAGTCGTTTGAAGGTCATTTCGTTGGAGTTCATCTTCATGCGGCACAATTTTATGCAGTTCCCAAAGACAAGGTTTACGACGGATATCTTGCGGGTGGAGGCTTTACTTACGGTTATAACTGGATTTTGTCTCCTCACTGGAATCTTGAAGCGCTTATCGGTGTAGGATATGCGCGTCTGTGGTATAAGGAATATCCTGACATGCCGTGTATGAAATGTTATGAGGACAAGAAGAAAGATTATGTGGGCCCTACCAAGATAGCCCTATCAGTATCTTATCTGTTTTAATTAAAGAGTTTTCCTGTATGAAATCAAGATATGCTTATTATCTGTTACTAGGACTGATTCCGATGGCCGTTGCAACCGGTGCGGTTCCCGATAAGTCGAAAAAGGTTACTGTAGATCCGGTAAAGACACTTACCCCCGACAGTGCCTCAGCCGTAAATGTAGATGTAATGATAAATGTTCCTGCACGTGCGTTTTCAAGCCGTAGCCGTCTGATTATTGTGCCACAACTTATCAGCAATGATACTATGGTGTCGGAATGCAGGGCAATGGTGCTTGATGCTCCTATATATTCCAAGAAGATGGAACGTCGCGTCAAGCTGGAAGGTTATGTCGATACCCTTGCCGAAAATTCAGGAAGAGTGAACAACCATGAGAATCAGTCTATACCATATATCGAACGTGTGTCTGTTCCGGAAAATATCGATGGAGGGCGCATAATTGCCGTACTTTCCACCGACGGATGCGGTGAATGCGAGGTTACAGACACTGTAGATATGGCATACATAGCAAACTTGCCTACACTTATAGAACCGAAGAAATCATTGCAGCTTAACTGGATAGAACCTGAGTTTGTAATCAAGCCAAAAGTGATGCAGGGCAAGGGCGAGGCTTTGCTGCAGTTTATAATAAACCGTTACGATATCAATCTGGAGCTTGGCGACAACCGTAAGGAAATGAATGCCATGTTGTCTACCTTGCAGAAAATTGTGAACGACAGCCTTGCCACACTCAACAGCGTAAGTATATACGGTATGGCATCGGCAGACGGTTCGTTTGCGTTTAATACTACCCTGTCGAGGAACCGTGCAAATTCAGCCAGGAAATGGCTCGTTTCACAGTTGGGTATTTCGCAGAAGCAGGCTGATGAATTCAGCATCGGTTCGCGCCCGGAAGGATGGTTGCCGGTGCTTGAGGCTATGCGCGCCGACGGGCATAAGGACACGCTGAAGGTGAAGGAAATCCTCGACAAGTACAATGCCGAGAACGATGATGTGGCAGAACGCTACATCCGCCGTCTGGCCTGCTGGAACGATATCAAAAACAGATATCTGCAGAAGGACCGTAAGGTGGAATACGAATATACATATACCATCAAGAGTTTTACTTCCGACGAGGAACTGCTCAGTATGTACAGCAAACGTCCCGACGCATTCAACGAGGAGGAACTGCTCCGTGTATCTGTGCTGAAGCAAACATCGGAAGAGAAGAAGGAGGTCTATCGCACAATACTTCGTTATTTCCCCCAGTCGAAGGTAGCCGCCAATAATCTGGCAGTTCTCCTGCTCAGGGAGGACAAGGTGGACGAGGCAGAGCAGGTAATCAATTCTGTGGAAGGATACACCCCGGAAATTATAAATACCAAGGCAGCGGTTTATGTATATAAGAACGACTACGAAAGAGCGATAGAATTGCTTCAGACCGATGTCACACTGCCTGAGGCAAAGTATAACCTCGGCATCATAAAGGCAAGTGCCAGACAGTTGGATGAGGCATATGAGCTGCTTAAGGACTATTGCGATACGAATGCCGCTGTGGTAGCGCTCAGTGTGAACCGTAACAATGAGGCATACGATATAATGTCTGCCAATGGGGATACCACGCCACGTGCCGAGTATGTACGGTCTTTGGTTTTCGCACGCCGTAACGAGGCGGACAATATGTTGTCGCATCTTGAGAGAGCCGTAGTGGAGGAAACCTACAGAAACAGGGCACGTACGGAAGCCGACTTCATGCCATACGCACAGCTGGATAAATTCATTATCCTGATAAATAATGGAGGAAAGGACCATGAATAAACTGCAACACATACTGAAATGTTCGGTAATGGCTTTGGTGCTGTTGATTATGCTGGGAGGATGTATCCGCTCAGAATTGCAGGACTGTCCGCCGCTGCAGATAACACTCATAGTAAAGGACAAGAACTATTTCAATATAGACGATGCCGTGAAACTGGGGCTGAAGGAAAGGAAGGCCGAGAACCTGCCTTTTCGCGAATATGTAAGTTCTATCTATTATATAGTTCACGATGAGGAAGGCAATGTGGTGGCCGAGCAGAAGAATACAGCAGTCGACAATGACGAGCAGACGCAGCTTATCGTCCTTCCCGTTTCGCTTCCATACGGGAAATACACTGTTACCGTATGGGGAAACATGAAGAGCGAGGCACCGCTTGGCGATAATCCCACTGAGGCGGAAATGGAAGCTGCCGGAGCATCGCTCAATGACATTTATCTGGCAAGCGGCACTTTCGACTACAGATACGGAAGCGAGGAATATACGCTCGGGATGGAACGTACCAAGGGCGACCTTCTGATAAAGGTGGAGGGAATACCGGAGAATATCGACTTCTCTACCAAGGATATAGAAGACATCTTCGGACATGTGGACAACGAGTTCAACTATTCAAAGCTGACCAATCTCCATACGGAACTTGATTGGGAGAGAAGGGTGGAGCTGCAGAGCGAAACGCTGATGTGTCCTTCGCCGACTTACGAAGGCTCTACGCTGAGCGTGATGTTTATCGACAAGTCGGCAGCAGAAAATGCCGGAAGGGCTACCTACTATCCTACACTGGTCCCTCAGGATATAAACATCACGATGGGACGTAACGAGATAACCATTCTGCGATATGTCTATCTGGAGGATGGCGGAGGAGGAACAGTAGACCCTGATCCCGACCCGAATCCGGACCCCGACCCAGATCCGGACCCTGATCCCGACCCGGACAATCCTGATAACCCTGACCCGGACGAGCCGGACAACCCTGATAATCCTGACCCGGATGAACCGGATACACCCGATCCGGACAATCCTACACCGCCTGTACAAGGTGAGTTTAAGATTTACGTCCGTGTGAACGATAATTGGGAACTGATACACAAAATGGAAATAGATTAAGCAATTAAATATTAATAACTATAATTTAAATTTTGTTAGAATGAAAAAGAATTATTTGTTCGGAATGGCTTTGATGGCATCATTGGCATTCTTTTCATGTACTAATGAAGTTATCTACGTACATGATGGCGAGAGTTCAGAACAGGTTTCTGACGAGCAGATTATCACTCTGCAGGTATCTAATGGTGGTGACGGACTGACTACCCGTGCCGGACGTCCGCTGTATAGCTCTGAGGCTAAACAGACTATTGATTATGTAAGATTGTGGATTTTTGATGCAAGTGGAAATCTTGAATATTCAACAACATTCGATGAGTGGGATGATAATGATTCTAAGGTGTATGGTGATAGTAATGAGCATGGTCGTGAAGCAAAAATCACATTGTCTGGTGATAACAAATTAGCAACTGGCACTCAATATACTGTATATGCTATAGGTTATCATTCAGATGGTGCATATAACAGTTCTATACCAGCTACTTCTGGCGTTCAAAAAGCTGCCGTTGAGAATTTACAGTTAAGTTATAGTGTAGCTACTAATGATTGTGCTGAAGAAATCTTTGCTGGTTCTCTTACTTTTACTCCTAACAAGGATGCATTTAATCAAACAATCGTTTTGAACCGTCAGGTAGCAGGTGCGTTTGTATATGTAGAAGAAATACCATTTTTTTCAGCTTCTCACCAATATTTGAAACTCATTGCTTCTGCAAAAAGCCCTAAAATAGTATTAGGACATTTTGCAAATAAAGAATATACTTCCAATGGAGCAAACACATCTACTAATGTAGTCAATGGAACAGAAACTACTGCTGGGGATGTTGTGATTAGCTGTATAGATTTGAAAACATGGTTTGGAGAAACTTTGAGTAATAAAGATGGTTTGATTGATGCAACAAGCTGGAGAAATCCTTTGAGAAAATCTGGAACCACACCAACATTCAAAAAAGGTTCTGTATTTGGTGGTACATTCCTGATTCCATTTGCAAAACAAAGTACGCAGACTTTGAAACTTGTGCTTTCTACTTCTAATGCCGCAACTTCAGAAGAAGGTGATGAAGTATGGAACATTAACCTGCCAACAGGAGATAATCAGTTACAAAGTTCTTTTGCTTTAACTACTCCATCAGTAGCTGGCGCTTCTGTTAATTGGTCAACAGCTGCTGCTGCTTCAGAAACAGCAAATGTCTATAGCATTCTTAGAAACCATCTTTACGGTGTAGGTAAGAGAACTATCGATAATCCGGGAGAAAGTGGTGGAGGAGAACCAGATCCAGATCCAGATCCAGAAAATCCAGATCCAGGTATTGACGACCCAGAATCACTGAACAACAAGCAGGAACTTACTTTACGTGTAAACGACAACTGGGAAGTTATTCACGGAATGGAGTTAGAGTAATTACATAATAGGTTTATAATTCAAAATAAGTATTGCCCATACAGGGCAATACTTATATCCGGTTTTAGCGGAGGAGGACTTTTGCCGTTTTACATTATTATATAAATAAAGCAAATCAGCTTTGCGGCGTTTAACATTTCGATGGTATTCTCTTTACACCAAGAGTGTGGCCGAATACTGCCTGTCTTTCGCAGGACTTCCATTGGATAAAAGCCAGGCAGCTTTCTGCAGCTATTGAAGAAGCGAAGCACAGCCCAGTGGTATTTATATTAATAACTATCAACGAAAAGAATTTAAACGGCTCTTAACCACAATTTAAATAGCACTTAAACAGAATATAATTAAAATAATAAACATAACAATATATGAAATCATTTTTCCAGACATCCAGACAAAGGAGTTTTCTTTCCGCCTGTCGAATAACCGGAAAGAAATGGTCTGCATCGGTGCCGCTGCTTCTGGCTGCACTGTTGGCAGTTGTATTTTATTCATGCCGCGATGAGGATTTATTTCCGTCGGCAAGTGTGAGTGAACAAAATAGTAATACACGTGCAGAAGCTGAAAATACTTCAGGATTGAATGTTTCATCTGATATTGAGGAGTTTAAAGATGGGAATAATACACTTTATAAAGGTTATACTTATTCCCCTTCCTGTCGCGTTCCTTTGGTGGGTGAAGGAAGAGTGGTGAATCACATTTCACAGGGTCTGGTAAATGTACTTTCTGATGATAATAAACTTGAATATCTGATCGATGAGGATTTATCAGAATATGCTGTTAGTTTCAGTGGTGTGGCTGATGTCAGTTTAATAGGAGATATACTGCTGTCAGTTAAGGATGTAAATCGTGTATATTACGATCCAAATGATGGTATTAAGGTGGGATTCATGTATGAAAATACTGGTGGAGCTTTAGGAGTAAATGTATTGGGGAGTGGTTTTTGGATAAAAACATATTTAAAAGGTATAGAACAGGATGGATCGACTACTATTAAAGAGGATGGAGATTTTAGTGTATTAGACCTAAATTTATTGAATGTAGCAGGTGGACTAAGTGAAATCTCTTTTAAAACAACAAAGCCTTTTGATGAAGTGCGTATAGGAAGGGTGTCAACTCTAGGTTTGGATGTTTTGAACAACCTGGAATTTTATTATGCTTTTGTTGGTGAAAATCCTGAGAAAATTGCTGCAAAAGGGCAGCATTATGCTAATGCAACAACTTATGAAGGAGGAGATTTGACAGGATTGGGCAATACTAAGAATTTGGTAGATGACAATCTTAACAATGTAGAAACAATAATCTTCTCTGGCTCTTTATGGGTCAACTTTCAGGATGATATTCCTGTAGGTAGTGAATTGGGATTTAAAATTAATAAAGGAGGAGTTTTATCTGTCAATTTAGGAGGTATCTATTTAAAAAGTCTTGATGGAAATAACAATGCAGTAGAGAACGTAAGTTTGGGTACCGGTGTCGGTATTTCTGCTATTGGCGGTAGTAGTGGAGCATTTAGTTTCGTTACTTCAGAATTGTGTCGAGGAGTAAAGTTATCAATACCATTCAGTCTTGACGTATTAAGTGGAACAGGGGCTTATTACGCCTACTCCCGTGATCCGGTTACAGTAGATGTATCCTCATATTTCAGTATCGGAAATGATACAATTTCTGGAGACCAATATACTTTACCTCCATCGAACTATAATGGGGGAACAGTGGCGTACAACTTGGTAAGTTCATATGAGGGGGTTTCTTTGGTAGGAAACCAGATAACAGGTATAACAAGCGATGGTGACTATACGGTAGAAGCTACATATTCTAAGGACGATAAAACAATCATTCAGCGAGCTATTATAACTCGAATAACTACAGACATTGATGAAGGTTGTAATAGCCCTATGATTAATACTGGAAATCAGTCTGGATTTAAAGCTCAAACTACTATAAATTCCGGTGGGCAATTGATAGATATATTCAGTTCCACACATAGTGCTAAAAACCTTGTAGATTCGGACCCGAATAACTATGCTGAGTATATCAGTGCATTAAGCCTGTTACAAGCCAAAGGTATTGTTGCAGTTACATCAGATAATAAAATTACAACAACAGGATCTACTCGTGTAGGCTTTGTAATGCAGACTAGCAATACTTTACTGAGTGCTGACGTACTACGATATTTCTTTATCCGTCTGTATAATGACAATGAGGAAGTGGCAAATAGCCTGGCACAAACTAATAATACCGTGGGTGTAGGATTGCTTGGAGGTGACGGTAGTCAGCTGCGTTTCTATCTTGAGACTCAAGGTGGGGTTACTTTCAACCGCGTTGAGCTTTGGACAGCAGGTTTACTTAACCTAAACCTTAATAAGTTCCGTTTGTATTACGCATTTTATGAACCGACAACATGTGAAAATAATACCAGTATGTCAACATCCTGTATGGAGATGATTACCTCTCAAAAGTATGGGGCTAAAATCAATTATTCCGAGACTGGCAGTTCGTCTGTATTGGGTGTTGGTAGTACCATCAGTGATATATCGAATGTGTTGGACAATAGCATGACAAGCTATGCTACGATAGGAGCTGTAGCAAGTGTTATAGGACAAAGTACTATTGCCATTAAATTTAATGAATTAGGAGCTGGTCAACCTGTTGGTGCAATCATAAGCGGTCCGGCATTATTGGCGGATGTAAGTCTTCTTAGCAAGACGTCAATAGTGGCATACATGGGAGGTACAGCAGTGGCTGATAATACAACTTCTGGAGGAGTTGCCTCTATTGAGGCTATAGGTGATGATGGTCTTAATATTATTGAGGTCACTCCAAAAACTGCATTCGATGAAGTCCGCATCACTTTCCCTTCCGTATTGGATGCACTAAAAGTTATAAAGGTGCATGGCTTCTATACGCGTCCGGACAAGAATAACAACGGTATTCCGGACTGTGCAGAGGAACCGGATGATCAGACAATTGTCAATGTATCTGGTTGGACTGAACATGTGTGTATTGATCCTGAAACAGGTGAAGGTGTTATTGATATTACGCTTTCTGGAATTGGTGACGGAAGTACATATACCGCTGATTTAATATGTTATCCATTTAATGATTCAGGTCAGACGGTTGAACGTACAGTGACATCTACTCCTGCAAATGATGGAACGGCTGTTTTGAAGGTTAGTCTTCCTGTTGGCGATTATTCAATCAGCGGTTTACCATACAACGGTCTCCGCGCTCAGGTGCATCCGCGGAAGACTACCTGGAAGAGAAATCCGTCAAATACCGACTGGAACAACTGGAACAACTGGACGGACGGTTCTCCTTGGGGATGTACCAATGTGGTGATTCCTACAGGAGCCACACGTTATCCGGTGTTGGAATCATGGAGTAGTGTAGATGAATTTTATGGCGGTAACTATTGCAATAATATCCATTTCGAACCGGGAGGAGCTGTACTCAATACTCAATATCTGAATTATAGTTATGCATACGTGGAAATGGAAATTACTGCCGGAGAGTACCACATGATTTCTACTCCACTTTGCGGAATGGTGACGGGAGATATGTTTGTTTCATCTGAAATGCCGGCGTACTTTACACAGTTGGATGATAAAACTTATCCTGAAGTGCGACACAATCCGCTTGTGAGGCAGAAAATGTACAGCCGTGCGGTAAAAACTGCAACTTCTGGAGAAAATAGTAACAATACTGTGGCTGCCATTGCAGACTGGAGCCGTACGTTCAATGCTGTGGCTCAGGAATATGATCCGGCACAGGGTATAAAGATGATGGTGGGTAATGCAGGCGACAATACTAAATATCGTTTACGATTCCCCAAAGAATATACAACATATAATTATTATAATCTGTCTGGGGTACTACAGAAAACTGAAGACTTTGGACCAAGAACGAATAATAATGGAAGATTTGCTTATGAAGATAATAATAATTCTTTTACTTTTACATTGAAAAATGAAGTAGAGGATGCTGCATATTTTGTGGCAGGCAATCCGTTTATGAGTTATATAGATGTGCAGACGTTCTTATCAAACAATACCGGAGTTAGTGCCATAAAATTAGTTGAGACAGATGAAACAATCACCAGTAGTAATGCTAATGGCACACAAATCGCTCCTATGCAAGCGTTCTATGTAGTGGCAAATGCTGCTTCCAATTTGAAAGAATTGAGCATAACTTATACCCAGGACATGTTTGTACAGCCTTCTGCAAGTACAGCAACCAGAGCTTCACGCAGTGCTTCTGTTCCATCGGCAAGTGAAATGAAGATTTCTGCAACATCAGAAGGAACTGTAAGTACATGTTTGCTCACTCTCAGTGCCGAAGCATCGGATTCATACAGTGCGAAGGAGGATGTTATTTCTCTGATTGACGAGGACTTTTTGCCGAAGGTTAAAGTATATACCGTTGCCGACAAGCGCGCTCTTGACATTCAGAAAATGAATAAAGCCAAACATGTGGATTTGGGTTTTGTAGTGAAGGATGGAACACAGAATGCCGAAATTACATTAAATTATGGCAGCAACTGGAAGGGCTGGACATTGGTTGACAAGCAAACTGGTAATCGTTACGAACTTAATGGTAATACGGTTTCGGTTAATGCCGGTGCGTTGAAGAGTAATGACTCCCGTTTCTATCTTGAAAAACAATGAAAGGAAAGTGGGTTATGATAATGAATAGAATTAAATATAGATTGTTTATGACACTTACTGTATGTGGCTTCCTCTTGTTGGGAGCCTCATGCAGCAAGGATGATGAACCGGTGCAGACAGTAGAAGGGGTTACTGTCACTATTTCAGCTCAGAGTGATTTGCAGACAAGAACTACTTTGCCGGTATATGATGGAAAAGATACAGATGGTAAACCTATTTATGGAACAAAAATCGACGGTGTTCAGCATGTAACGGATGTTTATCTCTATGTATTTGAGAAGAATAGCGGAAGTGGAGATTATGTCTGCAAGAGCATGCAGGACGTTCACTGGAGTGAGCGCATAGATCGTGATGAAAATGGTAAACTCCCAATTACAACTTCTAAATTGTCTTATACAATCAGTTATAAATTTGATAAAAATTGTATTTATCGTCTGGTGGCTGTAGGCATAGATAATGCAAAATCAAATGAAGAAATGCAGGATTATGATGGCTGGAACTCTATTCTTACCTATGGATTGCCAGATTCTATTCGGACAGGCAGTAAGCTGACTGATCCGATTACACTTCAAGAGGGTAAAACTCCGACTGATATGGCACATTCGGAATTCTTTACCGGTTATATCGATTATAATCCTTTAACTCAGGGAACCAATCTTGGTATCATTGATTTGTGGCGCAGGGTCGCAGGTCTGCAGGTTTGCCTGAATCAGATTCCAAAGGAAGTAGAGCGCGTGAGAATATTGCTTTATAATTCGCAGAATACACAAGTGAAACTATTGCCCAGTGCCCCCCAAGAAAGTGAAACGGATAAGAAGATAATTACAGATTTCATTACCAGCCCTTATGGGAATGATTCTTTCAACGAAGAGGGCAGGGTACTGATGGATAAGACCTTTACAGAGGATGATTTATATCTTCCGGGATCTAGTAAAGGAGTCGTTTCTGATTATGCTTACAAATGTTCCCTGACGGCATTTATGCTGCCCGTCAATATTCCGGACAGAGAACTGTATGACCATACGCTTGTAGCGGAGTTTATTACTACTTCCATAACCGGTATTGTAGGTACCAGCAAAAAGGTACGTCTGAATTTGCAGAATGGTAATAATCTTGTATTTGAAGATGAAACAGATATAGGTACCGGTATTATCGACGACCTCGACAAGTATCTTTTTCCTATTCAGGCAAATCATTTTTATTGTCTGGGGACACCTTCAAATCCTATAGATTGTAGTAAGGTATTGAATTAATATATTCTTTGGATAATATTTCAAGATTAAATTTTCCTATATAATTAATATATGAATCTTTTCAGACTAAAATATTTATTTTTAGCATTTGCTATTTTAACTGTATCCTGCAATAGCAATACTCTTACTGATGAAGAAAGTCCAGACTACACAAAGCCTCAGCAGCAGACCTTCACCGTAGTGGTGGAAAGTGTGGGCGAGCTTTTCGAAGGGGGAGAGGGTGTGAATCCAGGTACTTTAGCGTCACGCCGTCCTATCTCAAGCGTCACTCCTACACAGACGTTCGACAAGCTGGCTTTGTTGATTATAGAATATGCTTCGCCCGCAAAGGTGGTGTATAAACGGACTATAGACAACTGGAGTAACCCGGACAATAAGGCAAGCTATCCTTGGAGTACGGAAGAAGGACAGGGACGTTATGCTACTGTTACTCTGACTGGCGATGAGTGTCTGGAAGAAGGAAAAAACTATATGGCGTACGTGATAGGATATCAGACCGGAACTTACGGAGGGTATGAGCCGTTCAAGGATATAGAGGTGGGAGACTATTATAATCAGACAGAAGTTGTTACGGTGCCAGAAGATGGAAGTGTGGATGAGGTTTTTGCCGGAGCGGAAGTCTTTTGGGTAAAGGATGGGGTTATTCTGTCGCAGCGTAGTTCTGAGGCTGAAGTGGAACATGGCTTGATGGTGGCTCGCCGTCAGGTGGCAGGTACGTTCGGCTATTTTACCCGTATTCCGGTAACGGCGGGTGGCAAAAAGGTGGCTAAACTGCGTCTGGTTTCTACCAAAGAGAACCGTACGGTGATTTTCGGAGGTTTCCGCAGTGTGGACGATAATCTGAATTTCCATAAGGATAATGTGATAAACGGCATGAATCCGGCTACGGACTATGACTGTGTGTTGGCAGGCTCGTTGAAAAAGGATGCCTTTTCGGTATATGAAATAGACTTGTGCAAGTGGTTCCCCGGAAATACGGAGAATGCTTTGTTGCCTTTGGATGCCAATGGCGACGGCTATCTGGACAGTGCTGACACCAACTGGCAGACGGACGAGGAAAATTATCCGAAAGGTACGATTTCTCTGCCGCGTGGAACAGTGTTCGGCGACAGTTTCATGGTTTCTATCGCAATGCTGCGGGATGATGTGGATGAGGGTATTCCCACATTCCAGATGCAGATGCTTGATGCGGGCGGAAAGGTGATAAAGTATTGGGATGTTGTTTTGAGAAATCTGGATACTGTCGGTGAGACTCGTACGCTGGTATCGCTTCCGAACGGTGTAAACGGACGTACGGAGATTACGGAACTGGAAAATATTGATACGGATGCATGTTTCAGTATCGTACGTAACCGCCTTTATACGATGGGTGAGAAGAACCAGTCGCAGAATTATGGTGAGGATGAACCGATTGATTTGTCGAAAGACAACGTGCTGGTACTCGATGCCCGTCATGAATGGCAAATCATGAATTCTATTATTTTCAATTGATTTGATGATAATTCATTGTTGGGTAATTGGTGGAAGGATGCATCGGAAACTATGTCCAGGTTCTTCATAACAGACCTTACCACAGTCGGTATTATCAAAAAAAGCGTGTGTCTTCTATAAGATACACGCTTTTTTTTATCTTTGCATCAAACAATATACATGTATATACAACTTATTGATGAAAGAATTTGTGATATCTGAAGCACAGACCGAGAGAGCTGTGCTGGTGGGACTGGTTACGCAGACCCAGAATGAACGTAAAACGAATGAATATTTGGATGAACTGGCTTTCCTGGCCGAGACAGCTGGGGCGGAGGTTGTCAAGCGTTTCACCCAGAAACTGGATACGCCTAATTCCGTAACTTATGTAGGTAAAGGAAAGTTGCAGGAAATAAAGGAATATCTGTCTGTACAGAATGAGTCGGAGGAAACGGAAATAGGGATGGTTATCTTTGATGATGAGCTTTCGGCCAAGCAGATCCGTAACATTGAGAATGAACTGAAGGTAAAGATACTGGACCGTACTTCACTGATTCTGGATATTTTTGCTATGCGTGCCCAGACGGCCAATGCAAAGACGCAGGTGGAACTGGCGCAGTATAAATATATGCTTCCCCGTTTGCAGCGGTTGTGGACTCACCTGGAACGTCAGGGAGGTGGTTCCGGTGCCGGAGGTGGTAAAGGTTCGGTAGGTTTGCGTGGTCCGGGTGAAACCCAGCTTGAAATGGACCGCCGTATCATCTTGAACCGTATGGCTTTGCTGAAACAGCGTCTGGCTGACATCGATACGCAGAAATCTACTCAAAGGAAAAACCGTGGACGTCTGATCCGTGTAGCTCTGGTAGGTTATACCAATGTGGGTAAGTCTACACTGATGAATCTGTTGGCAAAGAGTGAGGTCTTTGCCGAAAACAAGTTGTTTGCTACTTTGGATACTACGGTCCGTAAGGTGATTATTGATAATTTGCCTTTCCTGCTTTCGGATACGGTAGGTTTTATCCGCAAACTTCCTACAGATCTGGTCGATTCGTTCAAGTCGACGTTGGACGAGGTGCGAGAGGCCGACCTGCTGCTGCATGTGGTAGATATTTCCCATCCTGATTTTGAAGAGCAGATTCAGGTGGTCGATAAGACCATTGCCGATTTGGGTGCTGCGGGGAAACCGACCATGATTGTTTTCAACAAGATTGATGCATATACCTATGTTGAAAAAGATCCGGATGATCTGACTCCGAAGACAAAGGAAAATACTACTTTGGAAGAACTGATGCATACCTGGATGGCGAAGATGAATGATAACTGCATCTTCATTTCGGCCAAAAACAAAACCAATATAGAGGAATTGAAGGATAAGGTTTACAAGAAAGTCCGTGAATTGCATGTACAGAAATATCCTTATAATGATTTTCTGTATCAGACTTACGATAATTACGACGAAGAATAATTAATGATGTGTGTGCTATGACTGGTTACCGTTCACTTACAGCTGCCGAAATCTCCTGCCTTGAAGCGCAGGGTTGTCGGGCTGCCGACTGGAATCTGGTCAGGGTGGCTCCTTCGTTCGTGCCGGATAACGTGATTGACGTCTGTTTTTCCGGAACGGTATACCTGGGGATTTTTGAAGATTCTTTTACTTTGCCCGGTGGAGTTGTCCGTCATTCCGGTATTTGTCATGCTGTCCTGCATAATGTTACGGTAGGGAATAATTGCCGTATTGAGTGGGTGAAGAATTACATAGCTAATTATGAAATAGACGAATATTCTTATATAAGTAATGTAGATACCTTGTTGGTTGATGGTGAAAGCTCGTTCGGCAATGGCGTGGAAGTGACGGTCCTGAATGAAACCGGCGGACGGGAAGTCGTGCTTTTCGATGCCCTTTCTGCACATGAGGCTTATATGATGGCGTTTTACCGGCATCGTCCGGTCCTGATTGAAGGGATGAGGCGGATGATCGGGGAATATGTCCGTATCTGTACCTCAGCGAAAGGGATAATCGGGAGCCGGGTTACCATCCGGAACGTGGGACGGATTGAGAATGTACGTATAGGAGACTGCTGTATGGTTCGGGGGGCTGCCCGTCTGACTAACGGATCGGTCAACAGTACGGCTGAGGCTCCAGTCGTGATAGGCGAGGGGGTATTGTGCGATGACTTTATAGTATCGAGCGGTTCCCGTATTACAGACGGTGCCATGCTTACGCGTTGCTTTGTAGGGCAGTCGGTCCATATCGGACACGGGTATTCGGCTACCGATTCCTTGTTCTTCTGTAACTGTCAGGAAGAGAACGGGGAGGCCTGTGCTGTCTTTGCCGGACCGTTTACGGTCACTCACCATAAATCTACTTTGCTTATAGGCGGTATGTTTTCTTTCATGAATGCCGGTTCGGGTTCCAATCAGAGCAATCATATGTATAAGCTGGGACCGTCACATCAGGGTATATTGGAGCGTGGATCCAAAACGGCTTCTTCATCCTATATCTTATGGCCTGCCCGTATCGGAGCCTTTTCTATGGTGATGGGACACCATGTCTCTCATCCGGATACGGCCGATCTGCCGTTTTCTTATCTCATTGAAGATAAAGGGGTGGCATTTCTGATTCCCGGTGTGAACCTGCGCAGTGTGGGGACTGCCCGCGATGTGGAGAAATGGCCGAAACGCGACGGGCGTACCGATAAGGTTATGCTGGATCTGGTAATATTCGATGCTCTTTCACCTTATACAGTAGGTAAATTGTTGGACGGAATCCGGCTTTTACGGCAGTTGGAGTCCGGAATGGAGCCTGGTGATACGCAATGTATCTGTCAGGGAATGGTGCTGAAGCGCACGGCTCTGGAAAGGGGAATCCGTCTGTATCAGGCGGCGGTCGACAAATTTTTCGGCGGACAGCTGATGAGGCGTCTTGATCCGGTGAAGTCGGATTGTTGGAGTGATTATAGGAAAAGACTGGTTCCGGAAACGTGTGCCGGAACAGGAAAATGGGTCGACCTTTCCGGATTGCTTACACCCGAATCCGAAGTGGAACGTCTGGTTAGGGATATCGAAAACAACAGGTTGACGCATCTGGTGGAGGTACGGAAAAGGCTGGAGGAAATGTATGCCGGTTACCAGGATTATGTATGGGAATGGGTGTCCGGCAAACTCCCGGAGGTGTATGGCTGGCATGAGGAAACACTTTCGGTCGAAGATGTATGTTCGGTAATCCGACGTTGGTTGGAGGCTGTGACATGGCTCGACGGGCAGGTGTACGAAGATGCTCTCAAGGAATTTTCACAGGTATCCATGACCGGTTTCGGCATAGATGGAGGTGAAAAGGAACGTAAGGATGACTTTGAAGCGGTGCGGGGAACGGCCGGGACCAATGATTTCATGAACGGTATTCTGGCCGGAAAGGCGCAGGCGGAAAAGAAAGGTAACGGATGGATAAGCCGTCTGACGGGTTTGTCTTGAAAATGAAAGGGTAATTATGAAAAGTTTATATATACTCTGCCTCATGTGTCTGTTTGGGGCGACATTGTATGCGGGTACGTATCACAAGCGGGAGGTGGAGCTTCCATGTTTTGTGACGTCCAATACTTCCAGAATTGAAATCAGAAAGATAATCATTACCGATGAACAGACTCAGGTGGATGCCGTGATGTACGGCAGGCCGGGTGAGCCGTGTGCCATTTCTGGGAATACATATCTGTGTAATGGTGTGCAGCGGTTTCCGCTGCGTGAGGCGGACCGGGTTTCTATCGGCGGCAAGGACCCTTCGGAGCAGATCGGAGAGTTGGGACACAGGTCGGTCACCTTGTCATTCGCCCCTCTGACGGTCGGAGTCCATACGGTAGATTTCGTTGAACCCGATGCAGGATGGACAATCTATGATATCCAGCTGACGGAACAGGAGCCTTATGTATATACGCCCAGTTTTCTGGATGTCCAGTCGGTAAAACCTTCGGAGAGTCTTCCGCAACCCGATCTGAAAGTAGGGAAGGCCATTGTCAACGGTTATATCCTGGGGTATGACCCGCGTATTGACCTGGATGTGGTGTTCCGCTTTGCCGACTGGTTGCTGACCAATGACTGGGGGCAGTCGGTCAAGGTGCGTGAGGACGGTTCTTTCCATATCGAACAGGATATAGTGATGCCTTGCGGAGCCAAACTGCAGATAAACAAGGCACAGCTTGATATGTTTCTGTTTCCTGGAGCAGAAATGACGGTATACATTCATCTGCCCCGTTTGAGCATGTCGGCGTCACAGCTTCTGAAAGGACGTTTCGGACAGGTACAGAAGGCTTGGTTCGACGGGAAAGGGCAGGAACTGAATACCGAGCTGGCTACTTATGGAGTGCCCTTGTCGGTTGCAGACGAGCCGGGATTTGAGTTCAGGACAGAGGGAATGGATGCGGAACAGTTGGAGGATTATGTCAATGAGCGCTGCCGGCACCTGGTTTCGCGGGTAGAGAAAGAAAAGAAGGCAGGTGACGCCTACAGGACATATGTCATGACTAATCTGGAGATGAATGCATTGGTTCTGGTAGGCGACAGGAAAGAAATTCCAAAGGGATTGGAACAGAGTCCGTATATCCGTTATGGATACGATTACGTGCCGTATCTGCAGTATTTGGAACGCAACCTGCATATTTCGGCCGACCTGTGGAATGATATCCGCCGGGCAAGGACTGTGTATCATGACATGATCAAGTTGCATAAGATTACCGGTGAAGACAAGGCCATGTATGAGGCTATTACCGAGCCTGAGCTGAGGAACTATATTGATACGCGTGCCGAAAAGCTGAAGGCTGTCATAGCGCGTAATATGGCAGCCAAGCGCAATGTGGTCCTCTCGATCGACAGCATGATGCCTGCCGAGAAGGTCTTTCCCGCCATGGTAAGCTCGCATAAAGGTAAAGTTGTTCTGGTTGATTTCTGGGCCACATGGTGTGCCCCTTGCCGTAAGAGTATGCATGTCATCGGCATGATGAAGAAACGGTTGCCGGAAGATAACATCGTATATATTTATGTTACGGGTGCCTCCTCTCCCGAATCGACCTGGAAAACCGTCATCAATGAAATAACCGGAATACATTACCGGATTACGGAAAAGCAGTGGAACTATTTGTGTAACAACTATGGTATCAAGGGCATACCGGCATATCTGGTGGTGGGACAGGACGGAAAGATACGGAACCGTTATATCGGCTTTCCGGGTATAGGTGTGTTGGAATATGATCTGCGCAAGGCAATGCGATAAAACAAAGTTTTTATTTTAATTAAGGAAAAATTTCGATAATACTTTGTACCTTTGCTGTCACAATAACTAACAATTAATTTATAATCGTATTATGGCAACAACTCCAGAATTCAAGTATCAGCCGATGTTCGAACACGGAAAAGATACTACTGAATACTATCTGCTTACTAAAGACTATGTGTCTGTAAGCGAGTTCGAAGGTAAACCTATCCTGAAGATTGAGAAGGAAGGTCTGACTGCAATGGCTAACGCCGCTTTCCATGATGTATCATTCATGTTGCGTCGTTCTCATAACGAACAGGTTGCTAAAATCCTGAGCGACCCGGAAGCTAGCGATAACGATAAATATGTAGCGTTGACATTCCTGCGTAATGCCGAAGTGGCTGCAAAGGGCGTATTGCCTTTCTGCCAGGATACCGGTACGGCTATTATTCACGGTGAAAAAGGCCAGCAGGTATGGACCGGCTATTGCGACGAAGAGGCTTTGTCACTGGGTGTGTACAAGACCTATACCGAAAATAACCTGCGTTACTCACAGAATGCTCCGTTGAGCATGTATGAAGAAGTGAATACCCGCTGCAACCTGCCGGCACAGATCGACCTGGAGGCTACAGAAGGTATGGAATATAATTTCCTGTGTGTAACCAAAGGTGGAGGTTCTGCCAACAAGACTTATCTGTATCAGGAAACCAAGGCTATCCTAAATCCGGCTACTTTGGTTCCGTTCCTGGTTGAAAAGATGAAGACATTGGGTACGGCTGCCTGTCCTCCTTATCATATCGCATTCGTTATCGGAGGTACTTCTGCCGAAAAGAACCTGCTTACCGTGAAGCTGGCTTCTACCCATTATTATGATAACCTGCCTACTACAGGTAATGAATACGGACGTGCTTTCCGTGATCTGGAACTGGAAAAACAGGTATTGGAAGAAGCTCACCGTATCGGTCTGGGTGCCCAGTTCGGAGGTAAGTACTATGCACACGATGTACGTATCATCCGTCTGCCTCGTCACGGTGCTTCTTGTCCGGTTGGTCTGGGGGTTTCCTGCTCTGCCGACCGTAACATCAAATGTAAGATCAACAAGGATGGTATCTGGATCGAGAAACTGGATTCAAATCCGGGAGAACTGATTCCTGCCGAATTGCGTCAGGCCGGTGAAGGTGATGCTGTAAAGGTTGACCTGAACCGTCCGATGAGTGAGATTCTGGCACAGCTCGACAAGTATCCGGTATCAACCCGTCTGTCTTTGAACGGTACCATCATCGTTGGCCGTGATATCGCTCACGCCAAGCTGAAAGAACGTCTGGACCGTGGTGAAGACCTGCCTCAGTATATCAAGGATCATCCTATCTATTATGCCGGTCCGGCCAAGACTCCTAAGGGTATGGCCTGCGGTTCTATGGGCCCGACTACTGCCGGCCGTATGGACCCGTACGTTGACCTGTTCCAGAGCCATGGAGGTTCTATGGTCATGCTGGCCAAAGGTAACCGTAGCCAGGCTGTAACCGATGCCTGCAAGAAACACGGCGGTTTCTATCTGGGTTCAATCGGTGGTCCTGCAGCTATCCTGGCCCAGAACAATATCAAGAGCATCGAGTGTGTGGAATATCCTGAACTGGGAATGGAAGCTATCTGGAAGATTGAAGTCGAAAACTTCCCGGCATTTATCCTGGTCGACAACAAGGGTAATGATTTCTTCAAGCAGATCAAACCTCGTTGCGCAGGTTGTGGCAACAAATAATTTCCTGGCCCATACAGGGTTGTGAAATATAAAAAAGGGGAAATGTCATTGTGGCATTTCCCCTTTTTATGCATATTGTCCGGACGTCCGGACAAATGGTTATAACTTGTAGTTCCACTGTTCCAAAGCGAATGACCAGTGTTTCTCTACCAGTTCGACTGTTTCCGGCTTGTACTGATACTTGTTCTTCTTGTATCCTTTCTTTTTGTTGACATAAGCTTCGATGTCGGCACGGGCTTCGTCGAATCCTGGAAGCGACAGCTTCCGGTAGATTTCCTGTGTCAGGTCGAAGGCGTTCTTCTCGTAATCCTCGAAACGGACTTCCACCAGATTGCCTTCCGGAATAAAGTGCTTGTCTTCTTCATATTTGTGATACAGCTTCGCATAAATTGACAGAATATTCTCCTGAAGTTCTTCATTGCTGATATCCTGCAGTTTCAGTGGCTGTATGGTATTGGTAAAGAAGCTGCGGGTCGATTCGAATACTGTGTATGGATTACGCATCAGGTAGATGAATTTCGCATTCGGGAACATCTTTACCAGTTCCTTTACACGTCCTGTATGCGGAGGGTTTTTGCTCAGGAACTGGGTTCCGTGGGTATTCCATAGTGAAATCTTGATGAGTTTGGTGAATGTATCTTCAAAGACCTTCAGTTCCGCATCGGTGATATCGTTGAAAAGCAGGTATTTGTCGGCATATTCCTGCATGTGTTTCGGAAAAAACCAGAAGTTGTAATAGGTGTACGGCATCATGTTGGCCAGAGCAAACTCTTCCTCCTGAGGCAGGTCGACGGCCAGTTCCATGTTGTCTGTAGGACGTTTGTCGGGCATCAGCCAACTCATATTCTTCTTGAAGAACGGCTGTCCCCACATCATCAGGTGCGGGAAGACGGTCTGATAGGTCGTGTTATAGCCGAAATGCTTGTCGCAAGAGAACACGTTGTGCATGAAAGTCGTTCCGCTCCGCCAGTGGCCGAGGATGAAAACCGGATCATGTTCCAACGGTTTTCCGGCCAGCAGTTTGTTGTATCGGTGATCCTGGAGCGGAACCAGCGTAGAGAGGATACGGTCTACCATCTTTGTCAGGCGGTATTTGCCTCTGTAATCCGGATCGATGGTCTTTCCGGCTGTAATCTGTTTGAATGTCTTCCAGTCGGCACCTACTAAGGTGTTGATCGGCAGTTTGCTGAATTCAAGTAATCCCATGATTTGTAACAGGTATGTAGGGGTTATAGAAATAGGGCCGGCAAGCTGTCTTCCTTATGTTATCACTCCAGTGATAAATTCTTATCACTAGGGTGATAATATCTTTTCACCTGGGTGATAATGTCTTTTCACTCCAGTGATAAGATTAATCCGCACTGTCGGATAATGAAGACAGCTTGTCCGGTTCCGGTTTATTTTCTTATTTCGATGGCGATTCCCTGGCGTGACAGTTCCTTCACAGCCTTTTCTATCGCTTCGTAATGTTCGGGAGCGATACCCAGTTTCGGCAGGTCTAGAACCGGCAGTTCCATGGTGTTGTGCATGTCCTTGTCGGCTACCTGGTCGATAATCATACCTACAGCACTGGTATTGTTGGTTATCGGGTCGATAAGGATGAATGCGCCGGTAGCCTTATTCTTTGTATAGGGGTCGAAGAAAAGTTCCTTTGAAGATGTCAGCACTACACGGGCAATCTGGTTGAGCTGCATAGGGACATCTTCCTTTTTAAGGCGTCCGTTTTCCACACTCAGATGTTCCATCGTGTT
Source organism: Bacteroides ilei (assembly GCF_900128495.1). Lineage (GTDB taxonomy): Bacteria > Bacteroidota > Bacteroidia > Bacteroidales > Bacteroidaceae > Phocaeicola > Phocaeicola ilei. The sequence continues at coordinate 1,268,811 of NZ_LT635801.1, forward strand.
GATATCAACTTTATACTTGATGCTGTCTACACGGGTACGGCTGGTATTGGTGGTCTGCTTCAGGAAGAAAGCCTTGTCCATATTCATCTTTTCCTCGTCCATCCATACCAGCATGGCTTCGAAGTTACGTCCTATCATGGGCATATTGTCGGGGTGTACCAGCATTTCTCCGCGTGACACGTCTATTTCGTCTTCCAGAGTCAGGGTTACCGACATCGGAGAGAAGGCATAATCCAGTTCCCCGTCGTAGGTAACGATGCTCTTGATGTGCGATTTCTTTCCCGACGGAAGTGCTACCACTTCATCGCCTTTGTGCACAACACCGGATGCGATTTTGCCGCAGAATCCGCGGAAGTCGAGGTTCGGGCGGAGTACGTATTGTACCGGGTAGCGGAAATCCTTCAGATTATGGTCGTTTCCGAGGTGTACGGTTTCCAGGTATTCCAGCAGAGATGTGCCTTTATACCACGGGGTACGTTCGGATTTTTCCACCACGTTGTCGCCTTCCAGGGCCGACAAGGGGATGCATTGTACATCGGGTATTCCCAGTGGAGTGATGAAGGCTTTGTAGTCGGCTACGATCTTGTCGAAAACGTCCTTCGAGAAATCTACCAGGTCCATCTTGTTGACGGCCAGGATGACATGCTTGATTCCCAGCAATGATACAAGGTAGGTGTGGCGGCGTGTCTGGGTAATGACACCGGTGCGGGCATCGACCAGGATAATGGCCAGATTGGCGGTCGAACCGCCTGTAATCATGTTGCGGGTATATTGTTCGTGTCCCGGAGTATCGGCTATGATGAATTTACGCTTGTTGGTCGAGAAATAGCGGTATGCCACGTCGATGGTGATACCCTGTTCACGTTCGGCCTTCAGTCCGTCGAGCAGCAGGGCATAGTCAATGTGTTCGCCTGCGTTGCCCACACGTTTGCTGTCACGTTCCAGTGCGTCCAGCTGGTCTTCATACAGTTTCTTGCTGTCGAACAGCAGACGTCCGATCAGGGTGGATTTGCCGTCGTCTACCGATCCTGCCGTCAGGAAACGGAGCAGGTCTTTCTGTTCGTCTTTTTTCAGGAATTCTTCGATGGACATGTTGCCTCTGGCTTCGCCTTCCATCGGGTTGCCCGATTTGTTTTTATCTAGATGTTCCATAAGATATCGTATTTGTCAGTGAATTGAATCCTGTGAGTTCTATTTTAGAAGTATCCCTCACGTTTTTTCTGTTCCATACTTGCTTCCTGGTCGAAGTCGATGACACGGGTAGTCCGTTCGCTCTTGGTAGTGGTCATCATCTCTTCTACAATCTTTTCGATTGTATCGGCCTCACTTTCGATGGCACCGGTAAGCGGCCAGCATCCCAATGTACGGAAACGGATTTTCTTCATCTCGATCTTGTCTTTGTATTTTTCAGGGAGACGGTCGTCGTCCGGCATGATCAGCTGTCCGTCGATGTTGACAACCGGCCGTACCTTGGCGAAATACAGCGGTACGATAGGAATCTTTTCAAGTCGGATGTACTGCCAGATATCCAGTTCGGTCCAGTTGCTCAGCGGGAAGACGCGGATGCTTTCACCCTTACGGATGCGGGCATTGTAGATATCCCACAGTTCGGGGCGTTGGTTCTTCGGGTCCCATTGCTGGAATTCGTTACGGAAAGAGAAGATCCGTTCTTTGGCGCGTGATTTTTCTTCGTCACGGCGTGCACCGCCGAAAGCGGCATCGAACTTATATTTTTCGAGGGCATGCAGCAGGGCCTGGGTCTTCATCAGGTCGGTATGTACTTTGCTGCCGTGGGTAAACGGTCCTACACCCGCACGGAAAGCTTCCATGTTACTTTCCACAATCAGGTTCCAACCATATTTCTTGGCATATTCATCGCGGAACTGGATCATTTCCTTGAATTTCCATTTCGAGTCGATGTGCATCAACGGAAACGGTACTTTACCCGGGGCAAAAGCTTTTTCGGCCAGGCGGACCATTACGGACGAGTCTTTTCCTATACTGTAAAGCATGACCGGATTTTCAAATTCGGCGGCCACTTCACGTATGATGTGTATGGACTCTGCTTCGAGTTCCTTCAAGTGGCTCAGTTTATATTCTTCGTTCATTCTGTTATAATGAAAAAATTGTTGTTATTCTTTTTTTACACGTGGCAGGATAAGCTCCAGCAGGCGGTTGACCGATTCTTCCAGCGACAGTCTGGAAGTGTCGAGCGAGAGCGCCGGATGTGCAGGTGCTTCGAAAGGGGCGGAAATCCCGGTGAAATTCTTGATTTCACCGCGGCGTGCCTTGGCGTACAAGCCTTTTACATCGCGCTTTTCACATTCTTCGAGCGGGGTACTTACGTAAATCTCCACAAAATCTTCTTTCCCAATGATGTCGGCGGCCATTTCGCGTATTTCATTGTTCGGGCTGATGAAGGCTGCAATGGTGATGATGCCGGTATCCACGAAAAGTTTTCCTACTTCGGCAATGCGGCGGATATTTTCCACGCGGTCTTCGGCCGAGAAGCCCAGGTTATTGTTGATACCACTGCGGATGTTGTCGCCGTCCAGAATACGGCAGAGCAACCCCCGTTTCTGCAGTTCACGTTCCAGAGCGATGGCAATGGTACTTTTGCCCGATCCGCTGAGGCCGGTGAACCAGATCATGACACTGTGCTGTCCGAGCAACTGTTCCTTGTCGGCCCGGCCCAGCATCTTGTCGAATATCGGATAGATATGGTTTGTTGTTTCTTTCATATTTCGTATTTGTCTTTATTCTGTTAAAAGCTCCATATAAGCGGTACCACCGTAATGGAGATAATGAATGTGATGATGTTCAGCGGCAGTCCGATACGGACAAAGTCGGTGAACTTATAGTTGCCTATACCTTGCACGATCAGGTTGGTCTGATAACCGATCGGTGTAGAGAAGCTGGCGGAAGCGGCCATGCAGATTACCACAAAGAAAGGCATGGGATTCACATCCAGTTGCTCGGACAATGATAAGGCCAGCGGGAATGACAGGGCCGCTGCCGCATTGTTGGTTATCAGTTCTGTAAAGATATTGGTTATGATGAACATGGCAGCCAGCAGCACGTACGGACCGTGGGAGTGGCTCAGTTCGATGATGTATCCGGCTATCAGGTCGGCAACCCCCGAGTTCTCCATCGCCTTGCTGATGGCAAAGGCACATGCAATGGTTATCAGGATATCCCAGGAAATGTATTTGGTATATTTCCGGGGAGGGAATATCTTGGTCCAGGCCATGATGACCGTAGTGACCGATACGAAGAAGAACATGTCGAGTTTGATGCCTTCGGGAAGCAGTCTTTCGATACCGGGAAGTTCGCCTACGGTTGCTCCCACAATCATGAACAGTAACAGGACAAGGGCGAACCAACGTTTCTTTTTCCCTGCCGGTTCGGTATCCTTTCCGTTGGCCAGCATCAGGAAGACCGAAGATTCTCCCCATGCCTTGATGAAACTGTCGTCGGCCAGGACAATCAGTGTGTCACCTTCACGGAATCGGAGGCTTGAAAAATCGGTATAGGAATTACCGCCCCGGCGGAGTTCTTTGATGACGGCTCCGTAATGGCGCTGGAAGTCGAAATCGGTAACCCGTTTGTTGATACCCGGAAAGCGCGGGCCTATGATGGCTTCGACCGGATGTATGGACCTGTCTTTTTCTTCATCATCCTCTTTCAACTGTTCCGGACGTTCGGCAGGGAGCAGTCTTTTGGAGAACAGCAGCAGGTAGATAATACCGGCAACGGCAATGAATATGCCCACTTTTCCCAGTTCGAACATGCCGAGACCTTTCATGCCGGCATCCTGGATCATGCTGTCTACAACCAGATTGGTCGAAGTGCCGATTAGGGTACAGATGCCTCCCAGGATGGTTACATAAGAGAGGGGGATGAGAAAATAGGTTGCCGGCAACTTGACTGCACTGGCCCACCGTTTGATGATGGGGGCGAATATAACGACTACCGGAGTATTGTTCAGAAAAGCCGAAATGAAAGCGATGGTGGGCAGCATGCGTATCTGTGACTTAAATACCGTAGCGTTCTTTTGGGGAAGTAGCTTCTTGATCAGGTCGGTAAGAGCCCCGCTCTGGCGGACTCCTTCACTTACCAGAAACAGCAGTGCTACAGTAATCATACCCTTGTTGCTGAATCCGGCCAGCATTTCGGCCGGTGACAGTATGCCTGTACATAAGAATATGACTACTACCGAGAACAGGATCATTCCCGGACGCATCTTGTCCATGATGAGGGCGGCCAGCATCGCTACCAGTGAGACAAGTACAATGATTACTTCGGGTGTCATTGTCTGCGATGTGTTATTTGGCTATAAACCAGGGGTTCAACAATTCGGTCTTATTGTATTGCAGCGGTTTGTCACTTCCGGCCTGGTATACTTCTTTTCCTGCAGCACGGATAATGGCGTGTCCGGCGGCAGTATCCCATTCCATGGTAGGAGCAAACCGGGGGTAAACGTCGGCTTTACCTTCCGCTATGAGACAAAGTTTCAGTGAACTGCCTTTTGACACGGTTTCCACTTGTTGATATTTCTGCTTCATTTCATTGATATAGGCTTCCGTTTCGGGCGTCAGGTGTGACCGGGAAGCGACAATCACGAAATCTTTGTGAGCATGTTCATTGGTGTATGGCAGACGATGTCCGTACCTAATGAGCTGTTCAAGTGTAACGCCTTCTACAGAAGTGATGTTTTCAACCTTGTAGGCTCCCCATTCACAGTCGGCAAAATAAAGTTCTTTCTTTACCGGGATATAGATGACGCCAGCTTCAGGATGCCCTTCTTTCACGTAGGCGATGTTGACAGTGAATTCTCCGTTCCTCTTGATGAATTCCTTTGTACCGTCCAGCGGATCGACCACCCACAGCTCTTTCCATTTCAGACGTTCTTCAGCGGGGATAGCTTTACCTTCTTCGCTCAGTACAGGGTAAGGTGTAGAGGCCAGCCGTGCGGCAATCACCTGGTGTGATTTGCGGTCGGCGACAGTGAGCGGTGAATTGTCGGCTTTTCTTTCGATCTCGAAATCCGCATCCGGATCGGTGTATACATTCATGATTTCTGCTCCCGCTTCTACAGCGGCGCAGATGGCGGTATATAATATATTTTTATCCATAATACTCTAAACTAGTGCAAAGTAACGTATTTTTTATTGATTATCAGTGGTTCATTTCTCACTTTTTGTGTCAATCGGCATTTGTTTATGTCTGTTTGGGTCATTCTGTCGGTGTAACCGGTGTTTCTATGGCTTTTGATTGTTTCCATATTCTCCACATATAGTAGGCACAATGGGTAAAAGCAAATACGAAGGAGATAGTGAGCAGGGTCATATCTGCATCCCATCCAACGGTTTGCTGGTGCCACAGTCCGGTAATGATGCAAAGGACGGAAAGAACCAGTCCCATGATATTCAGGACCATATCTCCCTTACGCCGTTTCCGGTTTGGTTCCAGCTTGCTGTGCTTGTGACCGTAGTTGGCATAGATATCGAGACCGATAAGCATCCACAGAACCAGGCGGATCCAAGTGTCGGCCGGAAGAAAGCACATCATGCAAAGGCAGGTAAGGATTCCCATGATAGGAACGAATGGTACGAATGGTGTTTTAAAAGCGCGGTGCACGTGGGGCATGGTCTTTCGTACAATCAGGACTGCCGCACAGACCAGAGTAAAGGCAAGCAGCGTACCGATGCTGGTCATTTCTCCTGCTACCTGTGCCGGAACAAAACCGGCCAGTAGGCTTACCAGTATCATAAACAGACAGTTGCTGTGCAATGGTGTACGGTATTTTTTGCTGATTTTGGAAAAGAAAGGAGGAAGCAGTCCGTCGTGGCTCATGCTGAGGAATACGCGGCTTTGTCCGAGTAACGTTACCAGAATGACCGAACAGTAACCGAACAGGATTGCCAGAATGATGGCCTTGTTCATCCATGGGTAGGCCGGTTCAAAGACTCCGGCGGCATTGACACTTCCCATGTGTTCGATGGCTACTGCTACGGGAGCAATTCCTTCCTGACCTTTAAAGGCCGTATAGTGTGCTACCCCGGTCATGACGTGTGCGAAAAGGATATAGAGGATGGTACAAACCAATAATGAAACCAGGATTCCTATCGGCATGTCCCGCTTCGGATTTTTGGTTTCCTGGGCTGCGGTACTAACCGCATCGAACCCGAGAAAAGCAAAGAATACGATGGCGGCTCCCCGTAGGATGCCTGAAAATCCGAATTCTCCCAATTTCCCTGTGTTGGCGGGGATATAGGGGATGTAGTTGTCCGACTGGATGAATCTCCATCCCAGGAATACGAAAACCAGAATGACCCCTATCTTGAGGAATACGATAAGACCGTTTACAAACGAACTTCCGGCCGTGCCCCGCATCAGCAGCAGGCTCATCAATACCACGATGACCATGGCCGGAATGTTGATTATCCCGCCGTCCCATGGGCATGCGGTAAATTCATGAGGCAGAGTATATCCGATTCCCTCCAGGAATACGGTCAGGTATCTGCTCCAACTGATACTGACTGTAGTGGCGGCCACCGTATATTCCAGAACCAGGTCCCATCCGATAATCCATGCGATGAGCTCTCCCATGGTGGCATATGAATACGTGTAGGCACTTCCTGATACAGGTATCATGGAGGCAAATTCGGCATAACAGAGGCCAGCGAAACAACAGCCGATGGCTGCGATGATGAATGAAAGGGTTATGGCCGGTCCGGCGTATTCGGCCGCAACGGTGCCCGTAATGGAGAACAGGCCAGCCCCGATAATCACACCTACCCCCAAAGCAACCAGGCTGACCGGCCCGAGGACGCGTTTCAGGGTCCTTTCTCCAGTCTGCCGGGCTTCGGCTTGCAGGGCATCTATACTTTTTCTAATAAATAATCCTTGCATCTTTACAATATAATTGGTTATATAGAGTGCAAAGATAACCAATTTATTTAAGGTAGACCGTTATTTTCCCGCTTAGCTGGAGCAAAGAAATTTCACACATCTTCGTATCATATTCGGCCGACAGGATACGTTCTTCGGCATCGAGCAGGCTTTTCTGCGCTTCACGCATTTCGATTCCCGACAGGTCTCCCAACAGGTAGCGTTCTTTGGCTATTTCGTGGTTCTCTTTGGCCGATACCAGATTCTGACGTTCAAGATTCAGAAGCTGGATGTTGTTCCGGTAAGCCTGCCACAGGTTGTTCAGATCGGCCAGAAGTCCCAGTTCCAACTGTTCCCGTTCCAGTTGGGCATTGCGTATGTCAAGACTGGCATTTCTCTTTTCACGCCGACGGTTCCCGTCGAACAGGTTGATCCCTACGGTTATGCCTCCACTGAACCCCCAGTTATTGCGCCGTTTGATGGAGTTGATGTCATATCTGTTGAGGGTATATCCGTATCCTGCATTCAGCCTGACGTACGGGTAATTGCGTGACAACACTTTCTTGTAGTCCATCTGGACTATATTGGTATTCTGGTTGGCTTTCAACAGCGAAGCGTTGGATGCCATGGTCGAGTTATACAAATCCCTGAAATTAAGTTTCAGGTTCAGGTCGATAATGGAATCCGTCACCTGGATAGGCCGGTTGATATTCTTTGCTGCCATCAGCTCGTTCAGGTTGATGCGCGATGTGTATACCATTTCCTGTTGTTTTATATATTGTGCACTGTCGGCATTGAAGTCTACCGTAGCCTGCTGGTAATCCAGACGGGAAAAATTCCCGATGTGATATCGTTCCTCCACGATGCGGAGACGTTCTTTTGACAGTGATACAGCATACCTGAAGTTTTTCAGTCGGATTTCCTGCTGGATATAATTGTAGTATTCGGCTGTCAGGCTGGCTATGAAGTCCTCTAGGGCGATGCGGGTATTGGTTTCTCCCATCCGTTCCATCTCTTTCAGCTGCTTGTAGGTGGTACTGATATTGAATCCGTCAAAAATGGTCCAGTTCAGGTCAATCCCGGCATCTAAGGTCTGGTTGAACACTCCTCTTTCCCGGGCCAGCGAATTGTCCTCACGTGATCTGTTGTCGGTGTTGTCTATGGTAGAACTGTATCCGGCACTCAGGTCGATGGTAGGAAGATACCCGGCATTGGCCAGTGTAGCATTGTTCTTGCTTTGCTGTTCTTCGTTACGGACAATGCGGAGCGAATAGTTGTTGCTGAGCCCTTCTTCCAGGCACTGTTGCAGCGTATAGGTGTATTGTGCCTGTGCGGTGAATACGGTCAGGCCTAATATAATGTAGCAGACGAATCGTTTCATGCTTCCTCCTTTCTTTTACTGCGGTTGGTTGAAATATATGAATAGATGGCAGGTACGATAAACATGGTCAGGAAGGTTGAGACCATCATACCACCTACCACGGCAATACCCATGGCTATACGTTGGTTGGCTCCTTCGCCGCTAGCGAAGGCCAGCGGAATCAGACCCAGAATCGTGGAGATACTGGTCATCAGGATAGGGCGCAGACGTTGCAGGGATGCATCGTGGATGGCCAGCATCTTGTCTTCTCCGGCCTCCTGCTTCTGATTGGCGAACTCCACGATCAGGATACCGTTCTTTGCCACCAGTCCGATCAGCATGATGATACCGATCTGACTGAAGATATTCATGGTTATGCCATTGAAATACATGAATATCAGGGCACCGGCAATAGCCAGTGGTACTGTCAGCATAATGATCAGCGGATCCTTGAAACTTTCGAATTGGGCCGAGAGGATCAGGTAAATCAGGACCAGGGCCAGGATGAAAGCGAACATCAGGCTTGACGAGCTTTCGCGGTAGTCTTTGGAGTCGCCGGCCAAGGCTGTACGGAATGTGTCGTCCAGTGTTTCCGACGCAATCTTGTCCATTTCGTCAAGTCCTTGCCCGATGGTTTTTCCTTCGGCAAGTCCCGCCGATACCGTGGCGGAAATGAAACGGTTATAATGATACAGCTTGGGAGGAGCGATCGCTTCGACGAAGTCGACCAGATTATCCAACTGTATCATTTCCCCTTCATCGTTCCGGATATACAGTGATTTGATGTTGGCCGGCTGGTTGCGCTGCTGGCGGTTGATCTGTCCCAATATCTCATATTGCTTCCCGTTCATGTAGAAGTATCCCATGCGTTGCCCGCTTAATCCGTACTGGAGCGTTTGGGCAATGTCCTGCACACTGGTTCCCATGGTAGCGGCTTTGTCACGCCGGATGTTGACCCTCATTTCCGGACTACTGAATTTCAGGTCCACATCGGCCATTTGGAATGTAGGGTTGTCGTACACTTTATTTAAGAAGGCCGGCAACACTTTTTCCAGCTTTTCAATGCTGGTGGCCTGAAGTACATATTGGACCGGCATACTGCTGCGTCGGCCTCCGAATGATGACTGTTGCTGTACGAAAGAACGTGCCTTTGTCTTTTTCTTGACAGCCTGTGAGAGCTTTTCGGCTACATCCATCTGTGAATAGTCACGGTCTCTGATATCTTTCAGTGTGATACGTATGTTTCCGCTTCCGCTCGATACCCGGGCTGTAACAGCTTCTGCATCCGGGATGATTGAGTCGACAAGCTGGTTGATATCTTCGGTGTAGTCACGGATATATTCATAACTGGCTCCTTCTGCTCCACGCGTATTGATGGTAATTTGGGAGCGGTCTTCCATAGGTGCCATTTCGGCTGGAATTGCTTTCCAGAGTATAGCTATCAGAACCAGCATGATGACGGTAACCGGTATGGCAATTATCCTCCGTTTGAGAAAAGCCTGTAAAGCGATACTGTAGATACGGTTCATACCTTCGAAGAACGGTTCCGTCTTCCGGTAGAACCAGTTATGTTTTTCCTGTCTTTTCAATAGCTTGGTTGCAAGCATCGGGGTGAAGGTAAGTGCTGCGAATGCAGATATCATTACGGAACCGGCTACCACGAAGCTGAATTCACGGAACAGGCGTCCGCTCGTTCCTTCCATGAATACGATGGGAAGGAATACCGCTACCAGTGTGACAGTTGTGGAAATGACGGCGAAAAAGATTTCCTTGGCTCCTTCAATGCCGGCGTCAAAAGGACGCATCCCCTTTTCGATACGGATATAGATGTTCTCCGTCATCACAATGGCATCATCCACAACCAGCCCCACGGACAGGACCACGGCCAGCATGGTAAGTACGTTGATGGAGAATCCCGCCACATACATGACGAAAAAGGCTCCGATCAGAGATACCGGTATGACAATACAGGGAATCAGAGTTACACGCCAGTCGCGCAGGAACAGGAATATGATGATGATAACCAGAAAGAACGCCTCGTAGACGGTACTTTCCACTTCGGCTATAGAGGCACGGATAAATTTGGTATTATCGAATCCGTACGAATATTCCACATCGGCCGGCAAGTCTTTACGCATCTGTTCCATGCGTTCGTATACGGCATCGGCAATTTCTATGTGGTTGGCTCCCGGTTGTGGGATAACGACTACTCCCACCATCGGGACTCCGTTCATCTTCATGTAGCTTTTGATGTCGGCGGCTCCCAGTTCGGCGTAACCGATATCGCTGAAACGGATTATCTGTCCGTCCACTTCCTTTATTACTACGTTGTTGAATTCATCGGCCGTATGCATCTGTCCCATTGTACGTAAGGTCAGTTCCACGGTATTTCCTTCGATACTTCCTGAAGGCAGCTCTACATTTTCCTTGTCCATCGCATTCTTTATGTCGACAGGTGTGATGCCGTAGCCAGCCATTTTAGTCGGGTCAAGCCAGAGACGCATGGAGTATCTTTTTTCTCCCCAGATGGAAACACTACTTACGTCTGATATGGTTTGAAGCTGTTCCTTGACGGTGAGATCGGCGATTTCACTCAGCTCCAGTAATGAACGGCTGTTGCTTTGGATGGCAACCATCAGGATAGGAGTAGCGTCAGCGTCGGCTTTTGATACAGTAGGTGGGTCGCAGTCGCGGGGCAGATAACGCTGGGCGCGGGATACTTTGTCGCGGACGTCGTTTGCGGCTGTTTCCAGGTCGACAGACAGCTCGAATTCGACCGTAATACGGCTGCTTCCCTGCTGGCTGACACTGGACAATGAACGGATGCCGGGAATACCGTTGATGTTCTGTTCCAGAGGTTCTGTAATCTGGCTTTCGATGATATCGGCATTGGCTCCCGGATAGGAACAGGTGACGGATATGATGGGATTATCTACAGACGGGTATTCACGTACTCCCAGTGTAGTATATCCGATCAGGCCGAAAAGCAGGATGATGATGGTCAATACGGTTGCCAATACCGGGCGGCGGATACTAAGTTCGGATATATTCATAAGGCAACTGTATTAATCGATTTTATCAATGATTATAGGCATGTCTTTTCTCAGCTGAAGAGTTCCTGAGGTGATGATTGTATCACCGATTGACAATCCCTGGAGAATCTGTACTTCTGCTTCGGTACGGATACCGATAGTGACATCTACAGGCTCCGCTTTCCCGGAACGGTATACGAATACCTTATTTTTCCCCATTTCCGGTACAATCGCTTCCGATGGTATGGCAATAGCGTCCTTTATTTCCTGTTGCTTCAGGGTAATGTCGGCATATCTTCCGGGTAGCAGTTCTCTTTTGCTGTTCGGGTAGATGGCGCGTACCATGAGTGTGTGCGTTTCGGGATCAATGCTGGATTCGGTAGCGTAGACTTCCGCTTCGAAAGCGTTCAGCCGTCCGTCGATCTTGAAGCTTAGGCGGGTCCCTTTATGGATCTGCCGTGCGTACCGTTCCGGAACAGCAAATTCGACCTTGATCGGTGATATTTTGGTCAGTTTGGCAACAATGGTAGTGGGGGAAGCGAATGTTCCGGTACTTACCTGACGGAGGCCGATAACCCCGTCGAACGGAGCTCGTAGTTCGGTCATGGCTATATTGGCCTTTACATTTTCTATATCGGCGTGGAGTGTGGCCAGTTCGGTCTTTACCTGTTCATAGGCTTCTTTACTTACAGCATCCCGTTGCAGCAAGGCATTCTGACGGAACACACGGTCTTCTGCCAGCGGCATCTGTGCTTCCAACCGGTCGAGCTGGGCCTGCAACTGCTGGTCGTTGATTTTTGCCAGCAGTTCTCCTTTCTGGACAAGGCTTCCTTCAGAGAAATGAATATCAGTGATTTTTCCGGATGTTTCGAATGAAAGGTCGACTTCTTCGTCGGGAATCAGTTTGCCGCTGACAAAAAGTTGGTCGGTCAGCAAGTGGGACTTGATAATCTTTACATTTACATTAAGTGCCTGTTTCTTGTTCTTGGGGAGGTCTTTCTCGGCTTGCGCCAGTTCTTCATTTTGGGTGGGTATGAATGTACGGATACCGAAATAAACGACACCGATGCCTATAAGGATAACAATACCCCATTTTACCTTTTTATTCATGTGTTCTTCAATTTTGATTCTTGTTTTATGATAAGGATTATTTGTTGAAGGTTTAATTGTATTGGTTAAATTTAGCGTTTTTTAGGAATAATGGATGATTTGTACAAATAAAAAAAGCTGTTTAAACCGCTTCCGGACAGAATTAACGGTTTAAACAGCCTTTAATGTGTATTTGATGATTCTATCTGATCGGCTTATATTTAGGTACCAATGTCTTCATGATGATCCATCCGATGAGGTAGGCAACGGAGCAGATACAGAAAATGATGAAGTAGCCGGCCGGTTTTCCGGTAAAGCCTATGAATGCCATATCGGTTTCGGCTGCATGGTCAAAAAGGATCCCAGATCCGTAGTTGATCAATGATGATCCGATACCGCCTGCCATCCCTCCGAATCCGATGATGGTAGCGACGGCCGATTTAGGGAACATGTCGCTTACGGTACAGTATATATTCGATGACCATGCCTGATGTGCAGCTCCAGCAATGCCGATGATGATGATGGGGAACCAGTAGGAATAAGAACCTAAGGGTTGGGCGGTCAGGGTAATGATAGGGATAAATGCGAAGATGAGCATAGCTTTCATTCTCCCCTGATACGGATCCATACGTTTCTTTTCAACAAAATAGGTGGGGAGCCAACCTCCGATAATGGAGAGCATGGTTATGGCATACAGTACAAATATCAGTAATTGGGCTGTCGGATTGTTTGAAGGCAAATGATAGACATCACTTAAATAAGCCGGAGTCCAGAACAGGAAAAACCACCATATTCCGTCGGTCATGAATTTTCCTACGGCAAAAGCCCAGGCTTGTCGGTAGCGGATGCATTGTAGAAAAGACATCTTGGGCTCTTCCGGCCCTATTTCTTTCTGTTTTTCCTCCAGATCGTCCTGTTCAATGTATTCCAGTTCTTTCGAGTTGACCCATTTACTTTTACGGGGAGGGTTATAAAGGAAAACCCAGAATCCCATCCAGATGAATCCTAAGGCACCGATAATGATGAAGGCCATTTCCCATCCGTTACCGACTCCGATACTTTTGAAATAACTGGCCAGTGATGGAATGGATACCGGAGCGATCAGGGCTCCGATAGCAGCTCCGCTGTTATAGATGCTGGTCGGGAACGCACGGTCTTTTTTCGGGTAATATTCGGCTGCTACTTTGGCGGCAACGGGGAAGTTTCCGGCTTCTCCTACTGCCAGGATAAAGCGGGCGGCTATGAAAAAATAGACACTTACAGTAGCGATGGTCATGGCAAGTGCCGAGCCTGTTTCGGCCTGTTTCAGCGCTTCAATGGAATCGGCTCCGACCCACAGTTCAGTGGCATAGCCGCAGAAGGCATGCAGGCAGGCTCCCAAGGACCAGATTCCGATGGTCCACAAATATCCTTTCCGGGTGCCCAGCCAGTCGATTATCCGTCCGGCAAATAACATGCTTACGGCATAAATGATGGCAAAGACTGCGGCTATGAAGCCATAATCACTGTCGGTCCAGTGGAATTCTGGAGCAATGAAATCTTTCCATGTCAATGAGAGGACCTGACGGTCCATGTAGTTGATGGTTGTAGCTGCGAAAAGCATGAAGCAGATTACCCATCGGAAATTGGTCATTTTTGATTGTGTGGTTTTCATGTCGGTTCAGGGTTAGTTTTATTGGTGGAATCAGAAGGCAGACCGGTATTTCCCTTCTTCCTTGTCTTCCAGTATATTCAAATAAGATGCATAGCGTGATTCGCTGATGTAATGCTTTTCTACAGCTTCGCGTACGGCACAGCCCGGTTCATGCCGGTGGGTACAGTTTCCATACTTGCAATTGGCGGAGAACTCGAATATTTCCTTGAAATAATGACCTACTTCTTCGTCTTTCATGTCGAAGGTTCCGAAACCTTTGATGCCGGGAGTGTCAATGATGTATCCGTTGTCTTCCGTTTCGAACATTTCGGAAAAGGTGGTGGTGTGCATGCCCTTGTTGTGGGCTGCCGATATTTCACCTGTCTTCAGGTGCTGTTCCGGAAGTATCGCATTGATCAGCGTTGATTTTCCCACTCCGGAATGGCCGGAAAACAAGGATATTTTGCCTTTTAAGGCTTCTTTGATTTCATTGATTCCTTTTCCGGTCAGGGCCGAAACCTGATAGCAGGGATAACCAATATGTGTATAGAGATTGACCAGTCCTTCCAGATAGTGGGTTTCATTGTCCGAATAGCGGTCTGTTTTATTGAAAATGAGACAGACGGGTACACGATAGGCTTCGGCGGATGCGAGAAATCTGTCGATGAAGGTAGTCGACGTTTCGGGGTAGTTCACGGTAACCACCAGCATGCACTGGTCGAGGTTGGCTGCGATGATGTGTGATTGTTTCGACAGGTTTGAAGCACGGCGGATGATGTAATTCTTACGGTCTTCGATTTCGGTGATGAATGCGGTCCCCTCGGTATTGATCGTTATCTGTACCCGGTCGCCTACGGCTATCGGGTTTGTACTGCGGATTCCTTTCAGACGGAAATTTCCTTTGACCTTACATTCCACCAGCCGGTTATCATCGGTCTTGACCAGATACCAGCTGCCTGTATTCTTTATGACTAGTCCTTTATCCAAATGTATTAAGCGTTGATGAAGAAAAACAAAATAAAAAATAGAGAAGGAGTCTGGTGTAAGGCTCCTTCTCGAAAGAATGATATAATTTTAAACAGTCATGATTTCTTTATCCTTTGCTGCCAGCAGGTCATCAATCTGTTTGATGTACTTGTCATGTACCTTCTGCAATTTGGCTTCGGCGTTTTTCTGCTCATCTTCGGGCATTCCGTCCTTTACGGCTTTCTTCAATGCGTCGATGGCGTCGCGACGGGCGTTGCGGACACTTACTTTTGCGGTTTCACCTTCTCCCTTGCATTGTTTGGATAACTGTTTACGGCGCTCTTCCGTCAATGGAGGAATTCCCAGGCGGATAATTTCTCCGTTGTTTTCGGGCATGATACCCAATTCGGAATCGATGATTGCCTTTTCAATGACGCGGAACATGTTTTTATCCCAAGGCTTGATGGCAATACTCCGTGCATCGGGGGTTGTGACTGCGGCTACATTGTTGATGGGAACCATGCTACCATAGGAATCTACCCGGATGCCGTCAAGCAGACGTACGTCTGCCTTTCCTGCACGGATGTGTGCCAAAGCCTCGTCCAGATACATGATTGCCATATCCATTTTCTCTTCAGCTTCGCTGAGAATAACTTTTGAATCTGCCATAGATTTATATTCTTTTTTAAGTTTCCGAAAAATAAATATATATAAGTCTTTATGTGAACAAAAATAAGTCATTTTTTATTCTTTTGCAATAGTTGGCTGCTAATTTGCCGTTGACGGGGAAGTGTTTATATGTTTTTTCCTGTATTGGAGTAAAATGAAAGATTTTTGCAAAAAAAGGATTGGCGGTTACAATTTTGTTAGAAATAGGATAATGGAGATATGAATTTAAAACTGCAAAAAAAATAGATTAACTTATTGTTTGTGGAAAATTGTTATTATATTTGCCGTCGACAAAGCAATAATCTATGAACCTATATTCTCTTCATATCAATATGATGACCGGAACAGGGCGAACAGCCATGTTCACTTCAGGTACCGGGATGACCCCTCGGGGTTGAGTATTTGTATATAGGTGTTTCTACGTGTTACACGCCTGTGGATTCAGGCTTCTTTTTATTATTTCTATTTATTTATTATTTTTTTGATTATTAACTGCCGTCTTTGCCCAAAAGACGGTGAAAAATACATTAGCACATGAAAGTATTGAAATTCGGCGGAACATCCGTAGGTTCTGTGAACAGTATGTTAAATGTCAAGAAGATTGTTGAGGCTGTAGATGATAAGGTAATTGTTGTGGTTTCTGCTTTGGGTGGAATTACCGACAAGTTGATCAATACATCCAAAATGGCATCCGAAGGCGATTCCGGTTATGAAAAGGAAATGAAGGAAATAGTGAACCGCCATATCGAGATGGTTTATACGGTTATTCCGGCCGGGCAAAAGCGTGAACTGTTACTTGATTGTGTGAATGAACTGTTGAGTGAGTTGAAGGATATTTTCCAAGGGATTTATCTGATCCGTGACCTGTCTCCAAAGACATCGGCAACGATTGTCAGCTACGGTGAACGCCTGTCGTCTATTATTGTTGCAACCCTTATTGAAGGGGCTCAGTGGTTTGATTCGCGTACCTTTATAAAGACCGAGAAAAAACATAACAAGCATATTCTGGATTCTGAGTTGACTAACAGACTGGTCCGTGAAACCTTCCAGAATATACCGAGGGTATCTTTGGTTCCGGGATTCATTTCGACCGATAAGAATACCGGTGAAGTGACCAATCTGGGACGTGGCGGATCCGATTATACGGCTTCCATTATTGCTGCGGCGCTGGATGCCGACGTTTTGGAAATCTGGACGGATGTGGACGGTTTCATGACTGCCGATCCCCGTGTGATCAGTTCCGCTTATCCTATTACCGAACTGAGTTATGTGGAAGCCATGGAACTTTGTAATTTCGGTGCTAAGGTTGTTTATCCTCCTACCATTTATCCAGTCTGCCACAAGAATATTCCTATTCTGATAAAGAATACTTTCAATCCGGATGCTCCGGGTACTATCATCAAGCAGGAAGCCGATCATTTTTCGAAGGCTATCAAGGGTATATCTTCCATCAATGATACCTGTCTGATTACAATGACCGGTTTGGGAATGGTCGGTGTGATCGGTGTAGACCATCGGTTGTTCAAGTCGTTGGCCGAAAACGGTATCAGTGTGTTCCTCGTATCTCAGGCTTCTTCTGAAAACTCCATTTCAATTGGTGTTCGTAACGGTGAGGCTGAATTGGCCTGTGAAGTTCTGAATGAAGAATTCTCGAAAGAAATCGAGATGGGTGAAATCAGTCCGATGAAGGTTGAAGGCGGTCTGGCTACCGTAGCCATCGTGGGTGAAAACATGAAGCATACTCCGGGTATTGCGGGCAAGTTGTTCGGGACTTTGGGGCGTAACGGAATCAATGTGATTGCTTGTGCACAAGGGGCTTCAGAAACCAATATTTCATTTGTAGTCGACGGTGCTTCATTGCGTAAGACACTGAATGTCATTCATGACTCTTTTTTCTTGTCTGAGTACCAAGTATTGAATCTGTTCATCTGTGGTATTGGTACGGTAGGACATAGTTTGATTGAACAAATCCACGGACAGCAGGAACGCTTGAAACAAGAGCGTGGTCTGAAACTGAATGTTGTAGGGATAGCTAACGGCCATAAGGCACTTTTTTCACGTGAAGGGATTGATCTGGCAAATTATCGTCAGGAATTGGATGAAAAAGGAATGGAAAGTTCCAATCAGGTGCTGCATGACGGTGTTATCGGAATGAATATATTTAATTCGGTATTTGTTGACTGTACGGCCAGTGCCGACATTGCCGGATTGTACAAAGATTTTTTGAGCCATAACATATCAGTAGTTGCGGCCAACAAGATAGCGGCTTCTTCCGAATATGAAACTTATGCCGAATTGAAACAGATAGCCCGTCAGCGTGGAGTCAAATTTCTGTTCGAAACGAATGTAGGTGCCGGTCTGCCGGTTATCAATACCATCAATGACCTGATTAACAGCGGTGACAAGATCCTGAAGATTGAAGCTGTATTGAGCGGAACATTGAATTATATATTCAATACAATCAGTGCCGATGTACCTTTGAGTGAAACGATACGTAGGGCTAAGGAAGAGGGGTATTCCGAACCTGATCCACGTATTGACCTGAGCGGTAAGGATGTTATCCGTAAACTGGTTATTCTGGCCCGTGAAGCCGGGTACCGGATCAATCAGGAAGATGTAGAGACGCATCTGTTCATACCGGATGAGTTATTTGAAGGGTCATTGGAAAAATTCTGGAAGGAAATCCCGTCATTGGATGCGGGTTTTGAAGCCCGTCGCCAGGTTTTGGAAAAGGAACACAAGCATTGGCGTTTTATTGCTTCGCTGGATAATGGGCATGCTTCAGTTGCCTTACAAGAGGTTGACAGCCATCATCCATTTTATACATTGGAGGGTAGCAATAACATCATATTGCTGACAACAGAACGATACAACGAATATCCGATGCTTATTCAAGGCTATGGTGCCGGTGCCAGCGTAACAGCTGCCGGTGTTTTTGCTGACATCATGAGCATTGCAAATATCTGAGCCATGAAACATATCATTATTTTAGGTGATGGAATGGCCGATTGGGTCGTACCGTCATTAGGAAACAAAACTTTGTTGCAATACGCAAACACTCCCAATATGGACAGATTGGCCCGTATGGGTCGTACCGGTATGTTGAAAACTGTAGCCGACGGTTTCCATCCGGGAAGCGAAGTAGCTAATATGTCGGTGATGGGATATGATTTGCCTACAGTTTATGAAGGCCGTGGAGTATTGGAAGCAGCCAGCATCGGCGTCGACTTGGAACCCGGAGATATGGCCATGCGCTGTAATGTGATCTGTGTAGATGGAGAGACTTTGAAGAACCATTCAGCCGGACATATTTCGACAGAGGAAGCGGATGAACTGATCCGGTTTCTGCAGGAGAAATTGGGATCCGACCGTATTCATTTCTATACAGGTGTGCAATACCGTCATTTGCTGGTCATTAAAGGAGGCGATAAACGTATCGCTTGTGTGCCTCCCCATGATATACCGTTGAAACCTTTCCTCCCGAATCTGGTTAAGGCCCTTTGTCCGGAGGCACAGGAGACGGCCGATCTGCTCAATGAACTGATTTTAAAGTCTCAGGAGTTGTTGCCCAATCATCCAGTCAATTTGAAAAGAAAATCGGAAGGCAAAGATATGGCTAACAGTATTTGGCCTTGGAGTCCGGGATATCGTCCTAAAATGCAGCCGTTGTCTCAGAAATATCCTGCAATCAGAAAGGGGGCGGTTATTACTGCGGTTGACTTGATACGCGGAATAGGGCGTTATGCAGGATTACGTTGTATCGATGTAGAGGGAGCTACCGGACTGTATAATACAAATTATGAGGGTAAGGCTAAAGCGGCCATTGAAGCGTTGAAAACAGATGATTTCGTTTATCTGCATATTGAAGCGAGTGATGAGGCCGGACATGAAGGAGACGTTGCCTTGAAGTTGAAGACTATCGAATATCTGGACAGCCGGGCTGTCGGCCCAATTTATGAGGCTGTAAAAGATTGGGATGAACCTGTAGCCTTTGCGGTCTTACCCGACCATCCTACACCTTGCGAATTACGTACACACACCAATGAACCGGTTCCGTTCCTTATCTATTACCCTGGAATAGAACCTGATTCAGTCCAGACATATGATGAAGTATCCTGTAGGGAAGGCGGCTACGGGTTCATGGAAAAAGATGAGTTTATGAATTTATTTATGGCAGCCGAGTGAGAGCTGTATGAACCAAATAAGGATGAGTTTATGAAATATTACAGTACAAACAAGAAAGCTTCCGACGTGACATTGGAAGAAGCTGTAGTCCGGGGGTTGGCCAGCGATAAAGGATTGTATATGCCCCGTACTATCAAACCGCTGCCCAAATCATTTTATGATGAGATTGAAAACCTTTCGTTCCAGGAAATAGCCTATCGGGTAGCCGATGCGTTTTTCGGTGAAGATGTCCCTGCTGAAACCTTGAAACACATTGTTTATGACACTTTAAGCTTCGATGTTCCTGCTGTGAAGGTGAAAGACAATATCTATTCGTTGGAGTTGTTTCATGGTCCGACATTGGCATTCAAGGATGTTGGTGGGCGTTTCATGGCGCGCCTTCTGGGATATTTTATCCGTAAGGAAGGTAAAAAGCAAGTCAATGTTTTAGTTGCGACTTCGGGTGATACCGGCAGTGCGGTAGCTAACGGTTTTTTGGGTGTGGAAGGCATTCATGTATATGTCCTTTATCCGAAGGGAAAAGTCAGTGAAATCCAAGAGAAGCAGTTCACTACATTAGGACAGAATATAACGGCAATTGAGGTGGACGGTACATTCGACGACTGTCAGGCCTTGGTAAAGAATGCTTTTATGGATAAGGAATTGAATGAACATATGCAGCTGACATCGGCCAATTCCATTAATGTGGCACGTTTCTTACCTCAGGCGTTCTACTATTTTTATGCTTATGCACAGATGAAGAAAATAGGGAAAGCCGACAATTTGGTAATATGTGTTCCAAGCGGAAATTTCGGGAATATAACAGCCGGGTTGTTCGGAAAGCATATGGGATTACCTATTTCCCGTTTTATTGCCGCCAACAACCGTAATGATATATTTTACCAGTATCTGAAAACCGGTAAATATAATCCACGCCCCTCTATAGCGACGATTGCCAATGCGATGGATGTAGGTGATCCAAGCAATTTCGCACGTATTCTCGATTTATATAATGGAAGTCATGATGCTATTGCTGCAGAAATCAGCGGTGAAACTTATACAGATGAGCAAATCCGTGAAACAGTGCAGAAGACATATGAAGAAACGGGTTATCTGCTTGATCCTCATGGAGCTTGTGGATATCGTGCCTTGGCTGAAGATCTGAAACCGGGAGAAACCGGTATCTTTTTGGAAACAGCCCATCCTGCCAAATTCCTTCAGACCGTAGAAGATATCATTGGAGTGAATGTGAAGATTCCGGAAAAACTGCAAGCATTTATGCGGGGTACCAAACAGAGTATTCCGATGCCGAAAGATTTCGAATCATTCAAGACATACCTTATGAAGCAATAAAACGAAAGGAAAGCAATAAAAACCGGAAATCATCATTTTTAGCAGGATGATTTCCGGTTTTTTTTATTAATAAATTCTTTTATATCAGTCTGTTGATGTAATTTATCTGTTCTTGTACATGTTTTCGTAGTAATTCTGATAATCACCGCTTGTTACATTTTTTACCCAATCCTGATTGTTCAGATACCATATAATAGTTTTTACGATGCCATCCTCAAATCGGGTTTCCGGTGTCCAGCCTAATTCATTGGTAATTTTAGTAGGATCTATGGCATAGCGTTGGTCGTGTCCAAGTCGGTCTTTTACGAATGTGATCAGTGAATCATTGATCCAGTCAATCTTGATCTGTCCGTTTTCATCCAGTTCCTTTTTCTTCAGCATCTGACGGTATGCAGGTTCTTCTTCCATCAGTCTGCGGATTGTGGCTATGGTCAGTTTTACGATTTCGATGTTCTGCTTCTCATTATGTCCGCCTACATTATAGATTTCACCGTTCCGTCCTTTGCGTACTACCAGATCAATTGCCTTGCAATGGTCTTCTACATAGAGCCAGTCCCGCACGTTTGTTCCGTTGCCGTAGACTGGAAGGCGTTTGCCTTCAAGAATATTTTTGATGATGAGCGGTATCAGTTTTTCGGGGAAATGGTAAGGCCCGTAGTTATTTGAACAGCGGGTAATAGTAACGGGCATCTTGTAGGTGTCACGGTACGCCATTATGATAAGATCGGCACTGGCTTTGGAAGCGCTGTACGGGCTGTGCGGACAAACGGGAGTCTCTTCCGTAAAGTAGCCTTCTGCTCCCAAAGAGCCATATACTTCGTCTGTCGATACCTGATGGAAACGTACATCTTTTCTCCAGGTCGGATAGCCCTGTTCATCTTTTCCTGTCACCCAGGCACGGCGGGCAGCATCAAGGAGATTCTGTGTTCCCAGAATATTGGTCTGAAGGAACAGCTGGGGATCTTCAATACTGCGGTCGACATGACTTTCTGCTGCGAAATTGACAATATAATCGAATTTATAGTCGGCAAAAAGTTGGTCTGCAAGGTTGCGGTCGCAAATGTTACCTTTTACGAAGAAACATCGTTCATTGTCGATATCCTTTGCTATTGTACTCAGGTTTCCGGCATATGTCAATGCATCAAGAATCACTACCTTGATGTCTTCGTGCTTGGCTAGAATGTACTTTATGTAATTGGAACCGATGAAACCGGCGGCTCCGGTGACTAAATAAGTTTTCATCTTTGGTCTTTTATTTTTGCGGATGCAAATTTCGGAAAGTTTTTTCAATAAGGCAACAGTTAGTCTGCTAATTCGATTACTTCCAAGTCAAAAAAGTTTCCGTCATTTATAGTAAATCTCATTAATGTCCGGACTGTATGGAAACCATATTTGCCGGCTGCTCCCGGATTAAGGTGAAGCATTCTCAATGTCTTGTCATATTTGACTTTCAGTATATGTGAATGTCCGCTGATGAAGAGTCGGGGAGGATGGGTCAATAGGACATTTTTGATGGATGGATCATATTTGCCGGGGTAGCCTCCTATGTGTTTGATGAGGACATCTGCTCCTTCCAGGGTAAACCGGTTTACTTCCGGAAAACGGAGCCGTATGTCCTGTCCGTCAATGTTGCCGTAAACGGCGCGTAGTGGTCGGAATGCTTCCAGACGTTCGGCCACTTCGAGCGAGCCGATATCACCGGCATGCCATATTTCATCGCAGGATTCGAAGTGCTTGAGATAGCGCTCGTCCCAATAGCCGTGGGTATCTGATAGGAGTCCTATTCTTTTCATGTGTTATATTAGAGTGTAATCAGGGCAGTTGAAGTTTCAGTTTGACAAATTTCTTGATGAATTCCACAGTACCGTCAATACCTAATACAGAGGAATCGATACAAAGGTGATAGGTTGCGGCTGCTCCCCAAGTCTTATAACTGTAATAGTTATAATAGGAAGAGCGCTTTTTGTCGGCCTTTTCCATCAGGTCTTCAGCTTCTTCTGCGCTGATGTTATGGATTCTGGTCAACCGCTCGATGCGGGCTTCTGGAGAGGCGGATACAAAAACGTTGGCACAGCGGGGATGGTCACGCAGGATGTAGTCGGCACACCGTCCTACGAACAGGCAGGATTTTTCTTCTGCCAGATGGCGGATCACATCGCTTTGTATTTTAAACAGTGAGTCGTTGCTGAGGTAGGAATTGTATGGATAGGCTCCTTCCGTCACAAACGGGAAGCGGGTTCCGAAGAGTCCTCCCAGCAGGCTCTGGGATGCTTTTTCGTCCGCTCTTTCAAAAAATTCACGGCATAATCCGCTTTCTTTTGATGCCAGATTGATCAGTTCTTTATCGTAAAAAGAAATGCCTAGGTCTTTGGCTAACTTTTCACCTATCTCTTTTCCGCCGCTGCCTAGCTGACGTCCTAAGTTGATAACATAGTGATCGTTCATGTGTATATGCTATTTGGATTTCTTGTTCCACAAATATATTAAAAATTTGTAGATGAAAAAATATTCTTTTGTGCTATGGAAGCAAATAGTTCACAAAATTTAGTGAAGCTGCCCGTAATGTTTATTAAAGTTCTATATTTGCATGAAAAGAGAATGAATGGAACAAATGGAATATCAGCCTTTATCGTTGGTGGAGCTCAATGCGCTGGTGCGTAAAAGTATCCATACCTGTTTGCCCGATGCATATTGGCTGCAGGCTGAATTGAGCGATGTGCGTACAAATTATTCTGGGCATTGCTATCTGGAATTCGTCCAAAAGGATCCGAAAAGTAATTCCTTGATAGCCAAGGCTAGAGGGCTTATATGGAGTAACGTTTTCTGCCAGATCAAACCTTATTTTGAAAGAGAAACAGGGCAGGCTTTTGTATCCGGAATCAAGGTTCTGGTAAAAGTGACGGTCGATTTCCATGAGCTTTACGGTTATTCTCTTACAATTGTTGATATTGATCCTACTTATACCTTGGGGGATATGGCCCGGCGGCGGAAAGAAATTTTGAAAAGGTTGGATGAAGAAGGTATTCTTACGTTGAACAAGGAACTGGAGCTTCCGGAACTGATGCAACGTATTGCAGTCATATCATCGGCTACTGCTGCCGGTTATGGCGATTTCTGTAACCAACTGGAAAATAACGCTTTCGGATTCGCTTTCTACCCGAAATTGTTCCCGGCTGTGATGCAGGGAGATAAAGTGGAAAGTTCCATTATACATGCTTTGGAAGAGATAAACAGGGAACGCGACGACTGGGATGTTGTGGTAATAATCCGGGGAGGAGGTGCAACTTCCGATCTGTCGGGATTCGATACATATGATTTGGCTGCACATTGTGCACAGTTCCCTTTACCGATCATTACAGGGATAGGTCATGAACGGGATGATACAGTACTTGACCTGATTTCGCATACACGTGTCAAGACACCGACAGCGGCTGCAGAATTTCTTATCAATCATTTGCGTGAAACGGCGGAAAGACTGGATGGATATGTTTCATTTTTCTACGAGGGGATCCCATCTCTCCTTGAGAAGCATAAAGAACGTTTGGGACAGTGGGTAGCCCGCATTCCGGTACGGGTACAGATGCGTTTGCAGAATGAACATTTTGCTCAGGAGCGTCTGACAAAGCGGATCCAGATGGCCTGGCAGACACGTTTGCTGAGCGAGCGGTTCCGGCTTCAGGTAGACAGACGTATGGCTGTGGCGTTATATGCCCGGTTACAGCGTGAAAAGCATCGGCTGGATCTGTTGGAACAACAGGTTAAGGCGGCCTCTCCCGAACTGTTGCTGATGAAAGGATATAGCATTACCTTAAAGAACGGAAAAGCCGTGACCGATGCAGCACAGCTGGAACCGGGGGATGAACTGGTGACTAAAGTAGCAAAAGGTGAATTTAAAAGTAAAGTATTGTGATATGGCAGCAAAGAAAGAAACTTATGCTGAGGCGATGAAGCGTTTGGAAACCATCGTTTCAAGGATTGAAAGTAACGAACTGGATATTGATGAGCTGGGAGAGAATTTGAAGGAGGCCCAAAAGCTGATCAAGTATTGTCGGGAGAAACTGTATAAGGCAGATACTGAAATAAAGAAGATGCTTGGTGACGCGGAAGCGGTGGAATAAACCAGAGGATTTTGTGTGCAGTAAGTGGCTGTGTTGGGAAATAATAAAAAATGTGCTTATGACATTGTTTTTTGTAATTAAAAACCTTACTTTTGCTCACAGATTCTAATATATTGTAGAAAATATCATAAACCATAATAATGATGAACGAAATAGATTGGTCTAATCTGTCTTTCGGTTATATGAAGACAGATTATAATGTACGTTGTTATTACCGCAACGGCAAATGGGGCGATTTGGAACTTTGTTCTGAAGAAACATTGAACATTCATATGGCTGCAACCTGCCTGCATTACGGACAGGAGGCTTTTGAGGGACTGAAAGCCTATCGTGGAAAGGATGGCAAGATCCGTGTTTTCCGTCCTGAGGCAAATGCGGAACGCTTGCAAAGTACTTGTGACGGTATTTTGATGCCGCAGTTCTCTACTGAGAAGTTTTGCGAGGCTGTCCGTCTGGTGGTAAAGAAAAATGAGCGCTTTATCCCGCCTTATGAAAGTGGAGCATCTTTGTATATACGTCCTCTGTTGATCGGTATAGGAGCTCAGGTGGGTGTACATCCTGCTTCCGAGTACATGTTTGTGATATTCGTTACTCCGGTAGGTCCGTATTTCAAGGGCGGATTTGCTACCAATCCGTATGTGATTATCCGTGAGTATGACCGTGCCGCTCCGTTGGGAACAGGACGATATAAGGTAGGTGGTAACTATGCCGCCAGCTTACGGGCCAATAAGATAGCTCATGATGCAGGGTATGCCAGCGAATTCTATCTGGATGCTAAAGAAAAGAAATACATTGATGAATGTGGCGCCGCCAATTTCTTCGGTATCAAGAACAATACATATGTAACACCGTTATCTACTTCTATATTGCCTTCTATAACAAACCGTAGTTTGATGCAGCTGGCTGAAGACATGGGACTGAAAGTTGAACGTCGCGCTATTCCGGAAGAAGAACTGGCTACGTTCGAAGAGGCAGGTGCGTGCGGTACAGCGGCAGTTATCAGTCCTATAGAGCGGATTGATGATCTGGAAAACGGTAAGTCGTATGTAATAGCCAAGGATGGTAAGCCAGGACCTGTTTGTGAGAAACTGTATAATAAACTGCGGGCTATCCAGTATGGTGATGAACCGGATCCTTACGGATGGGTGATGGTTCTTGATTGATGTAATTTACATTCAAGATAATTTGTCTTAGAAAAACTTCTTTTCTGGAACAACATTCAGGGAAGAAGTTTTTCTTTTGTCTATATCTTTGAAAAACCGTAACTTTGCGGTCTGAATATAAACAGAAACGCTGAAAAGATGGGAAAAGGGAAACTGGCAAAGTTTGCTGATATGGCGGAATATCCGCATGTGTTCGAGTATCCGTATTCGGTAGTCGATGATGTTCCTTTCGGAATGAAAGGTAACTGGAACCGTGATTTTTTCAAGAATACCAATCCTATTGTGCTGGAACTGGGATGTGGACGGGGAGAATATACGGTAGGTCTGGCACGTCGTTACGCCGACAAGAACTTTATAGGTGTGGATATCAAAGGTGCACGTATGTGGACCGGTGCGACGGAGGCTTTGAATGAAAAATTGGGGAATGTAGCGTTCCTGCGTACCAACATCGAGATTATAGATCGTTTTTTTGCACCGGGAGAGGTAAGTGAAATCTGGCTGACATTCTCCGACCCACAGATGAAGAAGGCTACCAAACGTCTTACGTCGACATATTTCATGAACCGTTACCGCAAATTCCTTGTTCCGGATGGAATCATCCATTTGAAGACGGATAGTAATTTCATGTTTACGTATACCAGGTATATGATTGAGGCAAATGGCTTACCTGTGGAGTTCATGACGGACGACCTTTACCATTCGGGTATGGACGATGATATATTGAGTATCCGTACTTATTATGAACAGCAGTGGCTCGACCGGGGATTGAACATCAAGTACATCAAGTTCCGTCTGCCTCAGGAGGGTGAACTGGTTGAACCTGATGTGGAGATAGAGCTTGATGATTACCGTAGCTATAACCGTAGCAAGCGTAGTGGTTTGAAAACAAGTAAATAATTAAAAATATATATTATGACGTTATATCCTAAATTGATTCTTGATGCACTCTCTACTGTGCGTTATCCGGGTAACGGAAAGAATCTGGTTGAAGCGGAAATGGTAGCAGACAATCTCCGTATCGACGGCATGAAAGTGAGTTTCTCTATCATTTTTGATAAGCCGACAGATCCTTTCATGAAATCGGTGGTCAAATCTGCTGAAACCGCCATTCATACATATGTCTCAAAAGATGTGGAAGTGACGATTGCCACCGAAAGTCGTCAGGCTGCACGTCCTGAACCGGGGAAGATGTTGCCGCAGGTGAAAAATGTGATTGCGGTTTCTTCCGGAAAGGGGGGAGTAGGTAAATCGACTGTTGCGGCTAATCTGGCTGTAGCTTTGTCGAAGCTCGGCTATAAAGTCGGGTTGTTGGATGCGGATATTTTCGGTCCTTCAGTTCCTAAGATGTTTCAGGTGGAAGATGCACGTCCGTATGCGGAAACGGTCGACGGACGTGATTTGATTGTACCTATAGAGAAATATGGTATAGAACTGCTGTCTATCGGTTTTTTCGTTAATCCGGATCAGGCTACATTGTGGCGTGGAGGTATGGCCAGCAACGCCTTGAAGCAACTGGTGGGAGATGCCAAATGGGGCGAACTTGACTATTTCATTCTGGATACTCCTCCGGGAACCAGTGATATTCACCTGACTTTGCTTCAGACTTTGGCTATTACCGGTGCCGTAATTGTAAGTACTCCACAGGAAGTGGCTTTAGCTGATGCCCGCAAAGGTATCAATATGTATATGAATGATAAGGTGAATGTTCCTATCTTAGGTCTGGTCGAGAATATGTCATGGTTTACTCCGGCAGAATTGCCTGACCATAAGTATTATCTGTTCGGCAAGGAAGGGACGAAACGTCTGGCCGAAGAATTGGATGTGCCGTTATTGGGACAGATTCCGATTGTACAGAGTATCTGTGAAAACGGAGATAAAGGGACTCCCGTTGCACTCGATGAGAATACGGTAACCGGACAAGCTTTCATGGAACTGGCACGTAATGTGGTCAAGCAGACAGAGAAGAGAAATGCCGAGAAGGCGCCTACCCAGATTGTAAAGACGCATAAATGACGGAAGAGCTCCTGTCAGAAAAGGAAAAGTCCTGATACAGAAGGAATCTTGAAATTCGTCTGTATCAGGACTTTTTTTAGGTAAGGGTTATATTAACCTATATTCTTTACTTTGATCAGATATTCGGCAATCTGTACGGCATTCAGTGCAGCGCCTTTTTTGATCTGGTCACCTACAATCCAGAATGTCAGTCCATTTTCATTGGTAAGGTCTTTACGGATACGGCCTACATATACCGGATCCTTGCCTGCCAGAAACAGAGGCATCGGATATTCTTTCTTTTCCGGGTTGTCCATCAGGACCAGTCCTTCACCTTCAGCAAATGCCTTGCGGGCTTCTTCTACAGAAACCGGGCGTTCGGTCTCGATCCATATACTTTCAGAATGAGAACGTAAAGCCGGTACACGGACGCAGGTTGCACTGACTTTGACATCCGAATGCATGATTTTGCGTGTCTCATTATACATCTTCATCTCTTCTTTGGTATAACCGTTATCTGTAAATACATCTATTTGAGGAATCAGGTTGAATGCCAGCTGGTAGGCAAATTTTTCTACAGTAACAGGTTCGCCGGCCAATACTTGGCGGTATTGTTCATATAATTCATCCATTGCTGCAGCTCCTGCACCGCTGGCTGCCTGGTAAGTAGACACATGGACACGTTTGATGTGTGTCAGGTTCTCGATTGCCTTCAATGCTACTACCATCTGGATTGTTGTACAGTTCGGGTTCGCTATAATGCCCCTCGGGCGGTTCAATGCGTCTTCCGGATTTACTTCCGGTACAACCAACGGTATATCGGCATCCATACGGAAAGCGCTTGAGTTATCGATCATTACAGCGCCGTATTTGGTGATTGTATCTGCAAATTCTTTTGATGTGCCGGCACCGGCCGAAGTGAAGGCAATATCAACACCTTTGAAATCATCATTATGTTGCAATAGTTTCACTTCAATTTCTTTGTCACGGAAAGTGTACTTTCGTCCGGCGCTACGTGAAGAACCGAACAACAACAATTCGTCCACCGGGAAGTTTCTTTCATCGAGCACACGCAGGAACTCCTGTCCTACAGCTCCACTTGCACCAACAATAGCTACTTTCATTTTTTTCTTGTTTTATTTTTAGATATTAATAATTACCTCTTTCTTGCTGATGGGGCTTTTTATTTTCCTTTTGTAAAGAAGAAACTTTGTTTTTGAAATAAAAAGATTTCTTAAGCAAGGCTTCGGACTGCAAAAATAAAACATTCTGATTTATTAATATGGAAAATCGGAAGTTTTTTTCTATTTTTGTTGATAAAAAGCAAAAAAAGATACCATCTTATGAAAGAAATGCTCGATTTTATAGGTTTAGATATAAGTTTTCCTATTACAGATCCTACATGGATTTTCTTCCTGGTATTGGTAATTATTCTGTTTGCCCCCATTGTGCTGGAACGGTTACGTATCCCTCATATCATCGGTATGATATTGGCCGGTGTAGTGATAGGTGAACACGGATTGAATATTCTGGCGCGTGACAGTAGCTTCGAGTTGTTCGGAAAGGTGGGGCTTTATTATATTATGTTTCTAGCCGGCCTGGAAATGAACATGGAGGATTTCAAAAGTATCCGTGTCAAGGCTACGGTTTTGGGACTGCTGGCCTTTGTCATTCCGTTAGGTATCGGGGTGTGGACTAATTTGAGTCTGTTAGGATATGGACTGGCTACTTCTGTACTGTTGGCGAGTATGTATGCGTCGCATACTTTGATTGCTTACCCTATAGTTATCCGTTACGGCATCAACAGGCAGCGTGCCGTGAGTATCGCTGTGGGAGGAACGGCTGTAACCGATACGTTGACGCTGTTGGTACTGGCTGTGGTCGGCGGTATGTATAAAGGCGATACTTCTGAAATGTTCTGGGTACTGCTGGTATTGAAAGTAATCATCTTGAGTCTTGTCATCATCTATCTTTTCCCTTGTATTGCGCGTTGGTTTTTCCGCCGTTACAGTGATAATGTAGTTCAATACATTTTTGTTATGGCGATGGTCTTCTTGGGAGCGGGACTGATGGAGTTTGTGGGAATGGAAGGTATATTGGGAGCGTTCCTTGCCGGATTGGCTCTTAACCGTCTGATTCCGCATGTCTCTCCGTTGATGAGCCATCTGGAATTTGTAGGAAATGCATTGTTTATCCCTTATTTCCTGATAGGTGTGGGTATGTTGATCAATGTGAATGTGCTCTTCGGGCATATCGATTCCCTGAAGGTTGCATCTGTGATGATAGTCGTAGCGTTGGTCGGCAAATGGATAGCATCTTATCTTACCCAAAAGATTTACCGGATGCGGGCTGTGGAACGGGATTTGATGTTCGGGCTCAGTAATGCTCAGGCAGCGGCTACGTTGGCTGCTGTATTGGTGGGCTATAACATTATTTTGCCCGACGGGGAAAGGCTGCTGAATGATGATGTGTTGAACGGGACTATCCTTCTGATATTGGTCACTTGCGTGGTAAGTTCCTTTACTACTGAATTTGCCGCCAAGAAGATGGCTATGGATGATGCTGCGGTAGAGAATGATAAGGCAGAGGAAAAGGAACGGTTCTTGATTCCGATTGCCAATCCGCACACGCTGGAAAGTCTGATGAGTCTGGCCATGGTGGTCCGTGATGAGAAACTTTCCAATAATCTGGTAGCTTTGAGTGTTATCAATGACAGTAATGATTCGGCCCGGCAGGAGATGAGGGGGAAACGCAACCTGGAACGGGCGGCCCAGATAGCGGCTTCTACCAGTGTGCGGTTGAAGACTGTTACTCGTTTTGACCTGAATATCACTACAGGTATCTTGCATACGGCCAAAGAGTATGAAGCTACCAATATTATTATCGGTTTGCATAATAAGACCAGTATTGTCGATTCATTTTTCGGAAATCTGACAGAAAACCTGTTGAAGAATACTTATCTGCAGGTTATGGTGGCACGGTTCCAGATGCCGGTCAATACCTTGCGGCGTATCATTGTGGCAGTGCCTCCAAAGGCCGAATATGAACATGGGTTTACCAAATGGATTACCCATATGTGCCGTATGAGCAGCCAGTTGGGTTGCCGGGTTCATTTCTATGCACATCCGCAGACGTTGGGCTATATCCGTGGATGTATTCTGAAGAAGCATAAGGATACCCGGGTCGCTTATTCGGAGCTTGAAGACTGGAATGATCTGTTGTTGCTGACCGGACAGGTAAATAATGACCATCTGTTGGTTATCATTTCGGCAAGGAGAGGGTCAATATCTTATGACTCTTCCTTCGAACGTCTGCCTATGCAGATATCACGGTATTTTAACAATAACAGCATCATGCTTCTTTATCCCGAGCAGAAAGGTGATCCGATAGAGAGCCTTTCTTTTGCTGATCCGCGCGGATTTGCTGAGACGCAGTACTATGACAAGGTAGGTAATTGGATTTATAAATGGTTTAAGAAGAATTCATGAATGAGAATGACAAGTCCTGGCAGCAGCGTACAGAACTGCTGTTGGGAGAAGAAAAGATGGAGCGTCTGCGCAAGTCGCATGTATTGGTGGTCGGATTGGGTGGCGTCGGCGCCTATGCCGCCGAAATGATTTGTCGTGCTGGAGTTGGAAAAATGACGATTGTTGATGCCGATACAGTCCAGCCAAGCAATATCAACCGTCAGTTACCTGCAACCCATTCTGTTATCGGACGGCTGAAGGCGGAAGTGCTGGCCGAACGTTTCAAGGATATAAATCCTGATCTGGAATTGAAGGTGCTTTCTGTCTATCTGAAAGATGAAGCTATTCCGGAATTGTTGGACAGTGACCGTTTTGATTTTGTTGTGGATGCCATTGATACGGTAGCTCCCAAATGTTACCTTATTTATCATGCTTTACAGCGGAAACTGAAAATTATCAGCAGTATGGGGGCGGGAGCAAAGAAAGACATTACCCAGGTACGCTTTGCGGATTTATGGGAAACTTACCATTGCGGATTGAGTAAGGCAGTACGTAAGCGTCTGCAGAAGATGGGGATGAAACGCAAGTTGCCTGTGGTGTTCAGTACCGAGCAGGCCGATGAACATGCTGTCGTTCTGATAGATAATGAACAGAATAAGAAATCGACTACGGGTACAGTCAGTTATATGCCGGCTGTTTTCGGATGTTATATGGCGGAATATGTTTTAAGGAAGTTATAGGATTATGATACAGCTGGAGGGAATTACCAAGAGTTTCGGTACCTTGCAAGTATTGAAAGGTATAGATCTGACTATAGATAAAGGGGAAGTGGTGAGCATTGTGGGGCCGAGTGGGGCCGGAAAGACTACTTTGCTCCAGATTATGGGAACACTGGATAAGCCTGACTCGGGAAAGATTGTTCTGAACGGGACCGAAATCAACCGTTTGAAGGGGAGTGAACTGGCTGCCTTCCGTAACAGGGAAATCGGTTTCGTTTTTCAGTTCCATCAGTTGTTGCCGGAGTTTACGGCTTTGGAGAATGTGACCATTCCGGCCTTGATTCAAGGAAATTCGGCGGGCATAGCCAGAAAGAAAGCGAAGGAGATGTTGGAATTCATGGGACTTGCGGAGCGTGCGTCGCATAAGCCATCCGAACTTTCGGGTGGTGAAAAGCAACGTGTTGCAGTAGCGCGTGCCCTGATTAACCATCCGTCGGTGGTTCTGGCGGATGAACCTTCCGGCAGTCTGGATACCCGGAACAAAGAAGAATTGCATAAGCTGTTTTTCGATTTGCGTGATAAACTGGGGCAGACTTTCGTTATTGTCACGCATGATGAAGCTTTGGCTGCCCAGACCGACCGGACCATCCATATTGTAGACGGAAGGATTACTGAGATGAAATCCCGTTGAAAACTGCAGACGGTGGTATCAATTTATCTGAAAGTGAAAAAAACTTTCTATCTTTACTGCAAAATATTGTACTAATATCATTTTATGAGTCATATACAGCTAGGAAAATATAATCAGTTGGAAGTCGTGAAAGAAGTCGACTTCGGTATGTACCTTGACGGTGATGAAGACGGTGAAATCCTTTTGCCGAAACGCTATGTGCCCGAAGGCTGCAAGCCGGGTGATGTGCTGAATGTGTTCATTTATCTGGATATGGATGAACGTCTGGTGGCAACGACGTTGGATCCTTATGTGCAGGTCGGTGAATTTGCCTGCCTGGAAGTGGCCTGGGTCAACCAGTTCGGTGCGTTCCTTGATTGGGGATTGATGAAAGACCTGTTTGTCCCTTTCCGGGAACAGAAGGCAAAGATGCAGAAAGGTGGCCGCTATATAGTACATGTACATCTGGACGATGAAAGTTACCGGATTGTGGCTTCTGCCAAGGTCGAGCATTATCTTTCAAAAGAAAAACCGACCTATAAGCCAGGGGAAGAGGTACATATTCTGGTATGGCAACGGACAGATTTAGGCTATAAAGTGATTGTCGACAACCGGTTCAGTGGAATGCTTTTCCATAATGAGATTTTCCAGCCGCTTGAGATGGGTATGCAGATGAAGGCTTTTGTGAAGCATGTGCGTGAAGACGGGAAGATAGATCTGGTATTGCAGAGAAGCGGTGCCAGGAATGTGGAGGATTTTGCGGAAGTCTTGCTGCAATTCATAAAAGATAATAATGGATATACTTCCGTCAATGACAAGACTGATGCGGAAACCATCTATCAGACCTTCGGCGTAAGCAAGAAAACCTTCAAGAAGGCTGTGGGAGATCTGTACAAGAAGCGCCTGATTATATTGGAACCGGATGGTATCCGTCTGGTGTCGGGGAATTGATCGGGAAGAAAGTCCGTTTCCCTAAAAGAAATAGGAAAGTCCCTATTGACATGTGGGGATATTTTATTGTAGGAGGATTTTTATCCTCCTATTTTTGTATCAGAGAAATTAAAAACGATGAAGATATGAAGGTAAAGAAATGGAGTTTAATATTGGTGGCAGTTTTGTGTTGGATGGCGGTTCCGACTTTTGCCTCCAGTTTGGGGGATATCCGTGTCAACGCACGTTTCCTGACCGACCGTATGGCGTTTGAATTGAATCTGAGCAATGCCCAGTATAATGACCTTTTTGAAATCAATTACGATTTTCTGTATAATGTAGATCCTTATATTGACCGTCTGGCATATTCCGATCCGTATGCATTGGATTGTTATTACCGTTATCTGGATGAGCGTAACGATGATTTACGCTGGGTCCTGTCCAGTCTGGCATACGCCCGTTTTATGGCATTGGATTATTTTTTCCGTCCTGTCTATGCCTTGAACCATGTATGTCATCTGCGTATTTATCAGAGATATCCTAATCATGATTTCTTTTATTTCGGGCGGCCCAGACATTATCTGACTTATCGTGGTGCGCATAGCCGTCTCCATTGCGGTGGAATAAGTTTCTATAGGAAGAATTATGCGAAACGTTATCATCATCCGGTCTATGCGGGACATTTCCGTAGCCGTCCGGATTTCCGTAAACATGATTTTGTAGGGCCTCGCCCGTCCAAAGGGGGGAATGGTTTCCATTTTACACCGGTGCATGGTCCGCATCCCGGAGCATCGGCTGTAAAACCGGGAAAGGGTCGTCCGGATACGGACAGGACCAGACCGGGGATAGGTGACAGGCGTCCGGAAGTCCATCGTCCGGTGTCTGGCGGCAAGCGTCCGGCCGATAAGGGCAGGCCGAGTCCATATACCCGTCCAAGCAGTACGCAGGACAGAGGTAACCGTCGTGAGTCGGTACGTCCATCCAGGGGTGGAGAAAAAAAGGTCCGTCAGGCGGTAAGACCTTCCCAAAAGGAGAAGAGACATGAAAACAAACAATCCGGCCGTGCTTTCTTGCGTAACATGTAACTAAAATGTATTTTTGTAGACAGATACCAATCTGTTTGCTATGATAAAAAAATGGCTAAAGCTTGTCATGATAGGATTGGTCTCGCTTCTGCTGCTGGCAGGAGTGGGACTTTTCTTTTCCCGTGGGGCAATTCTGCGTCATATGGCCGGTTTGAAAATTCAGTCTGTTTCTTTGCGTTATGGGTTGAATATATCTTATGAAGAATTAGGCATGCCTTCTTTGACCTCTGTATCATTGAAGGGACTGAGTGTTGTTCCTGTAGGGCGTGATACCTTGTTGACATTACGGAAGGTAGATGTTACGCTTGATCTGTTTCCGTTGCTGGGCGGTGATATTTCGGTCCGTGAGGTGATGACTGACGGATTGAAGCTGTCGTTTATCAAGCGTCATGGCATTTCGAATTATGATTTTCTGTTCCATAGACCAGGTGGTGAACCGGACAAGAAGGATGTTCCGGTAACTATGGATTATAATCAGCGGGTTGATAAGATATTGGGAATGTTGTTCCGTCTGCTGCCCGAGAATGGCGAGCTGACGGATTTTACGGTAATCGGTCAGCGTGATTCATTGGTTACATCGTTCAATATTCCGGATATAAGTCTGAAGGAAAGTCATTTTGCATCGGAAATAAGGGTAGAAGAAGGGAATGTATCCAACAGGTGGAAGGTTGTGGAATCATTGGAGCCAGGGAATCAGAAGCTGGAAGGCAGAATTCTGTCGGCCGAAAATGGTGAGGAAGTCATTTTACCTTATATAGGTCCCCACTATAATGCAGTTGTCAAGTTTGATTCCATTGCTTTCAGTCTGTCGGCTTCCCGTA
The DNA here is from genome assembly GCF_900128495.1 of Bacteroides ilei. Lineage (GTDB taxonomy): Bacteria > Bacteroidota > Bacteroidia > Bacteroidales > Bacteroidaceae > Phocaeicola > Phocaeicola ilei. Next base: position 1,304,936 of record NZ_LT635801.1, read on the forward strand.
ATGCGGTTTATAAAGGAACCGTATTACAAGGGTTGGCTGCAGTGAGCGGACTGGAAGTCTATCACAAGGCCCTGTCTCCGGATACCATCGATTTGGATAATGGAAGTCTTGATTATAAGATCAATATAGGGGCTCGTTCCCTTGAACTGGACAGCACTTCTACCATTGTGTTTAACCGGATTGATTTTCATCCGTATATCAGGGCCGAAAAGACCGGCCGTTGGCATATTAAGGCTCATATACATCGTCCGGATTTCCCGGCCCAGGATTTGTTCGCTTCATTGCCTGCCGGTCTGTTCCAGCATGTGCAGGGACTTGAAACTACCGGAAATCTGAGTTATGACCTGAATCTGGATATCGATTTCAATGACTTGCAGGCCTTGCAGTTTTCATCCGATCTTTATGGTCATGGGTTCAGAATCATTGATTTTGGAAAAGGAGATCTTACACGGATGAATGATGAATTCGAATATACGGCTTATGAAAACGACTTGCCGGTGAGGACGTTCGCCATCGGGCCTTCGAATCCTGATTTCCGTACGCTTGACCAGATTTCACCGTTATTGCAGATGGCTGTCATGCAATCGGAAGACGGAAGTTTTTTCTATCATCAAGGCTTTTATCCGGGGGCTGTACAGGAGGCATTGGCTTACGACCTGCAGGTTGGGCGTTTTGCCCGTGGAGGTAGCAGCATAACCATGCAATTGGTGAAGAATGTGTTTCTGAACCGTCATAAGAACATAGCCCGTAAGCTGGAGGAAGCATTGATTGTCTGGCTGATAGAGAATCAGCATATTACTTCCAAGGAGCGTATGTATGAAGTCTATATGAATATTATCGAGTGGGGGCCGCTGGTATATGGAGCGTGCGAGGCTTCTCATTTCTATTTTAATAAAGAACCGTCAGAGCTGACCGTTAACGAAGCCATTTTCCTGGCGTCTATCATTCCGAAACCGAAACACTTCCGCTCGGTCTTTAATCCGGATGCTACGCTGAAGGAAAACCAGTCGGGCTATTATCGTCTGATAGCCCGTCGTCTGGCAGCAAAAGGGATGATAAGCGAAGAAGAGGCTGAAAATATTGTGCCTCAGGTTGAAGTAAAAGGACCGGCAAAGGAATTGATATTGTCCCCGGATTCTGTAGGACTTGCCGCAGACAGCTTGTCGGTGGAGGGACTTATGGGGTTGGAAAAAGGACTTGACGAATCTGGAAAAGAACTTGAATAATCAGAAAAAAGAACTTGAACTTTCCATAAAGATGACTTGGCCTTTAGGATAAAAGGACCTGATATCCGCAGCAGGATATCAGGTCCTTTTACAATATGGCTGGTCATTTATCCAGAATCAGTTCATAATCGGCAACATCCAGCAGGCGTCCGAATTTGATTCCCACTTCCTTGAATAAGGATACCTGTTCGAAGCCCAATGCTTCATGAAAGGCGCAACTGGGTCGGTTTTCGGCGGTAATGCATGCTATCAATGCGTGGTGCCCTTGGTTCCGGCAGGTGTTTACCAGTTGTTCCATCAATTGCTTGCCGATACCTTTTCCCTTTTGTGAAGGGTCCAGATAGATGGTTGTTTCCAACGTGTGCTGGTAGGCGGCTTTTTCCTTCCATGGATGTGCATAGCAGTATCCGGCAATCCGGTGGTCGTCTGTCTCGTAAACCAGACAAGGATAATGTGCGGCAAACGATTCTATACGGGCCTGCATCTGTTGCTCGGTAGGAGGTTCTATTTCGAATGTTGCTGTACTGTGCAGTACATATTCACGGTAGATGGCCGTAATGGACGGAATATCCTGTTGTGTTATGTTTCGTATCATAGTGACAATTATATTTTGTATTGCAAAGATAATCTATTTCTCGTATAATATAAGTTAAATGAAAATCCCCTTGAGACATTTGTTGTTGTACTCAAGGGGATCGGCGATTTATTTATCTTTTACAGGGAGACTCTTTCATGAACAGGAAGGATGGCTGGTATCCTCCGCAGTCTACAACAATCTTTTCAAGTACAATACCCGGATCCAACGGTTTGAACACAAGAGTATGTTCTCCGTTTACCGGAGCCGGGAGCTTCATACTGATCTTATTTTCCACTACCCGCCGTGCTACCGTAGGATAATATATGGTATAGATGTTTTCGGGATCTTCGTTCAGGTTCTTGTTGAAATTGACCGGGAACGATTCTCCTCCTTCGAATCCTACAGTATAGGTATGCCCTTCTTTCTTGTGGAAGGCCAAAGTTGATTTGACAACGACATGGACCGTTACGGAATCCAGATTTTCGGGTAATTTCATCTTATAGCTTACAGAGGCTCCTCCGGTAGGTTCTGTATATGGCATCAGTGACATGCCGCTCAGTGTACGTCCCATATAGGGGATAATGGTCCACCGGGCATTGGCGGCATCCGTACGTCCGAAATAGTGTTCTGCCTCCATTGCCACATATCCGTCTTTGGCGGTAAATACATATCCACCTGTCGCTTCTTCCGGCTTTTCGATTCGGTATATTTCCGGCAGTTTGTCGGCCGGGAAATTATCGTTCCAGGAAGTATATCCGATGTGTTTCTGGGTCATCATTCCTTTCCATTTCCCGTTTGACATTACATTGTTGTAATCATCGCACAGTTCCTTGTCGCGGGCAAAAGCTTTTTCCACTTTATCGGCCCAATAGTTGGCTTCCGGATTGTTTTCGGCGTAAAGCTTATGGTTCATGGCCTGTGCATAATACATTTCGTACAGGTTGCTCATTGCCTGGACAGGGAAAAGTATGAGCTGTTTATAGGCATCCTTGTATTCCGGTTTCAGACTGATATACTGGCGTAATGCTTCGGTTTCCAATTTGGCAAATTCGTCGGACACCTGTTTCCATTCGCCTGTTTCCAGATTATAGGTCGATGCATCCAGCATTTCGGCTGTACTTCGTCCGTTATATTTGCATGACAGGTTGAGAATACGGGTGGCTTCATCTGCCTGTTCTTCACCGAAAGCTTGTGCACAGAATCTGCGCGTATGTTCCAATAGGGTTGAAGCGTCGTATTCTTTCGGGTTCCATGCCATATCGAGGAAGAGTGTGATGGGATATTCCATCGGTTTCAGGTCGCCTACATTCAGGATCCACAGTTTGTCTACCCCATAGTCATAAGTAAGCTGGAGTTGTTCCCACATATTCTGGATAGGGGTGACATTCAGCCATTTTGAATTACGTGGCGCTCCCACGTAGTCTACATGGTAGTACATGCCCCAACCTCCGGGATGCTTGCGTTCTTCGGCAGTCGGCAGTCTCCGGACATTTCCCCAGTTATCATCGCAAAGTAACATGATGACATCGTCCGGGACACGCATACCCTGATTATAATAGTCGAGCACTTCTTTATAGAGTGCCCATACCTGTGGGGTTTTCTTGGCCGGTTTCCGTGTCACTTTCTCGATAATCTTCCGTTGGTTCTTGACCACATCCTCCAGCAACCGGACATTTACGTCCTGGCTCATGGCTTCATCGCCGTCACCTCTCATACCTATGGTTACAACATCTTCCGTCCCTTTCATCCGTTCAATTCCTTCCGTGAAGAATTTGTCAAGGACTTCTTTGTTGGTTGCATAGTTCCAGGCACCGTATTCCTTCCTTTTCCGGGCCCATTCCTGGTGGTTACGGGCCATTGGCTCGTGGTGTGAAGTGCCTATGATGACTCCCATTTTATCGGCGGTCTTTCCGTTTTCAGGATCGTCGGCATAGAAGGCCCATCCCCACATGGCCGGCCATAGATAGTTACCTTTTAATCGTAAGATCAGTTCAAACACGCGGCTGTAGAAACGGTGGTCACCATAGTTGGTGCCATAGCGTTGTTTCACCCATCCGGTGAGACAGGGAGCTTCATCATTCAGGAAGATACCGCGGTAAGTCACGGCCGGTTCTCCATCTGTATATGTACCGGGGCGGAAATATATTTCTTTCTGGGGCTTGGTGGGTACGTCTGCCCACCAGTACCATGGTGAAACACCCATCTGTTCCGACAGTTCATAGATTCCGTAGACAGTTCCGCGGCGGTCACTTCCTGCAATTACCATGGCACGGCTGATTCCTTCTTGCGGATTTTCTACCAGTTGGATTATGTATTTCTCCTTTTTATTTTCCAGCTCTTTACGAGAAATCTTTTTATCCTTGATAAGTTTCTGTATAAGCGGCGTATGTAGGCTGCCTGCTATTATACATAATGAATCCTTTCCGGCTGTATTCGAAATTTCCGGACGAGTACCTGTAACGCGGAAAAAGTCTTCCTTCAGATTCTCCAAAGCTATCTTGACCGCTTCATCGTCATTGCTGTCGGTTATGATACGGCAGGGGGTCCCGTTTGCAAACAGGGTAAAGTCGCCTGCATTTTTCTTGAAATGGATGAACTGGTCAGCTGCAGAAGCTGATAGGCATAAGGCTGCCATGGCGGCAGAAAGTATCAGTCTTTTCATAGTAAAATATTATTTGTTTTTACAAGACAAAAATAGTAGATTGCCGGTTAAGTGAAATAATCGGGCGTTACGGATAATATTCCAGATGTTACGCTTTTCCTGAAGTCGGATGAAATGTGTAATTTTTTATCTGCCTTTTTCATGAAAAATGTGTTGTATAGCATATATGTTACAGAAAAGAAACAAAATGTAACATTTAAGGTCTGAATGTTACTTTTATGGTAAATTTTAGTTCTGTTTTACATATGTTCCTTTTCTTTCTATTCCATACCTTTGCATTGTAACAAAAAATGATTCTATGAGACATAATAATTGGTTTAATAATAGATTAGGGTTAGTTTTATTGAGTCTTTGCTTCGCTGTGATTAGCGAGGCAAAGATTGTTTTACCTAACCTGATCTCTGATGGGATGGTTCTGCAAAGAGGAACCCCTGTCAAAATCTGGGGAAAAGCCGATTCCGGTGAAAAAATACAATTGACGTTTTTGAAGAAAAAATATCAGGCGGTTGCCGACAGCTTGGGTAATTGGCAGATAGATCTTCCCGCTTTAAAGCCGGGGGGACCTTTTTCCATGTCTATTAATGATATAACATTACAGAATATATTAATAGGTGATGTTTTTCTGTGTTCGGGGCAGTCGAATATGGAATTGATGGTTTCCCGTGTGATGGATAAATATGCCGATGAAGTGAATCAGTATGAGAATCCGTCTATCCGTTATCTGAAAGTTCCTTATGCATACGATTTCAATACGCCGTTGTCGGATATCAAGCCTATGGCATGGAAACCGTTGACCAAGGATAATGTAATGGGATATTCGGCCTTATGTTATTTCTTCGCTAAATTGCTTTATGAAAAGACGGGAGTACCGGTAGGTATTGTCAATTCCAGTTGGGGAGGAACTCCCGTGGAAGCATGGATCAGTGAAGAAGGACTGAAGGACTATCCGATTTATTTGAATCAGAAATCGCTTTATTCTTCGGAAGAATTGATGAATGAGATCCAGCGGACCGGTGCCCGTCATGGACGGCAGTGGCAGGCGGTGTTACATGCTTCCGATAAAGGGCTGCATGACACAACTCTCTGGTATGACGAGAACCTGGATGATTCAGCCTGGGATTCTGTTGACATGTTTTCAAGTCAATGGGGGTCAAACGGCTGGCGTCCTATCAACGGATCTCATTGGTTCCGCCAGTCGGTTGAAGTACCGGCTTCGTGGAAGGGGAAAGATGCTGTCTTGCGTTTAGGTTGCATTGTCGATGCCGACTCTGTTTATGTGAACGGACATTTTGTAGGTTCTGTTTCGTACCAATATCCACCTCGTATCTATAAGGTTCCGGCATCAGTTCTGAAGCCGGGGAAAAATCAGATTACAGTCCGTCTGATCAGTAATGGGGGATACCCTCATTTTGTAAAGGAAAAGCCTTATAAGCTGGTCTGTGGCCCGGAAGAGGTCAATCTGTCTACAACGTGGAAGCATCGTGTAGGAACCGTAATGCCTTCTATGCCGGGAGGATCTGTAGCCTTTCAGAATATGCCGTTAGGACTTTATAATGGAATGATAGCTCCGCTGTTGAATTATCAGTTCAAAGGAGTAGTCTGGTATCAGGGAGAATCGAATGTCGGTAAATGGAAAGAATATTCTTCACTGCTTGTTTCACTCATGAATGACTGGCGTAGTAAGTTCGGTAATGCACAATTACCTTTCTACATTATAGAGCTTGCCAGTTTCATGTCGCCCGATAATCCGGGAAAGTTTGCCTGGGGAAAATTGCAGGAACAGCAGGCAGATGCTGTAAGCAAGGTATCGAATGCTACGTTGATCAAGAACAGCGATACCGGTGAATGGAACGATATCCATCCTTTGGATAAAAAGACTGCTGCCGGACGTTTGGTAGAAGCTGTGCTCGCCCAATAAAATACGAAAACATATATTATATTCGGAATTTTGTTGCCGTGAGATCAGATAATTTTAAGTCGTGTTTTTAGGTGATTGAATAAGACGTTTAGTTGTGAAGAGAGGCCGTTTCAAAATAAAGATATTTGAAACGGCCTCTTCTTTTTTACTCTTCTTTTTTCTGTTCTTTCTCGGCTACCTTGTTCTTTTTATATTGTTCCACATAGACAGTAGGAGGTACACCATAGAAATCTTTGAATGCGCTTGAAAAATAGTTGATGTTGTTAAAACCTACCAGCATGGCTGCTTCACTTACATTCTTGTTCTTTTCAGTAAGTAGGATTGCGGCCTGTTTCAGTCGTGTATTGCGTATGAAGTCACGTGTCGATTGGTTGGTCAGTTCCTTCAGTTTGCGGTACAGATGTACGCGGCTTATACCGACCTCCTGTGCTATCATTTCCACATTCAGTTCAGGATTACTTATGTTTTCATTCATAATTTTCATGACACGTTCCATCAGTTTTTCATCGGGAGCCTTGTCGTCCACGTTCATACTGATTTTATTTTCCTGTGTCTGGTTGCCTTTATAATTGTTTTTTAATATTTCCCGGTTCTTGATCAGATTTTCTATGGTTGCCCGTAGAATCTCTATTTTAAACGGCTTGGTTATATAGGCGTCAACTCCCAGGTTCAATCCGTTCAGCTTGTCTTCTTCAAGAGTTCTGGCGGTAAGCAGGATTATCGGGATTTCATTCGCATTGATGTTATGTTTCAATTTCTGGCAAAGAGTGAAGCCATCCATTTCGGGCATCATGACATCGCTGACTATCAGGTTTACTTTTTGCCTCAGGGCTATCTCCATCGCTTCCTTTCCATTCTTGCAGGTAATGATTGAGAAATAAGAACTCAATTCTGCATTCAAGTAATTTCTTATTTCTTCTTCATCTTCTACAACCAATACCACATATCGTGTTTTGGCACGTACCTTTTCATTTTGTTGGGGCGCTGTCGTGATTTCAATGGCAGGACGGATAGTTTCCATTGGCTTGACGTCTATGGCTTTATCGGTCGACAGTTCCTCGGAAGTAAGGTGCGAGTTGCCTAGAGGAATACGGACTATAAACCTACATCCCGGTTTGTCTTTATTATTCTCTACGGAGATGGTTCCGTGATGGAGAAGTACGAGTGAACGTGCCAGATGCAGTCCGATTCCTGTACCTGAAGGGTGATTGGTCTGTTTTACCTGATAGAAACGTTTGAAAATATTTTCCATTTCGTTCTCATCGATGCCCGGACCACTATCTTCAACCGTAAGTTCTGCATATTCACGTAAGGGACTTTCTGTGTCTTCATCGGTACCACGTCTTATATAGACATTGATTGATCCTCCTTGTGGGGTATATTTGAATGCGTTCCATAAGAGATTGATCAATATCTTGACAATAAATAAACAGGTATATTAAAGATGAAAAGAAAATCCAAACAAGTATAGATAAATTAGCTTTATATCAGTGTTTTATAAAGACGCTCTTTCTTTCAGTTGTTTTCATTATTTTCTGTTAATCGGTTCTTTTTGGGTACATTTTTGTTCCTTGTTTGTTTCTTGATTTCAGTTTTAATTCGTACATTTGCATACGAAAAATAACGAATGAAAGAATACGATTATGCCACGAATAAAGAAGCCTAAAAAAGTAAAAGAACCAATCCGTCTTCGGATGAAGGATTTGTCCGATGGCAGCAAAAGTCTGTATCTGGATATATACCGCAACGGCAAACGGACATACGAGTACCTGAAGCTGTATCTTATTCCGGGAACGGACAGCAATACCCGTCGGCAAAATGAAATAACAATGGCTGCCGCAAATGCCATCAAGTCGAAACGTATTATCGAACTGACCAGTGGTGAAGCCGGTATCGTGAACCATACGGATAAGATTTATCTGCTGGACTGGATGCAAACCTATCTGGAGTACCAAGAGAAACGCGACAAGAAGGGTATCGGTCAAATCAAAGCCGTTACCCATATCCTGAAAGAATATGCAGGGGAAAGATTTATATTGGATCGGGTTGACCTCGCTTTTTGCCAAGGCTATATCGACTACATGCTGACAACCTTCCGCCCTAAAGGAAAGCCGATAGCAGCTTCTACACGCAACACCTATTATCAGATATTCAATGGCGCCCTGAATGCTGCCGTTCGGGCTAAACGGTTGTTGAGAAATCCGTTTAACGAGATGGAAAAGTCGGAGAAGCCCAAAATGCCGGAAAGCGTGCGGTCCTATATGACCATCGAAGAGGTACGGGCATTGATTGCCACTCCGATGCAGGAAGGGAGGGTAAAAAATGCCTATCTGTTCTCCTGCTTCTGCGGACTGCGTATCAGCGATATTGTCGGCCTGAAATGGAAGAATGTCTTTGTCGATAACGGCCAATACCGTCTGGCGGTAGCTATGCAGAAGACCAAAGAACCGATTTACCTGCCACTCTCCAACGAGGCGTTGAAATGGATGCCGGAGCGTGAGGACAAGGCTGCGGACGATCCTGTGTTCAACCTGCCTTCAAATATCAATCAGTATCTCAGACCGTGGGCCGAAGCGGCCGGAATCACCAAGCGTTTTACTTTTCACACCGCCCGGCATACATTCGCGACCATGATGCTGACGCTCGGTGCGGATCTCTATACCGTATCGAAGCTGCTTGGCCATACCTCCGTGAGAATGACACAGGTGTACGCCAAAATCATCAACCAGAAAAAAGACGAAGCAGTCAATTTGGTTAACGGCCTATTCGACTGATGTAGTCATACATGTCAAATTCAATTTACAGGTAAATATTTCCGGCTTTTCTCCGATATTTCAAATGGTCGAAGTAATGCCACTATTATAATAAGTATAAACCCATAAAAAACAATTCGACATGAAAGGACAAAACAACAGGTCCTCTCTTTTTTTGAAGGGAGACCACATCTGCACCACTTCGCTACGGAACAGGATGTAGCGGAAGAATTTTACGAGTTGCTCTCCGAAGCAAGGGAGCTTTATCTTCAAGACGTCATGGCAGACGGCAAACGATATGGCCGCTACGTGGATGACTTTATAAACAGCCACCGGTACATCGACTGCAACAGTGCGGTTTGCAGGAATTGCCATGAAATGAACATTCATATCATCAGAGGGCTGTTGCTCGATTGTACAAGTCTCGTCAAAAGCCTCTTTACCGCAGAAACATTTTCTTTCGAGGAGTGCATGGCCTTGAAACAAAAGTACGACATTGCCGGAGTATGGTTCGACTCTTCACGTACAGAAGATTCCAGAAACGCTCCACCTCTCTCCTTTGGTTGCAATTTTTCCCGTGAACAGATGACAGGTATTGTGGCTTGCGCCAACGCTTATCATCTGTTTTGCGTTTCCACTCTCCGCATCGAGGACATGGAAGCGCTTTTTGCCTGCAAGGAGAATTTCTGTATACGTGTGAACAATATCCGCCATGTGGCGGTTCTGTTCGATGCGTTGCTCGAAAACACCTTTATCCTGCCTCACTGGCAGTCGGTTCTCGACAAGGGGCGGTTCCTGTTGTCCAAAGACGGCACAAGATATGTTACCGCTTCAAGCCTCTCGTCTGCCCTCTCTGCGGCGAGGAACAACATTACATCGGCAAACCTCGGCATACGAAAAGCCATCAGTCGGCTGAAAATATGACACGAAGTGCCAAAAAGCCAAGTATGTGAAAGATAAAACAGTGATAGTTGCCGTGATACGTGCATAGTATCATGCCGGAATTTCCGGCTGTCCGGTTCACATCACATAACTTTGACCTCCGTTAGCGCGCTGCATAACGGAGGTAACTCTCCATTGTCTAATTTTAACATGTATTTTATGCAAAACAGAACAACATTCATGGAGCGGTTAAGCGAACGGCTGACCGCCATAGAAGCGGTTCTCAAGAAGTTGGAACCGGTGGAAGGTCTGTTGGAGCGTGTGGCTTTGCTGGAAAATACCATTTACACGACCAAGAAAGTCTTCACTTTTCAAGAGGCGTGCATGTATATCGGCGTGTCCGAAAGTATGTTGTACAAACTCACATCGAACAAGGAAATCCCGCACTACAAACCTCGCGGCAAGATGCTTTACTTCGCGAAGGAAGAGCTGGACGCATGGCTCTTGCAAAACTACGAACCTACGGTGGACGATGCCATGCGTATGGCGACGGAAGTATCCGCAACCCAACCGTTCTTTAACCAGAAGCGCTATGGAAAACGAAAAAAGAACTGACCGTAACTCGTGGGCGGAACTGGACGAGAATCGCCTGTCGGATATTCTCACGGCATCGCAGATAAAGGCCACGGACACCTACGTGACTCCGCCCCAGATTATATGGATCGACAACTCCACCATAGCGACGCTCGGCAATTTTAGCGCTTCGACGGGTAAGGCGAAGGCGAAAAAGACGTTTAATGTCTCTGCTATTGTCGCCGCGTCACTGGCGGGCCGGCAGGTTTTGAACTACCGGGCGCATCTGCCCGAAGGCAAGCGTAGGATCTTGTACGTGGACACCGAACAGAGCCGTTTCCATTGCCATAACGTGTTGGAACGTATTCTCCGCCTGGCGGGGCTGCCCACCACAACCGACAACGAGAATCTCGATTTCATTTGCCTGCGGGAATACACGCCAGCCGTGCGTATTGAGGTCATCGACTACGCTCTGCGACAGAACAAAGGGTACGGGCTGGTCATCATTGACGGCATCCGCGACCTGATGCTCGACATCAACAGCACCAGCGAATCGGTGGAGGTTATCAACAAGATGATGGAGTGGTCGTCGAAATACGACCTGCATATCCATTGTGTGCTGCACCTGAATAAAGGCGACAACAATGTGCGCGGGCATATCGGCACGGAAATGAGCAATAAGGCGGAAACGGTGCTGGTCATCACCAAGAGTGCGGAGAATCCCGTTATCAGTGAAGTTCATGCGCTGCATATCCGCGAGAAGGAGTTCAAACCGTTTGCTTTTTCCGTTGATGACGAAGGATTGCCGGTCATGGTGGATAACTATTCGTTTGATGGCAGCGTGAGACCGAAGGCCCGGAGCAGCTTCATGGATTTGTCCATCGAGCAGCACCGGGAGGCGCTTTCCGCCGCTTTCGGGGACAGGCCCATCAAAGGTTTCGAGAACGTACTACAGGCTCTCATGGCTTCCTATGAGGCTATCGGGTTCAAACGGGGACGCAGCGTCATGATAAAACTGCTGCAGTACCTGACGGAAAACCTAAAGCTGATCGTCAAACGGGACAAGCTCTTTTATTACGATGTGACCCCGACCGAAGCCTTGCTTTTCGACGAAGAATGCGAGGACGCGGAAGGTGAAAAATAATTTAGTTTACTTTGGTCCGGGTATATATAGGAGAAAAACCAAAGTAAACCGTTTTTTGAAAACAAGTGAAAAGAAAATGACATGACCATAGCGGAAGCAAAACAACTGCGTATCGTGGACTATCTTGCCAGCCTCGGCTACCACCCCCAGAGTGTAACATCGAAACAATACTGGTATTTGTCGCCGCTACGCAATGAGCGTACCCCGTCGTTCAAGGTCAATGACCGGCTCAACGAATGGTATGACTTTGGCGCAGCGACGGGCGGAGACCTTGTGGAACTGGGCAAGCACCTTTACCGGACGGACAGCGTGAGCGAAGTGCTTGCCTATATAGGCAAGCACGAGAACGCTATCCCGATACAAAGGGTGCGGATTCCGGGGACAACGCCCCGACCCGTCGAAGCCGACATGAAGGACGTGCTCATCGTACCGTTGCAGCACCATGCGCTGCTCTCGTACCTTCATTCCCGTGGAATCGACGGAGACATCGGCCGCATGTTCTGCCGGGAGGTCCATTATGAATTGCGGCAACGGCGCTACTTCGCCCTTGCCTTCGGTAACGTGGCGGGCGGGTACGAGATTCGCAATCCTTATTATAAGGGCTGTATCCGGTGTAAGGACATCTCTGTCATCAGGCATTCTCATAGTGAAGCACAGAACCGGGTTTGCGTGTTCGAAGGCTTCATGGATTTTCTCTCTTACCTGACGCTGAAACAGACGGGTGATGATACGGTCTGCATCGGCGCACCTTGCGATTACCTCGTGATGAACTCGGTGAACAACCTGAAAAAGGCTTTGGAACACTTGCAGGTGTACGAGGAAATACACTGTTATCTCGACAATGATCTCGCCGGACAGAAAACGGAAGAGACCATCGCCGGCATGTACGGCAAGCGGGTACACAACGAAGCACTCCGTTATCACGAGTACAAGGACCTGAACGATTACCTGCGTGGAAAGAAACGGTAAGGCATTATCGTTACCCCTCCCTTGAAAGCTCTCCTCCCGGGAGGGCTTTTTTTATGCCCGTTTTTCCCGGTACATTCGCCTTAAAGTATGAAATTAAAGTTCAATTTATATGTTTCGTACTTATTTCTATGTAATAAAATACTGTTTGATATAAAGAGATTTCGTTATATCGAATATAATACATTTCTTTGCATTTGTACTTTCAAAGTTCAATTAAAGTTTAATTTCATACTTAAAAACAAATGAGTTCATACTTTATATTCGCCCTTGTACTGACGGGGCTGTACATCGTCTATTACGCAGTCAATATTACCCGTGACCTGTATGGAAAGAAGGGAACGGAGAAGACTGACGAGGAAGTTTTCGACCTCGGTCCGATGGATGCCACGGAAGAGAGTGTCGAGGTTTCGGAGAACGAGACCGGGTTTAGTATCGGAAATGAGACATGCGACACGGAAGCCGTAGCTGCCCCACCTGCGGTACAAGACGGCGATACAGGGAAAAAGGAGGCAGCCGCGAAAGAGCGGCTTGAAAGGCTGAAGGCCAAGGCGGAGGCGCAGATGGAAGAGATCGCTCCCTACCTGTCCGACGGCTTTACCGACGAAGAGATGTATAAGGCGTTGATTTCCAAAGGACGCTTGGACAACCGTCCCTGCCTGAAATGGAGACCGGTCAAAGATAAGCTGTAAGATGTCGAAAACGAAAAAGATACTATGTGCGCTTTGTTCCATCATCCCCTGTTCAGCTCTGGCGAAAAGCGGCAGCGTGAATTACAGTTGGGGTGCGGATGCGCTGGCGACGATGCACGACTACGTGGTAACGATGATGTTTTACGTCCAAGCTCTATGCTGTGCCATCGCCGGGATTTGTGTGATTGTGTCCGGATTCCAGATTTACGTAAAGATGAACACGGGCGAGGACGGCATCACCAAGTCCATCATAACGCTTGTCGGCGCGTGTCTGTTCCTGATCGGTGCGTTCCTCGTCTTTCCTGCCTTTTTCGGCTATCGCATATAGAAACCGGCAACCGGCGGCGTGTTGCCGCGATGATGATTCGGAAGAACTGCAATACTTACCCTAAAAAATAAATAATCATGTTTCAAAAAACTAAAAGACAAATGAAAAGAATGTTTTCTACGAAAAAGATGCAGATGCTCACGCTGATGTTGCTGTGCGGCACAACAGCCGTCATGGCCCAGAACTCCGCAGGCGATTATTCCGCCGGTACGACTGCACTGGCGACCGTGACGGAGGAAATTGCCAAGTATGTCCCCATCATGGTCAAACTGTGTTACGCCATCGCAGGCGTGGTGGCTATCGTGGGCGCTATCTCGGTATATATCGCCATGAACAACGAGGAGCAGGACGTAAAGAAGAAGATCATGATGGTCGTGGGAGCCTGCATTTTCCTAATCGCTGCCGCACAAGCACTTCCGATGTTCTTCGGTCTCGGCGCATAAACCTCCCGCACGATGAAAGGCAAGGACGAACGTTATCCCGATTACCCGTTGTTCAAGGGTCTGCAACGGCCTTTGGAGTTCATGGGGATTCAGGGACGCTACATCTACTGGGCGGCGGGTGTTGCCGGCGGAGCCATCGTCGGTTTTATAATCGCCTACTGTCTCGCAGGGTTCGTGGTCGGACTGGTCGTGCTGGTTGCGGTCGTCTCGGCGGGTATCGCCTTTATCATGCTCAAACAGCGGAAAGGGCTGCATACCAAGAAAGACGGGCGCGGGGTGTATATCTATGCCCACTCGAAGAAGCTGTGAGAAGAAAAGAAAAACCATCACGGGCAACGTGTGGTCTTGTTGAATGTTGAACGCGGGCCGGCCGCCTGAAATCCGGGCGGCCCGGCCTTTTTATCGTATTTTGAGATGACTTTGTACATCATTCTACTTTTTATCGCCTTGTGTGCCGGCATGGCCCTGTCGGTCTATGCGTTCGGTACCGGAGGCAAGCGCAAGCGTATCTTTCAGGACATCTATTTTTCCGTGGAGGAGACGAACGGCGTGGGTGTGCTCTATACCAAGACGGGCGAATATTCCGCTATCCTGAAAATAGAGAACCCCGTGCAAAAATACTGCGCGAACATCGACAGCTACTATGAGTTCACGCACCTTTTCACCGCCCTCGCACAAACGCTCGGCGAAGGATATGCCCTGCACAAACAGGACATCTTCGTCAGGAAACAGTTCGAGAACGAGACGGGCGACAAACACGAGTTCCTCTCGTCGGCCTACTTCCGCTACTTCAAGGGGCGCAACTACACGGACAGCGTGTGTTACCTGACCATCACACAGGAGGCGAAGAAGAGCCGACTGTTCTCGTTCGACAACAAGAAGTGGCGCGATTTTCTGGTCAAAATCCGCAAAGTGCATGACCAGTTGCACGATGCCGGGGTGCAGGCCAAGTTCCTGAACAAAGCCGAGGCAAGCGAATACGTGGACCGCTACTTTGCCATGAACTTCAAGGACCGGATCGTGTCGATGACCAACTTCAAAGCAGACGACGAGACGGTCTCGATGGGCGACAAACGCTGCAAGGTATATAGTCTTGTCGATGTGGACTGCGCCGCACTGCCTTCACTGATACGACCTTATACCAATATAGAGGTCAATAACACGGATATGCCCGTGGACCTGCTGGCTGCCATCGACAGCATTCCGAGTGCGGAGGCTGTCATCTACAACCAGATTGTCTTCCTGCCCAATCAGAAAAGGGAACTGGCCCTGCTGGACAAAAAGAAGAACCGGCACGCCAGTATTCCCAATCCGAGCAACCAGATGGCCGTGGAGGACATCAAGCGGGTACAGGAGGTCATCGCGCGGGAAAGCAAGCAGCTTGTGTACACCCATTTCAACCTGATTGTCGCCGTACCGACTGGTACGGACCTGCAAAAATGCACGAACCATTTGGAGAACGCTTTCGGGCGTATGGGTATCCATATCTCCAAGAGGGCGTACAATCAGCTGGAACTGTTCGTGAACTCGTTTCCGGGTAACTGCTACGGCATGAACGAGGACTATGACCGCTTCCTGACGCTGGGTGACGCGGCGGTGTGCCTGATGTATAAGGAGCACATACAGCACAGCGAAGAAACACCTCTGAAAATTTACTACACGGACCGCCAAGGCGTGCCGGTGGCTATAGACATCACGGGAAAGGAAGGAAAAAACAAACTGACAGACAACTCGAATTTCTTTTGTTTAGGGCCTTCAGGCAGCGGCAAGAGCTTCCACATGAACTCTGTCGTGCGCCAGTTGTACGAGCAGGGAACGGACGTGGTGATGGTCGATACGGGTAACAGCTACGAGGGGCTTTGCGAGTATCTGGGCGGCAAGTACATTTCCTATACCGAGGAAAGACCGATTACCATGAACCCATTCCGCATCAACCGGGCGGAAATGAATGTGGAGAAAACGGGCTTCCTGAAAAACCTCGTACTGCTCATCTGGAAAGGCTCGCAGGGTACGGTCACAAAGACGGAGGATCGCCTGATAGAACAGGTTATCACGGAGTATTACGACACCTATTTCAATGGGTTCGACGGCTTCACGCCCCTGCAACGGGAGGATTTGCGTAAGGGGCTGCTCATCGACGACCGTAACCATGCCGAGAAGCAGGGCGAAGACGAAGGAGAGCGGGCCGGGCGTATCGAGCGCATGATCGACGAGATGGAACGCCGCCGTAAGGAGCTAAAAGTGGAAGAGCTGTCGTTCAACTCGTTTTATGAGTTTTCCGTGCAGCGCATCCCCGACATCTGTGCCGAGAACCACATTTCGGGCATCGACATCTCGACATACCGTTACATGATGAAGGACTTCTACCGGGGCGGCAATCATGAAAAGACGCTGAATGAGAACATGGACAGTTCACTGTTCGATGAGACGTTTATCGTCTTCGAAATCGACAGTATAAAAGATGATCCTCTCCTGTTCCCTCTTGTCACACTGATTATCATGGACGTGTTTCTGCAAAAGATGCGTATCAAGAAGAACCGTAAGGTACTGGTCATCGAGGAAGCGTGGAAAGCTATTGCCAGCCCGCTCATGGCCGAATACATCAAGTTTATGTACAAGACGGCCCGTAAATTCTGGGCTTCGGTCGGTGTGGTGACGCAGGAAATACAGGACATTATCGGCAGCCCTATTGTCAAGGAGGCCATCATCAACAACTCGGACGTGGTGATGCTGCTCGACCAGAGCAAGTTCCGCGAGCGGTTCGATGAAATCAAGGCTATTCTCGGCCTTACCGACGTGGACTGCAAGAAGATATTCACCATCAACCGGCTGGAAAACAAGGAAGGGCGCAGTTTCTTCCGCGAGGTGTTCATCCGCCGGGGAACGACCAGCGGCGTGTACGGCGTAGAAGAACCAAGAGAATGTTACATGACCTACACCACGGAGCGGGCGGAGAAAGAAGCTCTTAAACTCTATAAACGGGAATTACGGTGCAGTCATCAGGAAGCTATCGAGGCGTACTGCCGCGACTGGAACGCCAGCGGTATCGGGAAGTCCCTGCCGTTCGCCCAAAAGGTCAACGAGGCCGGACGGGTATTGAATCTTCATGTAAAACAATAACAATCAAATTATCAATTACAAAAATGGAAAAGATAGACATCAGCCAAAGTGTAAAGACACTTGAGTTCGGGAGCAAATATGAAGCCCGTATCCAGCGGATATTCCGTGAGTTCGACATCAAGACCATCCGGGATTTATGCCAATGGCCCGGAAAGGACTTGGTAAGGGTACGCGACATGGGTAGAAAAAGCATTGAGGAAATAGAGGAGGTTCTGGAAAGATACAATCTCCGGTTGGGGATGCTCGGTAAGGAACTGGACGAATACGCCGGCATAGAAAATTCCGTACAGGACGAGGAAGAAGAGGCGAAATGGGAACAACGCAGGTACGAGATCGCCAAGGAGGTATTCATACATCACCGTCTGGTGGCAGAATCCGCCGTATATGAGGCCGACGGACTGATACGTGCACTAAGAGGCATGACGCGCTGACGGGCGTCTGTTTTTAACTGGGAAAGAATCCATGATGAAACGGCTGTCACTTATCCTCATACTCCTGTCGCTCGTCGTCGTGCAGCAGGTCCACGCACAGTATTACAGCGTGAACTACGATGCGCGTACCGTGGCGGCAATGGCTACCGCTTTCGGTACGGAAGCCGTGGCGGAAAGCTATTACCGGGAGCAGGTCGATGACATTCTCAAGCACTACAATGCGGCGGAAGTGGCCACGGCAGGGATTTTTGCGTCCAAGTTCTTGGAACATAAAGCCTTTTCCGACCTCGGCATCTGGAACAGCAGTACGGAGAATTACTACTACCGCCGCATTTACCGCATGGTCTCTGAGAAAATCATGCCGAAGATATGGGTGGTGGCGAAACTGATGCTGCGCTCGCCGCAAACGGCTATCTACTGGGGCAGCTACCTGATGAAAATCTGCGACGAGACGAAAAGTCTGTGTATGCAGTTCGAGAGTGTAGTGACGAACAGCACTCTGGGCTTTTCGGACATCGTGTTTCTGGAAATCAACCGAAACATCGCCCCTCTGCTGAAACTCTCGGAAGTGGGCGACATCGACTGGCAGCATATGTTGGACGATCTCGCCAGCGTGCCGGGTAACTTTACCAAGGAGAACCTGCAACACGACATCGACAACCTCTACAACATGGGTGTCGGTCTCGCCTCGGCTGGTATCGGAAATATCGGTGACGCCCTGCTGCAGACCAGTTCGTTCCATGAGCTGATGGGCGGCAGGATCAGCAAGATTATCGACCTGTACGATCATTACGGTGCGCTCTTCGAGCAGGCGGAACATGACCTCGGCGGTCTGCTGATCGACATGGTGGGTGGAGAGGATAACGTAGCGGGACTGTTCGATTTCAGCAACTACGACCTGACCTCGTGGATAACGGATTATCTGGACGAGACAGCGGGAAACTACTACACGCAACGGTGGTATATCGGCCGACGCGAGCAAGGGAGTATCGCCCTGTGCGATTACTACCCGCCGACGGACGATAACAGCATACTGAACGGTGGAGAGTGGACGCGTTTCGAGACGACCGATCCCGGCTTCTATCCCAATGCATCACAACGGGAGCAGGCACTCGCCAATTCGGAACGGTATGCCGGATGGTCGAGAAGCCGGGTACAGCAACTCAACAACCAAAACGACGGCTATACCTATAATATTAACTACTGGCAGAACGGTTACATCATCAGCCGGGGCGGCAAACAGACGAAGAAAGCCTATGCCTACGAAATCCATGTGAAGAAAAGCTGGAACCGGGAGGAAATCATTTACGAGGAGGTGTTCGATTCTTATTCGATGGACCTAAACACGTTCAAGGCGCAACTCAATGCCCGTCTCTCGGAGTTCAACGACAACGAGGAGGGTTATACCTATTATATAGCTTCCGACGCACGGAACTATTATCAGGCAACGGATGCCGCAAAGTTACAGGGCTGCGAGAGCGTGACCATCAGTGTAACCTGCTCGGACGGGGCTACGCTCGGTCAGGGCACGACACAGTACAAATGCCGGAAGTGCGGCAAATCCCTGAACGCCCATTCAAAGGAGTGTGCCATGCAGACCACGGTTACGGAGAACGAATTGGACTTATCCGAGTTGGACGCCATGCTGCAGGAGGCGGAGAAGCAAGTGGCCGTCCTTCAGTCGCAAATCAATGCGTTGGAGAATGAGAATGCCGACCTGCTGAAAAAAATCGCCGAGGCGAGCGTGGAAGATGCGGCGGTGTACCGACAGCAGTACAATGCGAACAAAACACAGATAGACCGCCTGAAAAGCGAGCTGTCCGAATGGCAGAAGAAACAGCAGGAATATACCGACGCAAAAACCGAGGCGGCGGGCGATAACGATGTGGCAACGGACGACTATTACCGCATACCGGCCATCATGCAGGACTGCAAGACGGCTTACAGCCTGTCGTGGCAGGACGGCGGGGCGTGGAACGGCTACACCTATGTCCGTAAGGCGACCATGCCGAATATCAACGGGGTCATCACGTTCAAGGCAACGGTCTCGATAGCCCGCAAACCGAAATATTTCCTCGGTATCAAGATACACCGTGCCATCGTGCAGATCAGTTGGGAACTGACCACGGAATATACCGACACGTATGTGGCCGACGTGCTGACGCTCGACCCGAACCTGTCGGACGCGGAGAAAACGAAACTGGTGAACGACCGTATTGCGGAGATTGCACGGGAGCATCCTTCGTGCAAAATCACGACGGAATACGCCCGTACCCCGCCATTGGAAGAGACTCCGACCGGAGAGGTGTACCATCTGCTGTGGTCGAGCGACCGGCTCGAAATCGCACGGGAAGTGGATTCCCGGATTACAAAAATATATGCAGACCTCGTGTCGCTGGAAAAGATGATGCACTATAAGCGGAGTATCATCGACGTGCTGAAGGACGTGCTGCCCGAACTGGACATGGACGAGGGACGCAGGCTGACGCTCGTGGAGGAATGCCACGAACGTTGGGTGGAGAATGCGCGAAACCTGCGGAACGGAAACGGCAGGAACGGCAAAGACAGCGGAAAGGAGGTGCGGCCATGAAACGTGCCCTGCTGATGACAGTCGTGCTGCTGGCTCTCCTGCCCGGCATCGCCAAGGCGCAATGGACCTTCGACATCGTGTCGGTAGAAGCTTACATCAACGACCACAAAAAACAGCGCAGTCTGCTGCTGGCCCGCAGTACGCTGGAATACAGCAACAAGCTGCTGCACGAATACAGCCGCGAGGAGATCGGCGAGTACAAGGAACTGAATGTGGACTTGGACCGCTATACCCGCGCCTTCGACGTCATCGACGTGATGTACCAGTCCTTGCGGACGGTACTGAACGTGAAAAGCACTTATACGGCGGTCAGCGACCGTATCGGCGATTACAAGAGACTGCTGGAAGATTTCAACGAGAGAATCGTGAAACGGGGACGCATCGACCCCGGCGACGTGGTGATACTGGCTATCAACGAGAAAGCGATACGGGACATCGCCGATGACGGGGAGCAGCTCTACAAGTCGGTAAGCGACCTTGTATTGTATGCCACCGGAGCAGCGGCCTGTTCTACTTCCGACCTACTGCTGGTGCTGGAGGCAGTGAACACGTCGCTGGACGACATCGAGCGACATCTGAACCGGGCATATATCGAGACGTGGCGGTACATACAGGTGCGTATCGGCTATTGGAAAGAGAAGATTTACCGTCCCAAAGTCAAGGAGATTATCGACGGGGCTTTCGGACGGTGGCGCAAAGCGGGACGGCTGGATTATTAACGAACGATGAAAGGGAAAAATGAAACGAACATTATTACTCATGGCGGTTGTGACAATCACAACTGGCGGCATCAAGGCGCAGTCGGTCACTTACAACCACGATTCGCCGAAACAGAATCAGATTACGGTCATGGAAACCGGCACGGGTGCTCTGTCGCCCGAACTCTACTACACGCTGCTGCACAACAAATACAAGAAGTCGGCGGCGAGTAAGAACAAACTGTCGTTCCGCACGCTGGCGGGTGTGAACCTGTACAACCAGACGGACGAGGCGGAAGCCATCGACTCAGCGCTGGTCAAGCGTGCCGAAATCGAGGCGCTGAACGTGGCCGACCGGCAGATCGACCTCGCGTGGCTGGCCGAAGGCGATAAGATAAACGCTCAAATGGAACGGCTTCAGCGTAACATCGACCGAATCCTCCTTGCCGGAGGCACGACGGACGACAAGGAACGGTGGACGGAATACTACCACGTGTACCAGTGCGCCATCAACGCCACCAAGGATGCCTATATGCCCAATGCGCAACGGAAGAAGGAATACCTGCGGATTTATGAGGACGTGGTACGACAGAACGAGATTCTGGTCGGTTTCCTTGCCCGAAGACAGAACGCTACGGTTACGGACGGGCTATTGAACGCAACTGTCGACCGGAGGCTGAACAAAGGCGGTATCGTCCGAGAGGCAATGGGCCGGTGGAACGAATCGCGTTTCACAGTGCGAGGGTCACAATCGGACGGTGGCACGGATACAGGAGACGGAGACGAGACGGTAAACAGAGGGAACTAAAAGCATATAACCTATGGCAGACGGAAACATACTTTCAGATTTCGGTATCGACCTCTTGGAAGAGGAGATCGACGACGTGATTTTTCAGACCAACGAGTTCCTGACCGATGCGACCTTTACGGGGTCACAAGGACCGTTCTGGTGGATATTGCAGATGTGCATGGCGCTGGCCGCACTCTTCGCCATCATCATGGCGGCAGGTATGGCGTACAAGATGATGGTCAAGCACGAGCCGCTGGACGTGATGAAACTTTTCAAGCCGTTGGCCGTGTCGCTCATTCTCTGCTGGTGGTATCCTCCAGCAGATACGGGCATGGCTGGCAGCGGGAGCAACTGGTGCTTTCTGGACTTCCTCTCCTATATTCCGAACTGTATCGGTTCGTACACACACGACCTCTATGAGGCCGAAGCCTCGCAAATCTCGGATAAGTTCGAGGAAGTGCAGGAATTGATTTACGTGCGCGACACGATGTACACCGCCCTTCAGGCGCAGGCCGATGTCGCCCATACGGGTACGTCGGACCCAAACCTCATTGAGGCGACGATGGAACAAACTGGCGTGGACGAGGTTACTAACATGGAGAAGGATGCAGCGAAGCTGTGGTTCACGTCGCTGACTTCGGGGGTCATCGTGGGAATAGACAAAATCATCATGCTGATAGCCCTTGTGGTATTCAGAATAGGTTGGTGGGCCACGATTTACTGCCAGCAAATTCTTTTGGGAATGCTCACCATTTTCGGACCTATCCAGTGGGCGTTCTCGCTCCTGCCCAAATGGGAAGGTGCGTGGGCGAAGTGGCTCACGAGGTATCTGACGGTACATTTCTATGGGGCGATGCTCTACTTCGTGGGCTTCTACGTGCTGCTGCTGTTCGACATCGTACTTTGCATACAGGTAGAGAACCTAACGGCGATAACGGCAAGCGAGCAGACGATGGCGGCTTACCTGCAAAACTCCTTCTTCTCGGCGGGCTATCTGATGGCGGCAAGCATCGTGGCCCTAAAATGCCTGAACCTCGTCCCCGACCTTGCGGCATGGATGATACCGGAGGGTGACACGGCGTTCTCAACCCGAAACTTCGGCGAGGGCGTGGCACAGCAGGCCAAAATGACGGCAACAGGCGCAATGGGTACGGTAATGAGATAACAAAGTAACGATAAATATTCAAACAAAATGGTCATCAAGAATTTAGAGAACAAAATCAAACTGGTCGGAATTATTTGTACCGCCTTTCTTGTGGGCTGCGTCATCATCAGCGTGTCGAGTATCTGGACGGCCCGCACGATGGTTACGGACGCTCAAAAGAAAGTATATGTGCTGGACGGCAACGTGCCCATACTGGTACGCCGCACGACAATGGAGGAAACGCTCGACGTGGAAGCCAAGAGCCATGTCGAAATGTTCCACCACTACTTCTTTACCCTTGCTCCCGACGACAAGTACATCCGCTACACGATGGAGAAAGCGATGTACTTAGTGGACGAAACGGGCTTGGCACAGTACAATACGCTCAAGGAGAAAGGTTTCTATTCCAACATCTTGGGAACGAGTGCCGTCTTTTCGATTTTCTGCGACAGTATCACCTTCAACAAGGAGAAGATGGAGTTCACTTACTACGGGCGGCAGCGTATCGAACGGCGCAGCAATATCCTGATGCGCGAACTGGTTACGGCGGGACAGCTCAAGCGTGTACCCCGGACGGAGAACAACCCGCACGGGCTGCTCATTGTGAACTGGCGCACACTGCTGAACAAGGACATCGAGCAAAAGACAAAAAGCAACTATTAACTCTACCAGTCCTATGAATATCAAAGGATTCAGACGTATGCTGTTCGGCGAGAAGATGCCGGACAAGAACGACCCGAAATACAAGGAGCGCTACGAACGCGACGTGGATGCCGGGCGACGCTTCGCCAAAGCGACACGTATCGACAAGGCAGTGGCCAAAGTACAGGGTTTCGCCAACGCCCACCGGACGCTGTTTCTCGTCATCGTATTCGGCTTCGCCATCTGCGGGCTGACATGGAATATTTACCGCCTGACGGTGGTGTACCGCCATCATCCAGTCCGCCGAACGGCCACGGAAATGCAGGATTCCGTGCTCCGGGAACGGCATAAGATGCTTTCCGTACCGCATGTACGAAGATTCGATACGAAGGAAAGCGGTACGGAAAGGCCGGAATAGAACGGCAGGCTTATGAATATGCCGTTTGAGAGAACTATAAGCAAGTATGTGCAACTCAATTAAAGGGAAACAATGAACAATATCTTCAAGAGAATCAATTTCAGGCAGCCGAAGTATGTGCTTCCGGCTATCCTCTATATCCCCCTTCTCGGCACGTCGTACTTCATTTTCGACCTGTTCCATACCGAGAAGGCCGAGGTACAGGACAAGACACTCCAGACGACCGAGTTCCTGAATCCCGAATTGCCAGACGCCCAAATCAAGGGCGGCGACGGTATCGGCAGCAAGTATGAGAACATGGCCAAATCATGGGGCAAGATACAAGATTATTCCGCTGTGGACAACATCGAGCGGGACGAACCGGACAATAACCAAGAGGAATATGAATCGCAGTACACCGAAGAGGACATCGCCCTGCTTGACCGGCAGGAAAAGGAGAAAGATCTGGCAGCGGAAGCGGCCGATGCCAAGAGGCGGGAGCAGGAAGCTCTCGCAGAACTGGAAAAAGCACTCGCCGAAACGAGGTTGAGAGGACAACGGGAGGTCATGCCGTCCGAAACGGACAGCACCGCAACGGCGGCTCCGCCAGACACGATGACGCAGGCCAAGGGAACCATCGACGAGGAAAGCCGTTCGGTCAAAGCTCCTGCGGAGACGGACAAGGCAAGCGAGGTGGTGAAGAAGGTAAAGACGACTTCGGACTACTTCAACACACTGGCGAAAGACGCTCGGGAACCGAAACTCATCAAGGCGATCATCGACGAGAACATCAAGGCCGTGGACGGCTCGCGTGTGCGGCTGCGCCTGCTGGACGACATCGAAATCAACGAGAGCGTGGTCAGGCGTGGTACTTACCTGTATGCCACAGTGAGCGGTTTCTCTTCCGGACGTGTAAAAGGAAGCATCAACAGCATATTGGTGGAGGATGAACTGGTCAAGGTCAGCTTGTCAATCTACGATACGGACGGGCTGGAAGGACTTTACGTACCCATCAGCCAGTTCCGCGAGACAAGCAAGGACGTGGCGAGCAGTGCCATGTCGGGCAGCATGAACATGAATACCAGCGGATACGGTAACAGCCTCGCCCAATGGGGTATGCAGGCGGTGAACAATGCCTACCAGAAAACGAGTAATGCCATCAGCAAGGCTATCAAGAAAAACAAGGTGAAGCTGAAATACGGGACGTTTGTGTATCTGGTGAACGGACGGGAAAACAGGAACTAAAAGGGCAGTGACAATGGAATCAGATATATCAAAACTTCATAAGGGAACGGACGGCTTCTATTACGAGGACTACATCGCTCCCGATAAGCCCGAAACATTCGTCGGGAAGCTCGTAAGTACCGAATGGTGGCACAAAGGGGTACGATTCGCCCTGATATGCAACTTTCAGGCAGAAGACGGGCGGAGGATTGCCTTATTCGCCTTCCAAAAGCATACCGGTTTTTACGGGCCGAGAGACGGTGCGGTCAATTTCAAACATGTGGAGAAGAATACCCTCTGGGAGTGTGAAATCCGGAAAACCCGGACGGAACGCTGTACCTGGATGAGCGCCCGGCAAATTGTAGAACCGAAAACAGACGCAATATGATAGAGACGGATCGCATTTACCTTATGGACTGCATGGAGGGCATGAAACAGATAGCGGATGGTAGCGTGGACGCCATAATCGCCGACCTACCTTACGGGGTGTTAAATCGCAGCAATCCGTCGGCGAACTGGGACCGCCAGATACCGTTAACAGCCTTGTGGGAGCAATACCGGCGGATTACCAAGCCGGACAGCCCCATTATCCTGTTCGGGCAGGGGCTTTTCTCCGCATGGCTCATGCTGTCGCAACCCCGGCTATGGCGGTACAACCTCGTGTGGCAGAAAGATCGGGTGACGGGACATCTCAATGCCAAACGTATGCCGCTCCGGCAGCACGAGGATATTCTGGTATTCTATAAAAAACAGCCGGTCTATCATCCGCAGATGACACCGTGTCCTTCGGAACGGAGAAATCACGGGAGGCGTAAAACGGAGGGATTTACCAACCGTTGTTACGGAACGATGAAACTCTCACCGGTACGCATAGCCGATGACAAATATCCGACCTCGGTCATCTTCATGCCGAAGGAACACAAGAAAGGTGCGTTCTACCACCCGACACAAAAGCCCGTGGCGTTGATGGAGTACCTGATACGGACCTACACCGACGAAGGCGATGTTGTACTGGACAACTGTATCGGGTCAGGCACAACCGCCGTGGCCGCTATCCGCACGGGACGGCACTACATCGGATTTGAAATCGAACAGGCGTACTGCGAGATTACCGAGCGGCGGATTCAGGAGGAACTGGAATGCAGGAACAAGGCACAAGAGGAAAAAGAGATAAGGGAAGAAAAACAAATCAATAAATCAATGACATGGACAAAAAAGGAATCGTAACGGCATTTCTTCTGGCGGCAGGGCTACTGGGAATGCCGAATGTACAGGCACAACGAACCTACGAGGAGATGGAACAACTTACGGTAAATGAACAGGTAACAACGGTCATCACGGCCTCGGAACCGGTACGCTTCGTGGACATCTCCACCGATAAGGTTGTCGGCGACCAACCGATAGATAACATCGTCCGCCTGAAACCGAAAGAGGGCGGACACGAGGACGGCGAGGTGCTGGCCATAGTGACCATCGTAACGGAACGCTACCGCACACAGTATGCACTGCTCTACACCACACGGGTGCGGGAGGCGGTAACAGACAAGGAAATCCAGTTGCAGGAACGAAACGCCTACCACAACCCGGCGGTCTCGATGTCCACCGTGGAGATGACACGCTTCGCCCGGCGTATCTGGAACTCGCCCGCGAAGATCCGCAACGTCGCCACCAAGGCACACCGCATGACCATGCGGTTGAACAACATCTACGCCGTGGGAGAGTATTTCTTCATCGACTTCTCGATAGAGAACCGGACGAACATACGTTTCGACATTGACGAGATACGGGTGAAGCTGGCGGACAAGAAACTGACCAAAGCGACTAATGCGCAAGTCATCGAACTGGTCCCGGAACTGGTGCTGGAGGCAGGCAAGACGTTCCGGCACGGCTACCGGAATGTGGTCGTGGTTAAGAAAATGACGTTCCCGAACGACAAGGTACTGACCATCGAGATGACGGAGAAACAAATCAGCGGGCGTGCCATCAGCCTGAATATCGACTATGAGGACGTGCTGTCGGCCGATTCGTTCAGCACGGCATTGCTGGAGGAGGAATGACAATGAGAAAGACGATTATCCTGACGATTGCCTGCATGTGCCTCGCCGTCGGTGCGAATGCACAACGGGGCAGCGGCCGCCTTTCGCTCAGTGCGGGGCTGCTGTACAAGAACGGGCTGGACGTGACGCTGGCCTACGAACACGAGATGAACTACCGCCATGCGTGGGAGTTCTTTGCCAACGGCTACCTGCAATGGGCAGAGTGCGAATCCTGCAAGCATGTATGCCCGAAATCTTTCTGGCAGAATTACCGTACCTACGGCTTCGGCGTGGCTTACAAACCCTGCGTCACGAAGGGACGCAACCATTACGGAAGCCTCCGTATCGGGGCTTCGGGCGGAAGCGATACGAGGAAGTTCCTTGTCGGGCTGCATTTCGGCTACGAGCACAACTATGTGTTGCGGGCGGGCTGGACGCTATACTGGCAAGTCAAGGGAGACGTGATGATAAAGGGGGCCGATGTGCTGCGTACAGGGGTCGCCCTTGGTATTAAACTACCTATAAAATAAGGGAAATATGAAACAGAACATTATCAGAAAGGCTTGCCCGATTTTGCAGGCTGTCTTTATGTCCGGGGTGTTGGCCGCCTGTGACGCACATATCGAAGTACCCGACACGGCAGTACGTCCCGGGCACGTCCTCTGTGTGGACGGCAAGGCCGTGCCGTACAGCGAGTACGAAAATTCCGGGAAACAGGCGATTGCCGTCGTCTTCCATACCTATTCCGACGGAGAAACGGAAGGCAACGGGTATGCCGTTTATCTGTGGGACATGGCACCGAAGGCTTTCGCCGACAGCCTCGGCGTCGAGCAGGGTACGTCGGCAGACATCACGGCATACGACGGGAATGCGAACACGAATGCACTGCACGGGACGGACGAAACGACTTCTCCGATGGCCGAATCCGTTTTTGCCCTGTGGAAATACGGGCAGAGCGCCTATGTGCCCTCAGTGGCGCAGATGCGTCTGCTGTACGCGGCACGTGGCATCATCAATCCGGTCATCGAGAAATGCGGCGGAGACCCGCTTCCGACTGAGGCCAACGAGTGCTGGTACTGGACATCGACGGAGGTGGAAGGACAGCAGACGGTCAAAGCATGGCTCTACTCGACAGCCAGCGGAGCCATGCAGGAAACGCCCAAGACGCAGGCGCATAAAGTGCGTCCCATTATAACCATCAACAACTGAATTTATGATTATGAACGGAATTAAAGATTTCAATGCACCACAATATGTGGATATAGTACATCCGGACAAAGGATTTTTCGGGTATCTGTTGAGATGCAAATGTCCTAAGCAAGAGGACGTTTCCGGTAATTACATATTCCTCGATGATGGAATAGACTGCTACGAGAGGTTTCCTTCCGCAAAGAACCGCAGGGAAGAAATCCGGACGGAATGGAACGGTCGTATCAGCCATTACCATGATATTTTCCAAGGGCAGCTCTACTATGTCAATAAAGAATTGATTGAAGGTTTCATTGATTTCATGACTTGTGGCTCTGACGATGCTGTCCGGATTTTCCTTGAGAAGTTTACAGCGGAAGTACGGGCTTCTGCAATATATGACGCTTTAAGGCTTAAACCTCTATATGCAGTTTCCCATGTCTGCCAGCTTACTGCTGATAACCGTATACAATGGCCTCATATCCATGTCCTCTGGGGCATTAAAAAGAATTGACATAGCAATGGAAGAGAGCAAGGAATTACAGGGATTTTACCAGATATTCCGTGCGGTGGTGTATGTTTCCGTCCTCATGGAGTTCTTCGAATATGCCATCGACCCGGCGACCTTGGACCACTGGGACGGCATCCTTTGCAATATTCACGGACGTATTAAGCAATGGATGATATACAACGACGGGAATCTCGTGTACAGCAAGTTAGCCACGATACTGCTTATCTGCATCACCTGTCTCGGAACACGGAATAACAAGCATTTAGAGTGCAATGCACGCACTCAGGTCGTGTACCCGCTTGTAGGCGGTCTGTCGCTGCTCGCCCTGTCGGTATGGCTGTTCAACCACCCGATGGAAATACGACTATACACCCTGCCGCTGAACATCATTTTCTATATGGCGACTTCCCTTGCGGGTGTGATACTGGTACACATTGCACTGGACAACATACCAAAGTTCACCAAGGACGGTCTGATGAAAGACCGTTTCAATTTCGAGAACGAGAGCTTCGAGCAGTGCGAGGAACTGATAGAGACCCCGTACAGCGTGAACATTCCCATGCGGTACTATTACAAAGGCAAATTCCGCAAAGGCTGGACCAATATAACCAACTGTTTCCGTGGAACATGGGTCGTCGGAACACCGGGATCGGGTAAGACATTCAGCATTATCGAGCCGTTTATCCGACAACATTCGGCCAAGGGATTCGCAATGGTGGTCTATGACTACAAGTTCCCGACGCTGGCCACGAAACTTTATTACCACTACAAGAAGAATCAGAAGCTCGGCAAAGTGCCTAAAGGGTGCAAGTTCAACATGATTAACTTCGTGGACGTGGAATACAGTCGCCGAGTAAACCCTATCCAAGCGAAGTACATCAACAACCTCGCCGCGGCGAGCGAAACGGCAGAGACGCTGTTGGAGAGCCTGCAAAAGGGCAAGAAAGAGGGAGGCGGCGGCAGCGACCAATTCTTCCAGACATCGGCTGTGAACTTCCTCGCTGCCTGTATCTATTTTTTCGTGAACTATGAACGCGAACCTTACGATGCCAAAGGGAACAAGTTGTACGCCGAGAAACGGCAAGACCCCGAAACGAAGTTCTGGAAACCGACAGGCGTGGTGCGGGACAAAGAGGGCGGAGAGATCGTGAATCCGGCCTACTGGTTAGGCAAGTATTCGGACATGCCGCACATCCTTTCGTTCCTAAACGAGAGCTACCAGACCATCTTCGAGGTACTGGAAACGGATAACGAGGTAGCACCATTACTCGGCCCGTTCCAGACGGCTTTCAAGAACAAGGCAATGGAGCAGCTGGAGGGTATGATAGGCACGTTACGTGTCTATACCTCGCGCTTGGCGACCAAAGAGAGCTACTGGATATTCCATCGTGACGGGGACGACTTCGACCTGAAAGTGAGCGACCCGAAACATCCGAGCTACCTGTTGATAGCGAATGACCCGGAAATGGAAAGCATTATCGGCGCTTTGAACGCCTTGATATTGAACCGTCTCGTTACCCGCGTAAATACTGGGCAGGGCAAGAACATTCCCGTGAGCATCATCGTCGATGAGCTGCCGACACTGTATTTCCACAAGATAGACCGCCTGATCGGTACGGCACGAAGCAACAAGGTAAGCGTGACGCTCGGCTTCCAAGAGCTGCCGCAGCTTGAAGCGGATTACGGAAAGGTAGGTATGCAAAAAATCATCACGACGGTGGGCAATGTGGTGAGCGGTTCAGCCCGTGCCAAGGAGACACTGGAATGGTTGTCCGGCGACATTTTCGGCAAGGTGGTGCAAATCAAGAAAGGCGTTACGATAGACCGGGACAAAACCTCTTTCAACCTGAACGAGAATATGGACAGTCTCGTGCCCGCTTCGAAAATCTCGGATATGCCGACAGGCTGGATATGCGGACAGACAGCACGAGATTTCATCAAGACGAAAACCGGTATGGGCGGCTCGATGAACGTGCAGGAAGCGGAAGAGTTCAAAACCTCGAAGTTCTTCTGCAAGACGGATTTCGACATGAAGGAAATCAAGAAGGAGGAAGCGGCGTATGTACCGTTACCAAAGTTCTACACGTTCAAGTCGAGGGAGGAACGGGAACGCATTCTTTACCGGAATTTCGTGAATGTGGGAATGGAGGTAAAAGAAATGATAAAGGACGTTCTGAACAAACGAGGGGCTAAATAGGATTCCGATATGAGGGAAAGTAAAAAAAACGCCTGCAATGATTTCGTGTCCATTGCAGGCGTTTCTTGCTCCCTATCTATTGTAGAAAATCCTGTGGTCCAAAACCAGCTTCTTGCGGTCCCTAAAAAAATCATTGATAAACAATGTGTTATAATCTTGCGGCCCAAAATCGGTTTCTTGCGGCCCTACACGAAAGAAGGGAAATCAGGTGTTTTTATATAACGGGTATATTTACCAGCCCCCTCTTTTTGTATAATACCAGCATCTTCCATTTTGGAGATAAATGCCCGAACCTGTTTTTCGGACAATATATCTGCGAATATTTCCTTGAGGGCAGCCCGGTTGATAAAACCATTTTTACGGAAACAATCCGATACCGACTTAAGATGGTTCATATTCAATCCTTTCAGTTTTTCAGCCGCTTCATTCCGGTACTCTTCCGACAAGCGGTAAGCTCCATTTTCGTCTATTACAAGACCTTCTTCAGATAATTTTCTCAAGATATTCCCTTCAAGTCCCTCGTAATCCCTCATTGCGATTTTATACAAAGTCAGCAATTCAAAGACATTCAGTTGTTCAGCAGGTGTCCTTTTGCTCTGCTCGTTCCTGATGAAAACGACAAAATCCTTATCCAGTACGGGAGCCTTGAACGTGAGACTTACCTGATAGGGGTCTGTTCCCGAATAATCCGGCAGTGCCTTTCCCTCCATGATACAGTTGTAGAACATCTTGTCAACCCCTTGGCCGGAACGCTCCACCAATCCTGTCTTCTGCAATATCTCACTCATCAGTTTACTACGCGGAACGCTGTTTACCGTCAAGATGTTATTTATATCCACACCTGAAGGGAAACCACCGGCATTGGTAATGGTTATGCTGTCGGGATATTGCTTGATGACCACATCGCTCTGAATCAACATCGAACGGTGGCAGCAGGCATTCAAGATTGCTTCCCTGATAGCCTCCTTGTTGAATGAAGGTATGTCAAATATATATGGGCCGTCATTGTAATGCAGAAGCGGATTGCTTGCCGGTTGGTTAATGTAATCCCAAACCTTGTCAATGGCTATAAACAGTGGCAGCTGAAATTCCTTGCGTGCGGTGTATTGTATCATCGAGTGATACATCCTGAACTCCACGACAATGTTGTTCTGCGGCAGGTATTTCCGTATGGCTTCGGGCTTTCCGAGCAGGATAAGCGCCGCATAGTTCAACTTTCCGTCTTTCAACAAATCCAAATCCGACAACACCTGTTCGTCGGGGTAAGTCCGGAAAAGTGGATTTTCCTGTTTACGGGCATACTGGCTCTTCATTTCCGCAATGGCTTCCTTATCCAGATCCCCTATGGTAAGCCCCTCGCATATCTTGGCCGAGAAATCCGGTTCCTGTTCCGACAATATCCTGAATATTTCGGCATCGGACATTTCACGCAGGCTTTCTCCGGTACGCATGAGAGGTACGCCCTCAAACCTCAATAGTCTGCCTATCGGCCGGGAGGGTACGGAGAGGACAAGCACACGCTTACCGTCCTCGTAAAGCTCGGTCGCTTCTATCCTTATTCCCAACCTTTCGTAAATTTCATCCGTGAGTTCTCCCACTTTGTCTTGGGCAAAATCCGAGCCGACAACCGTATGAGGCATTTTATCCGCCATACCCAATACCAGCCGCCCGCCTTTTTCATTCGCCAAAGCGACAATATACCCCAACACACACC
This sequence comes from Bacteroides ilei, assembly GCF_900128495.1. Taxonomy (GTDB): domain Bacteria; phylum Bacteroidota; class Bacteroidia; order Bacteroidales; family Bacteroidaceae; genus Phocaeicola; species Phocaeicola ilei. The sequence goes on from NZ_LT635801.1 coordinate 1,337,782, forward strand.
GCCGCCTTTCTTTCGGATCAACATGCTTTCCACCTGCAAACGGGTAATTCCGCTTTGCTTCCTTAAATTCTATATGGTCTTCGCTTTCGCGTAGTTGTTTCAAATCCTCAATCATCATTTCCATAAATGTAATTTCGGTATAAAATAGAGTGCAAAGGTATAAAAAATGTGGGAGATACAGGGTATTTACAGCTATTTCTCTTAAATACAAATTAAGTACACATCAATAAAAATCGATATGTACTTAATTCATATAAAACTGTTTGCAGGTTCACATCATAAAAGTACAGTACCTCTATCCCAGTGTGAAGTTTGTTTTACGAACGACCGAAATCGCTTACGAACGACAAATTTTGTGTCACATAAAATAGAAGATCACGAAAATAAGGGACTGTTGTCAACCGGCATAAGCTCCGCTGGGCAAATGTTCATTTAGTGCATTTACAATATCTTCTCTTGCCGAATTAGAATCGACGGACATCGTTAATCCTCCTGATTGATTCGGTGATAAACTAAGATTAGTACAGCCATAGTCTCTTTGAATATAGCCATATGCTATTCTCACAGCCTTTTTATCTGTCGTTCCATTGATATTAATTTCATGTGTCATAATGTAAATATGATTAATTTCCTACTCTTTGAAGGGCTTTTCGGATTCCGCCCGTTATTATTTTGTGAACCTGCACCGCAAATATAAGGGGAACAGGCAGCCACAGACAATCCGTTTTACGAACGACCGAAATCATTTACGAACGGCAGATTTTTATCCATTTCCATCGTATCATGCACAGAAAAGCCGTACCCTGTTCGTTTTCCGACAAGGCACGGCTTTCATCCCCCAAAAAGAGGAATCAGACAGTGACAACAGTTACATATAAATTCTGTCGCTCCTGTTCGCAGAATTTATCGTACTCGGCTTTGTCCGTACCGCTTTCGATAGCCCGGTCGATGACACCGCCCAGTTCGTCGAAACAAACCTCGCTGTTCACACATTCCACGTCCATTCCCTTCACAAGATAAACCTCGTAATAATCCGAGCCATTGAGCACGACGATGACATATCCCGCGTGCAGTCGTCCATTTACCTTGATGCGGAGTGCCGGCAACTCCCTGTACAGGGTGGCGGCAAATTCTTCGATACTCCACGACATGAGGACGGTCATGGGGGTTAATGTTACTAACTGTTCCTTAATGATCTGTGCAACCTGCATTACATATTCTTTTTCCATAACTCTAAGTTTATAAATTATCGTTCCAAGATTTTTACTCGAACCAGTCGGGGTTACTCTCTTTGAGTTCGGCAATCAGTTCGTTTTCGGGAAGCTGAATGCTTTTCTCGTCGGTGAAGTAGAAAACCTCGTCGTAGATACTTTCAGCTTCTTTGCTGGCGAAACCTTCGTTTTCGTCATCGAAACTGCAGGGCTGCAGGGCATCCAGCAGGGTGGTCGGGGCAATCAGCAATTCTTCGCCATCGTTGGCTTCCACAATACGGCATACATAGCTCTTGCCGCCAAATTGAATTTCATTTGTTCTCATATTATCCTCCTTATCTTAATGGTATATTACGTCCGTGTTCATTGAGGTATTCCATGATGCGCTTCGCTTCCTCGTGCGAGGCTTGGTTCCGTTCGTCATAACGCCGGTTGTCGTCCGCCATGACCTTGATACACGCCTTAATCAGGCGGTAGAGGCTTTGCTGAAGCGTGGGGTGCATGTCGGGGATTGCCGCTGCGAACCATTCGGGGTTGAAACTGAAACTGTTTACCGCCATTTCCCAATCTTTGGCGAGGCGGTACTCTTTGCTTTCTTTAATGTCCATATTCTTGAATTTTAATAGTTCTCGTTGCATATTCTGTCAAGTTCCCTAATTATGGGTGTCACCTCTTTTCCTGTAAGACTTTCTATGTCATACAGCAAATGCTCCAAGCGGTCATACGCCTTTTCTCCCGCTTTTGTAAATTCTCCGGTGCTGTCGAATGCGTTACCTTCACACCCCAGTTCTTGCAATAATTCTTCTAATGTCTTCATTTGTTGAATTTTTAACGTTTGTTTTTCTTTCCCTCTGCTCGGCTTCCTTGTTACCGGAGCCGCTTCGGGTTTTATGGTGCTTTCCGGGGCTGGCGAAAAAGCCCTTTCCGACGTTTTTTCTTGCCAATTACGCTTCGCAGAAGGAAGAATTTGCAAGAAATGCAATTCAAAACGACGGAATCAGGCGCGACAGCCCATATTTGCACCGATAAAAACCGATGCGGTGACGGACAGGAAAGCCAGACGGAAGAGAATACGGAAACCTGAAAGCAATAGAAAAGGACGACTGGAAGCTAAAAAAGAGAAATTATATATCTATATATGGATAATTGTTCGTATATTTGTATATAAATAGTGATATATTGATATTATGGAAGCAACGAACTATACTACAAACAGTGATATGCTGACACTTCTGGCGTCGCGGGTCAAGGAGTACCGTCTGGCAGCCCGCATGAGCCAAAAGGAACTGGCCGAACAGTCGGGCGTGAGCCAGACGACAATCAGCCATTTTGAACAAGGGGTCAGCCGTAACCTGACCTTGGCCAATTTCATCTCCCTGCTGCGTGCGCTCGGTCAGGAAGAGCGGCTCGCAGAGATTCTGCCGGAACTTCCCATGCCGCCGATGGCGCTTCGGGAAATCGAGAAACTGATACCTAAACGAGTAAGGAGGGGTAAGAAATGATAGAAAGTCTCGATGTAATCCTATGGGATAAAAAGGTCGGCACGCTTGTCGCCAATCGGGAAGGACACCGCAGCAAAGCCTGTTTCTACTTCGACAGCGATTATGTCCGCGACGGCTATGACATCGCCCCGCTCCGTGCGCCGGTAAAAGGGGTTGCCGCACAGCGCGGCCTGCCGGTCTATCCCGATGAAGAGCGGCTTTTCGGCGGCCTGCCGTCGTTCATAGCCGATTCACTGCCCGACCATTGGGGAAACACCGTATTCAACGAATGGGCCAAAGTGCATCATATCCGTATGAGGGACTTGTCCGCCCTCGACCGTCTTGCCTATATCGGACGGAGTGGCATGGGGGCATTGGAATTCGTCCCGCCCACTGCCGAGGAACTGGAGACACCGTTCAAGGTCAAAATCGCCGACCTCTACCAACTGGCCCGGCAGGCTTTCGAAGAAGCCGGACGGTTCAACGTCCCGGTATCGGGCAACCTGATGGTCGAAAGCCTGTTCAAGGTGGGCACGTCCGCAGGAGGGCGACGACCCAAGGCGGTGGTCAACGTCAATTTCGAGGAGGGACAATGTTACTCCGGACAGGTGGCGACCCCTTATCCGGGCTACACGCCGATGATCGTCAAGTTCGACGAACACCAGAAGATGCCGACGACACGGATAGAATACAGCTATTACCTGATGGCCGTGGATGCCGGGCTTCAGATGATGCCAAGCCGCCTGCTGGAAGGCGAGCAGACAGCGCACTTCCTGACCGAGCGTTTCGACCGCCGGAACGGCAAGAAGGTGCATATCCAGACATTGGCTGCCATGAACCCCTCGGCGGATTCTTACGAAGCACTGTTCGAGGTAGCTTGCCGTATCGGCGTGCCGCCGGGGGAACTCCGGCAACTGTTCCGCTCGATGGTGCTGAACGTGCTGGGCGGGAACGTCGATGACCATAACAAGAATTTCAGCTTCCTGATGGGCAATGACGGGGGTTGGCACGTTGCTCCAGCCTACGACTACACGTTCTCGGTCGATCCGGACGCGCCGTATTATGTAAACCGCCACAGCATGACGGTCAACAACAAAACGGAGGGCATTGCAGCAGAGGATTTGATGGAAGTAGCCCGCCGGTACGGTATAAAGGCCGCAGAGCCGTTCATAGAAAAGGCCATAGGTATCGTCTCGCGTTACCCGGAATACGGCCGGGAGGCCGGTGTCGGAGAGGAATGGATAAAGACGATAGAAAAGGAAATCACCGCACGAGTGGAATGCGTGAGCGACAACCGGACGGGCCGATTAAAATAGAACATGAGATTTCATGCAGGGAAAATGAACCCACCCGCTTTTGTGGCAGGTGGGTTTGTCATTGTCATTCCGCCCCTTTCTTGCTTAGGAGGGTCAACTGGTCGGGACGGTCGGGAAACCAATAGGCGTCGCTGTCAAGATACACGCATCTGCCACCGTTCCAAGGCTTCCTGAAAGCCAACACCTCTTTGGGGCCGAATACTACTCCATAATCGTTTGTAAATGCTACCATGTCGCCTACGGCCAAATCGTCCTCCGTTTCCATGACTTCGGAAAGGCGATTGTAAAACTCCATGCCTTCGGCTTCACGTTCCGCTTTCCAGCGCAAAAAATCCTCTTTGTGACTTCTGCCCGTGCTTATCGGCAATAATTCCGAAGGCAAAACCTCCGCTTCCGAAGTACCGGATGAAATCAGAATAATGCTGTCGTCTTCCATGTTTTCCGGTGCAGAAATCACTCGGTAAGCCCCGTCGGACAAACCGTTGTCCGGGTCATGCCAGTAAAGCAGATTCCCGGTCTTGATAAAATCGTATTTTCCCATTGTCTTGTAAGTTATTGATTATTTATTTCCCTTTTTTCGATCCCTTTCCTTCGGAACCGCTTCGGGGTTTTACTGATGCAGTACACGGTCATCGGTACAGCTTCATACGACGGCTCTTCTTGCCAATTACGCTTCGCTTGGGAAGGAAGAATTTGCAAGAAGTGCACTTCAAGCCGGCGAATCAAGCGCGATGTTCGACTTTCGCATCGGATAAAACCCGTGCGGTGAGGGACGGGAAAGCCGGACGGGAGAAACAGGCGGCTCGTGCCGCTATAAAAGGGAAAGAATGCAGTTATAAGAGGAAACGGGTGGTGGGGGGGGGTATTTGGGAGGCTGACTATAAAAGGACGAAAACGGGCGATAAAGACAAAGGAGATAGCGCACCGACTGTGTTATCGGTACGCCATTTTGTACATTCAAATTTCGGAACCCGATGCTTTTCTATTCGTGGAACAATCCTTTTTCAAAAACATTCTTCTCCGAATGGCTCGATGTTCGCTTTTTGAAAAATTTGCGGGTTATGCTGATAAAGAAGCGGCAGGTTCAACATAGCCATAGGGTATTCCACGAAGCCGCTCCTGCGCTTATACTCGGAATCGGTTGCCAGTCCGTTTTTCACCAAGAACTCCATTGCTTCGGGGTAATGATTGACGTCGATAAATGTACGGTCCGGCAGACCGAGTGCGTCCATTTCCTCCAAATTAACGGAAAGCACGATATATTCGTCTTCATCTTCCACCATTACCAAGGTGAGAGCTAACCAACCATTGCGGTAAAACTCTGGTACGAGGTAATACTGTTCGCCTCTGAACTCGTATTCTTTCTGCCTGAAAGAACTGTCCGGCTCTACGATTTCAAATTCATCTTCGCCTGTGGCAAAGGCTATCATAGGGTTACTGGCATCTACATACGCTTCACCTGCTTTGTAACACAAATACTCTTTGTTTTCCGAACGAACGATTGTAAATTGAATTTCCATAAACTTTTTTCGCTATTAATTGATTAAACATCGTTTTTATTTTTTCCCTTCTTTCGGAAGCCTTCAGGCTTCTCCCGTCGGGATTTGATTTTTACGTGCATCAAAGATTGCCTTTCAGGGAGAAACAGGCAAGGAATTTGGACAGAATTTTATAGTTGCGGTATTGAGCGTCCGCGAAATATGGACGATTGAAAATCGGGAAAGCTGCTGAAAAATTGTGTTCAAATAGCGTAGCGGTACTTGAATGTTCCTCCAAGGCAATACCTTTGCACCGGAAAAAGCATGTCCCGACGGGCAGAGCCGTCGGCGAAGGGATTTCCATACAAAAGGAAAACGAAGGGGTAAAAAGGGAGATCTGCCGGTGGCAGGTGCTAAAAAAGACAGCCGGGCTGCACTGCATGGCACAGCCCGGCTTCGGGCATTGCCGTACCGATGTCACGTATGCAGTCCTCACAGTTATCGTTACCTCCTTTTGTAGGTAATATGCAAATCAGCAGAACGGATTTCTCCGCCCTGCTTCTGAATTATGGTCAAGCTGCCGTTTCTTCAGGCTGTGGCAGTGCTTCGGGTTGCGCTTCTGCCGTGACTTGTGTTTCTTCGGTCTCGGCGGCTTCTGTCTGCTTCTCCTGCTGTTCCTTTACCAACAGCACGGCTTTGCGTTCCTCGATACGTTTATGGCGTTTCTCATACACCTCATTGTATTCACTTTCAATTCCGGCGAGCGTGTCGGGCATGTGCTTACGGGCAAAATCGAGCAAGAGGGTGGCGGCAGCGTTACTACCGTATGCGCCTTTGAAGCTCTCTATCAAGAAATCCCTACGGATAACGGCTTTCTGCTTGGCTGTGAGGTTGGCGATGATGTCCATCTTTTCTTCGTCCGTAAGATGTTGATAGACTTCTTTCTCTTCGATACCGAATATCTCGAAGTGTTCCTTGCGGAGAGACGACAGCAGGAAGAAATATATCATCTTTTCTTCGTCCTGCGTGAATTTGCTTTCGGACATATCGACATCCAAAATCTGTTTCTTGGTATCTTCTACCGTTTTCTCACGGGCTATTTCCTTGTTACGCTCGTCCTGCTTCTCCAGTTTCTCCATCGGGGAGAGCGTTTTTTCGGTTGCTTCGTTTGCATTGACGGTGGCACTTGCCTTATAGCGCAGTGTAATTTCTTTCTGCCCGATGCAGATATAAAACGTAAGTTCGCCCGTGTCGATTCGTTCATGGATTGACCTGCATTTTTCCATATAGTTGCTGAAATCCTGCTCGTACTCCTTGTATGCCTGTTCGTATTCCTCGATAGTGTCGTATTCTTCCTTTTCGGGAGCTACGGGCGTTTCGGGGTATGCCGTGGCATAGGTATTTAAATGCTCAACCTCGTACCCCATAGCGGTAAGGCGTTCCACTGCAACCACATTATTGTTGAAATCTTGGTAGCCCAACGATACGGAGGGGTATTGTTCCACAAACTGCAAGGCTTTCTCCACGAGATAGGAGGCGTTCATTTCGGCCAGACAACTCCGGTTGGCGCAATTTCCGCAACCACCCTCGCAGAACAACATCATGTTGTTGGTATTGTGGGGGCATGAGGCGCACAGGGTCTTATCGAATGCGTAACGGCTAAGGTCTGTCGTGAAATCCTGTTCGATAAACTTTGCTACCTCGGCGGCTTTCAGTCCTCGCCAACTGTTGTAAGAATCGGCTTTCAAATGCTTGTCGTACACCTCTTTCTGAATATCCGTACCGTACCGGCAAATTTCGCTCGCCACGCTGATTGTGATTTCGTCCTTTTCCAGAAGTTCGGCTATTTCGGGTATCAGTGAGACGAATTTCAAACGGGTACGGATATAGTTCTCGTTCTTGCCGAACTGCACGGCCAACGACTGCACATCATAGCGACCACTCTCTATAAGTTTTTGGTAAGCGTTGGCTTCTTCTATGGGGGTAACGTCCTTGCGTTGCAGGTTCTCCGTTACGGCCATTTCGGCGGCGGTCTCGTCCGAAACGTTCAGCAAGATAGCCGAAATTTCTTCCAATCCTGCCAAAAGGGAAGCACGATACCTGCGTTCTCCGAAAACAATCTCAAACTTTCCGCTTTCATCAATGGGGCGCACTCCGATAGGTTGCAATACTCCCTGCTGACGAATGCTCTCGGCCAGTTCGGCAAGGCTCACCTCGTCAAAGTACTTGCGTGGGTTATAACTGCTCGGCTGAATGTTTGCCAGTGCTACCGATACGATGTTTTTCTCTGCTACAGATTGAATGTTTGCTGTTTCCATAATTCATAAATTTTAAATTGTTATTAATTGATTGTTTGATTAATTAATGCCGTTTTTATCGGTGTCATACTCGTACATCTGCGGATTGTCGTACCCCTCGAACGATAGCCGGAACGTGTCGAAGTCTTTCCTGCTTGCCAGTCTGACGGTATCGTTTTTCCCGATGAAATAGGGTTCGAGCATTGTCCGAGACGGTGCGCCAAGCGTTACCCTGTCTGCCAACGTGCAAACTTTGTCGGGTTGTTCGGGCATGATATAACCCAGTGCGTACTCGTTGTAAACTACCAATTTGATTTTATCCATATCGCTGTCAATTTTAAGTTGTTTTTTTCTTTCCCTCTTTTCGGTTCCTTTCTCTGCCTGAACCGCTTGAGGTTTTACGGATGCGGTACACGGCTGTCGGTACAGCTTCATACGACGGCTTTTCCTGCCAATTACTCTTTCGCAGAAAGGAAGAATTTGCAGGAAATGCACTTCAAGCCGCCGTATCAAGCGCGACAGCAGACCTTTGCATCTGATAAAACACAACGGTGACGGCAGAGAATGAGACCGGGAAAGCGGTAAAGGAATCGGTAGAAAAGGAATATGCCTGTTAGGGTTAGAAAGGGAATAAAACGGGCAGCATGCCTGCGCTTGCAGGCAGGTAAAAAAGAATAGGCGGTAAGACTATAAAGGAGGAATGCGCCCTATGGAAACAGCGGGCGGGTAGAAAAGGACGCATGGCTGCCGTCTCCTTGGTGGGGAGACGCTGCAGCCATGATCTTTTTACTGTTCGTTCTTTTCCAGGTACTCTTTCATCGCCTCGTTCACGATGTCTTTCAGCGACATGTTCTTCTTGATGGCGAGGAATTTCATGCGGTTATGGATGCTCTTGTTGATGATAAAGTTGCAATGGACCGCCGTTTCTTTTTCCGTGGGGGCTGCTACCGGCTGCTTCCCGCCGGTAGATTTTTTCGTGGGCGACAGCAACCCGTCCAGTCCGCCCTTCATGCTGTCTTTCAGTAAATCGCTCTTGCTCATATCGGGTTATTTTAATTTCAGTACCTCTTGTGCCAGAGCCATGTAGTCCTTAGCTCCGTTGCTGTTCTTGCTATACTCGAAGATGTTCTTGCCCTTTATAGGCGCTTCGGCCAAAGATACATTGTCCCGTATAACGGTCTTGAACACCTTGTCGCAGAATGAATCCTTGACGAGTTCGGCCACGCTCTTGTTCAGCGTCTTACGTTTGTCAAACTGCGTAATGACGATACCGCCAATGGCGAGTTTCGGGTTCAAGCGTTCCTGGACGGTGGTAATCACGTTCATGATCTTGGCCATGCCGCGCATAGCGAGGAACTGTGCCTGTACCGGGATAATCAGGTAGTCTGCCGCAGTAAGGGCGTTCAGTGTCAGCAATCCCAGCGAGGGCGGACAGTCGATAAGGATATAATCGAATTTCCGGTGATCGAGCGATTTGGCTATCAGCCCGCTCAATATCAGTTCCCGTCCCGGCTCGTTGATGAGTTCGGCCTCGGCAGCCGAGAGATCGAGACAAGACGGTACGACGGTAACACCTCCTGCCGTTTCAACTAACGGCAAGGGGTATTTGCCTTTCATCGCCCCGTACACGGTCTGTTCCTCCTCAATGGAGAGGCCGAAGGATTCCGTGAGATTTGCCTGACCATCCATGTCGATAGCCAGCACGCGCTTTTTCTTTTGCTGCAAGGCCGCAGCCAGATTGATGGTGGTGGTCGTCTTTCCGACCCCGCCTTTATGGTTTAGAACCGCAATTATTTTTGTCATAACATATTGCCTTTAAATTCAATACAAAGATAATACTATTTTTAGTAATTACTAAATTTAGTATATACTAATTTACTACAATATATCATTTTAGTATATTAGTATTATAGTATTTACTATTATACTAAATATAGTATATGCTATACAGTAAGGCAGATTTGCTCTGTACTACAGTACTTTTTAAATGCAAGAATTAAGTGTATTCTTCAGAAAAAATCCTTCGAGTACACTTTACAGATGAGTACAAAAAAACAAGAGAATCCATAGCAATTATTGTAGCAATAGATTCTCTTGTCTAATAAGGCTTGGTTTATTTATCAGCAAATTTCAAATGAGAAAGGGTCAGAAAGTAAATCAATAGATATTTTACAAATTTACCAATACTCGATGGTTCGTTTCTCTGTATATTCTTCTGGAGCAGTATATTCATCGCCGACATAGTTCCCATTGTCATCATACTTATCGTATTCGGTGGTGTAGCTTACCTTCCGCTCTATCCAATTCTTGTGCTTGTCGAACTTGGTATAGGTATAGCGATAAGTGGTGTTACCTTCTTCCGGGTGCTCCTGTATCATCGTGGCCGGGTATTTGCTGTCACCTTCATAGCTGTATTTCCAAGTGACGTATGCCATGTGCGAAGTAAACTGATGACTGATGATACGATTGCGCTTATCAAACATATAGGTCTGGTCAAGTTCCGTGTTGGTATCAGCATCTGGACAAATATCCGTCCGCATACCATCTTTTGATTCGATGTTCACCACATAATCTCCCCATCCCTCCACTTTATAGGAAGTAGCTGTGGCATATTGATAGGCCGCTTCGTCTCCGAACTTGTTCTGCATGGCAATCAGATTGCCCGCCTGGTCAAATTTGAGTGATTCCTCATTGCCGTTTACCGACTTGACTTTACCGGACAACCCATAAATATCCGTTCCTTTGTAGCGTAAACTACCCATTAGGGCAGGTTGACCGTTTTCTTTTGCAGCTTTCATGGAAGCAATCGTTTCATCGTCCCAGTAATCAATGCTGCGGACAACTGTCAGGCTGGGAGCCTCACCCGCTTTGACAGCAGAAGAACGATCCCGATTCGATGTAAATCCGTCTCTGAAAGCCTTATAGTAGGTACGCAATGCAGGTATCTCATCGATGTTAGCCGGGAATGTAACGGTAGCTTGTGTCCAGTTTCCTTTTTCATCATATACATAATCGTAGGAGACGGTAAACGTCATGTCATCCACCCGCCAGTTGTTGCCTTTACTTTTATATACACCTCCGCTATACGTCCAAGTAGCCAAGTCTCCGTGTGAGTTATACGCAAAGCTGCTGGTACAAGTCAGTGTTTCGTTCCCCCCGTCAAATTCAACGGGAATCTTCTCTACGGCTTGTGTGCACAGATGGCCTGTATAGACATAGGTTGTCACCGATTGTCCTGTCTTGTAACTGTCGATGTCTTTCAAGAACATGTTCGTGGTCTTCGGTGTTTCAAAAGACTTCAAGTGAGCGAGCGAGTCAAACTGCATCTCATGAAGCGTCACGCCCGATTCATTGACCGTGCCATTCTTTTTTTCGGGCAGGATGGATTGCAATACCCCATTACCGTGATAGGCATACAGAAAAGTGGTTGTGTCATAATGTCCCCGCCCGTTCTTGTCGCGACGTATCAACCGACCTGCACTGTCGTATGTGAAGCCGTCATCTTTTTTCCGGCGTTTGTAACGTCCGTCATCTACCGATTTGATTTGGGTCAGATTGGAATTGCCGTTATATTCATACGAAATGACATCAAATCCGGTTGCACCCACATTGAAAGAAGTGCGCCGCTGTTCGGACAAACGGCCGTTAGGCAAGAACTCGTATTGCGAGGTGCTTGTCACACCCCATTGTGCATTGTGGTATTCGTAGGTGACCAGCTTCGGATAGTTGCGCAATCCCATCTTTGCCCAATCCGTAGGATAGTTTACGAAATAAGGCATCAGATGTTCCGCATTCATATCCACTCTTACCGGATCAAAATACACCTGAAGCGGTGTATAAGGCTGGTTGCTTTCTTCACTGCCACAGCTTGCTGCTCCTATCGACAGCAAGCAAGAAAGACCGACAGCTTGTATGGTCTGTAATGCTTTCATGTTCCGTTATTTTTGATTTGTTGGATGATTTTCCTTGCAGGGGACCTGCTTGGTGACAGGATGATAAGAGATATTCCAGACGGGATAAGCTCCGACCTTATCTACACAGCACGAATACAGATAACAGTTCCCGTGTATCGAACTTTCCGAACCCAGCAATCCGGAGATGTATTTGCATCCTTTTCCCGACACAATGATTTTGCCTTCATTCACCACCTGATGGAAAGAGGAACCTCCGAAACTGCCGATTACTCCTCCGATGGCGGAAAATTCAGCCAGCAGGTCATGCTTGATTTCGATGTTGCCTGCATTGTACAGATCCAACGGATAGATTCGTTCGTAGTTGTGAGGTGTCAGTTCGCCACATACCCCTCCGATATTAAATGTAGCAGATGTATTCTGTGTGTCCAAGCGGATGTTTCCCCAATTATGGAGATGCTCTATATCAGTTTCATTGGTTTTGAAAAGTCCGACAACACCACCGATGTAGCTATGATCAGGTTGGGCATCGGCCTTCCACTGCACGGTCAAATCGCCTTTATTCTCGACGCAGACATTCTCTTTGATAAAGATTTTACCATAATTGGTGGCCCTCCCGATGACTCCACCTATGTAGGCATCACTGCACGGATTAACGGTGAGGTTGCCCTCATTGATTACCTTGCCACGCAAAGCCACTTCCACTTCGGAGCCGTAGCTATCCAGGTCTCCGACAAGTCCACCCAGACAGAGTGTACAGATACCCTTATTGTCAGCGAATGAGATATCCACCTTGCTGGTACAATTCTTGATACACCCATTCTTGAACTTTCCCGCCAGAGAACCGGCAAGCAGGCTATAACCGTCTTCTCTCTTTTGAGCGTCGATGGTCATGTCACCTGCCAATGTCAGATCCTTGACCACAGCTTCTTTTTCACCACCCATTTCTTCAAACAGACCGACATCAAATACTCCTTTGGAACTCTCTTCAATGACCACCCGTATTCCGTCGAAGGTAATGGTATGTCCGTTGCCGTCGAACTCCCTAACCGGGAATTTAATCGGTGTCCATTCACCGCTGATTTCGATGTCCTTCACCAGTTTAATCCGCACTTCATCTGCTGGAATCTCCCTGCCTGCATCGGTGAGCAGCGTTTGTGCTTCCATGTTTTTATCCTTGATTTCGAACGTTTCGTTCAGGAAACGCAGTTCACTCTCTTTTCCGATTTCAAATACCTGTTCCGCCTCGTTGAAATGCAAGGCGGTGACTTTCTCTTCACACGATGTCAGCCAAAAAGGCAGGCAAGCGACAAGGTAAACCATTCTTTTCATGATGCTGCTCTTTTTACATATCTGCTGCATAATTCTCGCCCTCCATGATAAACATTCCCGACTCTTTCCAGTAATACACCACATAAGGCTCTACTTTCGACATTTCATTGATGTCCTGCGTGGGCATTCCACTAAAATAGGTAAAGACCAGTGCGTTACCCTCTATTTTTCCGGCATACGACTCCACGCTTGACATAGGAATGCTTTCACCTTGTGGAGGATACATGGTCGTTTTGACCATAAAAACTTGTTCTCCTTTCTTTTCCAGTGTGAAAGATATTAAGCCGTTGGCATAACTTTTTGTAAAGGCTGATTCTGGGATGGTATTATCTTTCAAGTAAAAAGCATACTCCGGAGAAATATATCCGATACGTTTGTCTTGGGCAGAAAGCTCTACCTTGAACCATCCCTTTTCTTTCCCCAAGAATCTGAAACTTTGTCCACGGTTGGCTTTCATTAAAGGACTACCCGATACAGGGGTGGAACGGACATTGATTTTATCTCCTCCACTGATGAATACATAGTTACATTTATCTTTCTGCTTAAACACTACCGGCTCTGAACCGGGTGGCAAGAAGGACAGTTCCTTCGTGGTGGGATTGTACTTGAACTCCGCTTTTTGTTTTCCCATACTGCTTTCTACGGCAACCGAAGCCTCTGTATTATCAATGTGATAGACGTCTACAATACTATAGGCAAGCCCATAGCCTCCTTCAAACACATTGTAAGCACCGTAACTGCCATCTGTCGGTGTGTTGTACAGGTCTATTTCCAACTGAATCTGGCTGTTGCCTTTCCAATATTCCCATTTGCCCACAAAGGGTTTTGTGTCATCTGCTTGTATAGACGCGTGTACACTCAAGAAGCCACAAACAAGGCTTATCAAACTTAGGCATATCAATTTTTTCATTATGCTGTTGCTTTATATGGTTAAAATTAAAGACTAAAAGTGACATATACGGCAGACTGTACCCGTACAGGCTGTCCGTCTTTGATTCCGGGTGTCCATTCCTTTAAGGACTTGACCACTCTTACGGCTTCGGTATTGAGATTGGCATGAACCTTTTTCACAGCCGTAACATCAGATACCGAACCGTCTTTCTCCACTATAAAGGAAACAAGCACGTCGCCCTGAATCTTCTGCTGTTTGCAGATCATGGGATAACGTATGCTTCGGGCAATATCCGCCAGCAATGCTTGGTTTCCACCGGGGTATTCCGGCTCCTTATCCACCTCGCTGCCTTTGTACACCTTATTGGGGCTTACCTTGGATTGTGCCGGTTCTCGTCTATCTTCCTTCGGAGTGGTTGGCATACCAAATCTTCTTTCGGGAGTATCTTTGTCTGTTTCTTTTTGCTCTTCCAGTTCCTGTTGTAATATTCTTTGCAACACTTCACTGGAGATAAGAAAACCGTTAAACTTGGAAGGAGCGTACCCGGAGAATGCCGATACCACTTCGAAACTGAATGTTTTTCCCTCCTCGATACGTGGGAAATAATAAGTGCCCGCTGTTTTTATCCGATTGCCCGGCATCAGGTAGAACAAGTCTATGGGCAAACTGCGGCTTGTCTTCTGTGCCACTCCCTTTATCTGAAATTTATAGCCGCCATTGGCGCGTCCCGTACAAGTAACGCTGGTAACATGCCAATAACGATCCACTCCGGCATCGCATTTGAACGGCACATTTACCGGATAACTCTTGGGAGGAATGGAAAAACTTGTTTGCGCAAAAGTCGCATGACTCATGAAAAATACCCCTAAGACAATGAGGCATAGTAAAATAGATAATCGCTTCATACGTATATCGTTTTATAGTTTTTAGATTCATCAGAGTTTAAACGTGATAGGCAGAGTGTATTCCACATTTACCGGTTTGCCATCCTGTGTACCGGGAATCCAACGAGGCATGGACTTCACTACGCGGACAGCTTCCTTATCCAAATAAGGATCTACAGACTTGGTAACACGAATATTTGAGATAGAGCCATCGCTCTTGACTGTAAATTTCACCAACACTTTGCCTTGTATTTTCTGTTCCTTGCAAACTGTCGGATACTTTAGATTCTTTGATAAAAATTGTACCAATGCGGTGATACCACCGGGAAATTCCGGAGACACCTCTCTCTTGTTCTGGGAAACTTTTGCCATCGAAGGCAAATCATTGATAGTTCTTGCCTCATTTGCAGCCTGTGTATCCAAACAATTGCCAATCAGCAGTGCGGATAGTAAACTGCTCAAAATAATTTGTTTTTTCATACAGTTTTATTGTTTAATTATCAATACGTTACATTATTCATTTATTTGCGATAAAATCCGGAACTGTCGCGTCCCCATTTGCCGCCAAATTGGTCGGTATAATCACACTCGCTATAGGGAGAATCTTGTGTAAGATGATATAATGTTCCAGAATCAGTAAAACTTGCTGTTTTCAAACCACTTGAACTGCTTGATGATGAACCGCTCCAAGACTCCGTCGCTCCCTTATGCAAGTCTTTAAAACCGAGAATACCCATAATAAGACCTATCCCGTTGCCTATACTGAATCCCCATTGGGCCATATCCCACATGGTACCAGAGTCTATCCAACCCAGCCAATCAAGAATAAAACCTACTGCCAATCCAATCGCTCCAACAATCAAACCTACAACCAGCATCAATGCGAAGAATTGTAACACAATCTTGATAATGTAGATGGCTATGCCTAAAAACAGTATCCACTTTATCGCTGTGAACCAAGCCGATTCTCCTTCGGAATCAAACAACCAAGAGGTTAAGTCCCATGACTCTTCTTTGGTGGAAGTACCCGCTTCGTCTGTTTCTGTTACGGCTTCCAGATACGATGCGCTGACATAACCCTGCCAGCCATTATAATTGATATTAGCCCATCCGTTTTCTATAGATACAACATCAATCACGTTATCCTTAGACAATTGTCCTAATAGTTTTCCGTTTTTATTGGCTGAAGCTCGTACATTAAGACCGTTGGGAGCGGTCACTCGATAATGATCTGCAAAAGATTGCGTACATAGGGAAAAATTAAGGATTAGAAACAAAACCCATTTAACAATGTTTCTGCTAACGAACATATTCTTCAGCATACAAATACTTTGCTGGCTATATCTGTTCATCATAAATTAAGACTCTTGCAGTCCCGTAGAGTCTGCTTGATTAAACCACGAAGCGTGGAACTGCAAATGCCACGTTCTAAGTCGGAGGTCGTAGGAATAACCTTTATTCAGAGTATGGTAATAGCAGCCCACGCTATAGCGTGAGAAACCAATTACGCTTTTCTCTCTGAATAGTCTTGAATTTCCTACGTTCCCGACTTCGAGATAAGCATAACGCTTCTTTCTTTTCTAATATGTCTTGGAAAGAGTTTCCTCAATCCGGCACAAAGGTAGTGAAATTTCATGAAACAGGACCTTATATACCGTGATTTTCTTAAAGTTAGGAGTGGATTTTAAGTCTATTGTGCTAAAACCAATATTAAATAAACTGCAAGAAAGACAAATCTATTAAATAATGGGCTAACATTTTCTGAAAAACTCTGTAAGGATAGAAAAAATGTTTGAGATGTATGAACTCTTAAGAAAGGACGAAACTAAAAAACAAAAATATAGTATCTACTAATTTTAACAAGAATAGGTTTACTAATTTCCTATTTTACTATGATTAGTAAATACTATATTTAGTATCTGCTTATTTTCAGATAGTTGTTATCTTATCAGAAGGGCAAATCCTCCTTTTCGTCCTGCGGGAAATCGGCGGGAGGAACGGGTGCGCTGTCTGCACCGTTTACATCGTTGTCCGCTCCGGCTGCCGCACCCTCGCGTTTTCCGGTATTGATAAAGGCAATGCTTTCTGCCGTGATGGAGAGCTGTATTTGGCTCTCGCCATTCTTGTCTTTCCACAGGGAAGATGACAGCGTACCGTCAACGAGTATGAGTCTTCCTTTCGTCAGATATTCGGACAAATGGATATGGTTGTCCTTGTTGCTACGTACCCTTATCCAAGTGGTAGTGTTTTGTCCTCTTGAATAATCGTCAACGGCTATGTCCATAGCCATGAATGAGCCGTGTACTCCTGAAATAACCTGGCAATCTTTGCCGATGCGTCCGATAGTGTGAACATGTAACATAATAGAAAATTGTTTGTGGCAAGGTGGTTGGTCCTGCCGTTACCTAACTGTTTATTTTTTCCCTTCTTTCGGTTCCTTTCTCTGCCTGAACCGTTCCGGGATTTTATAGATGCGGTACATGGCTGCCGGTAGAGCTTTATGCGACGGCTTTTCTTGCCAATTACTCTTCGTAGAAGGAAGAATTTGCAAGAAATGCACTTCAAGCCGCCGGATCAAGCGCGGCAGCCGACCTTTGCATCTGAAAAACCGGACGGCGATGGCAGAGAGGAGACCGTAGAGGTTATATCTATAACTGATATAAAGGGAAGAGGGCTTCGCCAAAGTATAAGAGCAGAGGGAAAGAGAGAGGTATAAAAGGAAGCCGCCAACGGAGTTGCGGTATTTATAAACGGATATCGTGCCCTCCGCCAATGGTGTTGCCATAGGCACGATTCCCGTTTATAGCCTATTTTGACCGGGCCGGTATCTCAAAGAGAGGAAGGCAGCAAATCCCCCATCCTCTGTTCCGGCATAGTGCAAAATCCCCGAACGATAGTAGCTCCGTTTACACCCTCAAGTCTGGCGAACATTTGCAACGCGTCAAATCCACAGTCGAACTGTTCCATGCTGACAGCGGGGGCAAAATGAACAATACCGTGGGGATAGCTCTTCGAGACACCTATCCACCCACGCAAATAATCATCGAAGCGTCCTTCTGCTTTTGAGGCGTAGAACTCTTGCGAATGGGAGCTGCAAATACTTTTGCCGTACATTTCATCTCCTAAAATCAAAGTGCCTGTTTGCGGGTTATACATAAAACGCCGATTGGTTATCTGAAGAATATCTATGATTTCCCGTTTGACGTCGATAACCATCAGGATTTTTTCAACCTGCCGTTTTGTGCGTTTGCCTGTTTTACAGTTTTTCTTGTCCATCTCTTGTCTTTTATGTGAAACATCTGTTTTTTACCCTTTTTTCGGTTCTTTTCTCTGCTTGAACCGTTCCGGGATTTTACAGATGCGGTACACGACTGCCGGCAGGGCTTCATACAGCGGTTTTCCCGGCCAATTACTCTTTCGCAGAAAGGAAGAATTTGCAGGGAATGCACTTCAAGCCGCCGGATCAAGCGCGGCAGCCGACCTTTGCAGTTGGAAAATCGGACGGCAACGGCAGAGAAGAGACGGGAACGGTCCGGAAAGTATGACGGTAAAAGGGGGTACGGCCTTGCCGGATATAAATGCAGGAGAAAATGAAGTAGAAAAGAGTGCGGCTTGGGCGGGTCAGGCAATGGTCTGCCGGGGCAAACATGAAAGGGATTCTCCTTATCCGTCCCACGCCTGAATTTCGACCGAGCGGAATGAAAGCGCGGGGCGGATAAGAAGTATCGCCGTTTGCCCTTGACGTGGCAGGTCACAAGGGAAAGATACGGAACAGAGGCGGAAAGTCCGAAACCAGCGGCATAAAGACCGGTCGGGCTGTGGAATACCGTGTTGTTTCGACAGGTCGAAGCTCCGGCATGGAACGGCACGATCCGGGCTGCCGCCGGTTTTGAACGGGCCTCCCGTACCTTTCCCTGACGACTTGTTACGGCACAGACTTTCCACTGGTTCACGGGTTGGGAAAGCCGGTATATAATGGGGAAACAGCCTGAAGGTAAAAAAGGAGGAAGCCTCGTTTTGAAAAAATGACCGCCGCAGCTATGGCGGCGATCCGTCATCATTGGCATGTGATGAGCAGGTTACATTTTGGTTATTCGTCTTCGTAGTATGGTATGCCATGCCTTACCACTGTCTTTTCCATTTCTTCCCACCAGACTTCACTATGGCGGTCGTCGTCAAAATCTATGGATTCATTGTCACCGAGCCGCAGCCTGTCGCGTGTCTCCATTTCCGTTTCAAACACGATCTGTTCCATCTGTTCGTCCGTAACATGACAGGTGTCGAATGGTTCCGGCAAGGATTCCAGTTCCCGGCGGGAGAGTTCGGATTTGCCGCAAACGAAAACCTTGTCGTAGAAAGCGTCCTCTTTCGGCGGCAGTTCGGGGTCTTGTTCCGGCAGCATGTCCGGACAATCTGAATCGTACAGGTGGTTCTCGCCGCGTTCCTGCGTCTGCCGGTTGTTTTCAAGCTCATACATTGTAAGTTTCATTTTTTGAATTATTTTTATGGGTTATACAAGTTATTTATTCACGTGGGCGTATCTTTTGTAATTTCTTTCCATGTTTCAATTTGTTTTTAAGTTTTTATTTCCCTCGGTTCGAACGATTACAGGGAGGGAAGTCCGATGCTTTTTTCTGCCTCGTCTTTGCATCATAGGATTTGCGGCAAGGATTCCATGAAAAATACGCTTGGAATGAAATGAGAAGGAAGATTTTTCATCAGGAAAATCGAAGATGGGCCTTGCGGCAAAGTTTTGAGATGCAATCAACTTTGCGGGAAAAAAGTGTCGGGCTTTGCGGTCGTCGGTCCGTGATGGTAACTCAATCTACAAGAGGTGGAAGCAGAAGTCTGCTTATAAAAAGGAGTATGATATAAAAGGAGTCATCGGAGGTACAAGGGGCAGATTCCGCTACAACCGGGTATGGCCGTCGGCAGACCGTAAGGTGAAAAAAATCCCCCTGCCCAGTCATTGTGAACTGAACAGAGGGAAAAGGTTAAATTTATGAATTACGGTCAGGCCGCTTTGTCGCCGGCCTCGTGTCCGGAAAGGACTGGCTGCGTGCGTTCCGCCTCTTTCATGCTTTCGTCAATCCGGTGCTGTAAAGCGTTGCACTCCTGTTTGAGCCTTGCCAACTCGTCCGCCTTGCTCCACTTACGGGCTATGATTGTCTCTAAGGTAGGTATCTCGCTCTCCAGCTTGGCTATCTTCTGCCGTTGTTCCTCAATCATGCCGGGCAGCTTTTCAAGGGCGGCTTGCGGGTATCGGGAGGATTCCACGAAGCCCAGAGGCAATGCTCCCGATATGCCGCAACGGTATTTCAGCCCGCTTACACCCTCGACGAGGAACGTGTTGCGGTAGAATGTACCGCCCATGTCATATTCACTGTACACCGACAGGTTCAATCCGGCATACGTGCCTATCGTGCTGATTGCCCCGTTGCGGTAGGTTTTGGAAATGCGGTGCAGTTCCCGTCCGGTCTCTTCCGCCGTAGCTTGTGCGAGGTTCAACAACCGGGTCGTCCGGTCTCCGGTGTAAGAGGTGATATACTCCCAGTCCTGTGTCATGCGTTCTGCCGCACTCTCGGCCTTTATCATATCTTCCTGATTGGCGGCTATCTTGCGTTCGGCCCTGATGCGGTCTTTCTTGAAAATGGCCTGTTCCTTTTCGAGCTGCATAATCTTGTTGTCGAGTTTTGTTTTCTCCAACAGGTCGGTATTTCCCGACAAGAGAGCCACGAACTCGGCGAAGTTCATGCCGTTGTCCTCGTCCATAGCGTCCTCGTCGATACGGCGCACGGCAATCGTGCCGTTGTTGATTTGGTTAATGAACATCTGCTTGTTCTTCAACAGGTTAAACTTGTAAGCGTCGAGTGTCTTTTCAGTGCCATAAATCACCACGTCCACAGTGTTGTTTCCCCAGAGCTTGACGGTGTTGCCCTTGCGTACCGCCCTGCCGTTGCGCTGTTCCATGTCAGCGGGGCGCCAAGGTATCTCCAGATGATGCACCGCCACGGCCCTTTCCTGTGCGTTCACTCCCGTTCCCAACATCGAGGTAGAGCCGAACAACACCCGTACCCTGCCACTGTTCATGTCCGCAAAGAGTTTCTTTCTCGCCCGTTCGGTCTTGGCGCACTGGATAAACTGGATTTCATCGGCAGGAATCCCCATAGCCACCAGTTTGTCCTTGATGTCGCTGTAGATGTTCCACTCGTTCGGCTTGTAGGTGGAAAGGTCGCTGAAGACGAACTGTGTACCCCGGTTGGCGGTCGAACGCACGTAGTAGTCGTAGATTGTCCGTGCGCAGATAGAAGCCTTGTTGTTCCCGTCGTCGCCGAACTTGTCGCCCAACAAGCGCATATCGAGGGACATCTTGCGTGCCACGTTGGTAGCGACAAGCATTTTTGCCTTGTCGAGATTGTCCGGTTGCGGAATATCCAACCCCAAATCTTCCCATTGTCCGCTGTGTGCAAAGGCGACGAGCCGCCCGATCATTTCCTCTTGTTGGATAGTGGGCGCACTGGAAAGGAAACGCACGTTTTTGTCCGGCACGTCGAGGTTTATCATGTCGGCGGTACGATAGTCGGTAATCTCCCGCAGGAACATCGCCAGTTCCGGCACTTTGATATAAGTACGGAAACGCTCTTTGCGCTTTATCGTACCCGTTACGTTCAGCTCGTAATCAGCGGTCTTTTTCGTGAAGATAGCCGCCCAAGCGTCGAAACAGCTTACTTGTTGCCGTTTGAGTTCCCTCGGACGCAGGTATTTGAACATCACGTACAGTTCGGTCAGCGCATTTACGACCACCGTACCGGAAAGGAACGTAGCCCCCAAGTCCTTTCCCGTGCGGCGTTGAATGTCCCGAATGGCAAACAAAAGGTTCATCGCCCTTTGCGAGCCTTGTGCGTTGCCGATACCCGCTACTCTCGTGTGGCGTGTCTGGAACATCAGATTTTTATAGCAGTGGCATTCGTCCACAAATATGTGGTCTATGCCCATCAAGCGGAAATCGACGGTATCGTCTTTCCGGCGGTCTATCTTCATCTGCAGTTCGGCGAGCTTGGCTTTAAGGTTCTGTTTCCGGGTTTCCAGTCCTTTCTGCATTCTGCCGCTCCGGTAGCGCATGGTGGACTGTTCCAACACTTCGAGGCTGCGCTCCACGTCGGCCAGTTCTTCCGAGAATATGTCGTACATGGTTTCTTCGGACTGCGGAATCTTGCTGAACTGGTCGTGTGTCAAGATAATACAATCCCAGTTATTGTTCTTGATCTTTGAAAATACCTCTTTGCGGTTGGCAGGGGTGAAATCTTCCTTGCCCGGATAGAGCACCTTGGCTGCGGGATATGCCTTGCGGAACGTGTCGGCAATCTCGTGCACGTTGGCTTTCAGTCCGATAATGAGAGGCTTCTGAACCATTCCGAGACGTTTCAACTCATAAGCGGCCACGCACATAATCATCGTCTTGCCCGTGCCGACCTCGTGCCAACAGATACCGCCGCCGTTCTGCTTTATCATCCAAATGGCGTCCTTTTGCGACGGATAGAGGCTGTCGTAGGAGAACTGCTCGAAAGAGAGGCCGGGGAATGTCTGCGCCGAGCCGTCGTAGTGCGGACGCACGTAACAGTTGAAACGCTCGTTGTATGTCCTTACCAGTTCGTCCCGGACTTCCAAAGGCTCGTTGTCGAGCCACTGGTTGAAACGTTCTCTGATTTCCTGTATCTTGGCGGCGGCTTCCTGTATGGCTTCCTCGTCCGGTACTCGTACCTTGCTGCCATCCCGGTATTCCTCTCTCGTTATTTCGGGAACGGTATCGTGCAGGGCGTGTACAAACAAGTCCTCGCCGTTGTAGCTGCGCACGGAATAGGTATTGTATGCCACAGGCGAATATCCCTGCAGCCGAATCAAGTAAGTGTCGTTCACGTCGAAATACATCACGTTCGCACCCACTCCGAAGAGTTCGGAAGCAAAATCGGCGTACAGTTTCGTATCTATCCACCGCTCGCCCATGTTGATGTCGAGTTCTTCATAGGGTATCGGTTCGGGTATGGCGTTCTCCAGTGCCTTTGCAGACGCTTCGACCCATTCTTTCTCCTTTCCGGTGAGGTCAGGGAGAAATGAAAGTGTCTCTTGCTGCTTGGCTATGACATTTCCGGCAAGGAACTTCCCTTTGTGCTCCCATTCTCCGGCTGCCGGATTGTAGAAGATTTCCCCTTGCAGGGCTTCGATGATTTCTTCTTCGTCCTTGCCTGTGGCTTGTGCCATGTAGTCCATATCGACCTTGCCGTAAAAGTTCAGACTGCTTGCCAGAGCTTCTATTGGTGTGAGCGTTTCCGTGTCGTTTATCTTTTTGAAAGCAACGGGTTCACGCATGATGTCGGCTTTGAAGATGTCCCTGCCGACCTGCATTTCTATCGTGAACACCTCCGTACCGAGACTGTCGAGCATGATAAACTCCTTGTTGTCGTTATCGTGGAAGAATCCCCATTTGGCAACAAAGGCGTCATATAGGGCATTGAGTTGTTTACGGAACTCCGGGTACTCCTTTTGTTCTTCCCGTTCCCTGCCGGACAGCTCGAAATACGCCTTGCGTATGGGGAAATAGTCGGCGGCCCTGTCCGTGTTTACCTTGCCATCGTCCACCGGCACGAAATCGACGGCTGTCTCCGTGTAACGGCTCGACTTGCGGAACCGGAGCGTACCTACCTGCCCCTCGAAAACGACCATTGCGCCGTTCTTCATCCATGTTTCCATGTCCTCTGTGTAGGCACGTATGCCTTTGGCTGTCTGCGGCTCGCCGAAAAGAGACATCTGTACGGGGGCGTTGTCTTGGCCGTGACCGCCGAAAAGAGCCTTGCGAAAATAGCGGTCGAAATCGTATTTGAGCAGTGCGGAAAGGTATTGGGACATGGCGTTTTCATCGCCTAACCACTGGTATTTGCGAACGTACTTTCCGAACTGGTTCAGCGCAATGCGACTGTCCGTGGCAAGGGCGGTCTTGGGGAGGGTAAAGATTTTATTCGCATAGTCGGTCATTGTTCCTGCCGTGTCGGCCTTTTCCTTGGAGACCTGCAAAAACATCTTCTCCCGTAACGAGAGGGTCGCCTTGCGGCTGTGTTTCTGGAATATCAAGAGGTCGCTCCCTACCTCTATGCCACTTGTCTGCATGAAAAGGGTATCGGGCAGCCGTAGGGCCGTTATGAGGTCGGCATGGTTGACGAGGTACTCGCGCACGAACTTGTTGCCCGGTGTGTCGGCAATTCCTCTCGGCGCAACGAACGCCAGTAGGCCGCCCTCGTTCAACAGCTCCATTGCCTTGACAAAAAAGTAGTTGTGTATGGTCTTGGCTGACTGTTCGTACATGCCGCCTTTCTTCCACATTTCCGCATCGAATACCCGGAAATTGCCGAACGGGATATTCGAGGCGATAACATCGAAGCTCCCATGCTCCAGATGCTGGTCGGCTATCGTCTCGAAACCTGCCGTTACCGTGGTTGTCTTATCATGCAGAAGCGACAGGATAAGTCCCGTAAGGCAATCTTTTTCAAAGGCGTAACCGCGAGTGTCGGGCATGGCGACGGGCAGAAAACCGCCGATTCCCGCACTGGGTTCGAGAAAGGTGCGCATTTGCAGGCCGTTATCCATGAATGTGGCGTGTATCTGCCGGGCTACTGCGTCTATGAGGAATTTCGGCGTGTAAAAAGCGGTCAGGACGGAGGATTTTATACTGTCGATGACGGCTTGCCGCATGGCATCGTCATAATAAGGATATGCTTCTATCAGGTCTTGCAACCTGTGGATATGCTCGGCCACATCATTGCTGACGGTGTGTTCCGTTCCTATGCTCAACACGTCTTTAATACCCCCGAAACCGGAATATCGGGATAATACCTCTTTCTCTTGGTCGGTGGCCTGTCGGTCGTCGATACGGATTTTCATTGCCGTTGCAATGGCTTCCACGTTTGCCACCAGTGATTTCAATTTGTTGTAACTCATAATTTAACCTTGTTTTTGTTTCCCTCTGTTCGGCCTGTTTGCGACCGCAGGGATTATTTTTCTGCCCTTTGAAGGTGGCAGGGACAATCGAACAAGGCTGAAGCGAAAAAATACGCTCGACAACGGAGAGGAAGATTTTTACGCCTCACTCGCGGCGTAGCCGGCATTGGCAGGATTGGAACTGCCGGATACCTTTGCGGAAAAATAATACCCCGCAGGTCGCTGCAAGGCTGGGCACGGAAACCGACAGCTAAAAGAGGGAGGTATGAGAATGGGTACAAGGGCAACAGGACGAAACGGGCATAGAAAAGGAGAAAATCATCGTATAACAGGGCATCGTGCCGTCGGCAGACCGAAATACAAAACCCGTATCGAGCCTTACCCGATACGGATTATAGTTTCATTGTACAATCAGTCGATGTCGTAACCTATCATGTATTCATCGTTGATAAGCAAGTAATAGTAACCGTTCAGACAGCCGCGATATTCCTTGCTAAAACCAGCCATCACATCGCCGTTTTCTCGCGGCTCGCACCATAGCGTACCGTCATATCCGCGAAAGTCGAAACGCACGGTAGAAAACTGTTTACCCTGTTTCACGGCTTCCCTGAAAAGGTGCATATCCACACTACCGCAATATTTTTCGATTGTGGAAAGCCGGATACACTGGCCGTCTATGCGTGTGCCGGTCGTAATGCGGTTCTCGTAAAGGGATTTTTCCAAATCGGCATTGGCGATTTTACGCAGCCAGTCATTCGCGTGTGTAGCGAGCTGGGCAAGTTTCTGGTATTTTAAAATCATTTTCCTGTCCGTGTCCACTGCCTGCCTCCTGCTCTTGGGACGGGTAATATATCTCCTCGATACTTGCCCAGTTCGTAAAAATATAGCCTCTTTTCCGTTTCCCCGGTGCGACAATGCCGATGACATTTTCGTTACGGTTGATAAACAAACGCCTGCGTTTCCCCTCAATCTTTACATACAATGACGTAGGGTTTTGTTCGTTGCGGAGATAGGCTTCCGCCGGGTGAATAGTAAATGCTTCCATATCTGCAAATCATTAAGTTCTGTTTTTCTCGTTGTTGAATTTTCGGGGCTTGCGGTTCAGGGCTTCGGGATTTCGCCCGTTCTTTGCAGTACCCCGTCCCGATAGAACTCGATAATACCGGGCTTGAAGCCCATCTCGCCGAGGGCTACATACTTGATATAATCCCGGTATTTTTCGCCGGAAAAGTTCTTGCCGCATAAGTTGTTGAAGAACATCGGGATAGAAAACCCGTCCTCGCTCGACAGCACCACTTTGCCGTCCTGTCTGATTTCATCTGTCATACTCGTTTTGTTTTTAAGAGTTCGTTAAACATTGAAAGCCGTTTTTTTCTTTCCCTGCTTTCGCCTTGCGGTGCAGGTCTGTTTTTCGACTTTTTAAGGCAGAGAGAGGATAAAGCATCGGCATAATGAGCCAAACCCGGATAGAAAACCGACTATGCAATGGTCTGTTTTCGCCATCCGAATGGAATGCGGCTTGGCGTTTATGCGCTTTGTCCTACATTCGCCGACAAAAAGAGAAAGGCAGATCCGCCAACGTGAGAGAGAAAATTGCCGATACAACAGAAAAAAAACGGCGACAGGCAGGAGAAACTACCCCGAAAAATTTGCGCCGCAACAGGATTTATGTAATTTTGCAGTCGTATTTCAAAATTGCATAAACAAATATGGAGACAAAATATATACGCAGGGAATTATCCGCCGTGATAGAAGAGGCGTACCGTTACTTTTCGGTCATAACCGTTACCGGGCCCCGACAGTCCGGCAAGACGACGCTGATCCGTAATCTGTTTCCGCACCTGCCGTACTACTCTTTGGAGAACCTCGACGTGCGGAGCTTTGCCGAAAACGACCCGGTCGCTTTTCTGAACCAGCACACGGAGGGCATGATTCTCGACGAAGTGCATAATGCCCCGAACCTTTTGTCGTATATCCAAGGTATGGTGGACGCTGATGCAGACCGACGCTTCATCCTTTCGGGCAGTTCGCAGTTCGCCATGCTGAAAAAGGTTACTCAGTCCTTGGCGGGACGTACCGCTGTATTCGAGCTGCTGCCCATGTCCTACTCCGAGATACGGGAGATAGCTGCCGATACGCCGCTCGACCATCTGTTGTTTAACGGGTTCTATCCCGCCATTTATTCAGGGCGCAACGTACCCAAATTCCTATATCCGGCGTACATGAAAACCTATCTGGACAAGGACGTGCGCGATTTGTTGCAAATCAAGGACATGATGCAGTTCCACACGTTTATCCGGTTATGTGCCGGGCGTATCGGCTCGTTGTTCAAAGCCTCCGAGCTGGCGAACGAAATCGGCATCAGTTCCCATACGGTTACAGCGTGGCTGTCTGTATTGCAGGCATCCTATATCGTGGCCCTACTGCCACCATATTTCGAAAATACGCGCAAACGGCTGACCAAAACGCCCAAACTCTACTTCACGGACACGGGGCTTGCCTGCCATTTGCTCGGCATCGAATCGCCGGAACAGCTTGCAAGGGATAAAATGCGGGGAGCGTTGTTCGAAAATTTCATCGTAACGGAAGCGTTGAAACGGAGATACAACCAAGGTAAGGAGAGCAACCTCTATTTCTACCGGGATTCGAACCAGAACGAGGTCGATTTGTTGTTGAAAAAAGGTTCGGAATTTTACGGTATCGAAATCAAGTCGGCAATGACTTACCATGCTGATTTTGAAAAGGCATTAAAACAGATGGACGGCTGGGTCAAAGGTCCTGTAGAGGGCAAGGCGGTGATCTATGCAGGCACGCTCGAAAACACCGCAGGGGAAATCAAACTCTTGAATTACACTCATCTGGACAATGTGCTGGATTGATTTCGAAGGAGACAAAAGGTACCGTCAATCAACCTAAACGATATAGACGTATTTAATCCGGCCGATTATGGAAGCGAAACTTTGGTTTATTCTTTTGTGCAGTGTCGTGGCTCTTCTCCTATATGTCATCGGTTTCTGGAGAAGGAAGGCCGGAGAAGCGGCATTCGCAGCCGCACGGGCAGCCGCTACCGCCGAGGATCGTGACCGTTATTGCCGTCTGGCTGTCATGGCGGGCCATCGGGAGGCCTGCAAGATGTTCTGTCTTGCCCGTTCGGACTTTTTCGAGGACCACCGACCGCTCGAACCGTTCAAGTCACACGGGATAAAGGTCGTTTTCTACGGGTATTACTATCCTTCGCGGTACACAGACCTGCTCAACGAAGAACAGCGTGCGTTCTGCCGTTCCCTCTACCAGTTCAAAGAGGGTGAGAATCACGGTATCGGCTTTTTCAAGGCATGTATGTCCGCCTTGAAGCTGGACGATGCCCCTTACCACATCATGTTCATGCCGTGCAGCGACGAGTTCAAGTATGCCCGGCGGTTCAAGCGTCTTGACTGGTACATTAGGACCCATCGGAAGGGACGGACTTCGGGGCTGTACGATGTCGATGTGTTCGAGCCACGCGACAGCCTGCACGAGGCCAAGGGCGGCGAAAACCGCATCCTTGAAAGGAACTACCGGATTACGGGGGATATAAAAGGGAAACAGGTCATCATCGTGGATGACGTGCTGACGAGCGGACAGAGTATGGCTGACTACAAGGAGGAGATAGAGCGGTGCGGTGGCAAAGTGGTGGCGGCCATTTTCTATGGCAAGACCGTCAGCGTACCGCCGATGTTACTGGTAAAGGCTGTGGTCTGGGGCGGCTACATTAAAACTGGTTGAAAAAAATTGTTGAAACCAGCAATATGAAAGAACAAATAGAATGGGAAAGAAGAGGTTACGCTATTTGCTGAAAGGCTTCCGCATATCGGGTAAACAGCATAACCTCCAAAGTTCTGTAAATAGTTTTTAGGCTTGTATTATATAATTTCCTGCCACTTTTTTTGCCTATGCTTATAAAATTTGAGAGCCCACCAAGCTGCAAACTGAGTTAAATAACCCGCATGCAATTCAATACTATCTGTATATCTTGTAACATTTTCTGCAATCTTTTCCATTTGAATATAATGATTCCATATAGTTACTCTTTTATTATACTCATTTGAAACTATCTCTCTTGACTTTTTGTCTATCTTAATTATGCTTATTGTATGTTTTCCAATAGGGATAAATCTATGAAGGAACAATTTGAAGCAAAATGTCTCTCCCTCTTTCCAGACGGAAGGAACATCGTCATAGGATATAAAACTTGCTTTGGGTTTACAAATCTCCCTTAAAGTATCAATATCTTGAATCTTACACCAAATATTTTCAATGTCAGTTTCAAATACTGATGTCACTACAATTTTGCAACCTACAACTCTTTTGCCGTCCCGTGTCGTTAAACAAATCTTTTTTATCATACAGAAACAATTAAAACATTAAACATCTATTTATCTTATACTTATACTCTTTTGCGTATCTTTGTGCAAAGATAGATGCTATATACTCCAAGGGCAATAGTCATTTATAATGAGTACAGTTTAACTGTTTAATAATAAATGTTGTAGCAAGCATGATGATTGATGAAATAGAACAGAAAATCATAAATATACTTCCAACATCAAACACTATGTTTGATGAAATTGATTATTCCATTCTTGAAAAAAGGAAAGAAGACTGGATTAAACTTTCAGAAATTA
The DNA here is from genome assembly GCF_900128495.1 of Bacteroides ilei. GTDB lineage: Bacteria > Bacteroidota > Bacteroidia > Bacteroidales > Bacteroidaceae > Phocaeicola > Phocaeicola ilei. Next base: position 1,367,238 of record NZ_LT635801.1, read on the forward strand.
CGCATAGTATTGTATTGGTGTTTGATTGCTACACTAATAAATTTGTTTTTGTTTCTGACAATATTCCTAAATTATATGGAGTTGATTCCCGCAGGTTGTTTGTTGACGGACATCGGCAGGTTATAGAACTTATACATCCGGACGATATAGATTATGGATTACTTGTAAGAAAGAAAATCTATTCGATATTACGTTCATTCTCCGATGCAGAAAAGATGAACTATAAAGCCATTCATGAAATGAGGATAAGAAATGTCCGAGGTGAATATATCCGCATAATAGAACAGGAACAAGTTCTTGAGTTGGATAAATCGGGAAATATTTGGCTTATGCTGTCAGTTATTGACATTGATGCAAACCAAGAACTGGAAATAACCAAAAGCCATCTGTATAACTTAAAAACAGGAGACCAGATTTTTATAGATTTATCTGATACATTGAATGAGCCTTTGACAAATAGAGAATTAGAAGTCTTACGTTTGATGAAGCAAGGTTTGTTAAGCAAGGAAATTGCAGATACCCTGCAAATTAGCATTAACACTGTAAATAGTCATAGGCAAAACATATTGCAAAAGTTAAAAGCAAATAATTCTGCTGAAGCTATAAATTTTGCCCAAAGACTGTGCCTATTTGACAAAAAATGATATTCTTGTTCCCGTTTCATAGAAACAGATAAGGTAAGAAGAATAAAATCATGGACAACTATAGTTCGGTCAATGCCGCCACACACTCTTCGCGTATGGATCTGATGTAATCCAGTATCACTGACGGGTCAATGCTTTTGCCTTCGAGTTTGCAGGAAATATGCAGGTGTTCACCGGTGCTGCGTCCTGTCGAACCGGTAATGCCGACGACATCCCTCGGTCGGATAGCCGCTCCTTTCCGGGTAAGAACACGTGATAGGTGGCAATAGCTGACCGTGTAGTCTCCATGCCGTAAGGTCACATACTTACCGGAGGATTTGTCCTGCCCGACTTTCACTACCACTCCCGCCATCATGGCCATCACCTCGTCGCCCCTCGCATGGAGGTCGATTCCGTTGTGAAACTTCTTTTTTCCGGTAAAAGGGTCTTTCCGATACCCATAAAGCGAATTGATTTTCATCCGGCGCAGCGGATAGCTTACGCTAAGGTAACGCTCTATCCATACGTGCTTGCAGGTGTCGGCGGGTAATGCCGAGGCAGCGTCTCCTGCCGACGGTAAAGTGTCTTGGACGGAAAGCGTGTTTCCGGGCAAGGTCGCCACATTATCCCTATCAGCAGAAACGACTTCGACCCTGTATCGGGATGGTACGGTCGAAACCGTATTGAATTGTGCTTGGACCGGGCCTGCGACGCCCGCAATGCCCGCCATCAAAACCAGTAGTTTCTTTCTCATGCGGCAAATATAACCAGCTCCGCCCAAGATGTCCCGTTTCCACGACCTTTTTCGACCAAAGTACAATAAAAAAGGCATTCAGAGTATGAATTTATGCGTAAAATCATACTCTGAACATAAAAATAAACACTCTTAATACACTAATATTATTCTATTATATACAAGTAAATGAAAAGAATCTATCTTTGCAAAGTATAATTCAAAATACAAAATTAAATATGAATACAGTACGATTTGAACTAATTGAATTACCCTATCCGACACTGGCCCGATTCGGGCTTACACAGGAGATGATCGAGGACTTGCCGATGCGTGTCCTTGACGAGATTTGCGACGGCAGACACTCTCCCGTGCTTCCGGTCCGTGTCCTTGACGAGAAAGGAGAACTGATTGAGAGCCGCAGCCGCTTCGCCCTTGTCCGCAGGGACGACGGCCGGCCGGACGTGGTGTTTTATCCCGTTTTGGAATCCTCGCCGCTGGAACGCTATGACGAGGCGCAACAGAAACAGTTGCTCGACGGCAAGGCCATCATCGCAGACGTGGAAACAGCGGACGGGCGGCACAGCAAGGCATTCGTGCAGATAGACGAGGGAACGAAGCAAGTGATGTATGTCCCTACGCCGATTATCGGGCGCAATCTGCAAGTGCTGGCCGAAATAATGCATCTCGGTCCGGTAGAGGTAAACGGAATGCAAAACGGCGAACCTCTGACACTGGTCGTGGACGACGAACCCGTTACGGTGGGTATCGACCTGCATGACAAGACCGGCATCCGCTTCTGTTCGGGTGACAGCCAGAAATGGAAGGAACAGCCCAAGCGAGAGTGGGACAAGTACACTTTCGGCGTGTACGGCTGCTGGGTGATGGACGACGACGGCAACCTCGACTACGTTCCCGAAGAGGAATATACCGAGGAACTGTGGAATGAACAGAAGAAAAGCGCCGAGCGTAACCGTGCGGCGGGACTTCACAAATAACATCTTAACATTCATCAAATATGGCAGAACACCAATATTATCCCGAAGAGGTACTTATCGAGAAGATGGAGCGCGGCGAATATGGCTGGCTCGACTATGTGAACCATTTTTCAGCCGAGTGGCAGGAGGAATATACCCGCTATTGCAAGGAGCACGGTCTCATGGTGGGCAACGAATCCGCTGCCGAGTTCGTCCATTACAAAGACGAGCAACTGGAAGCGGCGATGGAGAACGAAGATGCATAACGGAAACCTTTTTAACAACGGATTATGGCGATACGAAAGAATACCAACCCCCGAATGATGGACCTGCAACCCGAAATGCAGGACATATTGAGGCGTAACGGTATGCAGGCCCACGTAGTCAGCGACGACACGGGCTACCGGCTCGTGGTACAGGGCCACGATTCGCCTCTGCTGACCTATGACCTTACCGAGCGTCAGATGTTGGCCCTGACAGACTGGGGGACAAACTCGGCCAACAAGAAAGCCTACAACGTGTTCACGAGCATTGTAGGGAAAGACTTTTATATGCCCAAGAACTTCGTCCATGCCCGTAACGCCAACGGTCGTGTCGCTATGGGACTGCACGGCTACCGTATCGGTATCGGCGAATACGGACGTGTGGGACGGCTGGGTATGCCGCCTCCGTTCCTCGGCTGGACGCCACGCCACCAGTGGGGTTTCCATCTGCGGCGGGTCGGCGGACAACTATTCTATCCGGGACCACCCATTGTCCCTGAACGGTGGGACGGGCGAATGAAGCCGGGCGAATTGCAATCGGGCGGCTACGGATTCTATTACAAGTACAAGGACGGACAACCTATACAGTCCGCACGACAGACCGATGTCCTGCAGGACTTGCAAACGGTCATCACGCCGATGGTCAGCCGTCCGCGTAGTACGGAACCGGCTCGTACCTACAAGGAGTTGATTGCTTCTCCGGTCTATTTTTCCAACGAGAAATGGCAGGAGTGCCTCGCCTCACATGGTCTTATCGTCGATAAGGAGGCACGGACCCTGACCGTACAGTCCGAAAAGGTGGCCGCCGATCTGGTCTATGACCTGACGGAAGAAGAAACGGCCGTCCTGACCTCCAACTCCATCGAAGAGCAACCTGTCGAGAAACGACTGGAAGTCCTGAACGGGGTAATCAAGGCGGATTTCGCCGACAAGGTAACAATGGCGGATCTCGACAGCGAGCGGCGTATCGCCCTCGGCCTGCACCCCGAAGTACAGGAGGAACTGACGCAACGTCAGCAACAGGAGCAGGAAATTCTCTCCCCGCTGGAAACCCGACTCCGGCAGGAGATGCCGTATGGCGCAACCGCTTCCGTCGATGGACGGGATATTTCCGTGCTCGACGAGCGCAAGGGCTGGTACCGGGAAGAACGGCACGGCAGGGAGGTCGAGGTCGACGAAATAGCCGTACACCCATCCCCCATAGAGGGTAAGTACAAGATGACGGCCGTCATCGACGGGCAAGTCATCAGCCACGAGATCAGCCAGAAGGATTACGACAAATTCCTTGCGGTCGATGACTACCACCGCATGAAAATCTTTTCGAAGATATTCAGCGAGGTGGACATGAAGATGCGTCCGGAAGCGCAGCGCGGTCTCGGCGTGAAGATTTTCGCTGCCCTCACGGCAGGAACCGTCATCACGGCGGGCGTTGTCCACGGCTTGCGGCATCATCATCACGGTCCGGAGTTCTACGGCGAGCGTTTCGGTGGCCCGCCACACCCGTATTTCAAACCCGGTGTCGATACGCCGAGAGACGTGGCCATACGCAATTTCGAGGCACAGATGAATCAGGATATTAACGATATGAGAAGAGGGAGATAAAGACAACTATGAGAGAAGGAGACCTAACCTACGACGACTTCCTGCAAAGGCTGAACATTCAGGATGTGCTGATTGACGCAGGCTACCACCTGAACCGGCGCGACGGCCTGCGTTATCCCTCGTATGTCCGTCTGGACAGCGATGGGCGGCGTATCCGCGGCGACAAGTTCATCGTGACGCAACAGGGAAAATGCTGTTTCCAAGCCCAGCAGCAGAAAGTCTATAACATCATCTCGTTCATCAAGGAGCACCCGCAGTTTTTCGCTGAATATCGTGTGGGCATGTCTCCCGACCGGCTGGTGAACCTCGTGTGCAACCGGCTGCTGAACCATCCCATCGAGGACCGGACAACATGGATTATCCAGCCCAAGCGGGACATCCGCCCGTTCGACATCGCGAACTACGACATCCACAAGTTCAACCCGCAGGACCGGGAGACACAGAAGAAGTTCTATCCTTATTTCAAGAGCCGGGGTATCGACCTCTACACGCAATATGCCTTCCACCGCCACTTCTGTCTGGCGACGAAACATCGTGAGGACGGTGCGGCATACACCAATCTCGCTTTTCCGCTGACCTTGCCCAAAGGCGACGGTACGGTCGTGGGCTTCGAAGAACGGGGACGTGCAAGAATGAACGGAAGCGGCAGCTACAAAGGCAAGGCCGAGGGCAGCAATTCGAGCGAGGGGCTGTGGATTGCCAGCCCTGCCAAGACCCCACTTGCGGAAGCCAAGCGTATCTATTGGTTCGAGAGTGCCTACGACGCAATGGCTTATTACCAGCTTAACCAGAAATGGGACAAGGAACTTAGAAAGGGAGTGTTCGTCTCTACCGGCGGAGCACCGAGCCAGCAACAGTTCAAAGCCATGACAGAGGCCACTCCACACGCTTACCACCATCTCTGCTTCGACGGGGACCGTGCCGGGCAGATCTTCGCCATCAACTTCGCGCTCACCCATGCGGGCAAGACATTCACCAGCAACGTGACGAAAGACGACAAACTGCAGGTCCGTATCAGCGGCGAGGAGAACCAGAACTACGAAATAAAACTCGAACCCTTCGACTTTCACAGGATAGTCGGCACGCTTTTACGTCCCAAAGAAATCTATCGGGAAGATGGTACGCTTGACTATCGGACAATCGGCGACGGATATTTGCAGGAGATGAGCATGGTGTGCCAAGATGAGTACGAGATGGCTCTTGCCGAGGGTTCGGCCAGTGAGGAAACGCTGGAGGGCATGAGACAAAATATCATGGCCATAGAGGATGCGATCCGTAATCTTCCCGCTCCCGGCGAGGACGGCACCGGCCTTATTGTGTACGAGCCCGCTGAAAAAGGCTATAAGGACTGGAACGAACAGCTCTTGGCAAAGGCCAAGCTGCAAGAATCAGTTCACGAAGAGCCGGCCAGAAGAGAAGAACCCGAACAGGAACGGCAAGTACGTTTCCACCGATGACAACACGGCACACCCCACATGAAACAATAAAAGAGAAAACAATGAATGACAAGGAACTTACACAGGACGATTTTTTGCAAAGGATTGACATACGGGATATACTGCTCGATGCCGGCTACCGCCAGAACCGACGCTTCGGTCTGCGTCTCTCCTCGTTTATCCGCACGGACAACGAGGGAAAGCGTATCCGGGGCGACAAGTTCGTCATCACACAGCATGGGAAGTGCTGTTGCCAACCACCCCAGCAGAAAGAATACAACGTCGTTTCGTTCATCAAGGAGCACCCGACGTTATTCGCGGAATATTATGAGGGAATGGACCTGAACCAGTTGGTGGACCTCGTATGCAGCCGTCTGCTGAACATACCCGTCGAAGAGGAATACGAGGTGCCGATCGTACAGCCCCAACGGGAGATCCGACCGTTCGACATAACGGAATACGACATTCAGAAGTTCGACCCGAAGGACCGGGAAGTGCAGAAGAAATTCGCCCCCTATTTCAAGCACCGCGGTATTGACCTCGGCACGCAGCACGCCTTTTACCGGGATTTCTGTCTGGCAACCCGACACTGCGAAGACGGGCATAGGGACATCTGCCTCGCTTTCCCGATGGCGTTACCCCAAAATACGGACAGAATCGTAGGCTTCGAGGAGTGCGGACGCGCCCGCTTGGACGGACAAGACAGCTACAAAGGCATGGCAGAAGGCAGCAATACGGACGAAGGGCTATGGATCGCCAGCCCTGCCAGAACGCCTCTTGCCGAGGCCAAACATATCTACTGGTTCGGGAGCGCCTACGACGCGATGGCCTTTTACCAGCTTCATCGGGCGCAAAACCAAGAGTTGCGAAAGGCGGTCTTCATTTCGACGGGCGGTGACCTGACCGAGAAACAGATGCGGGGCGTGCTGGAGCAGACAATCCCCGCCCGGCAGCATATCTGTTTCGACAACGACCATACGGGAAGCGTGCTTGCCAGAAGTCTGCAAAAGGAGATATACCGCACGATACGTGAGGCCATCGAGGTAACACCCGAACGGAAACCGTACCTCGATTCCATACCGGACGGCGACGATCTGGACGGAGGGGAATTTTATCTGCTGCCCAAGGGCGGTCTGCAAGAGAGCTGCATAGAGTTCGATGCCGAGCGGGATGAAGCCTTTTCGATGAGCTCGAGCAGGCTGTGCGCCCCGGAAGACGTACAGGACCAGATAAACAGGATGAACAAATGCTACCGGGAGTTCCGGGTGAAACTGCGGGAGTTCCTCGGTATCGACAAGGAACACGACGTCGCCATTACCCGTAAAGAGCCGGACTATCGCTATACGAGCTGGAACGGACAGCTTCTGGCCGAACGGAAGCAGCAGGAAGCATCCGTCGGACAGGGACAGGAGCAGGAGCCGGAAGAAAAAGCCGGACAGGAGCGGCAGACCCATTTTCGCCGATGAGCGCACTGCATCCCATACAAGACAGCCGGAACGTCATCCTGCGGCCGCACGCCGGGCAATTCGTCATAGACGAACTGCCGCTGATGTTCGTGTGCATGGCGGGGCTGGTGCACGGCGGCATGGAAGGTCTGCCATTGAGTAGTATGGCGAGAGTCGTTTCCTTATTTCTGCTCATCGTGCTGCTGTATCGCTTCATCTACCTGCGTCGGATACGTTACAGGGTCGGCGAAGAACAGCTTGTCAGCGAACACGGCATTTTCATACGCAGGGTGGACTACATGGAACTGTACCGTATCGTGGACTTTCAAGAACACCAGAGCCTCCTGCAACAGATTTGCGGGTTAAAGACGGTTCGCATTCTCTCAATGGACCGGAACACGCCAAGGCTCGACCTTATCGGCATACGGCGTAGGGACGACATCGTGGCGATTATCCGTGAACGTGTGGAAATCAATAAACGAAAAAAGGGAATCTATGAGATTACGAATCATTAGTATATGGGTGTGTGTTGTATTTGTCGGTCTGCTTCCGCAACTGGCCAAGGCGCAGATTGCTGCCTCAAACCCGCTGGAATGGGCGGCGTTGGCCGAGGGCAATGAATTGATTAACGGCCAGATAGATAAACAAATCAAAGGACAGACGCAGACTGCCCTGATGCAAAACAGTATCGCAGCAGAGTTCAACCGCATACACGAGTGGGAGAAACAGTACAACAGCTATCTCAAGACGGCGAGCGGCTATGCCTCGTCACTGAAAGCCTGCACGCACCTCTATAATGACGGCGTGCGGATTTTCCTCACACTGGGAAAATTGGGTAACGCGATACGGAACAATCCGCAGGGTATCGTTGCCAGCATGAACATGAACAACCTCTATATCGAGACGGCGACGGAACTGGTTTCCGTGTTCACGTTGCTGAACGATGCCGTGGCCAAAGGCGGAACGGAAAACATGCTCACGGGGGCGGAACGGAGCAAAACCCTGTGGGCGTTGAACGATCAGCTTGCGGCATTCAGCCGGAAACTGCATCTGCTCTATTTGAGCCTGCGCTATTATACCCTGAACGACGTGTGGAACAACATAACGGCGGGTATGATAGATCGCAGCAACGGCGAGGTGGCCCGTCTGGCCATGTCCCGCTGGCGCAGGGCGGCAGCCATCGCCCGTTGAAAAGAAGGGAAATAAAAAACGAAGAACGATGAAGCGGATAATCTCGATATGGATTCTGTTGCTGTGCGCCGGTATCTCGAAGGTACAGGCGCAGAACGATGCGACCCTTGCGGGAATGATTCTGGTTTATACCAACAAGGCCGAGAAGGAACTGAAAAACCAAGAGAAGGTCATGCTGATGCAAACTACAGGGCATGTGTGGACGAAGGAAGAAGTGGAAGGCACGACGGACTTGCAACGGGAGTTCAACAATTACCTGAACTCGTTCCGCTCGATTGTCTGCTATGCGGCTCAGATTTACGGTTTCTACCATGAAATATCGCAGCTTACAGACAACATGGGCGACTTCACCAAACAATTGAGCAGACATTCGACCAACGCATTGGCCGTTGCCCTCTCCACGCGGCGCAACCAGATTTATCGGGAGATGATATTGAACAGCGTGGAGATTGTGAACGACATCCGCACGGCCTGCCTGTCGGACAACAAGATGACGGAAAGGGAACGTATGGAGATCGTGTTCGGCATACGCCCGAAACTCCGGTCGATGAACCGGACGCTGCAACGGCTGACCAAAGCCGTGAAATATACCACGATGGGCGACATCTGGCGGGAAATCGACGAGGGCGCACGCCCTGTCGCAGACAAGTACGACATCGTGAAAGCCGCCCAAAGACGATGGCGGCAAAATGGAAGAAATGTTAGACCCTAAAAAAGAATAAAAATATGGGAGCTTGGGATACGATATTGAAATACGGCGGAAAGGCCATGAAAGGCATGGGCAAGGCCGCCAATGCGACGGGGAAAAGTGCCGGTCATGCGGTACTGCATCCCTCGCAGACCCTTCGGGGAGCCGGGCAGGCGGTCAAGACGGCTACCGCCGGAGCTGCCGTCGGCTATGTGGGCTGGGAAAAACTGACCACCGACAAAAGTGTCGCACGGATCGTCAGTGAGGCCGTAGTTGGCAAATCCGCCACGGATGCCCTTGCAGGTACGACCGAAGACATGAAGGAACTGAAAGACAAAGCCGGAGAGACGGTCTCTGCCATAGGCGAGGCTGTGGGAGGCGCGGACTCGAAACTGAACGGGGTATCGAACTTCCTGCGGGAAGCCTCCGGCGGTGGGTTGTTCAACATGCTCAGCGGCTTTTTGCGAAACCTCGGAGGAGGCAATGTGTCGGGATTGAACATTGCAGGACTGATTGCGGCGGCGTACCTCGTGTTCGGACGTTCCGGCTGGCTGGGTAAAATCGCCGGTCTGTTTCTGGGCATGATGCTTATCGGTAACAATGCGGGCGTTGTCCGCACGGTTCCCTCGGAAACGGTATCGAGGACACAGACGCCGACACTCTCTCCGGAGGAACAAGCGCAAAGCGGAGGAATGAGAAGGTAGGAACACATAAAAAATATATATCACAATGAAATATACGGAAGAAATGATCCTGCACTCGGACAGCGGCTACTGTATGCCGTTCGAAGAGCCGCGGGGAAAAGACGTGGAACTGTCGCTCGGTTACGGTGAGCAGGTACACCCGACAACGGGAGAAAAGTTCTTTCATCACGGGATAGACTTCAAAGCGCGGTGCTACATGCTGTCGGCTGTGGCCAGCGGCATCGTGTCGGGCGTGGGAAACGACCCGGTACACGGCATTTGCCAGACAGTCCGTTACGGCGGGTACGAGGTGACATACGGTCATCTGTCGAATGTGTTCGCCCAATTCGGACAGCGGGTGGAAGCCGGACAAACGGTGGCTTTGAGCGGTGAACGGCTGCATATAGAAGTCAAATTCAAGGGCGAGGAGCTGAACCCGATAGAGTTCCTGACCATGTTGTACGGCAACATCAAGGCTTTGCAGGAAACCGACGGCAACGGCCCGGCAGGTTTTTACGATACGGAAACTGGGGTAACAAACGACTACGAGAAGGACCAAAGGGAAATAGAAGAGCTGATGCTCCGCTTTCTGCCGCTTTACATGGAGGATTTGCAGCGGGGAGCGTACACGGTGCCCGCACATACGGAACAGTCGCTACGCCACATCTTCACGATGGGAGCGATGAAAGAGTATTTCTACGAGCAGATGCCGAGCATAGCCAATCCCCTCGGACTGGGGCGCAAAGCCATGCCGCTTGCCAGCAAAGTTCAGAACCTACTGATAGCGGATTTCCTGAACTACCTTGCCCTGCGGCATGAGGTGTACCTCTCCACAATGGGCGGCGAGGTAAAAAAAAACTTCATGACGAAGCTGTAGCGGGCTGCGGACTCATCGACCCGCTGGCGGAGCTGGACATCGACATCCAGAGCTTCGACATATCGAGGATCGTCTCCGTCTATCCCGACCGCGCCGGAGTCCGCTGGTGGACGAAAGCATGGTTCAACAACCGGGAAGAAGGGGAAGCCTCGGTGGAAATCGAACGGGAACAGGCGGTACGCTTCATTCAAGACCGTATCGAAAAAGATGCATGGCTCGAAGAGTTTTTCCCCAAGCAAATGGAAGTGTACCACAACGCCATCGAACAAACGAAGGAACAACTGCTGAAACAGATAAACATGATATAGAAAGATATTGATTATATGGACGAAATCAAACATAGCAGGAGGTTTGCGGAAATAGAGACTCTCATGGGCAGTTATTTCCGCTATCATCTCGTCCCCGTCATGACGCAGACGCAAACCTACCTGACCGAGAAGCAGGGCGAGGAAATGAAGAAGTATTCGACTTCCATAAGCGGCATACTCGGCATGATGGCGTCGGCGGGCCAACCGCTCTCCGACCCGTACCAAACACTCAAGGTAACAGGAGAATGGAACTCCAAGACAACCGAAGACTACATCGGGATGTGCAAGGAACGGATTCTCTCGTCGGAGGAAATACAGCACGATCTCGCCTACATGGCCGGCGAGTGGCGCGATACCGTCGTGCTGGAAGTCGGACGCAAGCGTTACGATGAACTGTCGCAGGAATTGGGCTGCGACCTCGCCTACGCCTTCGTGGACTACCGCGTGGAGCAACTGATGATAGACCATCTGGTAAAGGAACGTATGCCCAAGTCCTCGGCGGACTACATCATCCGCAAAGCGGCTGAATCAAGTCTGTTGGGGTTGCCGCAGGCGTTAAGCCGCTCGCCGCTGGCCGAAGAGATAGAGAAGCGCGGAGAGGCCGCTTATCGTCCGAGCAAGTTGGAGAAAGGCGCAGGTTGGGTGTTGGGGGCTTCAGCCGATACCGTCATGCTGGGCGGTGCAGGTTCATGGGCAAGCTTCGCACGGTTCATCGGAGCGGATACAGCCATCTCGGCCGTTGCCGATCACTTCGGGGCAGAAGAGACACAGACGCTCTCTGCGGAGGAGTGTATCAGCAAGGGGGTGTTCGGCAGCGAAAGCAATGTGTTCGAGGGATTCCGTAAGGAAGCAGCGGCGATTCCACCCAAAGAGAACACACTCTTGTCCGAAGCCAACGGAGAGTTACAGAAAAAGATACCGATTATAACATTCGATTTTATGGATTGGTGGAAAACAGACAGTATAAATATGCCGTGGCGGGAAGAAACTGCCGGGGAAGAACGGAAGCGGGCGGAACGGTATAAAGATGTGCCGTTGGTGGTCGCTCCCGGACAGGAGGAAGCCTATCTGCAAGACTTGGAAAGAGGGAATACCGAAGCGGAACAAGCCGGTCAGGAATCCGAACAGAGGGAAAAAGAGGCGAAAGAAGTGCAGGTTTCCACAGTCTCCACCGAGAAAACGATACGGGAAGAGCCGTCCGGGCAAGAACCGCAGACCATACAGACCAACGAGAACGGTTGGGATGGGCTGACCCGTTTCCTCGGACTGGAAGGTTTCAGCGAAGTCATGAGTAATCCGGGCAGTGTGTTGGCCATGCTGCCAGACATGCTATTGGGTATATTCACAGGCAAGACGCAATCGCTGGGACTGAAAGAAAACCTGCTGCCGATAGCGAGTATCGTGGCGGGCATATTCGTCAAGAATCCGATGCTGAAGATGTTGCTTATCGGCTTGGGTGGTGCGAACCTGCTGAACAAGGCGGGACATGAGGCACTGGGAAAAGAAAGGACGGAGAGAAACGGAAATGTGGCCACGACCGACAAAAAGGTGCAGTACAGACGCTATCCCGATGAGCCGCTCAATCCACGTATTGTGAATCCGGTACTGCAAGGCAATACCCTTATTGCCACGATAGACCACGTGCCCTGCACGGTGCAGCTTAATTCCACGGTGGCGGACGCCTACCGTGCCGGTGCCTTGCCGCTGAACACGCTGGCCAATGCCGTGCTCGTCCAAAGCGACCGTCTCCGCCAGATGGCTTCGCAGAATTACGACAACGGACAACAGGAGACCATCGTGCGGACGCGAGGCATCCAGTAATCCCGTAACCGACAAAAAAATTGGAGTATGAAAGAGAAATCGCAAATAGAAAAGAATGCCGAGGAGCGACAGATAGAGTTGCTTTCCACGGCTTTGAACGAAGCGTCGAATGCCGGAGGACACTGGCTCAACGCCGCAGGCAAGGGCTTTCCGAAATTCTATCCGCGCGGCGTCGCCGTCAGCCCGTTCAACGGGTTGTTCATGGCACTGCATTCGGACCGGAACGGGTGCAAGACCAACCTGTTCACCCTTTACAGCGATGCCAAGGCACGTGGCACATCGGTACGCGAGCACGAGCAGGGAGTCCCGTTCCTGTTCTACAACTGGAACAAGTACGTCCATCGCAACAACCCGGAGGACATCATCAGCCGGGATGCCTATTTGAAACTGGACGAGGAGGTGCAGAAACAGTACAAGGGCATACATAACCGGGAGATCCGCACGCTCTTCAATATCGACCAAACGACACTGCCTTACGTGGATAAGGAGGAATACGATATGGTATTGCTGAAAGACGGCAGTGCCGTGGAACGGGGATATTCCGAGGCCGACGAACGGCGATTGCATATCCGTTTCAACGATTTCCTGCTGAAAATGAGGGATAATCTCGTGCCCGTGCGTTCGGACGGAAGCGGAATGCCCCATTACGAGACAGATCGCGATGCGGTCTATATGCCGCGCCAACGGGATTTCGGACACTACAACGATTATGTACAGGAGGCACTGCGGCAAATCGTAAGTGCCACAGGACACCAGCAACGGCTGGCCCGTGAAGGCATGGTGATGAAAAACGGCATGGGTCCCTCGGAAGATGCCCTCAAACAGGAACGGCTAATCGTGGAGGTGGCTTCGGGAATCAAAATGCTGGAATTGGGGCTGCCCGCCCGTCTGTCCGACAAAAGCCTTGAACTGGTGGACTACTGGAACCGGGAACTCAAGGAGAACCCCAACCTGATGGATGCCCTCGAAGGCGACGTGAACAACGCCCTCGAAGTAATCCATAAGGCAGAACGGGGCGAGAAAATCGAATATGCCACGATGCGCAACCGCCGGCAGACCTCGGACATGCAGGAGCAGCTACCCAAGCATTTCTATGTAGCCGACGAGATCCGGAAACACCCGAACAAGGAGGACAGGACCATTGTCATCGTCATCGACCCGTCCTCGAAATCGGCGGACGTGATACTCCCTGCCGGTGCGTCGCCGGAAGTGGACAATGAAGTGCCGGGCATGAACAAGGCCCGTATCGGCAGGGCTTTGCGAAGGGAAGGGATCGAAAACGTGCGTTTCTTCAATCCTGACGGCACATGGGGGTACAGGCCCGATGATACTTATTTCGCCCAAAAACAGATCTCACTGGCCCGGCTGAAAAACTGGGCGCTGGAAATGCTCTCCACACTGGACATAACGCCCGCGGTCAAACGGGCGGACGAAATCGGCTTCGACCAAGTACAGATGATTCAGGACGACAAGAACCGCTGGGCGCTGTATCTGAAGCCCGAACATCAGAGCGGGTACAGTATCTATCCCGACAAGGACGACCTGAACCGCTTCTTCTCCACACTCAAACAGTCGATGGACAATATCGAAAATGTACGCATGGAGCTGGCGCACAAGTATTATGCGCTGGCGGAAACACAACCCGACCTGAAAGTGGACCTGTTCAGCAGCGGGGCGCAGGACATTGACCTGAACCGGATTCAGCGCGTGTCCGTGTTCAAGACCAAACAAGAAGGGACTCTGTGCGTGGCGACCATTGACGGAAAGAAATTACAACCCCGAAGCGTCACCCGGCAACAATGGCAACGCATGTGGGTGGCGGAGGACCGTGCCAAATACAAATGCCATCTGGCGGCCACGCTATTTGCCGATGTGCTGCGTAAAGGACAGACGCAGGAAGTGACTGCCGGAAAGAGACAAGAAGAAGATACCCAACAACAGGATAAAGACAAGAACTCGAAACAAGCCGATGGAGAAGCCCAAAAAACCGGTTCATCCCTAAAAGAGTTGTCCATAAAAGATATACCGGAACAAATGTATGGTAAGTACGAGCAAATCAAAGAGGAACAACCGGAAGCGGTTGTCCTTTTCAAACATGGGAACAATTATTACGCTTCCATGTATGATGCGGAGACCATTGCGAACGAACTGAACCTGCCTCCGAGCAAAGAACGCGTTCCGTATGATGCAAATAAAATCATATTGGTATTCGAGCATGACAATGAGGAAACAAGGCAGCAAATTCATGCGCTACGGGCATACGTGATGGATTGTGACGGTATGTCTAAGGCACAGCAAAACGGGCCTGCAGAAACAACCGACGAAGAGAACGAGAACGAACAACGTCCAACCATGAGGAGGTAGAAATATGGCAAACAAGAATCAAGAATATACAAGACAATACGCAGACTATGCGATGGAACAGATGCGGCGATACGGCATTCCGGCCTCCGTGACGCTGGCACAGGGCATACTGGAAAGTTCCAACGGACAGAGCCGTCTGGCGCAGAATGAGAACAACCACTTCGGTATCAAGGCCACGCCCGAATGGATTGCCGGGGGTGGCCGGTACGGCCTGTATTCCGATGACAAGCCGAACGAGAAGTTCTGCAGTTATGACAGCGTGGGCGATTCGTATGAGCACCACTCACGCTTCCTGAAAGAGAACAGCCGCTATGCCCGCTGTTTCTCGCTTTCTCCCGACGACTACAAGGGCTGGACGCAGGGCCTCGAAAAGGCGGGCTATGCCACGGGCGGGCATTATGCCGACAGCCTGCAACGTATCATCGAGCAGAACGGGCTGCAAAAGTACGACCGTCAGGTCATGCAGGAGATGGAAGCGCAGGGAAAACGGTTCGGTTTGGAAGAGAACCCGCTCCGGGAAGCCGGAAATGCGGCGGAGTATTCGTTTCCGGTGGAACGGAAAGAATTTCTATTCGTCACCTCACCGTTCGGTATGCGGCAAGATCCGACAGACGGCAAGGAGCGTATGCACAAGGGTATCGACATCCGGTGCGACGGCGATGCAGTCTTGGCCACGGAGAAAGATGGAAAGGTCATTGCTGTCAATGGCAAAAATAATACGCCCGGCGGCAAGTCACTGACAGTGGAATACACCCGTCCGGACGGCAGTAAGGTACAATGTACCTACATGCACCTTGGCGAAATTTCCGTAAAGGCAGGCGATATGGTACAGGCGGGCCAGAAGCTCGGTCGATCCGGCAACACAGGAACACGAACAACGGGAGAACATCTGCACTTCGGCGTCAAACAGATTTATGCGGACGGGACACAGCGGGACGTCGATCCGGCGGCTTATCTGGCTGAAATCGCCCAAAAGGGTCACATCAAACAACAGGTGCTGCATAACGGAAACGACCTGCTCGCCCGATATAAGGGAACAGAAGGAAATGTCGCTGGCAAAGACTTTTCGCCCGACGCATGGATGAAAAAACTGCTCTCCTCGGAGGACAGTGGCGTGGGACTGTCAGGGTGTAGCGACCCTATCGTGGAGATGGCCATGACCGCTTTTACCTCTCTGATGTTGCTGGCGACGCAAATCGACAGCAAGAACGAGGAAGAACAAAAGGCGGCCATTTCCGAGGCGATGGACAGCCGGCGTATCGACCTGAAAACGCTGCTGCCGGGCATGAAAACCTGCGACCTCGTGGTCGGGGAAAACGGGCGGGCTGTCCTGCAAGTGGACAACGGAAGCGTCCAAGTATCGCGAGAACTGACCTCTGCCGAGTTAAGCCGCCTGTCGGTGACGCTTAATGACGGTTCTCTTTCGGAAGAAGCCAAACGACTGCGTGTGACCGGAACGCTGAACACGATCATCCTCTCGGAGGCGGTTTCGCAGAACTTTGAACGGGGAATGTCCGAACAACGGGCACAATCGGAAAACCTGAAAAGATAATCCCAAAAGTCATGATAAAACGCGTGATGATACGACTTTGCGGGTATTTGTCCGGGTTGTCCGCCTGCGCCCTGCATATCCTGTTCTGTTCCCGACTCTTCGGTTGGACGGCGACGTTTGTCATCGTGGGCATTCAACTGGGTATTGCCGGCTGGATTATCTACATGAGAATACGTGCACCCGATTAGGAAACGGTTTCAGCATGTTCAACTTCAAGATACCTCGCTTTGTCCGGTGGATTATGTATCACTAAAAAGACAAAAGAAGATGATTAAGTGTAATATTACGGCGTGCGGCACCATCAGCCGCGACGCTTCGATGCGCACAACCAAGGAAGATAAAACATTCCTGACCTTTCCGCTCCGCATCGTGATCCAAGGTAAGGATGGCCGGAACGAAACGGTCGAGATCAGTGTCAGCAAGGAGGGTGCCCAAAAGAAGGTATCCAGCTATCGAAACGGACTGCGTGTCGAGGTTGCGGGGACGCTGTTCCTGAAACGCCGGGGCGAAAAGCTCTATTTCAACCTCTTTGCCGACCGTATCGCCACGGCAAAAGACATCGCAGATTCCATCAAGGGCGAACTGTCATTCCGCGGCAAGGTGGGCAAAAACATCGAGGAACGGAAAGACAAAAAGGATAAGTCCTATACGATGTTCTCGGCATTCAGCACCGAGAAGGTCGATGAGAATTTCGAGTACCAGTGGGTGCGCTTCTTCTGCTTCGACAGGCAACGCGAAGAGTGGTTGCAACCGGGTGTCAAGGTAGAGGCCAAGGGCGAACTGACAGTCTCGGCACATAACGGGAAGCCGGACATCTCCTGCCGGGTGGAAGAATTGACGCAATATGTTCCCGAATCGGATAACTCCAATCAGTAGCAGTCATGGCCGGTTATAGAAAGCGAAATACGGAGGGACCGAACAGCGAGGATAAGGCGCTGGACCTCTTTGCCGAGATGATGATCGAGAAAATCGAAAGCATCCAGAAAGATTGGCACAAGCCGTGGTTTACCGAGGGTGTACTGCAATGGCCGCGTAACCTGTCAGGGCGCGAGTATAACGGTATGAATGCCCTGATGCGTGCGTCCAGAATGGTCGCATAGTAAATATCTCTGTGGCAAGAGATTAGAATAGGATACAATATGTTCTACTCCCAACTGAATAAGCCCCGAGCGAAAGCAAAAGGTGAAAACAGCATTTCAGTAAAACGGAATGTGTGGCTAACTGTCATGCGACACAGTTCCGTGAGGGGGAAAGACAGATATAAGGATGAAGCCTGCATTGGTTCAACGATAGTTCAGCGGCATAAGGCGTGGCGTGGGCGGAAAGGCAGTTATATCTACGCCCTCTCGTGGTACTCAATTCCAAAGCATTAGGAATATGGGCAAAAGGTATCAACCACGACGCACTTGCGATAAGCAAGAAAAGAACGAAAGTCGCATCCGACAATCTGTCGTGCCAATAGTTACTATGCGTGCTAACTGGAGATTGCCTAAATCGGGATGCCAAAAGGCTATGGGTAAAGACTCTGAATACCCGACATGGCAACGGAGCTTCCGTAGTAGTCTGAGCAAGGGAAAGCCTTGTACATGGCGAAGGGAAGCAGTTGGTAATTTTAATACAAACAACGGATAATGTGAGAGACATTATGAGAAATCCAAAGCAAGTATTAAACAATTTATGTGAACACAGCAAAGTTTCGGGCTACAGGTTCGAAAGGCTGTATCGAAATCTATTCAATGAACAGATGTTTTATGTTGCCTATCAACGTATTTACACTAAGCAAGGCAATATGACACCTGGTACTGACGGCAAGACCATTGACCAAATGAGCATTCAAAGAATAGAATCTCTTATAGCAAGTCTCAAAAACGAGACATATCAACCTAATCCGGCAAAGAGGGTATATATTCCCAAGAAGAACGGTAAAATGCGTCCGTTGGGCATACCCTCCTTTGAAGACAAACTTGTACAGGAGGTGGTAAGAATGATACTTGAAGCCATATATGAAGGGTATTTTGAATACACCTCACATGGGTTTAGACCTTTCAAAAGCTGCCACACCGCACTATCAAGCATTCAGAAAAGGTTTGTCGGGGCTAAATGGTTCATCGAGGGAGACATTAAAGGATTCTTCGACAACATAGACCATAGCGTACTGATAAGCATACTTGAAGAAAGAATAAACGATGTTCGCTTTATTCGCTTGATTAGAAAGTTCCTTAAAGCCGGATATGTAGAACACTGGCAGTTCAATCATACTTATTCGGGAACACCTCAAGGTGGAATCATCAGTCCAATACTGGCGAATATCTATCTTGACAAGTTTGATAAGTTCATGAACGAGTATGCCAAGAGGTTCGACAAGGGTAACAAGAGACGGGTAAATCCAGCCTACAACCGTATTTGCAACAAAAGAAACTCGCTGAAACGTAAACTGAACGCCGAAATTGACGTGGAGAAAAGGAAAATCCTTATCTCGCAAATCAGAAACATGCGTACAGAAATGCAACAACTCCCGTATGGGAATGACATGGACGAACAGTACAGACGACTAAAATACGTGAGATATGCTGACGACTTCCTTATAGGGGTTATCGGCAGTAAAGCCGACTGTGAAGCGATAAAGGCAGACCTCAAAAAGTACATGCAAGAACAACTAAAACTTGAGCTGTCTGAGGAAAAGACCTTAATCACAAACGCACAGGACAAGGCAAAATTTCTCGGATATGAAATTTATGTACAACGTTCCGAAAGCAAGGTAAAGAATAGCCTCGGTAGAACGAATCGAATGTTCAACGGAAATGTAAGGCTACATGTCCCTACTGAAATTGCAAGGGAGAAACTGCTCGCTATGAATGCTATGGCAATAAAACAAGTCAATGGCAAAGAAATATGGTGGGCTGAATCCAGAGGCTTCCTAACAAGCATGAAAGAGGAGGATATCATAGCCAGATACAACCTTGAAATAAGAGGGTTCTATAACTACTATTCGATAGCCAATAACATCTCAGCTGTCGGAGGTACTTTCGGAGGTATCATGAAACGCAGTTGCATTAAAACTCTTGCACACAAACATAACAGTACCATGCGTAAAGAATGGAAACGTTATCGTGAAGGGCAGGACTTTGTTGTCCGATATATGGACAACAAGGGTCAAGAAAAGTGCAGGGTATTGTACAATGAGGGGTTCAGAAGAAAAACTGTCAATGATTTTGCAGAATGTGACCACATGCCGAATACATATTTTCTGCCGCAGGCATCGCTTGTAGAAAGGCTAAATAACGGTGTGTGCGAACTTTGCGGAAATAAAGTGCCACTGATAATGCACCATGTCAGAACACTCTGTAAACTGAAAGCAGATACGGAGTGGAATAGATTAATGCTGAAGAGAGGACGCAAGACATTGGCAGTATGCGAAAAATGCAATACACTGATTCAAAGCTATGTTTAACAGAAAATTGACATTACCAACGGAAAGCCGAATACATGGAGACATGTACGTTCGGTTTGGAGGCAGGTATGGGGAAACCTATCGCCGAAAGACGACAAGGCGTCCCATACCGAGCCTACTGCTCCTGCATTGTGAGAACGAAGGGTACAAGATTCCCCGTTTCTGTACGTTCGACTGTGTGCAGCGGCTCAACAAGCCCGGTAAGGACGGACAAGAACTGCCAAGGGTATCTGTGCTGAAAGGTGAGAAATCCTTTCCCGTGATGCTGACCACATTCACCTGCATACACAAGGAAACAAAGGAAAAAATCAAGTATGACGATTACAAGAAGCTCTCCAACGAGGAGAAGGCGCAATACAATGTTTATCCCCGTATGCAGGTGTTCCGGGTGTTCAATGTCGCCCAGACCAACTTGCGGGAGGCACGACCGGAGTTGTGGGAGCAGTTGGAGGTAGAGAACGGGAAAAGGGTCGAAAACGGCGAACATTTCAGTTTCGTGCCCGTCGATACGATGATTCGGGACAAGCTTTGGATTTGTCCCATCAAACCGAAACATCAGGACGAAGCATACTACTCGATTACGAGAAACGAGATAATCGTGCCCGAAAAAGAACAGTTCCAGTCCGGAGAAGCCTTTTACGGAACGCTGTTTCATGAAATGGTCCACTCCACCGGCGCCGAGGGTGTTCTCGACCGTCTCCAGCCGACATCTTTCGGCTCGAAAGAGTATGCCCGCGAGGAACTGGTGGCCGAACTCGGCAGTGCACTGATCGCACAACGCTATGGCATGACCAAGCATATCAAGGAAGACAGTTGCGCATACCTCAAAGGGTGGCTCGATGAATTGAAGGAATCGCCACAGTTTATCAAGACGACGCTTCTGGACGTGAAAAGGGCTTCGTCAATCGTTACCCAAAAGGTGGATAAGATTGCACAGGAGTTGGAACAAAATGTTACTGAAGAGCAAGAGAACAAACACTCGACCAAGGAACGTATCTTTTACGCATCGGTGGCTTATCTCCAATCTACCGATGACACGACGCAACTGGACGAATTGAAGGACAAAGGCGACTACAAGGGATTGCTGGCACTCGCCAAGGAGTATTACGACGGCAACGGTATGGACGAGCAGCATACATTCGCTTCTCCCCTCCAGAACCGGGGAGATGATCTGCTAATCGAGGATAAAGACTTTGCCGTAGTGTACAACGGAAGTGTCGGGGGCACTTACGACATCATGCTGAAGTACACGGAGCAGGAGGTACGAGACCATATCCGGCGTTACGGAACCGACCACGCCAGCGATGATGTGAAAGAGGTGGCCAAGGATATGGCGGCGGAAGAGTTCGATGTCCTGAAACATCAGAAACTCCCGATGTTCGAGATGCCGAACGGAAAACATCTGTTCGTCTGGTATAACAGGGAAACCGACACGCTCGATGCCGGACCGTTTACCGGTACGGATATACCCGACAGACACCGCTTCGCTTACGACCATTGTCAGTCGATGGAGGCCAACCTGCAAAGCGTGAACGAGAAACTGGGCGAAATGGAGGAGTATCAGGGTGAAGTGCAAGAGGAAAGCTACATCAGCGGTCTGCACCGATAACGGAAACGAATGTGAGGTGGCTTCACTTCAACGCTACCTCACATTCTTATACATTACATTAAGACAACAGTTTGTCAATCATTGACTGTAGCTGTGACATATCGCAATATTGATTGATACCACCGGTATAATCCTTTGCGTGCCGGGCGGTCCGTATCAGGAACGAATCAAGTTCTATTTTTACCCCACCGTCCATCCGCGCATCCGAAGAATGGCTTATGTACACGAATTTACCGTTACGCTCAATAAAGCAACTTGTAAGGTAATGCCCCTTGCTCTCGGCTACAACTGCCGCATCCACGGCTTTTGCATATTTGGATATTTCACTCAACAACGCCGTTTGGAAGTTATTGTATTCCTTTGATACATAACCCCCTGCATCTGCAAGGACAGAAAATTGCCATTTGGTATAAAAAGTCTGTGTCATATTCTTTCAATTCTAATTCTGTAAATAAATTAGGCACATAGCAATAAAAGCATTGAATTTATAGTATTCAATTAACGACATTTAAGCAATTACCATGATATTTTCAGAGACCAAAGTTACGGAGATTTATCGTATGGCAGATGATTTTTGCAAAGAAATTGCTCAATTTCGGGGAAAATATATGGTTGAAGATAAAGATATTGAATATTCTATGCCCCGCTCCTTTAATATAACTTTATTTTCAACTCCCTTTCTACCATAACAACATACTGTTTTTTGAAAGAAGCCCGCCATTGATGTATGTTTTTCAAAGACGGGCAACTGGCTATATTTTGAATTATACTCACGTTAAATAGCTTTCCCAGTTCTCTTTGTCGATAGTTAATTTGTTCATTTCCCAATCATATTCCACTTCCGGCATATCAGCATAAGGGAAATACACGGTATAGCCTATCTGTCCATAGGAGCAATGTAGCGGTATGACGCAAATTTCCTGACCACAATAAGGTTGTGGGCAACAATATTTCTTCCAATCGAAACGGCCTGCAACTATATTGCAGCAAAGTAATTTTAGAGCCATTATACCTTTCCAACTCTGAAAATCTGTCTTACAACTTGTCCTTTCCATAATGAATATTATTTAATGTGCTATGTTATAATAAATTTCGGGTTCACTCGATACATTGTAGATGTAATTGCCGCAACGTACCAAAAGGGCGTTTTTGCCATAATACAGTTCTTTCATTCCGGCGATGCTTCCTGTCCTGTGGAAATTTGGAAAGCGGCTTATTCCTGCCCTTTCCGCATCTTTTGTGTAAAGTGTTTTCATTCTCATGCTATTGCTTTTTTAATGTTTCATACAGGGTTTCTATCATTTTCTCGGCTTCTTCCATATCGGTTACGATGTCTTTGATGTAGTAGGGTGCACCGTTTTTGCCGTGCCCGTCATTGCCTATCCACAGGTAGGCTTCATAGTCGGGGTCGAAACCTTCGTAGAAATTTTCCAGTCCGCACAGAAACCCGTCGAAATCCCCGTCTTTCATTTCAACAGAGACGTTGAAGTCCTGCCCTTTGGGCGTATATTGCTGAAAATCGAACACCACGCTATTTTCGTGCTTCGTTGTCGATACTTGCCAGCCCAATCCTGTGGCTACTGCGATAATTTGTTCTGTTGTTGTCATCGTTTCGTTTTTTTATTTCCCTTTGTTCCGAGCTTTTCAGCCTGCCGCAGGGTCGGTTTTTATGTGCGATACCCGACGGCGGAAGCAAGAACCGCGAACAAGGAACCGCCGATGAAATTTTATGAAATACCGAAATCTGTGATTCCGGAAAGTTTTCGTCAAATTTCAGCAAGGTAGCTCTGCGATACTTGGTCTGCCGTTCGTCCGCCGTACCTTTGCACGGTAAAAACAGTCTGTGGCGGTGACGAGCTTCGAGGAAATGATAATCCGACGGTATAAAAGGGAGAAGCAAACTATAAACGTCCTGCCTGCTCATGGCATATAAATGGCTGATTCAATGTAGTTCGCTACCTACAAAAGTATGCGGCAACGGCCGGAATATAAACAACCACCTGTCCCGATTGGCAGGTGGTTGACCGACAGCAGCCGGTATCAGGCGGCCATACGCTTTCGGACAAGTGCGATGTTCTTATGCACAAGGTTCATAATCCGTTTATGGTATTTCGTATTTTTGTTACACAGCCCTCTCGACTGCAGCACCTTGAATGTTTCGAGGCTCAACTCAACGGTCTCGACCCTCTTGTTTTCTATCCGTGCGGAGAATACCAGCGTATCCGGTTTGAGGTAATATTCGCACTGTCCTACGCAGTGATGTAATGCATTGCCCTCGTCGTAGTAGGCTTCCACGCTGTCCAGTACACGGACGACTATCGTCCCATCCGTGAACTCCAGACCGAAGAACTTGCCTTTCAACTCCCTGAAACGTGCCTCGTTTTCCCTCGCCCGTTTCATCTGCTCCATGCGTTTTTCCTGTTCTTGGAGAATACGCACCTTGTTCTGGTACTTGTCGTGTTCGGCTTTCAAATCGACAGGGCAGACATAGTGGGCGTTGTGCAAGTCTTTGCCGCACCTGTCGAGCATACGGAGATAATCTGCCCATATTCCCATGCCCTTTATCCGATACTTCTGGCGTAACACGATTTTGTAGGATGACCAACATAAATCCAAATCCTGTGCGTGGTCTATAAAATACTTGAGGTCGCGTTTGCGTCCGCTTTTGAGTATCGTTTCCACACGGCTGTCCGACAGCAGGGCTTTCATCAGTTTTTGCGGGGCGATGTCTGAAAACGAACCTTTCAAGCCGTTACGCCGTAACTTCGGAATAACCGTGTATTTCGGATAGACATAGCAGTCGGCAATGTGGCGATACACATAGTTATCATTCCGCAGTTCCAGCCCCGACCCGTATAGAAAACAATCCAAGTAACGTCCCATTGCCCGTTGTAAGGCCGTCAGAGCGGTTTTCCCGTTCTCGTCCATCCAATACCTCGCCACTTCGCACACGTCCGTCCGAGCTTTCCGGCTTTTGTGATAATAAACGGTCATTCTGAAAATCCGCTGTACCTGAAATCCGTCCTGCGTGGTGATGACGGAAAAATAACTTTTCTCGTCCGTCTTGCGGCAAAGCGTGTCTTTGAGCGTCAGTTTGGCATGGCAGTTCGGACAATGGCAATGTTTAGTTTTCGTCTCGTTCCACCGATATCCGCAATCAAGGCAGGTCGTCCGTCCGCTGGGGGTACGAAAAGCATAATGTCTGACGGTATGCCGGAACGCCCATTCTGTCTGCTTCTCTGTGATAGGCAGCAACCGCCCATTGGCGGCTGCTACCCGTTGTTGGAATTTCGTCCGTGCTTTCATGGTCAGAAATCAAAAAGTGAAAGTTCTGTTTGGTTGCTCTGTGCAGCTTTGGCAGTCGGCTTCGGCTTGCTGTGGCGTTGCTGTATCTTGCGCATTTCTTCCTCCTGATAGGCTTTCAGCGCGTCTTTTCGAGCCTGTGCCTTTTCTTCTTCGGTCAGTTCTACCTTGTGATTGACCACGACACCGCAGCTAATGGGGTTTCCCACGTCGATGTTGTCTTCATCATAGTAGTGAATGGCGAGCGACCACACTTCGTCGTCAGTCATTCCGCAACAGCCGCTTGCCTTGACTTGGTTGAGAATGAACGTGATACAATCGTCCAAGTTCTTGCTCTCTTTGGCATACGACGCGGCAAAAAGTTTGTCCGTCCGTGCCTTTTCGTCCAAGTATTCCTTGATAGTCTGTTTGAAATGTTCCGTACCTTTCATCGTTCTGCATTTTGAGGTTAAAAATGATAGTCGATAACACCGCCGATATAGAGTAGCGTGCCGGGTTCAAATTCGCATACCTGTCGCAGGAACTCGTAGGATTGCTCGGCGTGGGATTGCAATCCCTCTTCGTCCATGTAGAACCAGTAGGCGGTATCGAGCGGGTTTTTCAGAAATTTCTCGAGCTGATAGACCGGGCCAATCCATTCTTGCACGCTTTCGGGGGTAACGGCTTCCGCCCTGCTTCGAATGTCTGCGACAAAATCTTCTCTCCATTGTGCCGCACCACCATTGTATCGTATGGTATCGTCGGAAACAAACTCGAACATGCCTTTGGGCAGAATATTGTTTACCAAGTTGTCGATATGGTACTGGCGTTCTTCGTCGTCAATCTCGGCGCAATAATCGAAAAAGCTGTCATCGCCTTGCATGAGGGTGTCCTCGTTCAGGTAGTTGTCCTTGTCCACTCGGGTTCGAGTAATTTGAAAAATCTTGCTGTGCATAACCTTGAATTTTAATTTGTTGAACTTGCTTTTCTTTTCCCTCCCTTCGGAAGCCTTTCGGCTTTCCTTGCCGGGAGAGATTTTACATGCAAGCCAGACAGCGGGAAAAGGACGGAAAGGCAAGCAAACGGCCGAGAATTTCACGGAATACCCAACCCGACATGCCCGTGCCTGTCGGGGAACTGAAAGGCCATCTTTGATTTGCGGAAGGCTGCCGGGCAAATTCAAGAGCCGTTAGCACAGTGGTGCTTGACGCCGGACGACCGCTGTACCTTTGCATGGGAAAATCTAACCGGCGAGGGAGCGACGACAAGATAGTAAGAGGAATGTAATATGGTTAGAATAACCACATAAAAAAGTGGCAAATTGTTTGTGAATTGATATAGCCCTGTTATTGTTAAATTCAGCGTACCATTTTGTTGTATGGTAATAAAGTAGTATTTGCATAAAATTAATGATTATGGTTATAACGATTAAGAATATTCCGGTTTTGGAAGGTGCTACGGCAGAAGATTTCGTGCGTAATGCAGAAAAGAATGCCGTAAAGGTAACTCCACAGTTGTCCGTGGCGGCCAAGAAACGGCTACAAAAGGTATTGGAGAAATCCCGTTCATTCCGATTCAACTAACAATGAACGGGATTTCTTTATACGATGATTGCGTCATGCTTGCCTATACAGGGAAGTGCGGGAAAAGTGTCTCCCTTTCACTTGCGGCGAGGATGATCTTGATGATTTTTTCCTTCATGATGCCGATTTATATGCGGATGAACTTTTAGGGAAAACTTAATGTTGGGTGACGACTGAATTTCCGCACCGTATTGTAGCGTTGTTTACCTTGGCTAATGACAGCATCAAGACCAAATTAATCTCTTCCAATGACAAAAATCGTTTGTAACGTAATATCGTAAACCCAAAACGTGGGCGTAGCTACCCGGCTGTACTGATAGGAAGACTGGGGGTAAACCGGGAATATCAGGGCACACCGAGCCATGTAGGACAGCAACTGATGACCTTTATAAAAGACTGGTTCCGTCACGAGGACAATAAAACGGGATGCCGCTTTATCGTAGTGGATGCGTACAACGAGGAAAGGGTGCTTAAGTATTACGACAAAAACGGCTTTCTTCCTCTATACAAGACAGAAGAGATAGAAAAGCAATATTATGACATTCCACAAGACGCACCTTTGAAAACGCGCTTGCCATATAAAGGACTGATATAACTTGAATTTGACAGAAACGGTCTCGGAATAATCATTCGAGGCCGTTTTTTATGTGCATATTATGCAGTCGCCAAATGCGGTCATAAGGTTCAAGTTATATAATTTACTGAATAGCAATTTCTTTTCTAATCAGGAAAAGAGTTTATTGATAGTTTTTTCGTATATTTGCAATCGGATTGAGGCAACTCTATCCAAGACATATTTAGAAAAGAAAGAAGCGTTATGCTTATCTTGTAAATCGAAAACGTAGGAAATTTTCAGATGTAGTACAAGGAAGGCATAGTGGTTCTCACGCTATAGCGTGGGCTGCTATATCCATATCTGTACTACAGGTTTCCTACGACCTTCGATTTAAGACGTGGCATTTGCAGTTCACGCTTTTATTATTTAATAACAGCCTTCTAAGGACTGGGAAGACATAAAAGAACTTAGGATGATGGATAAATTATCGGTTCACGCAAAAAAGACATTTCTTTCCCAACGACTTATTGCATGGGTATGTTGCTTATGCGCTATCGGAACAGCGGCAAAAGCATACGCAAATAATGATCCTACGTTTACAGTTTCTGCTCCGGAGAATATCGAAATTAATAAACAGTTCCGGCTAACATTTATTGTATCTTTCCCGGAGAAACCTGCTACTGTTGAAATACAGAATCTTGCTGTGCCCGAATTGAAAGGCTTTAAGGTGTTACTTGGCCCCACCAAAAGCAGTGCCACCAATGTGGAAAAAGTAGATGGAGAAATAAACCGGAAATATCAAGAGTCTTATACTTATGTGTTGCAGGCATTACAGGTGGGCAGGTGTTCCATTCCCTCTGCAAGTATTGTGGTGAACGGGCATCAGCTACATTCGCAGCAACTCGCAGTGAATGTCGTACCTGACGGGAAATTACCTCCTTCTTCCGACCCACAACCAAAACCGGATGTCTTTATGACAATGAACGTATCAGAACGCTCTCCTCGTATAAATGAACCCGTCGTGTTGGAATGCAAGTTATATACCACATCCCTTGCAGATAGCCTCGCCAATATGGAACAACTCATCTCTTCGGACGATTTCAAAATAGAACCGATAGATTTGCGGGGCAGCGCATGGCAAATAGAGCATCGGAATGGAAAGAATTATCAGGTGGCGGTGTTCCGGAAGTTATTACTCTATCCCCTACGGGCGGGAGAACTTCGTATAGGAGACCTGTACATGGATGTTTATATCAGGCGGTACAATCTTTCTTCAGACCCGTTTGAAGCATTTTTTGAGGACGGCAACCACCAATTCGTAAAACAACGGGTGAACTGTCAGGGCATCACTCTCCATGCACACGAATAAACAGCTAAAACTTATGGATATGAAAACGAAAATAATTATAACCGCAATGCTGCTGACTACGGCGTATGTGCTGTTAGTCAATCTGATGTTCCTGTCCGGTTTCGGTAAGGATGAAATGGTAAAGGTTGGTTGGTATAGTGAGTTCGGAGGAAACAGCACGACTACCCTATATCCTCTTTATGTGTGGCTTAACTTTCCTTACACAGTTTGCTTTTATTTCTTCACGACGCTTTTCTTCGCCAAAGTGAAAGTACACGTAAACAAGTGGCTGGGCGAAACGGCTTTTGTGCTGTGGTGTGTCAGTCTCGTTCCGATTTTGGTGAATACCGTTTACGACTTGTATATGGTATCCAGTTTTGACGGAGATGAAATGTACCGTTCTTTGGAGAATTATTGGGAAACGGAAGGCAAGTCTGATTATCCTTTTATGTGGCTTCTGCTTTCGTCCCGTGTAGGGAATAATTGGAATTGGATGAACGATTTGAATTATTACGGTAATTGGGCGCTTTGGGCAGCTTTCTTGGCATTTGCCATTGTCTTTGCCTTACTGTTTAAGAAAGACAAAGTATTAGGCATTGCGGGTGCGACAGTTATGGTGGTATCTATCCTGCTGAACATGTTTCCGCTGCCATGCGGGTATATTGCCATCGACCTGTGTTGGATTGCATTATGTGCGGCAGTCTTATGGAGATTGCGCCAGTCGTCATTTGATAAACCGTTCGTTTTGCCATGAGAAGATTTTTATTAATGCTGGCGGTAGTCCTTTTTGCGATGACCGCTTTTGCCGCCATTGCTCCCGGTCTATATCGGGTAAACGTTAACTCCACGCTCAATGTGCGCAATGCACCGGGTGGGGCTAAAATCGGGTCGTTGTCCAATGGAGATCTCGTGCAGGTGACGGCGTGCGAAGATGATTGGGCACAAGTGTCTTTGAATGACGGTCGCACGGGCTATGTGCATGAACAATACCTTGAGCCTTTCTCCACTCTGGCTGCTCCGGCTGGAACATCTTACTCCACAGTCGGTCTTTCCGAACTCCGGCATTATACCCCTTTTGCCATATTGCTGTTTGCCGTCATTGCCTTCATCGGACTACGTACAGATACCAGATCGTTGTTCCACGCAGGTTGCCTTTTATGGGGCGGGGCTGAACTGTTCATGTTCGGAGCTGGGAGTGACAGCGCACTCGTCTGGTTCTGCGACCCTTCGGATGTAGGATGGATATTTACTATTATCAATTTTTTTGTAGCTATTGGCATCCTGTTCTTCCAGTACACTATTTACCGGGAGTTTACGGGCAGTCTTTTCGATGGCTTTTGGAGAAAACTTCTGTTTGGTATCTTTATCATTGTAGGAGTAATCCTGTTCTTAGGTATTTTTAATTACAATAGATACGACAGTATCACCCCTGATTCGCCAGGAGCTCCGTTCTTTAACGAGACTTGGCATTTCGTACTTGCTTTCGTTGCCTATATGGCAGTATTGCTCTATTTGTTAAGAGATTGTGGTATTTGGATGAGCCTTTCGTTCACGATGTTTGCTTTTGGTTTGGGAATTTCTTTTCTTGGAATGTTGAGCACCTTGATACTTGGAGCTTTACTGTGGCTGGGGCTGGCAGCATTCTCCGGCAGTGGAGGGAGCAATGGAAGTCGCGGAAATATCATAATTGAAGATTATGACGGTACGTATGAAGCCTACGAACATGGCTTTGGAATCTACAAAGATGTAACAGGTTCAGGCAAGACGTGGCGAAAGGAGGGTTCTCAATATATCAGAATAAATTAAACATCGTCCAACCTAATTTAGATTTATGAAAACGATCAGAAGTATGCTCAAACATTTATTCTTGGCTGTTCCGCTTATGCTCATAGTGTCATGTAACAGTCAACCACCATCTACCCTTATACCGCACCGTTGCGAAAACGGGAAATTCGGCTATGTCGATGAAAAAGGCAAGGAATGGATAGAAGGCAAATACGATTATGCCGAAGAATTTTCCGAAGATTTGGCAGTAGTGCAAGTGGGCAGGTACTTTGGGTACATAGACCGTAAAGGAGAAATCGTCATCCCGCTGCAATATACTCAGGCTGCTTACTTCCACCAAGGCAGGGCATTGGTGGCAAAAGAGGAGCTGTATGGTTTCATCGACAAGGAAAACCGGGAAATCATTCCCTGCATTTATGAACGTATCACGCCGTTTGCCTCACACGAAGCCTATGCGGTAAAGAACGGAAAGACAGGCATCATCGATACGGAGGGTAAAGTGCTCGTGCCGTTTGAATACGATAAAATAGAACAACTGAAAAGCGGGCTATTCGTTGTTAACCAAGCCGGCAGGGAGGGTTTCCTCAATGCGCAGAAACAAATGATTCTGCCCTGCCAATACGGTTACTATACCATAGAGGATAAAGAAGGCAAGCCCCTGATAGTGCTGCGCACGAAAGACGACACTCCCTATTACCGCATCTCGTATAATTCCAGATACGGTCTGATGGACTTTGAAGGCAATGTACTGGCACCATGCAAATACGAGAAAATAGGTGCGTTTGCAGACGGAAACCTTGCCCATGTCATTCTCAACGACAAGGTTGGCTACATTGACTCGAACGGAAAAGAGGTCATTCCGCCCATATACGACTATTCGAGAACACTGCCGGGAAACAGGTATGCGCTTTATAAAGACGGTCTTTGTTATCTGGTGGATAACCGGACAGGCAAGCAAGTCACATCCCAAGTTTATAACAAAATAGAGCAATATAGGGACAACCTGCTCAAAGTTTCCCTTGATGGGAAATATGGCATGATAGACCCGGACGGAAATATTGTGCTCGAGCCAATCTATGATGAAATGTATGTATATGACGATTGGCTGAAACTTTATATCAAAGGAAGCGGAAAGGATGGTTTTGCCGGACGTGCTACCGTAGAAGAAGCCAAGTTGGTTATTCCTTGTGACAGATATGTCCGCATTGAAAGCTTCAACTTGGGTGGCGGCCAGTATGCCGAAGCGGTCAAAGCTGTCGCCAAATACACGTACCGGAACGGTGTTGTCAACCGGCAGGGGAAAGAGGTTGTCCCCTGCCAATATGCCCACATTTACATGATAGAAAACGGAAAATGTCTTGTCATGGAGTCTGGTACTAACCAACGAAAGTGGGTAAAATTGAATGAATAGTAACATTAAAGTATACACAATTATAATAAAAATCATAGAATAAAAAATAATTCGGCTGAATATAAGAGGAATAGAGTACCGGCTTAAACAAGGAAGCTGCCGACATAGAAAGACAACCGGAGAAATGACCGTGCAGAATAAAGTCTCCGAAACCTGTTTTACAGGATCGGAGACTTGTACTGCAAGACAATCCTCTGCCGGGGATTAGCGTTTGCCATGTGTATGTCTGCAAAAATAGTTTTGCAGGGATTGGTAACGGTTCGGAATGACCGCATTCTCATTGAAACCGTTCAGGCAATGAAGCAATGCTTTTTCGAGCGTGATGTATCGGCGACTGAAAGTCTGTACATTATCCAAGCAACAGGCTTCCAAAGCGTATTTGAACGGTGCAAGATTTTCAGGTTCTTTCCGAATCCGTACATGCCACAGGAAGAACAACTGAAGCGTGAAACTGTCGGATTTACCTGCTGTACCTTTGCATGGAAAAATCCAGCCGGAAGGGAGTATCAGAAACGAGATAAGGGAAAGAATAAGATAAGATACAACAGTGAAATAAAGGGGAAAGCCCGATGATATAAAGGATACGGACAACGGCTAAAACAGAAAATTGTCTCGTGGAAACAGATGATATAGAAAGCCCCTCGAATCAACAGAACTGCACTCCAAAAGTTTTTGTCTAACTTTCGGGGTGCAGTTTACTCGGGGCCATGACAAGGCTCTTAATAATAAGGCATTAACTTACTGTTTATAAGCTCATCCTTATGAAATTTGACTTTTGAGTTACCCCTTTTATGTAATGATACGGTCGATGGCTTATTCCGGTGATCGTCTGTTAAATTTAGTCGATAGTAATCTCATCAAGGAATAGATAAGTTCGTTTACCTGCACCCGGATGCCATTTCGGAAGTACCGGAGTGTTTTTTCCGATAATGCGTACATAGCGTGCTTTGGTCTTTCCGAAACTTACCGTATCACGTTTCAGTACATTGTTCTTGCTGCCTTTTTCCAGTACCGGTATGGTCTTCGAGGCAATCTTGCTGTATGCGCTTCCGTCGTTAGAACCATATATTTCCAAACCGGTCAGACCGAAGATATAGTCTCCCGGAACAAGGTATGTGCCGAGTGAGACCGAAGATATTTCTTTCGTTTCCTGCAAGTCGATAATTGCATCGAAGTTCTGTCCGTAAAGACCGATATAGCGTCCCGAACGATAATTATCGTCACCCTGCAAGCCGTCTACCAGCAAGTTTGCTCCCTGATAGGTATATTTTTCGTCGGGTTCGCATTTCAGGGGCTGAATTCAACTTGCAAATGCAACAGAATTCTGATTAATAATTTGTTTAAATTTTTCGTTTGGCGTGAGGTATCCAAGTCTTTTACGAGGTCGATTATTGAGTTTATTTTCAATCCACTTAATCTGTTTGTTGGTTACTTCACTAAAGTCCTTACCCTTTGGGATATACTGCCTGATAAGCCCGTTGGTGTTTTCATTGGCACCACGTTCCCATGAGTGGTATGGTTTGCAAAAATAGAATTTTATTTCCAATTTTTGCGCAATTTCCTCGTGCTTTGCAAACTCCTTTCCATTGTCAGCCGTAATTGTGTGTATTAAGTTTTTCACTTTCCGCAGTGCCCATACTGCAATCTTAGCTACCGGGATGGCTTCTTTTCCCGACA
This sequence comes from Bacteroides ilei, assembly GCF_900128495.1. Classification (GTDB taxonomy): domain Bacteria; phylum Bacteroidota; class Bacteroidia; order Bacteroidales; family Bacteroidaceae; genus Phocaeicola; species Phocaeicola ilei. Next base: position 1,400,503 of record NZ_LT635801.1, read on the forward strand.
ACTTGCGTATCCAGACCCTGCTTGTTGCTCTGTCGTTAATGGTAAGAATGGCACCTTTGTGGTTCTTACCAATAATTGTATCTATCTCTAAATCACCAAATCTCTCCTTCAGTTCCACTATCTCGGGACGCTCATCAATATCCACCCTGCCTGGGATAAATCCTCGCCCTGCATTTTTAGAACCACGTTTGGCATACCTGCGACCTTGTCTGCGAAGATATTTGTGCAGTTTGCCACCCCGCCGCTTATCCTCCCAAATCCAGCGATATATCGTTTCGTGAGATACCATCGCAATTCCCTCCAAGCGGCTCCTGCCGACAATCTGCTCCGGGCTGAATCCTTTCTTCAACAGCTTTATTATCCGTTTTCTCATTGCCGGTGTAAGCACTTCCTTGCGATGTTTTTGCTGCTTGCGCCTGTCTGCTTTTCGCTGGGCAAGCTCCATGCTATAGCTACCACTTCGGGCGTCGCAATTGCGCTTTATCTCCCTGTAAACAGTGCTTTTATCTACTCCGATAGCTTCCGCTATTGCTTTTTTGCTCATCGGTATTTGCAACATCATAGAAATTGCATACCTTTGTTCCTCGGTTATATGTTTGCTCATCTGCAACTTTTTTTTCTTTGGACGGACAATTAAAGCAAAGATAGCAAACTTTATCCATTCAGAGTGAGAGAAAGGGGGACATTGTCTCTCTTTCCTCTCTGAAAAATAAATGTTTTTATTGCTTATTATCCGCACCCAAAAAGTTGCATTTATAAGTTGAACTCAAGGGGTGATGGAATGCATGGTAGCCAGATTATACGTCAGAGTTTCTTCGGTTACATTGCTTTCACGCCCGTTGCGGATAGCTCGTGCCTTGATGGTCGTTGTCCGATTTATCATGAATGGTTCCGTATACCGGAGCGATTCGCTTGTCGGCTCGGAACCGTCCAGTGTGTAGTAGACCGATGCATTGTCGAATGTATTCAGTTCGACAACCGCAATGCCGTCCTGTCCTTTAGGCTTGACACTTATTGTCACATCCTCTATGTCTTCTTTGTAATGATAGCCGTACAATTCGTATAAATCCATCTGGTGACGGAGGCGTTTCAGAAATCCGTTCAAGTCCTTCCTTTCCGGATTGCACCACTGCAACTCACTCAGCGCGGCGATACGCGGCATCATCTGCCATTCCATTTTCACGCTGTCCTTTGTCCATTCCGTCCAGATGCATCCTTGCACTCCGATGATATTCTTCTTTTCTTCCGGGGTCAGCTTCTCCGACTGAGGCTCGAACATATATACGCGTTCTACGCTGCTGATGCCTTTCAGGCGGTTATAACCCGGATTGCTGAAATACAGGTGGCTGATTGGGCAGACGATAGTGGAATGTCCCAGTTGTGCGGCTTTGACGGATGCCTTTATGCCTGTCCATGCCATGACGGTCGTGGTTTCCGGATTAGGATTGCCTTCCAGAATCTCATCCCATGCCAGCATTTTCTTGCCTCGTTTGGCAATTTCCTTTTCCACTTCGTTCATGAAGTACACCTGAAGCTGGTTCTCCTTGCTGTGTTCTTCAGTGTCGTGCAGTCCCAGTTCCTTAATCTTGGCCTGACATTTCGGACATTTCATCCATTCCGCTTTCGGGCATTCATCTCCTCCGATGTGAATATAAGGTGCATCCGGGAATATATCCATCAGTTCGTTTACCACGTCTTTGGCAAATTGCAGTGTTTGAGGGTTTCCTCCGCAAAGCACTTCCTTGAAAACACCGAATTTTGTAGCCGTTTCATACGGACCGCCTGTACATCCCAGTTCCGGATAAGAAGCCAGTGCTGCCAACATATGTCCCGGCATGTCTATTTCCGGAATGACCGTAATGAAACGTTCTGCCGCGTATGCTACAATTTCTTTGGCGTCTTCCTGTGTGTAGTAACCACTGACCGGTGTACCGTCGAATTTCCCGGACCCCGGCGCAGTAATTGTTTCCTTACGGTAAGAGCCGACTTCAGTCAGTTTTGGATATTTCTTGATTTCAATACGCCAGCCTTGGTCTTCGGTCAGATGCCAGTGGAAGTAGTTGATGTTGTGCAGTGCCATGACATCTATCAGCTCCTTTAGGTATTCCTTCGGGAAGAAATGACGGCCTACATCTATCATAAAGCCGCGATAGTTGTACTGCGGAAAGTCTTTCACTGTTCCTGCGGGCAGTGAGGCAAGCGCCTTTCCATCCGTTATGGGGAGTGCCTTGTGTATGGTCTGGCAGCCATAGAAGACACCTGCTTCTGTAGCACCTGTCAAGGTGATGACATCGACCGAAACATTCAGTTCGTAGCCTTCTTTGTGTGTAATGGACGGATCGACCTTTAGGATAATACAGTTCTTTCCAGCCTTAGTTCCTATTTTGACTTCCGTTCCTGTCACTTCCTTGATATAACCTGCAAGCATACGGGCTGTGCCTGCCAGTTTCTCGTTGCCCTCTTCGTAACAAATTGTGGTGGAAGAGTTGATGACAAAGGGTGCCGCCGACGGGGTTTCTACAATTTCCTGCGGCAACGGGATGACATTCAGGTTTCCGGTCTGAATGTCTTGTGTTCCACATGCCATCAGACTTCCTGCGGCTAAAAGGTAAATAGCCCATATTTTTACTGAGTTCTTTTTCATGGTAAAGTCTATTTAATAATTTGTCACAAAAATAACAATTTACGTTTATTTCATTCTTCAACTTTACATAAATATTAATCCAGTATTAATAATTATGATCTCTGCAGGTGCTTTATTAAGGTAGGACCAATTAAAATCTGGGCAAAATGTATGGATAGGTGGCGGCATTATCTTCTGCCCGGTGTGGAAATCGGTGAAGGTAAGACTATCGGGGATGCACGGGAGAAGACGCATTCACGTTATTTCAGGGAAAACACCTTCAAGCGCCTGAAAGGCGGCAACAAGGAGCTGCTGATCGTATCCGGCGCACCATACCGACTTGTACTACAACCTAAGCGTGATTCCTTTCGACAAGATAGAAACGTTCTTCCGAAAGGCTTTCAATGCGGAATAGCTTGTTAAATAGCTTTAATAGCCCATTTGCCTCTCAGGCTTTTGGGCTATTATTCTATTTCATACGGTACTGCCAAAGGAAGACGAGCAATAAGGTCGTTATTTCAGTAAGCGGCATGGAAAGCCAGATTCCCTTTACTCCCAGCCATCCGGGAAGCAGGAGGAAGGCAGGAACGAGCAATCCCAGTCCGTGTAAAAACACCAATGCTGTATAGCTTATTTCAACCTTGAACTGCTCCGAGTACAGACGGGTATTGAAGTAACCCGTGGCCAACATGCCTTGCTCGGCGAAACGCACGGCTTCCTCCTTGTATTTTTTCATGGCAGATGCCACAGAGATTTCATCACGGTTATCCCCTACAAACGATGCAGACAGGACTCTGTTTCTGTAACACAGTTTGAATGTTCCGATTTCCTCCTGCACCACGGGCAGGTCGATAGCCTCGTATTCCTCTTTCGTGACCGTGACGAATTGCGTATGCTCTTGGTCGAGATAGAGGCGGAAAGCGGGTTTTACCCGCTCCCGCTTCTCTTCATATTCCGCCTGTTCCCGCGCACTCATACAGTTATATACGTGTCGGGAAACTCTCCGCACCGCATTGACAAAAGTCTGACTTTTGCATACTCCGAGATGTCGGGCAAAGTCGGGCACTGTCCCGATGAAACCGTACTCTTTCCAATGATAGGTTTTCATGTCGTCTCGAATTTTATTCCACAATTTCGTACTTGACCACGCTGCAATAAACCTGCTCATTTTTTTCCTTCCATTGCTCCATGATACGCTCCACATCCGTTTCGGAGGTTACGGGTTGCCCGAAGATTTCTTCCAGCCACTCGAACATGGCTTCCCGATTGGTAAAGTATTCGCTATAATACTCATCTTCGAGAGTATATACCTCGGCACGGAACTTGTCTGGGAAATATCTGCTTTCGCTGTCATTGGTCTCGTAAATGCCCATGCCCGGCTCTTCCGTCTGGTAATAGTAACGGAGCGACGGGAATTTCTCGCATACGAGGTCGAGTGTCTCATTGCACGGTCCCCATGCCGTCTCTGTCGTAAAGCGGAGGGTTTCGTCCTCTATTTCGAGGTTCGCCCAGTCTCCCCGACAGCTCACCTTGTTCCAGTCTTCGCCCAAGGCATCCACGAGGCAGCCCAGCCACGATGTACCGAAGCCGTTTTCTACGGACGGCTCTTTCCGTTCCTGCAAATTTTTCATCAACTCGTAAAGTTTTTTGATTTCCTGTGCGTCGCCTTCGATGGCATACGCTGTACTGCACCAGTTTGGCATAATCGTAATTTTTTATTGGTTCGTTAAATATTGTTTTTCTTTTCCCTCCTCTCGGAAGCCTTTCGGCTTTCCTTGTCGGGAGAGATTTTACATGCAGGTCAGACAGCGGGGAAAGGACGGGAAGGCAAGCAAACAGCCGGGGATTTCACGGAATACCCAACCCGACAGGCAAAGCATGGCGGGGGACTGAAAGGACATCTCTGATTTGGGAAGGCTTCCGGGCAATCCACGAGCCGTTAGCACGGCGGTGCTTGATGCCGGACGACCGCTGTACCTTTGCATAGGAAAATCCAACCGACAAGGGAGTGCTGACGAAAAGAGAAGAGGAAAGAAATAACGGAAAGATATTAAAACAGGTGTAAAATAAGATGTTATATCTACAATTACGCACAAAATCCTTTCATTTCGAACCATCATGCCTTATTTATATCAGACGGGAGCAATGTCGCTCCCGTAAAATAATTAAGGATATGATAATAGGTTATTTAAGGGTCAGTACGGGCAAACAGAACCCGGCTAATCAACAAGATGAAATCCGGCGTTTCGCCGACAGTAGAAATCTTTCCATTAACCAGTGGGTAACGGAGGTCGCCAGCGGCAAAAAGAAGGGGTGCGACCGTAAATTAGGGGGGCTGATACGGCGCATGAAACATGGCGATACGCTGATTGTAACGGAAGTGTCGCGTCTAAGCCGCACGCTGACGGACCTCATGGCCATCATGGGCAAATGTCTGGAGAAAGGAATCAACCTTTACACCACCAAAGAGGGGTATTCGTTCGACAACTCCATCAATAGCAAGGTACTCTGTTTCGCTTTCGGGCTGGTGGCGGAGATTGAGCGCAACCTGATTTCGATGCGCACCAAGGAGGCGCTTGCCTTGCGGAAAGCCGAGGGTGTCGTTCTCGGCAGGAAAAAAGGCAGTTACACGAAAATGAACGTGTTGATTGAAAACCGGAAGGTCGTCGTCGGCATGTTGAAGCAAGACTGTACGATTACCGATATATGCAGGCGTTTCGACATCTCGCGGGATACGTTCTTGAAATTCCGCAGCCGCTATAAGGAAATAGACAAGGCCATGAAAGAAAAAGAGACAAGACGGAAAGGAAAGTCGCAAAAACGGACGGTATGATTTTACGTTGGTTTAATCGTTCGTTTTCAGCCACAAAGCTACAAAAATAGAAATTATCCACAAAGAAAATCTGCAAGAATTTGCGTTTCAACTCTTTGAGCAGGACAAATTTTCCCGGAGTGTCCGAATAATACGACCTTTTTTCCGATAGCTTTTTTAATGAACGATTTAACCAACAAATAAACCGGCACAACTGACAGTTATCCGGCTGATTATTTGTTGGTTTGGTGCTTTTTATCCTTTTAAAGGGGAAGAACGGCACGGATAAACGTACAGGGAATTGAATAAATAGCTGATATAAATTGGCATAGACGGAATATGACAATGAAACGAATACTATTATTATTTCTTTTATTCTGTGGCGGGTATGTTTATGCGCAGGAGCTGGACTCGGCTTTTATTCTGTGGCGGGTATGTTCATGCGCAGGAGCTGGACTCGGCCCGTATCCATTACCGGCAGGGGCACAGGAACGTGGACGTGCTCTTCCGGGACAACCGCACGGAATTGGAGCGTTTTATCCGCATTCTGCGCGAAGAACACGGGACGGGGCGTCTCGAAAACGTCGTGATACGCTCGTGGGCATCACCCGACGGTGCGAACCGTCTTAACGAGGTGCTGTCGAAGCGCAGGGCCGACTCCCTGAAAGCTTATCTCGTGCGCCATGCCGGAATCCCCGACAGTATCGTCAGTATGCATGGCGAAGGTATCGCGTGGGACATGTTGCGCCGGATGGTCGCTGCCTCAGATATGCTTTATAAAAAAGAGGTACTGCACATCCTCGATCACACGCCGGTATGGGTGTTCGATGAATCCGGACGCGTGGTGGACGGACGAAAGAAACAGCTCATGGAGCTGCGCGGCGGACGGCCTTACGTGTACATGCAGGAGAACTTCTTCCCGGATTTGCGTTCCAGTCTCTCGGTGGCCTGCTACCGGAAATCGGAATCGCCCGTGACTATTTCCCGAAAAGAGGCGGAAGTGAAAGAGCCGGAACCGGCCCTGCAACCCGATAGCGTGGCGGAAACGACCTCCGAGCCAGCAACGGTGCGGCAGGAAGCGACCGTGCAACCGCAAAGACCGACGGTGCAGCGGCTGGCCGTCAAGACCAACCTGCTCTACGACGCGATACTGATGCCCTCGCTCGAAGTCGAATACCGCATTGCCGACCGCTGGACGGTGAACCTCGAAGGCGAGATAGCGTGGTGGAAGAACGATGGCAGGCACAAGTATTACCAAGTGGCCACGATCAGCCCGGAGGGACGCTGGTGGTTCGGGCAGAAGCAAGGCAACCCGTGGCACGGCCACTACCTCGGCGTGTTCGGGGGCTTCACGTGGTACGACCTCGAAAACGGCAAGGAGGGCTATCAGGGCGAGGCCGAAATGGTGGGTGTCAGCTACGGCTACATGTTCCCCATCGGACGGCGGTTCTCCTTAGAGGCCGGTATCGGGGTGGGCTACATGCACAGCAAGTACGAGGAATACCTTCCCATCGACGGACACTACGTGTACCAGCAGACAAACCGGATGAACTACTTCGGCCCGTTGAAACTGAAGTTTGCCCTCGTGTGGCGGTTGTGGGATACCGGTAAAAAGAAAGGAGGCGCACGATGAAAACAACGCTACGATATACCCTCATGGGACTCACGCTCGCCGGATTGACATTCCTTTCCACGAGCTGCCGGAAGGACCTGTGTTACGATCATGACGAACATGGCTTGTCCGTGAAGGTGAATCTCTCTTCCGACTGGGAACAGGAATGGGAACGTGCTTATACCTATGACTGGGAAGAATTGTGGGAAGAGGACTGGAAGCATGACTATGACGATTTGCGCCCTGCTCCGGCCGACGGAATACGCGTCCAAGTCTATACCAGCGACGGACAACGTATGGAGAGCAACCTGCCCGATGAAGGAGGACGGGTTGCCATGCCGGAAGGCACGCACGAGCTGCTGTTCTACAACAATGATACGGAATATATCGTGTTCGACGGTGTGGCCGCCTCGGAATCCGCCACTGCCACCACACGAGGCGTGACCCGGAGTTCTTACCGGGAACTGCACGCGGGGGAACGTACCGTGAACCAGCCCGACATGCTTTACGGGGCATACATGGAAGAATACACGGCGGAAAAGACACTTGTCCCGACGGAGCTGCCGGTTACCTTGCGTCCGTTGGTTTACACCTATATGATACGCTACGAGTTCGAAAGCGGACAACAATACGTGGCCTTGGCACGCGGAGCCTTGGCGGGCATGGCCGAAACGGTCTACCTGAACGACGGGCATACCGGGGAAAACGCGGCCACGGTACTGTTCGACTGTACACTGGAAGATTATGGAGCGGAAGCTCTGGTACAGTCGTTCGGCGTGCCCGACTACCCGGGAGAACATTACGGGCGAGGCGATACGGACGGGCGGCGGTACAGCCTGAACTTGGAGGTGAGAATGGTGAACGGCAAGTTCAAGACCTTCGAGTTCGATGTCACCGACCAAGTAAAAGGTCAACCACGGGGCGGCGTTATCGTCGTGAGCGGGCTGTCGATTTCCGATGACGAGGGTCTGGAAGGCGGAGGCAGCTTTGACGTGGATGTGGACGGCTGGGGAGAATGGGTGGACATACCGCTGCCCCTCGACTGAAACGAATAAAATAACAGGTACTGGAATAACCATTTTTAATTTAATTTTTACATCTTATGAAGAAAAGTTTTTTGATGCTTGGCGTGGCTGTAGCAGCACTGGCAAGCTGTTCGAATGAAGAAGTCGTGGATATGCCGCAGAGCCGGGCAATCCAGTTCGAGACTTTCGTGAACCATTCAACGAGAAGTAGTGTGACCGAAACAACGGAAGAAAATCTTAACAAGTTCTTCGTTTTCGGAAACTATGGAGAGGGCACGTGGACTCCCGTGTATACCAATGTCGAGGTAACAGGAGGAAATGTGGGAGATCAATCAGGTTGGAATCCTGTACAGACCGCTTATTGGCAATCGGGCGAGAAGTATCGTTTCGGAGCTTATTCTGATGGGAATAGCAAAATCGAGAACGAGAACGTGGATTTCATCGAGGGTGAGCAGAAACTGACGTTCACAGATTACACGGCAAACAATGCCAAAGACCTGATCGTGGCCATACCCGATGAAAAGACCGCACAAGCTTCTGATAATACTCCGGTAGGCTTATCTTTCTACCACATGCTGTCTCAGGTGAAGTTCACCTTCACGAACACGGACTCCCATGACTACATCATGAAAATCGAAAACATCAAGGTGAACGCGGTACAAACCGCTACGGGTACAGCGACTTATAAGGTGGAGAAACCGACTATCGCTTGGGAGACTGCAAGTGTCCCAAAGGCGGACTATGATTTCGAAACAATAGAGGATATTGCGGAGCCGGTGAAAGACGATTCTCACTCGACGACCTGCTTCGTCATTCCGCAAGACAACACAGAGTTGTCGGTTAGCTTTACCGCGATATTCTCTGATAAATCAGGGAAAATAGCAGAAAATAATTTCACCGGAAAGTTGAACTATCAAGGAGATAAAGAAGGTACAGAAAAAGGCAAATGGACTCCGGGCTTCAGGTACAACTATACGGTTGAAATCAACGGCAGCAAGATTGACCCGGATTTGAAACAACAGGTAATTGAGTTCAAGGTCGATGCTGTGGAAGACTGGACAGACGTGGACCAAACTCCAGTAACTCCGAATGAGGTCGGAGAATGATTGCTTGCAAATAGCTAAAGACATCACATCAGGTTATGAGGGGTTGAATGTCCCCTCATGGCCACTAACGGGAGTATCACTCCTTAATTTTACGCTGCCGGTAGCATCAGAAATGACCGGATATAAAGAAACAATGTATGATTATGAATAACAACCTATTCAAGACCTTGTTCATACCGGCTGTAGCCTGCCTGCTGGGAGCCTGTACGGAAAGCACGGGTCCGGACATGGAGGCAGGCGATGACAGTCTGGCGATCCGTTTCGCCGGTCCTGCCGTGACACGAGCCGCCATCGACGACGCAGACGACATGCAGACCGACGGGAACTCGTTCAGCGTTTGGGGCAGCTATACCGCCGTGACGGGCGGTACGGCCACGAGCGTGTTTGACGCCGAGAAGGTGACATGCCTTTCCGGCATGTGGGGTTACGAGGGCACGAGATACTGGCTCCCCGGTAACACCTACGACTTCTACGCCCTCTACCCATCCGCGGAGACGCTGGGCGATGCCGTGTCCTCTGTCGCCTGCACGGACGGCACTTTTACCGTCAACGGCTTCGACGCCACGAAAGGGTACGACCTGATGACGGCGAAAAAGACGGGTATTTCCGTCGTGGCAGGCCAGACTCCCGGTGCGGTAGCCCTCAAATTCCAACATCTGCTGGCACGCCTCACCTTCGTGGCACGCAGCGAGGGAGGCAACGCCACGGTACGTTCCATCTCCCTTGAGGGGCTGGCTGTCAAGGGCGACTACGACGACAACGCAGAAACTGCGTGGAACAACACGACAACGGGGAAGGTCAGCGTGAAGAAAGAGACCAACGTAACCCCTGCCGGAAACGCGAACGTGTCGGGCGACCTGCTGCTCATTCCGCAATCGCTTGCGGGCGGGGTGAAGCTGACCGTCATCTACGACACCGATGCCGAGACAGAAAAGTCCGCTTCCTACACCTTGCCTGCCACCACCGTGAGCATGTGGGAGGCGGCGAACCATTACCGTTACTCGTTCACCCTCACCGGCGGAGGCTACATCGTGTTCGACCCGCCCACGGTCAACGCATGGAGCGACGCCATAGGCGGGAACGTAACCATCGACGTGACCCAATAACCTTATTATAAGCTATCTGTAACCTGACGATAAAATGAACATCCAAATGAAGCAACGATACATACTTCCGGCCCTCCTGCTCCTCTGCGCCGCCTGCCAGCAGGAGGAATGGGCGCAGCCCGAAGCCGACAGTTCCGACGCCATCCGCTTTGCCGCCCCGACCATTACCGTGGAGGAACTCACCCGGAGCACGTTCCACGACGCATTTCCTACCGGCGGCACATTCGGTGTATTGGGCTACTGCGTGCCCTACCAGCGCGGTAGCGACACCGAAATGGACTGGGCATCGGGCAGCGCGAACTGGGGCAACAAGAGCGGCAACGCCTTCCCCGACGTGTTCTTCAATCAAGCCGTCACCTACAACGGCTCGGCCTGCACTTATGACTATAATAACAGTGGCGGCCCACGAAAATGGTACAACACGACGCAGAATCAGGAGGCGATCTCCCCCGACAACTACCGGTACACCTTCTTCGCCTATTACCCGATGGACGATTTTACAGTGGAAAGTCCTACCAATGCCACCACACGGGGCGTGCCGAAACTGACGTTCACCATGCCGTTCGCCGAGACGGGCGATGTAGCGACTACCACGTTGGACGACAAGGAGACGCCCGACGCGATGGTCTCCGTCGTCTATAACCACCTGCGCACCACGGGAAACGTGCGCTTCAATTTCAGCCATATCATGACGGGCTTGGGCTTCGCCGTGAACAACTACAATTACGGGGGAGATGATGAAACTGTTACCGTCAAGCGCGTTACCTTGTCGGGCAACTTCACTCGCTCGATTACCATAGATTTCAGCAAGAACACCAACGAAGACGGATTCTACACCTACAGCGGCACCTATCCCGGCACATACGTGATATATAACAACGAGGAAGGGTTTGCAATAGCTCCCAACAGTTCCGTCCCCCTGATAGGCGACAAACACCTGCTTCTGTTGAGCAACGCCACGGACGGCACTTATTTCGGCGAGAACGTGAAGGTCCATGTCGAATACACCTACAGGGGGGAAGCAAAGAACGCCTCTGCCGAACGTCCGACGCAGTTCCAGCCCCGTGCGGGCGTCCGCTATACGGCGCAGCTTAACTTCGTGGGCGAAACCTTCGCGCTGAACTTCATCGCCGCCGAGGACGAGTTCTGGGAAGACGGGGGCGACAGCGACGTCTCAATCCAATAAAGCAACAACTGAAAACAGCATAAAGATGAAAAAGATATTTTATTACTTCCTGCCGGTGGCCGCCATGCTTTTGCCGACAGCCTGCACCACGGAGGAGGACTTTGGCGGCGGTACCGTTCCGCCCGGCGACGGATTCACCATCGAGGCCGTCTGCCAAAACATGCTGCCGCAACAAGTCGTCACCCGCTCGGCCATCGCCAAGGACGACAAGGAGAAGCGTATCAACCAGCTCTACCTGTTCTTCTTCGACGAAAACGACGACTATCTGCAATCGAGCAACACGAAAGTATTCTCGCCGTATATGGCTCCGTCGGCGAATACGAGCAATGTCAGCATTCCTACGGACGTGTTTGTAGATCAAACGCTCGCCCAAAAAACCACCATCTACGCCTTGGCCAACGTGACTCCGGAAGTGGTAGCCGATGCCGACGGTGACGGTTATCCCGACAACTTCCCCCAAGGGGGCAAAGACGGGAAAACTCCCAAGGAGCTGCTCGAAGCGTTCGTGTACGACCCTGCCAATTACACCCCTGATACCCACGATGCCATCACGACCCTGCCCAGCACGGGAATGCCGATGGCAGGCAAAAGCGCGACTACCGTGGACCTCACCAAGAAGGGAAGCCTCACGATGCAACTCAAGGCACTGATGGCCCGTATCGACATCAACATCAGTATCGATTCCGACCACTCGGACGAGAGCGGACAACTGCCCCGTCTCTCCATTGCGGAATGGGGCGTGTACAACATGCCTACCGCCGTGCCCCTGACAGAGCCTGCCGATGGCCAGACCAAGCTGAATACCGATGAACCATACCGCAATGTAGAAAACATACCGAGCGATGCCGTCGTTTACAACCACGGCGGGGCCGCCTCCCTTACCTTCTACATGTTCGAGAACATGATTGCCCCGGACGAAGATCCGGAGAGCTATAAGTATCCGGCCGGAGTGGTAGACGATGTTGACAAACAGCGATGGAAGCCGAAGTTAGTGAATGAAAACAGCAAGGCCACCTATTTCAAGATGAGAGCCTACTACACCACCTATAACGGCGACCCCTCCCTGCCTGCAGGACAGGATAACACCACCATCGAGGCCGAATACACCTTCTATCTCGGAGGTGACCCGGTGAAGGACTTCAAGGTGATACGCAACAGGCACTATGCCAATAACATCGTCATCAGCGGGCTGACCCATGTGGGTAACAACCCGGACCACATCACCTTCGATGCCCGTGTCAACATCACCGAGCAGAACAACCCGTTCTACCTGTCCATGCTGCGCGAACGCGAGCACGATGCCCACTACTGTGTCACGCCTTTGGACGTGTACCTTTTCAAGAAGGAGGCAAATCCGCAGATGACCGTCAGCATAGCCGACCCGGAAAGTCACACTTGGATACGCATGGAACGTGTGCCCGCCGAAAATATGGAGTATGGAACACTCTCTGACGACATGAGTGCAGATACCCATTTGGCGACCGGACAGGCATGGACTGCGGGAAACGGCAAACGCAAATACTTCACCACGGACTTGGTGACCAAAACCCTTGCGAATAATACCGAATATACCATTAAGACGAACCGTGACCGTATTTATTTCTACTTGGACGAAAACCTAAGCACGAAAGACCGCACCGCCACCGTAAACATCTCGTACACCGACGACAAGACGCAAACGCCACGCATCCGTACCATTGAAATCGTACAGCACGGTCTGTTGCCGGTAACCGTGCCGGGAGACGACGACAATCCCACGCAGCAAATCTATGTAGAAGCCTACGAAGAGTATATTTCCCATTACGACCCCCTGAACGAGTTTGAAGGGAATTATATCTATGACGGATTGGAATGGGGGTTGAATGGAGAATACTTGGGTTGGAATTTGGTCATACAAGGAAAAGATGAAACTTGGTGCAATATCTATTACAACGGGGCTGAAGCTACCCAGCATATTATTTCGAAAGCAGGACAATCAACAATGAACCTGAACGAAAAGCCCCGTTCTGCTGCGGAGTATTGCTACAACAAGAACAAGCGCAATGACAACGGAGTCGTACAGGGCATGACCAATTCTTCCGGTTGGTTCTTGCCCGGCATTCGCCAATTAGAGGCCATACTAACCTCCTATTACAATACATATCCGGAGTTTCAAAACAATTTTTATTGGTCATCGGCGGCGGGGAAAAGACGGGTTGGTATTTGGCCATATGATTACTATGAGGACAACAGTTATGCCCGTGCCACCAAGGCCCTGCCAGACGGTGGTTATGCAGAAAGTGACTGGGACGATACGTACACGAGTGAGAACGGCACCACCGGCAAAGCCCCCCGTACCGGCACCTACCTCCGCATCCGTGCGGCCTATGTACCGCCCAGCGGCGTTACCATCGAATGACAACCGCCGGCTTTAAGGCCGACTTTACTCGCTGCCCGTCTGTAGGAAACCCCTTTACAGGCGGGCAGTGCTGTTTTTATTCCCCCGGTATGTCTTTGGCCTGTACAACCGACATGCACACGCACGTTTTATACGTCGGTCGGGATAGAAAAAGGTGTGACAATATCGAAAGAACCTATTCAACAAAAAGAGGTTTGCAGCCACCCCAAAAGCCCCTCGAACCTATGGCAAGCAAAGGCATCAAGGGGCTTTTCTTCTATCAGCGAAACGGTAATAGACATTTGGGTACGCGTTATCCGATTGTGTCGTCCGCGAAACACCATCGGCGCCGGAACTTTATCTGTCATCCGATAGAAATACGATAATAAATGTAGGATTTCTTTACCGCTTTTTATTTCTTCTTCAAGAAACGTTCCGTGAGCCATTTGCGCACCGGGAGATCATAGCACTTCAGGCAGGCATAGGCAAGAGCGAAAGCCCCCATGAAAGTGAGCAGCATGTAAGGAAGCCCTTCGGCAAGCGTCGCCTGACGGTTGAACGCCCATGCCGTATAAATATAGACCAACGGATAGTGGGTGATATAGACGGGATAGGATATGTCGCCCAAAAACTTGCATACGGCAGCGGAGCGTTTGCCCGTTATCCTGCCTCCCGCCCCCATCGAGACGATGACCGGGAAAATGCAGATGATGCAGAAAGCCTCGTAAAGCCCGTTCATCCAATAACCCTCCTCCCCGCCGATACGAGGCACGGAAAGCACGACGATTATCATCAGGCTGCACCACCGGAAAGCGTTCTTGCGGGTGCGTATCAGCCAGCCGAGCCGAGACAAGAGCAACCCGCCGAAGAAGGGATACATCAGCCGGATCAGTCCCACGTACTGCTGTTCCCAGTTCAAAGCCCATCCGCCCACGATGTCACCGGCAGGCGCTGTGAGGCAACGGTGTACCGTAAAGCACGCTGCTATCGCCACGAGGACGGTCAGCGCCGTCTTGCTAAACTTGCGGATAAACAAGGCGTACAGTATGTTGCCGATGTATTCGTAATAAAGCGACCATGCCGGTCCGTTCAGCGGATGCATTTCCATCCATCCCCGGATGTCCCATTTTAGAGGCAGAGGCAGCAGTGTACAGCCCAACAGCATGACCAGCAGTACCGTGCCGACGGACACGCCCTCCATTGCCGGATAGCAGGGAGCTTCCTGAAACCAAAAGAGCGCGGCTCCCACAATGCTTCCCATGACCACCATAGGTTGCAGCCGGATAAGACGGCGCTTGAAGAAGGTTCCCGTGCTCATCTTGTTCCAACGGTCATCGTATGCGTAGCCGATGACGAACCCCGAAAGCATGAAGAAGAAATCGACAGCCAGATAGCCATGATTGATAATCTGGTTCAGATGATTGCCGCCGGAATGCGCTTCCAGCAGATGAAAGGCAACTACCATGGCAGCCGCAACACCGCGCAGTCCGTCCAGAATCTCGTAGTGCGGCTTCGAGGTCAGATAAGAGTCTTGCATATTCATTGGCACGTAAAAAATTATGATTCAACATGATGGAATACAAAAGTACAAAAAAAAGGAATAACAAACACTCTTGCAGAAGATTATATCCGTTTATGGAATTAAAGTCACTCATACGATTAGGCTTGTTACGATGACAAGTATTCTTGTCTTCAAGCATATATTTTTCTTGCTGCAATACAAATTCTTATAAAATTCGTTGATCATAGAATAAATCTCCGTAATTTTATACCCTGAGAATATAGTGATAATCGTTAAATGTAAAAATATGCCAAAATATACTCCGACAATACATTATTGCGGAAAAGGTGAATATAAAGAAGCTATTGGGGCTATTTCCGTAATATTTGAAAACCACCCTTCTCCTCATAACGTGGCAGAATTATGTTATATGCTTGAATAAAGCAAAAACGACCAATTTTACTTTATTAGGTGTAAAATCGGGTGCTTATTTTTTTATTTACCGACAATCAGTGTTTATTGCGGTGCGTTCGGCCACCTAAAGCAATCCGCTCATGCAGGGCGAACAAAAAAAGAGCCGATCTTCGCAGACCGGCTCTCCATAAACGAATAAATTGTTTGCACATCGTATGAACAAAAAGTATTATTTGAAATACAGCATAACCTTTGTATGTCGGTTGGCCTCATTGGGCGTATAATCGGAGATACCGCCTTGGTGAGTTTGGACTATCTTGTCGCCCAGCACTCCTCGTTTGATTAATTCCTCGGCGATATAACCGGCTCTCGATACGCTCAAGGCATTGTTTACGGATACTGTCCCGGTCATGCTGTCAGCCGCACCAATGACGCTTACCGATAACCCGTACTTCTTCGCCACTCTCGCCAGTTCGTCGAGATTGACCAATTGGGAGGGGTCTGTCAGGTGCGACGTGCCGAGTTCGAAGAAAAAGAAGATGGGAGCACCGATGCATTCCCGTCCGGACTGCATCCGAACGGCATAGTCTGCCAAAGTGCTGTCGGGAAGATTCTCGAACTGTCCTGTTCCGAGACCAGGCACGCTATCCGGCCAGTGCTGCAGGCTGTCTGCCCGGCCATTTCCATTCGGGGCTTGTCCTTCCAATGGTGATTTTCCGTTCCAATGCTTGTTCTTCAACCTTGCCCGCAGGGAGTTCAGCCCGCTGTAATTGTTCCTCGGATAACCTTTGCGCTCGATAGCATCGTCATCATCGAAGAAATGGCTGTACGTGTCGAGCAATCCTTCGATTTCCAGTATCTTCTTCAGCTCGGCCAGCGTCCGGCTATCCTTGTCATGCTGTCCCGCGTAGCGGCTGTTCTGTTCCGACAGTACATTGATATAATCGACGAGCTGCCGATCGCGGCGGATATAGGGGCTTGGGTCTATGGCCCGTTTCCAGCCGACCTTGCCGATATGGAAAGAGAATCCGGCAGTGAGTGAAAGCATGTGGTCGCCTAACCGATTCGCCTTGCCATACCCGTCGAAGTCTTGGAAGGTGGTCGTACCGGAGAGTTCCATGAGGGCGCTTACCCTTTTGGAAATGCGATACTGCCCTTGTATGCCGTAGGAGATTGCAAACGGGTTATGCCCGTTGGTCGCATGGTGCAGCAGTCCGATACCCGCAAAGGGTGCCAGATGCCAGCGCACCAGTTTCTGCCGGACATAGCTGCCGCCAAGCACATTCCACAGCAGATCCGCATGGAGATAATGGTACTCCTGCACGGCCAGCGTGCCGTCCTTGAACTGCAACCCGTTGTAATTTATGCGTGCACCTACCCACGGGGTAAACCACTTGCCGAGGGCAAGGCTGTACGAGGGTTTCAACCTCCCGAACAGGTCTTCGCAACCGAGCGGCGTGCCGAGAAAAGCTGTCGCACCTCCGGCGATACTGACAAACCAATTGCCGTTTCCCCGTGCCGGAACGACCACTCCGTCAAGGTATAAGGGCTGTAACGGCTGCAGCAGTTCTGTGTCATCGTAACGGTACGTGCGGTGTACAGTATCCCTTTCCGTGGGTTGTACATCCGCACGGGCTTGCAGCGAACAAAGCGCCGCAATAATGAAAATGATATTTTTCGTCATATTCTTATATCCTTAATTTGTTGTTTATCCGATTCTTTATTATAAACCTTGCCATTCAACGCTTGGGCTTCTTGCCGATGGAAGGGCGCATCATGCGGCTCGCCATCCTCATGCAGCGAAGCGCCCATGCCCGGTTGTCCTCGTCTTCATCACGTCCCCATTTGAGGTCGCTTCCGCCACCTCCTCCGCCACGTGTTTCGGCAAACGTAGTGGCATCATCGACCATACCGAGAAAGAGCATCGTGGCGCAGCGCATGACTTCCGCTCCCCGTTCCGCCACGGAACGCACGAGCGTGTCGTCGAAAAGTTGCCGTTCGGAAGGCTTCATCCGCGCCGACAGTTCCCTCCACTCATCGACCATATTTTCCAGCATGGCGTCCTTGAGTAGGCTGTCCACTTTGGAGTGGACATCACGGGAGTATTCGTAGGCTTCCTCCTTGAGCTGTTCCGTGCGTTCCTCAATGGCATCCATGTTTGCCTTGAAGTCGGAAAGCTGTCGGTCGGCGGTTTGTAGCTTCTCCTGTTTGTCTGCCAGTTTCCCTTGGATAGCAGTCAGCTCTTTTTCGAGCTTTTCTTTCTCGGCAGATAGGGTCAAAGCATCATCTTTCCGGGTATCCATATCATTTTCGAGTGCCGACAGTTGAGCCTCTTTTTCGCTCTTCTCCCTTTTCAAGTTTTCCACCATCGAGGTCAAACCTTTGACTCTGCGCTCTGCCAGCCGAATGTCCGAATGGAGGGCGGACAGGACTTCCTGATGTCGGCCAATCTGTTGCTCAATGGTGGTACATTCTTCCGAGAGCATACGGCGGTATTCTTCCGTCGTCCTGTGCCGTGCGCCGGTCTCGGCGACGCTCCGGCCTCTCTCCATTCCCCACTTCGTGTTGACCTCGGCGAAAAAGTCCGTATGGAGCTGTTTCATCCTCGCGCTATATTCGAACTTGTCCTTTCCGGCGAATATCTCCTTGTACGCAAACCTCCCGTCTTTGATTGGCAGAAGCGTACAATGCACGTGCGGATTTAATTCGTCGAGGTGTACAATGAAGGCGGCTATATTCTGCTCGCCGTATCTGCCGCAAACGAATGCATAGACATCCTTCGCCCAACGTTCGATGTCGCTCTTCCTTTTGATGCGGGTATTGTCCGCACCTTTTTCAAAATCCACCTTCTGCGTGCCGAAAGCGAGTTCGTGCATCCGCTCCCGCGAACCGCCGAAAATGATGTTTACCACCGTGCGGTATTTCGGTTCAACCAATCCCTCGTTGGGGTCTTTGATCCCGCGACGGCCCAATATGTCCGCTATCCGTTCCGGGATATTGCGGCTCGTGTCGATGGGGCGAACCTTGCCTCCGGGCACAATCTCGAAGTTCAGATGTTTGCGGGTGGGGTCGTAGTTGCCCTTGCTCATGGCGTACTTCTCCGCCTCTTCGCTGCGATTACGCAGGTGTTCGTTGCCTTGGGCGGCGGTGATCCCTTTCGATACCTGAACATCGAGAACCTGTTTTGCATTTGCCATACTGTTTTCGTGTTGTTTCGGACAATTCCCCGTGTCCCAGCTTGCTGCTTGCTTGGACACTTCTCCCTGCGACGTCAGTCAGCAGGGGTATTAGGCTCCCCCTTCCCTTTGTTCAGTGGCAGACGGGCAAGCCCGGATGCCTGCTATAACTGGAAGGATATTTGAACCTGAACCGGGGAGAATTGCCCGTGGTTATACAATCTCTGTCCGCGAATCCCCGTTCAGCTTTCCTCTTGTGCCTTCGCCAGAAGCGATAAAAAGGGCTTGCGAAGCGATTCAAGGCGTTTTGTCTCTTCGTCCGTACCGAACTCTGTCCCGTCCGGCTTTCCTTCGATAACAAGCTCTGCAAGCTCTTTCGAGGCTTCGATGAACGCCGCCAATTCTCCGCCGAGGTCGAGCCGGAAGAACTGCACGAGCGGCGAGCCGTCGTCGAACCTCGATTTACGCAGTACCCGTCGCAGGGCGGCATGGGCGATACATTCCAAGACGATCCCACGCAGTCGTTCTTCTGACCGGACAGTCTGTGCCGATGTCGTGCCGGAAGGATTGTCCGGATAGATACGGCTGTCCCGTCCGGCTATCTCCGTCAAGGTCTGGTGAATGATTTGTCCGCATGATTTGCCTACATCGAAAGAGGTTGCCCTGCCGATAATCCAGTCGTACAGTGTTTCCTGTATCCTTGTGGCAAAGTCCGCTTCTTCTTGTCCGCTGTCCGGCATGGCAGGCGTGCCGGTCCGCAGGGGCATGGTAATGACGACGCTTTTTGCCAACCGGGTGCGTTCCAACTGCCCGAGCGCTTCGAGCGTGTCCAAAAAAGAGCGGACAGTAGCCCGATGCCAATGCCACTCCGAGGCAAGGTCGGAAACGGTTACATGGCACTGGCAGGGAGAGAGGTCGTAGTCCTGCCTTCTTAAAAACGGGGAGACGAAACCTGCCAGCGATTTATCCAACAAATCGTAGTAGGCTTCCGTCCTCGTCTTCCGCTCGCCGACTTTTTCTTTCAGGTAGTCGAACACTTCCACGTTCGCCAGTATGGCGGCGGGCGCTTCATTTCTATTTCTCATTTTCGTTCTGTTTTTGATGATTCATAATGTGCGGATAGTTTCAGGTTGCCATTATCCGCATTATCGTGGCAGCCTCGCGTGATGATATTATGATAACTGTCGGCTAATGCTCCGGGATATTCCAGCCATTCGAGGAATTTGCGCATGTCTGTCCTTTCGGACATGACTCTTGCAGACGGGTAGAACAGGGCAGCCAAAAGAACAAAGGAGATGGTTACGGACATCGTGTACAGATGTGGCACGAAGCCGATGACCAATGCCAAGAGCGCAAACCAGACGAAACGTTTCGGCCGGTCGAGCAGACCGCGCATCCATCGGTCCGCCCGCCGGAAAGAGGCCCATGCGGCACACACGATGGTAGATGGCACGACACCGAACTCACCGGGGTGTCCGCTCGTATAGACATAATGAAAGAGGAGCAGTACGATAAGCAACACATGGGCGTACAGCCTGCGGGCTTTTTCGCTCCACACCATCTTATCGTAGAATCTTGCCATGAAGTAACGCCTGCTTCTGTACAATAATGCCGGAAGGACGACAGGCATTGCAAGAAATACAAATTGTAATATAATCCAGGTCATAACAGGTAATAGGGTTTTGAAGGTATGTGAACGGACCGTACCACGAGTTCCAAGTGGACAACCCCGTGAGTGGCCAAGCGGATAATGGTCTCGGCGTCTTCGGCTGTCAGGGACGACGCGCCTTTCTTCATCCGGGCCTTGAATGTACCGTTCTGCTTACGATATGTAGCCAGTGCCGTGTCCAGATCATGCTCCGGAATCGTCCACGTCATGCCCCGGTTGTATGTGCCGTGCGGTTTGCAGGCACGCAGTACCAGTGTGCGGGACACCAGAAAGTCAGTCCGGTTGTTTCTCGGAATGACGTGCTCCTTGTAGAGGTTGTCATCGGCCACCTCTATCCACGTGCGATACGTGTTGATGCAGAAAACCATTTGGCGGTATATCGTGTTTCGCATAGTGCCTGTTTTACATGAAGTCCAACAGCACGTCCTCCTGATTCTTTTTGTACTTGAAGCTGCCGTTCCCGGCGTGGAGTTTCAGGTCGAGACACAGGTCGCCGTACATCAGCTCCAGCGAATCGTAGATCGTTGCGATGATACGGTTTACCTTGCCGTCCGCGTCTGTCCGGGCGTTCATCTTGAACATCTGTCCGAAAGCGGGATTGGAGTAGGCACAGGTGCTATGGCCGGATTTCTCCAGTCCGACCGGCACATGGTGGTAGAGCGTAATCAGTTCCATGTCGTCCTCGAATATGTCCATGACTTCCTCCAGATCATAGGAGTCCCGTAGCGGGAACGTGAGCAGAACGTAGTCGCCGTAAAATTGCGGCTCCTCCATCGTTGCCACATTGAGAAGCTGCGGCATTTGCAGGGGCACGAACGACATGAAGTCATCCAGAAAGTGTCGTAACATAATCATATATCGTTTATTTTGTGAATAGGCTTTTACAATGAGGCGATGAATATTTCCATGAGCATACCGGGCAGCTCGTCCAACCGGTCGCCTTCCGACGGCAGGATTCTGCGCAGTTTCTCGAACGCGGCAGGCGTTTCTGCGGCCATACTGTAAAGGGTTTCCTTATCTTCCGGGGACAATAGCGTCATGCAGAGGCCGTCCAAGGAAGCATAAGGTTGTAGAATCATCCAGACATAGGCTTGTGCCTGTTCGGGCGTTGTGACCTTCCCACGGCGTATGTTGTCAAGACAGGCACGCACGTTCTGAATCAGCCGACGGTCGGTACGTAAGGCCATGTATATCGTGGCGTCCTTGTAAGTGATTTCCTTGCGTCCGGCGGCGAAAAACACCTCGGAGCAGCATTTCTCCGTGTCACGGGTGATGTCGGCCATATTCGCTTCGCCAAGCTCGTACAACCCGGACAGGAAAGCCCGAAAAGCGGCATCCTCTTTTTCGATGAATCTTTTGAGGTCTCCGTTCCCGTGTATTCCGCTGTTCAGGGTTTCGGCAAGCACGTTACGATATGCTGACAGAATTTGCTCCTTGCTACCCCGACAGGCCGGACGTTTATCCAGTTCTGCGAAAAACGGACGGATCTCTTCGGCGGAACGGCACAATTCCACGTCCCCGGCATAAGGTGAGAAGCGTTCTTTCAAAACCAGCACTTCTTTGTAGGTGCGAGGTTTCGACATCGCCAGCCGGGAAAGTTCTGAACGGACGGAATCGTGCAGCAGAATGCACTCCTCTCGTATGTCGGAATGTGTCCGATAAGCCGTGTCCCGGTGCATGGCTGCGGTCACGGAGTCTTTCAAGGTCCGCCACTTTCCGATATAAGCGGTCAAGTCCTCAAAGGAAAGTTCTTTTTGCCCGCGTACTTCGGACAGATACTTCCGGTACAGATTGGCTGGAGTGGACTGGGCTTCGACCAGTGATTTGCCGTTCGTACTGTCGCATGATGTGAGCGTGAAAACGGCAGTAGAAACGGCAGAAAGTCCAGCAATGGAGAGTATGATTTTTAAGTATGATTTCATATGATTTATAGTTTGATTTTGTATTTATCACCGCAAATCTAAGTATAAATTTCAAGATGTCAACCGCCGAAATTTATTTTATAAGCTATTTTTAACATTGTACTTAATAGTTTGATTTTCAATGAAAACAAGTGAAGATAACGGGATATTCAGAGGGTTTCTCATACTATTTTTGCTCAAAGTATGGTTTAGTTTAAAATAAAACTCTTACATTTGTACTTATTATCATAGAAACGCACAGTGATATGGCAAAAGTAGGTTACATATTCAAGGCGGACCGTTACGACGGACTCGAGGCTGACAAAGAGTGGATGGAGAAGTACGGTTGTGTACAAGTGATAGAGGAATCGGTCGATAACGAAGCACTGCGTCCCAAATGGAAACAGCTTGTAGCGAATCTCGAAAGAGGCGACGAAATCGTGGTGGCCAAATTCAGCAACGCTCTCCGTGGGTCGCGCGAATTGTCCGCGTTCATCGAGTTGTGCCGAATCAAGGTGGTGCGTATCATATCCATCCATGACCGGATCGACTCGCGGGGAAAACTGTTCCCCGAAACGACGGCTGCCGATGTGCTGGAGATGTTCGGGGCGCTTCCCGAAGAGGTGGCGGTATTGCGGTATTCGTCCGCGCATGTCATGAACCTGCAACAGAAAGCGAAAGTCCCGAAAAAAACGATGAAGGCGATGGATAAGGCCGACCGGGAGAATACCATCGTTGATATGTATGTCAACGGTCATTCTTTCGAGGACATCATGGCGGTAAGCGGGTACAACAGCCGGAGTTCGGTGTTCAGCGTGCTCAACAAGCATGGTGTCGAACTGAACCGGGGAAAATTCAAAGGGCCGTTGGGCAAACGTAAACCGAAAGACGGGCAATAAGCCTTTATTCTCGCCGGATTAAAATGAAATATTTTTTGAGAATTAGGGCTATATGCTTTCTATTCTCGCTGATTTTTAGTATCTTTATATTAACTTTAAACATTGTAGAATATGGGAGAACTTATCGTTTTTATAGTGGTTTTCTATGTTATCGGAAAGATTCTGAAAGCTATTTTCGCTGGTTTCAGCAAGAGTGATTACCATCATGACCGGTAAACGGTGGCCGGGGCTTGCCTGTCCTGACTGCAGGATACGGACTTGCATGCTTTTGATGTCCCTTTCCTCTTATCGGCGGCTTTCCGCTTGTCTGCGGGAATAGAACGGTTCGTGCCGAAGGAACATCGTGAGGTAAAAGGGGGTTATCGTTTCCGTAATATTATCAGGCCGGCAATTCAGGCGACAAAGAGATATGTTATTATCTTTGCGACGGATTTTATAATAAAACAGTATGACAAAAGCGGATATTATTGCCCGGATCGCACAGGATACCGGAATAGAAAAGTCGGTAGCGACAACTGTAGTAGAGGCATTCATGGAGAGTGTCAGGGAGTCGATGATCGCCGGGAACGAGGTGTTCCTGCGAGGGTTCGGAAGTTTCATCCTCAAACAGAAGGCGGAGAAAAAGGCTCGTAACTTTTCAAAGAACACGACTATCGTGATCCCGGCTCACCATGTTCCTGCGTTCAAGCCCGCAAAGACATTCTTGGATGCGGTAAAAGAGGGAAAATAAAGAAAGTATAAACGGTTTTCTTCATAAGTGTGTCGGGAGACCGCTGTGCAATGGTTACACAGGATAACAGGACGCCGCGACTGTCTTTTGTGGACGGTTGCGGTATTTATTTTGCCGTATGTTATAAAAAAGGAGCTGGCACAAAGAGCCGGCTTTCATCGGCGGCTCTTTGTGTTTCCTTGCTTAATCCGTCACCTCGTAATAATAACTTAACTCGTCATCTTTCAGGTTCTCTACCGCATATTGACCTGCCTGCTCCCAAAGGGTGTTGTAAAGTGTCGCAAATTCCGGTTTCGTTTCATAATACTGCCAGATTTTATGATTGAGTACCAATATCAGTTCTGTGAGGTATTTATAGTTATCTTTCCATCCCTCGAAAGCACGTTTGAAAGTGTCTTTTATAGCTGACAGACCGAATCGGTCCGCTATTGAGAAGTCCTCCCAAAAAGTTGTCTGTAACTCGTAACCGTTTTCTCGCATAAATTCTCTAAATGTCATACGCTTTAAATTTTAAGTTTGAACTGTTTTTTGTTTTTCCCTTTGGTACAATCCCGTACCGAAAGGCTGATTATTTTTCTGCCCACGGGATTGGCGGCAAGTGCGGGCAAGGAGGCAACGGTAAATACGCTCTCCAACGAAGGCGGAGAGGAAGATTTTCCGGCTGCAAGCGCCAGCGGTCCTTGTCGGGACTGGTAGCCGACAATCGAACTTTGCAGAAACAATAACCGGGCTTTCGGCATGGAGTGTGTCTGGGAAACGGCTGTAAAGAGTAAAACGGAGAGGCTAAGGTGTTATAAGAGGATTGCTTTCCGGCTGGATAGCCGGAGTACAAGGGGGGGGGACGGACCGCACTTCGATAAAAGGGAAAAGGTTATGAAGATATAAAGGGGTAATTCCGGCAAAAGGATTCAGGACACATCTATTGCCAATGTATCCCGAACCCGTACCGGTCATTATCTGTACCGAATGTTTAGGAAACCCATTTGTAACCTTCGTCCGTCAGTTCAAAATATTCGTCCATTCCCGGTTTCACAAAAAACATGATTTCAAAGGCTTCGTTGCTTCCACCTTCGGGTATCGTCATGTCGATTTCTCCATTGCGGGCTGTTCCTCTTCCCGTATTGAAACCTAAGTCTTCGTCTGCATAGGCGTAATGAAATTCCACATCCGGAAATATTTCGGAAAGTTTTTGGATAAGCTGTGGCACGCCGTTCCATGCCGTATCGAACCAAAGTATGTTCGGCTCTTCAAAACTCTGGTTATAGGCATTCCATTTTGTACCCCATGTGGCGATAGACCACTCAAACCAAGTGGGATAACCGTACTTTTTCCGGTTTTCCAGATACGTTTCTCCAAGTTGCAGCGCTTCTTGTCTGTCTTTTTCCGCCAATCCTCTCATCCATTGAACGGCTCTCAAATCGTCATCGTCCAATAAAAAATAGAATGGCTGCCGCTGCATTGCTTCGAGACATCTCATACCGAAATCTCCACTACTGTTTTTTTCTATCAACAGTTCTTCGGGCATAGGAATGATGTTGTTGAAGTCGATGTAACAAGGCGTATTGTCATCATCGGTTTTACCTTTTAAGAAATTCATTACTTTTTGTACTGTTTCCCGGTCTGCGTTTATTTCTAAACGGTTTGTCACATGATTAGGCATAATCTTAGTTTTTTGAAATTGTTAATACTTATTTCCCCTCTTGTCGGCTCTTTCTTCCTGAACCGCTTTTGGGTTTTACGGATGCGGTACATGGCTGTCGGGAAAACTTCATACGGTGGCTTTTCTTGCCAAATTACTCTTACCCCTGTAAGGAAGAATTTTGCAAGAAATGCACTTCAAGCCACCGGATCAAGTGCGACGGCCTACCTTTGCATCTGGTAAAACCAAACCGGTGATGGAAAGAAGAAAAGACGGGAGATATGCGAAAGACCGGGGTCGGTATAAAGGGTGGATATTGCTCCGTGAGTGATTATAAAAAAGGAATAGGGCTGATTATAAAAGGTGACGGTTCTGCGTTCGGCCATTCGATAAAGGATACCGCAACCACCTCTGGCGGGTGCATTGCGGTATTTGTGGACAGCATTTTATGCTGCTTTGTCCGGCTTGCGCTGCCTTGTTTTCCAGCCGTACACGGCGGCTACATACGGATAGAGGGAACGTGTTCTCCGGCGGAAACCTTCTTCGTCGATTTCACGGTTGTAAATCTTATCGGCGATACGTTCCGCTTCGTCACGGTCTTTGGCGATACGATATAAGGCGTAGTTCGTACCGTCATGATGGCCCATCCGTCCGCGAATGTTGTAGCCGTCGCCGTACCATTCTGCATCGTCGCACTGGGATTTCAAAATATCGGCAATGGTGCTGCCCAATATTTGATAGCCTTGTCTCCGGCCTTTCCATAATCCCAAGTTGCCGAACACGACAATAATGCCGTCCACTTCTTTATTTAGGTTGCTCCGTTCATCATCCAACCAGCGATATACTTCTTCAGCCCATTCTTCGTCGCTGACCTCGTAACTGTCATCGTCCAATATTTCCCTCTGGGAATTTTGATAGTATTCTTTTGCCTTTTCGTCCAACAGGTCATAGCTTGACCAAATTATCTGTTTCATACGCTTTGAATTTTAAGTTTGACTTTCATTTTTTATCCCTGCCTTCGGAGGGTTTCCCTCGTCCGGCGGAATTTGATTTTACGTGCGGACCACAAGGCGGACAGAAGGGAAATAAGGCAAGGAGGAAGCGGATAGTCCCGTGGACGGTTTCATTTGTGTTGAACAAGTATTGACGAGCTTGCGAGTTGATGGTTGTTAACCACAAATGAATCCGCGCCTTGCCGATTCCCGACCGCCTTAACTTTGCACGGGAAAATCAATGGACGACGGCGGACTCTTCGTGTGGAGTATGAAGGAGTATAAAAGTGGGGACGTTCCGGAACGGTAACGAGCAAAACAAAAGCGGCTTCCAAGCCGCTTTGTCCGGATAAGGCAGAGGTTATTTCTTGCCTTTTCCCGGTTTCTTTTCCGGCTCGGCGGGAGTTTCCTCCTTTTCGACGGCCGGATAGAACTTGGTGGTGACCATCACGATACGGCTGTGCTTTACGCCGTCCTTGTCGGACCACTCTTCGGGTTTGAAATAGCCCTCCACGGTCAGGAGCGTACCTTTGGTCAGTTGGTCGAACGAACCGGCATTCTCTTTTTTGCGCCATGCTTCCATGCTCATTAGAGCTGATATGCGGCTGGTTTCATCGCCGTTCTTCTCCTGACGGCTGATTGCCAATGGGAAACGTGCTACACTGGTGTTGGTGAACTGGCGGATTTCAGCGTCCTTTGCTACGAATCCGGTTACTACGAAACTGTTCTCGATCTTTTTCATTGCGATTGTTTTTTGAAGTTAATAAATCATTTTTACGGTGCGGAAAAAGTAGGTGCAGTCAAGGGGATGCACCAAGGATAGCGCATAAATACTCTTTATTTTGGAGCGCAGCCCCAAACCGAAGGCCCGATAAAGGAAGATTTATGCGGTACGCCATTGGTCAAGGCCGCATGGCCGTTCCCGTCTGCATACTAACTTTGCAACGGAATAATGATGATGACTTCGATAGAAAACGGTCGCGAAAAAGACGAGGCAAGACAGATCGTGGCGGATTTTGGTTCGAAAGGACTTGTCCGCCTGACAACACAAGGGACGGCTTATTCCGGCATGAAGCCGGGAAGAATACCAGGGATAGGAAACATGCCGTTCACTGGCAAGATGGAAACGGCACAAGCGGGTATGCCGTCCGACCAACCCATAGGGCTGCTTTTGCGGTGGATTTCAACGGATGGAGAGCCGACAATCGGCGTGTACGGTGTATCAGTGTGGGGCTGTCCTGCCTGTTCCCGGTCGAAGGAATGGAGAAACGGCAAAGGGAAAAAGGCAGGACGCTGCCTTGTGTGTAAAGCGGCGAGGTAGCGTTCGTGCGAGTGAACGTTCGATATAAAAGGATATGGCGTAGCCAGAAGGTATAAAGGGGTATTTCCGAAGGAAACGGTATGAGCGTATGTTCGAAAATAAAAGAGGGTATCGCACCGGCATATCTGTCTTAGCCGGTGTAAACGGGCTGAAACTGATACTACAGCCCGTTACTGTATTTACCTTTTTTCTGTTTCGGTCTGTAATTCTACCGGCTCGTCATCCCATGTCAGTTCTTTGCCGAGAAGTTTGTAAACAGTCCCTTTGGGGAGTTCTATCTCGATTGGTATGTTGTACACTTCTTCCAAATACTCCCAATGCCCACAACGGGCTTTTCGGGCATAATCCATTCTGTTCCGTCTTTATTTACTGCCAACCATGCCATAATATTACATTTTTAATCTGTTTCTTTGTGATAATTTTATTCTTCTTGTGTTATCATTCTCTTGCTGTATTCCAAAATTTTATCCATCGTAAGCCACTCCGGTTTTTCGTCCTCTTTGAAACTATCATGCAGTTTTATCATAAACTCAATTTGCAATTTTTCGTCACCAGCCCATAAGGATTTGGGGTGTCTGTTACCGTAATTAAGGTAATACTCACAATCTGACTGTAAGCGTCCTAATAACTGGTATCTGAAAACTGAATCTCTGTGTATTACTTCGTCTACCGTTACTCTTCCATTTGAATTTGTTACATCGTTTGCCATAATCTATAAAATTTTAAGTTTTCTTTTTTTCCCTCTTGTAGCACCAACTACTTTCGGGCCTGATTTAATTATGTCGCCTCGAAAGGTGTCATGGCTCTTTATGCAAGGTTTTACGATTAAATACTACCCGTGCGAAGCGGAGGGTGGAGATTTTGTCGTGAACCGTCAGGCTTGACCTTGCATACAAGAAAGACATGACAAGTACCTTTGCGACACAATTCATATCAGGCAGCCCGAAAGCGATGTGCGAATACAGGGAAGAGAAGGTCTCTTGCAAAAGGTCCGATAGTTTATATAAAAGGGTTGCAGCGAAAAGAAAAATATAAATGGATATTCCAGGCTGTATAAGAATTTTGATTGTGAGGATAAAAAAAGGTATTGAGCCAGCATGTTTATCGTGAGAAAAGAAACGGGCTGCAACTGGCAGTTCCAGTTCAGCCCGTAAAAGTACATCGGAGGTCTCTTGCCTGTTCCCGTCAGAAATGGGCTACCATAATCCGATGTTTGAAAATTCTGTTTTTATTGCTCGGTCGCCGTTGGTTTATCCAGATATGGTGTGCTCCGTATCCGAATATGAAATACTCATCGAGCGGGGTTTCGTTCTTCAAGCGTTCCATACTTGCACGAAGTTCGGTTTCATCGACTGAAAGAAGAATCGTGTTCATGATTCGGAAATAGATTTCTTCCGCTTCATCGCTATAGCGGCAAAAGACGTGTTCGATTGTTACATTCATAGTTCTATTGGTTTGATTGAGGTGTTTCGGGTACATTAGTCATTATTGATTCTCCGTCTTGATTGAAAATCTCTATTGTCGGGTTGCCGTCGTTTTCTTCGGGGAGCATGAATTCCGATGTATCGGTCAATGCTTGCCACTCTTCATAGCAAAGACGGTTGTCAATGATGTTCGACACGTCCTCACAGTTCCATGAGCGGACGATTGCCTCGGCTTCTTCGTAACTATTTGCTTTCACACTGAAATAATCCCGTTCCCAACTTGTAACCTTACGGTCTTGATAAAATTTGTATTTTCCCATTATCCTTGTTTTTTAACTGTTTACTTCTACAATATCCTCGATTCTGCCATATAGTATCGAGCGTAATGCTGTTTTGTCAGTAGCATAATACTCGTGAATACTTCCGTACTGTTTGACGAAATACCGTTTGAGAACGTCGGAAAAGTCAAAGTGATAACCGCTCAAGGCAATTCCACGTTTGAAATAAATGCTCTCTCGCACGTTACGGGTAATCCAGTTTTTTTCTTCCCGGTTTAACTTGCCTCCGTTATTCAGGTGTACCCGCAATTTGTAAACCTTGCTGTCCTGTAATATCTCCAGTTCGGGAATGTCCCATTTGACGAATTTTGTTGCTATCTGTATCATACGTTTGCTATCGTTTAATCATGGATAACCACTTCATCACGGTATTCTGAAATTTCCTTGCCGCTTTCAAGGCAGACAACTATGGTATTGCCATAGTCGCCCACAATTGTGCCTTCCGTGTAACCTTTATATGGATCGTGTAGCGTGCAGGATAAGCCGATAATATCGCTGTCTTCTTCGTATTCGTACATAGTGAATGTGTTTTAGGTTACAGTTTGATGTTCCATTTGCCTTGCGAGAATATCCGAAAGCTCACGTATTCGTCCTCTAACTCGTATGTCAGTATGCGGATATAGATTTTGTCTTTGGCTGCCAAAGAGGCTACCAGTTCATCAATTTCTTTTTCCGGGTATTCCCAACGGGAAGAAAATTCGGCATCTACCGTGTCGCCATACCGGTTGACAAGGCCGTTGAAATTATCGTCCAGAAATGCCTCTATCTTATCGAGGTCCTGTTTGTTTTCCGTACTTGCGTGGAAAATGTTTGTTGCATAGTTTGCCATAACTCTGAATTTTAAGTTTTCTTTTTTCCCTCTTGTAGCATCTGCTACTTTCGGGTTTGATTTAATTATGTCGCCTCGAAAGGTGTCATGGCTCTTTATGCAAGGTTTCACGATTAAATACTACCCGCGCGAAGCGGAGGGTGGAGATTTTGTCGTGAACCGTCAGGCTTTGACCTTGCATACAAGAAAGACATGACAAGTACCTTTGCGACACAATTCATATCAGGCAGCCCGAAAGCGGATGTGCGAACACAGGGAAGGGAAGAACTCGTATAAAAGGTTGATGGCTTATAAAAAGGGGGTGCAGCGAAAAGAAAAATATACCGTAGAATGTTTTCTCTTTGTGCTGTACAATAGGGAACGGAGTATTTTAATGAAGTCTGGGAGAAGGTTTAGTTTAGTCCGTTAGCCTATATATATGCTAAATCAAAGTAAACTATATTTAGGCAGACAAATTTGCCTGCCTATAAGTTTTTCCTTACCTTTGTATGAACTAAAGAAGACTTGTTTTTCTTTTGGCTGCAATGGCTCTTGGAAGCTCAAATGTAACTGTCGAACGAGGAAAAAAATTCTGGAAGGAAGCTGTTCAAGAAGTCCCGATTATAAGCAAGTGCAAGGAAAGAAACAGAGTGAAAACAAAAAATCGGGAAATGACTTTAATTAGCAATTTTGTTTCTTATTTGTTCCTCAATTAAAATCATAAAATTTTCAATAATTTGATTTTCAGACTATTACATGTAGTATTTTTGAGGAATTAAATTTATTGTCAAAATATTCCGGATCGATCCATACATTGAGTTTATCCAGATCAGAAATGACTTGCAGTGATATCTGTTTGTTTTCTGCCTGATAGGATAAAGTTTCGGTCAGTTTTTTTGTAAATTCCAGGATATCGGTATTATGGAATGTGAGGTGCATTTGTCCTTTATCTATCTTACGTATATCCATCAACTGGTTGATCAGGTGAAGAATACGTTGTGCATTCCGGTTGATCAGGATGTATTTTTTCTGACGTTCCTTATCATTGTCGGTAGCGATCAGTTCATTAAGCGGACTGATGATAAGTGACATCGGGGTACGGATTTCATGTGATATATTAATGAAGAACTGGAGTTTGGCTTCATTGATTTCTTCGGCATGGATGTGTTCCATGATTTTCTGCCGGGTCCTGTAATGATTCCGTATCTGATTGAATATCAATGCCAGCAATCCGATTGTCAGGGGGATGTAAAAGAAAATGGCCCAACTGGATTCATACCAGGCTGGATGGATATAGATGGTGATTTCCTTTACTGCCGATTCAATGGAATGGTTTTTGGCCTTGATACGCAGTATATACATTCCTGGATTCAATTCACTGAATGAAATCTGGTTTGTTCCAGGCTGCATGATTACCCATGTCCCTTGGTTCATGGAGTACATGAATGTCTCGGGTTTGCTGAAGTCTGTCATTGCAAACTCAATGGTAAATGAATTGTCATTATGGCATAGGTCTAACCGCTTGGCCTCATAGATGGAATGTTCAACCACCGCATAGCGCCCCGAGCGTGTATTCTTGTTTACCCGTTCATTGTGTATGTAGAATCCGGTAATACGGACGTTAGGTAGGGTTGTCGGTTTTGTAATTTGGTTGGGCATGAATTTGATAACCCCCATGGTGCCTCCGAAGAAAATTTCACCGGCTGCGTTAGTGAAGGCTGCTCCACGGCTGAATTCACTGTTCTGCAGATCGTTTGTATAGGAAATGAATTGGTGGCTTTGGGCATTGTATTGTGCTATTCCCTGATTGGTGCTTATCCAGATGTTACCGTTCCGATCTTCTTCTAAAGCCGAAATGGAATTGCTGGGCAGTCCGTCTTGGGTTGTGAATAGAGATATTTCCTTGGTCCGGGCATTATACAGGTTCAGACCGTCGGATGTTCCCAGCCAGAAATTCCGGTTTTTGTCGAATAAGATGGATGACACGATACTGTTGGCTGCCGTAAACTTTTCATTGAAAGGTTTGATGAAGGTCATATTGTTCAGGTCAAGGCAACATAATCCGCCGAATGTCCCCAGATAAAGGCGGTTGTCTGTTTCATCGAAATAAAGTTGGTTTATCCAGAAGTTCGGTAGTTGTTTCTGCTGTAACAATCTGTTCAAATCTTTCCTGGTTTCTGGAAAAGGATTGGTTGCATAGGTATCCAGATCCAGGTAGAACAGGCCTCGTCCCATTGTTCCTATCCATAAACGTCGGTTGTTATCTTCTATAATGGAATAGACTCGTTTGGCCTGATTGTTTTCTGTATCTGTTAGAGGAATATAGTTACATTCGCCTGTTTCTTTATTTATTCTGGCCAGTCCCTGCATGTAGGATCCTATCCATAAGTCGCCTTTTGAATCCTCATAAAAGCAAAGTATGGTTGATGGGACAGAGTGTGGAGACGATGAGTGTATAAAATGACTGATCTGTTCACCCTTTTCATTCAGTTTATAGATCCCGTCATTATCGGTTCCTATCCAGATGTTCCTGGCTTGGTCTTGGAATATGGCCATGATACAATTTTTCCCTATCGTATTGAAGTATGGTGAATTCTGTCCCCAATAGATGAAGTTGCTTACCTTATGCGGCAATAAAAGTACTCCTTTCTGGTAGATACCTAACCATAGATTCCCATAATTGTCTTTGTCGATAGTATGAATCTTAGAATTTTGCAGATCGAATACGGGAGATACCAGATTGCTCGGTTTGAACTTTCTATTAAGTGTGTCATAGATGCGTAGCCCATAGCCGTCTGTTCCAATATACAGTTCATTGGGAGAGTTCATGTATAGTACTTTGATCGGTTTGTTGGCTAGGGAAGGATCCATGATCGGGATAAAACGTTTCTGGAGTTTATCGAACATGAAGATTCCGTTTCCGTTTGTTCCGGCATAAATGTTTCCCTGGGTGTCTACACATAAGCATGTGACTGGAGGTATTGTAGTCTGTCCAAGAGGGTATGTTACAATTTTGCCGTCAGGATAGATCTGATATATGCCGAAACTTTCCGTTGCCAGCCAGATACAGTTGTCGGTTGTCTCTATTGCGGCGTTTATGATTACAGGAACATTTATCTTTCTGTTTGCCGTATATATCGTATCTTGTCCGGGAAGCAGATATTGTATGCCATGTCCACTTGTACAGATTAATAGTCTATGATCTTTGAGTTCTTTGATGTCTTGTATGTGTGCACTGATTATCTTTTTCTCGGGTGTAACAATAGGGATATCCGTGAAGTTTTCGGTTTCGTAGTTGTAACGTTGGAGGCCTTTCAGACTTCCGATATATAGTTCTCCCTTTCCATTCTCGAAAATTGTACGCACATAGTCATTCAACAGCGAGGTTGAATCTGTTCTGCTATGCTTATAAATGATGAATTTGCTTCCGTCGAATTTGCTTAACCCACATTCCGTGGCTATCCATACAAATCCTTTGGAATCTGAGTAGACCTGATTTATCATACTGCTGGACAATTCTTTTTGTGTGGTAAATAGATTACCTGTCTGTCCGGAAGCAGTTGAAGGGAATATCAACAGTATTAAGATTAATGGTAATGTCAGTAATGGTGGTTTCTTCATGTCTGTCCTATTTTTATGCAAATATAGGAAATATTTCAGTGAAAGGCTTGATTTTGTCTGCTTATCTGACATTAGGCCTGTTTGATTTAAGCTGGTTGCAGTCGGGAAACTGATATGTTGTTGAAAGGATTTGAAACTTAAGCTTTAGTTTCCTTCTGGATGTAAAATTGTCTCATCCATTTGTCTTATTGTCTTTTTTGTGGCTGGTTGTCAAAGATGAATTGTTGCTCATGTATATCGATTTTATTTATAGGCCATAATGGATTTTGTTATAAAAACAGCTTTATTTTTCGGAAAAAATCCTATATTGTTTTATCTGTTATGTATCAATGTAACATATATAATAAAATATGTTACTCATATTAGGTGTTAATGTAACATTTATCATAGTATTGGTAATCTTAATTTTGTCCTATATATTGGATATGTTATAATTTTGTCTAGTTATGTAATGGATGTTTAATCTTAAATCAAGATGGTTATGAAATATGTAATTGATGACAGTTGATGTTGCTGTCTGTGTGTGAAGAAAATTAATTCATAATTAATTAAATTAATATGCGATGAAAAACATAAGACAACAATTTTTGCGAACGAACCCTTTGTCGGAAGGAAGGGGGATGGCGCTGAGAGGAATCTTATTTGTCTTTTGGGCATTGTGCAGTTTGGCTGTTTCCGCCCAGAGTTTTACTGTGACGGGTAAGGTTCTCGATAGCAATGACGAACCCTTGATAGGGGCTGCTATTGTATTGAAAAATAATACGTCTGTAGGTACAGTAGCCGATTTTGATGGTAATTTTACATTGGTGGTTCCCGATAAGGATGCTGTGCTGACCATTTCTTATCTGGGTATGACACCTCAGGATGTTAAGGTAAACGGACGTAAGGTAATCGTGGTGAATCTTAGAGAAGATTCGGAGATGCTTGAGGAAGTGGTTGTTGTGGGATATGGCCAGCAGAAAAAGGAATCGGTTGTAGGTGCCATCACCCAGACAAAAGGTGAGGTCCTCCAGCGTGCCGGAGGTGTTACCGATATCGGTGCGGCTCTGACGGGTAATCTGCCTGGAGTTATCACTACGTCAAGTTCTGGTATGCCGGGCGAGGAAGAGCCCGAAATCGTAATCCGAGGTGCGAGTTCATGGAATAACAGTGCCCCTTTGGTATTGGTTGATGGTATTGAACGTCCGATGAGTTCGGTAGACATCAGTTCCGTCCAGTCTATTTCTGTATTGAAGGATGCTTCGGCCACTGCCGTATATGGTGTGAAGGGTGCCAATGGTGTTATCCTTATTACTACAAAACGCGGTCAGGAAGGAAAGGCTCAGATTGATGTTTCTGCCCAGATGACAATGAAGGTTCCTTCCAAATTGCCGAACAAGCTGGATTCCTATGACGCATTGATGGCACGTAACGTAGCGGTAGAACATGAATTGGCCCTTAGCCCCTCTTCATGGGATTATATTACGCCGCTGTCTGTCATTAACAAGTATCGTTATCCGGCTAATCTGGCTGAAGCTGAACGTTATCCGAATGTCGATTGGCAGGATGTCTTGTTCAATAATTATGCGATGTCATATAATGCCAATCTGAATGTCAGTGGAGGTACTAAATTCGTGAAGTATTTTGTGGCTGCCGATTTCGTACATGAAGGCGACTTATATAATGTAGCGGACAATGGCCGTGGTTATACTTCCGGTTACGGTTATAACCGTATCAATGTGCGTAGTAATCTTGATTTCCAGTTGTCCAAGACGACCGTCTTCAAAGTAAATATCGCCGGTTCCAATGGTGCCAAGAAGACTCCGTGGGGATATACGAATTCTTCCGATTGGGGCGTAGCACAGTATTGGGCCGGTGCATACAGTACTCCTCCTGATGTATTCTTGCCACAGTATTCGGACGGGACATGGGGATATTACCCGAATGTATCCAATGTCTCGAATTCTGCCGCATTGATGTCATTGGCCGGTTCGATGAGTACTACCACTACCCGTATCAATACTGACTTTACGCTGGAGCAGGATCTGAGCTTCATTACAAAAGGCTTGAATGCCCGCGCAATGATTTCCTGGGACAACGTGTTTGTTGAAACTAACCGTGGTGTGAATGACTTGTATCATGATGCTGTCTACAAGTGGATTGATCCGGCTACGGGAGTTGAATATTATGATCCTTCTGAGTATGATGGGAACGGATTCGATCCGTTTGATCCTACTTTATGGACTACGAGTGGCGGTGAAGTCGATAACAATTCTACCCAACGTAATTTGAATTACCAGATTCAGTTGGATTGGGCGCGGGAATTCGGCGACCATAACATTACCGCAATGGGACTGTTCAGCCGCCAGGAGACTGCTACGGGTAGTGTTATTCCAAACCGTCGTGAAGACTGGGCTTTCCGTACCACATACAACTATGCCAACAGGTATTTCTTTGAATATAACGGAGCTTATAACGGTTCTGAAAAATTTGCTCCTGAATACCGTTTTGCCTTTTTCAATTCGGGTGCTGTAGGTTGGATGATTTCTGAAGAAAAGTTCATGAATTTTTCCAAGAAGTTTCTGGATATGTTGAAGGTACGTGTATCGTATGGTGAAATTGGAGATGATAATGTAACCGACCGTTGGTTGTATCTTACTCAATGGGCTATAGGCGGTGGTACTAATGGTTCTACTCCCATGGGATTGACGCAATCTTTGAGTCCTTATACATGGTACCGTGAATCGGCTGTAGGTAACTCGGACATTCATTGGGAAACCGTCCGTAAGTTTAATCTAGGTATTGATTATTCATTCTTGGGAGGTCTGTTTGCAGGAACAGTGGAAGTTTTCCGTGACCGTCGTACGGATATCATTGTAACCGGTGACAGCCGTTCTGTTCCACCTTATTTTGGAATGACGGCTCCGGCTGCTAATTTGGGTGAAGTGAAGACTCACGGTTATGAGTTGGAACTGCGCTTCAATAAGGTGTTGGAGAACCAGATGCGTTTCTGGGGTAATTTCAGTATGACGCATGCCAAGAATGAGATTATCAAACATGATGACCCGGCTTTGGCTCCGGCTTACCAGAAAGATGCGGGATTCAGCATCGGTCAGACCCATGCCTATGTTGATACCGGTCATTTGAATACATTCGACCAGATTTATGGTAGTCCTCAACATGATACGAACGATAACCAGAAGCTTCCGGGTGACTATTATATCATTGACTTTAATGCGGACGGGATCATCGATTCACAGGATAATATTCCTTACGGTTATTCCAGTACACCGCAGAATACATATAACGCTTCTATCGGTTTCGAATGGAAAGGATTCAGTGCATTTGTACAGTTCTATGGAGTAACGAATGTGACCCGTGATGTTACATTGACCAGTTTTGCCAACCGTTTGAATACCGTATACGATCAAGGTACATGGTGGTCGAAGGATAATACCAATCCGGATGTCGTGGTACCACGTTTTACAACTACTCCAAGTTATAACACGGGTACACAGAACCTGTATGACGGTTCATATATCCGTCTGAAAAATGCGGAAATAGCCTATACATTTGATGGCGGATGGGTTAAGAAACTGGGGATCCGTAATTTGAGAGTGTTCTTGAACGGCAATAACTTGTGGGTATGGACCCGTATGCCTGATGACCGTGAATCCAATTTCTCCGGAGCCAGCAATCAAGGTGCCTATCCTACAATGAAACGTTTCAATTTGGGTATTAAATTCACATTATAATATAGAAGGCCATGAAAAATATATATAAGACATTGTTGTACAGTAGCCTGTTTGTATTTGCCTTGGGTATGTCGTCTTGTGAAGATTATCTGGACAAAGATCCGGACACCGTTGTGGCTGAAGGTGATGCATTCAAGACTTTTACGAACTTCCAGGGGTTTGTAGAAGAAATATACAACTGTATTCCAGACAAGACCAATTGTTACTGGACAACTTCTTTTAACTGGGGAGATGATGAAATCATGAATACTGAAGCCGACTGGCACATGGTTCATCAAGTTGATATAGGTAATTTCTGGGCATGGCAAGGTGGAATGATGGGACAGGACGGATGCTGGCTGGATGCGGCACGTACTTGTAATCCTACATCAAGTGACCGTATGGACCATCGCTTGTGGGCGCATGCCTGGTATTGCATACGTAAAGCCAATATGGGACTGGCGAACCTGAATCAGTTGACCGATGGAACTCAGGAAGAACGTGACCTGATAGCCGGACAACTTTATTTCTTCCGTGCATGGTGGCATTTTGAAGTGATGCAGTATCTGGGAGGAATGCCATATATAGACCAGGTGCTGGAATCTGACGGTTTGAATCTGCCTCGCCTGAGCTTTCAGGAGGCTGCCGTAAAAGCTGCCGCCGATTTTCGTCAGGCTGCTGATTTGTTGCCTATAAATTGGGATAATACGACGGTAGGTGCACAGACATCCGGACAGAATGACTTGCGTATCAATAAGATAATGGCTCTTGGCTATTTGGGAAAATGCTATTTGTGGGCAGGTAGCCCGTTGATGGAGAACGGTGCCCAGACGGGTGGTTCAAATACATATAACTATAATAATGAATATTGTAAGGAAGCGGCAGAAGCTTTCGGCGAATTGCTGACATTGGTGGAAAGCGGCCAGACACAATATGGATTGGCCGAATTCAAGTATGACGATGTCTATGACCATAAACGTTCCAGCAGTGCTTCCTCCTGCTATAGCGATATTTTCTATACATCCGGACAGGGATGGTTACAGCCGGGATCTATTGAAGCCATATTCCGTGGGCCGGCATTCGGAATCAACATAAGCCCGTATCAGGCTGCGAAAACTTACGGACCTAAAATGAATAATGTTGTGCCGGATGATAATGTGATTCATCAGCCGACTGCCAATTATGTGAATCTTTATGGTATGGCTAACGGTTACCGTCTGGATGATCCGAGGGGCGGTTTTGACAACACTCATCCTTTCCGTGACCGTGACCCGCGTTTTTATCATGATATCGTTTTTGACGGGTTTGAATACATCAACGCTTCTGTAGGTAATGATATGAGTGCCTATAAGTACAGCCAACTTTATACAGGAGGTAATGTCAGGGCTGAACTGAATGGTAGCCGTACCGGATATTTTACCCAGAAACTGGCACCTCATACGGTAAACAGTTATGATAAGCTTCAGGACTACAGCAATAACCTGCAGATGTATGTACCCTATATGCGTTTGGCTGATATCTATCTGATGTATGCTGAAGCATGCGCTGCGTTCGGAGGGGCTACCGGTAAGGCATCGAATTTCCCGAAGACAGCAGAAGATGCTATCAATACATTACGCGACCGCGTCGGTATGTCGCATGTACCCGCTGATTATACCGGCAATAGAGAAACCTTTATGGATGAAGTACGTCGTGAACGGGCGGTGGAGCTGGCTTTTGAAGGCTTCCGCTTCAATGACCTGCAGCGCTGGCTGCTCTTGACAGAAGCTCCTTATACAGTGAAGACATCCCAGGAGTTTGACCGTGTATATGACGACGCATGGTACGAAACCAACGATCCTAAAGATGCTGAGGTAAGAAACTGGAGGGAAGAGGTTATACTGACCCGTGAGTTCCAGGCTAAGCATTACTGGTTCCCGCTGAAAACATCTGATACATATCTGTATGAAGGTTTTGATCAGAATCCGGGATGGTAAGCGAAAGCAGAAAATGTATAATTTAAAAGATTGGAGAAATGAAACATATACATATAAGATTCATCCTTTCGGCAGCCATTGTAGCTTTTTCCCAAAATTATATGGGAGCACAGGAGGTTGCTGAACTGGAAACGGATTCGTTGAATGCTGCAGACCCGTCGGTTCAGATTGCTTTTCGCAAAGTAGCAGAAAGTGATTTGACAGGTGGTGTTTCGGTAATCAATATGCAGGAATTGAATGATAAGAATTACAGCACTTACAGCCTTGATAATCTGCAAGGATATGTAGGAGGATGGAATGGAAACTCTTTGTGGGGTATGGACGGTGACAATGCCGGATATCTGGTACTGGTAGACGGGGTTCCCCGTGATGCGGACAATGTACTTCCAAGCGAAATAGAACAGATAACTTTCCTGAAAAGTGCCTCTGCCGTAGTGCTTTACGGAAGCCGGGCTTCAAAGGGGGTTATCTATATTACTACCAAACGGGGCAAGGAGCAGGAAAAGCTGCAGATTGACGTACGTGCCAATACCGGTTTTTATGTACCGAAAAGTTATCCGAAGTATTTGGGATCGGCCGAATATATGACTCTTTATAATGAGGCTCTGGCAAATGACGGACTGGACCCGCTGTACAGTGATACTGAGATCTATAATTATGCTTCCGGTGCCAATCCGTACCGTTATCCGAATGTAGACTATTATTCTTCCGATTATTTGAAGAAGGCTTATAACCGCAGTGACGTTACAGCAGAATTTTCGGGTGGGAACAAGAGGGCACGTTTCTATTCGAATATCGGCTATTATCGTCAGAGTGATATCTTTAATTTCGGAGAAGTAGCCAATAATTATACAGGACGTCTGAACATACGTGGTAATGTGGATGTGACAATCAATGATGATATCACAGCTTTTGCCAATGCAAATGCCACTTTTTATGATACCCGGTCGGGAAGAACTACCTATGAAACGGAAGATGGTGAGACATATGATTATTGGACAGAAGCAGCCAGTATGCGACCTAACCGTTTCGCTCCTCTGATCCCGTTGAGCTATATTGATCCGAATTCATTGGCAGCACAGACTTTGATGGGGACGAACAGCAATATTTTTAATGGGTATTTCCTGGGAGGAAGTCAGGTAGACCAACGTAATATCTTTGCCGATTATTATGCTGCCGGTTATAATAAATATACCAGCCGTCAATTCCAGTTCGATACCGGACTTGATTTTAAGTTGGACAAGTTATTGAAAGGGTTGTCTTTCCACTTCCTGTTTGCTGTCGACTATGCAACATCCTATAATACATCATATGATAATGAGTATAGGATATATACTCCGACGTGGTCGAATTATAACGGTTCCGATTTGATTACAGATTTTACTTATGAAGGGACGGATAAGAAAACCGGTCAGCAGACTATCAGTGGAAGTACGGATAACCAGACTATAGCCTTGTCGGCGTATTTTGATTATAAGACAACGGTCAACAAGGTTCATAACTTGTCGGCTATGTTTATTGTGAACGGATTCCAACAAACCTATTCCGGCGTTTATCACCGTACAAGTAATGCCAATCTGGGTATTCAGTTAGGGTATAATTATAAAGGAAAGTATTATGCCGACTTCAGCGGTGCCGCCGTTCATTCGGCAAAGCTGGCTGAAGGACATCGTAACGCTTTCTCTCCGGCATTGACTTTGGCTTGGAAATTACATGAAGAAGATTTTTTGAAAGATTCTCCGGTAGTGGATGAATTGATGCTGAATGTTTCCGGAAGTATCCTGCATCAGGATATCGACCTTTCGGATTATTATATGTACGCTGCCAATTATACACAGGCCGATGGTGCCTGGTGGGGATGGCATGATGGAACTTCATTGCAATCAACCAATTCCATACATGGTGCCAATGAGGATCTGACTTTTGTAAAGCGTAAAGAATTTACTGCAGGTCTCAGAACATCTTTGTGGAACCGGCTGGTAACTGCTGATGCGAACTTCTTTATCAATTCGGTTGAGGGATTACCTATTCAGTCAACTTCTTTGTTTCCAAGCTATTTCTCTACTTATTATCCGGAAGCGTCGTTTGTTCCTTATGTAAACTATAACAACAACAAACGTATAGGTTTTGATTTTGCCGTAAACTTCAATAAAAAAGTGGGTGAAGCTGATCTGTCGCTTGGCGTTACAGGGACATATTATAATACGGAAATCACCCAACGGGACGAAAACAATGAATACGAATACCAGAATCGGGTTGGAAAACCGATTGACGGAATTTGGGGATTGGAGTGTCTGGGCTTTTTTGAAAGTGATGAAGACGTAGCCAATTCACCTACACAAAATTTCGGAGGTACGGTCCGTAAGGGAGATCTGAAATATAAGGATCAGAATGGAGACGGTGTAATCGACAGTAAGGATGAGGTTTATCTGGGTCGTGGGGCCTGGTATGGTTCTCCATTTACTTTGGGCCTTAATTTCACTGCAAAATGGAAGAATTTCACTTTCTTTGCACTTGGAACAGGTGGTTTCGGAGGGTATGGAATGAAGAGTAGTTCTTATTACTGGGTTTATGGTGACGGTAAATATTCGGAAGTGGTACGTGGCCGATGGACTGAAGAAACGGCTGCTACGGCTACTTATCCACGGTTGACCACACAGACCGGTGACAATAACTTCCGTAATTCAACCTTCTGGCTGTATAAGACCAATCGTTTCGATCTTGCGAAAGTACAACTGACTTATGATTTTCCGAAGAGACTGCTTCAAAAGACATTCTTGAAAGAAGCGGCTGTGTATGTGAGCGGTTCTAATCTGTTGACTATTGCGAAAGAACGTGAATTACTGGAAATGAATGTAGGTTCTGCACCACAGACACGTTTCTACAATTTGGGTGTTAAGATAGCTTTCTAATCATAATAAAGGAATGTAATATGAAAAATATAATCAGACTATTCATGTTTCTATTGTTGTTTACCGCCTGTGACGATTTGTTCGAACCGGCGATAGAGAACAACCGGGATTTGGATGCAATGTATGGTGAACCGGATTATGCGCAAGGAATCATAGCGAATGCCTATATATTGCTTCCGTATAATACGTCGCCTACCAGTGACGTCGCTACCGATGATGCTGTATCCAATGACAATACCAATACGTGGCGCAGTATGGCTACCGGTTCATGGACTGCCCAGAACGATCCTACTTCACAGTGGAAGAACTGTTTTAATGCGATTCAGTATCTGAATATGTTTCTTGAAAGAGTTGACAGAGTAGAGTGGTCGAGTGTGGAAAATGTCCAGACCTTGTTTGTAGACCGCTTTAAAGGAGAAGCTTACGGATTACGCGCCATTTATATGTACTATCTTCTGAGAGCGCATGGTGGTTGGTCGGCCGACGGGCAGTTGCTTGGAGTTCCCATCAAGACCGTATCTGAAGATGCCAGTTCGGATTTCTCTTTGCCGCGCGATACTTATGCAGATTGTATGCAGCAGATTCTGGATGATTGTGCAATGGCCATTGATCTGCTTCCATTGGATTACAAGTCGCACGCTGACAGTGAAATTCCTCAGAAATATATAGCAATGGGGGTGACCGCTACACAGTATGATCGTGTGAACGGAAGTTTTATGGCTGGTCGTCTAAGCGGACGTATTGTAGAAGCTGTCCGTGCACAGGCTACTTTGATGGCTGCCAGTCCGGCCTTTAACGAAGCTTCTTCCGTTTCATGGGAAAATGCTGCCAACTATGCGGCTACCGTATTGGACCGTATCGGTGGAGTCAGTGGTCTGGATGCTGACGGATATACCTGGTATACCAATACTACAGAAATCGCAAGCCTGAGCGGTGGTGCAGTTCCTGCTGAGATTATCTGGAGAGGTGACATCGACGAAACGAATACCTTGGAGAGTGATAATTATCCTCCTTCTTTGTATGGAAACGGACGTATTAATCCGACGCAGAATCTGGTGGATGCATTCCCGATGGCAAACGGTTATCCGATTACCGATACGAATTCCGGATATGATGCTGCCAATCCGTACGCAGACCGTGACCCGCGTTTGGGTACCTATATTCTATATAA
Organism: Bacteroides ilei; assembly: GCF_900128495.1. Taxonomy (GTDB): domain Bacteria; phylum Bacteroidota; class Bacteroidia; order Bacteroidales; family Bacteroidaceae; genus Phocaeicola; species Phocaeicola ilei. Next base: position 1,444,555 of record NZ_LT635801.1, read on the forward strand.
TGAAGGTGTTCAAGGGCCGAATAATACGGAAATCATTACTGGTTCCTATGGAACGAATAACGATGCCTTGAACCGTGAATCGGGATATTCAACCCGAACTGGTTATTATTTGCGTAAGCTTTTGCGCAGTGACTGTAATCCGAACCCTGTTTATAATACCGAGCAAAAACATTATACAGCCCGTATCCGTTATACGGAAATATTCTTGTCCTATGCCGAAGCTGCGAATGAAGCTTGGGGCCCACAGGGAAAGGGTAACCATGCATACAGTGCGTACGAGGTTATCAAGGCTATCCGTGCCAGAGCGGGAGTAGGGGCCGATAATGGTGATGCTTATCTGGAAAGTATCAAGAATGACCAGGCTAGAATGCGCGAACTGATCCGTAATGAACGCCGTTTGGAACTTTGTTTCGAAAATATCCGTTTCTATGATTTACGTCGTTGGGAAAGTAATCTGACTGAGAGCGCTAAAGGGGTGAATATTACGCAATCCAATAATGTACAGCAGTATACTCCGATTGAAGTGGAAGAACGCGCTTATCAGCCTTTTATGAACTATGGACCTATTCCTTATGATCAGGTATTGAATTTCGGTTTTGTGCAGAATCAGGGATGGTAAAATGTTTGATTGATTAAATGATTGAAATATGAGAAAAGCTAATTTACTTTCTATACTTGTAGCGGGAGCTTCTGCTTTTTTAGTCTCATCTTGCCATAATGGAGATGTGGAGTTCTCGAATTACGATTATTCTACCGTTTATTTTGCTTATCAGTCGCCTGTGCGTACCTTGGTGATGGGAGAAGATACCTACGATACCTCGCTTGACAACGAGCATAAATGTAAGATTTATGCTACAATGGGAGGTGCTTATAGCGGAACCGGTTCTACGGTGATTGATGTTATGGTCGATGAATCGTTATGTGATAACCTTTATTTCGAGGATGGAACAACGCCGGTCATGCCCATGCCTTCAAACTATTATTCATTGGCTTCTGAACAGATTGTACTGAATGAAAATGAAAATCTGATGGGAGGGGTGGAAGTGCAGTTTACCGATGCCTTCTTCAATGATGAGAAGGCTTTGGATAATACATATGTCATTCCACTCCGTATGACAGGTGTAGTCAATGCCGATTCAATTCTGTCGGGAGTTCCGAAAGTCAGTGGTGCACCTTGGACTAACTCGGAAATGTGGGATACCGCTCCGAAGAACTATGTGCTTTATTGTGTGAAATACATTAACAAATGGGATGCAGAATATCTGCGTCGTGGAGTTGATGTGATAACTGAAGGAGGAACGACTACCACAGTCAATCGTCATGAGGAATATGTAGAGGATGATGAGATATGTAGTGTCTCTACCCGTAATCTGACCACTGCTGTTTTTCCTGTATCGACAACGGTAGGTACAAACACGTTGACTTGTGATTTGTTGCTGACATTCAATGATGCTGATGAATGTACCATTACTTCGGGTACCGATGGATATATGGCTAGCGGTTCCGGTAAGTTTGTAGAGAAAGGAGAGAAGAACAGCTGGGGAAATAAGGACCGGAATGCATTGTACCTGGAATATACAATTGATTTCGGAACAAAACAGTATCAGACAAAAGATACTTTAGTTGTCCAGACACGTGGCGTTGCGTTCGAGACTTTTTCACCTGTATATAAATAACCTAAATCTAACTGATTGAACTATGAAACATTATAATAAGTTATTGTTGGGAGCGGTTGCTCTAGGCATGCTGACGGCTTGCGCAGACGAAAGTCTGCTGCAACCCGGAGCGATACAGATGCCTGAGGAAATGGCTCAGTTGGCATATCTGAATGATTATGGAGTGCTGAAGAGTTATGTGGACCGTGGAAACAATCCCGATTTCAAGTTAGGCATTGCATTGGCGGTAGACGATTATTTGAAACAGAGTATGGTTTATGGCTTGGCTGTATCCAATTTTGATGAAATGACGGCCGGAAATGCAATGAAGTATGCTTCGATTGTGGCAAACGACGGTACAATGGACTTTTCGAAGGTTACTGATTTTGTACAGACTGCGAAAGAGGCGGGAATGACTGTCTATGGTCATACGTTGTGTTGGCATTCACAGCAGAACAAGACCTATCTGGAGAGCTTGATTGCTCCGACGGTTATTCCGGGTGAGGCTACCGATGGAGGATATTGTCTTAAGCTGAAAAACTTGGCGGCTTCGGCCAATGTCTGGGATGCCCAGACCTGGTATCAGTTGAGTACCCCTTTGCAGGCCGGACAGACTTATACCCTGAAGTTTATGGCAAAGGCTTCGGAAGCTTATTCTCCTGAAATCTATCTGCAGTGTTCCGATGGCGGTAACCAGGAATATCCGGGAGGATTTTCTGTGGGGACTGCTTGGCAGGAATGTACTGTATCCTTGACTCCTTCGGGAAGTAGTGTGGATAAGATTGCCTTTAATTTCGGTACTTTTGCCGGTGAAATTTATATTGATGATGTTTCACTTACAGTATCCGGTTCAGATGCGAATCTTATTCCAAACGGTGATTTTGAAGATGAGACGATTACGGGATGGACTGGTTGGACTCCGGGTGCTTATGAAACCATTTCGGAAGATGGAGAAGGATATGTGTCTGGGTCGGCAGTATCCGGTGGAGCCGGATATAGTCTGGTTCTGAAGAATTCGGCCGTTTCGGCTAATATCTGGGATGCACAGACCTGGTATCAGTTGAGTACGCCTTTGCAGGCCGGACAGACTTATACCTTGAATTTTATGGTGAAAGCCTCTGCAGCTTATTCTCCTGAAATTTACCTGCAATGTTCCGATGGTGGTAACCAGGAATATCCGGGAGGATTTTCGGCTGAGACAACATGGCAGGAACGTACTGTCTCGTTGACTCCTTCGGGAAGCAGTGTGGATAAGATTGCCTTCAATTTCGGAACATTTGCCGGTGAAATCTATATTGACAATGTTTCACTTGTTGCTTCCGGTTCGGAAACCAATCTGATTCCAAACGGTGATTTTGAAGACGGTACGATAACGGGATGGACAGGTTGGACTCCGGGGGCTTTTGAATCAATTTCTGAAGAAGGTGAAGGCTATTCCAAAAATGCAGGTGGAGGTCAGATTATAGAAAAGACTCCTGAAGAGAAGGAAGCTATATTGACTGACGCTTTGGAAAGATGGATTGAAGGTATGATGAAAGCCTGCAAGGAGAATCCGACTGCCGCTGAAGGAGAAGATGCCGGAGCTACGTTAGTGAAGGCATGGGATGCTGTAAATGAACCGATGGATGATTCCGGATCTCCAAGCTTGAAATATTCATGGACACAAGGTGATACTGAAAATTTCTATTGGCAGGATTATTTGGGTGAAAATTATGTGAGGAAAGTGGTTGAGTTCGCCCGTAAATATGGTGGGGAAGATCTCAAACTGTTCATCAATGACTATAACCTGGAAGCTGCTTATAACAATAATGCAAAATGCAAGGCCTTGATTGACTGGATTGCCAAATGGGAATCAGACGGTGTGACCAGAATTGATGGTATCGGAACCCAGATGCACGTATCCTATTCATTGAATGCTGAAACTCAGAAAAAGAATGAAGAATGTGTTGTTCAGATGTTTGAGATGCTGGCTGCAAGCGGTAAATTAGTCAAGATTTCAGAACTTGATATGGGAATTCTGGATGAAAATGGAGAAGAGATGGAGACTGAAAAGGTTACATTCGAACAGCAGGAACTGATGGCTGACTATTATCGGTTTATCATTTCGAAGTACTTTGAAATTATTCCTGCCGCCCAGCGTTATGGTATTACGCAATGGAGTGCAACGGATAGTCCGACCGGTTCGGGCTGGCGTGCCGGAATGCCTATCGGCTTGTGGGACTTGAATTATAATCGTAAACCTACTTATGCCGGATTTGCTGATGGACTGGCTGGAAAAACCAGTTCCACATCGCAAGTGACAGAGTGATAGATGAACCTGTATAGAGATATTCAATAAATATCCTTACAACCTAAGATGGCATATGAAGATGGTGGCTTATCATCATCTCATATGCCATTTTTATGTTATCACAAAACATTGTATTCCGGAACATGTATGGTGGGGCCGTTAAAAACGAAAGTAGGAGATAAATACCTATAATATTTATCTCCTACTCGCTTGTAAATGTAGTCAAGAATCCGAATATTATTCTCGTTAAAAAAGATTCTTGACGAACATTTTGTCTGACAAAGTTTTTTTTATTTAAGTTTTATATCGTTGGCACTGGTTGCATAAAGTCCAATCATATTTCCTGTAAATCCTCCGGCAACGTTAGTTGACAGAATGTCTCCGGAAACAGTTCCACCCAAATTCTGGAACTTTTTATTTCCTATGGCATAATTAAACTGGAACTGGTCTCCTTTTGCTTGAACTTGCAGTTTGATTGCTTTTTTTGTATCAACTGGAGTGTTTGCTATCATCTTGGAGGTGCCTTTTTCTGTACGTTGCAGAATGAGATAGTCTTTACCATCTATTCGGGTAATACCGAATACATAATTGAATCTTTCACTTTGGTAACATACGATACCCGCCAAATCTTTTTCTGATTGAGGTTGATATTTCAATGTGGTTGTAGCTGTAAAGTTCAGATGTTGCTGGCGATAGAATAAGGTTGATGTAGGAGCAACGGCCTTGATTGTTTCGTTATAAGGAGTGATTTCCAATCCCTTTTTAGTAGTTGTTGCAAATCCTTCTTTTGCACCTCTTATACCTACCCAACGTTGGTCCAAGGTTCCTTTGAATGAATCTGTAAATGTAAAGTTTCCATTAGGAAGGAAGCCGTTCTTGCCTGTTTGGTTCTGGACTCCTTCCGGCATTTTCAACTTGGCTTTCAATGGTTCCATGCCGCCTTCAAATACCGGAAATTCACCTGTCCAGTCTACTGGAAGGATAAAGGTCTCACGGCCGGTAATTACTTGATTCTTTTCATTCGGGCGGATTGCCAGAAATACGCCATAGTATTTGTTGTCGGGACCTTTTACAAGATCGGCATGTCCAGCCCAATCCACTTTGTCCGCACGGTCTGATGGTAAATGTCTCTGTGATAGTATAGGGTTTACTGGAGCAGGTTTGAAAGGACCTTTAGGGCTCTTGCTGATGAATATCACTTCCGAGTGGTTGCCTCCAGTACCGCCTTCGGCACACATCAAATAGTAGTTCCCGTCTTTTTTGTATAAGTGAGGAGCCTCGATCCATACAGGTTTTTTGGTAATGTCAACGCCACCTGTTACTAGAACTTTGTCAGTTCCCGGAATAACTTGATCTTTTTCTACATCATAATCCCATATCTTGATGACACGGTGTCCTTCATAAAGTGCGTATTCCGGAGCATCATTATGTACGATATAGGCTTTTCCGTTTTCATCAAAGAAAATGGACGGATCTATTCCTTCAAAGTTCAGTTTGATAGGATCACTCCATCCTTTTGCCGGATCTTTAGTCTTTACGATAATGTTTCCGAATCCACCGGAAAACTGAGTGGTGATCATATAAAATGTATCATTGTGTGGGTTATAACGGATAACAGGTGCGTATACTCCGGCACTGATACCGCAATCTTCCACTTTGAGCTGACTTGGACGTTCTAATACATGTCCGATCTGCTTCCAGTTTACCAGATCGGTTGAATGAAAGATAGGCACACCCGGATAGATAGCGAAGGAAGAGCATACCAGATAGTAGTCATTCCCTTTCCGGCAGATACTTGGGTCCGGGTAACATCCTTGTAATATCGGAGTATAGAATTCATCTTTATCCAAAGGATATTTATTATATATGTCGTCATTCCCTACATAGGTGAAGTTGGTGAACAATGGCTTTTCCGGCGAGGCTCCTTGCATAGACAGACTTCCCAGAAAACAGCAGGCGGTCAGAGCAAATGTCTTAATTGTATTTTTCATGATAATAAATTGATTAGTTAATTAATTTTTTCTTTATCTATGCAAATTTATAGGTTATTTGATATATTGGTTTGCTTAAATGTTTCAGGTATATTCGGTTTTGTTACAAAGTGGAATTTACATATTAATTTGTCTGAAAACATATATATAAAGGAATAATGTATCATTTGTGATAACGGATGTACGTTTCTTGGAATGTAAGGAGAAATGCTGTAACCTTTTTGAATAAAAACGATTCGTTGAGGCTTGGTGATAAATATAGTGTATATTAATTTTGTTGAGAACTTAAAAATACTTATATTATGAGAAACCGATTTGTCGTATTCCTGCTAGGAATATTTTGTCTGATGTCGGCAGATGCCATTAATGTCGGCGATAAAACAGGCGATAATGGTGACGGGACTTTTACCAATCCGATGTTATGGACCGATGTCCCTGATCCGGATGTTATCCGTGTTGGTGACTATTATTATATGGTGACAACTACTATGCATCTGATGCCGGGAGCTCCCATTATGCGTTCAAAAGATTTGGTGAATTGGGAAATTGTAAGTTACCTGTTTGACCGTCTGAACGAGACTCCCAATTATGATTTGAAGGGTGGTACCGTTTATGGACGTGGCCAGTGGGCTACTTCCTTAAGATATCATGACGGTCGTTTCTATGCTTATTTCTCTCCTAATGACCAACCTTATAAAGGTTTTGTCTATACGACAACCGACCCTTCCCAAGGATGGACTTTATGGAGCCGTCTTCCTCATTTCCATGATGCATCCTTATTTTTCGATGATGATAACAAAGCTTATGTCTTTTATGGTACCGGACAGTTGCGTGAACTGAAACCTGATTTGAGTGATGTGCAACCGGGGGGAATCGATATGCGTATTTTTGAACGTGACAGTACGGAAACGGGACTTTTGGAAGGGAGTCGTTTCATTAAATACAAAGGTAAATACTATTTGCTTATGATTTCCTGGCCTGCAGGTGGAAAACGTCGTCAGGTTTGTTACCGTGCCGACCATATAACTGGGCCATATGAAAAGAAAGTCATTCTGGAAGATAGTTTCGGTGGTTTTGGCTATGTGGGACAAGGAACTATTGTAAATGACCCGCAAGACAACTGGTATGGTATTATTTTTCAGGATAGGGGTGGAGTAGGCCGTGTGCTTACGTTGATGCCTTGTCGTTGGATTGACGGATGGCCTATGCTGGGGGATTCGGAAGGTAGAGTCCCGACTGTCATGAAAAAGCCGGTTGATGGTGAAACTGCCACTTCTTTGGTTGTAAGTGATGACTTTTCTGAAAGTAAATTGAAGTTGAATTGGCAGTGGAACCATAATCCGATTGATGATGCCTGGTCGTTGACAGAACGTCCCGGTTATCTGCGCTTGAAGACAAATCGGATTGTCGATAATATTTATGCGGCTCCCAATACAATAACCCAGCGTACGACCGGTCCTTCGTGTTCGGGTATTGTATCAATGGATATTTCGGCTATGAAGGACGGTGATGTAGCTGGGTTGAGTGCCTTCAATGGTAATTCAGGAATACTGTCGGTTAATTGCAATGCAGGGAAATATAGTTTGTGTATGTCTACGAATATAGTTGAGTTGGCCGATTCCAATAAGGCGATTCTGTCGGTTCAAAAGAACACGCTGGAACAAGTGGATATACCGGCTGGAATTACTAGCATATTTTTACGTCTGGATTGTGATTTCCGTGTCGGTCGGGATATTGCAAAATTTTATTATAGTTTTGATAAGGAGAATTGGACTCGTCTCGGTTCTGATTACAAGATGATTTTTGATTATCGTAAACTTTTTATGGGAACAAAGTTTGCAATATTCAATTATGCTACTAAGAGTATTGGCGGTTACATTGATGTAGATGAATTTTCCTATTCTTCCAAGTCATTAGGGGAATAATTCCTCTAGGCTGATAATTGTCGTTAATGTGAAATGTATAGAATCTTATATTTAGTTGTAAGAATCAGCCGGGTTTCCCGGCTGATTTTGTATATACAAAATTACAGAATCAACGGACGTTTTTATGGTGTAAATTTTGGATTCATATGATTGTATAGAGTTCAGATATTTAAAATGGCTTAACATTCCATTCCTTTTTTATTATGGCCTTACACATATTATAATAAGGGCTATGTACGTTTATTGTATATGTTATGTAATATTTTTATAGGCTTTGCGTAACATGAATTTAAATATGAGAAACGTTACTTAACCATTTCTTTATAAAATTTGAATATTTTTGTCATGATGTTTTGGGTTGGCCTTAAGTCTGGTCTATTCATTAATGTCGGTGAGTAAATAAAAAATAATTTGAGTGAAACGATCAAGCAAGGTGATAAAGATGTAAAGCGTCTGAAAGAAGAAAATTATGAGGCTTACGCCGATCATCTGATCCGTTATATCGAATTCATGAAGCAGAACGGTGTCAACCTGTATGCCATTTCCATGCAGAATGAACCTGATATGGATTTTACCTACTGGACTCCTCAGGAAGTTGTGAATTTCATGAAGCAGTGTGGTAGCAAGATTCGTCAGACGGGAGTTAAACTGATGTCGCCGGAATCATGTGGTATGAGCCCTGACTATACCGACCTTGTGCTGAATGATGCGGAAGCATTTGCTCAGACAGATATTGTTGCAGGACATCTGTACCAGGGATTCATTGATTTGAGCTCCAGCTATGCTAAAGATCGTCATGATTATATATGTGGACTTTATCCCCGCCTTCAAGGCAAGACATGGTGGATGACAGAACATTTGTTCAATGACGGAGAATCTTCGGAAAATCCGGATGAATGGGAGTTCAGGGATTGGACTTATTGTTTGAACCACCTTGGAAAGGAAATCCACATGTGTATGGAAGGATACTGCAGTGCTTATGTATATTGGTATTTGAAGCGTTTCTATGGATTGATGGGCGATAACGACCAGCGTAGTCCGGTGGCTGAAGGGGAAATTGCGAAGAATGGATATATCATGGCTCATTATGCGCAGTATGCAACCGGTATGACCCGGATCAATGCGGGTACAGACAATGCGGATGTATATGCAACAGCTTATATCAATGAGGCTGGAAATGAAGTGACTGTTGTTTTGTTGAACTTGGGTAAATCTACCCAATGCGTAGAAATTCCTGTAGGTCATGATGCAACTGCAGTTATCACAGACGCCGACAGAAATCTGGAGCCGCTAACGACGGAACCTGTCGAATCTGGAACAGGAGCTTATGTTCTGCTGTCGGGTAACAGTATCGTTTCTGTCCGTCTGTCTCTGTAAAAGTGACTGATGTTTTATAATCTGATAAATGAAAAACTCATGGTGAGAAAGAGATTTATATTACTTGCTTCTTTTGTCGCGCTTTTTGCAAACTCGTTTGCACAGGATAAACTGTATCATAACGAGTTTCCGCTTGGTGACGTGAAGTTACTCGACGGACCGTTCAAGCATGCGCAGGATTTGAATGTCAATGTTTTGTTGCAGTATGATGTAGACCGTCTGCTGGCTCCTTATCTGAAGCAGGCCGGACTGCCTCCTAAAGCAGAAAGTTTTGAGAACTGGATTGATCTGGACGGCCATGTGGGCGGACATTACCTTTCGGCACTTGCCATCCATTATGCCTCTACCGGTAATGAGGAATGTAAAAAACGCATGGAATACATGATTTCGGAGCTGAAACGCTGCCAGGACAAGAACGGTGACGGCTATGTAGGCGGAGCACCGGGAAGCAGGACACTCTGGAATGAAATCCGTAAGGGAAACGTAGGCATTATCTGGAAATACTGGGTGCCATGGTATAACGTGCATAAGATGTATGCCGGTTTGCGTGACGCCTGGTTGTATGCCGGTAATGAAGATGCGAAGAATATGTTCCTGAAGTTCTGTGACTGGGGGATGGGGGTAATATCTTCACTCTCTGATGAACAGATGGAACAGATGTTGGGGAATGAGTTCGGCGGGATGGATGAGGTCTTTGCCGACGCTTACCAGATGACAGGTGATGTGAAGTATCTGGATACGGCCAAGCGCTTCTCTCACCATTGGCTCCTGGACAGCATGGCGAAGAGAGTCGACAATCTAGACAACAAGCATGCCAATACACAGGTCCCTAAGGTAGTCGGTTACCAGCGTATTGCCGAAAACAGTCTGGCTGCCGGACGTGATGCAGATGCTGCCCTCTACGAGGGAGCAGCCGATTTCTTCTGGCATACGGTGACCGGAAACCGTACATTGGCTTTCGGAGGCAACAGCCGTCGTGAGCATTTTGCTCCGGCAGATGACTGCAAGAGTTATGTGGATGACCGTGAAGGACCTGAGTCTTGTAATACCAATAACATGCTCAAACTTACGGAAGGTCTGTTCCGTATGAATACGGATGCCCATTACGCCGATTTCTACGAACGCGCCCTGTATAACCATATTCTGTCCACACAGCATCCGCAGCATGGAGGATATGTGTATTTTACTTCAGCACGTCCGGCACATTACCGTGTCTATTCGGCTCCGAACAGTGCCATGTGGTGCTGTGTAGGAACAGGTATGGAGAATCATGGTAAATATGGAGAGTTTATCTATACCCATCATTCCGACAGCTTGTTTGTCAATCTTTTCATTGCATCCGAACTGAATTGGAAGGAAAAAGGGATGATTATCCGGCAGGAAACCAGTTTCCCTGATGAGGAAACGGTCCGCCTGACAGTCCATACCAAGAAAAAAGTCAGGGCACAGCTGATGATCCGTCATCCGTGGTGGTGCAAGGAGGGTAAGATGAAGGTCTTGTGTAACGGAAAAGATTATGCGGCAGGTTCTGCCCCGTCTTCATATATTGCTGTGGACCGTACATGGAAAGACGGTGACCGCATTGAAATCACCATGCCTATGGATGTTACGGTTGAAGAACTTCCTAATGTTCCTGAATACGTGGCTATTCTCCGTGGTCCGATTGTTCTGAGTGCCCGGATGGGGACAGAGCATTTGGACGGGCTGGTAGCCGATAACAGCCGTTGGGGCCACATTGCTCACGGGCCGTTGGTTTCTGTATTCGATACTCCGTTGCTTATAGGTACACGTGCGGAAATTCAGGCGAAACTGGATGCCATGCAACCGGTTCCCGGAAAACCGATGTGTTATACCGTGCCTGGATTGTTTAAGGCACCTTATGAGAATCTGCAACTGGAGCCCTTCTTCCGTATACACGACTGTCGTTATATGATGTATTGGCTTTCCATGACTCCCGACGAGTTTGCCGATTACCAGAAGGCCGCCAAAGAAGAAGAGGAACAGAAACTCCTGCTTGACAAGCGGACTGTGGATGCGATAGCACCCGGTGAACAGCAACCCGAAGCCGATCATGGTATGAAGTTCGAGAACTCCCAGAAAGGAAACTTCCAAGGTGAAAACTGGCGCGATGCCCGTAACGGCGGTTATTTCGAGTATGAAATGGACACAAAAGGTGAAACGGGACTTTCCTTGATGCTCCGTTATTGGGGAAATGAAACGGGTAACCGTACTTTTGATATCCTGATAGACGGAAAGGTGCTTGCTACAGAGAATCTTGCTGGCAAATGGAATAGTCAGAAGATGGTCAATGTAACTTACCCGATTCCGGCAGCTATGCTGGAAGGCAAGACTTCCGTAAAGGTGACTTTCAAAAGTAAACCCGAATCTGTGGCCGGAGGCATATTCTATATCCGACTGTTGAAGAATGAATGACGGATTGTAAGACATCAGTAAGTATTCGGCCAACTACAGGTATTAAACCTTTATATACAACAATAGCGACTGTCACTATGAACCTAATAGTATCAGCCGCTATTGTTTTGTTGAACCCATATGTTACAATTTATATCAGTTACAAGATTCCTCCTTTTGCCTTGTCAGTACACATTCCGGATGTTTCAACTTCCATTTATGTGGAAGTAGATTCAAAAGTTCTTCTTGGGTTGCCTTTTTGTGATAAGGCATTTGTGCGATAACATCGTTCAGGTATACCCTGGGATTTACCCCGTGCGCCTTACATGTGGCCAGCAGAGAACATATGACAGACATATTAACCGCAGCTTCGTGATTACCACAGAAGAGAAAATTTTTTCTGCTCAGAGTGATGGGCCGTTGGACATTTTCCGCCAGATTGTTGTCCCAGTACAGGCGGCCATCGTCCAGACATCTCATAATATTATCCCATTTGGTATAGGCATATGTTATGGCCTTGCCTGTCAAAGAACTTGGACTGTATTTAATTCCTTCTGTCTCCATCCATACCTTCATTGCCTCCATGATTGGCCTGGACAGTTCCTGACGCGTCTGTCTGCGCTCATCATATGACAGGCCGGCTTCGTCACACTGGCGTTCTATTTTATAGATATGCTGTATCTGAGTCAGTGCATGTTGCGCCATCTCCCTGTTTTCATCCAAAGCCTGCTCAAAATGACGGCGTATATGCACCAGGCAGTTGAGTAGCCGCACGTCGGGGTTGGTCTTGAAGGCTGTTTCATAACCTGCAAAACCGTCACATTGAAGATATCCCTTGAAGTGATAGTGATTTGCCAGGGATTCGATGACCGCTCCGGCCCGTGATCCCCCGTCGTAATGGAAGATGACCAGTTTCTCCATGACTGATCTTACCATCCAGAGATATTCCTTGTCGGCTCTGTGTTTTTCTCTGTTAATGACCGGAACTGTAGTTTCATCCGCCTGTACATAGTCACAGGAGAAGACTTCCCATTTGAGTTCTTCATACAGAGGCTTAAGCAGTTCCACGGTTTTCTTGAACCAGCCGTCCAGTGTACTTTCGGTAAGGCCTTTCATTCCAAGATGGCGGTATTGCTGTATCTGACGGTAGAACGGGACATGATATTCATACTTCTGAAGCAGTATCTCGGCAAGCAGGCTGGTGTCAGCAATGCACTTGTCGACCGGCATCAGCGGCATGGGAGCTATCTCTACGCCTTTCTGTCCGGCCGGAGGAAGCAGGGTACTATCCTTGAGAGCATATTTGGGACGGATGATCACCTTGACGTAAAGCATTCCCGGCTTGTGTTTGACGACTTTTGTTATCTCTTCGCCTATTCTACGGTATAAAGACAAGTCTACGCCTTTCGGTTCTATTGTATCGGTTTCCAATACGGGCAAGTCCTCTATCATTTTGCGGTTCTGACGATTTCGTTTTACGTCTTCCACCGATTCCTTCTCAATCTTTTCCACAGCCTCGTCCCGCTTTTCTTCCGCCTGCTGCCGGAGTCCGGAAAACTCGTCGGCAAAGAGATCTGGCATATTAGGATCATATACGCGAAGTTTCTCCGATTTACGACCAAAGAGCTGACGGTTCAGCCATGCGACCTGAGCCGTCAACTCCTTGATACGTTCCTGCAGATTTTTTATCTGTTCGGATTGATTCTTATTAGTAGTAGACAATGAGGCTATAGAGGCATTCAGCCCTTCTATCGTCTTGAGTAAAATTTCTTTTTCTTCCATTGTCTATACTTCTTTTAATGATGTAAATATACTAATTAACAGTGAATTATGCAACAATATCCAAAGTTTACTCACATAAAAACATGTTATACATGGTATTCCTTACGTTCGGCTCTTAACCGCCGGAGCCTCTGTTCCGGGTTTTCCTGTATTCCTTCAACCATCATCACCAGATCGCGCCACTCCATGGGATAGCTGTTTGATTTGGGATCATACTCCGGCAACTTGAAGCGACCGGCCTCCAGACGTTTTACATACATTACCATACCTCCGTCTTCGGCATGAAGGAGTTTCATTAGCCTGCGGCTGGAACCGATGAAGATGAAGACATCACCGTTCCTCACTTCACTGTTCATTTTCTCATGTACCACTCCGCATAGCGAACTGATACCCTTGCGCATATCTGTCCTGCCAGGACACAGGAAGTAGCGCATCGTGTCGTTCAGGTTAAACATGACCGTTTCGAAGACTTTGGGTAAATATTTCCTTCAGCAAATCTTCAGAACCGCTCCCGAAGTGGGCACGAAGTCCATTGGGAAACAGCAGCGCAACACCATGCGGCAATTGTTCTTCTTGGGAAGACTCCGTAAATGCCTGTTTAAAACTGATAGGAGCCAACTCGTGTTTGATACTGCTCCTGTCAACGGAACATTTTCTACGCCAGTAGTGATAGGTTGAATAACTTACACCTATCTGTTGAAGGTACGACTTCAACGGCAGCTCGCTTTGTTGCACCTGCAATTCTAATTCTTCAAATTCTTGTCTGTTCATAATAATTGAGGTTTGATTGTATTCACTGCCGCAAAGCTACAACCAAACCTCAAAATGTAAAAGGTGCATTTCTTCGAATGCTTACAATCTTTGTATCACCTTAATATAAACGAACTATGAGTCTCGAAAAAACATTAGTGATTCTAAAACCAAGTACCGTACAACGCGGACTTATTGGAGAAATAACCCATAGATTTGAACGTAAAGGCTTGCGTCTGGCGGGCATGAAAATGATGCAGCTTACCGAAGACCTGCTCAACGAACATTATGCACACCTGGCCGGGAAACCGTTCTTTTCTCGTGTAAAAGCGTCCATGATGGCCTGCCCGGTTATCGTATGCTGTTATGAAGGAGTCGATGCCATTCAAGTGGTACGTTCCATGACAGGAGCTACCAATGGGCGTGTAGCAGTTCCGGGGACTATTCGAGGTGACTATTGTGTAAGTTCACAGGAAAACATCATCCACACCTCCGATTCACCCAAAACGGCTATCGAAGAAATAGAGCGATTCTTCAAGCCTGAAGAACTGTTTGAATACGAAAGAGCTGTTATCGACTTTGTTTACTATCCGGATGAATATAAACTAACATAATTTTAAAAAGAGGCCATCTCAAAATTATATTTCAATTTGAAACAGCCTCTATTATTGTATACAAAGATTTAATACCTATTAATTTACCGAATGCTTACAGTTAGCATACGGCCTTCATTGCTCTGATTTTCTCGAACGCACATTATGTTAGGAAGAGACATTTCTACCGAAGGATGTTTTCATTTTTAGACACATCCATTTCAGAACTTCCTATTTCTACTCTGTCAGGAGAGAACACAAGTGAGTACAGATTTTCAAGTTGCATTCTTTATTGTAAACGCTGTCCACTTCTGCTAGAACGTTTACTTCCATATTCTGCTCGGATACCACAAGTGTGATGATATATATTCCATGACGAAAGATAACGATATCTTTGAATCTTACTACTATATATCCCAGAAAATACGCTCCCCGCATACCAGTGGGAATCCTTTCCACCTCCTGCATCTTACTCATATGGCGATTACATTTTCTTCTCCATAACAGATAAAGTCTGTAGTTTCTCTTTCAATAGTTAAATAACCATAATCGATTCTAGTTATTTTCTATCCGTTCACCCAAACATCTCCTGTGAAGGAATACCCAATTCATATATTTGATGCATCCTCATTCTAAATCAGAGCCAATATAGTATCCCGTATGTGTTGATTGATTATAATCGATATTTTGGTGAGTTGCACTCATCTTATATATATGATCATACATTAGCGGACGGAATCGGTATTGTGTTTCTATATTTGTCGTGAAGATACGTAATTCTGTTGAACCACATGAGTTGCCATCTTTATCACTTATGCCATCATCTACAACATAAATCATTTCTTCTCGCCAGTCTCCCCAAATATCTCCATAGAAACACGGCATATTTTTAGAACCGTTAATAGTTGTTACTCCATAATAATCGCATGTAAACAAACGGTTTGATGCATCGCCGTCTTCGCTGTATTGGAATACGACTTCATCGTCCATTGTTTGCCGATTTAATATACCACTCCACCAGATGCCTACATTAGCTACGTATACGCCAGGTTTGAGTTGCGAAAACAGTTATAAATTAAAACAACAAGTAAGTATTTAAAAATATTTTTATATTAAGCACAAAGTATTAATATTGTATCATGTTGTGATTAACTGTAAATAATGCGAATCAGTAGTTGAAAACATCTTCTGATTCGCATTATTTTTATTAGTTTGTAGTTAATACGATAGAAGCATCTTTTATACCCGGAACAGAGGCTTTAACTTGAATCTTCCCACTTTTACATGTAGAACGAAGAATAAGCAAAGCACTTCCACGATACAGTGAAGTAGTGGTATTTTCCAAATTCCGGTCAGTAAAGTGATCTCCATTATCAAGAGCTAACAACTTCGCTTCACCTATAAGATTTACCGTAAGGTCGCCCTCATAATTTTCCACTGGAATACCTTTGCTGTCTACGACTGTTATACGAACGAATTGCAAATCCATACCATCAGCATTCCAATCATTAGGAGTTTCAACGTCTATACGCAACCGTTTAGCTTTCCCAGGAGATTGTAGCTCATGACATGCAACTTCTTTACCATTGTTTTTAGCGATAGCTACTATTTTGCCCGGTTGCCACGGTATTTTTCTCCATAAAAACTTATTTTGAGCCTTATCATTAGTATAATCATTTTTTTTGATGCCCAAGCTCTTCCCATTTTGTATTAATTCTACTTCGTTACAATTCGAAGAGACTTCAAGAGTTATACTATCTCCACAATTGGGTTTCCAATAAAAATGACTCATTTCAGCACGTCCAGACAATACATCATTCCAAATAATACTTTTCTGCTCACCATCCAGTACTCCTATATGCACTTGAGGTTCATTTTCTACAAAACACGAACGTAACAACCAAGCACGAGGATAAGGCTTAAGTGTATGATCAAAAAAGGAGTAATTCCAACCCTTTTTAGGCCAACCATCACTTTCACCCCAATATTCAATAGCTCCCCAATAGCATAACCCAACCGTTGAAGACTTATCCATTCTTAAAAATGGCGTAATCAAATCATTTACACTAGCTTCACTTTGAAAGATAATCAAATTTGGATTACACGCTTTATAACGACGATAATCCGCATATTCGTAATTGTAAGAGGCAATCTCTGTGATACAAGATAGTTCCGGCGGAATGATTTTAGACTTCTCGCGAAATCCCGGATCTGCACGTCGGATACCGTTGGCACGAGCAGGGTACATAGCTGCTGTTGATGGACGTGTTTTATCGTAACGTTTCAAATATGTATCAAGAATGCGAAACGTAGTAACCCCCCAATCTCCTGTCATGTAACCAGAAGCATTTTCACGATGCTGCATCTCATTTCCTAAACTCCACATAATCACACAAGGATGATTTCTATCTCGTTTAACCCATTCAGTAAGCAACTCCGGCCACAAATGCATAAAAGACTCACGTCCCCCCCAACAATTCCCATCATTACTCCATTTGTCTACAAATTCGTCTATAACGACAAATCCCATTTCGTCACACAAATCATAAAAAACTTCAGGATAAGGGTTATGAGAACAACGGACAGCATTAAATCCAAACGATTTCAACAGTTTAAGCTGTCTTTCTATTGCTCTGCGATAAGTAGCTACTCCTACCCCACCAAAATCAGTGTGATTGGCAATACCTTGAATAAATACTTTCTTTCCGTTAAGCCGAAAACCAAAATCAGAGCCGAACTCAATGGTACGAAAGCCGAAGCGTTCACTCACTTTGTCAGTTACTCTACCATCTACATACATAGTCACTTCACAAGTATATAAATTACGAGTCTGGTCATCGTTATAAGGAGTCACAATATCCCATAAACGAGGTGATGTTACAGTTATTGAATCTATCGACACTTCACATAAATGAAGTCGGGACTTGGAAGGAGCCAACGTCTTATCCGAAGAAGCTACTTTCTTTCCATCAGCATCATATATATCAGCAATAAATTCTATTTTTCCCTTTTCAAGTAGATTCCCACGAAGTTCTGCCTGTGCATGCACAGTCCAAGTATTAGCATTGTTTTTCACAGTAGTGACATATACACCGTGACGCGATAGCGACATCGGATTTTTTACAATGATTCGTACATCCCGATTAATTCCACCTCCTGTATACCAACGTGAACCGCCGGCAACACCGGTATTGGTATATACAGCAAGAAGATTATCCTGACCATATTTCAATTTCTTTGTTACATCACATTCAAATCCACAATATCCATACTCAGTAGAACCTATTTTTTCGCCATTAAGATAGACATCACCATAATACATCATTCCTTCAAAATCAATAAGTACTTGACGATCTTTCCACGCCTCGTCTGGATGGAATGTCTTACGGAACCATGCACCAGACATATCTTTGAAAGCCCGGGAACGGTTTGCCGTTTTTTCCCATGGCATATTCAATTGATAATCATACGGCAAATCAAGCTGTCTCCATTGACTATCGTCCAATTGCGGTTTTTCTCCGTTCTCCACTTCTCCTAATTGAAACTTCCACCCGAAGTTCATAAGAATCACTTCCCTTTCTGTTGCTGCTATTGTTTGCATAATAAACAACAGCATTGTACAAACAATTGTACTTTTTTTCATAAATATCACTTTTTATTTTTATTGTGCAATAATAAATAGGCTTCCGTAAGGCTTTAAACTAAGTGTGCCATTAAAAGGCTTACGTTCCAAAGACAATGGATTCCACTGTTCCATAGTCTTGTATCTAGAACGTAATATAATATTTTGAACGTAGTCATGATTACTATGGTTATACACAAAATAAATGTCTGCGCCCTTTACCTGACGATGATAAAAATACGTTTTGTCTGTTGGTTTGTCAGCACTTTTTATAGTTATATCAGGTTCTATTCCTGCCCTATTCAAGCCATCAGCAATCGTTTCCCCTTTGTCACAGCGTATGATGGTCATACCATGCCTCCGTAGTTTTACAAACCATTCCTCGGCCTCTGGAGAAAGATAAGTGCGATCCTGCACTATCAGCGCTTTATATTGTGGACAACAAGATGATCCACTAAATAATGAAGACTCTTTTAATGAGCGCAACGTACATACATCATACTGATAACCTTCCGGAATAAGTGGAAGTTTATAAGTCATGGTCTTCAACGGAACATCTTCCCCGATATAGATAAGAAGATCGACAATAGGGCGTCCTGCTTGTAACAATTCGGAACAACGGGCTTGGTATTCCCAAAAATGGTCACGACTTACCGGCCATGCCGGATTGAAACGGTGAAAAATATAAGGATGTTTACTCTTTGAATCATCATACTTCCTGTCCAACCAGGGCTGATAGCTCCCAGAACAAGCTACAAACTCATTAATGCCTTTACAATATGCAAGATTTGCAATTCGTAACAGCTTGTGCCAGCCGCTGATACAGTTCTCTTGAGATGCAGTTTCATCATTAACAAAATAGGGAGAGTCCGAAAATGCCTCGGCAGAAGAGACACGTTTACCATAAAGATGGGCAGAGGAAGAACAATCAAGACAGTCGTAATTGCCATTCACCTGATACCCCCAAAACTCTCCTTGTGGCTTGTCTGCATGTCCACGCGAAGCAATATTGTCATTTACGCATCCCAACATAGCTTGACAAGTAAAAGTTACACTATCACGTTTACAAAGGCGTGCAAATGTTCCATAAAACTGGTCACTAATTGTTGCAGAAATTGTTTGACGAAAATCATGCAAGAATTGCTCCGTTCTTTCACGGTTATCAATGATGTATCCACACAGCGCCACCAGCCACGGTCTGATGTCATAACCTGCTACACGCTTGAAATGAGTTGGCATTTCTGGAGTCCAATTGGCAATTCCAGCTTCATGACTATCCATGTGCATTCCTTGTGGCGGACACCCGATGACACAAAGTGTATCATAAATAGCTTTAAAATAGCTGTTATAGTGCAATTCAGCAGCCTTCGCATTCATCACATCTGCTTCCAACCATGTTTTAGCATACAATTCCTTGCCATTCCACACCACACGGCTACGCCCATGTTTGGTATGTCCACCTGTATGAATGTAACCAATACGTATCATACGGTACTTCCCTTCTTTAATATGTCTCAACCCATTTATGTCTATATGGCCTTCATCATCAACCAAAGATGTAATATCTATGATATCGTCCGCTTTTAATGCTCCTCGATTATTACCAGTTGCATGAGGATAAGTAACCTCTGAACGTAAACCGGTCTTGACTTCCCAGTTATCAATCATATCACGTCCACTAAGCCATACATCCCCGATTTCCAATTTACAGAACTTAGACGCCGCATCAGTCCAATCATGTAAACGCACACGAAAATAACGTGCCTTTACTGCAGGAAAGTTAATAGTACGACGATTGCTTTTGTGACCGATAATATTCTCAACAGTCAATAATCGTGCAGCCGATTTCCACGTCTTGCCATCATTACTATATTCAAGATCACCAATAGGTGGAAAATCAACATATCCAGCACCCCAAAAACGTTCTTGTGGTTTACCCGGTAAATTCATCGAGCCATACGAACCCTTCCCACGAGGATTTGTCCGATAAGTGATAGTACTCATGACAACGGTTTTTCCGGCATCATACTCAATAATAAGTTCAGCACAATCTTCCACAATTAACCGCTCTTTCTGTATACAAACAGGAGTATATGATGCAGGAGAAGGTATCAAGAACGTAGCAATATCCTTGAAACCTTCACGATAAAATGAAGGTAAAGAAAGTACCTCTCCTTCCTCCAATGGAAGTTCCAAAGGAACTTCAGCGCTCACCACTTGCTGCATTCCCATATCAGGTGTTATCCATGGGCCACCGGCCACATATCCGTTAGAAGCAGCTAACTCAAAGCTCAATCCTAATTCCTTGGCACGACGTGCCGCATACTTCAACATATCCCACCATTCTGGTGACATAGAAGCAAAAGCTCCTTCCTCTGAACCATGAGTCTGGTCATAATAGACTACGCCGCCCAGACCAGCCTCCTTGAACGCCCTCAAATCAGCATCTATACCTTCTTTTGTAGTAGTTGTCTCACCATGAAACCACCACACTTTTGTGCGTGCACCGTGGTGCGGATTGCAGAACTGTTCCCATAAAGTCTCTTGCGCCTCTACTTTCGACATAGAAAAAACTGAAAGAAGCATAAATATAAAAAATTTCATCATTTATAATTTTTTTGAGTTTTAAGTTTTTGGCAAAAATAGACTTATCTATTACCAACACAAGTCCAATTTCATCCATTTACCAACATTTTTGTCTCATACACTATAGTAGCAACAAAATTAAAGGTACACTTTTGTCTCATTATAAACTCTTTTATTCCATTTTACACATTTCCACCCTTTTACTGGATGATAACTTATAAAAATCTTTATCTTTGTGACAGAATCTATCAAGCTGTCATAAAATGAGAATAATTCGCTCAATGCAACTATTACGAACTTGTTTTTTATTGATATTCTCTGTGCTGTACACAAAAGGATATGGCATGGAAAAACTGGAAATTATATCTCATCAACTGAACAAGATAAACGCTTTGCCCAATAATAATATCAGATGCATAACACAAGACGAAGATGGATATTTATGGCTAGGAACACTAAATGGTCTCTACCGCTTTGATGGATACCGAGTACAGAAGTTCACAAGAACTTCCACAGGCAACAGGTCACTAATGAAAAACAATCGAATTAGCAGATTGGCACGATGGAAAGACGGGCAAATAGCAGTAACTTTTCCACGCCAAGAGGTCATTGGGCTCAACACACGATACGGTCTATTCGAACCATTAAAAGATTCATTAGCATATGCCCAGAATTTCTGTTTAAAACAGAATATAATAATTGATAACCGTGGAAATTACATCACAGTAATTAGCAATAAGGAAGACATAGTGTATCAGAATGTAAAAACGAACAACACATTAATATTAAAAGCTATTCCTTTATTCTTATGGAAGCTAAGTTCGGATATAAAGCTGAAAGTGGTAACGGACAGGAGAGGTCTGATATGGATTTCAACAGCAGGTGGAGGTATTACTGTATATGATAGTAATGGCAATATGCTAAAACGCATTACAGCCAACACATCAGGACACCTGATTCCATCAAATTATATAACAGATATGATTGAAGACAGAAATGGACGTATACTAGTATGTGAGCAATGGCACGGAATAACTATATTGTCAATTAAGGAGCAGAATATGAATGTAGTTACTCTCGGTAATCAAAAAGATATAACTAACGCAAAAGAAGTAAAAGTCCTGACCAATACACCTAAAGGGGACATCATTGTTGCCAACGACCTAGGCAAAGTATTTACAATGAACACTAACGGAGAGTTAGAAACAGCAATGTCACTACCCACAGGAGTAGAATATCTGTGTATAACGACAGACGAAAATGGACGTTTTATAGCTGGAACAAGAGACAACGGACTCTATATCGAAAAAGAATTTCTAACCCACTCTTCCAACTCGCCTTCAATAGCAAGTAACCGCATAGACTGTATTCTTACAGACCAAAAGGGAAGAATATGGATATGCAACGTTTATGGCATGGTCGATATGTTGGAACGTAGGGGGGGAGGATGGATGTTCAAACATTTCTTTACCCAATTTCACGGATTGGAAGTAAAATCAATGATTTGCGACCATAATGGCAAAATATGGATGGCAACGAACATTGGAATATTCTGTTTTAATCCAGAACACCTTATTAAAGACAGTGAATCTTATACAAGGTATCCTTTGAGTATAGATGATGAAGAAATAAGGGTAACTTGTCTGATGGAAGACTCAAAGAAGGCTATATGGGCTGGGACATCTGGATGGGGCGTGTTCGTACGAGCTGATAGCAAAGACTTCGCACCATTTAGTAAACAAAGCGGAGTGACCCGTACTATCAATGCCATCATTGAAGATACAGAACATAATATATGGCTAGCGGGCGATGAAGGGGCATTATGTTATTCACTTGATTGCGGCTCAACATTCAAGCTATATTCACAAACCACTCCACTCAGGAATATCTTTAATTCACATTGTGCTGCAACAATGAACGATGGACGAGTTGTACTGGGTTCACTCGACGGTGCATTGATAACCAGTAAAAAAATGATTCAGCAGACAGGTGTAGAACAAACATTGCGAATTTCAGAGATAAAGGTCAATGATACACCATTACAATATAGTGATAAAATAAAACTAAAGCATAACCAAAACGCTCTAACATTTTTCTTTTCCGACTTATCGTTTAACGCTAATCGCTCAACATACTATTCCTACCTGTTGGAAGGATTGGCTATGCAATGGAGTGAACCGTCAACGGCAAATTTTGCAAATTTCAATGCTTTGCAACCAGGACATTACATTTTCCGTGTGAAGATAGTCGATAGTAATGCAAAGATACATGAGCAATCGATAGCATTTACAATCCTTTTACCATGGTGGCAGACATGGTGGTTTCGTTTATTTATATTGCTAATTCTAATAGCAATAGCTACGCAATTCTATGCACATTACCGCCGTGAAGTCAAGTTGAAACAAACAGTCCACGATGAGCGGCTACTGACGGAATACAGGGTAAAGTTTTTTACAAACATTTCGCATGAATTTCGCACTCCACTAACATTGATTCAGGGAGCAATGGACAAAATAATATTATCAGAAAAAAAGTCTGAACAACTACAACCGTCGTTATATGTGATGCAACGTAACGTTGTACGAATGAAAAGACTGATAGACCAGTTCCTAGAATTCAGAAAGATGGAAACAGGTAACATGGAACTGCATTTAGAACAAGTAGAAATAGTGGAGATGTTGAAAGATATATTCTTGTCATTTCATGAATTCAGCGATCGTCGACGTATCAACTACAAATTCTTTACTACACACAAACAATTGATAATGTATGCAGACCGAAGCTATATAGACAAAATAGCCTATAATCTGTTAAGCAATGCCTTCAAATATACCCCTGTAGGAGGAGAAATCTCCATGAAGCTATCCGTAGAAGGGAAAACATTAGTAGTAACCGTACAAGATACAGGCATCGGCGTACCCGAAAAGAGGCGTGAAAAACTCTTTGAAAGATATAACTGTTCAAAGGTGAATGCCAATTCTATTGGAATTGGGTTAAACCTAACTGCCGAGTTGGTAAAGAAACATCAGGGCACGATAATTTACAAGCCGGGAGAAGAAGGCGGTTCTGTGTTCCAATTCACATTACCTATAGACAAAACAAAATACAAAGCAGACGATTTCTTACAATATTCAGAATTAATGTTACAACAAGAACGTCTAAATAGTTCTAAAATACAAATATCACACCCTATGCCAGCACGGCCAATGAATAACAAGACGGTTCTTATTGTAGAAGATGACTATGATATACAAGATTTCTTACAACAAGAACTTTTGAACTATTTCCATGTGGAGGTAGCAAATGATGGTGCAGAAGCTATTGAACTAATTGAAGAAAACATGCCTGACCTTATGATAACAGACATTCGCATGCCACATATGAATGGGTTCCAGCTGTTAACACATATACGAAAAAGCAATTACCGATATCTGCCAGTAATAATGCTTACGGCTGTCGACACAGCAGAAACTGAACTAAAAAGTATAAAATATGGAGCTGACATTTATCTGTCCAAACCTTTCGATATGCGTATTCTTGTTGCCCACTGTGCAGCATTAATGCAAAAATTTAATGATATCAAAAAAACTTCTACAATAAAACAAGCCACACCAAAATTACAGCAAAACACAAATATAACAAAGGAGGTACCCCCAACAACAAAAATGATAATAATAAACGAACATGACCGTAAATTCCTCGACCACTTCAATGCATACATTCAAAACCACATTGATGATAAAAATCTAAACATTGATTGCATATCTGAAACTATGGGTTACGGACGTTCTAGTTTCTATCGCAAAGTGACCACGCTCATCGGATGTTCACCTAAAGAGTATATACGTAAACTACGTATAGAACGTGCAGCAGAGTTATTACGTTCATCGGACACAATAACAGTCGCAGAAGTAGCATATATGACAGGCTTTAATACCCCACAATATTTCAGCACCGTCTTCCGAGCTTACTATAATATGCTTCCTTCTGAATATCAAAAGTCAGCAGAATCATACTGTTCAATATCGACAACAGAGTAAATCCAAAAGAAAACACAAGAAAAAGAAGAAGTAGACAATTAGTATTAAACAAATTTACTTAAAAGCCATTAACCTTGGAATAATCCCACTGGATTCGAAATAAAAATCTACCCGTTTTTAGGGCTCATATTCTTTTTTTCGTATATTTGAGCGCAATGAATCTTTGGTAAGTATTCGGCCAACTACAGGTATTAAACCTTTATATACAACAATAGCGACTGTCACTATGAACCTAATAGTATCAGCCGCTATTGTTTTGTTGAACCCATATGTTACAATTTATATCAGTTACAAGATTCCTCCTTTTGCCTTGTCAGTACACATTCCGGATGTTTCAACTTCCATTTATGTGGAAGTAGATTCAAAAGTTCTTCTTGGGTTGCCTTTTTGTGATAAGGCATTTGTGCGATAACATCGTTCAGGTATACCCTGGGATTTACCCCGTGCGCCTTACATGTGGCCAGCAGAGAACATATGACAGACATATTAACCGCAGCTTCGTGATTACCACAGAAGAGAAAATTTTTTCTGCTCAGAGTGATGGGCCGTTGGACATTTTCCGCCAGATTGTTGTCCCAGTACAGGCGGCCATCGTCCAGACATCTCATAATATTATCCCATTTGGTATAGGCATATGTTATGGCCTTGCCTGTCAAAGAACTTGGACTGTATTTAATTCCTTCTGTCTCCATCCATACCTTCATTGCCTCCATGATTGGCCTGGACAGTTCCTGACGCGTCTGTCTGCGCTCATCATATGACAGGCCGGCTTCGTCACACTGGCGTTCTATTTTATAGATATGCTGTATCTGAGTCAGTGCATGTTGCGCCATCTCCCTGTTTTCATCCAAAGCCTGCTCAAAATGACGGCGTATATGCACCAGGCAGTTGAGTAGCCGCACGTCGGGGTTGGTCTTGAAGGCTGTTTCATAACCTGCAAAACCGTCACATTGAAGATATCCCTTGAAGTGATAGTGATTTGCCAGGGATTCGATGACCGCTCCGGCCCGTGATCCCCCGTCGTAATGGAAGATGACCAGTTTCTCCATGACTGATCTTACCATCCAGAGATATTCCTTGTCGGCTCTGTGTTTTTCTCTGTTAATGACCGGAACTGTAGTTTCATCCGCCTGTACATAGTCACAGGAGAAGACTTCCCATTTGAGTTCTTCATACAGAGGCTTAAGCAGTTCCACGGTTTTCTTGAACCAGCCGTCCAGTGTACTTTCGGTAAGGCCTTTCATTCCAAGATGGCGGTATTGCTGTATCTGACGGTAGAACGGGACATGATATTCATACTTCTGAAGCAGTATCTCGGCAAGCAGGCTGGTGTCAGCAATGCACTTGTCGACCGGCATCAGCGGCATGGGAGCTATCTCTACGCCTTTCTGTCCGGCTGGAGGAAGCAGGGTACTATCCTTGAGAGCATATTTGGGACGGATGATCACCTTGACGTAAAGCATTCCCGGCTTGTGTTTGACGACTTTTGTTATCTCTTCGCCTATTCTACGGTATAAAGACAAGTCTACGCCTTTCGGTTCTATTGTATCGGTTTCCAATACGGGCAAGTCCTCTATCATTTTGCGGTTCTGACGATTTCGTTTTACGTCTTCCACCGATTCCTTCTCAATCTTTTCCACAGCCTCGTCCCGCTTTTCTTCCGCCTGCTGCCGGAGTCCGGAAAACTCGTCGGCAAAGAGATCTGGCATATTAGGATCATATACGCGAAGTTTCTCCGATTTATGACCAAAGAGCTGACGGTTCAGCCATGCGACCTGAGCCGTCAACTCCTTGATACGTTCCTGCAGATTTTTTATCTGTTCGGATTGATTCTTATTAGTAGTAGACAATGAGGCTATAGAGGCATTCAGCCCTTCTATCGTCTTGAGTAAAATTTCTTTTTCTTCCATTGTCTATACTTCTTTTAATGATGTAAATATACTAATTAACAGTGAATTATGCAACAATATCCAAAGTTTACTCACATAAAAAACATGTTATACATGGTATTCCTTACGTTCGGCTCTTAACCGCCGGAGCCTCTGTTCCGGGTTTTCCTGTATTCCTTCAACCATCATCACCAGATCGCGCCACTCCATGGGATAGCTGTTTGATTTGGGATCATACTCCGGCAACTTGAAGCGACCGGCCTCCAGACGTTTTACATACATTACCATACCTCCGTCTTCGGCATGAAGGAGTTTCATTAGCCTGCGGCTGGAACCGATGAAGATGAAGACATCACCGTTCCTCACTTCACTGTTCATTTTCTCATGTACCACTCCGCATAGCGAACTGATACCCTTGCGCATATCTGTCCTGCCAGGACACAGGAAGTAGCGCATCGTGTCGTTCAGGTTAAACATGACCGTTTCGAAGACTTTGGGTAAATATTTCCTTCAGCAAATCTTCAGAACCGCTCCCGAAGTGGGCACGAAGTCCATTGGGAAACAGCAGCGCAACACCATGCGGCAATTGTTCTTCTTGGGAAGACTCCGTAAATGCCTGTTTAAAACTGATAGGAGCCAACTCGTGTTTGATACTGCTCCTGTCAACGGAACATTTTCTACGCCAGTAGTGATAGGTTGAATAACTTACACCTATCTGTTGAAGGTACGACTTCAACGGCAGCTCGCTTTGTTGCACCTGCAATTCTAATTCTTCAAATTCTTGTCTGTTCATAATAATTGAGGTTTGATTGTATTCACTGCCGCAAAGCTACAACCAAACCTCAAAGTGTAAAAGGTGCATTTCTTCGAATGCTTACAGACATCAATACATTGAAAAATAAAAGCCGTTCCAGCAACGATAATTGATATGCTGGAACGGCTTTTTTGTTTGAATAGTGGCGCCTTTTTTGAAAGCCTTTGATCTTTTTGAAAAACATCTTTATCTTTCAAGGAAAACATCTTGAACTTTTGCGTAGAATGTCTTCATCTTTATGGAAAGATTCTTTCTCCTTTTATAGATATTCCTTCATCTTTTTGTGCGTCAGGATTCTTATGGGATTCATGGATTCATATGACGGCTTACAAAAGGCAGGCATTGGTAAAGTGCCGAATGCCAATATTCCCAGTCATGTGCCCCGTCGCGGACACGGAATTCGCAGGGGATACCGTTATTACGCATGGCTTGATAGAATTCAATGTTACGGTCCAGCAGGAAATCATCATCACCGCAGTCAACGAACCACGCTACGCTGCGTAACTGGTTTTTGCGGGCATCATCACCTTTCAGCACGTAATCAACACAACTGTTGTCTATAACCGATTGGGTGAGAATGGCCAGTTTCCCGTTCGGGTCATCAAATTTTGCGGCTCCTACGGCCGGGATGCTCATCAGGGCACTCATGGCATAGACGGCGGTAAATTTATCGGGATGTCTCTGTCCGTAGGAAGTGGCTCCTCCGCCTCCCATTGAAAGTCCGGCTATGGCCCGGTGCTGTTTATCGCTTATAATGCGGTAGGTCTTTTCAATAAAAGGCATGAATTCTGTGAAGAAAAAGGTTTCATATTTCCATCCGGGCATATCGAAATAGCCGTTCTGGAAGATGTTCGGATCACCTCCTCCTGCATCAGGGGTGACAATGACCATTTCTTGTGCTTCTCCACTTTTGGTAAGACGGTCCATGACATCCTTTACATGTCCGCGGTTGGCCCATAAAGAATTGTTTTCCCACATTCCATGGAGCAGATACAATATCGGATATTGCCGGTTCTTGTCGGTGTCGAAACTTTGTGGAAGGAAAATGGTATAGGCCCGTTTGGCCTTTAGCACCTCACTGTAGATGGTGTCTGTGAGGATACGGCTTTGCCCTGGCTGTTGTGCCGACAATATTGTCGGCACAATGGCTAGCAGAGCCAGAATAAGTAGAGGTTTTTTCATTTTTTATTTATGTTAGTAGATTAGATTTCTTATTTGGCAGAAGTCTTGTCGTTTTTTGCCTTAAAGAACAGTTGCACAGTTTCTGCCAGATAATCACGTGCATTCATCCATGTATGTCCTCCGGTTGTAATCTTTTTCAGGTAAGTGATACCTTTTTTGTCAAAATATTCCAGGTTACGTATGACGTCCGGATATAGGAAGTCGCTGTTGCCAACGCCGAACCAGAGCAGATCAAGTCGTTGGTTCAGTTCCTTTTTCCCGATAATTTCGTTGAAATACTTATCCATGACTTCGGGAGTGAGGTATGCGCTGTAGGAAGCAAGCCATGCAAATTTGTCGAGATGGCTGAGCGCTGTGAAAAGCGACTGCCCACCACCGCGTGAGAATCCGGCGATGGCCCGGTGTTCACGGTCGGCCAGCGTGCGGTATTCCGATTCCACGAAAGGCATGACGCAACCGGTAAGTTCATCGGCGAATGTTCCGTACATCCCGGCAGCCTCCATGGAAGAAGGCATCGGAGTTCCGTTCATCATGTAACCGTAGGGCATTACTACAATCATGGGTTCAGCTTTTCCTTGTGCGATAAGGTTGTCGAGAATGGTGTTCACACGTCCTACCTTGAACCATGTCTCTTCCGTATCGGTAGTTCCGCTTACCAGATACAGGACCGGATAGCTTTTCCCGCTGGTTTCATATCCTGCAGGTGTATAGACCAATAACGGCCGGTTCATGTGCAGTACTTCCGAGTAGTAGGTTGAATAGCTCACTTTGCCGTGAGGTACCTGGTTGACTGTGTACAATGCATCTTTTGAAGGCATTTCCAGCAGGCTCGCCTTGAAGCGTTCATTAGGGAACAATAATATATTGCTAGGATCGGATACCTGTACGCCGTCTACAATGAATGAGTAAGGATATATATCAGGTTTGTCAACCTGTACGGTGACGCTCCATATTCCTCGTTCATTTTTTTGTAAAGGCTTGTTGCCTTCCATGAATTGTCCGTTCAGTTGTACGTCTTTTGCATTCGGTGCCTCGATGGTGAAGGTAACTTTTCCGTCGGGACCTACGGTCGGTGACGTTACAGGATTGTTCCATGGATTTTGTTGTGCATGTATGCCGAAGAACGGGCATGCAGCCATCAGCATGATTGATAATACTTTGTTTTTCATATTGATTTATTTATATGTTGGTACCTATTGAATAGAAAAATCAGTCTAGCCTGATTTATATTTCTTTCTTTTGCCTGTCGAATTTCCACCAGTCAAGATTGAACAGTTTGCATCCTTTACGTCCTTTGAAGACAAGATAGATATCGTGCTTGCCTGTGACCGGAATCTTGATATCGGCTTTTAAAGTTAGCCATTTTTCCCATCCGCCGGTACATGGAACCGGTATTTCTGCTATTTTTTCCCCTTTTATGCTGTCGGTATGGATTTCCAGTGTGCCGCCCCGACGTCCGCTTGCCGCCGATATACTGAAGCTTGCCGGTGATATGGATCCGAAATCCACTTCCCGTACTTTGATATAGTCTTCTGTATGGGTGTTGCTGATGTATACACCGGTATTTTCACTCCATTCGGCCTCTATTCCTTTGGAGAAAGCCATGGTTTCGGCTTCTACCCGGTTATACGGGTTGAGCGTTCCTATCGGTCTGACCCCTTCAGCGGTGGCATTGATGAGCGGGAATGTTCCGTCCGGATTGTATGTGAACGGTTCTACAGCAACGCTCCGGCCGAAACCACCTCCGCCTGGAAGCTTGCCTGTATGGTAGAAAAAGTAGGACTGGCCTTTGTAGTCGATGACACCACAGTGATTGGTGAACGAACCGGTATCCTGGAGCGGCATGATTTCGCCCATGTATTTCCACGGGCCCAGCGGATGGTCGCTCATGGAGTAAGCGATGTGTTCGGGTACACCCCCGGCAGCATAAAGCAGGTAGTATTTATTGTTTCGCTTATAGAACCACGGTCCTTCCGTATACGTATCTTTGTATTTCTGACCTTTGACGCGTTTTTCCGGATTGGGGGCTCCGAAACTTTCTTCGGTCTGTTCGATACGTCCTACTTCTCCTTTGATGGAAATCATGTCGTCGTTAAGTCTGGCGTAGTAGATGTGAGGGTTGCCCCAGTAGAGATAAGCCTGTCCGTCGTCATCGATAAAGACGGTAGGGTCGATGTAATCCCAACTTCCGTCGCATAAGGGTTTTCCTATGGCATCTTTGAACGGTCCGGTAGGAGAGTCGCCTACGGCTACACCTATAGCCATGGCGTTGCTTAGTTTGGAGTGAAGGCATACATACCAGTAGAATTTGCCGTTCCGTTCGATACACTGGGCAGCCCATGCCCTGTCGTCGGCCCAGCTGAACGTTTCGATGGCCAGCGGTGATCCGTGGTCGGTCCAGTTTGCCATGTCGGTTGTAGAATATACTCTCCATTCCTGCATCCAGAAAAAGTCGGCATTTGCTTCATCGCGTCCGGTATATACATATAACGTATCGTTATGTATCATAGGTGCCGGATCGGTAGTGTAACATGTCTGGACAATGGGGTTTTGAGCCGACAGTTGGCTGGTGCCTGATAATCCGAATAAAGCGGCAACTGCTAGTTGTGCATAGTTATGTTTCATAAGGTAAATAGAATTAAAGTTGTTATTCAATGATCCGGTAAGAGATCTTTCGGCGGTTTATTTTTCCGTTGATACAAAGAAAAAGAATTAGTCTGAGACCCAGAATCTGAGATGTTACAAGTCCGTTTGACCGGGTTACATGGCAAAAAATAATAATGTGAGAGAATCGTTTCTTATGTCGCATAGATTTAAAAATAAGTCGTTTGTAAAGGCTTTGGCAGATTTATTGGTATTCTATGTAACATAGAGTAAAGTTTTTGTAACGGATATTGGATTTTTGTAACCTTTTGTAAAAGGTTTGAATCAATGGACAAGCACAATCTTTTTTTTCTTTCCTATTTTTGTGTTGTAGAATCGGAGCGAGAGAATATTTGTGCTTTCAGCGCTTGTCCACTCTTCTTTTCTCCGGTTCAGTTAGTGTGAAGATTAAAATATTGGATAAAAATACTATGACTACACTTCAAAACCAAAAAGTTTCCATAGCCGAGAAAGTGGGTTATGGATTAGGAGACTGCTCTGCGAACCTTGTGTTCCAGATGATGATGATTTATCAGACGAAATTTTATACCGATGTGTTCGGGTTGGAAGGAGCTATTGCCGGTACCGTTATGCTGGTTGCACGTATCGTTGATGCATTTGTCGACCCGACAGTAGGAATTCTTTCCGACAGAACCCAGACCAAATGGGGTAAATACCGCCCTTGGGTGTTGTGGACGGCATTGCCTTTCATGGTGTTCTACATACTGGCATTCTATAATCCGGGAATTGAAGACAAAGGTCTGGTTGCGCTGTACGCTACCATTTCATACACATTGTTGATGACCATGTATTCATTCAACAATACTCCTTATTCTTCTTTAGGTGGTGTCATGTCGTCCGATATAAAGGAAAGGACCAGTATAACGTCGGTACGTTTCGTGTTCTCTACGATCGGACAGTTTGTTGTACAAGGTTTGACCTTACCTTTGGTAAGCAAGTTTGCCGATGGAGGAGACAAGGCCCACGGATGGTTATGTACGATTTCTCTTTTTGCGGCAGTCGGATTTCTGTTTTTGCTGGTGGTGTTCTTCTCTACAAAAGAACGTATCACTCCTCCGGCAGGACAGAAGAATGATACCCGCCAGGATATCAAGGATGTATTCAGCAGCGTTCCCTGGCGTTCCATGTTTGTGCTGACTCTGTTCGTTTTCATTACACTGGCCATGTGGGGAAGTGCCATGAACTATTATTTTGAAAATTATGTGGACAAGGCTGCTCTTTATGCATTCCTCGATAAGATAGGGTTGGTAGCGACCGAGGCTCAGGATACGATAGGATATCATATATTGAATGCTTTCGGACTGGTAGTAAGTTCGCCCGACAAGGCTTACGAGGTAGGCTTCGGTGTATTTAATATGGTGGGTGCCTTGGTTCAGTTCTTCGGTGTGATCCTGTTGTCTGAATTTTTGGCGAACCGGTACGGAAAGAAGAGCACCTTTATCGTTTGTCTGACGCTGACAGCTGTCTTTACAGCGATGTTCTATTTCCCGGCTAAGGATAACATAGAAATGATGTTTGTCCTGAATTTCTTGAAGAGTCTGGCTTATGCTCCTACCGTTCCGTTGCTTTGGGCCATGATTGCCGATGTTGCCGACCATTCCGAATATGTACATTACCGTCGTGCTACAGGTTTTGTATTTTCGGGTGTAGTATTTGCCTTGAAGGCCGGATTGGGTGTCGGAGGAGCCATCCTTGGATTCCTGTTGTCCGGGTTCGGTTATGTTTCAGGTTCGGGAATAGCTCAGAGCGAATCAGCCATTCATGGAATAATCCTTTCTTCAAGTTTGATTCCGGCCGCCACATTCTTTATCGGAGTGATAGCCCTGTTCTTCTATCCGATAACCAAGAAATATAACGAAAAGATGCAGGCCGATCTGGCAGAAAGAAGAAAAAACAATTATTAACCTATAAATAAATTTAGTAAGATGAAAATACGACACATTACATCGATTGTTTTGGCCGGAGCATTTTTAGTGGCTTGTGGTAACCAACAGAAAGCTGTTGTAGTACAGGAACCTTCGTTGAAGGATGTTGTTGAAGGCAAATTCCTGATGGGAGCTGCTATAAATACATTCCAGTCATCGGGGAGGGATACAAATGCTGTGAAGATTTTGAAACAGCATTTCAATGCGGTGGTTGCTGAAAACTGTATGAAATGTGCGGTTATCCATCCCGAAGAAAACCGGTATGATTTTACTCAAGCCGATGAATTCGTCAATTTCGGACTGGAGAACGGCATGGTGGTGACCGGACATTGCCTGATCTGGCATTCACAGCTGGCACCTTGGTTTACAGTAGATAAAGACGGAAAACAGGTTTCGGCTGAGGTGCTGAAGCAGCGTATGAAAGATCATATTACGACAGTGATGACCCGTTACAAAGGAAAAATCAAAGGATGGGATGTGGTCAATGAAGCGATTATGGAAGACGGTTCTTACCGTAAGAGTGTTTTCTATAAGATATTGGGAGAGGAGTTTATTCCTCTGGCTTTCCAGTATGCGCATGAAGCCGATCCGGATGCTGAATTGTATTACAATGATTATTCTATGAATGTTCCGGGTAAAAGAGATGCTGTAGTGAAACTCGTTAAACAGTTGAAAGAAAGAGGGCTCCGTATTGATGCCGTAGGTATGCAGGGACATATGGGTATGGATTATCCGGATTTGAAGGAGTTTGAGGAAAGTATAGAAGCTTATGCCGGAGCTGGCGTGAAGGTTATGATTACAGAATGGGATATGTCGGCTCTGCCTACTGTGCGCCAGAGTGCCAATGTTTCGGATACGGTAGCTTTCAAGAAAGCGATGAATCCATATCCGGAAGCTTTGCCCGACTCTGTATCTAAGGTATGGAACGAACGTATGATGGCATTCTTCAATCTGTTTGAAAAACATTCTGACGTAATTACCCGTGTGACTGCATGGGGAGTATCGGACGGTGATTCCTGGAAGAACAATTTCCCGGTAAGAGGACGTAAGGATTATCCTTTGCTGTTCGACCGTAACTACCAGCCAAAACCGTTTGTTGTCGATTTGATGGAAGCTGCAACTGATTCAGTCAAGTAAAAGTTTATATCATATTCAATAAAATTTAAAATCATGAAAAAGGAAGCAAGATATTTATTTCCGAGCGACTATATGGCCGACCCTTCGGTACATGTATTCAATGACCGTATATACATTTATCCATCGCACGACTGGGAGTGTGCCAATGTAGAGAATGACAACGGTGACCAGTATGTGATGAAGGACAGCCATGTGCTTTCAACAGATGATCCGATGCATGGTGAAGTGATAGACCACGGCAAGGCTCTTGATATAGCTGATATTCCTTGGGCAGGACGTCAGTTGTGGGACAGTGACGTGGCCGAGAAAGACGGAAAATACTATTTGTATTTCCCATTGAAGGACAAAACGGATATTTTCCGTATCGGTGTTGCTGTCGGTGACCGTCCTGAAGGTCCTTTCATTCCTCAGCCGGATCCTATCCGGGGCAGTTACAGTATTGATATCGCTGTTCTGAAAGAAGGTGAAGACTATTATATGTATTTCGGTGGAATATGGGGCGGACAGCTTCAGCGTTACAAGGATAACAAAGCATTGGAAATCCCTGAACTTCCGGAAGGGGATCAGCCGGCATTACCTAGCCGTGTGGTAAAACTGAGTAAAGACATGCTGCAGTTTGCCGAAGAACCACGCCCCGTACTGGTAGTCGATGAGAACGGAGAACCGCTTAAGGCCAATAATCCCCATCGTTTCTTTGAAGCCAGCTGGGTACATAAATATAACGGTAAATATTATTTCTCTTATTCTACTGGTGACACGCACATGCTTTGCTATGCTGTTGGTGACAATCCTTATGGACCGTTCACTTATCAGGGAGTTATCCTGACTCCGGTGGTAGGATGGACTACTCATCATTCCATTGTAGAATATAAGGGCAAATGGTATCTGTTCCATCATGACAGTGTACCTTCAGGTGGAAAATCATGGCTCCGTAGTTTGAAGGTGGTTGAACTTGAATACGATGAAAATGGCAAGATCATAACCATTGACGGTGGAGGCGAATGGTAAGACAGTTATTAGTTAGTATATTATTCTGTGGATGTACTTTGGGTATGTCTGCGGAAGACGGAAGCCGTTTATGGCTCCGTCAGGTCAATTCCGGGAATGCGACAGTCAACTGCCTGTTGCATTCCCGTACTTTGGATATTGCGAAAAGTGAAATAGCCAAGGGGTGGAAAGGGGCACCTGTTTCCTTACAGCTATGTAATGGGGCGGAATATGAGTCGCTTGGAGGAGAAGGATATACAATCCGTTCTGTAGGCGGGAATATCGAAATCGGATCGGTTTCGGAAGTAGGACTGCTTTACGGGACTTATCATCTGTTGCGTCTGCAGGAAATGAAAGCGGATGTGAGTAAGCTGGATATCAAGGAAAAGCCGGCTTATTCATTGCGTATACTCAATCATTGGGATAATCTGGACGGTACCATCGAGCGGGGCTATGCCGGACATTCTTTGTGGAAATGGGAAGATTTGCCAGCTACAATTTCTCCTCGTTATGAGGAGTATGCACGTGCCAATGCTTCTGTAGGTATCAATGGTACTGTACTTAATAATGTGAACGCATCTCCCGAGATCCTTTCGGCAGATTATTTGCAGAAGGTCAAGGTACTGGCCGATATATTCCGTCCTTATGGCTTGAAGGTATATCTGTCTGTCAACTTTGCTTCACCGATGGCTTTAGGGAAGCTGGCAACAGCCGATCCGCTTAACCCGGACGTGATGGGGTGGTGGCAGAAAAAAGTGAAGGAAATATATAGTCTGATACCTGATTTCGGAGGGTTTCTGGTTAAGGCCAATTCTGAAGGACAGCCGGGACCATGTGATTATAAACGTACACATGCCCAAGGTGCCAATATGCTGGCCGAGGCGTTGAAACCTTATGGGGGTATTGTAATGTGGCGGGCTTTTGTATACAGTCCTTCCGATCATGATCGTGCCAAACAGGCATATCTTGAATTCCAGCCTCTTGACGGGCAGTTTCTTGACAATGTTATCGTACAGATCAAGAATGGTCCGATCGATTTTCAGCCCCGTGAGCCGTATAGTCCGTTATTCACGTCAATGAAGCATACTTCGATGATGGTAGAATTCCAGATAACCCAGGAATATCTGGGACATTCCAATCATCTGGCTTATCTGGCACCTATGTGGAAAGAGTTTTTCGGTTATGTGCAGCCTAATTCTCTGAGAGCGATGGCCGGCGTTGCCAATGTGGGTGATGAGGTGAACTGGTGCGGACATGATTTTGCCCAATCCAACTGGTATGCATTCGGCCGTCTGGCCTGGAATCCGGCATTGACATCCGAAGAGATTGCCGATGAATGGTTGAAACAGACATTCACGACCGACAGCAGGTTCGTTGGACCGATGGAGCAGGTCATGTGTGACAGCCGAGAAGCTGTGGTTGATTATATGATGCCTTTGGGATTGCATCACATCTTTGCCTGGGGACATCATTATGGTCCTGAGCCATGGTGCTCGGTTCCGGGAGCACGTCCTGACTGGCTGCCTCCATATTACCATCAGGCCGATAAGGTGGGATTGGGTTTTGACAGAAGCCATACAGGAAGTAATGCTGTGGCCCAATATCCGGATTCATTAAACAGGATATTCGACAGTCTGGATACATGTCCCGAGGAATTTCTTCTCTGGTTCCATCATGTGCCATGGAAGTACCGGATGAAGAGTGGAAAAACGTTGTGGGAAGAACTTTGTTATTCTTATGATGAAGGAGTAAAGAAAGTTCGTGGTTTCCAGAATGTGTGGGAGAAGATGAAGCCATATGTAGATGAAGAACGCTATGGAAATGTAGCCGGACGTCTGGATATCCAGATGCATGATGCAATCTGGTGGAAAGATGCTTGCCTGCTCTATTTTCAGAAATTCTCAAAAATGAAATTGCCGGCAGATGTAGAAAAGCCGGTCTATAAACTGAAAGAATTG
Source organism: Bacteroides ilei (assembly GCF_900128495.1). Classification (GTDB taxonomy): domain Bacteria; phylum Bacteroidota; class Bacteroidia; order Bacteroidales; family Bacteroidaceae; genus Phocaeicola; species Phocaeicola ilei. The sequence goes on from NZ_LT635801.1 coordinate 1,482,134, forward strand.
GAAAAGGTAAAGTTACCTATCAGTAACTTTGAACGTCCTACTAAGGATATGTTGCCTAACCCATAAAGACTTTTATTTTGTTACTGAAATATGTCTGTTTTGTGCGGCCCCTCAAAAGTGAAAATCTTTTGAGGGGTTCGTTTTATTTTTCAGAAGAGAGAAATATACATTTCCTTTAACTAATCAGAAGTTCCGTTAGTTTCGTTTTCCTCCTTATGGTCTGTCAAATTAGCTTGCATGTATTCTTTTGGTGACATTCCGAAATATTCCTTGAAGGTATTGGAAAAATGAGACAGATTATTATATCCTACGGCGTAGGCGACTTCCGAAATGCTCAGCTTCTTTTCTTTGAGCAGTTTGGCAGCCTGTTGCATGCGTATATTGCGGATAAAGTCGCGGGACGACAAATTGGTCAGTTCCTTAAGTTTTCTGTGCAGATGTACACGGCTGAGGCCTACCTCATTAGCTAACATTTCCACACTTAATGAAGGCTCCGACAAATTGTCGTTTATGATTTTCATAATCTTGTTCATCAGTACTTCGTCAGACGATTTGAGTTGGATCTTCTGAACTTTATCAGCCTGTTCCTGTGCACCGCTGAACTTGTTCTTCAGCAGGCGTCGATTGTTGATAAGATTGGTTATGATACCTTGTAGCATTTCAATGTGGAATGGTTTTACAAGGTAGCTGTCGGCACCCAGACCGATTCCTTCAAGCTGTTCTTCGGCACGCCCTTTGGCGGTTAGCAGAATTACCGGGATATGGTTGATATTTGCGTTCTGTTTGATTTTCTTACAGAGAGTGAATCCGTCCATTTCCGGCATCATTACGTCACTGACAACCAGGTCGACATGATTGTTCAGAATGTACTCATATGCTTCTCGTCCGTTGTTGCAGGTCTGTACCTTGTATTCGGATGAAAGTTCATTTTTCAGATATTCCAGGATTTTTTTCTCGTCATCAACGACCAAAATGTGCAGATTACTTTTTGCCTTGACCTTTTTGCCTTCTTCCTTTTCATTTCCTTCCAGACTTTCCAATTCAGACTGTTTATACTTTTGCAGAAATTGATTTTTATTCTCAAATTCAGTAGGTTGTTCCATTTCTTCCAGCATCAGATGGTTCCCTCCTGCAGGAATACGTACTATAAATTCGCTACCTTGCACATCTTTCCGGTTGCGGGCAATGATTATTCCATGATGCAGTTCAACCAATGAACGGGTCAGATGTAATCCTACTCCTGTGCCTGCCTGATTGCGGGTTATATCATTGTTGATTTGGTAAAAACGGTCGAATATCCGTTCAATCTGGCTGTCGTCGAGTCCTATACCGGTATCGGCGACTTTGATTTCTATGTATTTCCGTAACGGCATCTTGTATTCTTCACTTTCTCCGGTGCTCAGTGTAATGGTGACAGTTCCTCCTTCCGGAGTGTACTTGAATGCGTTCGATAACAGATTCATTACGACTTTATCGAAATTATTCAGGTCAATCCATGCTTTCAGATGCTCTTCTGTATGATTGAATTCCGGTGTAATATGTTTTTTCTCTGCGATGAAACCAAATGCCATCACCAAGTCTTCAATGAATCCTACCATGTCAGTTTCACGAAATTTCAGATGCATTTGTCCTTTGTCTATTTTACGGATATCCATCAATTGGTTGATTAGTCGCAAGATCCGCTGGGAATTACGGTAAATCATCATATAGGTCTTTCCGAGTTCAGAATCCTTGCAATTCTGGATCAGTTTTTCCAATGGATTGATGATTAGTGTCATCGGAGTCCGGATTTCATGAGATATGTTAATGAAAAACTGCAGTTTGGCTTCATTGAGTGCTTCTGCGTGCTGCCGTTCCAGTTTCTCTCTGCGCTGATCCAGTCGTGAACGGATGAAACTTATAATAACTCCTGCCACAGACAATCCGGCAAGAAGGTATATGAGGTAAGCCCACCAGGACTGGAACCAAGGCGGGGTAATGATGATATGTATATTTTTGATTTCGGAACTCTGGCCGTGATTCAATGCATATACCTGAAAGGTATAATGTCCCGGACGCAGATTGTTGTAGGTAACGGTATTGATACCGGGGGCAGTTTGTTGCCATTCTGTCTCCAGTTCCTTGATATGGTATTTATATATGATTTGTGGAGTATCGGCAAATTGAAGTGTCGAAAAGGATATACTGAAAGTATTGTCCCGATGGCCGAGCCTGAAACGGTCGGATTCGGTAACTGCCTGTCGGGTGATGTGTTCTCCTCCCGACAAACTGTTGGTATTGATGGATTTACCGGAAACGATGAAATCGGTAATCAGAATTTCAGGCTTTTGCGGGGATATGGTAATTTTTTCCGGAACGAAAGAAGTGATGCCGTTTACTCCACCGAAAAAGATTTCTCCCTCCGGTGAACGGAAAAAGGCTCCTCGAGTGAATTCGTTACCTTGAAGTCCGTCACTTGAGTAATAGGTTGTAAAGCTGTTTTTACTCAGATCCAGGCAGCTGATACCATGAAACGTACTTACCCAGATATTGTTCAGATTATCTTCACATATACCACATACAACGTTGTTACTCAATCCATTTTCTTGGGTATAGCGTTTTATTTCTTTTGTCTGTTTGTTGAACGAATATAAGCCGTTGGATGTTCCGGCCCATATTGTTCCGTCTTTTGCTTCTATGATTGCATAGCCGATGCAGTTTCCGATGATGTAATTCTTGTTGGTAAAGTTGATGAAACTTTGTGTTTGGGGATTGAAACAGCTGATACCTTTGAAATGACCGATCCAGATAAGTCCTTCCTTGTCACAATAAAGTGAGTTGATCCAACCGTTGAGCAGTTCGTCCACTCCCGGTTTGTCGTCATTTCTTTCTTGTGCTTCATAACATTTGATAGTCTGATTTTTTTTGTCGTATACATAAAATCCGGAGCCATATGTACTGAAATACAGACGTTTGTCTTTGTCTTCTGTGATGGAGAAAACACGTTCGTTACTCATTTCCGGGATGAAGTCGCAGATCCCGGTCTGTGGATTACATCTGGCGGCCCCTTTGGTATATGTTCCCAACCATAGCTCTTTATCCGAGTCCTGGAATATTGAGAGGACCGTATTGGCTATGTCCTGGATTCCTTTTCCCGGAGTGAAATGTTTGATCTGCCGATAGTCTTTGTCAAGAATATATAACCCTTCGTTATCGGTCCCTACATATAGTCTTCCGTCATTGTCCTGTAACAGGGACATGACACAACTGTTGCCGATCGGGTTGTTGCGGAGCGATTTATAACCGTAATATTGAAACGGGTTCTTTTTCTGGGGGGCGAATACGATACCCCGTTGGAACAGTCCGAGCCAGAGATTGTTTTCACGGTCAATCAGGATGGAATGGATTTTGGCATTGTTAATATTGATTGTAAGGTCTTCCAGATCTTTATCCTGTATTTCCTTACTTCCTGGGGTGTAGATTTTCAGCCCTTCTCCGTCTGTCCCTATATAGAGATTATTCTGGATAAAGGATAAAGTCTTGATCTGCAGGTCAAATCTACCATGATATGGCAGTTGTGTTATTTGTGATGTTTGAGGATTATATACATTGACTCCCCCTTTCAGGGTTCCGATATAGATGTTTCCGGCATCGTCTTTGGTAAGTACGGATATATTGTTTTCACTGATAAATGGTTTTTGGAATAGTTTGCTCTGCCGTGTTGTGGGATTATAGCATAACAGGCCGTTGTTTTCGGCTCCCAGCCAGATATTTCCGCTGTCATCTTCCAGTATGGAACTCAGATAGATAAAATCGGGTTTGTCAAGATCTTCTACACGTATGCCTTTTTGTTCTCCCCGGCTAATTTTGAATGCACCTTCTCCCGATGAGGCTATCCATATGTCTCCGTTTTTGCTTTCAATGACTTGGCGGATGTGAGGGTGTACCCTGACAGATTTGTTGTATAGAGGAAGTTCGGAGAATGTGTTGGTCCTATAGTCATATTTCATCAGTCCACCTAACGAGCATATCCAAAAATTACCTTCTCTGTCTTCAAACAGGCTGTGTATATAGTTGTCCAAAAGGGACGTCGAGTCGTTGTCTATATGATAATAGCATGTGTATTTGTTACCGTCGAACATGTTCAGACCATATTCAGTGGCTATCCAGATAAATCCTTTGTGGTCCTGATATATGTCGTTGATCAGACTGCTGGAGATTTGGTTGTCGGTAGAATAAATTATACTGGTCTGGGATGGTACCGGAAGAGCTGCCATCCAGCAGACCAGTATAATTATCAGGTATTTCAGTGTTTTCCTTTGCATAACTGTGAAATGGTAGATTAAGTAAGTTACGCAAAGGTAACAAAAAAGGAATACGAATGTTTAAATTTTAGTAAACATTCATTCATCGTTTACTGAAATGTCTATTTTTTTTAATAAATCTGTATCAGATGTACCTCCGTACAGGATTTCGTATTCTCCGTCAATCAGTCTCATGGTATTGGTTGACGGGTCGAACCACTGGAATTTCTCTGCATCCATCGGTATCGTGACATTTACAGTTGTACCTTGGTTGACGGCTATACGTTTGAAACTGCGTAATGCATGGGTAGGTCCGTCTGTTTCTCCTTTACGTTTTAAATAGATCTGTACGACTTCCTCTCCGTCATATTTCCCGGTATTGCTTACCGGTATCGTTAAAGTTACTTGTTTTCCTTTCCCTATCGTATTTGAACTGAGTGAAGCCTCACCATAATTGAATTGAGTATAGCTCAATCCATGTCCGAAGCAGAAGAGAGGGTCTCCCGTGAAATAACGGTATGTTCGGTTCTTCATGGAGTAGTCTTCAAAATCAGGAAGTTGGCTGTCGTTCCGATAAAAAGTTACGGGGAGTCTTCCCGCCGGATTATAATCGCCGGTCAATACATCGGCTACAGCAGTACCGCCGGCTTGTCCCGGATACCAGGCTTGGATGATGGCATCACAAAGCTGGCTTTCAGGTTCCAATCCCATTGCAGAGCCGGAGTAGTTGACAAAAACTATCGGTTTTCCGAGTTTCTTCAGTTCGGTAATCATGCGGCGTTGGATAGCAGGTAATTCGATGGATGTACGGTCGCCACCTTTGAATCCGGCAGCGCTGACCGGCATTTCCTCTCCTTCCAGGGATGGAGCGATTCCTCCTGCATAGACGATGATATCGGCATCTTTGACTTTGTCAATCGAGGCTTGTAGGTTGACCGGAACATCACGTCCCATATCAAAGTCCAATTGTGCGGCACGGTCTTTGCTGTAAAAGATGAATTCGACTTTTACGTTATATGATTTCCCTTTTTCTGCCTTTAGGGTATAGACATTGGCATAATTCTGCAGATACTTCCCTTCTCCTACTTTTTCCCCGTTGATATAAAGCCGGATGATTCCATGTGTCTGGAAACGGAATCCTATTTCTCCGTCCTGTTGTGGCGTGAAGACCGATTCATAGGCTGCCGAGAAATCCTGCAGGTTGACTCCCGGAGCGAATACCGTTCCTCCGGTAGTGACAAAATGGAATGGAGTGGATGTATGTGTCACGGTTACAGGCTGGCCTTCCATTTTAATATTATTCCAATAGGTTGAACGGAAACCAGTCTTGCCGTCGATGCTGCACTGGCTGAATGTGCTTTCGAGGGTAACCTCCGAAGTGCGGTCACAGCCGAATTCATAGATGAGTCTATCGGCTGGAATGCGGTCCTTCATAGCCTTATATAAAGTTATGGTTTGGGAAGGATATCCGTTATAGTTGGCCCATTGCATGACCGAATCATTGGCATTAGGTCCGATAAGGGCTATCTTCAAGCCTTTTTTTAATGGCAGTGTATTGTTTTTGTTCTGGAGCAGGACGACACTTTCACGTGCCATTTTCAGGGCAAGTTCTTTATGTTCCTTGCTGTCGACAACAGAATAAGGAATGGAATCCCAACAAATATTTTCATCCATTTCTCCTAATTCGAAGCGGGCTTTCAGCAGGCGTTTTACTGATGTGTCGATCTGTTTTTCATCAATCAGTCCGGCTCTGACCGCATCGGGCAGTGATTTGTAATCATTTCCACATTCCAGGTCTGTCCCGCTCAGGACAGCTTCGGCACTGGCGTGCTCCTTGCTTTCATGAGTTCCATGATTCTTTTTTCTCCAGAAATCACTGATTGCTCCACAATCGGAAACCACGATACCCTGATATCCCCATTCATTGCGTAGAATCTGTGTCAAGAGTCGGTTGCTTCCGCAGCAGGGGTCTCCTTCAAACCGGTTGTAGGCGCACATCACTTCCTTTACATCGGCCTTTTGTACCAGAGCCTTGAATGCCGGAAGGTAGGTTTCCCACAAATCGCGTGGATCTACATTTTCGGCATTGAACTGATGGCGGTTCCATTCCGGTCCGGAGTGGACGGCAAAATGTTTGGCGCATGCATGAAGTTTGTCATATTTGGCGTCTGCCGGTCCTTGTAGTCCGTTGACTACGGCTATTCCCATCTGCGAAGTCAGATAGGGATCTTCTCCGTAGGTTTCCTGTCCGCGTCCCCAACGCGGGTCGCGGAAAATGTTGACATTAGGTGTCCAAAATGTCAGTCCCTGGTAACGCTTCAGTCCGCCGTTTTTGCTGAATTCAGCCGATTTGGCCCTTGCTTCGTCCGAAACGGCCGTGAATACCTGATAAAGAAGTGCATCGTCAAAAGAAGCGGCCATACCTATGGCCTGAGGAAAGACCGTTGCCAGTCCGGCACGTGCTACTCCATGCAGAGCTTCATTCCACCAGTCGTATGCCTTAATTCCCAATCGTGGAATGGCGGGAGAGGAGTTCTGCATCAGGGCGGCTTTTTCTTCCAGTGTCAGCCGCGACAGAAGATCTTCGGCACGTTGTTCCGGACTGAGTCCGGGATTCTGGTACGGAAGAGATTGTCCGGAGGTCTGTATGCTCAATAAGATTGCTCCTAACCCCAACAAAGCTTTAAGTTTCTTGTTCATGTGTTTGATAGTATTTATTTAAGTTAATACAAATAATTTTCTCAGTGTAATTTTTCTGCCAGATATTGTCCTGTATAGGAAGCCCCACATTTCGCCACTTCTTCAGGGGTTCCACAGACTACCAGATTTCCTCCTTGGTCTCCTCCTTCCGGACCGAGGTCAATTACATAATCTGCACATTTGATAACATCCATATTGTGTTCGATAATCACTACAGTGTGCCCTCTCTCGATCAAGGCGTCAAAGGCATCCAGTAGTTTCTTGATGTCATGGAAATGCAGTCCTGTTGTCGGCTCGTCAAAGACAAAGATGGTAGGCTGGGCTTTTTCTATGCTCAGGAAATAGGCCAGTTTGACACGCTGGTTTTCTCCTCCCGATAAGGTTGATGAAGACTGACCTAATTTTATATAGCCGAGGCCTACTTCCTGCAGGGGCTGCAGTTTCTTTACAATTTTCTTCTGGCCGTGTTCCGTAAAGAATTCGATAGCCTGGTTTACCGTCATCTCAAGGATGTCGTAAATGTTTTTATCCTCATATTTGATTTCCAGCGTATCACTTTTGAACCGTTTGCCGTGGCATGATTCACATTCCAATACCAGATCGGCCATGAACTGCATTTCTACGGTAATGGTCCCTTCACCCTTGCATTCTTCGCAGCGTCCTCCTTCTGTATTGAATGAGAAATATCCGGCTGTGTATCCCATTTGTTTGGCAAGTGGCTGTTCGGCAAACAGTTTGCGGATTTCGTCATAGGCTTTCACATAGGTGACCGGATTGCTCCGGGACGATTTCCCTATGGGATTCTGATCGACAAACTCAATGTCTTTTACCATTGAAAGATCGCCTTCCAGGGATACGAATTCTCCCGGGCGGTCGCTTGCTTCACTGTATTCCCGTTTCAGGGCTTTATAGAAGATGTCCCGTACCAATGTACTTTTTCCGGAACCGCTGACACCGGTTACTACCGTCATGACATTCAGCGGAAAGCGTACATCAATACCTTTCAGGTTATTTTCACGGGCACCTTTAATTTCGATGTAGTTGTTCCAGGAGCGGTGGCTTGCCGGGAGTGGTATGGTTTCTTCTCCCAGCAGGTATCTGACAGTATAGCTGTTGCTGCCGGGTTTCAGATCTTTCATGTCACCTTGGTAAACTATTTCACCACCCAGTCGTCCGGCTTTCGGACCGATGTCGATGATGTAATCGGCTGCACGGATAATTTCTTCGTCGTGTTCTACAACTACTACCGTGTTGCCCAGTTGCTGCAGCTGGCGGAGAACCTTGACGAGGCGGGCTGTATCACGGCTATGAAGTCCGATACTCGGTTCATCCAGTATATACAATGATCCTACCAGGCTGCTTCCCAAAGAAGTAGCCAGGTTGATACGTTGGCTTTCACCTCCGGAGAGTGAGTTGCTTAACCGGTTCAGAGTCAGATATCCTAAGCCTACGTCAACCAGAAAATTCAACCGGTTATTTATTTCATTCATCAGGCGGGCCGCTATGGTCTGGTCATGTTCGTCTAGTTCCAGGGAACGGAAGAATTCCTTTAGTCGGGTTACTGGCATTTCTACCAGTTCGGCTATGTTATGTCCTCCTACCTTGACATACAGAGCTTCTTTTTTCAGACGGCTTCCATGACATTCCGGACAAGTTGTTTTTCCACGGTAACGGGCCAGCATGACACGGTATTGGATTTTATACTGGTTTTCTTCCAGCATCTTGAAGAAAGAATCGATACATACCTTTTCACGCGGGCCGTGCCACAGGTAGTCTTTCTGTTCCTGAGTCAGTTCATAGTAAGGGGTAAAGATAGGAAAATCATGTGCGGGTGCTTCACGCAGGAATTCTTTGAGCCATTCACTCATCTTTTCTCCCCTCCAACACATTACAGCTCCATCATAGACACTCAGTGCACGGTTAGGGATTACCAGATGCTCGTCTATACCGATGATTTTCCCGAACCCTTCGCATGTAGGGCAGGCACCTAACGGAGAATTGAAGGAGAACATTTGGTCAGAAGGCTCATTGAACTTGATACCGTCGGCTTCGAATTTGGTACTGAAACTGTGCAGCCGGGTCGTTCCGTCCGGCAGGAAGAAACGGAGCATACAGGCTCCGTCGCCTTCATACATAGCTGTTTCGGCAGAATCGGTCAGACGACTCATGGCATCTTTGGTATCGTCACAGCTCATCCGGTCTACCAGCAGATAGACGGTATCTTTTTCATTGTAACTGTATTCCTCTATCCGGATCATTTCACCGTTTACTTCCAGACGGGTAAATCCCTCTTTCATATCCATTTCAATCTGTTCGGCTGGGGTACGTCCTTCCCGGGGAAGAATCGGGGTAAGTACAGTATATCGTGTACCTTTTGGATAGGTAAGCATACAGTTGACTATATCTTCAGGACTGTCTTTCTTGACAAGCTGCCCGCTGACAGGGGAGTAGGTCTTGCCTATACGTGCGAAAAGCAGGCGCAGGTACTCATAGATTTCGGTCGATGTACCTACTGTAGAACGGGGATTCCGGCTGATGACTTTCTGTTCGATAGCTATGGCAGGCGGTATCCCCTTGATGAAATCACATTCCGGCTTGCTCATCCTGCCCAGAAATTGTCGGGCATACGATGACAGGCTTTCCACATAGCGGCGCTGCCCTTCTGCATATAATGTGTCGAAAGCCAAAGAGGATTTCCCTGAACCGGACAATCCGGTAATGACGACCAGTTTGTTACGGGGAATGTTGACATCGATGTTTTTCAGATTATTGACCTTTGCTCCCTTTATTGATATGAAATTGCTTTCAGACATGCTTGTATGTTTAATTTTCTGTTGAGAGACAAAGATACATATATATTTTTAACCAGCTTTCATTGCATCCCTCCAAAAATAAAAACTTTGTAATGGAATTTATTTATATTTGCACTTCGATTATAAAATACGAACGAAAGCATGAAATCAAGAACTTTGCTGCTCTTGCTGGCGGTCCTTTTTATAGTGGGGAGCGTTTCGGCACAGACAGTTTATCCTAAACGGGAATTTAGAGGTGCGTGGATACAGTGTGTGAACGGTCAGTTCCAGGGAATGTCTACAGATAAGATGAAGGCGACACTTGTCGGCCAGCTGGACAATTTGAAGGAGGCGGGTATCAATGCCATTATATTCCAGGTCCGCGCCGAGTGTGATGCACTTTATGCCTCTTCATATGAACCTTGGAGCCGTTTTCTTACCGGCGTACAGGGAAAGGCGCCGCAGCCATATTGGGATCCTCTGCAGTTTATGGTGGAAGAATGTCATAAACGGGGGATGGAACTCCATGCATGGATCAATCCTTACCGTGCTCAGACAAAAGGGACCACTGCATTGTCGCCGATGCATCCGTATAACAAGCATCCCGAGCTGTTTGTACGTTATGCCGGACAGCTTTATTTTGATCCGGGATATCCTGAGTCCAGAAGGTATATCTGTAAGATTGTGAGGGATATCGTGAACCGTTATGATATAGATGCCATCCATATGGACGACTATTTCTATCCTTATCCTAATCCGGGAGAGAAATTCAATGATGATTTGAGTTATGCTGCCTACGGACGTGGATTTACCGACAGGGGTGACTGGCGCCGTGATAACGTGAATGTCCTGATCAAGGAAATCCATGAAACTGTGCGTGCCTGTAAGCCGTGGGTAAAGTTCGGTGTTTCTCCATTCGGGATTTACCGTAACAAGAAGTCCAGTCCCAACGGAAGCGATACCAACGGTTTGCAGAACTATGATGATCTTTATGCCGATATCCTGTTATGGGTAAATAACGGTTGGGTAGATTATAACATACCTCAGGTATATTGGGAAATCGGTCATCCTGCAGCCGATTATGATACGTTGGTACGTTGGTGGGCACGGAATTCTTCTGCCCGTCCGCTGTATATCGGTCAGGATGTGATCCGTACCGTATCCAAGGCCGATCCGAAAAATCCCAACCAGAGCCAGATACCGGCGAAATATAACTTGCAGCGTTCATTGCCAACCATTCAGGGAAGTTGCCAATGGTATGCGGCGGCTGTCGTCAAGAACAGGGGCCATTATCGTGACATGCTGGTGAACGTGTATCATAAGTATCCGGCATTGCTTCCCGTTTCTCCTTTTATGGATGACAAGGCTCCGGGTAAGGTGAAAAAGCTGAAGCCGGTCTGGACATCTGACGGGTATATTCTGTTCTGGACCGCTCCTAAAGCGAAGGATGTGATGGATGAGGCCGTCCAGTATGTAGTGTATCGTTTCGATAATGGGGAAAAGGTGAATCTGGATGATCCTTCGCATATCATTTCCATTACCCGCGACACCTTCTATAAACTTCCATATGAAGACGGTAAGACCAAATATAGGTATGTGGTGACCGCACTCGACAGACTGCATAACGAGTCGAAAGCCGTAAAGAAGAAAATCAAACTGTAAAATCCAGAAAAAATAGTCGGAAAGGGAACCAGGGCTTAGGAAGAGGCCTTGTTTCCCTTTTTTTTATTTTAAAATAGAGGCTTCTGGAAAATGCCTTGGAATTTGAAGGCAAAGACCTTGTCCTTTCTTTGTGAAGTTCAAGTTCTTTTTTATCAAAGAGCAAGTTCTTTTTACAGAATATCAAGTTCTTTTTCAAGTACCTGTCCGACCTTTTGTTTATGAGATTTGGTAAAGCATAAAAATATTGAAAATTAGAGGACAGGTTAAAAATTTATAATTACTAAATAAAATTTTTATTACTTTTACGAAGCATACGGTGTGCGTTTGCCGCCGTCTTTTTTTTATCTTTAATTTATTAAGTGAAAAATGAATAAGAATAGAAACATTGGTATACTTGTTTTTGCCATTCTTTCATTGCTGGCCTGCCATATAGTAACAGCCCAACCGCATTTGTTTGTTAAGCCCAACGATCCCCTCGGCCGTGGCATAGGTATTCATCCGGCACGTGTTGCGTGGATTCACAGCCCTGGGGTAGCCACCTGGGACGGTGAAACCGGATTGTGGATGGAGGACCGCTGGAACAGTCAGAGCAAAGCCGATGCTATGGTGCGTGAGGCTGTTGTGCAACTTACGGGTGAGAAAAACGCAAAGAAAGCGTGGCGTGCATTGTTTAAGGACTTCAATGCCAGACGTAATCATGGCAATCGCGGATATAGAAAAGGTGAGAAGATAGCCATAAAGCTTAATATGAACAATGCGATTACGCACCGTGACACTATCGATCTTAATTCGTCGCCTTTCGTTACTCTGGCTTTGGTGCGCAGTCTGGTGAACGATGCGGGAGTGAGTCCGGCAGACATTGTGGTCTGCGAGCCGAGTCGTGCCATTACCGACAGTATATTCAACAAGTGTCACAGGGAGTTTCCTGAGGTGGTTTTTATTGACAATATCGGTGGTGGTGGCCGTCTGAAATGTGAGTATTATGAGGACCAGATAAAGTATTCGGCTGACAACGGGCGGCTGGCCCGCGGTCTGGCCAAGTGTATAGTGGATGCTGACTACCTGATTAACAGTGCCCTGCTGAAGACCCACAAAGGGCCGGGTGTGACTCTGACTGCTAAAAACTGGTATGGTGCTACCGATATAAACCTGTTGTGGCGTAAGAACGCACACAACAATTTCAGTCCGGACAAGAAACATGGTAAGCCTGGCTACAAAACTTTTGTTGACTTCATAGGGCACAAGGACCTCGGTCAGAAATGTCTGCTGTTTCTGATTGACGGCACATACGGTTCGCGTGATGTGAACGGGAAACCGAATCCCAAGTGGAAGAAGGAGCCCTTCAATGGCGACTGGTGTTGCTCACTTATTGTGTCACAGGATCCGCTTGCATGCGACGTAGTGGGTATGGATATGCTTATCGGTGAATGGCCCGAGTTCGGTAGTTTCAATTATTGCGATGAATATCTGCGTGAAGCTGCCACCATACCGTCACCGGTGAGCGGCACTGTCTATGACCCGGAGCAGGACGGCAAGCCTCTTGAAAAACCGCTCGGACTGATGGAGCATTGGAATAATCCGCAGGAACGTAAGTATACAAAACTGGATTTGGTCTACAAAAAACTCTGAGACTTGTAAGTTTGTTCATTCCGGAGTTTTTTTATTCCCGTTGATATGGATTGATCCCTTTCCTGGGAAGGTGGAAATGGTTGTATGAAATGCCGGACTTATTATTAAGATAAAAAACATATGATACGTTACGTTTATTTGTTTCTGTTCAGTTTGTGCCTTTGGGAAGCGAAAGCACAGCAAACTGAAGTGTTTTATCTCTCGGGAAAGGATGCTGACCACACAGTGACTTGGGATTTCTGGTGTTCGTCCGGCATGAAATCGGGAAGTTGGGAAAAAATACAAGTGCCTTCATGCTGGGAACAGCAGGGCTTTGGCGGTTATACATACGGACGTTATTACATCTATAAGGAGTGGGAAAAGTATAAACAGTATAATGATTACCGGGAGCATGATTGTCATGATGAGTATGGCATCTACCGGCATCGTTTCAGTGTGCCCGGGCAATGGCGGGACAAACGGATACGCATTGTCTTCGAAGGTGTAATGACGGATGCGGATGTGAAAGTCAATGGCGTTTCTGCAGGACCTGTGCATCAGGGCGGATTTTACCGTTTTTCTTATGACATTACGGAACTGGTGAAATTCAAGGGGAAGAATACATTGGAAGTAACTGTGCATAAGCAGTCTGCCGATCCGTCTGTTAATGCAGCTGAACGTCGGGCGGATTGGTGGCTTTTTGGCGGCATTTACCGTCCTGTCTATCTGGAAGCAAAACCCCGGATGCATATAGAACGTTTTGCGGTGGATGCCCGTGCCGACGGAACTTTGCATACGGATGTTTTTCTGGAACATTTGCAGGAGAACTGCCGGTTGGAATTGGCCTTGTCGACAGCCGATTTGCAGACACTTGTGGGGAGGCAGGTTTGTAAATTGTCGACTGACGGAAAACAGACATTGACCACGCAGTGGGCGGGAATCAAGACCTGGGATCCTGAACACCCCAATCTTTATCGTCTTACGCTTAAACTGATTGATGATAAGGGGACAGTTGTGCATGAGGTTACGGATTGCATAGGTTTCCGTACAATCGATTTTCGTCCTGCCGATGGTATTTATCTCAATGGGACGCGTCTGTTGGTGAAAGGTACTAACCGGCATTGTTTTGATCCGGAGAAGGGCCGTACGGTGAGCCCGGATCTTGACCTGAAGGATGCCTTGCTCATTAAACAGATGAATATGAATGCTGTACGTTCCCATTATCCGCCCGACAAACATTTCCTGCATTTGTGTGACTCTTTGGGGTTGCTTTATGTGTACGAGTTGTGTGGCTGGCAGAATCATTATAGTGATACCATTGCGTTACGGTTGCTGCCGGAAATGATAACGCGGGATGTGAATCATCCTTGTATATTCCTTTGGGGAAATGGTAACGAAGGTGGATGGAATACAACGGTGGACCGCCGTTTTGCTGACTATGATCCGCAGCATCGCCATGTCATTCATCCGTGGGCAGATTTTGACGGATTGGATACACGGCATTATCCTACCGGACAAGATAATGTGTATCGAATGGATCGTGGACGGAAAGTGTTTATGATGACCGAATTCCTTCATGGCTTGTATGACCGCGGCCAGGGTGCTGGACTGGATGGATTATGGGCAAAGTTCTGTAGTAGTCCTTTGTTTGCCGGAGGTTTTTTGTGGGCTTATGTAGATGAGGCCCTATACCGGACAGACACCGGTGAAATGGATACATACGGTCCGAATGCACCGGATGGTATTGTCAGTGCAGACCGCCAGAAAGAAGGAAGTTTCTATACGGTCCGTGAAGTGTGGTCTCCTGTGCAGATAGAACCTTTCCGGGTGAATCAGTCGTTCTGCGGACAGTTTCGTGTGACCAACAACTATTTGTTTACAAGTATGGATGAGGTCCGTATGAAATGGCGTGTGTGGCAGATACCTCTTTTGTCGGATCAGTCAGTCTGTTTGGCTGAGGGAGATGTGACATTACCATCCATTGCGCCGGGTGAGACAGGAACGGCCCGTTTCATGCTTCCGGAAGCTTTTCAGAAAGGTGATGTGCTGGAACTGGAGGCTTATGGTACGGCAGGTGATACGGTTTGTACATGGACATACCCCATTCGTAGTCCTCACTCCTACGTTGAGAATTACCTGACATCGGCAGAAGGTAATGGAGAAAAGGCGCATTGGCAGGCTGATGAAAATTATGTGACATTGGAAGCCGGACATAGTCGTGCTGTTTTTAACCGTTCGGATGGAATGTTGGTGCGGCTTTCGTGTGACGGGCTGACTATTCCTCTTTCCAACGGTCCTCTTCCGGTGGGGATGAAGGTGCAGCTGCAGACTTCTGCCGTACGTATGCAAGGCGATACGGCCGTTTATGCCGTAAAGTATGCCGGAGCGGTAGATTCGATTGTCTGGCGGATGACACCTTCCGGTCTGTTGGGTATGGATGCAGTGGTACTTAACCGCCGGGGAGATTTTTATGATAAAAAGGTGTATAACCTGGGATTCACATTCTCTTATCCGGAGAATGAGGTAAAAGGGATGCGCTGGTTGGGACGTGGTCCTTACCGGGTGTGGAAAAACCGCATACGGGGTACCCGTTACGGTATATGGCAGAAAACGTATAACAACACGGTTACCGGTGAATATCATATTCCTGTAGTATATCCGGAATTTAAGGGTTATCATGGCGATCTTTATTGGGTTACTCTACAGTCCGGAAATGCGCCGTTGACAGTTTATTCGGAAACGGAAGGACTTTATTTGCGTGTGTTTACGCCTGAAGAATCGCGTGACCGGGAAGACCGGGGTATGTCTGTAGTGGAATATCCGGCAGGTGATCTTTCTTTTTTGCTGGAGATACCCGCTGTCAACTCACAGGGAACCGGTGGCGAATCTTCATCGGTCAAGATAAATGTAGGTGATGAAGGGTCTCGGATAAAAATCTGGTTTGATTTACGGAATCATACGGATGTGGCTGGAACCCGATAGTACATGTTGTAGGCGGAAAATAAAAACGTATTGAATGTCAGGAATGTAACATTGTAATAATTGAGAATCATAACTATGAAAAAAACATCAGTCATTGTGTTATCGGTATTGCTGCTGTGCTGTCCGGCTATTTTATGGGCTGCAGAAAAATCGGAAACTTATATCCCCTGGAAAAATGGGAAATTGACGGTTTCGGAAGAACATCGTTATCTGAAGCATGAGAACGGGGCTCCTTTTTTCTGGTTGGGAGAAACGGGGTGGCTTATGCCAGAGCGTTTGAACCGGGAAGAGGTTCCTTATTATCTGGAGTGTTGTAAAAATGCAGGTTATAATGTCGTGCAGGTGCAGACTTTGAACGGAGTGCCTTCCATGAACTTTTATGGGCAGTATTCTATGACTGACGGGTTTGACTTCAGTCATATCGACCGTAAAGGTGTATATGGTTATTGGGATCATATGGATTATATTATCCGTACTGCCGAACGATATGGAATCTATATCGGTATGGTCTGTATTTGGGGTACTCCTGTCAGTCAGGGACTGATGGATGTGAAGGAGGCACAAGCTTACGGGACGTTTCTTGCCGAACGGTATAAGGATGCTCCGAACATCATATGGATTATAGGTGGGGATATCCGGGGGGATGTGAAGACAGAAGTATGGGAGGCTTTGGCTACTTCCATCAAGGCAGTCGACAAAAACCATGTAATGACGTTCCATCCGCGTGGCCGTACTACTTCCGCCAAGTGGTTCAACAATGCGGAATGGCTGGACTTCAACATGTTCCAAAGCGGACACCGCCGGTATGGACAGCGCAATGGCGACGGAGATTACCCGATTAAGGAAAATACGGAAGAAGATAACTGGCGTTATGTGGAAGCTTGTCAGGCTGAGACTCCGTTAAAGCCTGTCCTGGATGGGGAACCTGTCTATGAAGACATTCCTCAAGGTCTGCATGATCCGGAAGAAGTCCGTTGGAGCGATGCTGATGTCCGCCGTTATGCATACTGGTCGGTCTTTGCCGGTTCCTTCGGTCATACTTACGGGCATAATTCGATCATGCAGTTTTATCGTCCTGGATACAGTGCGGCCTATGGAGCCGACAAGCCTTGGTATGAAGCATTGAAGGATCCGGGCTTTAACCAGATGAAGTATCTGAAGAACTTGATTCTGACGTTTCCGTTCTTTGAACGTGTGCCCGATCAAAGCGTCATCGCCGGTAAGAACGGTATCCGTTACGACCGTGTGATCGCAACCCGTGGAAAGGACTATATGCTGGTATATAATTATAGCGGGATACCTATGCAGATTGACCTGACTAAAATTGAAGGGACAAGGAAAAATGCGTGGTGGTATGCTGCCAAGAGTGGCAAGCTGACTTATATAGGTGAGTTTGAAAATAAAGTGACTTTCTTTCAGTTTGATGGCGGGTACAACAGTGGAAATGATCAGGTACTGATTGTAACGGATGCTTCTGCCGGTTATGTCCAGAAAGATTGGACAGAATTGCCGGATGCGCAACAGAAATGGATGAAATGATGAATTCAAAAAAGAAGCTGCACACTTTCTTAATGTAGGAGAGGTGTGCAGCTTTTGATTATAAGAAAATTGAGCTTGAGACTGTTATTTATTGTAATCTTCATACATCATCAGGAGGTGTGATGCACTCCAGCTGAAATGGGGTGCCTGTAGCCGTTTTCCGTCGTGTGTCCCGTAATTTTCATGGATAGGAGCGTCTTCTTTCAGTCCTTGGCAACGTTCGAAAACCTGTTCTGTATATCGGTCGGCAAGTTCTTTGTAACCGTAGTTTCTCAGTCCTGTGATGGCCTGATAAGTCTGGTCCAGCCAGATGGGGCCTCTCCAGTAACCGTTTGAATCGCATTTTGGATTGTCGGCTGCTACTGTCGGGAAAGGAATGTAGGTCGAGAATTTGGTGGTATCGGTAAGCAGGACGAGTGCTTTATCCATTTGCCGCTGGTCGGCTATCCCTACCCAGAACGGAGTGTAACCTTCGCATCCCGGTTCTGCAATGAAGCTGCCGTCACTCAGCCGGCGGTCACAGAACCAGCCGGTCTGTTCGTCGAAAAAGTAGTCGGCTATTTTGTCGCTGTAGTCCGGACCGTCGAATGTGGTACCCGCCAGTGAGGCAAATTTTTTCAGCAACCTACATTCATAGGCCAGGTAGGCATTGAGGTCGACACTTTCCTGATCCATACTCCAGGCGTCTTCTGCATTCTTCAGCATCCCGGTATGGTCAAAACGTATGGCATTGTCCATGCCGCTTTCCCATGCCGCCGCTTCCAATGTCCCGTCGGTGGAGCCGAATTCGCAGATTCCGTTGTGGTTGTGGTCACGTTTGACATACCACCATTTGTAATAGGCCAGCAGTTGCGGATACATTTCCTTGACAAAGGCGGTATCTTGTGTGTGGGTGAAGATCTTGTCAACAGCCCAACATACCAGGGGCGGTTTGCTGTCGCGTGCATTGTTCTCGGCTGAGTTCGTGTAGATGCAGTCTATAATCATGCCGTCGGGCAACTGGTAATCGAACATGGCCCGGATGTTGTTCTTTGCCAGTTCGGGGGCGAAACTGGCCAGTGCAGCCGAAAACCGCCAACTGTCCCATGCCCAGAATCCGATAAAATAACCGACAGCGTGGCTGGGAATGACTCCTTCGTGTAGGAGACCTTCCCTGTGTGTCCGCCAGTTGGAAATCAGTGTTACGACCGATTTGACTGCAATCCGGTCATATTCAGGTTTCATGTCATCACGCAATACATTCTGCAGATAACCGTTCCAGCGTGCGGTATTCTGTGCCAGCTCTTCTTTGGGGTTGTTCAGCAGAAACTGTATGTGTTGCCGGTTGGCAAGCAGTTCCTTCTCGGAAGTGAAAAAAGAGATGGCTACGACTGCCTTTTTACATCCGGGCTGAGTCTGTGCCATGTAATTGTGTTTGTCACAGGTAAGGGTAATGTCATTTCCGAATGAAAGAGTGATGATTTCTCCGTTGGGATGGTAGGCCGTGACTGTATTCCTTTCGGCTTCCAGGCGTATATGGCTGTTCCATTGGCGGGCGGTGAAACTCAGCCCGGCCTTGCAGTCTGTCTCTACCTGCAGGAGGGCTGTATTTGCGTCAATGAAATTCATGCGTTGGAAAATCCTTCCTTCCGCAGATGATGAGGCCATGTATACTTCTCCGGGAAAATAGGATACCGAATCTGGAGTCATGACATCTTTTTTGCCTGATAATCCTACCTCTACGGCTGCCTGGGCGAACCATATACGGTTGTCAATGCTGAACGGACCGCAAAAACCGTTGACCCATCTGTCTGACTGAGGTAGGGTGAACCCCATCCATGAGCCGGCGTCGGTAAAACAGCCTACACGGCTGACCGTGGAATCGGGGGTAAGCCGGATATCCAGTATATCGTTGAATTCATATCGGTTCCTGTCGTATGACATGTCTTTGGGAGAGGTCGTGGTACAGGCTGCGAAGCCGCTTATGATTCCCGACAGCAACAATGTTTTTATTATGTTTGTTTTCATCTGGTTATGTGGTTAGAAAAATTTTTTATACGTTTCCTGTATGACGTCCGATCCGGCTCCCAAGGGGCGGAGAGTGAAACTGTATGTCCAGGCGTGAGGGGTGACGGTATATTCGGAGTGTACGTGTGCCCCCCATGTATTGTCACCGCCTACTCCCATCTGCCGATGGTCTATATTCAGCCATACCAGATCCTTTTTCTCTACGCTTCTTCCATGACGGCGTTCTACGTTGAACGGGCGGTATTCAATGTCTTCTTGCGGGAAATTCCATGCACTGACGCTCATCGGTTCTTCTCCGGTAACGAGCAGGCCTTCTCCGTCGGAATTACGTAAGGCTACCCAGCGGACATCACATTTGTTTGCCGTTTCCTGTGCGCGTACGTATGGATGATACTGTTCCCATACACTGGCTGTATATAAACCGATTGCGGCACTGCTCTTGCGGTCGGCATAATTTTCGTGAGGGCCTCTTCCCAGCCAGGTCATTGTTTCATATTCGGCCGGAAGTATCAGGCGCATACCCAGTCGGGGCATCTCAGGCAGTTCCTTGTTTCCCGGGATGAATTTCATGGTGACTTTTATGGTACCTTCGGGGCGGATGATATAGGAAATATCCAGATCGGCGTCCTGTTCTTCCATACGGTATGTAGCGGTGACAATGGCTTGCCGCTTGTCTGTAGCTTCGGTCAATTTCAAATCCTTCAGGCGGGCATTCTTTCCCGCATCCTGCCAGATTCGGCAGCGTTCTGGTGTTCCGTTAGCCACATCGTTATCAGTCAGTCCTCGCCAGAAGTTGGCCTGCAGCCCTGCTTTGATCAGGTTTTTCCCGTTATATTCCAAAGTTGTCATTTCTCCGTTTCGGACAGAGAAGCAGACCCGGAAGCTGTTTCCGCTCAGGCTGATGGATTCCGGAGTGCGTTCCGTTGTCAAGGTTCCGCTTATGGGTTCCATTTCCGGAATAATCTGTTCTACTGGCAGTTTCCATTGTTCCATTGCTGCTACATGGCCGGCCGGTATCATCGGAGTATCTTGGCGGGTTACAGCTTCAAGCTTCAGAAAGTATTCTTTTTCACTTGCACTGATAGGCTGTAAAGGTAATGAGATTTCCTGGCTTTGACGGGCTGGCACCGGTGGAAAATCCATTGTTCCCTGTTGGATATTTTTCCCGTCGGCTTCGACACTCCAACGCAGAAGATATCCGGAGAGATTGATGAAATCATGACGGTTGGTTACTGTGATCCGGTTCGTTGTAAAGGCCACTGGGCTGAAATGAATGTATTGGTATACTTTTTTCACTTCGTAGATGTGAGGATGCAGAGAGCGGTCGGCGGCAACCAGGCCGTTGGCACAGAAGTTGGAGTCATTGGGTATGCCTACATATCCCATGTCACCTCCGTATGCCCAGATTTTGTTTCCTCGTCCATCTTCCTTTGCAAACGTCTGGTCTACCCAGTCCCAGATAAATCCTCCCTGGAGCTGGTCGTATTTGTATATCAGGTCCCAGTAATCCTGCAGGTTACCTACGCTGTTTCCCATGGCATGGGCATATTCGCACATGATCATCGGACGTGCGTCGCGCTGGTTGATGTGGCGACGGAGTGACCATATACGGGGGTACATCGGACAGTAAATGTCTGATTTGCCTTCATATCCTCCTCCTTCGTATTGTACCGGACGGGTCGGGTCAGTATTTTTAGTCCAATTGTATATTGTTTCGAAATGCTTGCCGTAACCGGATTCATTTCCCAATGACCAGGTTACGATAGCCGTACAGTTGCGGTCGCGCATTACCATACGGCTCATGCGCTGCATGAATGCGGATTCCCATTCCGGATAATTGGCGAGTGTACCATCCTTGTGGTTCATCATACCGTGGCTTTCGATATTGGCTTCACCTACCAGGTAAAGGCCATATTTGTCGCATAGTGCGTACCATTGGTAATGGTTGGGATAGTGGCAGTTACGTACTGCATTGATATTGAACTGTTTCATGAGACGGATATCGGTCACCATACTTGCTACGTCGATCGACCGTCCTTTGTAAGGATCGTGTTCGTGGCGGTTCACTCCTTTGAACAGTACCGGAACACCGTTGATAAGCTGTTGTCCGTTTTTCATCTCTACCGTACGGAATCCGAAGGGGTGTGCGAATGATTCCATCGTTTTTCCTTGCTTATCGAATGTATTCACGACCAGCGTATACAGGTTGGGCGTTTCTGCAGTCCAGGCCGGTGCATTCTTGAACAAATGGCTCCCGGTGAATAAGGTATCGGTAGCGTTCCTTATTTTTTTCTCTTGCATGTAGACGGTTTTACCTTGTGTATCCAGAACTTTGAATTCCACGTGTTGTCCTTGTCGGGGATTGTGTAAGGTAATATCTACATTGAACTCTCCGTCCCGGTATCCGTTTGTCATTCCTGCTGTCAGCTTGAAATCTTTGACCCGGCTTTGGGGACGGGCGTACAGATAGACGTCTCTTTCTATTCCGCTGTATTTCCAGTAGTCCTGGTCTTCCATATAAGAGCCGTCACTGAAACGGAATACCTTTACTGCCAGTCTGTTCTTTCCTTTCTTCAACAGCCTGGTTATATTGAAATGCGCGGGGAGTCGGCTGTCTTCACTGTATCCGGCAAGTTTACCGTTGATCCAGCAGTAGTAAGCCGATTCTACCCCTTCAAAGTCGATGAATATATCCATTCCGTTCCATGTTTCGGGAACGGTAAATTCACGTACATAAGCTCCTACCGGATTATAATCGGATGGAACGTAAGGCGGATTGCAAGGGAACGGATAAGATACATCCGTATAGATAGGAGAGTCGAATCCTTGAAGTTCCCAGCTTCCTGGAACTTCAATGTCTTTCCATTGGCTGGTGTTGTAATCCGTATGATGGAAATCGGACGGGCATGCGTCATTGTTCCGGGAAAAGAGGAATTTCCAGGTCCCGTCAAACGAGATACGCCGTTCCGTTTGCGGGTTTACCTCAAAACGCTGTAAATCGGGTAGGGCCTGTTGTGACAATGCCGCCTTTTCACTGATGAATGGAATGAAATGCGCATGCATCGGTTCACGGTTTATTTCATTGACCTGCGGGTCTTGCCATGGAACAGATTCGGCGTATATGCGCTTGGTAGTGAATGAGGCAAGTATGCATGCTATATAGAAAAAGTGTCTTTTCATGAAGTGTTTTTATTTAAATGGAACAAAAGAACGTTACCAGGAACGGTACGCTGAAATCGGTGACGAAACCATGGAATATGGATACTACAGCAAACTGTTGTCCGGCATAACGGGTTATGATAGGGAGTGTGGTATCCATCGTTGTGGCTCCTCCGGCTGCTATCGGGGCGAGGTTACCGAACCAGCGGACCAGTAGCGGGGCACACAGCAGGGTCATGATTTCGCGGGTAATGTTCGAAAGCAGGGCGATGGTTCCCAGTTCCGGACCTTTGTATTCTGTAATGAAGATACTGGAAAGTGAATAATACCCGAATCCGGATCCTACAGCCATACATTCTGCCGCACTTCTGTGCGGCAGAATAAGGCTGACCAGCGCGGCTGCCGATAAGGTTCCCATTATGGTAGCGGCCGGCAGGAATATCAGTCTGGGATTCAGGGAACGGAAATTCTTCAAGGTTTGCGGATCGTTTCCGATGCTTAATCCTACACAGAACATCAATGCACACAAGGCATAGAAGCTTATGTTGCTTTCTGTCATATCGAATGGGATAAGGTGGAATATTCCGCATAGGGTACCGATGGCGAAGAATCCGACTATAATCAGACTTCCTTTCATGCATTTCCTCCTTCCCTTCTGTATAGCAGGTACCATAATCCCCACGCAAATATGCAACTTCCTGATATACATGCCAGTGTAATGCCGAAAGCTTCTATCCCCAATGTAGCTATCCCTTCTATGATACGGCGGTTACTTCCCACTTCCACTCCCAGAAGAAAAAGAAGTATCCAGATAAGTAAGGTAATGGCCTTGCTTGTCCATGAAAGTTCCCGCTTGCGGAGGAGAAAACCGGCAGCCATACCTCCCAGCATGAGTCCGATAACTGTAAACATATTCTTTCTCAGTTTACAAATCTTTTATTTTACTTCGGGGTTGGCGTCAATTTCCCATTTAGGTATCGGATAGAACAGCTTGCTGTTATCGAATCCGCTGCGTCCTGCTTTCTGTAGGGCTTCGGCCGTCTTTCCCCAGCGTCGCAGGTCGTACCATCTGTAGCTTTCCAGCGGGAATTCAATGATACGTTCATGTTCTATCTGGTTACGTACTTCCTGTTGGGTCGTTCCTGACATAGGAGGCATGTTTCCATGTATCTTGCGGATATCGTTGATGATAGGGATAGCCTGTTCGGGATGTCCTTGCTCGTTCAGTACTTCCGCTTTCATCAGCAGGACATTTACATAGCGCATTAACGGAATATTGATGGCACATGCGTCGCTCATTTCTTTCAGGGTAGGTGATGTGAACTTACGGAATGCGGGTCTGTCTTCACTGAACAGGTCATCATATTCCTTGCCCATTACTCTGCCGGTACCGTCATTGAAATAGTCACATTTGAAATAGATGGTATTATACAGACGTTCATCGTACCGTCCGTCGTTCAGTTTTCCTTCTTTCATGTATTCTTCCATCAGAACCGTACCCGGAAGAATTTCATCGTAGCCGTTCAGTTCCCTTGAACCGATCCATTGGTTGATATAGGAATAGTGGACTGAACCGTTTGCTTCACTTTTGCTGTATTGTACTTCAAAGATGGATTCCGGACAGTTCTTGTTTGTCCCGTTGAACATTCCGATCAGTTTGTCTCCGCTTACGAGTGAATATCCTTTGACGTTGTTCAGTGCAGTCAATGCTTTTTCCAGATAGGCCTCTTTCTGGCTGGGTTCTTCGTAGGCGCGGGTCAGGTAGGCAAAGCCCAGATATGAGTAGGCACAGCCGCTGGTAGCACGTCCCAGTTCATTGTCACTTCTTTTTTCCGGGAGACCGGTGGCGTATTCCAGTTCCTCGATGACAAAGTTCCAGCAGTCTGCACGTTCAGACAAGGGCCGGTTTAACTGGGAAGTCTCTTCGATATACTCATTGCGGATAATGATTTTTTCCCAGTTCAGCAAGAGCATCATGTGGTAATATCCTCTTAGGAAATGGGCTTCGTTGAGAATGCTTTTACGTTTGCTCTCGTCCAGATTCGGGATTTTGGCTACGTTGGCCAGTACCTGATTGGCGAAGTTGATGCCTCTATACAAATCCTGGTAGTAATATGAAAACTGTGTGTTACCATTGGTATAGTTGAAATAATACAGGGCTACCCATTGGTCGTAGTTTCCGGCATCTCCTCCTAATTTGAACAGGTCGGCGCGGAATTCTTCTGTCGGCCAGCGTACTTCACTGGTTGAGTACGTATCCCCGTGATACAGTTGTGAATATGCAGCGGCAAGTCCTGATTGTGCATCTTCTTCGTTTCTCCAATAATTGTCGCCTGTCAGTTCGTCCGGTGATTCTACAGACAGGAAGTCCTCGCAGGATGTCAGTGATAAGGCGAGGCATATACTTGCTAGATAAAAGAACTTTTTCATATTTCTGTCATTGAATGGTTATGGTTTAGAATGTCAATTGTGCTCCTACCGTAAATGAACGGGTAAACGGATAGATGTAACTGTCTATACCGGTATCCAGCGGACTTCTCCGTGAAAATTCCGGATCTGTACCTGAATACTGGGTAATGGTGAACAGATTGTCGCCACTGATGTAGAAGCGCAGTTTTTCAATATAGATCTTTTTTAAGATATGGGTCGGAAGGGTATAACCTAATTGTGCTTGGCGCAGGCGGACGAAATTACCTTTTTCAAGGAAACGTTCAGATTCGCGTGCATTTTTGTTCGGGTCATTCAAGACGGCGCGCGGCATGTCTGTCTTGGTATTTGAAGGAGTCCAGGCATCCAGTACGGTAGTCAGCATTTGTCCGGGTGTCTGCATGCTTTCATAAAAATAGCGGTTACCGTTGAACAGTTTGTGTCCCCATGCACTACCCAGTGACAGAGTCAGATCGAATCCCTTGTATGCGGCCGACAGGTTCAGGTTGGCTTCAACTTTCGGGATTCCGGTACCGCAGTATTCACGGTCACTTTCGTCCAGAACTCCGTCACCGTTTATATCCTTGAAACGGATGTCGCCAGCCTTGGCGTTTGGCTGCAGTTTTTTCCCGTCGGCATTTACATAGGCAGCGGCTTCTGCATCACTCTGGAAAATTCCGTCTGTGCGGTATAGGTAGAAGGCACTGATAGGTTTACCTTCGGTGGCATAGGCCGGAGTATAGTCGGTACCATATACCAGACCGGTGCAGTAGAGGGCTTGTCCTTTGTCGGCAAGGCTTACTACTTCATTGTGTGTGGTACTCAGATTGAATCCTACGCTATATTCGAACTCCTTTATTTTGTCATTCCAGTTCAGTTCCAGTTCGAATCCTTTGTTGCGGATCTTGCCTACATTCAGTATCGGATTCTGGTAACCGGCCGATGGAGAAAGTTTTTTAGTGATCAGCAGATCTTCGGTCTGGTTGATATAATAGTTGATGCTCCCGGTCAGACGGTTGTTGAACATACCGTAATCGAATCCGATATTCTTTGTATCGGTGGTTTCCCATTTCAGATCGTTACGTTCCATGTTCCAGGCAATTGCTCCGGCCCACGGGTTACTTCCATTACCTTGCACGTATCCTCCGTAATAAGTGTTATAGGAAGATATAAGAGATTGGAAATCATAATATCCCAGAGCATTTTCATTTCCCAGGCGTCCCCAGCTGGCACGGAACTTGAGATTGTTGATGAAACTGTTCTTTGGGAAGAACTTTTCTTCGCTGATACGCCATCCTATAGCGATGGAAGGGAATGCACCCCAACGGTTGTTTTTCCCGAATTTGGATGAACCGTCGTAACGCATGGTAGCCTGGATGAGATAGCGGTCGTTGAAGTTATAATTGATTCTTCCGAAGAACGAGGCACGGTTATACGTGTATTTGGTTCCGTTTCCGGTATAAGTACCGCCTTTACCAGCATCGATTGTTGTGAAACTCGGGTCGAGGAATCCTGACGGTTCATCTTTGGTTACCAGGTTACCGTCCTTATCGACCGAATATCTGGTGGAAAAACCTTCTACTGCCACTCCGTTCGATGTGTTCTTGGTTGTATTGATAGATGAACCGACCATTACATTCAGACTATGTTTCCCGAATTCCTTGTTAAAATTCAGAATATTGTCAATTACCTGTTCTTCCCAGTAATAGGTTGATTCACTGTTGTAGGGATATAGATGGGTCTGCTGTGCATTGGAAATATAATCGGGATAATGCAGTGTGTATCTGTAGTGTTTGCCACGGTAGGCATAGCTGGTCTTGAAGTTGAGCCATGGAGCAATTCTGATACCCAACGAAACATTGGCAGTTGTGCTGAATGTCTTTTCTACTTCATTCCGGTAATGATAGTCGGCCATCGGATTGTTGTTGGAAGGAAGTCCTTGGCTGGCTGTAAGTCCGAAACCATATTTTTCATTCTCGTCATATACAGGTACGAGCGGTGATATGTTATATACTTCCTTCAGCGAATAGGTAGGCTGGTGGTTCTTTGTATAACGGAACCCTAAATTGGCATCCAGATCAAATATGTATTTGCTCATGTGGAGTTTCATGCGGGCATTGTCCTGGCGGAAATCGTTTCCCAGAAAAATACCTTTGTCGTCAGCATGGTTATACGATACGGAATATTGAGCTGTTTCACCGCCTCCTCTCACACTGAACATGTAATTTTGAGCAAATCCGTTGCGCATCATTTCATCTTGCCAATGGGTGTCAATTCCCGTATCGGTATTGCAGTAGGCTGGGATTTCGTTTTCCCGACCGGCATTTATATACATTGATTTGATAACTGATTTATATTGGTCCGCATTCAGAAATTCCAGCCGTTTGGCAACTTGGGTCATACTCAGATAGGTATTGAAGTCAATGTGTGTTTCGCCTTTCTTACCGTTTTTTGTTGTGATGATGACCACTCCGTTTGCTGCAACGGAACCATAGATGGCTGCAGCTGCACCGTCTTTCAGCACCTCCATTGATTGGATATCCACCGGATTGACGCTGTTGATGTCACCGGGAAACCCGTCAATGATGTACAGCGGTTCGTTGTCGCCGAAAGATTTTACTCCACGGATTTTTACAGAAACTCCTGCTCCGGCATTTCCTCCTGATTTCATGATATTTACTCCGGCTATTTTCCCTTGTAGGGCTTCGGCCGGATTGGTTGTGGTACGTTTGGTCAATTCTTCCACATCTACGGATGAAATGGCTCCGGTCATATCACTTTTTTTCATTGTTCCGTAACCTACCACTACTACCTCGTCTAAGACTTCCGTGTCCTCCTTGAGTATGATTTTAAAGCTGCGTTGGTTGTTGACTTCGATTTCCTGGGTCTGGAAACCGACATAAGATATTACAAGAGTAGCATTGGGAGATACCTGAAGTTCAAAGTTTCCATCCAGATCGGTGATGATACCGTTGGTGGTTCCTTTTTCCAAGACACTTGCACCGATAACTGACATTCCCGATGCATCGAGTACTGTACCTTTCACTTGGATTGCTTGTGCAAACCCTGACATGGGGAACAATAAAGCTAGCAGGAATATGAACTGCCACGCTTTGAGACAACATCTTTTTTCCATTTGTGTTTCGTTTATATTAAGGTTAATCGACTAAGTTTTTCGATGAACCAAATATATTCAAAAGGAATTGAAGGACGTTTTGATCTGTTGTCACAAAGAGTCTACACAGGCATGTCTTCGGTACTGATTTATATCTACATTCTGTTGATTTATATCATTGATAATTAGTGTTTTATATATGTATGATATATCTACAGAATAGGCGTTTCATGATGTTTCCGAGGAAGTGTTCATATAGACTGTATATAAGCGATAAGATCTGCTTCTGAAGACAATCCCAAAGCCTTGCGCAGGCGGTATCGGTTCATGTTGATGGTTTTGGGAGTGTTTCCGGTCAGCATGGCGATTTCTTTGGTAGATAAGTTTACCCTCAGCAGGCTGGCCAGGTATTTCTCTCCCTGTGTGAGATTGGGATGCCTTTCAGTCAGATGGGTCAGAAATTCCTTGGTCTTTTCGTCTATGGTCTGTAGGGTCATGCTGTTGTTTTTGTTATTTGTCTGATATTGGCCTATGAAGGCATTGATCTTTTTCAGATGCGTAATCAGTTCCTGTTTTTCCATCCGGTACCCTTGTCGTACCAGTTCCTGGATTTTGTCCAGCAGTTCATTGCGGCTTTGCAGGAACAAGGCGAAGTTAGTTGTTTCCTGTTTGCTGGTTTCCAGTTCCTGCTGTACATTTTCCAGTTCCATTTTCTGCTGATGCATTTTAAACTTGGCCAGTTCATGTTCCGACTGTTCCAACATATATTGTGTGTTGAGCAGTTGGATTTTTTTCTTACGTTTTATGCGTTGGAACAAAAGGAAACAGATAATGGCTAATGAGATTCCCACAGTCAGTATGGTCATGATATTCCGACGTAACAGTTTGATCCTATATTCCCGTTCTTGCAGTTCTTCTTTCTGCTGTTGTGCCAAGAGCTTGTCTTGGGCGATGCGCTGTTCTACAGTACGCAGCTTGTTCTCGCTCTGGATTTCTTTGCTCAGGTTATAGAGGGCCTTCTGTTTTTCATAAGCTACCTTGTAATTTCCTATGGCACTGTATACCAGTGCGGCATATTCATAATTGTCGCAGATGATCCCTTTGGCTCCGATACTTGAAGCCAGTCGGTAGGCTTTTTCGAGTGCGGCTATAGCTTCCGGATATTTCCGGTCGTAGTAGTAGAGCTTTCCCAGGTTATTGTAGTTTTCTCCCAATGACCAGGTGGCGTTCAGATGTTTGTTAATGATAATTGCTTCTTTGATCCATTCCATTTGCTCTTTGATACTGTCCTTGAACAGACAGAGGTTGTTCAGATTGCTGGCTATGCTTTTCAGGTTCTTTGAAGATCGGTTGATGGCCAGAGCTTGTTCCAGAAATCGGTTTGCCTGTGGAAATTCATTGATGTGGATATGTATGATTCCTCGGTTATTGTAGCATGATGCCAGATTGAGCGAATCATTTTGTACCTTGAAAAAGGAGATAGCCTTGTCGCTTAATGTGATAGCCTTGCCATAATCTCCCAGATTACAATAAGTTACACTCATCAGGTTATAGATATGGCCTTTCAGGCCGGTTCCTTCCTTCTTGTTTGAGAGCAGATCTTCAGCTTCATACAGGGCTTCAATACATCCATCGAAATTTCCTAAGAGCTTTTCCGCCTGTGCATAAAGATAGAGAGATTGTGCACGTAGTAATGGGGATGTTGCGGCGGCCCTGGCTTTTGTGGCATAATAGGCTACCTGTTGCGGATTGGTATAGAGTTCTTTTTGCGCTTTTTCCAGAAGTTCCTTCACTGCTTTTTCCGATGTCGCAGCGTAACCGGTTCTTGCACATACAGACAGGCATAGGATGATTATGAGGTAGGGAATGATGTTTTTCATGTGAAGCTCGGTTTTCCACAAAGGTAAAATTTATTTCTTATTGGTACAACTATATAAAAAAATCCCCTTATTCCTATATATAAAGAAAGGAATAAGGAGATTGATTTGGGAAGAGATTGCCGGTATTCCCGGACTGATCTTATTTTATTTCTTGAATTTCACGGCAGCTTCTTCAATGGCCAGGCAGGTCTTGTAATGTTCAATGTATTCATTGAAACCTTTTACGTATTCTGGTTCAGGAGAAACCTCGATGCCGGTATTTCCTGCAAATACTTTTTCATCGAGAAAATCGGACAATGACTGTTTTTTGTCATTATTGACCAGATAGGAACCGAGCAATGCGATACCCCAGGCACCGCCTTCACCTGCCGTTTCCATTACAGAGATAGGTGAGTTGATGGCTGCGGCCAGGATACGCTGTCCTACCCCTTTTGTTTTGAACAGTCCGCCATGACCGGTAATTCGGTCGACCTTGATCTTTTCGTCGTTGAAAAGTATGTCATTACCGATTTTCAGAACGGCTACTGAAGCGTATAGATGAGCACGCATGAAGTTGGCCAGATTGAATTTGTCATTGGCTGTGCGGACGAACAGAGGACGTCCTTCTGTCAGGCCGGTTACAGGTTCGCCCGAGAAGTAGTTGTATGAAATCAGGCCACCACAGTCGGTATCTCCTTTTAATGCGTTATTGTAGAGTTTGCCGAATATTTCATCCATATCTACCGGTATACCCATCAGTTCCTGGTATTCCTTGAACAGTCCTACCCATGCATTCAGGTCGGATGTACAGTTGTTGCAATGTACCATGGCTACCAGACTGCCGTCGGGGGTGGTCACCATATCAATCATCTCATAAGGTTTGGAAAGATCCTTTTCCAGAACGATCATTGAGAATGAAGAGGTTCCTGCCGATACGTTTCCTGTACGTTGCTTTACGGCGTTTGTTGCTACCATTCCTGTTCCGGCATCTCCTTCGGGAGGACAGACAGGAATACCCGCTTTCAGGTGTCCGGAAACATCGAGCAGTCTTGCGCCTTTCTCTGTCAGGCAGCCTGCGTCTTCGCCGGCCAGCAGAACTTTAGGCAAGATATCAGTCAGTTTCCAGCTGAAGCCGTAAGGGCTTACCAGCTTGTCGAACTTTCCGATCATTTCAGCCGAGTAGTTCTTTGTCTCCGGGTCAATAGGGAGCATACCGGATGCATCGCCTATACCCAGCACCTTTGCACCTGTAATCTGCCAGTGTACATAGCCTGCCAGTGTAGTCAGGAACTTTATGTCTTTTACATGTTCTTCCTTGTTCAGGATAGCCTGATAAAGGTGGGAGATACTCCATCTCAACGGGATGTTGTATACAAAGAGTTCCGACAGTTCGGCTGCAGCCTGTCCGGTATTGGTGTTTCTCCAGGTGCGGAACGGTACCAGGATCTCTTCCTTGTCGTTGAAAGCCATGTAACCGTGCATCATGGCACTGATTCCGATGGCGGCCAAGGTTTCTATTTCAATTCCGTACTGCTTCTGTACATTTGCACGGAGGTCGGCGTAACAGTCCTGTACCCCGGCCCAGATAGCATCGATACTGTAGGTCCAGAGACCGTTTTCCAACTGGTTTTCCCACGTATGGCTTCCTTGGGCAATCGGCTTGTTTTCCTGGTCAATCAGGACGGCCTTGATTCGAGTGGAGCCGAATTCGATACCAAGAATGGCTTTGCCGTTTTCGATAGTTGACTTAGCATTAGATTCCATATGTCATTGTATATGTTTCGGTGATAAAATAAAGGTAGATACAATAAAATTAAAAGTGCAGCCGGCAATGGCTTGCCGTGCACTTTTAATTTAGTTATATGATATTAGCAAAGAGCTTTGTTGAGCATGTAGTAGACTTCGTTCATGCGAAGTTCTTTCTTGAATTCACTGATTGTAGTATCCTTGTTGATGTGTACCATTTCAATACCTGCAATTTCTGCATAGTCTTCCCAGTATTCGGCTGTAAGGTCGTATGAGAAGCAGGAGTGGTGGGTACCACCTGCCAGGATCCATGCTCCGGCACCAGTTTCAAAGTTAGGCATCGGTTTCCACAAAGCGGAAGCTACCGGCAGTTTAGGCAGTGGTTTCGGTTCGATACATTCAACATCGTTTACGATAAGGCGGAAACGGTTACCCAGGTCAACGACAGTAGCTGTACAGCCTTTACCTACCTTTGACGTGAATACCAGACGGGCAGTTTCACTCTTGCGGATACCGATTCCGAGGAAGTGTACTTCCAGACGAGGTTTCTTGGCTGCAATCAGCGGACATACTTCCAGCATGTGTGCCTGAAGGATAGCGCTGTTTTCACCGTCGAAGTTCAGTGTATAGTCTTCCAGGAAGGAACAACCGTTGGCGAATCCCTGGTTCATTACCCATACGGTACGGTAGAGAGCTGCCGATTTCCAGTCACCTTCAGCACCGAAGCCGTAACCTTCTGCCATCAGACGTTGTGATGCCAGGCCCGGAATCTGGTCGAAGTGGCTGCCGTCAGTCTGTCCGAGGTCATCGAAGTTGGTTGTGAATCCTTTGGCACCTTTGTCTTTCAGAATGGCACGGAGAGCAAGTTCTGCTTTGGCAGAGTTCCATACCTTCTGATAAGCTTCTGTAGATTTGTCTTCAAGGGCTGCATCATGGTCGTATTCTTTAAAGTAAGTTTGTACCAAGGCATCTACGTCGGCGTCTTTTACCTGTTTGTGATATTCCATCAGTTCGCTTACCGGGCAATAGTCTACATGATATCCCATACGCTGTTCGGCTTCAACCTTGTCACCGTCTGTTACGGCCACATTGTTCATCTGGTCACCGAAACGGATAATCAGCATGTCTTGTGCATCGGCCCATGCAGCGCATACACGCATCCATACAGCAATCTTCTTCTGTGTTTCTTCTTCTTTCCAATAGCCTACTACCACTTTACGGCGGATACGCATACGTGTACAGATATGTCCGAATTCACGGTCGCCATGTGCACTCTGGTTCAGGTTCATGAAATCCATGTCCATTGTATCCCAAGGAATTTCCTTATTATACTGTGTATGCAGGTGGAGCAGAGGCTTTTTCAGCTGCTGCAGACCGTGGATCCACATCTTTGCCGGTGAGAATGTATGCATCCAAGTAATTACACCGATACATTTTTCGTCGTTGTTGGCTGCTTTGAATACTGCTTCCACTTCTTTTGAAGAGTTGGCAGTTCCTTTATATACAACTTTAACAGGCAGTTTACCTGATTCATTCAGTCCTTTCACCATTTCATTGCTGTGTGCATCTACTGCGATTACAGCGTCACCTCCGTACAGAAGCTGTGCTCCTGTGACGAACCATACTTCATATTGATCAAATGCGTTCATATACTATATTATTTTATGTTTTTATTAATTCGGTTATTTTTATTTCTGTCCATAATAAGCATTGGGGCCGTGTTTACGGCTGAAATGCTTTTCGATAAGCAATGGATTCATGGTCAGGTTTGGGTTGATGGCATAGGCGATAGAAGCCATTTTGGCAACCTGTTCCATAACTACTGCATTGTGTACGGCATCATGTGCGTCTTTTCCCCAGGCAAACGGTCCGTGGTTCTTTACCAATACGCCCGGTGTATGTACAGGATTCATGCCTTCAAAACGTTTTACTATGACATTTCCTGTTTCCAGTTCATAGGCTCCTTTCACTTCTGCTTCGGTCATGTCTGCCGTGCAGGGAATGGCTTCATGGAAGTAATCGGCGTGGGTTGTACCGATGTTAGGAATATCACATCCGGCCTGTGCCCAGGCTGTAGCATATGTGGAATGTGTATGTACCACTCCGCCTATTTCGGGGAAGGCTTTGTATAGCACTACGTGTGTAGGAGTATCAGAAGACGGTTTGAGCCGGCCTTCTACCACTTTTCCGTCGAGGTCAACTACAACCATGTCTTCAGCTTTCATTTCATCATAGCTTACGCCACTCGGCTTGATGACTACCAAGCCGCTTTCACGGTCAATTCCGGAAACGTTCCCCCAGGTGAAAATGACCAGTCCGTGTCTCACCAGATCGAGGTTGGCGTGAAATACCTTTTCTTTTAATTCTTCTAACATATGTTTAACGTATAAAAGTTACAGTTTGAATTTGGGAGCTCTGCGGTATACCTTTTCGTTGAACCGGTAGAGGGCAGCGCCACGTTTGGATGTTGTCTTGTCAATCAGGTCTGTCTTTTCTATATAGTCCATATCGGCTATCCGTTTACGGAAATTCCTTTTGTCTATGGCCTCTCCGTAGATTGCCTCATACAGACTTTGCAGCTGTGACAAGGTGAACAGTCTGGGCAGCAGGTTGAAGCCTATGGGAGCTACCGATGCCTTTTGCTGCATCAGAGCCCGAGCCTGTTCAACCATAGCTTGGTGGTCGAAGATCAACGGTGGCAGTTCGTCTATGTCTACCCAGAAGGCATTGTGTCTCTGTACCAGTTCGCGATCGTATTCATTGATATTGATCAGTGCATAATATGCAACAGATATTACCCGTTCACCCGGATCCCGGTCTATGGCGCCGAAAGATCCGACCTGTTCCATATATACCTGGTCCAGTCCCGTAAGTTCTGCCAGCACCCGTTTGGCCGCATCATCTACACTTTCGTTTTCCTGAACAAACCCGCCCATCAGAGACCATTCTCCTCTGGCCGGTTCAAAATTCCTTTTGAGAAGCAACAGGTGCAGCTTCCCTTCGTGGAAT
The DNA here is from genome assembly GCF_900128495.1 of Bacteroides ilei. Lineage (GTDB taxonomy): Bacteria > Bacteroidota > Bacteroidia > Bacteroidales > Bacteroidaceae > Phocaeicola > Phocaeicola ilei. The sequence goes on from NZ_LT635801.1 coordinate 1,517,022, forward strand.
CCGAAAATGATGCAGTCTACCGAAATGTAGAATTTGGGGTTGACGCTATAATAGTTGCTCATTGATAATACACTGTTTAATTATTGATTAGACGATAAATACAATTTTCCGCAAGTTCCCTTTTCGGAATGTTAACGGTTCGTACCGATTACCAGAAATATGTGTAGAACAAGGCGCAAAGGACAATGACACCCAGGGTAGCGATGACATCCCATTTGTTCCAGCTCTTCAGGATTTCCTGCTTATAATTTCCGGTAAATGTAATGGCTTCAATCTGCTGTGCCGAAGGTTTCGGAGTGAAGCAGGATACTACAATCATGAATATGATCAGGAATACCAGCAGCCAGACTTCGAAGATAAGCCAGTTGGTCTGCCAGAACCAGGAAGTATATTCCCAGAATGCGCCGTCCATGACAGCTTTCCCCGAGTTGGTAATGACGTTGGTCAGCAGACGTACCATACCGATCAGGAAACCGCCGATAAGTCCCCATTCACCGGCCTTCGGAGTGATCCGCTTCGAGAAGATACCCAGAGTGAATACGGCAACCATGGCCGGAGCAATCAATGATTGGATATCCTGCAGATAAGAGTACAGGTTACCCATATTCATCATGATAGGCATCCATGCCAGTCCTAGGAGTACGACAACTACGGTTGCGATACGGCCTACCAGTACATAATGGCTTTCGCTCATTCCTTTTTTCATCGGTTTATAGAAGTCTTCAGTAAACAGCGTGGCGCAGCTGTTGAAGAATGCGGCCAATGAAGCAACAAGAGCGCAGATAAATCCGATGGTAACGATGCCTTTCACGCCGGCTGGTAATATATTTTTTACCATCATGGCGAAGGCTCCGTCTGTATCGTGTGTGTTGGTAATATCCATGACAATGCCGCTACCTGTCTTTTGGGCAAGTGCATAAGCTACCATTCCCGGAATCAGGAACATGAATACCGGTAACAGTTTGAAGTATCCGGCTGCGATAGTACCGCGACGGGCGCGTCGCATAACCACCTCGTTCGATTCACCTTTCTGCTGTCCCAATACACGCTGTACGATATGTTGGTCGGTACACCAGTACCAGAATCCGATGATGGAGGCACCCAAGAATACTACATATCCCGGGAATTGCTGGTACATTGGGTCGGCCGGGTCAGTATGGAACATATGAGTCGTTCCGAAACCGTCGTGGGCTGCATTACATACGGCCATCATCTGTGACCATCCTTCGGATATGCTGCCGTCACCCAGCATGCTTAATCCCAGGAACAATACGAGGAAAGAACCGATTATAAGGATAGGTGTCTGGATGGCAGACAGGGTCATGACACCCTTCATGCCACCGAATACCGTGAATATTGCGGTAACGGCAATCAGTCCGATGGCACCATACCAGAACGGCAGTCCCAGCAGGTATTCGAAGAAGATACCGCCGGTGAAGGCTGTAACGGAAACTTTGGTAAGTACATATGCAATCAAGGTAATGATTGACAGCCAGGAACCCGTACGTTGGGTATAGCGGAATTTCAGAAAGTCGGGCATGGTAATGATCTTACCCATCTTGTTGTTCAGCAGTTGGTAGAACGGAACGAACAACCATCCCAGAATCAGGATCATCCAGCCTTGCATTTCCCAGTGGGCCATACCTACACCGTCTTTGGCACCTGTACCGGCAAGGCCTACCAGGTGTTCCGATCCGATATTGGCTGCGAAGATTGCGGCACCGATTATGTACCAGGGTTCACCTTTACCGAAGAGGTAGTCTTGGCTGTCGGCTCCTTTCATCTTTTCCTTATCTTTCTTTATGGCGCGGTAGATGGCCCATATGATGGCTACGATTCCAATGGCGAGAACCACCCAGTCGAGCCAGATAAATTCATTTGTAGTCCAATTCATATTTTCTTATGTTTATTTAGTATTGAATTAAGGTTTATTTTTCTACACCGAACTTAAAGATACAGTGGCTCTGGTATGTCTGACCCGGTTCCAGAATTGTCGACGGCCATTGAGGCTTGTTGGGGCTGTCGGGGTAATGTTGTGTTTCCAGACATACGGATGCCCGTTGCGGATAGGCAATGCCTTTCTTTCCCTTCACTTTTCCGTCCAGGAAGTTACCGGTATAGACCTGTATACCCGGTTCGTCGGTATATACCTCCAGTGTGATACCGGTTGTCGGACTGGTCAGCTTGGCTGCCAGCTGGCTGATGTCTCCTTTGGTCTTCAATACCCAGTTGTGGTCGAAACCGTTGCCGAATTTCACTTGTTCGTTCGTGAAGTCGGTTACAGAAGGAGCAATGGTCTTGGGAGTATTGAAATCAAAAGGTGTTCCTGCTACAGCCATCATTTCACCTGTTGTCATGAATGTATTGTCTACAGGTGTAATGCTGTCTGCGGCTACGTAAAGGATACAGTCGGTTGCCGGTTTGGAGGGATCTCCGTTCAGGTTGAAATAAGAGTGGTTTGTCATGTTGATGACTGTAGTCTTGTCTGTTGTGGCCGAGTAGCTGATGCTTATAGCATTGTCGGCTGTAAGAGCGTAAGTTACATGTGCTTCTACGTTTCCGGGGAAGTTATTGTCTCCGTCCGGAGATTTCATTACAAGCTGCAGGGTGCTGTCATTGGTCTGTGTACCTTCGTATACCTGATATTGCCATCCGGTAGGGCCGCCGTGCAGACAGTGCCCGAAATTGTTTAAGGGCAATTGGATTGAATCGCCGTCTATAACCATTTGTCCTTTGTTTATGCGATTGGCATAACGTCCGATGGAAGCTCCGAAATCGCTGGGAATATGCTGGTAGTCTGCTACGCTGTCGAATCCCAATACTACGTCGGTCATTTTCCCGTTACGGTCAGGGACCATGACGGAAACAATTCGCCCTCCGAAGTTTGTGATACATACTTCCATACCTTGGGAATTTTTCAAGGTGTACAAGTGGGTTTGTTTGTTACTGTCGGTTGTTGTCTCGAAATTTGCCGGATCCAGACCTGAAAGTGTAAGCTGGGGCTGTGCCGGTTTTGTGCTGCAAGCGCTTATCAGTAAAGCGGTTAAGGCTGCACCTGCCAATGATTTACTCATGCTTTTCATATAACTAATATTAGTATAAGTTTTAATTTGGTGTAAATGTAACACTTATCGCGATAGGTTGTTATTCAGAGATATATGTTATGTAACATAAAAGTGTCGATTTTACACTTTTAAACCATTTTTATTTGTTGTGGTCAGGGTGTGTTACAGGTCTTTCAGCAAAATCTGGTTGTTTTGCCGGGTATATTCTTCGCGTGCGGTTATCAGGGCGTCCCAGTATGACGAATATTGTTTGTGGTTAATCTTGAAGTCTTCTGCTCCGTAACTGTCCAGCTTGTTGAGCAATACTCCTACGCTCAGATGATGGATATCCATTCCGGGTACGAAGCGTACCAGACCTTTTTTTTCTTCCGGTGTTTCATAGATCAGACCCATATCCAGCAACTGGTAAAGTATGGTTCTGGTCAGCCGGACAGGAATCTTGTTTTCTTTGCTGATCTCTTCGGCAGTGTAGGGTGGTTCTCCCTTTTCAAACCTTTTGCAGATGGCCGAAAGGATGATGGTACAGAAGAAATCGTGGTAGCGCCGGCTGATATTTTTTGTCTCTTTCTCAAAATTGAACGATTCCAGATTCTGGCTGATGTAGCACATCTGTGCCCCGAAAAGGCAGATGGTCCAGGATATTTGTGTCCATAGCAGGAACATGGGGATGGCTGCGAAACTGCCATAGATGGCGTTATAGTTCGAAACCCAGATCTGGCTGTTCACATAGATGTATTGGAATGCCTGGAAGGCACTTCCGGCAAGCAGTCCGGGAAGCCATGCGTGGCTGAAGCGTACGCGGGTATTGGGCATGAATATGTACAGTCCGGTAAACATGAGCCATGTCAGTGTATAGGGAATGAGCCGTACCAGAAGTTTCATGACCGGAGCCAGCAGCAGGAAGTTCTGCATGTCTTTTACATAGGTAGTCATGAAGATGGTAAGACCGCTTGATATGACGATAAGCAGAGGCAGCAGCAGGATCATGGAGAAATAGTCGGTTATTTTACGGAATGGGGTCCGTGGATGTTTGACTTGCCATATGGCATTGAAGCTGCGTTCGATGTTGTCTATCAGGATCAGGATGCTCCACAACAGCATGACCAGACCTACCCCGATGAAGATGCCGCTTTGTGCATGTTGCAGGTATGAGTTGATCCATGTGATTATCAGTCCGCTCTGCTGGCTAACGACACCGGTGCGCAGCTGTTCCTCTATCAGTTCGTCGAATCCGAAGCCCCGGGCTATGGCAAACAGAAGGGCCAATATGGGTATGATAGAAAGTAATGTACTGTAGGTGAGGGCCGATGCCCGGACCTGGATACGGTCGTTCAGGAATTGTTTGACAGAAAGTATCACCACCTTGATACAAGAATAGAGAAGGCTCCGTATGGGCGTTATTTCATCTTCCGTAATCCGCCAGATCCCTTCGGTCAAGAATTTCTGTATATTCCTTATCTTATTCTTGTTCATGGTTACAAAAGGTTTGGTATAAAAAAGCAGCCGGTCTGTAAGCCGGGTTCTGTTCCTTAATAAATTAAGGCGTTTGTCATTTATCTACGCCAGTCGTTGCCGAAAGGCTCTAGCGGTCTACCCTCCGACGTGGGGCGAGCAACCCTCGTTAATGCCGGTTTACATGACCTTACAACTCCTAAGATGCACAGCCCGCATATCGCTACACGGCTGGTGGGCTCTTACCCCGCCTTCTCACCCTTACAGTCCACTGGAGACTGCGGTTGTTTTCTTCTGCATTACTCTGCCTTCGCAGACAGCTTTCCGTTAGGAAGTAGGATGCTCTGCGTTGCCCGGACTTTCCTCTTGTACATTCTGTACCAGCGACAAACCGACCGACTGCTTTTCTGTGGGCAAAGTTATAGAATTATACTGAAATTTCGTCATATTTCTGACAAATATATCCGTCGGTCGTCTGTCAGTAACTAATAATGAATGCAAAAATGCTATATTCTCCAGTTAACTGCGGTTAATGTGATATAATTCTATGTTAAAAGAGGGAAAAAAGAGGAGGAATGTTGTACAATCGTATGGATTTTGTTCTAATTTAGCAAATGAAATGTTAAACAAATATTGAAATTAACAATTATCAAGGAATAAGATTATGAAAAAGGTAAGTAAAATAGCGCTAGGCACAGCAGCATTGGTCGCTGTGAGTGCAGGAGTTTCGGGAGTTACTACATATTCCCTGATGCAGTCTAAGCAGGATAAGAATACTTCGTTTAATGAGGCTTTTGATACTGCCGACAATATGTCTTATGCAGCGCTGGATGCTTCAAGCATGCAGCCGGTTGATCTGACGAAAGCGGCTGAAAGCTCATTGAGTTCAGTGGTACGTATTACAGCCGTACAGCATAGTAAGGTACAGACTATCCAGCAACAGCCGGATATTTTCGATTTCTTTTTCGGTGACGGCCGCGGCCGTGAACAGCAGGTGCAGACTCCGGAACAGAGAGGTATGGGTTCAGGAGTCATCATCTCGAAAGACGGTTATGTGGTTACCAACAACCATGTGGTGGACGGTGCCGACGAGCTGACGGTCAAGCTGCATGACGGCCGTGAAATGAAAGGACGTATTATAGGTACTGACCCGACGACCGACCTGGCTCTGATCAAGATTGAAGGTGATGATTTTCCGGCTATTCCGGTGGGTGATTCCGACCGGTTGAAAGTGGGAGAATGGGTATTGGCTGTCGGTAACCCGTTTAATCTGGGATCTACGGTAACAGCCGGTATCGTGAGTGCGAAATCACGTGGACTGGGTGCCAACGGTGTAGAATCTTTCATACAGACCGATGCTGCCATCAACAGGGGTAACAGTGGTGGTGCGCTGGTTAATGCCAAAGGTGAACTGGTGGGTATCAATGCCATGCTGTATTCACCTACAGGAACCTATTCGGGCTATGGATTCGCCATTCCGACAAGTATCATGACAAAAGTGGTAACCGACCTGAAACAGTATGGTACCGTACAGCGTGCCCTGTTAGGTATAGCCGGACGTGATATGGGTAATGATATGTATCCGGAAGAAATCCTGAAGGAGCAGAAGACACTGGGCATCAATGAAGGTGTACAGGTTGTCGAAGTGACCGACGGAGGTTCGGCTCAGGGTATTCTGGAAAAGAACGATGTCATTACTGCATTGAACGGCAAACCTATCAAGACGATGGCCGAACTGCAAGGAGCGTTGGCTAAGTTCCGTCCGGGCGATAAGGTGACAATTAAAGTTTGGCGTGACAAGAAGGAAAAGACATTCACTTTGACGTTGAAGAACGCACAAGGTAATACCAAGGTAGTCAAGAATGCCGACATGGAAATACTGGGTGCAGCCTTCCGTCCTGTCCCGAATGAGCTGAAGAAGCAGTTGAATCTGGGTTATGGTGTAGAAGTGACAGGTGTTTCCGACGGTCGTATGGCTGAAAGCGGTATACGTAAGGGATTCATTATTCTGAAGGCGAACGGCAAACAGCTGAAGACCGTACAGGATCTGGAAGATGTATTGAAAGCCGCTTCACAGTCTCCTGATCAGGTATTGTTCATGACCGGTGTCTATCCGTCTGGCAAACGTGCCAATTATGCCGTAGATCTTTCACAGAATAATTGATAAGATTAATTACATAGAAGGTTATAGACAGGAAAAAGGTGGACCGGAGTTATTCCGGTTCACCTTTTCTTATGTTAACCGCAAGGATGTAGCATGGTTTTAAAGGTACATGCAATGTTAAATTAAAGATGCTATGGCATTTGTGCCATAACATAAGGTTCTTTTTATTGAAAGATAAAGGCGTTTTGGATAAAAAATGAAGTTCTTTCGGGTGAAAGATGAAGACGTTTTTCCAAAAGATGAAAGCGTTTTTTATCCAGTCCGTGTCTCGGATCAGCGTGTTCCCAGATAGAGGAAGAACATACCGATAAGGACCAGCAGAAGGTCGATTACCTTGCTTCTGAGGTTCTTTTCATGGAATACCATGGCTCCGAACAGGAAAGATACCACTACACTGCTTCGGCGTACCATGGATACGATGGAAATCATGGAATCGTCCATGCCTAGGGCGTAGAAATATACGAAGTCGGCAGCCGACAAGAATACGGAAATCAGTATGATGCACCAGTCCCAGTGGAAGGGAGTGGTAGTTTTCCGTTTGGGCCACCACAAGAACATCACTACACCGCCCATCATGAACAGCTGGTAGATGTTGTACCATGACTGTACTACCATGTTGTTGAACCGTCCCATCAGGTATTTGTCGTAAAGTCCGCTTACGGCTCCCAGAAGAGCGGCCAGCACGACAAACCATATCCAGTGGTTGTGTTTGAAATCGATTCCTTCCTTCTTCCCCGAACGGCTCAGCATGAAGAATGAGATGACAGCCATAATCACACCTATCCATTGGTACAGGTTCAGCCGTTCACCGAAAATCAGCAGGGCCCCTACCAGGGTCATTACGGGACGTGTAGCGTTGATAGGGCCGACAATGGTCAGCGGCAGGTTTTTCATCCCGAAGTATCCGAAGGTCCATGAAGAAAGTACGATGACCGATTTCAGAATAATGAATTTGTGTGTCTGCCAGTCCAGACTGTCGGGAACGAAAAAGATAGTGCCTTGCAACATATCCGGTCTGAAGTGAGAAATCAGGATGAACGGGATGAAGATGAGGCTGGAGAATAATGTGTTCAGTGCCAGAACCGGCAATACGGCATTGTTGTTCAGGGATTTTTTCTTGAATACGTCATAGAAGCCCAGCAGCGCTGCCGAGCAGAAAGCTAATAGTAACCACATAGATCTTTCAAACTTTAATATCGATGTATTTACAGCAGCGTCCGGAGTCCGGAAACCGCAAAACCGGTCCACATACTGAATTCCGGCGCAAAATTACAATAAATTTCAGAAAGATTTGCTGGAGAACGGAACTCTCTTTATCTTTGGGTTTGTAATCATTACAAAAAAGTAATTTCATGAATGAGCAGGTGATACAGAAATTGAAGATTCTGGCCGAGTCGGCCAAATACGACGTTTCCTGTGCGTCCAGCGGTACGGTACGCCGTAATCAGAAAGGCGGTGTAGGCAATACGGTGGGTGGATGGGGTATCTGTCACAGCTTTGCTGAAGACGGACGCTGTATTTCTTTGCTGAAAATCATGCTTACCAATTATTGCATATACGACTGTGCGTATTGTATCAACCGGATCAGCAATGATATTCCCCGTGCGACCTTTTCGGTTACAGAACTGGTGGAACTTACGATGGAATTTTACCGGCGTAACTATATCGAGGGTCTTTTCCTCAGTTCGGGGGTAGTGCGTAATCCGGACTATACGATGGAACGGCTGGTACGTGTGGCAAAGGATCTGCGTGAACGGCATCGTTTCAACGGGTATATCCATCTGAAAAGTATTCCCGGGGCCAGTGAAGAACTGGTACGCCAGGCGGGACTTTATGCCGACCGTATGAGTGTGAATCTGGAAATTCCTACGGAAGAGAACCTGAAAAGGCTGGCTCCCGATAAAGACCATAAGAGCGTATATCTCCCGATGAAATATATCCAGCAGGGGGTACTGGAGAGCGCGGAAGAACGGAAGCATTACCGCCGTGCGCCTCGCTTCGCTCCGGCCGGACAAAGCACCCAGATGATAGTGGGGGCGACTCCCGAGAACGACAAGGATATTCTCAACGTGTCGTCGGCACTTTACCGGAGCCCTACCATGAAGCGTGTCTATTATTCGGGATACATTTCGGTCAATACATACGACAAACGTCTGCCGGCACTGAAGCAGCCGCCTCTGGTGCGTGAAAACCGTCTGTATCAGGCCGACTGGCTGCTGCGTTTCTATCAGTTTAAGGTTGATGAACTGGTCGATGACGCCCATCCCGATCTGGATCTGGAGGTCGACCCCAAGCTGGCCTGGGCCCTGCGTCATCCCGAGGTGTTTCCCGTCAATATCAATACAGCCGATTACGAGATGCTGCTGCGCGTGCCGGGAATCGGGACCCGTTCGGCCGCATTGATTGTCGCCTCACGTCGTTTCTCGCGCATCGGTTTCTATGAATTGAAAAAGATGGGGGCTGTGGTGAAGAAAGCGAAGTATTTTATAACCTGTAATGAGCTGCCGGATAAGACTATACTTGATCTGGGCCCGGCGGGGGTGCGTAAGCTGCTTCTTCCCAAACCGAAGAAATCGGCAGACGAACGCCAGTTGACGCTGGATTTTAAATTTTAACGGTTATGTGGAAAATTATCAAGGAATTGAAACGGAAGGACCATCCCCGTTATTTGGGAGGGATCGATTTCTTCCGCTATATAGGTCCCGGTCTGCTGGTGACTGTGGGGTTCATTGACCCGGGAAACTGGGCTTCGAATTTCGCAGCCGGGTCGGATTATGGTTATGCCTTGCTTTGGGTGGTGACTTTATCGACAGTCATGTTGGTTATCCTGCAGCATAATGTGGCTCATCTGGGAATTGTTACCGGATTGTGCCTGAGCGAGGCTGCAACGAAATATGCGCCACGCTGGATATCCCGTCCCATTCTGGGCAGTGCGGTGCTGGCTTCGGTCTCTACATCCCTGGCCGAGATTCTGGGAGGAGCCATTGCTCTGGAAATGCTGTTTGACATTCCTGTGGCAGTGGGGGCCGTACTTACAGCGGTGCTGGTGGTTGTCATGCTTTTCACCAATTCCTATAAACGGATTGAAAGGGCGGTCATTACGTTTGTTTCGGTCATCGGGCTTTCCTTTCTGTATGAATTGTTTCTGGTAGATATCGATTGGCCCGAAGCAGCGTATGCCTGGGTTGTTCCTTCTGTACCCGAAGGCAGCATGCTTATCATCATGAGTGTGCTGGGGGCAGTGGTGATGCCACACAACCTGTTCCTACATTCGGAGGTAGTCCAGAGCCGCGAATATAATAAAGGTGATGAAGTGTCTGTCAGACGGCGTTTGAAATACGAGTTTTATGACACCTTGTTTTCAATGGGAGTGGGATGGGCCATCAACAGTGCCATGATACTTCTGGCGGCAACGGCTTTTTTTGCCGGAGGCACCCCGGTGGAGGAGCTCCAGCAGGCAAAGTCTTTGCTTGATCCGCTTTTAGGGAACGGTGCCGGACTTGTCTTTGCACTGGCTCTTCTGATGGCAGGTATATCATCAACGGTTACAAGCGGTATGGCAGCCGGTTCCATCTTTGCCGGTATGTTCGGTGAAAGCTACCATATCAAGGATATCCATTCCAAGCTGGGGATTCTGATTTCTTTGGGAGTGGCTCTGGTCATTATTCTGTTTATCAGTGATCCTTTCCAGGGACTTCTCATATCCCAGATGGCCTTGAGTGTCCAGTTGCCGTTTACTGTGTTCCTGCAGGTGGGACTTACTTCTTCCAGAAAGGTTATGGGGCAGTATGTCAATTCCCGTTGGAGTTCGTTCCTGCTTTATTTCATCGCTGCTGTCGTTTCCGTATTGAATGTCATGCTGTTGTTCAGCTGACGGAGATGTCTGAAGTGATATATCAGCATCAGTACAGCCGTGATAAAGGCTATCATGTCGGAAATGCACATGCTGGCCCACACTCCGTTCACTCCCCATAATGGAGGCAGGAAGGCCAGGCAGGGAAGCAGGAACAGCAATTGTCGGGATAGTGACAGGAAGATGGAGATCCTGGCTTTTCCGATCGACTGGAAAAATTGGGTGATTACGATCTGAGCTCCGATGACGGGGAAGGAAAGGACTCCTATCCGGAGTGCCGTACTTGCTTCGGAGGTAAGTTCCGCATTGGTCGTGAACATACCGACAAAGATATTTGGGAAAAGTTCGCTGGCCAGAAATCCGACGGTGGTTATGCTGCAGGCGGCAATGATTCCCAGCTTCAGGTTGTGCATTACCCGGTCATACCGGTGTGCTCCGTAATTGTATCCCGAAATGGGCTGCATCCCCATGGTTATGCCCATCACAATCATGACGAACAGCATCTGGATGCGGTTGAGTATGCCGAATGCTCCGATGGCCATGTCACCTCCGTAGGAAAGAAGCCGGTTGTTGATGAAGATGACGATACAGCAGGCACATACGTTCATGACGAAAGGAGACATGCCTATTCCGAATACGGAAAGGATGATGTGTCTTTTCAGTTTGAAACAGGAACGTTTGAAGTGGACGAAACTTTTCCGGTTGTTGAAGTGGTACAACACCCAGATCATGCCGAAGAACTGTGAAACAAGGGTGGCCAGTGCCGCTCCCCTGATTCCCCATTCAAAGACGAAGATGAATATGGGTGCGAAAACAAGGTTGCATCCTACGGTCAGCAGTGACGACATCATGGCTTTTTTCGGATATCCGGTAGCTCTCATGATGTTGTTCAGACCTATCATGATATACGATATGGGAGTTCCTAGCAGAATGACCTGCATGAAATCGTATGCATAAGGCAATGTGTTTTCGGTTGCGCCGAAGAAAATTAGTAGCGGTTTCAGGAACAGGAGCGAGAGGCCTCCGAAAATGATGGCGTTGATGATGCAGAGAATAGCTACGTTCCCCAGAATGTATTCGGCTCCTTTCTGGTCTTTCTGTCCCAGGCGGATGGAAGATATGGTGGCACCGCCTACACCTACCAGGGTGCAGAAGGCGACGACGAGGTTCATCAGCGGAAATGTGATGGCCAGTCCGGATATTGCCATGGCTCCCACTCCATGTCCGATGAAAATACTGTCGATGATGTTGTAAAGAGATGTAAGTGTCATGCCTACAATGGCCGGAATGGAGTATTGGAGCAGCAATTTTCCAATGGGGGCGGTTCCTAGGATATGAGGATTGTTCTCTTTCATGGGAGTTTAAGAAATTTTGTTTTTCAAAGTTAGGAAGAACAACTGATATTTTAGAACTTTGCAGCGTTAAATCAAACTAAACACCATAAGAATGGATAAAACTAAATGTTTGGCCGCTCTTTTTGATTTTGACGGAGTGGTGATGGATACCGAATCTCAATATAGTATTTTCTGGAACGGGGTAGGTGAGAAATACCGTCGGGAATCCGGTTTCGGACGGATTATCAAGGGAATGACATTGACCCAGATCTATGACAGGTATTTTTCCGGTCTGAAGGAAGAACAGGAGCGGATTACAGCCGACCTGAACCGTTTTGAAAGCGAAATGGTCTATGAATATGTGCCCGGAGTGGTGGAATTCATGCGCGAGTTGAGAGCCCATGACGTGAAGATAGCCATTGTGACAAGTTCGAACGATTTGAAGATGGCCAATGTCTATAAGGCACATCCGGAACTGAAGGAGCTGGTGGATCGTATTCTGACTGCCGAAATGTTTACACGTTCTAAACCGGCTCCCGACTGTTTCCTGCTGGGTGCCGAAGTGTTTGGAACAGTACCGGCCAACTGTGTTGTGTTTGAGGATTCGTTCCATGGCCTTGAAGCCGGGAATGCCGCAGGCATGACGGTTGTAGGATTGTGTACGACAAACCCGAAGGAAGCCATACAGGATAAATGTAAGGCGGTTATTTCCGATTTTACGGATTTCGGTTATGAAAAGATGTGCTCGCTGCTTGCTTAACTTCCTGAAATCTGCTAACTTTGCCGAGTTTTTTAATTGATTGAAGTATTATGGCAGGATATTTGTCGAGTGATACACGTAAGGTGACTACTCACCGCCTGGTTGAAATGAAGGAAAGGGGTGAGAAGATTTCAATGCTTACTTCTTATGACTATACGATGGCCCAGATTGTGGACGGGGCCGGGGTAGATGTGATTCTGGTAGGTGATTCGGCATCGAATGTAATGGCCGGTAATGTTACCACTTTACCGATTACCATTGACCAGATGATTTATCACGGGCGTTCCGTGATGCGTGGCGTAAAACGTGCGCTGGTGGTGGTAGACATGCCTTTCGGTTCTTATCAGGCCGCTCCGTTTGACGGTGTGTGCAATGCCATCCGCATGATGAAGGAAACCGGAGCCGACGCATTGAAGCTGGAAGGTGGCGAAGAGGTCATCGAGACGATACACAAAATTATCGGGGCCGGAATACCTGTAATGGGACATCTGGGCCTGATGCCTCAGTCTATCAACAAGTATGGTACATATGGTGTACGCGCCAAAGAAGATAGGGAGGCGGAAAAGCTACTGCGTGACGCTCATCTGCTGGAGGAAGCCGGATGTTTTTCGCTGGTACTGGAAAAGATCCCGGCAGATTTGGCCGGACGTGTGGCTCGGGAACTGAAGATTCCGGTAATCGGTATCGGAGCTGGTGGAGCTGTCGACGGACAGGTTCTGGTCGTTGCGGATATGCTGGGAATGAGCAAGGGATTCAGTCCCCGTTTCTTACGCCGTTATGCCGACCTGCACACCATCATGACCGATGCTATCGGGCAGTATGTGACGGATGTGAAGTCGTCCGATTTCCCGAACGAGAAAGAACAATATTGATTGTAGACAGACATGTAGAAAATGGGTTCCTGTATTTCTTGAAGAACGGGAATTCCGATGATATGGGGTAGTGGCGATGAATATGCGAAGGGTCTGTGTGGACCGGTCCATGTTCTTTGTCACTATTATGATTTAGATACAATAATTTAGCTAGAATAACTGTTTTATGCTGTGGAATAAAAATTTTACTTTATTGATTGCAGCAAATTTCCTTCTTTTCGTAGCCGTGTTCATGCTGTTCCCGTTGCTTCATGACTGGATGGTAACGGATAAGGGATGTACTGATTCCCAGGCGGCGTTGGTTTCTGTCATTTTTGGTGCCGCCATGTTTCTTCCGGGGCCGTTTAACAATTATCTGGTCGATGCATTCAGCCGCAAGCATGTGTGTACCAGGAGTATACTTCTGTTGGCTTTGCTGTCTTTACTGTATCCGTATGTATCCGGATTATGGATGGTAGTGGTATTGAGGATCCTGCAAGGGGGGCTGTTTGCCGTTTCACTGATGGTGACAGGCAGTACCTTGGCTATTGACGTCACACCGAGCAACCACCGTGATTCGGCCAACCGGGTCTTTACATGGTCGGGGATTTTGGGACTGGTGGCAGGACTGGTTGTGGGGACACACAGAAGCGGACTGCTTACTTTTGACCAGACACTTTACCTGTCGTCTGTCTTTTGTGCTGCCGCCATTCTGCTGGTCTTGTCTGTACATGTCTGTTTCAGGGCTCCATTGGATGTACCGCTTTGTTCCTTCGACCGTTTTTTCCTGTTCCGTACGTTGCTGCCAGGTATTAATATGATGGCGGTTCCCTTGGTTTTAGGCTTCCTTTTTTCATCGGTAACCGATACTTTTTTCTATCTTTGCATAGGAGCGGGCTTTATTGTGTATCTGCTTGTCCGTGAGATTTTCCGGCGTCCGATGCATGGGCGGTTACAGATCTTGATCGGCCAGCTTCTGACCGCTTTGGGACTGGTTGCCCTGATGAAGTCGGAGCAGGGTATTCCCTTGTATGTAGGTGGAATACTGATCGGTGTGGGTTGTGGATTCTCTATCGGCCAGTTTCTGCGCATGATGATTCTGCTACCCCTGCATTGTGAGCGGGGGAGTGGTTACCATACGTTCCAGTTGCTCTGGATTTTAGGAATTGTGGCAGGTTTCTTTTTGGGTAAAGGAGCTTTGCCGCCGGTAACCGTGGGCGACTATGCCGGAGCTTTGTGTATCTGTCTGGGAGGTTTTATTTTCTATCAGGTATATATCCACGGCTATTTTACGAGGAATTACAAAAAACATTAAACATTTGAAAGAATATGGCAGACGATAAAAAAATTATCTTTTCAATGGTCGGAGTGAGCAAGTCATTCCAGAACAACAAACAGGTATTGAAAGACATCTACCTATCCTTTTTCTATGGTGCCAAAATCGGTATTATCGGATTGAACGGTGCCGGTAAGTCTACTTTGATGAAGATTATTGCCGGCCTGGAGAAGAATTACCAGGGAGAAGTGGTATTCTCACCGGGATATTCGGTAGGTTATCTGGCACAGGAACCTCATCTGGACGATACCAAGACTGTGAAGGAGGTTGTTATGGAGGGTGTACAGAAGGTTGTGGATACACTCGCCGAATATGAAGAAATCAATAACAAGTTCGGTTTGCCCGAGTATTATGAAGATCCTGAAAAGATGGATGCACTTTTTGCCCGTCAGGCCGAACTGCAGGATATCATTGATGCAACGGATGCGTGGAACATTGACAGCAAGCTGGAGCGTGCGATGGATGCGTTGCGTTGTCCGCCCGAAGACCAGTTGGTGAAGAACCTGTCGGGAGGTGAACGCCGTCGTGTGGCCTTATGCCGTCTATTGCTACAGAAACCGGATATTCTGTTGCTCG
Source organism: Bacteroides ilei (assembly GCF_900128495.1). Taxonomy (GTDB): domain Bacteria; phylum Bacteroidota; class Bacteroidia; order Bacteroidales; family Bacteroidaceae; genus Phocaeicola; species Phocaeicola ilei. Next base: position 1,532,413 of record NZ_LT635801.1, read on the forward strand.
ATGAACCTACCAACCACCTGGACGCCGAAAGCATCGACTGGCTGGAGCAGCATTTGCAGCAATATGAAGGTACGGTCATCGCCGTAACGCACGACCGTTATTTTCTGGACCATGTGGCCGGCTGGATTCTGGAGCTCGACCGTGGCGAAGGTATTCCTTGGAAGGGTAACTATTCAAGCTGGCTGGAGCAGAAGACCAAGCGCATGGAAATGGAAGAGAAGGTTGCCAGCAAGCGCCGCAAGACATTGGAACGTGAGCTGGAATGGGTACGTATGGCTCCGAAGGCTCGTCAGGCTAAAGGAAAGGCTCGTCTGAATTCTTACGACAAACTGTTGAATGAAGATGTGAAGGAGAAGGAAGAGAAACTGGAAATCTTTATTCCGAATGGTCCGCGTCTGGGTAATAAGGTTATTGAAGCAAAGCATGTGGCGAAGGCATACGGTGATAAGCTGCTGTTCGATGACTTGAATTTCATGCTTCCTCCCAACGGCATTGTCGGTGTGATCGGTCCTAACGGTGCAGGAAAAACGACGCTGTTCCGTTTGATCATGGGATTGGAAAAAGTGGATAAAGGTGAATTTGAAGTAGGAGAAACCGTCAAGATAGCTTATGTAGACCAGCAGCATAAGGCCATTGATCCTAACAAGACTGTCTATCAGGTAGTGAGTGGAGGGAATGACCTGCTCCGCATGGGGAACCGTGACGTGAATGCCCGTGCTTACTTGAGCCGTTTCAATTTTTCAGGCTCCGATCAGGAAAAGCTGTGCGGAATGCTTTCGGGCGGTGAACGTAACCGCCTTCACCTGGCGCTGGCGCTGAAGGAAGAGGGGAATGTGCTGCTGCTTGACGAACCTACCAATGATATAGACGTAAATACACTCCGTGCACTGGAGGAAGGTCTGGAAGACTTTGCCGGATGTGCGGTAGTGATCAGTCACGACCGTTGGTTCCTTGACCGTATCTGTACGCATATCCTGGCTTTCGAAGGTAACAGTGAAGTGTTCTTCTTTGAAGGTTCCTATACCGAATATGAAGAGAACAAGATGAAGCGCATGGGCAACCAGGAACCGAAACGGGTACGTTACCGTAAGTTGATGGAAGATTAATGGAAGGGTCTTGTAACTGATTTTTGCAGGTATGGTTGATTTGTATATAGCCCGTCATGGACAGACGGAGGAGAATGTTGCCCGGATTTTTCAGGGACATCTGCCCGGCCATCTCACGGAAGAAGGGAAAAGGCAGGCGGTGGAGTTGGGCCGGCGCTTGGCCGGTATTGAGCTGGATGCCGTTTTGAGCAGTGACCTGCAGCGTGTTGTGGATACGGTCAGACTGGCGATGGCTTCCAGAAATCTGCCGTGGGAGAAGACTCCGCTGCTTCGTGAAATAGACTGGGGAAGCTGGACCGGTCTTCCGCTGGACAGTGTAGACCGGAGTAGGATTCCCGCCGACGCCGAATCGAAAGAAATGTTATATGAGCGTGCCGGAAAATGTATCGGCTATATCCGCCGGCACTATCAGGGGAAAAGGTTGCTGGTAGTGGCGCATGGTTTGATCAACCGTTCGTTGCGGGCACAGATAGAAGGGATTCCTGCCGACAGGCTGACTTCCATTCCTCACATGGACAATTGTGAGGTGGTACATATGACATTGGTGTGAAACAGCTGCCGTAATATGTACATGTATTGAAGAAAGATTACCTGAAATTTGTATATGTCAAACCTTTGTCCCACCTTTGCGGGACATAATGGAAAGGTAAGTTTTGTAATCCTCATCGGAGGGCATGAAGCCGGATAAGATGACTGGGTAAAACCGTCTCTTATCCGGCTTTTTGTCTAAATTTGAATCAGTATGAAAGAACTTGATCTGACACAAGGTAGTGTACCCAGGACATTGCTTCAGTTTGCAGTCCCTTATTTGCTTGCCAATGTGTTGCAGGCCTTGTACGGAGGGGCCGATCTGTTTGTCGTAGGCCAGTTTGATGACGCGGCGAGTGTGGCCGGTGTAGCCATCGGCAGCCAGGTGCTCCAGACGGTTACGGGAATTATCTTGGGACTGACTACAGGTATTACCGTGCTTATCGGGATAGCTACAGGAGCACGTAACAACAGGGAGGCTGCCTCCATAATCGGTTCGTCGGTATGGCTGTTTGTCATTATCGGTGCTGTGCTGACGTTGCTGATGGCCTTTTTCCATCAAGCTGTGACGTCCGTCATGCATACTCCGGCGGAAGCGGTGCGTGATACGGAGCATTATCTGCTGATCTGTTCGCTGGGTATACCTTTCATGATCGGGTACAACGTAGTCTTTGGCATCATGCGCGGCCTGGGCGATTCACGTACGCCGCTGTACTTTGTAGCATTGGCATGCATAATTAATATAGTGCTCGATTTCGTTCTGGTAGGTGGTCTGCACATGAGAGCGGCAGGGGCGGCTGTGGCTACAGTCTCTTCTCAGGGTATCAGCTTTGTCGTTGCTCTGTGGTATTTCTACCGGAAAGGATTCGACTTTGAGTTTACCCGCCGTAACATCCGTCTGGACAAGGTCCTTTCAAGGCGGATTATCATTCTGGGAGCTCCGCTTGCCCTTCAGGATGCATTGATAAATATCTCTTTCCTGCTTATTACGGTCATTGTAAACGGGATGGGAGTCATCGCTTCCGCGGCGCTCGGGGTCGTAGAGAAGCTTATCATATTTGCCATGCTTCCTCCGGTAGCCATCTCTTCGGCCGTTGCAGCCATGACCGCACAGAATTACGGGGCGGGCCTGACAGCAAGGGTGGAGCGCTGCCTGCAGTCGGGAATTGTCATGGCCCTGTTTTTCGGTGTGTCTTTCTGTATCTATTCCCAGTTTCTACCCGGAACACTGGTGGGAATCTTCACACATGATGCCTCCGTGATAGCGATGGCGTCGGGATATCTGCACGGTTATAGCCTTGACTGCATCATGGTGAGCTTTGTATTCTGCTTCAATTCCTATTTCAGCGGACAGGGGAACTCACTCTTTCCGATGGTACACAGTCTGATTGCGACTTTCCTGTTCAGAATCCCACTGTCATGGATTTTCAGCCATATTGACCCCACTTCACTTTTCTGGATGGGATTTGCTCCTCCGCTTTCTACAATGGTATCACTGTTGATATGCATCTGGTATGTAAACCGGTGGAAAAAAAGAGGACTCCTCTACAAAAAGGCGGCGGGTGAAGTCTTGGACTCCACCCGCCGGAATGTATCAGGAACCGGTCGGTCAGTTGTGGACTAAAGTCCCGATCTTCTCGCCGGACATCACTTTCTTCAGGTTGCCTACGGTATCCATGTCGAATACGATGATCGGAAGGTTGTTTTCCTTGCACATGCAGGTTGCTGTCAGGTCCATTACTTTCAGGCCCCTTGCCAGAACCTCATCGTAGGTTATGTCATCGAATTTCGTAGCCGTCGGGTCTTTTTCCGGGTCGGCGGTATAGATTCCGTCCACGCGGGTACCTTTCAGCATGACATCGGCTTCTATCTCGATGCCTCTCAGGGAAGAACCGGTATCGGTTGTAAAGAACGGATTTCCGGTTCCAGCCGACATGATGACCACTTCACCGTTTTCCATGGCTTCAATGGCTTTCCATTTCGTATAGAATTCGCCGATAGGTTCCATGCGGATAGCTGTCAGGACCCGTGCCTTTACGCCTGCCGCTACCAGGGCAGAGCTTAATCCCAGGCTGTTGATAACCGTTGCCAGCATACCCATCTGGTCGCCTTTTACCCGGTCGAATCCTTTTCCGGCGCCACTCAGTCCGCGGAAGATGTTTCCGCCGCCGATTACGATTCCGATCTGGACACCCATATCATGGATTTCCTTGATTTGCTGTGCATACTCGCCGAGGCGTTTTTCATCGATACCGTATTTTTTTTCGCCCATCAGACTTTCTCCACTGAGCTTTAACAGGATACGTTTAAATTTTGCCATACTTTCCAGAATATTTTATTGTTTGGAACAAAGATACTTAAACTGGTTCAAATACGAATGATTTTGGAGGGAATAATGTCAGATATTTCGAAACTCCCGAGACAGCCGGTGTAAGCTATTGCGGCGATACGGGATACAGCCGTTTCAGGAACGGCCGTATGAAGATTCCTTGCATCACACCCCGTAGGGCCAGGTAAGTAAGGAATGCGAGCCACAATGCGTGGTTGCCCCAGCAGTGCTGCAGGCCGTAGTAAAGGAGGAAGAAGCTGGCGGCGGCTATCACCATGGCCCGCAGCATGATGTGGGTGGCTGTCATTCCGATGCATATGCCGTCATACAGAAAGGCGGAGAATCCGGCGGCAGGAATCAGCAGGATCCAGTATATGTAGTCTCCGGATGCCTCGATGACGGCTGTGTCGTTGGTGAGCAGTCCCAGGAATCCTTTGCCGCCTGTTCCGTAAAGCAGGGTGAATACAACCGATAAGCCGATTCCCCATCCGAAGAGGTGTCTGACAGTCTTTTTCAGCTCATTCATGTTTCCGGCACCGAACGATTTGCCGGCCAGTGCCTCTCCGGCATAGGCGAATCCGTCCATGATGTAGGAAAACAGGGTGAACAGCTGCATCAGGAGGGTGTTGACAGCCAGGATAACGTCGCCGTAGGCGGCTCCTGTGGAGGTGAAGAATACGGTTACCGCCACCAGGCACAGTGTACGCAAGAAAATGTCGCGGTTCACCAAGAAGAAACGTTTCATGGAATCTTTCCCGAATATGACTCTCTTCCGGATGCTGGAGCGTAACGGACTGTAATGTTTCAGCCAGAGTATGTACGCCATCAGCAGACCGGCGTATTGGGCGGTCAGCGTGCCCAGAGCTACACCGGCCACTTTCATGTCGAGCCCGAATACGAAGAACAGGCTGGCGGCTATGTTGACGATGTTCTGGGTTATGGCTATGAACATAGGGAAGCGGGAATTCTGCATGCCGATAAACCAGCCGGAAAAGCTGTAGAGTCCCAGTACGGCAGGAGCTCCCCAGATACAGATATGGAAATAGAGGCTTGCCAGCTCCTGTACCTCCCGGCTGGTGTCGATGATACGGAAGGCGGCCAGTCGGATGGGGTACTGCAGTACGATGAGCACAAAGGAAATCAGCAGGCTGATGGCAAGGGAGCGTAGCAGGATATGGATCATTTCCTGTCTATTGTCCTGTCCGAAGGCTTGGGCGGTCAGTCCGCTTGTCCCCATGCGCAGGAACCCGAATATCCAGTAGATCATGCTGAACAACATTCCTCCTATGGCTATGGCGCCTATGTAGGAGGTGGCTCCCAGGTGACCGACAATACTTACATCTACCAGTCCCAACAGCGGGACGGTAATGTTCGATATGATGGAAGGTATGGCAATATCCAGAATGTGTCTGCTGGTAGGCGAGATCGTGTATGTTTTAAAGGTCATATACTTTGAGTGTTACAGTATGTATTCCACTTCCTTGAACATATATTCCCGGCGTGTCCCGTTTTCATCTTCCAGTATCAGTTTGCCGCTGGGTTCTATGTCGCATATGCAAGCCTTGAATATGCCGCTCGCATCTCGGTAGGTATGGAACCCTTCTTTCCGGTAGAGTGCCTGTTTGTAAAGGCCGGTGATTCCGTCGGTCTGTCCGGCCTGCAGTTGTGCATAGTAAACCGACACCTTTTCCATGATCCGGTGCAGGATATCTGTCGGGTGGTATGTCTTTCCGGTAATCTGGAAAAGTGAGACAGGGTTAGGGGCGTCACTTATGAAATGCTGCTGGTTAAGGTTTACGCCTGTTCCCGAAATGGAACGGCTGATACAGGTACCCGTCAGGTCGTTTTCGATGAGGGTCCCGCACAGTTTCTTGTCTTCCCAGTAGATGTCGTTCGGCCATTTGATGGTAATGCCGGCAGTATATTGTGAAAGCACTTCCTGTAATGCTAGTGCTGTAACTTGCGACAGCAGGAACTGTTTCCGGGCTTCGAGGAAATCCGGATAGACCACGAAACTGAAAAGCAGGTTCGCACCGGCTTCCGATTCCCAGCTGTTGCCTCTCTGTCCCCGGCCTGCACTTTGGTAGCTTGTATATACGCTTGTCAGTTCGGCCGGATGCTGCCGGTTGCACAGTTCGGCTAGGTAACTGTTGGTGGAAGTGGTTTCTTCCAGCCGTATGGGTGTAGGGTAGTTCATTCCGATTGTCTTTGTTTATGGTGTTTACGGTCCTCTGTCTGTCGGGTATTTACCATACGGGAGGCAGAAACGCGTCTTCTATGTGTTCTATGCCGAAGGGTGGCTTTCTGCCTGTGACTGTAATGATGTCGAACCTCACCGGCAGGTCTATCCCGAACTTGCGGAGGTATGCGTCGGTCGAGGCGACGATGTTCCGGATCTTACGGTCGCCGACGGCATCTTCCGGACGCCCGAAATTTTCATTGCCGCGGGTTTTGACCTCTACGATGACCAGCTCCCCGTCTTTTTCGGCAACAATGTCAATTTCCTTTTTCCCCGACCTCCAGTTGCGGTGCCGTATCCGGTACCCTTTTTCCATGAGGTGGAGTGCCGCAAGGTCTTCGCCTTCTTTTCCCAGTTCGTTATGTGCCGCCATAGACAGTTTTCTGCAAAAATACGCATTTTTATATTTTGAATTTAAGTGAACTGCATTAAATTTGCACAATCATGATGAATAATGGGAAGAAAAGAAAGAAAGTGCCGTCATCGGTGCCGCCCCGCAAACGGCGGATGGTTTGCCTGATGAGCGACGAAGAAGTGCAGATTGTGGACAGATATCTGGAGAAATATCAGATCAAGAACAAGGCGCGCTGGCTTCGTGAAACGGTATTGGCCTTTATTCATCAGAATATGGAGGATGACTATCCTACCTTGTTCAATGAACACGATATGCGCAGATAAAATGGACGGATATGGCAGATGACAGCTTTTACATGAAACAGGCGCTGCAGGAAGCGCGGAAAGCGGCCGGAATAGGAGAAGTTCCGGTAGGAGCTGTAGTCGTTTGCAGGGATCGTATCATTGCCCGTACGCATAATCTCACCGAAACCCTGACCGATGTGACAGCCCATGCCGAAATGCAGGCCATTACGGCCGCTGCCAATGCCCTGGGGGGGAAATACCTGAATACATGTACGCTTTATGTGACGGTGGAGCCGTGTGTGATGTGTGCGGGTGCCATTGCCTGGGCCCAGACCGGGAGACTGGTATTCGGGGCGTCCGACGAAAAGAGAGGATACCGGAAATATGCTCCGGAAGCCCTGCATCCGAAGACGGAGGTCGTGCAGGGTGTACTGGCCGAAGAGTGCGCTCAGTTGATGAAAGATTTCTTTAAAAGCAAGCGATAAAAAAAGAACTTGATCTTCTCCGGAAACATCAGGTTCTTTTCCCGAAAAGTTCAAGTTCTTTCCATTAAAACGTCAGGTTCTTTGCATGAAAATTTCAAGGTCCGGTCTTGATGATGTCAAGGTGTCCGTGCCCACGGTTCCCGCTCATTTGATTTCTTCAAAGTCAACGTATTCCCCTTCATCGTCATCGAATACCTTTTTCCGGTTGGACTTTGGGGAACCGGTCGTGTTCTGTCCTGCCGCATGGCCGGAATTTCCGTTCCGGAATTCCTGGCGGGCCGATTGCCGGCCTCCGGTTTTTTTCCCGAAGATGCGTCCTGTCATTCTGTAGATGTTCCGTATGACCGCTACGGCCAGCAGCAGGCCGGCCAGTACTACAGCGATGATGATGAATAATATGATTTGGATAAAGCCCATAATGATTGTTTTTTGTTTTGAAACTACAACAACCATGCCACATTCATGGCCCGGTTATTTTTTCCGTGTGGCAAGCGATAGCAGGATATACCATACGATGACGGCCGCGAATCCGCTCAGTCTGAAGATGATTAGTAAAGGGATGCTGACTATCAGGAAGATATAGCTGACCTTATTGTTTGCCCACGAGAGATTCTTGAATTTCAATGAAAACATCGGAATCTCTGCCACCAGCAGGAGTGACATGATGACAACCAGGATGAAGAGATAGGCGGCGTTGAACGTTTCGGATACCAGGAAATCATATCCTCCCACGGTAAGGGAGCCCCAGAACAATGCGTTGGCCGGGGTAGGCATTCCGATAAAGGAAGAGGTCTGCCGTGTGTCGATGTTGAACTTGGCCAGGCGCAGGGCCGAGAATACAGCAATCAGGAATCCGGTGTATGGCATGAATCCCGCCAGAGGTTCCATGAATGTGGGGTAATGTACATCTTTGAACAGGGAAAATACGATAGCGGCCGGTGCCAGTCCGAACGTGATGTCGTCGGCAAGGGAGTCCAGTTCTTTCCCGATCGGTGAGGATACGTGCAGCAGGCGTGCGGTCATTCCGTCGAAAAAGTCAAATACAGCTCCTACGATGATGAAGGTCAGCGCCATAGGATAATTCCCCTGGAAAGCCATGTAACACGCTATGCAGCCCGAAAGCAGGTTGCAGCTGGTAATGGTATTGGGGATGTTTCGCAAGATTGCGTTAGCCATTTTTCTTCTGTTTTATTTCAGTTTGGCGATAACAGTCTGGTCGCCGGTCGTCTTCTGTCCCATAGTTACGCAGACTTCTGTTCCAAGAGGCAGATAAACGTCGACCCGCGAGCCGAACTTGATAAAGCCCATATGCTCGTCAATGAAACATTCTTCTCCCTTTTCGGCGTAGGTTACAATACGCCGTGCAATGGCGCCCGCAATCTGGCGTGCCATTACGGTATGCCCTTCCGGGGTTTCAATCACCACCATGGAACGTTCGTTTTCGGTGCTGGCTTTGGGGAGCCAGGCCTTCATGAAACGTCCGTTATGATGGTCTACATGCACTACGGTCCCGTCTACGGGATACCAGTTGGCGTGTACGTTGGTAATGCTCATGAAGATGGAAATCATCAGCCGGCGGTCGTGGAAGTATTCGTTTTCGTCTACTTCCTCTATAACCACCACCTTCCCGTCGGCAGGTGCCACTACAATCTTTTCTGTATCTGATCCGAACAGCCGGATAGGGCTGCGGAAGAAGTTTACCATCAATGAATAAAGGACGACGCTTATGGCTGCAACGAAGTAGAAGGGAATCTTACATTCGATTCCGCAATACAGGGCTGCGTTGATTATAATCAGGATGATTGCACCGGTAATCAGGATATGCGTACCTTCCCTGTGCAGTCTTATCTTTTTTATTTTTTTTCTTATCCGATTCATAACAAAAGTCTGCGTTTATCCGTGCAAAAATATAGTTAATTTAAAGATCTTCCAAATAAACATAGGTTGAATTAAGGATTTACTTTCTTTTTTCTTTAAAAAGTATTCATTGAAGTTAAGTTTATTCCATTGTTTTTGTTTCTTCTCCAAAACCTCGGTATCTTTGAAGTCGGTTAATGTGAATTTCGTAACTATATGCAGGATTTTGTTCATTTGCACGTACATAGCCAATATTCGATATTGGACGGTCAGGCTTCGATTGCGCGTCTGGTAGACAAGGCCATAGCCAATGGCATGCGCGGAATTGCAGTTACCGATCATGGCGACATGTTCGGTATCAAGGAGTTTTTCAATTATGTAAACAAGAAGAACGGAGGGACCAACGCCGAGATAAAGGAACTGAAAAAGAAGATTGCCGACTTGGAAAGCGGCAAGGGCGGAGCGGAAAATCCCGAAGAGGAGCTGGCAGCCTGCAAGGAACAGTTGGAGGCGGCCCGGAAAAAGCTGTTCAAGCCTATTTTCGGTTGTGAAATGTATGTGGCACGCCGCCGGATGACCGACAAGGAGGGAAAGCAGGACCAGAGCGGTTACCACCTGGTGGTGCTGGCCAAGAACCTGAAGGGATATCATAATCTGATCAAACTGGTGTCCAAGGCATGGACACAGGGATTCTATATGCGTCCGCGTACTGACCGCGAAGAATTGAAGAAATATCATGAAGGACTGATTGTCTGTTCAGCCTGTCTGGGAGGGGAGGTGCCTAGAAAGATTACGGCCGGTGATTTTGCCGGTGCCGAAGAGGCTGTCCGCTGGTATAAGGACCTGTTCGGTGACGATTATTATTTGGAGCTGCAGCGCCATAAGGTTACCGACCCGAAGCAGCGGGCCAACCGGGAAGTCTATCCGTTGCAGGAGGTGGTCAACAAGAAACTTATCGAATATTCGAAGAAATATGGCATCCGGCTGGTGTGTACGAACGACGTGCATTTCGTGGATGAAGAGAATGCCGAGGCGCATGACCGCCTGATATGCCTGAGCACGGGAAAGGATTTGGACGATCCGAACCGTATGCTCTACACCAAGCAGGAATGGATGAAGACCCGCGAGGAGATGAACGAGATTTTTGCCGATGTGCCGGAGGCGCTTTCGAATACGGTCGATATATGCGACCAGGTTGAATTCTATTCCATCGACCATGCGCCTATCATGCCGAACTTCGAGATTCCGGAAGAGTTCGGTACGGAAGAAGGGTATCGGCAGAAATTTACCGAAAAAGACCTGTTCGATGAGTTTACCCGTGACGAGAACGGGAACGTAGTGATGGACGAGGCTTCGGCCAAGGCCAAGATAGAGCGTCTGGGGGGCTATGACAAGCTGTACCGTATCAAGTTGGAGGCCGATTACCTGGCTAAACTGGCATACGACGGTGCAAAACGCCGTTATGGAGAAAACCTTTCGGACGAGGTAAGGGAGCGTATCAAGTTTGAGCTGCATATCATGAAGACCATGGGTTTTCCGGGCTACTTCCTGATTGTGCAGGACTTTATATCGGCGGCACGTTACAAACTGGACGTTTCGGTGGGACCGGGACGTGGTTCGGCTGCGGGGTCGGCTGTCGCCTACTGCTTGGGTATCACCCAGATCGACCCTATCAAGTACGATCTGCTGTTCGAACGTTTCCTGAACCCCGACCGTATTTCTCTGCCTGATATCGATGTCGACTTTGATGACGACGGACGTGGAAGGGTGCTGAACTGGGTAACCGAAAAGTACGGTCAGGAGAAGGTGGCACATATTATTACATACGGTACTATGGCTACCAAACTGGCCATCAAGGATGTGGCCCGTGTGCAGAAGCTCCCCCTGTCGGAATCCGACCGGCTCTGCAAGCTGATTCCCGACAAGATTCCCGACAAGAAGCTGAACCTGCCCAATGCCATTGCCTATGTTCCGGAGCTGCAGGCCGCGGAAGTTTCTTCCGATCCGGTTCTGCGTGATACCATCAAGTATGCCAAGATGCTGGAAGGGAACGTCCGCAATACGGGTGTGCATGCTTGCGGTACCATCATTTGCCGTGACGACATTACCGACTGGGTGCCTGTAAGCACCGCCGATGACAAAGAGACCGGCGAGAAGATGCTGGTTACACAGTATGAAGGTTCGGTGATTGAAGATACCGGACTGATCAAGATGGACTTCCTGGGGCTGAAGACCTTGTCTATCATCAAGGAGGCTCTGGAGAATATCCGTCACAGTAAGGGCATAGAACTGAACATTGACGAGATACCGATTGACGATCCGGCCACTTACAAACTGTACAGCGACGGCCGTACCGTCGGTACCTTCCAGTTTGAATCGGCCGGTATGCAGAAATATCTGCGTGAGCTTCAGCCTACCACATTCGAGGACCTGATAGCCATGAATGCTCTGTACCGCCCGGGGCCTATGGATTACATCCCCGATTTTATCGACCGTAAACAGGGTCGCAAACCTATCGAGTATGATATCCCCTGTATGGAGAAATACCTGAAAGATACGTATGGCATTACGGTATATCAGGAGCAGGTGATGTTGCTGTCGCGTCTGCTGGCCGACTTTACCCGAGGCGAATCGGACGCCTTGCGTAAGGCTATGGGTAAGAAGCTGCGTGACAAGCTGGACCATATGAAACCGAAATTCATAGAGGGCGGAAAGAAGAACGGGCACGATCCGAAGATTCTGGAAAAGATATGGGCCGATTGGGAGAAGTTCGCTTCGTATGCGTTCAACAAGTCGCATGCCACATGTTATTCATGGGTAGCCTACCAGACAGCCTATCTGAAAGCCAACTATCCGTCGGAGTACATGGCTGCCACCATGAGCCGTAACATTTCGAACATTACCGAAATCACGAAGCTGATGGACGAGTCGAAAGCTACGGGGGTCAATGTACTCGGTCCGGATATCAATGAAAGTAGCATGAAGTTTTCCGTAAACCGGCGCGGCGACATCCGTTTCGGGCTGGGAGCTATCAAAGGAGTAGGCGAGTCGGCCGTACAGAGTATCCTCACGGAGCGTGAGAAGAACGGTCCGTTCAAGAATATCTTTGATTTTGTACAGCGTGTGAACCTGTCGGCCTGTAACCGTAAGAACATTGAAAACCTGGCTCTTGCCGGTGGGTTCGACAGTTTTCCGGGTATCAAGCGTGAAGATTTCTTCGTGAAGAACGCCAAAGATGAGAGTTTTACCGAAGTGCTTGTTCGCTACGGAAATAAGTATCAGATAGACAAGGCCGCCGCTGCCAATTCCTTGTTTGGCGGAGAGCATGAGGTGGAGATCGCTACCCCCGAGATAGTGAGCGCACCGGCATGGAGTGACCTGGAACGTCTCAACAAAGAGCGTGAACTGGTAGGTATCTATCTGTCGGCACATCCGTTGGACGAGTTTTCGGTCATTCTGGAAAATGTGTGCACTACACGTATGGCCGATCTGTCCGACCTCACTCCGCTTCAGAACCATGACATTACGTTGGGGGGTATCGTTACCGGTGTGAGGGAAGGATATACCAAGACCGGAAAGCCGTATGGAATCGCCAAGGTGGAAGATTATTCGGGTACTGCCGAGTTCGCCTTCTTCGGCAATGACTGGGTAGAGAAGAAGAATTTTTTTGTGGAAGGCATGTTCCTTTTCATGCGTGGAAAGTGTCAGCCCCGACAGTGGAAGCAGGATGAATGGGAAGTGAGGATAAACAGCATCGAACTGCTGCCGGAGGTAAAGGAACGGCTCATCGAGAAGATTACCGTATCGGCCCCGCTGTCGGCGGTAAACAAGGAGATGATCATGGAGCTCAGTTCGCTTATAAAGGAGCATCCGGGAAACACCGAACTTTACTTCTTTATCCGTGATGAAGACGGGCAGATGCATGTGAACCTGCAGTCGCGTACCATGAAGATTTCTGTCCAAAAGGATCTGGTGAATTATTTAAAAAGCCAGCCATTGTTGGACTATAAAATAAATTAGTATATATTTGCGTACATAAAATAATCAACAAAGTAATTAAGAAAAGAATTATGGCACTTGTAATTAAAGATGACAATTTTGAAGCTATCGTAGCTGAGGGCAAACCTGTAGTGTTGGATTTCTGGGCAACTTGGTGCGGACCTTGTAAACAGATTGCTCCATACATTGAAGAGCTGGCCGAAGAATTCAAGGATACCGTGAATATCGGAAAATGTGACGTTGATGACAATTCGGAACTTACAGCCCAGTTTGGTGTCCGTAATATACCTACCGTACTGTTTATCAAAGACGGTAAAGTAATGGACAAACAGGTCGGTGCAACTTCCAAGGCTGCTTTGAAGGAAAAAGTAGAAGCATTATTAAAATAATCATTTATAAAAATCTGAGACTATGGGAATGGAAGACGATTTCTTGTTGGAAGATGAGGACGATGAAAAGACAATTGAGTTTATCAAGAGTTATCTGCCTCAGGATTCGAAGGATAAATTTACAGACGATGACCTGTATTATATTCTGGATTTGATTGTGGACTATTATACTACAAGCGGCTGTCTGGATGTTCAGCCTGATGACGAGGGTTACATCAACATCGACCAGGATGAAATTGTAAACTACATAGTCAAGGAAGCGGACAAGGACGGAATGGGACCTTACAATCCGGACGATGTGTTCTTTGTAGTCCAGGGAGAAATGGAATACGGGAATTCATTGGGACAGGTGGAATAATAAGGATTCCTTTAGTATAGCTGGAGAGAGGGGATATCGGTGCGCGGATATCCCCTCTCTTTTTATGTGTATGCGGGATGTTACAGCCCTATTCCGAATCCGGCAGAGAAACTGCTGAATTCCGGTCCGAAACCGGATTGGAACACGTGGCACGGAGCGTATTTCAGATAGATGTGCAGATTTTTGAATACGCGGAAATCAACGAGCAGGTCAATGGTTACCGGAGCCTGGTGGATGTCCTTGTTTTTGATCTTCATCTTTTCGCCTTCGGCCGTGGTATATCGGGTAAGCAGACTTCCGTGCGTGTTGAAGTTGAGCATCGGCCCGAACATGATGCCCGAATTGCGTGATACGGGTATTTCATAAAAGCATGAAAAGGTCCAGCTGAATATTTTCAGGCGTGAGAAGTCCGGGTCGGTTCCGTCCGGGTAAGTATTTACAGTAACGCTGTTCCCATCCTTGTTGAAATAGTTCATTCCCATCATGCGGTAGTTTTTCCAGTTGATACCTCCAGCCAGGCTGAAGCGGTTATATTCGAGATACAGTAACCGGGGCATGGATATTTCGAAAGAACGTCCCATATCTGTATTCATATTTCCGGGAGCGCCCGTCGGGCAGATGAATCCGACGGATATGCCGCCTACCCCGATTTCCCATTTGTTGTTTTTCTTCCTGCTTTTCTTCTTGTCTGAAACGAAAGGCACTTTGAAGTCCCAGTTTTTTTCCGTGACGGAAGCTATCGTGTTGCTGTCCTGTGCTATCGTATAGTTATACCGGTAATGAGGATTTCCTTTTGCCCCCTTGACCTCAATCTGATACGCGTCGTTGCCGTTGATGAGGCGTACGGTGTCGGCCGAAAGGATAAGTGTCGTGTCTTTTTCAATGGACGGATAGGCTTGTGCCGCCAGCGCCGCGAAACACAGCACAGCAGCAAAAGCGATTTTAGTCAGATTTCTTTTCATCATAGTAGCATTATTTTAATTGAACATTTTTTTCAGTTGCTCGAGTGTGGCATGTCCCTCCATGTAGATGAGGGTAATTTCCTGGCTTTTCCTGTTACGTAACGTATTGTTCCGGTAGAAAAGGTAGCTGTAACTGCCGTCTGTCTTTCTGAAACAATAGAAGGCGTAATAGATATGGCCTCCTATGGTCCCGATTTCCTTGTCGGCAGCCTCTTGTCCGTCGGCTTTCACCAGCTTTTCGATGGCGTCTCGTTGTCCGGGAGTCGTTTTCAGTGTCTGGCTCCGGAAATACTCCAGATTGTAGGGCTTCAGTTCACGCCCTTTGATTATGATTTCTTTCTGTCCCTTTCCCAATGTCGTCTTGCCGAATACGGGTGCCACGTTCATTCCCGACTGGGCATACGCATGGGGTGTTACGGCCAGCAGGCAGAACAGGAAAAATAGTATTTTTTTCATATGCATAACGGGTTATTCTTTAGTGACGGTAATCTCTTTATCATTCATGCTGCCGAACAGGTCATGCAGCTGTTCTTCGGCCGACGGCAGTCTGTTGTCGTTCAAGCCTATATCCTGCATGGAAGACCTCATCTGCTGCATGACAAATTCCCTGTCGGTATATTTTTCTCCGTTCATATAGGCTACGCAGTAGTTGTTATGCCGGTAATATGCCTGTGCCCCGATAAACAGCGCTGCCAGGAAACAGGCTGCGGCCGTCCAGTACCGGTAGATGTGCCTGCTTTTCCTTTTCTGCATATCCGTTGTGCGTGAAAGTGCCCGGCCGGCCGCAAAATATCCCATTACCGCCTTGACGTCGTCCATCGACGTGTCTTCTTCGGGTAGTCCGGCTATGTATCCCTTCAAGGCACGTTCCTCTTCTACCGAAGTCCGGGCGTCGAAATATTTTTCGGTCAGTTCCCTCCAGTATGCCTTGCCGTACGGTTCATGGGTTGTTGAATGACTTCTTTTTCTTTTCATCGTTTTGTTGTTGATAGATTGAACGTATCATTTTACGTGCTCTTGAGAGCTGCATCCTGACAGCCGTTTCCTGCATGTCGAGTGCTCTGGCTATTTCAGCGTAGTCTTCGTCTTCGTATTCCCGTCGCCGGATGATTTCACGTTGCAGGGGTGACAGTCCGGTTTCGATAATCCGTTCTACGGCAAGGAAAGATTCCTTCATTTCAAGTCTGTCGGACGGTGACGGTTCTTCCGGAGCGTCCTTTTCGTCATCTATTCCGGTTGTCGGACGTCTCTGTTGTTCCCGGAGCCTGTCGATACAGAGGTTATGTATGGTGGCGGCAGTCAGGGCCTGCGTCCTTTGCGGATCGTCCAGTTCATCTTTTTGGGGCCACAGTCTGCAGAATGCATCCTGAAGCACATCATCTGCATCGTCATCGTTGTGAAGAATACGCCGTGCCATCAGTTGGAAACGTTTCCTCAGCCTGGTAAACGTGTAGGTCAGCGTTTCTTCACTCATGTCGGTCTGGTATTTGGTTCATTTCTCATGTCTTTTACTTGTCGTTTCTACAAGGTTAACGGAAAAGGACGGCTTTTGTAACAGGAAAAAACGTTTTTTTTAGAAATTATTTCAGGATATATAAAGAAGAGGCAGACCATACTCTAAATATGGCCTGCCTCTTTCACTATTATAATTATACCGGACTGCAGGGCCCGGTGGCCCCGTCCTTTTTTACACTATCCCTTGGATGGAAAGAAAGAAGAAAACACCTGTCGCAATCATCAGGCATCCCAATGCCGCATAGAACAGGCGGGCCCGGTTACGTCCGGCACTGGCTACGATAAATTGTGTGTTGCGGGCGGTAAAGAACCAGTCCCAGTTGAACACGGCAGCCAGTAGAGCCAGCAGGCCTGTAATGACAAATATTGCCTGGATTATATAATGTGTGACCATAGGGACTTCCTCCGTTATTTATTCTCCGGCGTCGAAGCGTATGGTACGTGAACCGTCTTCGTTTTCATCGATATGGACGTTTACCGCATCACCCGGCAGCAGATCTTCGATGAGTTCGGGCCATTCTATGAAGCATAGTGCACCGCTGTAGAAATAGTCTTCGTATCCCATGTCATAGACTTCTTCCAGTTTCTTGATGCGGTAGAAGTCGAAATGATAGATCAGTTCACCCGTCTTGTCCGAGCGGTATTCGTTTACGATGGCGAATGTGGGCGAATTGATTACGTCTGTTACTCCCAGTTCTTCGCATACGGCTTTGATGAAGGTTGTTTTTCCGGCACCCATTTTCCCGTAGAATGCGAAAACGGTATTGTCTCCCATGGCTGCAATGAACTGTTTGGCAGCTTCATGAATATTTTCGAGTGAAGTGATTTTGATTTCCATAAGGCATATTTATTTCGATTATCTGCAAAAGTAACTAATTTTTCAGTAATTGCTTCGTGTCGGCTCCGATTATTCTTTCCTCAGGAGGCTACGGTATATCTTGGCGAGTGTATAGATGATGATGGAAACGAAGATGATGGAAGCTCCCGAGGGGATCTGGTACCTGTAAGAGAAAAACAGTCCTCCCAGGCAGCTGATATACCCGATACCTACCGAGAGCCAGATAATGTTCCTGAACTTGTAAGTAAAGAGGTTGGCCGTCATCTGTGGCAGTGTAAGCAGGGAGATTGCCAGGACTATACCTACCATGCGCAGGCACGATACGATGGTCAATGCGATAAACATCATAAGCATGTATTCGAAAAAGGCCACGGGCATCTGCTGTGAACGGGCATATTCACGGTCGAACGCTATGGCTACGATAGGCCTCATGAAAAGGGTGAAGAAGATAGCCAGTGCCACGCTGATTATTCCCAGCAGGATGATGTCGGCACGGGTAATGGTCAGGATATTCCCGAAAAGAAATGACGAGAGGTCGGGGGTGAATCCCGGGGCCAGGAAACTGAATATGATACCTACCGCCATGCCGAAGGTCCAGAACACCGCAATGGCCGAATCTTCGCGCATGTCGCTCCGTTTGCTCAACCATTCCACGCCAAAGGCCGAAAGTACCGAGAATATGGCTGCTGTGAGCAGAGGGGATATGCCTGTATAGAGACCTATTCCTACACCTCCGAACGAGGCATGTGTAATGCCTCCGCTGATGAACACCAGCCGTCGGGTTACGATATAGGTACCGATGATTCCGCAGGCAATGCTGGCGAAGAGGCTTCCCAGCAGGGCATGCTGGAAGAAGGTATAATTGAAAAGTTCGAGTAAGTTGTCCATGTCTCAGCTTTTAGTGGTAGAATCCTGGTTGAAGCGCCGTTCGCCTACAATCAGGAAAAGTTCGTCCTTCAGTTCATCGGGCAGTTCTATGCCACGCAGCTGCAGGCTGCGGCTCCATCCGGCTACGTCTACCTCCTGCATGGTGTAGAGTATGTCCCGGAATTCTTCAATTTCCTCATCGCTGTATCCGTTGCCCGGACGTCCCTTGAAACGGTCCAGTTCTTCATCGTCATAGTACTCTATTTTCTTGCTTACCGCCGCCAGCAGACTTTCTTTTTCGCATATCTGGTGTTGTCCGCAACATTCACTGTCTACAGTCTTTACTTCGGGGGCTTCTTTTAGCTCTCCTTTTGCTATTTTCCTGTTGATGTTGCGGTTATAGAAATATCCGGCAATGAGTCCGAAAACAACTACTCCTATCAGGATAAGAATCAAAATCCACATGTTTCCACTCTTTTGTTATTTTTCCAGTAAATATCATTTATTCTTTTTCACCGATGATGGAAAAGCCTGCCTGTTCCAGGTTTTCCCAGTAATGCGGATACGATTTGCTCACTACGTGCGGGTCATTGATCCGGATTTCGCCCAGTCTGATGCAGGCTGGCGCAAAGGCCATGGCCATCCGGTGGTCTTCATACGTATCGATGCAGGGGAGTGCATCCGGAGTACAACGTCCGCCGTCCCAGAAAAGTTCAGAACCATTTGCTTCCCGGATGGGATAGCCCAGCTTTTTCAGTTCGGTGATAAGAGCCGCCATGCGGTCGGTCTCTTTGATTTTCAGGCTTTGCAGTCCGTAGAAATGGAACGGGATGTCCAGCATGGCGCATGTCACTACGAAAGTCTGGGCCAGATCGGGCTGGTTCACGAAATCGTACTCCATGTGTTCCGTCCTCTTTCCGCTTTTTTTCAGCATGACGGTCCGTTCGCCGTAAACCGTTTCAACTCCCAGCTGCCGGAATATCTCCGCCACTTCCGAGTCTCCTTGAAAACTTTGCCTGAAAAGTCCCGGAAGCTCTATCGTCGCATTGTCCGAAAGTGCGCATATTTCATACCAGTAAGACGCTGCGCTCCAGTCGCTTTCCACATAATATGGAGTTGGCTTGTATGGTACAGGCTTGACCTCGAGGCAATTGTCGGACATCCACCCGGCTTCCGCTCCGAATTCGTCCATCATGCGGAGGGTGAGGTTGATGTACGGACGTGAAACGATATCGCCTGTCAGTGTCAGTTTCAATCCTTTTCCAAGTGCAGGGCCTATCATCAGCAAGGCTGATATGTATTGGGAGCTTACGTTCCCGGGCAAACTGATTTCATGGTTGGTGAGTTGGCATCCGGTAATCCGGAGCGGAGGGTAACCTTCGTTCCCTGTATATTCAATGCGGGCTCCCAACGCGCGCAAGGCATCGACCAGGATACGGATAGGACGTTGCTTCATGCGCTCGGTTCCGGTAATGACATGCGTGCCTTGCGTGACGGACAGGAATGCTGTCAGGAACCGCATGGCCGTTCCTGCCGCCATGATATCGATTACCGGTGTCATTTCCTGCAAAGCGCGTATCATGACACGCGTATCGTCGCAATCGGAAAGGTTTTCCGGCTGGAATCCGCTTCCTGCCAGTGCGTTCATAATGAGTGCACGGTTGCAGATACTTTTGGAAGAGGGTAGCTGGATGCGGGTCTGTATATCGGCCGGAGGGGTTATTTTTATTCGCTTCATGCTGATTTGGATTGTTCTGTTTTGTTGACTGGCAAAAGTACGAATAAAAAGTGATAAACAGAAAAATGTAATGATGTTATTGGCCGATGTATCTTATATGCTTTCTATAGAGACAACTGATTTGTTATTCATTGTCTATCGGTAGATAGTGTGTCAATGCAATTTTTTTCCATGCGGAATTTTTTTGGAGACATTCCTGTATTTTTCTTGAAGAAACGGCTCAGGTAGGATGAATCGGGAAACTGACAGATGTTTGCTATTTCGGTGACAGACAGATCGGGATTATTCAACTGTACCTTAATTTCAGCGGTCAGTTGCTCGTCAATCACTTCCTTCGGTGTCTTTCCGTTGGCGTAAGTGACGGTTATTTCGTTAAGGTAGCGTGCGGAAATACAGAGTTTTTCTGCATAGAACAAGACTTGATGTTCCCGTACAGCATGTTCATGTACCAGATGCATGAAGCGGTGAAACAACAATTGTTTCCTTGTATATGAATGTGTTACCGAAACGTATGTTTCAGGGATGGAACTGAATATCCATAAGAACATGCTCTGCAGGAAGTTCAGTTCCAACCTTTCGGTAAAAGGGGAGGCCGGTCGGGTGAACAGCATCTGTCCCATATCCATCCAAAGATTGATGTTTTTCCAGCTTTGGAGATTGCCTGTATTTCCGTGGTCAAACAGCGGAAATTCTTTCATGTAGTTGAAATAGGTGCTGTCTAGTGATACAGCAGCCTGTAGGAAAACTTTGGAAGGATAAAGCAGAAGTCGTACGTGGAAATCGGGCGAGGCTTCCATCAGTTGCATGATGCTTCCGTGCCAGAAAATCAGTTCACATCTTTCTTTCAGCTTGAATTGTTGTGCCCCCGTAGAAATAATCCCGTATCCATTGGTGCAGATTATCTGAATACAACAATCGAAATGGAACGGAGAGTTGAGAAGAAAACTGAGGTCACTTTCTTCATAATGGATCCCGGATAGGGGAAATGATAGGGGTATATTCATGAAATTTACTTTTATGAAACAAAAATAGCGATTTTTTTTCTTGAAAAAATGATTTTATTCCGTTTTTGAAAAATATTGTGCGGCAAAAGATAGGTATTATGATTAATACAATATCTAATTTTGCAACGTTTTTAATAGATAGTTTTTTATGGTAAAAGAAAATTCACAATTGTTTATTCTGGTATTCCTTGGGGTTCTTACGGCGTTTGGTCCTTTTGTGACAGATATGTATTTGCCTACATTGCCTGCTATGACCGGTTTTTTTCATACCACTTCCTCACAGGTACAGTTAGGGCTTACAGCAAGTATGATCGGGCTGGCGGTCGGTCAACTGTTTTTTGGTCCGTTAAGTGATAAGTATGGACGTCGTTTGCCATTGATCATAGCGATGGTTTTGTTTCTGCTTGCTACAATCGGATGTCTGTTTTCTTCCACAATCATGCAATTTATAGGCTGGCGTTTGGTACAGGGTATGGCTGGAGCTGGCGGTATCGTGATTTCACGGTCTATTGCTGCCGACAAATATTCTGGCCGTGAACTGGCGAAAATGCTGGCTGTTATTGGAGCCATTAACGGTGTGGCCCCTGTGGCAGCTCCTATAGCAGGTGGCAGTATGGCTGGCAGTTGGGGCTGGCAAGGTATTTTCTGGACACTTTTCGCTTTGGGGATTATTTTGTTGGCGGGAAGTTTGCATTTCAAGGAATCGCTTCCGCAGGAACGTCGCCAAAATGCACGTTGGCGTGATGTATATACCAGTTTTGTGACTGTTATTCATAATCGTCGATATGTCTGTTATATTCTTCAGTTCGGCTTTGCTCAGGGAGTTCTGTTCGCTAATATTGCTTCTGCTCCTTTTATCATGCAGCAACATTACGGTTTTTCGCCAATGATGTTCAGTATATGTTTCGGTATCAATGCGGTTGCTATTGTAATTTCCGCTGCCTCTGCCGCTAAATTTGCTCATCCGGAACAGGCTTTGTATAGAGGAAGTATCGGCATGCTCATTGCTTCTTTTTTCCTTTTTATTGCACTTAGTTCTCATTGCAGCTTTTGGATTTATGAAGTTCTGTTGTTAGGTCTGCTTTCTATGTTAGGACTTACTTTTACAGCTTCGAATACATTGGCTATGGATAGTGAACGTGCCAATGCAGGAATGGCTTCGGCTCTGTTGGGTGCATTGGGATTTGCTTTTGGTGGAATTGTGTCTCCGGTTGTTGGACTGGGTGACATCATGACATCTACCGGGGTTGCTTTTCTTGTAGGTTCCATCTGTTCATTTTTATGTACCCGTATGGCTGTTCGCCGTGTATTTTCATTGGCTCAGTTTTACCGGCAATAATGAGGTTGTTTTCTGTTGATATAGTTACTCTTCGGATGTCTGCCTGCTTATGTGGGCGGAGGTGTGAGACCCTTTTCTTTGATGGATATTATAGTGATAAAAGTTATTGAAAAATTTTAGAAAAGTCAGGTAACGATATTTGGGTAATGAATTTGTCATGGTAGAAACGGAAAAGAGTTTAATGCATGAAGGAATAGTGGATTAATGTATTGGAAGGCCGGTTCCTTCTATTAAAATACATAGATTTAAATTGTCTCTTTATTTGGATAATAGAAAATATGCCGTAATTGGTGTAAAAACAGAATTACGGCATATTCATTTTAGTGAGTTTGAATCGTGAGGGTATAGGGAGTTTCTGAATCTTCCATCTGTACATTTATTTTAATCTTTCCTGCTTTTCGTCGGGATTGTACAATAATCAAAGCTTTGCCAAAGTAAGTTTTTGATTTGTTGCTGCTAAATGTTTCTCTTTTACGTAGGTCCCCATTATCTACTCCCATTAATTTCCCTTCTCCTTCAATAGACACTTTCAGATGCTTGTCGTCTGTTTGTACAGGTTTTCCGTCTTCGTCATAAAGTTGGACTGTAATGTGTGACAAGTCTTGTCCGTCGGCTTTTATTGTTTGCCGATCGGGAGTAAGTGTCAAGTATTTTGTTTCTTTACTTGTTTCTATGGAATATGAAGCAACTTCTTTACCTTGAATGAATCCTTTTGCTGTTATATTACCGGGATGATATGGAATATTCCATATGATAGTGTTGTTTGTGAAATCATGTGTCTTTTGTTTTCCCATTGATTTCCCATTGAAAAAGAGTTCAACTTCTTCGCAATTGGTAATCGTACAAAGCTGTATGACTTGTTCTCGGTAGGAAGATGGAAGATTCCAATTAGATGCCATTTTAGGCCATTGCCAAATGTCTCTTCCATGTTCAATGTCTAGAGACGGATCTAAATAGGCGATATTGACAGATGGTTTTTTGTTCCACATGGCACGATGATATGCTGCTCTAGGTTTTTCAAACATACAAATATCAAATAACCCTTCCGGCCATCCAAAACTGTCATGTCCGGCTTCACCTAAATAATCCACTCCAGCCCAAATAAATCCACCGGCAACAAATTCATTTTCAGCTATGATGTTCCAAGGATTATAGGGAGTATAGCTGCGTATATTACCTTCTTCTCCACTGAAATAGGGCAGTTCTTCAGTAATGATAAAGCGTCGTTCAGGAAATTTCTTATGATCGTTTAACATTCTTGCCTCCAGGTAGTTATATCCGATAACATCGGTTATTCCGGAAAATTTTTCCTGATGGTTGTTTTGTGCAGAAAGAATAACCATACGACTTGGTTCTTTTTCATGTACATAATCTTGTAGCATTTTGGCTCTTCGCCATCCTGTATCAGTAGTGTCCCAAGCTTCTTGTAATTCATTGCCGATACTCCATAGGATGACAGACGGATGGTTTCGGTCTCTGGTCAACATATTGTTTAGGTCTTTTTGCCACCATTCATCAAAATATTTGGCATAGTAGCCGGATTTCCATTTGTCGAATGCCTCATCAATGACTACAAACCCCATGCGGTCACACATATCCAGAAATTCAGGAGATGGTTGGTTATGTGCACATCGGATAGCATTACATCCATATTCTTTCAGTATTTCCAGCTTGCGTTCATAGCTCCTGTCGGGTACGGCTGTTCCTAAACAACCTCCATCCATGTGTAGACAAAGTCCTTTTAATTTAATTTGTTCTCCATTCAAGAAAAAACCTTTATCGGAGGTGAATTCAATTTTCCGGACCCCGAATTGTGTATAGTATACATCGTGTCGTTTGCCATTCACTTTTATAGTTGTTTCCATTGTATAAAGTGAAGGTTGGTCTATTGACCACAATATCGGATTTTTTAAGTGAAACTGTTGTGATAAGGTCAATGTATCATCAGGTTGGATGATGGTTTGCTGATTGTCACTGTAGGCCACGGTCTTTTTTTCATTGTTTAATATTCGTTGGGACAAAATGACGGTTTTTGTCTTATCTGATGCGTTTGTCAATGATGTTTTAATGTGGATGTCTGCTTGTCCTTTGCTTATCGTCGGTGTTGTGATATAAGTTCCGTCATTGATTACATGTATAGGATTGGTTATAATCAACCATACGTGTCGATAAATACCGGAACCAGTATACCATCGTGCTATATTGTCTTTACCGGAGCGGTCTACACGTACAGAAATGATGTTATTTTTGCCATATTCCAGATAGGGTGTTAAATCATATTCAATACTACAGAACCCATATGGGCGGAACCCTAAATGTTTTCCGTTAATATATACATCACTTTGATGGAATATTCCGTCAAATAAAATAGAAACAGATTTTCCTCGGTAGGAATTAGGGATATGGAATGATTTACGGTACCATCCAATGCCACCTGGCAGATGTGCTGCCGATCCGCTGATTTCCGGATCGTAATTGAGTTTTATACTCCAGTCATGTGGTAATTGGATATCTTCCCAAGATTGATCATCGTATATTTTTTCTGCATATTCTTGTTTGTCGGTCAAGGAAAATTTCCAGTCAAAATCAAAATTTTTTTTGTAACGGAGTTGTTGGGAAAATAGATTGATAGTTCCGCAAAGGGCAAAGATTAGAATAATGTATTTTTTCATTAATGAAAGATTTTTATGTGTATATGTTACTAATCGGAACATTCTATCCGATTCGTTTATTAATCGGATAGAATGTTATCAGAAGTCAGAATCCTTCGTATCCAGGATTTTGTTCGATATTTCCAAATATGTTTTTTTCTATTTCACTGTAAGGTATTGGTAACAGGTTCTGATAATCACCTACATTGTAGCCGTAAGGATTATATTTTTGAGATCTTTCGACAACTTTACCAAGACGGCACAATGTCGGTAAGCGGAAATCTTCAAAGTATAATTCTCTTAATTGTTCGTCCAGTATGAAATCCAGATTGACATCGGCTTCTGTAATTTCAGTAGCGTTGGCACGGATTCTGATTTCATTTAAATCGTCTTTAGCTTTACTTAATTCTCCTTTTCCTAAATATGCTTCGGCTCTTAATAAATAAGTTCCTGCCAAACGATACATGTATTCATCTTTCATTGATGTATTTGCGCTCAAGCTACCCCATTGATAGACAATACCATGTTCTCCAAGGTCGGTGATGACATAGGAGCCGTCCGGATTTTTTGCGTAATTGTCGTCGGGTAAACCGCCGATACGACTGAACTTCATGATGAAGGGATAGAAATTTCTCATTTTTTGATCATTACTTAATTTGTCATACCATCCGTCAGCTACCATCCATTGGTTATATCCTTTTGCTTCTTTGTTTTCTATTTTATAATCCCGGACAATCATGTAGCTGGAATTCCGGATATCTCCTTCTGTCCAGATTTCATTTAGGAAATGATCGGTTGGTCGGATACATCCAATACCTCTACCACCTTTTTCTTCTGTCAAAGTGGGAAAGGCGGCTACTTGTTTATTGGGATCCTCTGCAGATTCGACTTGTAGTCCGGCATAGAAAGGTAAGAGCCAGCGTGGCATTTCGTTGCTATAAGATGAACCAGCATTCTTATATTCATATTGTAGAGCCCAAATTGTTTCAGTATTACCGCTGGAGCGGTTTTGATTGTCAACTTGGAACAAGTCCCAATATACATCTTTTCCTGGTTCGTCTTTTCTGGAGCCAAAACGTTCTTTCATCAGTCCCATAGCCGGATTTTCTATGACATCAGAAGCTGTTTCTATGGCTTTGTCATAGTCTTTTAATGAAATATATACTTCAGTCAATAAATGTTGTGCTGCCTGTATGTTGATTTCACCGTCTTTGGCTTTTGTAATGTCATTTAATAAGGTTATTGCTTCTTCCAGATCTTTCCGTGCTTGGTCATAAACTTCTTGACGATTTGATTGAACATAGTCTCTCCGGGGTGTTTCTGCTTCTTCGGTAACAATGGGTACGTTTCCGAACAGGTTAGCCAGGAAATTGTAGAAATAGGCTCGGAAGAATAATGCTTGTCCTTTTATTATTTTTTTGTCATCTGTACCTACTTGATTGTCCATATCAATACGGTGGATAATTGTATTGGCATTGGCAATTACAGAATAGGCTGGATTCCAATATTCTCCTGAAACGTATGTGTATGGAGTAAAGAACGTTTTAAAATTGTTGAATTTGTTATCTGGATCGGTCGCTCCATATCCAATATCGCCACACCACATTGCTACATGTTGGTCTCCCAATTTCCAATGCATTTCCCGGACTTCATCATAGAGAAAATTTAATGCCTGTTGGAATTGTGCCGTTGTTTGGTAAGAATTGGCTGGGGTATAGAAATCATAAGGAGTTTCTTCCAACCATTTGCTTTCATTACAGGATGTTCCTGCGTATGTCATAGCAAAGGCGATAAAAATGTATTTAATGTTTTTCATATGATTGCGTATTAAAATTCAAAATTTAATCCTAGCGTATAACTTTTCATAGTCGGATAACCGTCCAGATCATAGGTAACTCCTTGTCCTGCTTCCGGATCCCATCCATCCCAATTGGTTATCGTAAATAAATTGGATGCACTGACAAATACTTTGGCGCGATTTACATGGATTTTTTTCAGGAATCTTTGAGGTACATTATATGCCAGTGACAATTCTTGGAGCCGGATAAAGCTGCGTGACACATAAGGAGAAAAGCCTTCCCCTAGAGATGCTGTATAAAAGCCTAACTGTCGGTATTTGGCATTCGGATTTTCTGGAGTCCAATAATCAAATTTCATGAAACTGTTACTTTTTAAGTGGTCAGGAATACTTAAATCAGCCAAAGGTTGTCCTAAATAGTGATTTTTTCCGCCCTGTACGGAATTAATGAAGATATTTAGTTCAAAATCTTTATATCTGAAATTATTCTGTATACTGAAGCGATATAAGGGATCTTCGCAACCGATTATTTTTCTGTCTTTTTCTGCGGTATAGCTTCCATCTTGGTTTATATCTTCAATTTTGTACGTCCCATAAGTAAAACCATTGGGGATTATGCCATTTAGATAATCTTCCATTTGCCACATGCCGATGATATTGTAATCGTAGATTGTATTCAAGGGCTGGTTGATAAATATGTTGCTCGCTATAAGGTCATCTTCTTTGCCATCTCCGTTTGCATCAATTCCTAGAATGGTTTTTACTTTATTTCTGTTCAATGAAAAATTTGCAGTGATGCTCCATTCAAAGTCTTTGTTGGTAACAGGAATTCCTGTAATACTGAATTCATGCCCCATATTTTGAAGTTTACCGATATTGGTCGGTACACTATTGGTAACCATTCCATTGATGTTCGGGATTTCAATATCATATAGCAGATCGGTTGTATTTGAGACATAATATTCGTAATTACCGAATAAACGTCCGTTTAAGACACTGAAATCCATACCTATATTGACTGATTTTGTTGTTTCCCATTTCAAATCTGGATTAGGTAAAGTTTTCATCAGTTGCATTAATCCGGCTGTACCTCCATCGCCGAATACATATCCGGTACTGCTTGTTTCAAAGTTGTTCGTATTTTGCATTTGAGCCATAGTGGCATAACGTCCGCTAGTACGGTTACCGCTAGTTCCGTATGAAAGGCGTAGTTTTAAATTGTCTATCCATTTTAGGTTATTTTTTATAAAATTTTCTTCACTTAATCTCCATGCTCCTGCTATTGATGGAAAATAACCGAACTTATTCCCCTCGCTGAATCCAGAGAAACCGTCACGACGTATTGTACCGGTAAAAATATATCGGTCATTGAACGTATATACTAGTCGCAGCATGTTGTATAGGCTGGTTTCTTTCCATGCATTGGACGAGATGGTATTCAGGTCGGCTTGCCCCATACCCATATTGTTGTATCCTAACGTCTTGTCATTGAAAGTATTTGCTATAGCATCGGTTGCTTCATAGGTACGTTTTTCAACACCATATACGAATGTTGCATTGACAGAATGTTTACCAAAGCGGTTCTGGTAGGTAAGTATGTTGTCCAATGTCCATTCATTTTGGTTTGTATGTTTTTTTTCGGCTTGTCCCAACAGTGTGTTGGCATATGGGTCAAAAGCATAGTAGTGATATATGGTCCAGTTGTTGGCGTAGTTGATTCGATAACTCAAACCTTTAATCCATGGAATAGTTACATCAGCATATACATTACCTGAGAGGTTGTAGCGTATATCTTTATTAGGGTCATGTATTTTTTAATAAAGGGTTGATTGTACCGGTAATCGGGTTTGTTTTTAAGGTGACACCATCGTCTTCATAGGGTGTTGTACAGGCTGGGATACTGAAAAGATTACCGAATGATGTGTTTTCACCAGAAAAATTACTGACATTGAAATAGGAAGATGTTCCAATTTTCAGCCAATCGGTAATTTTACTGTCTAAATTGATACGTACATTATAACGTTTGTATGTATCATTGATGACAAGATTTTTCTGGTCTGTAAATCCAAATGAGATGAAGTAACTATTCATTTCAGTTTTACCACGGACACTGACATTGTGATTTTGGATATATGGTACATCTTCTGTAAGTAAATTCCACCAATCTGTATTTAGCCCTTCATTATATCCTTTAATTACAGCCTCGTCTTTAAAGTAGTCTGTAGGATTAAAATCGGGGTTTCGTTGGGATAGATCATTACCCATTCTACTGTTTTCCAGCATAATGTCTGCAATTTGTGTCGCAAATCCTTCTCGATCCAGTCGTTTCATGTCATTATTGATAAGTCCTTGCAATGTAAATGTACCGTTATATTCAAATATTGGTTTTGAATAGTTCTTGGCCGTTTTTGTGGTAATCATTAAAACTCCATTTGCAGCTTGAGAGCCATAGATTGCAGTACTACTTGCGTCTTTTAAAACATCAATGGATTCAATATCGCTGGGATTTATGTCTGAAATGTTTCCACGGTAAATGACACCGTCCAATACGACTAACGGTTCTGTTGATCCGGATATAGAATTACGTCCGCGAATTGATACAGTAGGAGAATCTCCGGCTTTGGTTGCGACTCCTATGTTTAATCCAGGAACAACACCTTTCAGTCCTTGAAGGACGTTTACATTCGGTGATTTTTCTAAAGCACTCATATCAGCTCTGGTTACGGCACCAGTCAGGTCGCTTTTTTTTGCTGTACCATAGCCAATGACGATAACTTCATCCAGATTTTGTGTATCTTCTTTTAATATGATGTTGAGAGTCGTTTGATTTCCGACAATCACTTCTTGAGACACATATCCTAAGAAAGAAAAAACAAGTACCGCATTTTTGTCGGGAACGGTGAGAGTAAAATTTCCATCTAGATCTGTAACTGTACCATTGGTTGTTCCTTTTTGTAAGACATTGGCACCTATGATGCCTTCGCCTGTAGAGTCTTTTACAATACCGTTAATGGTTATTGATTGGGCTAATGCTCCAAAGGAATAAGTCAGAAGGATAACAAATAGTATCCAAGACTTGGGGTGATAAATAGCATTTTTCATAATTAGTTAAAGTTTACGATTTGGTTTTGCGAAAATAACCAGAATATGAAAAATGATATTCGTGTCCCTGTTTCAAACCATGTAGTTATGTGTTACGTGTTTGTTTCAAAATACTCTATTTTTTGTTACATACCTGTTCACGGTATTCTGTAGGGGAGCATCCGTATGCTTTTTTGAATGTAGAAGAAAATAGAATAGGGTTTGAAAAACCTACAGCGTAGGCAATCTGCGAAATGGTTATATCATTTTCTTTTAATAAAACAGTTGCTTGTTTTAAACGGAGATTACGAATAAATTCACTGGCGGATAAGCCTAATAATTCTTTAAGCTTTCTATGGAGCTGTACTCGGCTAATCCCCACATTCTCGGCTAATATTTCTACTGTGAAATTAGGGTTTGACAGATTTGTATTAATGGTTTTTACCAATCGTTCCATTAATTGTTCATCGTGAGATTTTATAACAATTTGTTGGATTCCTTTGTCTATATTTTGTCCTAGTCCGTATTTCCCTTTCAGAAGTATATGCTTATCTATTAGATTTGAACAGAGTGAAATTAATTCTTCTATTTTGAAGGGTTTGGATAAAAATGCGTCTGCCCCGTTGGTCCAAGCCTTGATCCTATTTTCTGCTTCAGCCTGTGATGTAAGAAGGATTACTGGAATATGGTTGATTTCGGTATTGTTTTTTATCTTTTCTAAGAGCTCAAATCCGTTCATACCTGGCATGACAATATCTGAAATGATAAGATCGAACGGTTGCGACAATGCTATTTGCAGGGCGTCTTGACCTGTATTGCAGATTGTTATATTATAGATTGAGTAGAGTTCTTCTTGTATATATTTACAAAGATTTAGATCATCATCTACTAATAATATACGATTTCTCAATTGCTTTCTTATTTCAGCCTTTTTTGTACTATCTTCCCGTTCCGGATTTTCATTTAAGTGGATTGTGGGTTCATAAGGTTGAGGGTCTTTTTCTATTTCGTCTTCTTTAAAGGATTTTTTGTCTGATGGAATATGTATAATGAAACAGCTACCTTGTCTGTCAGTCCGATTTTCAGCCTTTATATTTCCATGATGTAATTCTACCAACATTTTTGCTAGGTTCAGTCCTATTCCGAACCCAGGTGTCGTATTGGAATGAGAAGTGGATTGATAGAAACGATCAAATATTTTATTCAAGTCTTTAGGGCCAATTCCGGTCCCTGTATCTTTTACATAAATGGAAATATAATGGTTTGTGTTGTTTTTATCTTGTTTTTCAGTAGTATTGATTATAATTTCTATATTTCCTCCGTCGGCTGTATATTTGAATGCATTAGTCAAGAGATTTATGATGATTTTATCGAAGTTTTTTGGATCAATCCATACAGGTAATTCTTCTATATTGTGGATAAAGTTAAATTGAATATTTCTTTTTTTTGCTTGATATTCAAAAATATCACATATGTTTTGTATAAAAGAGATTAGATTGATCTCTTGGCAGGCTATTTTCATTTGGCCTTTATCTATTCGGCGTATATCAAGCAGTTGGTCTATCAGATTCATGATTCTTCGTGCATTCTGTTCCATAATCTGTATGTCTTTACGTATTTTGGAATCAGTTACCTGATGTAGTATTTCATTTAACGGGCTGATAATAAGAGTAAGAGGAGAACGGATTTCATGAGCTATGTTGATGAAGAAACGCAACTTTTCTTCATTTGCTTCTTCTTTACGTTTCTGATCTTTTCTATAAAAGTAATAGTAAACAATAAATATGATTAGAGATATTCCTGAAAGGTAATATAAGATAAAAGCCCATTGCGTCTGATACCAAGGGGGAGTAATATAGAGATTTATTGTGCGGGTAGGAGAAGTCATGTCATTTTTGCACGCTCTGACTTCAAGTGTGTAATTTCCTGGATGTAGATAGTTATAATCGATACGGTTACTACCGAAAGCTGTACGGTTCCATTTTTCTCCCAATTCTTTGATTCTGTATTCAAAAAAAACATTTTTTTTGTCATGAAAATCAAATGTCGAGAATTCCAAAGAGATTATATTGTCTGTATATTTAAATCGCAGTTCATTTGTATTGACTAATGCTTCTTTGGTTAGGTCTTGTCTTTGGGACAATATATGTGAGTCTACTGGAATATTATTGATGTACAGATAGGAGAGGGTGGGAGTTTCTATTGATTCCTTTGTCTGAATCTGGTTAGGCATAAAACGGGTAATACCGGATGTTCCTCCAAAATATATAAATCCGGCTTTGTCTTTTAAGGATACTTGAAGTGTATATTCTTTGTCTACTAATCCGTTACCGGAAAAATAGTTTGTTATGTTGTGTCCGTCATGTGAGATGCGGCATAGACCTTTATAGGTGCTACACCAGATATTTCCTTTTCTATCTTCCTGGATACCGCAGATGATATTACTGGGTATACCTTGTTCTTTTCCAAAATGGATCAGGTTTTGGTCATGAGGGGTATATAGGAATATTCCATTATTTGTTCCGATCCAAAATTGTTTGTTCTTATCTTCCAGTAAGGTGTAGCATACATATTTTTTAAGTCGTTCATTGACTGGTATTTTTATAAATTCTTTTGTTTCAGGATTATAACAGCTTAATCCTAAAAAATGAGTTATCCATAGCATACCATTTGAATCAAAAGTCAAATCATTGATCCAATCATTTCCCAACATAACATCATTTTTCATTTTTGTCTGATAGGAAAGAATTTTACCTTTGTTGGTTGTCAGGTCATATATACCTAGTCCATTGCCTGGAAAGCTTATAAAAAGTTGATTGTTTTTTCCTGATATTAATTTGTTGATATCTTTATTTTGAAAGATTGTAATAGATTGGATCTTGCCTTTTTCCCGATTTAACTGATATAATCCGGCATTATTACAGCCTATCCATATAGACCCTTTTCCATCTTCGCAAATTGCTTTTGGATAATTAGGCAACATGTATCGCTTTACTAGTTTGCCGTCTTGTGTGATTTCGGAAAGAGATTTGTCTTGATTACCTATCCATAAATGCGAGTCTTTAGTTTGATAAATTACTGTCGGATAATTTTGAGGGTTGGTTAAGGAATAATCCCAAAATTCAAATTGTTTTTTTTCATTGGTAATCATTGTCAGACCAGCTTTTCTGTATGCCAGCCATTTATTTCCGTTTCTGTCTTCAAGAAAACTTGTTATTTCCCCATAAAGGGAATCATTAAAATATTTAGAAATTAAGGAGTTATCTTTGTATAGCTTTTCTTGTTCAATATCTATGTACATTAATCCTTTATTAATTGTATTAACCCATAGTTTTCCATCTTTTCCTAGGATTATACCTCTTGCCGAGACTTTATGATTATCTGTCGTCTTAATTGATATGAAGTGTTCCTCTTGAAATCTCTTTAATAGGACATCATCAAAAGTAATGATATAAAGATTCTTTTGTGAATCTTCTTTCATTCCATATACTTTAGGAAATGGAGTGTTAGGAAGGACATAGGTCATTATTCTATGTGTGGCAGGATTGATGCATGCAAGCCGGTTTCCGAGGAAAGAAATCCAAATATTGTGAAAACTATCTTCATATATACAATTTACAAAAGAGTAGTCGCATTGCTCTCCGACCCATTTCATAAGTTGGATTTGTTTGGTTTTTGTATTTAGAATGTATAATCCACTTCCTGATACGGCAAAACAGATTTCTTGATTATGTAATTCTGTGAGACAGCTTACATTTGAATGGATATTGGGGATACTATGGAATGCATCTTCCCGCGGAGAATAGTATTGCAGGCCTTTGTTTGTAGCAATCCAGAGTTGTTGGTTGGAATCGGTAAAAATTTGGTTGATATAATTATTGATTAATGAAGTAGAATCATTTTCATCATGAAAATAACTAGTGAATGTCCACCCATCAAATTTATTAAGACCGTCTTCAGTGGCTATCCAAATAAATCCATAGCCATCTTGTGCCAGACTTTTAATTTGGTTGCAAGATAATTTGTCATTATCGAATCTGTAAACTTGTTGTGCGTTGCCGTAGCGGCAAATAAGTATTAAAATCAAGGTTATAATGATCGTGTTTTTCATAGGCTTGTTTCTAGATTTGACAAAAATAGAAAAAATATACTGATTTGCAAAAGGTTGATTTGCATCTGTTTTATGAATGGTTAAAGTGTAAAGGGATTTGTGTTAAGGTCAATAAATTATTCGATTTGAAAAAATTGAGCGTATCCTTTGGTTAAAACTCCTTAATTATAGTAGCTGTTTGTGGTAAAAGTATAACATTCCCTTATATTTGTGCCAAATCTTTTTATTAAATATGAGTGAAATAGTCATAATTGTCGGGCTGATAATTTTGAATGGGATTTTTGCTATGTCGGAAGTCGCTTTGATATCAGCCCGCAAATCCCGCTTATCTACAGACGCTAAAAAAGGTAATAAATCAGCAAAAATCGCATTGAAGCTGGCGAATGATCCGGATCGTTTTCTTTCTACTGTTCAGATTGGCATCACATTAATAGGTATTCTTACCGGTATTTATTCCGGAAACAAGATAGCGGTCGAGTTTACGGAAATTATGAAGGGGTGGGGTGTTTCGGCTTCTTATGCTGCCGCTCTTGCCCAAGGTGTCATTGTGGTGGTTGTTACTTATCTTACCATCATATTCGGTGAATTGGTTCCTAAACGTATCGGTATGAGTATTGCAGAAAGTGCAGCTAAGGCGGTGGCACGTCCGATGCGTATTTTGTCGGTCATAGCTCTTCCGTTCGTATGGTTGTTGGCAAAAAGTACCGAATTGATATTCAATCTTTTGGGTATTAAGGAAAATGACAATAAGGTTACGGAAGAGGAAATCAAGTCAATCATTCAGGAAGGTACGGAGGATGGTGAAGTACAGCCGGTCGAACAGGATATCATGCAGCGTGTGTTTCTGTTGGGCGATCTGAAGGTGGGTTCCATTATGACACATAAAAGTGATATCGTTTGGCTGGATATAGAAATGACGGCATCTGAAGTAAAAAATGTATTGGCGGAGAACTTGTACGAATTCTATCCGGTAGCGAAAGGAGATCTGGACCATGTGAAAGGTATTGTCAATCTGAAAGATCTGGTATTGCATCTCTCAGAACCGGATTTCAATCTTTCTAATCTGACTCACGAAGCAGTCTATTTTCATGAAAGCATGAATGTATACAAGGCTTTGGAACAGATGAAGGAGAAAAGAATAAGTCACGCCTTGGTCTGTGATGAATTTGGAGCATGTGAAGGTATCATTACCTTGCGTGACATTCTGGAAGGACTTGTTGGCAACATGGATGAGGCTGAAGATGAGCCGGATATCATTAAACGTGTCAATAAGGAAGGCTGGCTGGTAGACGGACAATGTTCATTGTATGATTTCTTATGTTACTTTGACCGTCGTGACTTGTTTGAATCTGACGGGTACCATACTGTAGGAGGATTGATCCTGCAAAAGTTGCAGCATATACCAGTGAGTGGTGAAACCCTTGAATGGAACGGCTTTACGCTGGAAGTAGTGGATATGGATGGTGCCCGGATCGATAAAGTGCTGGTTACGGTTCCTGCGTCGGAAGATACAGGAGATGAAGACGCTTGATTTTTATTTTGTATAAAAAACTGATGAAGGCGCGGAAGTTAAAATCGTATGTTTTGTTGGCAATCTGCATGTTGATGCTGGTTGCTCAGGTACTTCCGCACCATCATCATTCGGAAATATTCTGCTTGTCGTCCGATCTGGTTTCATATGGTAGCACGGAAACATGCAGTGGAAACATGCATCATAGCGATGATGCCGACTGCCATTCGTGTAGCAGTACTTGTGTAACTCATTTTCAGTGCGGTACGCCCGACCAGCATTTGTCCGACATTGCTCCCGATTATTCTTTTTATTCCATACTTTATCCGTTAATTCCTGTACTGCATGTACTGGCTCTACCGGCTGATGAGGCTGATGCCGACTGGGCATTGTATGTAGAGAGCCTGCATGCACATTATTTTGTCCAGGTAGCAGGACTGCGCGCTCCCCCCGCTTCTGTAATTTGTGTATGAAAGACTGCAACTCGGTTGCAGCAGAACATCCGTATCTTTGTGGCACGGATAGCTAAATCGTTGTGTTTAATACATTAATTACATTTACATTCAAATGAAACGTTATATATGGATGGGAGCTCTGGCAGTGTGTATGCTGGGAGCTTGTGGAGGTCATGAAGAACATGACCATGAGCATGACCATGATCATGAAGCGGAGGCTGAAGCGAAGGAAACGCATGCAGCTCATTCCGATGAAATTATATTGACTCCGGAAAAGGCAAAGGCTGCCGGAGTAAAGGTAGAAGAGATACAGCCTGGTACGTTCCGGAGTGTGATTGCCACCAGCGGACAGATTCTGGCGGCTCAGGGGGATGAGGCTACCGTTGTGGCAAGTGTGTCGGGGATAGTGAATTTTACTCGTCCGCTGACCGAAGGGGTGCAGGTAGGTGCCGGTACAGCACTGCTGACGGTTTCTTCGCAGCATATTCAGGAAGGAGATGCCGTGAAGCGTGCCCGTATCGCCTATGAAACGGCCAAGCGTGAATACGAACGTGCTGCCAAGCTGGTCGACAAGCAGATCGTTTCGCAGAAAGATTTCAGTCTGCTGAAAGAAAATTATGAAAATGCCCGTATCGCTTACGAAGCCCTTTCGCCCAGCAAGGACGGCAAGGGAGTATCGGTCAAGTCGCCGATAGGAGGATACGTCAAGTCGTGTCTGGTAAAGGAAGGCGACTACGTAACTGTGGGACAGCCTTTGCTGACCGTCACTCAGACGCGTCGCCTGCAACTGAAGGCTGAGGTGTCCGAACGTTATTATGCCGAACTGAAATCGATTGTTTCGGCCAATTTCACCACTCCTTACGATAACAAGGTCTACCGGCTGGACGACCTGAAAGGACGTCTGCTGTCGTACGGTAAATCCTCGGGCGACGCATCGTTCTATATTCCCGTAACTTTCGAATTTGACAACCGCGGCGACATGCTGGCAGGCTCTTTCGTCGAAGTCTATCTCTTGTCGGGAGAACGGCAGGGAGTCATCAGCCTGCCTGTTTCGGCCATCACCGAAGAACAGGGACTGAACTTCGTATACCTACAGGTAGATGTCGAAGGATACAAGAAGCAGGAAGTGAAACTCGGCATGAGCGACGGTACCCGTGTAGAAATCCTTTCAGGACTGAAGGGAGGCGAGAAAGTCGTGACTGCCGGAGCCATGCACGTGAAACTGGCTGCTGCCAGCAATGCGATTCCTGCACACACCCACAACCATTGATGTGCGGGTAGTATTTATCAGATACGGATATCATTTATTAGAGTATTATGCTGAATAAAATCATACATTTTTCATTGCAGAACCGTTTGCTGGTTCTGGTCGCTTCGGTCTTGCTGCTGATAGGAGGTACCTATACGGCGTTTCATACCGAAGTGGATGTGTTTCCCGATCTGAACGCTCCTACCGTGGTGGTGATGACAGAAGCGGGAGGCATGGCTGCCGAGGAGGTAGAGCAGTTGGTTACTTTCCCGATTGAAACAGCCGTAAACGGTGCCACGGGAGTACGCCGCGTACGTTCATCGTCTACAACGGGTTTCTCCGTGGTGTGGGTAGAGTTCGACTGGGGTACCGACATTTACCTGGCGCGTCAGATTGTTTCCGAGAAACTGGCAGCCGTGGGAGAATCGCTTCCCGATAACGTAGGCAATCCTACCCTCGGCCCTCAATCGTCTATTTTGGGAGAACTGCTGATTGTGGGACTGACAGCCGACAGCACTTCCATGCTCGACTTGCGTACCCTTGCCGACTGGACCATCCGTCCGCGCCTGCTGTCTACCGGAGGTGTGGCACAGGTTGCCGTATTAGGAGGTGACATCAAGGAATATCAGATATTGCTGCATCCCGAACGCATGAAGCACTACGGTGTGACACTGGGTGAAGTGATGGCAGTAACCCGTGGCATGAACCAGAATACCAACGGTGGAGTGATTTATGAATACGGCAATGAATACATCGTGCGTGGAGTGGTTTCTACCGACGACGTTCGCCAGATGGCACGCTCGGTAGTCAAGACAATCGACGGTGCTCCGGTGACGCTGGAAGACATAGCCGACGTACGCATAGGAGCTCAGCAGCCCAAGCTGGGACTGGCTTCGGAAAGGGGCAAGCCCGCCGTACTGATCACCGTCACCAAACAGCCCAATACAGGAACCATCGAACTGACCGAGAAACTGGAGGCAGCGTTGAAGGACTTACAGAAGAATCTTCCTGCCGATGTAAAGGTTTCTACCGACATCTTCCGTCAGTCGCGTTTCATCGAAAGCTCTATCGGCAACGTACAGGAATCTCTTTACGAGGGAGCCATCTTCGTGGTCATCGTACTCTTCTTGTTCCTGGCCAATACACGAACCACCATCATTTCACTGGTAACCCTTCCATTGTCGCTGGTCATCGCAATTCTGGTACTGCACTATATGGGACTCAGCATCAACACCATGAGCTTGGGAGGTATGGCCATTGCCATCGGTTCGCTGGTAGACGATGCCATTGTCGATGTGGAGAACGTATGGAAGCATCTGCGTGAGAACCGCATGCTCCCCGTCGGCGAACGCAAGCCTGTGCTGGATGTGGTATTCCATGCTTCACGCGAGGTACGTATGCCTATCCTCAACTCTACGCTGATTATCATCGTAAGTTTCGTTCCTTTGTTCTTCCTGAGCGGTATGGAAGGCCGAATGCTGGTTCCGCTGGGTATCGCGTTCATCGTGTCACTGTTTGCTTCGACCATTGTCGCCCTGACACTGACTCCTGTACTGTGCAGCTATCTGCTGGGAGGAGATTTCAAGAAAGACGGACTACCGAAAGAAGCCTTCATTGCTGTATGGCTGAAAAAACATTACGAACGCGGACTGCTCTGGGCTTTGGGACATAAGAAAACGGTATTAGGTAGTACCATCGCCTTGTTTGTGGTTGCACTGGGAGCGTTCTTTACCTTGGGACACAGCTTCTTGCCGTCCTTCAACGAAGGTTCGTTTACCATTAACATCAGTTCGCTGCCCGGCATCTCGCTGGAAGAATCCGATAAAATCGGTCGTCAGGCAGAAGAACTGCTGCTTAGCATTCCGGAGATCAAGACCGTGGCCCGCAAGACGGGACGTGCCGAACTCGACGAGCATGCATTGGGCGTAAACGTATCCGAGATAGAAGCTCCGTTCGAACTGGATGGCCGTTCACACAAGGAAGTGCTGGAAGACGTACGTCGTAAGTTGTCGGTACTGACCGGAGCCAACATCGAAATCGGACAACCTATTAGTCACCGTATCGATGCCATGCTGAGTGGTACGCAGGCAAGCATCGCCATCAAACTTTTCGGCGACGACCTGAACAAGATGTTCTCTCTGGGTAACCATATAAAGGATGCGATACGGGATGTGGAAGGTATTGCCGACCTGAACGTGGAGCAGCAGGTAGAGCGTCCGGAACTGAAGATTGTGCCTCGCCGCGAGATGCTGGCCAAGTACGGCATTTCACTGGCACAGTTCAATGAGTTTGTTACGGTGAACATGGCGGGTGAAGTGGTTTCTCAGGTATACGAGAATGGAAAATCGTTCAACCTCGTGGTGCGTGCGGCAGAAGACAACCGTGGCTCGATGGAACGCATCAAAGACCTGATGATAGACGATGCCCAGGGACGCAAGATACCGCTGGGCTATGTGGCACGTGTGGAATCGTCCATGGGACCGAATACCATCAACCGTGAGAACGTAAAGCGTAAGATTGTCATCTCGGCCAACACCAGCGGACGCGACCTGCGCAGTGTGGTAAACGATATTCAGGCACGGGTGAACGAAAAGATCCAGTTGCCCGAAGGTTATCACATCGAATACGGCGGACAGTTTGAAAGCGAGCAGGCAGCCAGCCGTACCCTGCTGCTTACTTCGCTGATGAGTATCGTGGTCATCTTCCTGCTGCTGTATGTACAGTTCCGCAACGCCTCGCAGAGTGGCGTGATCCTCTTGAACCTGCCGCTTGCCCTGATAGGTGGTGTCTTCGCCCTGCTGTTTACCACGGGTGAAGTCAGCATTCCGGCCATCATCGGATTTATTTCGCTGTTTGGTATCGCTACCCGCAACGGTATGCTGTTGATCAGTCACTACAATACCTTGCGCGACGAGCAGGGCATGGGAGTACGTGAAAGCATTATCCACGGTTCACTCGACCGTCTAAACCCGATTCTGATGACCGCCTTGTCGTCTGCTCTGGCATTGATACCGCTTGCCTTGCGCGGCGATCTGCCCGGCAACGAAATCCAGAGTCCAATGGCAAAGGTTATCTTGGGAGGTCTGCTTACCTCGACCTTCCTGAATGCATTCATCATTCCGATCGTATACGAACTGATGAACCGCAAGAAGTCAGATGCTAATAAACAGTAATTATGAAACATACTTATATCACATTGGCCGCATGCCTGTTCTTTACGGCAGGCATGCAGGCACAGGGCATTGATGAGGTGCTCCGTCAGATAGAACAGAATAATAAAGAATTGCAGGCACAGCAGCAGTCTACCCGTGCTGCCCAGCTGGAAGTCCAGACGCAGAACAATCTGGAAGACCCGTCGGTAGAATACAGTCCGTTTTATACCAGAGGCATCACCGGCATGTCGAGTTCGGAACTGGTCGTGACACAAGGATTCGACTTCCCTACTTTGTATGCGGCACGCAGCCGTTCGGGAAAGTTGCAGCGTGAAGCCCTTCACCGTCAGTACGAGGCTACCCGTCGCAATATACTGCTGAATGCAAAGAATCTCTGCCTCGACCTTGTGATGCTGAACAAGCAGCAAGAGCTGCTGGAGGAACGGAAAAAGAATGCCGACGAACTGCTTGCCTTGTTCGAAAAGCGACTGGAAGAAGGGGATGCCGGCATACTGGAAGTCAATAAAATCAAGATGGAACGGATGAGTGTACAGACAGAAGTTTCGCAGAATAACGCTGCTCATCGTACCGCCTTGCAGCAGTTGCTTGCCATGAACGGCAATCTTCCGGTGGACTTTACCTCACGTGATTATCCGCAGGTAGAAGCGTTGACGGACTATAACGCTCTGTACGACGAGGTGATGGCTACCGATGCCACGCTGCAGGCTGCTGATGCTGCCGCACGTGCTGCCGAGAAGAACATCAGTGTAAGTCGTCAAAGCTGGTTGCCGAAACTGGAAATTGGCTATCGTCGCAACACTTCACTCGATGAAAAGAGCAACGGTTTCCTTATCGGAGGAAGTTTACCGATCTTTTCGAACCGGAAGAAACACCAGATAGCCCGTGCACAAGCTATCAGTGCCCAGTATCAGTTGGATAATGCCCGCTTGCAGGCAGAAGCTCAGGTGCAGAGTCAGTTCAACGAAATGCAGCAGTTGACTACCGCCATGCAGGCATACGACGTGGAACTGATGCATCAAACGCTGGACATGCTGAAAGAAGCCGTTACCGCAGGACAACTTTCCATCATCGATTACTATACGGAAGCTGACAACGTATACCGTAACTTGCAGGCTTACATGGATCTGGAGAATCAGTACCAGAAGCTGATGGCAAGCATTTACAAAAATCGGTTGTAAAAACAGCTATAATTTGTTCTCAACGACATAAAGGACTTTTGGATAATTTATTTTGTTGTGTCTATTGCCATCAATAAACATTACTTTCTTACTTCAATCATCAAGACAAGAAAGAAGCTTTGAAAAATAATAATAGAGGATAGTTTGTAATACACATGAGTTCGAACTGTCTGAGTTTATAAAGTTAGAAAAGCTATTGGAGACGTACATTTCCAGTGGCTTTTCTTTTTTGTGGATGGCTATATCGATTTTGTCAGAGTAAAGGATTTTCTGTAAGCAGTTTTGTATTGCTTTCATGGGTACTTGTTTATAAACAGTTGAATTGAAAGAGTCAACTTAAAAGATTACAGTTATCAGCTTTAAGAACGCAATAGTTATAATAGGATATAAGAATATAGGTATTACTTTCCATAATCCACGTTTATAGTGTTTTTTTCTTTCTTCTACATTCATTTTTAAATATTCTTCATGGATTATTTGAACATATCTGTCTTGTTTTAGTTTTTTAATTATCGCGTTGACAACTATTAGACATAAGATAACTGTACCTAAAGCTATACTTAATTTGTATTGTGGAATTCCGCATATATGTACGAGTATAAAAAGAATTATGCAAGCAGTAAATACGAAAAGTGTTTGTAAAGTTACCCAAATTCCGTTGTATATGTTTCTTTCATCAAATTCTTGTTTGTATTTTTCCAGCATATAAATTTTTGAAATTACAATTTCATAATAAAATGATTTTA
This sequence comes from Bacteroides ilei, assembly GCF_900128495.1. Lineage (GTDB taxonomy): Bacteria > Bacteroidota > Bacteroidia > Bacteroidales > Bacteroidaceae > Phocaeicola > Phocaeicola ilei. The sequence continues at coordinate 1,574,557 of NZ_LT635801.1, forward strand.
TTTTTTTCATACCCTTCTATGTTTAAATAGCAATGATACATAATTAGTTTATTCTGGTTAATATTCATAGACGAATTTCTTCCAGTCAATATTATAATCCGTAATGGAAATTATATCCGTCAGATGGAAAAAGTGTAAAACCCTGCCATTTCTCCCACTATAGGAAGGAATGGCAGGGTTCTTTTTCGTATGAATTACCTCTAGGCTACAATCATTTTCCATTTACAGAATATCAAGTTTGGTAATCGAAGCATACTTCGACTGGTTGGCAGACTCGATCATCTCGTCCAGCATGAACTGGAAAGTAGTCTTAAGTGACGTATACTGTTACTCATAAAACTTGTTTGCAATATTCGTAAAATTTCTTAATATATGCAAGCTTATGGGGGGTCGTTTGTGCTGTCGATGGAACAATTTTGGCATGATTGTATTCGGCGGTTATCGTCGGGGTAAGGAGACAATGTCCGGATGATTTTGTAATAGGGAAGGAGTTTCGGGGATTTTTGTAGTAATAATCTGTTCGCTTCCATAGTCTTTCCGGTGAAAGAATAAGGGAGATTTTATTTTTATTTCCTAATTTTGCACTTGCAATTAATTCATGAAGAAATGCCATTAAATTTACCCGATAAACTTCCTGCCATCAGTCTGTTGAAGGAAGAAAATATATTTGTGATAGACAATTCCCGCGCCAGTACGCAGGATATCCGTCCGCTGAAAATTGTGATTCTCAACTTGATGCCGCTGAAAATAACTACCGAAACCGACTTGATCCGTCTGTTGTCTAATTCACCGTTGCAGATTGAAGTCAGTTTCATGAAGCTGAAAAGCCATACTTCGAAGAATACGCCCATTGAACATATGAAGGCGTTTTACCGCGATTTCGAATTGATGCGCGATGAGAAATTTGACGGAATGATCATTACCGGTGCACCGGTGGAACACCTTGATTTTGAGGAGGTGAACTATTGGGGTGAAATCAAGGAAATATTCGACTGGACCAAGACGCATGTTACTTCTACGCTCTATATCTGCTGGGCGGCACAGGCGGGACTGTATCATCACTACGGCATTCCCAAATATCCGCTCGACAAGAAGATGTTCGGTATCTTCGAGCATCATATCTGCGAGGGCATGAACAAGCTGCCTATCTTCCGTGGCTTCGATGATGTGTTCTTCGTGCCTCACAGCCGTCATACGGAAGTGCGCCGTGAGGATATCGAGAAACATCCTGAACTGACCATCATTTCCGAGTCGGACGATTCGGGAGTGCATATCGTGATGGCTCGCGGCGGACGTGAGTTTTATGTGACCGGACATTCGGAATATTCTCCTTATACACTCGATACGGAATACCGCCGTGATCTGGGTAAAGGACTGCCTATCGATATGCCAAAGAACTATTACCGCGATAATGATCCTGAGAAGGGACCTCTGGTGCGCTGGCGGAGCACGGCGAACCTGCTGTTCTCCAACTGGCTGAACTATTATGTATACCAGGAAACTCCATACGACATTAATCAGATTAAGTGATGATCAGACAACGTCCTATAGAATTGTTGGCTCCGGCAAAGAATCTGGAGTGTGGCATTGAAGCTGTAAACCATGGAGCCGATGCCGTATATATCGGTGCTCCCCGTTTCGGGGCGCGTGCTGCTGCAGGTAATTCACTGGAAGATATTGAGGCTTTGGTAAAATATGCCCATATATATAACGTACGCATTTATGTGACGGTGAACACCATACTTAAAGATGAAGAGCTGAAAGATACAGAAGCCATGATCTGGGATCTGTATCGTGCCGGTGTTGACGCCTTGATTGTTCAGGATATGGGAATTACCCGTCTCAACCTGCCCCCCATTGCGCTGCATGCCAGTACGCAGATGGATAACCGGACTGCCCGCAAGGTAAAATTCTTGAGTGAAGCCGGCTTCTCCCAGGTGGTATTGGCTAGGGAGCTTACATTGGATGAGATTGCAGCCATACATGCCGCTTGTCCCGATACTCCTTTGGAGGTGTTTGTACATGGAGCGCTGTGTGTAAGCTATAGCGGTCAGTGTTATGCCAGTCAGGCATGTTTCGGCCGCAGCGCCAACCGTGGTGAATGTGCCCAGTTCTGCCGTCTGGGCTTTGATATGGTAGATGCCGACGGGAAAGTCATGGCACACGGCAAACACTTGCTGTCGCTCAAGGACATGAACCAGAGTGAGAATCTGGAGGCGTTGCTCGATGCGGGCGTATCTTCGCTGAAGATAGAGGGGCGGCTGAAAGATGTGTCGTATGTGAAGAATGTAACGGCATATTACCGTCAGAAGCTGGATGCCATATTGAAACGTCGTAAGGAGTATATCCGTGCATCATCAGGTACGGTAAAGCTGGCTTTCCGTCCGCAGCTGGACAAGAGTTTCAGCCGTGGTTTTACCGATTATTTCATCCATGGCCGGAATTCCGGCATCTTTTCATTCGATACCCCTAAATCGCTTGGAGAGGAAGTGGGGGTAGTGAAGGAAATCAGGGGCAATTATCTGACGGTAGCCGGTGTGAAGCCTTTTGCCAACGGTGACGGACTTTGTTATCTGGATGAGCGTGGCAAACTGCATGGGTTCCGTGTGAACCGTGTGGACGGCAATAAGCTTTTTCCACAAGAGATGCCGGTTGTAAAACCTAAAACCAAGTTGTACCGCAATTTCGATCAGGAATTTGACCGTGTGATGCAAAAGAAATCGGCCGAGCGCAGGATATCGGTTGCCATACAGTTGGAAGAGAACAATTTCGGTTTTACTTTGACGTTGTGCGATGAAGATGACAACCGGGTGAGTCTTACGTTACAACGTGAGAAAGAACCGGCGCGTACACCTCAGTCGGAAAACCTGAAGAACCAGTTGGGTAAACTAGGGAATACGCCGTTCGAAGCCGGTGAAATTTCCATCAATTTCTCTGAGAACTGGTTTATACCTTCTTCCGAAATAGCCGATTTGCGTCGTCGTGCGGTTGAAAAGCTGTTGGAAGTACGTCGTATCAGTTACCGACGTCCGGAAGGCAGGTTCCCCCATACGGTCCATCCTTATCCGGTGCAGGAACTTACTTATCTGGGCAATGTGATGAACGGGATGGCGCGGGAGTTCTATCATGACCATGGAGTGAAGCGGATCGCCCCTGCTTTCGAGAAGGAAGCTCCGTCTGGTGCTGTCCTCATGTTCTGCAAGCATTGCATCCGGTACGCTATGGGATGGTGTCCGGTACGGCATAAGGTGAAACCGCCTTTCCGTGAACCTTTTTATCTGGTAAGTGGAGACGGGAAACGTTTTCGTCTGGAGTTTGACTGTAAACGGTGTGAGATGAAAGTCTACGCCGGAGATTAATGATAGATAACAATGTTGAAGGTAAGATATGTCATAGGGTTGCTTGTATTACTGGCAATATGTATTACGCCTGCATGTCATTATCATGCCGATGTTGCAGGAAGTGGAACCGAGGCATCCGATAGTGATTCCGTCAGTGTCATAACGGAACGGAGTTATGTCCTGAATAGTAACTTCAAGGTAGTGAGCGATACCTTGTGGCTGCACCAGCTTCCTTTCAGAGATACTATACCTGTAGTAAAAGGCGACCAGCTTGTGGTTGCCGAGTTTGATGTACATCCCCAGGATTCTGTTGATTCCATTTGGGTAAAGGTAGCCCGTGACCAGGAAACGATAGGCTGGATACAGGAAGGACAGCTTTTGCAACATATCGTTCCGGTCGATCCTATTTCGCAGTGTATCCATCTGTTCAGCAGTTCGCATGCGCTTCCGTTTTTTCTGGTGTTGGCGGCTTTCCTGTTCTGGTTTGTATACCGTGCGGTGAAGCGCAAGCAGATCAAGCTTATCTGGCTGAACGATATCGACAGTGTATTTCCCATCATCATGTCATGGCTGATGGCTGTGGCAGCTACCATTTATAACAGTATCCAGCATTTTGTACCGATGACCTGGGAACATTATTATTATGACCCGTCACTGAATCCGTTTGATGTTCCTTTCATTCTGGGACTGTTCATCATTTGTGTGGGGCTGATCATTCTGCTGGGGGTAGCTCTGCTGGACGATTTGTTCCATCAGACCAAGGTCGAAGTGGCGTTCTTCTATATTTTCGGCCTGCTGTCCTATTGTATTCTGCTATATATTTTCTTTACTTATATTTGGGTATATCTGGCTTATATTTGTCTTGCCGGTTATTCGTATTGTTCCTTCCGGTGGTTGAGACGTTCCAACCGCTATCCGTACGCTTGTGGTGCCTGTGGGGCCAAAATGCGGCAGAAAGGTATCTGTCCGCATTGTGGCGCACTGAATGAATAGATGCATCCGGCTATTTCTTTCCGTGAGTGTCTGTCTGGAAACAGATGCCAACCAGGATGGTTATGAATCCTGCCAGGGTAACGGCTGGTGCTATAGCGGTGCGTTGTAGATCGAAGATGTCGGGGTCAAAACGCTCTTCTGTGGAGACTGGTCCGCAGAGAAGGCAGAATCCTGTTATGATCAGCAGATAGCCTGCCAGCATAATCAGGTAGTTGGTACGGTTGAACGGCGTTTCTGTTTTCTGTAAAGTCGGAGAATTTCTTTTCATTTTCTGTCTGTTCTTGATTCTTGTTTTCTGATATTTGTGTCATTGTAGGTCCGGGACATACCGAAATTTCTTTCGGACGAAGTCATGACTTATTTCTTTTCCTTTCCAGTATCGGGCTGTAAATAGCTTTGGAGCAGGTCCTTTACAAAGGAGGCATATGGGCTGCCGCATTGTGTCAGCCTTTTTTCGGCCAGCTGAAGCTGATGGATATAGTCGTACAGGTCCTGGTCGTGCGTAAGTATGTCTCCGGATATTCCCACCCGGATAACGGTGTCCCACTGATAAAGTGTACGTACCATGCTTTTTTCACTCAGCCAAAGTTTGCGGTCGGGAAGACTGTTGTACCAGTTGACGGTCTGCGAAAGGTTGTCGTAGGTATATTGCCAAAGTTTCCTTCCTTTTTCTTTATCCCCCAGGAGTGTGGTCAGGACACCGGCCCGGTAGCTATAGCTGTCGGGGTCGGATAATACCTGCGGATGTCTGATATGCTGTTCGCCGATAGTCAGGATGTTACGTGCTTCGGCATCTTTCCCCTGTCGGTGAAGTTCTTCGGCTGTTTCTGTAATGCAACGCTGCAGGGAAAGGGCCATGGATAAATTGGAATCGTCCAGGTACAGGTCGGGGTTTTCCAATCCGCCGAATTTGAATTTCCGGGTGATGTTTTGGTACATCTTTTCGGCGTCCAGCTTCCGGTCACCGGTATTGAAAGGAACGATTCGGTTGGCCATCCCTTCCTGCAGCAGATGGTCCGAGAGATCCAGATATTCGTTGACATTGACACTGATGGCTACATACAGAGGCCGTTCCCAATTACATTGCCGGATAAGGTCCAGCAGGATGATTCCGCTGCGGGTAAGGTAATTCCTGTTGCCGAGCCGGATAACCATCGTATCCGGAATTTCTGTTCCCGGGGGGGTAGTCATGCCCGAACGCCGTACTGCTTCTTTGTCGACTGGAATGTGGATCTCGTCGGTAGGGATGCACCGCATGCTTTCATCGTCCGATGTGAGCCAGTACTTCACGATGTTGTTCCATTCCCACGGATCTTCTCCGAACGGTTTACTTTCGGGATGTTCCCGGTAAATCTTCTCGATTTCGTCTTTCATACGGACAGGTGTCCCATCTTCTTTTGTTCCGATGACCGGATTGATGCGGGCATAGTCGTTCACGCCGTCACGGCAGAACGCTTTCGGTATGGATACCGGCAGGCCGGGGGCGGAGTAGGCTGGCTGCCGCATCTGTTCTACATACCATCCTCCGGTCAGATACATCAGGTTGCATACCCGGGCATCTCTGCGTACGCCTTCCACCTCGGTAGAATACCACAAGGGGAATGTATCGTTGTCGCCGTTGACGAAGAGGATGGGATTTCCTTTTTCCGGCAAGGTGTTCAGGTAGTTGTATCCGGTATCACGGCAAAGGTAGCGGTCGCTGCGGTCGTGGTCATCCCATGTCTGGCTGATTATCTGTATAGGAACCAGTATGGCAACAGCCAGTACTCCCAGGCATGCTTTGCGGGTATTCCATTTCTTTTTCAGGAAAGTATAGAGTGCGGCTGCCCCCATTCCTATCCAGATGGCGAAGGCATAGAAGGATCCGGCATAGGCGTAATCACGTTCTCTTACCTGGGCCGGTGTCTGGTTCAGGTAAAGGATGATGGCCAGTCCCGTCATTACGAATAGCATGAAGATGACAGAACATTGCCGCTGTCCGTTCCGTCCTTGGCGTATCTGCCAGAACAGTCCGGCCACCCCCAGCAGCAGAGGTATCCCGAAATATACGTTTCTGCCTTTATTGTTCCGCATGGAGTCGGGCAGGTCCTTGACATTACCGGTAAGCCACTTGTCGATGAATCCGAATCCGGTAATCCAGTTGCCGTTTTCTGTCTCTCCTACACCTTGTATGTCATTTTGTCGACCTACGAAATTCCAGAGGAAATATCTCCAGTACATGAAGTTGATCTGGTAGGATATGAGATACCGCAGATTGTCCCATAAGGAAGGGATGACAATGCGGGTATCTTCTCCCGAAATCTTGTCATGGTAGGTGACGGTCTTGCCTTGCAGTTCTCCCAGCCAGGAGCGGTACCCGTCGGCCGATTCTTCTTTGTACATACGTGGAAACCATACACAGGTTTCCGGCTGGTATACCGGAGTCATCTTGTGTCCGGTTGCCACATAACGTTCTTCGTCTGTATCGCACAGTTGGTTTATACGGCGGTATTCCGTTTCTCCTTCCTTGTATCGGGTTGTGAGATAGCCGTCTTTTTCCTCCCATGCATGCGGTGATACGAAAGTAGGGCCATACAGCAGAGGAATGTCACCGTATTGTTCACGTGCCAGGTATCCTTTCAAGGCAAAAGGATTGTCGGGCGACTGTTGGTTCATGGGTGGATTGGCTGTAGCACGGATGATGATCAGGGCGTATGAAGCATATCCGGTCATGATCATCAGCAGGCTGAAGCTGAATATATGCAGTATGCGCCATATACCCGGAGCAGCAGCTCTCTTCAGTCTCGGATAAAGTAGGCCGAATACCAGTCCGGCTGTCAGAAGCGTTACTGATATGATGATTGCGGTACTGCCCTGGAGAGTGATTCCCGACAGGCAGATACCAGCTAGCAGAGCTATGCACATACGTAAAGGTGAGCTTCCCTTCCGGCTTTCGGTACAGCTCCATATCAGGCATCCTGCCAGTATTGCGACATAGATGAGCATGCCAAGATTGTAGGGCAGGTGGAGTACGTTCACAGCCAGCAGTTCGGACAGTCCGGCTGCCTTCATTACTCCCGGCATAATCCCGTAGAGTACCGTTGCCATGATCAGGAACGACAGGCAGAGAGTTATGGCTGTACCTTTCTTGCCGGGTTTCTGAGTTTTCCGATAGTAGACAACCAGTCCGATGGCCGGTATGCAGAGCAGATTCAGCAGATGGACTCCTATCGATAATCCGATGATGTAGGCCAGCAGGATAATCCAGCGGTCACTCCGGACGGAATCGGCTTCATTTTCCCATTTCAGTATGATCCAGAACGAGAGGGCAGTGAGAAAGGACGAGAAGGCATAGACTTCACCTTCTACAGCCGAATACCAGAAGGTATCGCTGAACGCATAGGCCAGCGCTCCGGCGAAACCGCTTCCCATGACGGCTGCCATTCTCCATTTGTCTGTCTTTGGATTCTGTTCCGGAAGCAGGCGGTCGGTCAGATGGGTGATACTCCAGAAAAGGAAAAGTATACAGCCGGCGCTAAGCAGGGCGTTCATGATATTGATGCAATAGGCTATATATGTAGCGTCGGGGGCAAAATGGGAAAACAGATTACCGGCCAGCATAAAGAACGGTGCGCCGGGCGGATGTCCCACTTCCAGTCGGGCTGCCGAAAGGATAAATTCGGGACAGTCCCAGAAACTGGCCGAAGGTTCTACGGTAAGTACATAGACGATAGCTGAAATGACAAAGCAGCTCCAGCCACATATACGGTTGACGGTTTGATAATGTTGCATAACTTTGTTTTTGAAGGCAAAGTTAGCAGGTACGTCGGAAATGGTGAAGGAACAGGGCCGGACATTCGCATTGGCGATATTATTATATAATATATTGATAAATAGCGTATTATGGTGTATGGGAATTCTATCCTATGCGGACATCTGCATTTTGTATGCCGGATTTCTACGCTCTTTCTCCGGTATTTGTTCCCGTCTTTTCACATTCATCCATGTCCAGTTTCTTTTGCAGGCGGAACTTGGCTTTGGTAACCGATCCGGGGGAGATACCATAAAAGACAGCCAGTTGTTTGGTGGTGAATCCCAGTTTGGTCAGATAACAGAGTTCGATATCCCGTTCTGTCAGTCCGTCGGTCCGGGCCAGCCGGTCGGCATATCCCGGATAGAGTATTTCCGTAAACTCTTTCAACAGCTTCCATTCGTCTTTGTTTTGTACGGGCTGGTATGTAGGGGCATTTTTCATCCGGTTCAATAGGTTCACTACCTCTGTACTTCCATCGGACAGTAAGGCCTTTTCACGTTTCCGCAGTTCTTCTTCCTGCAATTTTATTTTGTTTTCCTGTTGCAGGTGGTAGTTGAGTTTTTCATACAACCGCCGGTTTTCTTCGGACGATATACGGCTGGCTTGTAGTGACCGTTGTTGCTCCTTCTTTTTCTTGCGGTATACTGCAGCCAGAAGTGTGAGCAGAATCAGGACTGTTCCCAGGAAGACGGTGAGCTGTTGCTGTTTTCTTGTTTCTGCTTGAGCTGCCTGTAATTCGGATTTCTGCTGCTTGTAACGGGCCTCCCAGTCGAGCAGCCGTTCCCTGTCATACAGGTTGCTTCTGGATTCAGGAAGCAGTGTTCCTGCCAGGTTCCCGAGGCCTTTGTCTTCCGGAAGAAGCAGTTTCGTGAGATTGTTCTGACGGGCTATGCGGTTGTTCAGTTCCAGAAAGTAGCGGGCAGTGTCGTTCCGGTTGAGCAGGGTATAGTCGAGGGTAAGCCGCCGGGTGGTTTCACAGAGCAGGGTCTGGTCGGTGAGGCGGCGGGCCAGGTTGTACCCTTCGCGGTGGCTCGCAACAGCTTTTTCGTAAAGTCCGTAGCTGCAGAGAAGATCTCCCAGCCGGTTATAAGTCTGTGCTTTCAGTACCGTGTCACGCCCGCTCTGGAGCAAGTCAAGGGCATCCCAGTAACAGACCAGTGCTTCCTTTATTTGTGAGGCCTTTTCGTGTTGCCGGCCTTTTTCCAACAGGGTATATACTTGCTGGTCTATGGATTCGGAACGGTGTGCATGGCTGCCCGAGCAGGCAGTCAGTCCGGTTATGAATAATGACAGAAGCAGGTATAGAAGACTTTTCATGGATGGATTCTGTATCGTTATCAGTTGTCGTAATACAAAAATTTTCAGTAAAAATACGAAAACCCGCGTATCGCGGGTTCTCTTTAAACTATTTTAATGTATATGGATGCTGGAGCTACTGAATTCACTCCATTGTGTATTGTGTTGTTCGGGTCAGAAGCGGCAACGGAGATCAATGCCTACCTGCAGTGGCCGTCCGTATTGTGCAAAGCCTCTGTTCATGCTTTCAAAATAGAACGCTTCGTATTTCTTGTTGAGTGCGTTGTTGATCCATAAGGCTATCTGTCCGTTTCCTTTGTTGAAATTGATACGCCCGTTCAGAGTTCCGTAGAGGGCCTGGCTGGCGTCATTCTTTTCAGTCCAGTATATCCGTCCGGCTGCATTGTAGTTGGCGTTCAAGGTGATGTTGTCCAGTAATGTACACTGCTTCAACCGGATGATGTATTGTCCGCCCACGCTGAAGGTATGTTTGGGAACGAAAGGCACGTAATGCCCGTTGTAGTTCTCGGTATCGCTGAGGGTATAGCGGGTAAAGGTGGCATAGGTATAGCCATAGTTTCCGTCCAGACTGAGAGCGTCCGTAATCTGCGTACGCAGTGCGGCTTCAAATCCCATGCTCCGGCTTTTTCCGGCATTGACTGTAACACGGCCCAGTCCGCTTTCGGCAAAACGGGAAATCTGCTGGTCGTGTGTATCCATATAGAAAGCGGCTATGTCGGTCTGGAGTTTTCCGTCGAGCAGGTCCAGATGGCTTCCTGCTTCATAGTTCCATGAATATTCAGGTTTGTATAAGGTAGCGGCTCTCACATCGGTGGCGGTTTCTGTAGCCAGCTTGTTCAGGATTCCGGTTATCTGGTCTTTCGTCTCCTGCGGAATCATGGGTATTCCTTCTACCGCCGGTACGGTGACACCGGCTACATCCTTCATGATGCTGCTCTGCATGTCGTTCTGCAGAATATCCGAGAACATCTGGATGTTGTATCCTCCCGAGCGGTATCCCTTCGATACCGTAATGTAGACATTGCCATGCCGGTTGAACTGGTATTGGAGTGATACTTTGGGTAACAGCTGCACGTAGTCATGCGTGAGTTCTCCTATGTAATATTTGCTTGCCTGGTAATCGGCTTCCGGAATCATCTCAATCACCGTATTCATGGGGCTGAGTACACCTTTCAGTCCGTAGGTATGGGTGAAATCGTAGCCTGTATGGTAATTGAATGTAAGCTTCTCATAATCCAGACGCAGGCCGGCAGTAAGTGACAGGCCTTCCATGCCGAACAGATCATTGAATGTAGACTGATGGAATACGGCTCCGTTCAGTACAGGCGTGTCGAAGTCGCCTCCTATAAGCAGCTCGTCACCTTTGATGTTGTCGCTGAACTGCATGTTCATGCTCATCGGGCCTACTTGTATGACAGGCATGTATTGGTTGCCGTAGGTATTAATCATACCGTTCAGCCAGGCAATACCGTCGGAACGGAAGGTGACGGGTGCCTGTGTGTGCAGTGACTGGTAGAACCCGCTTGCTCCGGTAATCCATTGCCAGCGTTTTCCCGGTTTCGATTTCAGAACCAGCTCTTCGCTTACCGTCTTTGCATTCTGTTTCTGCATCATGGTATAAAGGTCCTGCGACGTGAAATCTTGGTCGAGGTTCATCTGGTCATACAGGTACTGGAAGCCGGTGACGCTGCTCAATATGAAATTGTCGGCCTGATATTCGTAATTCAGTCCGGCATTGATCAGGTTACGTTTGTATCCGCAGGTACTGTTGTAGTTGATCTTGTCCAGGTCCTGCGGACGGTCTTCTTCCTTTCCGTCGGTACGGCCCATGTATTGGTACGGGTATCCTCCCTGGTTGGTATATTCATAATTAACGGTAAAATCCAGCCGGTTGTTTTCCGAAGGCAGCCAGATGGCACGGATACGGCCTCCGAATTCATTGTCGGTATCCACCCGTTTGCCGGTAAGGCTGTTCTGGAAGAAACCGCCTTTGTGCTCATAGAATACTCCGGAAGAAAAGGCGAAACGTTCGGAAATACGGTGGTAATGGGTTACCGATGCCTTGTAGTTGTTATAGGTGGCTGCACCCAGTCGTACATCCGTTCCCTGATAGCTGAATGGCGATTTGGTGAATACACGGATCAGTCCGCCCATGGTGTTGCGTCCGTACAGGGTTCCCTGCGGACCTCTCAGTACATCGATCCGTTCGATGTCGGAATAGTTGAAATCGAAAGCCGACTTGTCGATGAAGGGGATGTTGTCGACATACAGGCCCACGGCCGGAGTATTGATACGGGATCCGATTCCCCGCACATAGACCGAAGTGGTGAGTTTGGAACCGTAATCGGGGATGAACAGGTTAGGGACCCTGTTGGAAAGGGATTTGATGGAGGTTACCGACCGGTTACGCATTTCGTCCTGCGAGAATGAAGTGGATGATACAGGCTGCTGGCGCAAACGGTTGTTTTCCTTAGGGGTAGCTATCACCACAATCTCTTCTATGTCAATGACTTTTGTCGTATCTTTAGGCAGGTCGTTGCCCATGTTTCCGTCGTCGGGGGAAGCCATGGCCAATGAAGCGGCCAGGACAACCGACGGGATGGTCATTATAAGTCTTTTCATCAGTATACCTGTTTTGTACATATCAATTTTCCGGCTGCAAAGTAAAGATATACTCTAAAGATGTACAATCCTAATAAATGAGGATTTTGTCTGATAGGGTGTTTAGATGGTGTCAGGGTCTACATATCCGTGGAGTACCGCATAGATGGCCAGTCCCGATACTGATTTGATACCCAGTTTTTCTGTGATGTTCTTGCGGTGAGATATGACGGTGGTGAGACTGATGTTCAGCCTTTCGGCAATTTCCTTGTTTATCATTCCTTTGGTGATGAGTATCAGTACCTCGATTTCCCGGGGGGAAAGTTCGTGCTCCATGTCGGCCGGTACATTGCTGGAAACAGGATGGGGTCTGCCTTCGTGTCCGTATCCCCGCAGTTGCATGATGGATTTTACCAGTCTGTCTTGCGGCTGGTGCAGGTTCAGGGTAGGGACTCCGTTCAGCAGAGGCTGTTCGCCTGCCGAGAGTACAATGGTTTTCGGCCGGCGCTGCAGGAAAAACGAAGTATGTCTGAAATAGATCTGGCTGGAGATGAAATAATGTGCGTACATGTCGGGAGTATCATCGATCAGTGCTTCAAATGTGGGGAATACACGGATGGATGCTGCCGGGATGAGCTCTTCCAGTATGGTGCGCAGTCCCAGGGCGGTGAGGGTGTTCGGTTCTACAATGGCTATTTCGGACATAATTTTACGGATATGGGTTTGTTTCAGACAGGTTTCATTTCTCAGAGCCGGTTCCGGTGCCGATACCCAGGTAATTCGCCGCTGCTTCGGCGCATCGTTCACCGTCTACGCCTGCCGAAACGATACCTCCGGCATATCCGGCCCCTTCGCCGCACGGAAACAGTCCTTCTACCGTTACATGCTGCAAGGTTTCGTTGTCACGTACAATGCGTACCGGTGCCGAGGTACGGGTTTCTACCGCAATCATTACGGCATCATTGGTAAGGAATCCGCGCGAGCTTTTTCCGAACAGCTGGAAGCCTGTACTGAGTCGTCCGGCAATGAACGGAGGCATCCAGAAATGAAGCGGAGAGGATACCAGTCCCGGACTATAGGACGTGTCGGGCAGGTCATAGCTGAGTTTCTTGCGGGTAAAGTCCACCATGCGTTGCGCCGGCGCCGTCTGGCGCATGTTCCCTTGTTGCCAGCAAATCTGTTCCAACTGTTCCTGGAACTGCATCATGGCGAGAGTGTGTACACCGTTACTGCCGGTATCGGCTGTACGGCTTATCAGTTCTGCCGTTTCCGTTTCTGCTGAGTCCGGGTACGGTTCGTATCCCTGTACCTGCAATGTGGGATCCGAAAGATCTTCCGGACGTATTTCCACCACCATTCCCGAATTACTCCATCGTGTACCCCGGTTGCTTGGACTCATGCCGTTGACCACCAATTGGTGAGGGCCGCTTGCCGCAGGCACCACGAAACCTCCCGGGCACATGCAGAAGCTATATACACCCCGCCCGTCTACCTGTTGGACGAAGCTGTATTCGGCTGCCGGCAAGTACTTTCCCCTGCCGTTTCTGTTGTGGTATTGTATCTGGTCGATCAGGTGTGAGGAATGTTCCAGACGTACTCCTACGGCCAGCCCTTTCGCTTCCAGTTTCACCCCATTGGCGAAAAGCCAGCGGTAAACATCGCGTGCGGAGTGTCCGGTAGCCAGAATGACCGGTCCGCGAAAGACCTTTCCGGTATTTGTCTCGATACCTATGACTTTCTCCTTTTCGATGACCAGCGCATCCATGCGTGTCTGGAAATGGACCTCGCCTCCACAGGCAATGATCGTGTTACGCATGTTCTCTATGACGCGTGGCAACTTGTCGGTACCGATGTGCGGATGGGCGTCTACCAGGATGGAGGTACTGGCACCATGCTGGCAGAATACATTGAGAATCTTTTCGGTACTGCCACGTTTCTTGCTCCGGGTATAGAGCTTGCCGTCGGAATATGCTCCGGCTCCTCCTTCGCCGAAACTGTAGTTTGATTCGGGATTGACCTTGTGCTCCCGGCTTATCCTGGCCAGATCTTCCTTCCGTTCACGTACATTCTTTCCACGTTCCACCACAATGGGGCGCAATCCGAGCTCGATGAGCCTTAACGCGGCGAAAAGCCCTCCCGGTCCGGCACCCACCACAATCACTCCGGGCTTCCCTTCCACATTCCTGTATTCCGTCCGGGTATATTCGGTTTCAGACGGTTCTTCATTGATGAATACCTGTACCTTGACATTCATGAAAATGGTACGTTGACGAGCGTCGATGCTGCGCTTCAGTACACGTACGGCGTTGATGGTACGGATGTCCATCCCTTTTTCACTGCTTATGTAGCGTTTGAGTGAGTGTTCGTCGGCTGCCTGTTCGGGCAGAATGCGGAGTTGGTATTCGTGGATCATAATGATATTTTTTTGCAAAGATAAAGCAAAGAATGGATATAAAGTCAGTCCGGGTGAATATATTGGGCTGTCCGGTCCGGATTCATCCGAACAGTTGCCGGAAGGCTTCCTCCACTTTCCTTACCGGTATGAGTTCGATCTTGATTTTCTTGCGGTCCAGTCCCTGAAGGTTGTGCTTGGGTATGAGCATGCGGGTGAAGCCCAGCTTTTCCGCTTCACCGATGCGCTGTTCGATGCGGTTGACCGGACGTATTTCTCCGCTCAGCCCCACTTCTCCTGCCATGCATACACCCGTTTCAATTTCGGCATCCATGTTGCTGGACAATATGGCGCTGATGACAGCCAGGTCGATTGCCGGATCGTTTACCTTCAGTCCGCCGGCAATGTTCAGGAACACATCCTTTTGTGCCAGCTTGAATCCCACCCGTTTTTCCAGCACGGCCAGCAGCATGTTCATGCGCCGGAGGTCGAAACCGGTAGCCGAACGCTGGGGCATGCCGTATGCCGCTGTACTTACCAGAGCCTGTACCTCGATGAGGAAGGGGCGTACCCCTTCTATCGCTCCGGCAATGGCCACACCGCTCATGCCTTCATGGTCCTGGGTGAGCAACAGCTCGGAGGGGTTGCTTACTTGGCGTAAGCCATCCTGGCGCATCTCGTAGATACCCAGTTCGGCCGTACTTCCGAAACGGTTCTTGATACTCCGCAGGATGCGGTACATATAATGCTGGTCGCCTTCGAACTGTAATACGGTGTCGACAATGTGTTCCAGAACCTTAGGCCCGGCGATGCTGCCTTCCTTGTTGATATGTCCTATCAGGATGACCGGTGTCCCTGTTTCTTTGGCGAATTTCAGGATGGAAGCCGAACATTCACGTACCTGTACGATACTTCCGGGTGAGGAGTCGATGTTCTCGGAAGAGATGGTCTGGATGGAGTCGATGATGACCAGGTCGGGCACCGTATTCTTGATGTGGGTGAATATCTGTTCCAATGAAGTCTCACAGGCTATCAGCAGTTCGGAGTTATCGGGATGTGGAATCCGGGCGGCGCGCAGCTTGAGTTGGCGTGCGCTTTCCTCTCCCGAGATATACAGGACCTTTCTCCCGTTCAGCCTCAGCACCGTCTGCAGCACTAAGGTCGATTTGCCGATGCCGGGTTCACCTCCTATCAGAGTGAGCGAGCCTTCTACCAGTCCGCCTCCCAGCACCCGGTTCAGTTCCGCATCATTCATGTCGATGCGCTGCTCTTCACTGGAGTTGATTTCATGCAGCCTTTGCGGTTTTGACCGTACCGGTTCGATACCATGGGCCACGTGTTTGGCGACAGGTGCCTCTTTGCGCACCAGTTCTTCGGTAAAAGTGTTCCATTGTCCGCATGACGGACATTTGCCTGCCCATTTGGGAGATTCATATCCGCAATTGGTACAGATATATACGGTTTTTTCTTTAGCCATGTTTCTTCTTTTGTTAAGCTTCAGGTGCAAAGTTATCAAATTCCGGATAACAAATTCAGTATCGCCTGAAAACATCAAGGCGTTTTCAGGAAAGATCAAGAATTTCCGTTGAAAACATCAAGTTCTTTCGTGTGGAACGTCAGGTTGTCCGGAACGAAATTTCAAGTTGTTCGGAGACGTCTGGCATTGATGTTGTACGGTGGAGATTTGTTTGTTCTTCTTTTGTAACCTTCATCCGGATTGTTACATTTTGTTTTCACTTTATGATTTGTAATGAAAATTATTCATGTAGCGATTGATTCTAAGATTATCAGGCATTTTCTGGCGAATTTATTTTCGTATGATGCTATCTGGATTCAATCTGATTCCGGATGATTTGTTAATGTGGCCCGTTTGTTAACATTTGGTAGTTAAATACAAATAATTCAAATAAATATGCAGGGAAAAAGGCCTTTAAAATTCGCGGTTTTTACTATATTTGTCTACAATTTTAATTTCTTCACAAAAACTATTTAAGTATTACGTATGAAAAAACATCTGAAGCAATTCCTGGCTTTTGCAGTCATGGCTTTATGCTGTACTGTAACAGCGGTAGCTCAGGCTACGTTGAAAGGTAAAATTGTAGATGCTGAGACGAATGATGCGTTGATCGGCGCAACGGTTTCAGTGAAAGGATCTACTCTGGGTGCAGTGACTGACATGGATGGGCTCTTCTCTCTGAAGGTTAACTCTTCCAATCCTACTCTTGAGATCAAGTATCTTGGTTATAAGGACATCACAATGAGAGTTACCCAAAAAGGCAATGTGGATCTGGGTATCATCGGCATGCAGCCTGATGCGCATGTACTGAGCGATGTGGTGATCACTTCTTCTATTGCGGTAGCGCGCAAGACTCCGGTTGCGGTATCGACTGTAGCTCCTGAGTTCATTGAGGAGAAACTTGGAACACAGGAATTCCCGGAAATATTGAAGGCGACCCCAGGAGTTTACGCTACCAAACAAGGTGGTGGCTATGGCGACTCTAAAATCAATATGCGTGGATTTAAGTCGGAAAACATTGCTGTAATGGTAAACGGTATTCCTATGAATGATATGGAATGGGGAGGCCTTTATTGGAGCAACTGGGCCGGTTTGAGTGATGTGACACGGAGTATGCAGACACAGCGCGGTCTGGGTGCTTCCAAGGTTTCGGCTCCTTCCGTGGGTGGTTCTATCAACATCATCACCCGTTCCATTGACCAGAAGAAAGGTGGTTCCGTTTCGTATGCCATGGGTAATGACGGTTATAACAAAGTTACATTCCATGTTTCTACAGGGTTGTCTAAAACCGGCTGGGCGTTGACTTTGTTAGGCGGTAAGACTTGGGGGGATGGATATATCCAAGGTACCGATTTTGAAGGATATAATTATTTTGTGAATATCTCCAAGCGCATTAATGATGATCATCAATTGTCGTTTACGGCATTTGCGGCTCCACAATGGCACAACCAGCGTAACAATAACGACGGTTTGAGCATCAAAGGCTGGCAACAGGTAAAGAACTTTATGGGTGACAAGAGTCCGTACCGCTACAATCCTACTTATGGATTCGGCCTTAACGGAGAGCGTAAGACATCTTCTTATAATTCTTATCATAAACCGCAGATCTCATTGAACCATCAGTGGCAGATCAATGAGAAATCTTCGTTGAGTACCGTTGCTTACGTTTCCATCGGCCGTGGATATGGATATTCCGGACAGGGATATGGAAAGGATGAAAACGGGACCACTTATAGAAATATGTGGTATGGCTCTTATAAAGGGACATTGAATACTTACTTCCGTAATGCTGACGGAACGTTTGCATACGATCAGATTTATGATTTGAACGGAGGCAGTGAAAACGGATCTTTGATGGCGATGTCAAAGAGTATCAATGAGCATAACTGGTATGGATTGCTTTCTACTTATACTACCAAATTCGGCAAGTACATTGATTTCTATGGAGGTATAGATTATCGTTATTATAAAGGGACACATACAAATGAACTGGTCGATCTGTACGGTGGTGAGTTCTTCCTGGATGAATCACGTGCAAAGGTGAACGCTTCGGTCAATGCTGCCGCTGCTAATCCTGGATATGCGACTCAGAAACTGGGAGTCGGCGATGTGGTATATCGTGATTATGACGGTTATGCCATGTCGGAAGGTGTGTTTGCCCAGGCTGAATTCAATAAGGATAATATCAGTGCCTTCCTTGCCGGTTCATTGTCTAATACCGGTTATTGGCGCTATGACCGTTTCTATTATGATGAGGCCCATGCAAAGTCGGAGACCGTCAACTTCCTGGGATATACCATAAAGGGTGGTGCAAACTATAACATCAACAAGTATCATAATGTTTTTGCTAATATAGGTTATATCAGCCGTGCTCCTTTCTTCTCTGGAGGTGCTTTCTTGCAGAGTACTACAAGTAATGCCACAAACCCGGATGCGGTGAATGAAAAGATATTCTCTTTTGAATTAGGATATGGTTTCCGTTCCCAGTACTTTACTGCTAACCTGAACCTGTATCATACCCAATGGTTTGACAAGACTAATGCAGCTTCGGTAGGTATAGAAAATGAAGAAGGAATCCAGATAGACCGTGCCACGATCAATATGACCGGTGTGGATGCGACTCATCAGGGTATTGAGCTTGATTTTGTTGCCAAACCGTTCAGATGGTTGGATATTACAGGTATGTTTTCTATCGGTAATTGGCGTTGGAGCAGCACTCCTAAAGGATATTTTTATAATTCATTAGGACAGCCTTTGGCTTACAAGAACGGCGAGTTTGTTGAAGCGTCAGGCATTATGGCGGAAGATCATGCCTGGTCAGAGCTGGATTTGGATGGTGTGAAGGTCGGAGGGTCGGCTCAGACCACAGCGGCTTTGGGGGCTAACGTGAAGTTGTCGAAAGATTTGAAGGTAGGTATGGATTGTACATTCTTCGGCCGTAATTATGCAGACTGGAGTATTAATTCCAGTGATCTGACCTATAATGTAAACAAGACCCTAGTTTATGAAACTCCATGGCGTATGCCTTCGGCTTATGTCTTCGATTTGAATGCAAGCTATCGTTTCAATATAGGAAAGCTGAATGCTATTTTGTCGGGTAATATCAATAACTTGTTCAACCAGGAATATATTACTGATGCTACAGATGGGTCTAATCATGATTGGGAAAGTGCTTATGGCATCTTCTACGGATTTGGCCGTACTTACAACATTAGACTGAAAGTGAATTTTTAATCCAAATAAATAGAATTCGGATATGAAAAAGAATCGGATATTATTGCTTGCTGCCTTGTCTATAGGATTTACGGCATGTGATTATAATGAAAAATATTTTGAAGGCTTTGATGAACCTAAAGCGGAAAGTGCCAGCAAGTATACGGTAGAGTATACGGAAAAGACTTTTAAGGAAGGGGAGAGTGCCAAAGATGAGATTATCCCTTGGCTTAATAAAAAATATTTTACGTGTGCAGAGGGATCCATGGCTTCGGTTTCCTATCAGCAGGAGAAGACTGAAATTCAGGAAGTCGTAGCGCTGGATGTAGACCTGGAAAGGAACGTCATTACTAAAGACCCTACGGATATTTACGGATGGCTGAATTATGCCACCCAGGGTGAAGTGCTTTGGTATGATGGCTCTTACAGCTCCAATACCTATACGGAAGTCAGCGCTTATGGTGCTGAAGGTGAGGTGGAGGCTTGGTTCATATCTCCTAAGGTGAAGATAGAGGAAGGTGATGTATTGAGTTTTGATGCGGCTTTCCGTTATTATGCAGGTGACGCTTTGACCGTTTACATTTCGGATGATTTTCAAGGGAACCAAGGAAGCATAACCAATAAGAATACTCACTGGGATGATGTGACCGTTAATTTTGATATTGCAGGAAACGAATCTCAGAACCTTGTTTCTGTAGGTGAAATGCCACTTGACGTATATGCCGGAAAGAGTGTGTATATCGCTTTTGTATATAGAGGTTCTGCTTCGGGAGTGACAACAACCGTACAGCTTGATAATATTTTGATTAAGGGACAACGTTCTTCGAATATTATGAAGACTGAAGTGGACGAATATGACTTCAAGGGCGGAGAATGGGTGTTCAAGCGTACTGTACCTTCCGACCTGCTGTATGTGACTGTCACTATGCAGGAAGCTGACTTCCAGCTGATTGTAGACTATGTGACTGAAAACTTCGATCCAGGATATTTGGATACTCAGAAAGTGGGTAAAGGTGAGTATTATTATGGTGCAAGTTCTGCTTATAGCAACTGGAATGCTAAGGGATATACGCGTCAGAAATACTATGATGTAGATGGTTCTTTAGCCGGAATGTCGGAAGATGAAGCAGATGCCTATTGTATGGAACGTGTAAAGGAAGGTCTGGTGAAATTTGTTGAATTGAAATATCCGGGACCGGTAGAACAGGACGGACAATATGTGAACTATAAAGTCATTTCACCGATTTACGCCAGCAACGGAACATTCAAGTATCAGGCAACCATCATGTGGGATGAGGAACAAGGCAAGTACCTCCTGGAAGCTTTGGATGTGATTGACTAAAAAATAGATTATTAATAGTGACGAGGAGGATAAATTCAAAAAAGTCCTCCTCGTTTTTATATAAGGGCTTATGGTAAGAAAAACGATGTGGCTATGTCTGTGCTTTCTGCTGTTTGTGGTTTCAGGCTATGCCCAAAACAAGAAGACCGTTCTTTATGGCGTGGCTTTCTACAACTTGGAGAATCTTTTTGATACTTCTCATGATGAGGGTAAGAATGACTATGAATACTTGCCTGATGGGAAAAACCAGTGGACGGAGGAAAAGTATCAGTCGAAGCTGAAGAATATGTCAACGGTATTGAGTCTGCTGGCTACCGATAAGGTGAGTGAAGGTCCTGCCATCATCGGTATGTCGGAAGTTGAGAACCGGGATGTGCTGGAAGATTTGTTGGAGCAGCCGGCTTTGTCGGGGAGAGGATATCGGATTATCCATTATGAAGGGGAGGACCAACGAGGGATTGATTGTGCCTTCTTTTATAATCCGGAGATGTTCGAACTCAGGAACAGCAAATTGGTACCTTATGTGTATTTGAATGATACGGTTCATAAAACCAGAGGTTTCCTGATAGCCGACGGTATGCTGGATGGTGAGCATTTCGCCTTTATTGTGAATCATTGGCCTTCACGTGGGGCCGAATCGTCTGCGCGTGAAAGAGCCGGAGTCCAGGTCCGTGCCTTGAAAGATTCCTTGCAGCGGCTGGATCCGGATGTGAGGATTGTCATTATGGGCGATATGAATGATGATCCGATGGATAAGAGTATGGCTGAGGCTCTGGGAGCCAAGAGAGAAATGAAAGAAGTCGGCAAATCGGATTTGTATAATCCATGGTGGAATACCTTGGCTGGAGGTGAAGGAACTTTGAAATATCGTGGGAAATGGAATCTTTTTGATCAGATTGTATTTACCGGAAACCTCCTGAAAGGGAAGAAAAAGAACTTCCGTTTCAAGGAGCACGAGATATTCAGACGCGATTTCCTGATTCAGCAGGATGGAAAATACGAAGGATATCCGCTTCGTACACAAGCGGGAGGAAGATGGATGAACGGTTATAGTGATCATCTGCCGACTATTGTTTATTTTGTCAAGCGGAAATGATTTCAATTGTATTATGTTTGAAAATCCCGGAAGTTTATCAAAGCTGCCGGGATTTTTCTTATATTGTCGGATATTTGACTTTAACCATGTAAAATAGACAAATTATGCTTAAAATCCATCATTTTACATTTGCTTTATGTTTGGGGGCAGTTTCCTTATCGGCTCAGACCAATAAGGATGCACGGGAAACGGCGGTCAAGATTGCCGACCGTATCATTGCTTCGACAACTTATGATTTCAAGGATGTAAAGACTGGTAAGGTTTATGCTTCGTTGAAGGGTGTACCGTTGAATCCGGACATCCGTGTGAGCAGCAAATACCTGAACTGGCACTACACCAATGGCGTTACCAACCTGGCTTTGATGGAGTTGGGTGACAAACTTCAGGACAGCCGGTATGAAAATTTTGTTCTGAAGAATATGGAATTTATTTTCAACGGCGAAAACCAGGATTATTTCCGGCGCCTGTATGACCAGACGTTCAAAGAGAAAGGATGGAGAGGTATAACGCGATTGAACTGGCACATGATTTACAGGAACAAACGTCTGGACGATAACGGACCGATGGGAGCCAGTCTGGTCGTGTTGGAAAAGCGTCATCCTAACCAAGCTTTCCGGAAATATATTGAAACGACCGATCGTCATTTGAAGGTTTCCGAACCACGTCTGGCCGACGGTACAATAGCCCGTATCTGGCCTCATGAAAATACGGTGTGGGCGGATGATGCATTCATGGCCATTTCATTCCTGGCCCGTATGGGGGAGGCGACAGGTGATACTTCCTATTTTACCGATGCGGCCAACCAGATCTTGAACTATACCCGCTATCTGTGGTGTGCCGGGAAAGGTTTGTATTACCATTGTTATCATACCGATACGAAAGAGCATGGTGTGGCACATTGGTCGAGGGCCAATGGCTGGATATTTATGGCTACGGCCGATCTGCTGGCCCGTATGCCCGATAATCATCCCATGCGTGCCGATGTAATCCGGAATTTCCGGATGCAGGCGAGTGGTGTGGTTCGTTACCAGGGGAAGAACGGCTTGTGGCACCAGTTATTGGACAAGGAAGATTCTTATGAAGAGATTACCGGTACGGCCATGTTTGTCTTTGGCATAGCGAAGGGAGTCAAGGAAAAATGGCTGGATCCTGATTATATTTATGTTGCCTGGCAAGGATTGAAAGGTATGATGACGATGATCAGTAAGGAAGGGGATGTATCTGGTATTTGTGTCGGCACAGGCATCATGCCTTCACTGACATTCTATTATAACCGTCCTACCCAAGAGAATGATCCGATGGGAGAGGGACCTGTCTTACGCGCTTTGGTCGAAATGATTGATGCGCCTGCCTATAAGGAAATCAATGCCAATGACCAGTATGACAAGATAAAGTGATTGGGGCCATAAAAAATAAAGGTGTGCAGGCCATCTTGGCATACACACCTTTATATTAATTCCTTTAGGAAGAAAAGAATCAAGCTTCAGCCGGAGCTTCTGTTGCTTCTTCTGCAGCCGGTGCTTCTTCAGCGTTAGCGGCAGCTTCTGCCTCTGCTTTTGCAGCAGCTTCAGCAGCTTTCTTTTCAGCTACTTTCTTGGCAATTTCTTCGTTGATTTTCTTTTCTGCTTCCAGACGTGCCTTAACGTC
Organism: Bacteroides ilei; assembly: GCF_900128495.1. Lineage (GTDB taxonomy): Bacteria > Bacteroidota > Bacteroidia > Bacteroidales > Bacteroidaceae > Phocaeicola > Phocaeicola ilei. The sequence continues at coordinate 1,597,808 of NZ_LT635801.1, forward strand.
AGCTTTCTTAGCTTCTTCTTCTTTTGTTCTCAAGGCTGCCAGACCAGCTTCCTTGTTTTCTTTCCAAGCGTTGAAGCGAGCTTCTGCAGTTGCTTCATCGAAAGCACCTTTAGCAACACCGCCCATCAAGTGTTTCTTCATGTAAACACCTTCGCGAGACAAAATGTTACGGACTGTGTCTGTAGGCTGCGCACCGCACATTACCCAGTATAGTGCACGTTCGAAATTCAAATCTACTGTGGCAGGATTGGTATTCGGGTTATAAGTACCAATTTTTTCAGTAAATCTACCATCACGTGGTGCTCTTGCATCTGCAATAACAATTGAATAGAACGCATAGCTCTTGCGTCCGTTTCTCTGCAATCTGATTTTAGTTGCCATTTTTAAACGTTAAATTTTTAATGTTAATGATTTGAATTGTGCCAATATCTCGTATTAGCGGGTGCAAAGGTAAAACTTTTCTTTTGAATGACAAAAAGTTATACGTTGTTATTTCATTATTTATTGATTTCACGCAACCATTTTTCCAATTCACCTGTCCATTGGCGTTTGTAAAGGAATGAGTCGCGGAACCCCCATCCGTGTCCGCCTATCGGGTAGGTGTGGAGAGCTGCCGGTACGTTGTTTCTGACCAATGCCGTGTAGTAGTTGATGCTGTTGGCTACAGGTACGGCACGGTCATCGCTGCTGTGCATGATGAATGCCTGTGGAGTCTGTGCGGTAACCTGCTTTTCGTTTGAATATTTGTCTTCAAGTTCTTTACCGGCGTCTTTGCCCAGCAGGTTGTCATGAGAACCTTTATGGGTATAAGTCAGATCCATGGTGATTACCGGATAGAAAAGGATCTGGAAATCGGGACGTGTTTCCGGGTCGGTAAAATGAGTGGCTACGGTACTTGCCAGATGGCCTCCGGCCGAGGCTCCCATAATACCTAGTTTCTGTATGTTCCATTCGCCGGCATGTTGGCGCATGATACGCATTGCTTGTTGTGCATCGCTCAGCGGTACTTCGTTGTGTCCGTTGGGCATGCGGTAGATCAGGACTGCGTAAGTGATTCCCTGGGCATTGAACCAGGCTGCCATGTCGTGTCCTTCATGGCTGGTTGCCAGATGGCTGTATCCGCCGCCCGGGCACATGATGACAGCCAGGCCGTTTCCGTCTTTCGCCGGATAAACGGTCAATGTAGGTCCCGCTACGTAGAGTATACCTTTTTCTTCCTGTTTTGTCATTCCGTTACTGATGGGAGCTCCATCCGGCCATAATTTGATTTCAACCGGTTTTTGTGCAGCAAGCATGCTTGAGATAAATAGGAAACTTAAAAATAATAGTTTTTTCATGGTTTTGTATCGGTTAAAGATTTTCACGTTATTTTGTTATTTGTTTTTCTTGATGTTCATGCTGGCCTTGATGAGATAGATAATCAGGCAGATATAGGCAATGAGCGAAACGACCTGACTCATAGGGTTATCCAGCCATTCCGCATTGATGAAATCGATTTCGCAATAGCGCAGTATGGAACTTACAACTCCCATCAAGGCGCCGCCGGCAATGAAACCGGATGCAAGCAGGGTTCCTTTCTCACCGCGTTCAGCATTGACGGATGCGTCTTTGCTGCGGCTGGTTACATACCAGTTGATTGCTCCGCCGACCAGCAGAGGCAGGTTCAGTTCCAGTTGGATGAACATTCCTAAGGCAAAAGCCAGTGCCGGGACTTTGCAGAAGGTAAGGATTAGCGCGAGTAAGGCACCTATTCCATACAGCAGCCACGGTGCTCCTACACCGTTCATCAGCGGATCGATAACAGCTGCCATAGCATTGGCCTGTGGGGCTGCCAGTTGTCCGCTCGTAAATCCGTATGAATCGTTCAGCACCATAATTACACCTCCCACTGTCGCTGCAGAAACGAGTGTTCCAAGGAATTTCCAGCTTTCCTGTTTTTTGGGAGTGCTTCCCAGCCAGTAACCTATTTTCAGGTCGGTGATGAAACCGCCAGCCATGGAGAGTGCGGTACATACTACGCCACCCATAACCAAGGCGGCAACCATACCGGTTGCTCCTTTTAATCCTACGGCTACCATGATAACAGAGGCCAGAATCAAGGTCATCAGAGTCATACCTGATACCGGATTGGTACCTACTATGGCAATGGCATTGGCTGCAACGGTTGTAAACAGGAAGGAGATGACAGCTACCAGCAGGATTGCGACAATAGTATGGAGCAGATTTCCTTGCATTACATCAAAGTAGAAGAAAAGTACAATCAGCAGCAGTGTAAAGATGGAGCCGAATGCTATGATTTTCATCGGCAGGTCTTTCTGGGTGCGTTCGGCTGTTTCGGCGGTTTTCTTGCCTCCTATTTCCTTGCCGGCCAGGCTGACGGCACTTTTTATGATTCCCCAGGAGCGGACGATACCGATAATACCTGCCATGGCTATACCGCCGATACCGATGCTTTTGGCGTATTCCTTGAAGATCATTTCGGGTGACATTTGACCTACTGCTATGTTGATTTCCGGATTCCATGCATTCAAGGTTTCACCGCCCCAAATCAGGGATATTCCCGGTACGATAATGAGCCATACCGTTAATGATCCGGCACAGATGATGGCTGCGTATTTCAGTCCGACAATGTAACCAAGTCCCAATACAGCGGCTCCTGTATTGATCTTGAAAACGAGCTTTGCCTTTTCCGCCAAGGTCTCTCCCCATCCGCATACACGGCTGGTAAAGTTTTCGTTCCACCAGCCCAACGTTCCTACAATGAAGTCATACAGGCCGCCGATCAGTCCGGCCATCAACAGAGGCTTGGCCTGGTCGCCCCCTTTTTCTCCGGAAACCAGGACCTGGGTGCTGGCTGTCGCTTCAGGAAAAGGATACTCCCCGTGTTTGTCTTTTACGAAATATTTACGGAAGGGGATCAGGAAGAGGATACCCAGTACACCACCCAGAAGAGAGCTGATGAACATCTGCATGAAGTTGACTGTCATTTCCGGATATTTTTCCTGGAGGATATAGAGTGCGGGAAGGGTAAAGATCGCTCCTGCAACAATGACTCCCGAGCAGGCTCCGATAGACTGTATAATGACATTCTCACCCAGTGCCCCTTTACGTTTGGTAGCACTGGATACGCCTACGGCAATGATGGCAATCGGGATGGCAGCTTCGAAAACCTGTCCTACTTTCAATCCCAGATAAGCGGCGGCGGCCGAAAAGATGACTGCCATGACGATTCCCCATGTAACAGACCATAAATTAACTTCCGGATAGGTCTTGTCGGGCGACATCAACGGCTCATACTTTTCTCCTGGTTTGAGCGGGCGGAACGCGTTTTCGGGCAGTCCCACCTGTTTTTCGTTTTCTTCTTTCATGTTTTCACGTATTAAATTAGTTCTTCAAATATCTTTTCATGCCTTCCGTAAAGTAGATGTCTGTGGTACCGTCTTCTTTGGTATAGATGAAATAGGCATCCAGTTCCGGATGTGCGTTGCAGATAGTCTTGGCCGAATCCAGTCCTAATACCATGAAGGAGGTGGCGTAGGCATCGGCTGTGGCGCAGTCTTTGGCTACTACGGTCGATGACAAGATGTTATGCTGTATAGGGTAGCCGGTCCGGGGATCTATCGTGTGGGCATATTTTTTCCCGTCCTTGTAGTAGAAGTTCCGGTAATTGCCCGATGTAGCCAGGCCGACATCCGTTATTTCGAGTACAGTCTGGAGTTCCTGATTGACCGACAATGAATCGTCGATAGGCTTGTTTATGCCGATGCGCCAGGTTTCCATTTTCGGATTCTTACCTTTCATTACCAGTTCACCGCCGATGTCGATCATATAGTTTTTCACGCCTTTGCTGTCGAGCAGACGGGCTACACAATCCACCCCATATCCTTTGGCTATGGCACTGCAGTCGAGTATGACACGTGGATCTTTCTTTACGATTTTTCCGTTTACCAGGTCTATTTTATCTATCCCTACAAATTCCTGCAGACTGTCTATTACGGCATCCGTTACATTGGTAGCATTCTTGAATCCGAATCCCCATGCGTTGACCAGCGGAGCTACTGTTATATCGAAAGCTCCATGGGTCTCTTTTGAGATTTTTTTGGAAAGTTGGAATACTTGGGTAAACAGACTGTCTACCTCCATGTTTTCGTTGTTGTTGACATGGGTAATGACCGATTGTTTGTTGAATGGAGAGAGGGAATTGTCTACTTTCTGCAATGCGGCTTCTATTTCCGGTTTCAAGTTCTCTTTCGACTGGTATGTAATTTTATAGATTGTTCCGAATACCATTCCTTCATTGGTCTGGTAAGGTGCCTGCTTCCTGAGGATCAGCACTGTTCCTACAATCAATATGACGAGAAACGGAAGTTGCCATTTGAGATTCTTATTAGTCATAAGGTATATTGTTTATTGTTCAGAAAAGATGTTCCATTAGAATTTTAATACCGATACCGATCAATACCAGACCTCCGAATGCTTCCATACGGATCTTGAAACGTTTACCGCAGAACACTCCGATCAGGTTTCCGGCAACAGACAGGATAAAACTTACGAAACCGATGATGAGCAGGGGAGCTGTAAGCTGTTGTATGGCTTTGAATCCGGTAAAGGCGAAGGAAATGCCTACGGCCAGCGCATCGATACTTGTTGCGATAGCCAAGGTGAGTATTACTTTTATTTTGGTCGGGTCGAAGTTACGTTCTTCTTCGTTCTTGAAGTTCTCACGTATCATCCTGATTCCCAGGAAAGCCAGCAGTCCGAATGCAATCCAGTGATCGTAAGATTCAATGAGGTGGCTGAACTTGCTGGCTCCGAGCCATCCGAAAAACGGCATCAGAGCCTGGAACAGTCCGAAGAAAAACCCCATGGTCAGTAAGGTCGACCTGCTGATACGTTTAAGAATGATTCCGCTTGTTACGGAAACAGTGAAACAATCGATGGCCAGGCTGACGGCCAGAAGCCAGATTTCCAGGGTACTCATTTTTAAAACGGTAGATTATAAATCAGGTTATAGTTCAGGTTGAAACTGCTTTCGCCATATTTGCCGAAGCCGGGCACATACCAGGGTTCGGCATTCTCGTTACAGCCTATACTCATTTTTTTCTTGTAGCGTACACTCCATCCCATACAGAAATTCTTGTAGATCTTGACTTTGATGCCTACTACCAGTTCGGCCCAATGGGCGGTACTGGATATTCCGGTATAATTGAACGGTACGGTTATATTGCCGTAGTTCGGGTCCGTCATGTCGGGACCGCTTACATCGTAGGTATAGGAACTCATGCCATAGCGCAGTCCTACATACAGATATCCGGGAAGGTATGTCTTGAGATAGAATACATTGTAATCCATTCCTATGCGGAAATAGGGAGCTGCCGTCTTGTAGTGCATATCGTTTGCGGTGTTGGTTACATCTGTCTTGCCGTATCCTATTTCAAGTGTAGGCAGAAAGCGGTTCTTGAAATTGCTCTGCAGGAGGATTTCACTGCTGAGGACGTCTCCACCCAGAAGATTCCCTATGGCGCCGGCAACTTCCACACCAATGGAACTACCTTGGTACAGAGGAGATTTCAGGTATTCCGCCTTCAGCGTTTCCTTATCCTTTTTCTGTCCGTACATGGTGGTTGGGAAGAGTAGCATACTACTCGACAACACTAGAAACAGTAAAATATATCTTGAAGTTTTCTTTTTCATTGTTGTCTATATTCGGATTGGTTATGACCATAGAATCCAGCTGGTGATGGGTAAAAGATGCTTCCGTAACAGTATAGAACATCATGGTACCACAATCCAGATTGGTGAAATAAGGTATGTTCTTATGTTTGATACGGATGGTGTCACTTCCGGCATATGCGCGCTGTCGGGTGTGGTAGCTGATGATGAATCGGGTTTCATCGGCATAACTGAGTGGAAGCTGCAGGCTCTGCACTCCCGTTTCGCGGTTGATGATAGTGTCCGAAAGCAAAGAATCCTGAACCGTTTGTCCGGACGGGTTTTCCACATCGGCATAGGCCTGGCCGACAACCGTCACTGTATCGGTTATCTGGATTCCTCTTCCATTCTGGTCTACGAACGTGAAATGTGCGTATGAAATGGTATTGGGCGGACAGTTTTCCACTTCACATGCCGGGATAAGCAGGCATACCGAAAGGATGATACTTAGAATGAGCGGCAGTCTTTTCATGCTTACAGTTCTTTTTCTATTTGATACTTGTTGCGTTCCTGAGAATTACGGGCTATCAGTTCACCGAGAAATCCCGCAAGGAAAAGCTGGGTACCTATAATCATGGTAGTCAGAGCCAGATAGAAATAGGGGCTGTCGGTTACCAGTCGGTACGGGTTGCCGGCATACATGTCGTAAAGTTTGTTGACTCCTACTACGCATACGGCTATGAAGCCGAGAATAAACATGATGGATCCCAGGAATCCGAAGATATGCATCGGCTTGACTCCGAATTTGGAAAGGAACCATAACGAAAGCAGGTCGAGGTATCCGTTCACGAATCGGTTCAGACCGAATTTTGTCTTTCCGTATTTGCGTGCCTGGTGATGTACTACTTTTTCGCCTATCTTGCTGAAACCTGCGTTTTTGGCCAGGTACGGAATATACCGGTGCATTTCGCCGTATACCTCAATGTTCTTTACAACCTCGCGGCGGTAGGCCTTCAGTCCGCAGTTGAAATCATGCAGGTTATGGATTCCGGAAACGGCCCGTGCGGTAGCGTTGAACAGTTTGGTAGGAATGGTTTTCGACAGAGGGTCATAGCGTTTCTGCTTCCATCCCGAAACCAGGTCATATCCGTCTTGGGTAATCATGCGGTACAGTTCAGGTATTTCATCGGGGCTGTCCTGCAGGTCGGCGTCCATGGTGATGACAACGTCTCCCTCTGCACGTTCGAATCCGCAGTAAAGCGCCGGTGATTTGCCGTAGTTGCGACGGAACTTGATTCCTTTCACTTCCTTGTGCGTACGGCTCAGCTCTTCAATTACTTTCCAAGAGCCGTCGGTACTTCCGTCGTTTACGAAAATCACTTCGTAGCTGAAGTGGTTGGCGTTCATGACCCGTTCAATCCATGCATAGAGTTCGGGAAGAGATTCTTCCTCATTATATAGAGGTACTACTACTGATATATCCATAATTGTTCTGTTTTTGTTATGATTTTCTGACCAGCCATCCGGTTATTACGGAAAAGATGAATCCATAGAAGATATTCTGTGAAAAGAGTTGGAACGTTATATCCAAGGGCGACAAGGCGGAAATCATATCAATGGTTTCCATCAGTTGGTTTACGGAATCGAGCATGTTTCCGGTAACCTGTTGTTTGACCAGGTTCAGTTGTTCGGTATACATGTTGAGAAAATATCCCTGATCGATATAGCGGAAATAGACATAATGCGCTACAGCCGCCAGCATACTGGCATAGAGATACATGAAGAATGAAAAGGAAAATCCGTTCAGGTATGTCATCTTTTCAAAATGCCGGTTCCGGTAGCCGCGTACGTACAGATATCCCAGTATCGGGACGGCTACGGTAAGGAGTATGAAAAGCAACTGGAGCAGGGGGATGGTGAATCCGAGCGGAAGGAAGGTGAATTTGACGATCCAATAGATTCCCATCAGGGTACCTCCCTTCATTGCACTCTGGCTGATTGTCTTAGGTCTGTCGGTTGTCATTCTTTATTATTTATATAGATATAGTTCCAGCACACAAAAGTACGTTTTTTGTGCATATCAGCGGTAATAAAAGGTGGAAAAAACGTACTTTTTGAAAAAAATCAGCATTTTTTTGCGGATAAGTATTGCAGAACCCGAAAATATGTCTACCTTTGCACCCGCAATCGAGAAATGACGATAACGGATTTTCCCGAAAGCGGACATAACATGGGTAAGTCCCATACGGCCAGCTCCCTTCGAATCCTCCAGGGCTTGATCGCAGCAAAGGTAGTTGGTTGTAGCGGCGCGATATGGTAAGCTTACCCACCTGCCTCTTTAGCTCAGTTGGCCAGAGCACGTGATTTGTAATCTCGGGGTCGTTGGTTCGAATCCGACAAGAGGCTCAAAAAAAGAACATATTCATTGCCTCTTTAGCTCAGTTGGCCAGAGCACGTGATTTGTAATCTCGGGGTCGTTGGTTCGAATCCGACAAGAGGCTCGAAGGAAGTTGGAAAAGGTTTTCCAACTTTTTTTGTGTCCCTACGTATGAAAAAAGTCCAGACCGGATCCCCGCAAAGAATCCGGCCTGGACTTTTTTATGTCATGGCATTATTGAAATACCACTCTGTATGTCTTTACAAGACCGTTGTAGTCACACTTTACGATAGCAAGGTTTTCACCTGCTTTTGCCTGTGTAACGGTTATCTTCACATCCTTGTTGTCTGCGTTGGCCGAAACGACAGGAACTTTACCTCCGTCAGGCAGTTTACAGGTAGCTTCATAGATGTCGTAACCGGTAATGCCGTTGGTGTTGGTAGAGCGGACAGGAGTTTCCGGAATACTTATTTCTTTTCCGTCTACGGTTATGCTTACCTTGGGTACTACTGGAGCGGCTATCAGTTTCTTTGCCGAGCTGAAGCCTAAGCCTGCCAGGTCAAAGAGTTCTCCTTCCGGACCTTCAGCAACCAGGTAGATGGCATGCTTCTTGTCCAGTCCGTCAACATATTTCGCTACATTGACCGTATATTTCTGTACTTCCTGCTTTGAATTGGCCGGCACGTTGATTTCGCCTATCTTTCTCCCTTTCCATGCATCGTTTGCCCAGGGGCCGTCCAGCCATACGTTGATCTTGAATGCCTTGTCCGATTTCGGAGTAAGGAACAGGTTGAAGGTCGTTTCGTTTCCTTTCCGGCTTCCTTCGAAAGCTTTCAGGCCCAATGTATCCTTTGCCAAGCCTCCGAATCCGAAATACTTGTATCCGATGATGTTTCCGTTCTTTATGCGGGTGATGGGAGCGTGGTTGTTCCAGATATCCCATGCGTCCTGCTGGACAGATACGTCAGAGAGGTAGCAGGCAAATCCAGCAGAGTAATATTGGTAAGGATCAAGTCCGTAGACATGGAAACCTTCGGAAGTCACCTCGGCGCCTTTGTATTCTTTTCCGTTGTTGCCTTTGGCCGTCCATATCTGGTCGGTGGCATAAGGATCGTAGGCTCTGATCCGGACTGCTCCTCCTTCTGTTACTGGTTTCTCGTCGTATTCTACGTGAATAGGAGCTACCATTGACTGTCGGGCAAATCCGAAGCCTCTAGGCGGACGGTGATAGAATACATACCATAATCCGTTTATCTGTTCGATACTTCCATGGGTGTTGTGTCCGGCGTTGCTGGTCTGCAATGCACTTCCGTCCTGGTTCAGGACCGGGGCACGTGAATCTACCAGAACTCCGCCACTTTTCCATGGACCTAGCGGTGTGTCGGCATAGGCATAGCGCAATGTAGAGTTACTGTTGCCCAGTCCGTATTCCGGACCGGAATATCCGCTGTAGATGGTGACATATTTGTTTCCTACCCGGCGGATGGATGAGGCTTCAAAGAAATTGAAGGCCTTGAGATCCTCTCCCGGGTAGATACATGGATAAGTTGTGCCTTGCGGGCCTCGTATCCTGCCGTCGGGGGTTCCTGCCGGCATGAAATAAGGGATAACTTCTGTACCAGGGCGTACCGAGTACATGGTGTTCTGGTCGAGTTGGGCTGCCGACGAGTGCTGGAAGCCCCAGTATCCGTATGCTCTGAATCCGATGGAGTAGTCGGGGTCTTTGGAATCGGTAATCTGTTCTACGTAAATGGAAGGGTCGAATCCCAGGATACTTCCCGGTACCGTCTTCTGTCCGTCTTCCGTCAGGTTTACCGGAGTGAAGGGGCCGTCCGGACGACTGCCTTTGGTAACCATCGCTTCACGGTTGGCTCCCCGGCTGTGCGGATACAGGTAATATTCTTTCGTGCCGTCTTTCTTTCTTACTTCTACAAGGTCGGGGGCATACATGGTGTCCCATTGGCCGCCTGTCTTATATGTAAAGATTGGTCCTTCGTCGCGCCAGCTCGACAAATCGTCGACGGGTGCCGACCACATGCGGATATCTACGCCGCAATACCGGTCAAGGTGTACGTCGTGTGAACCGATGATGTAGATCCGGTATTTGCCCGGCTGGTCGGGGTCTTCAAACACACGGGGCTCGCCGTCGGGTACGTGTTCCCATAGAGGTAAATACGGGTTGCCTGCTCCTTTATAGACATATTTGGCTGGAGCGGAACCATTGTCTGCCTTCATTTCCTGGCCAGGAAACGCAAGCATGGCTGTACATAATGCCAGCATCAGTTGGATCTTTCTTGAAACCATATGCATTTGTTTTGATAAATAATTGTTTTTCATAGTTCTGGATGGATTGTATGATTTCGGTCGGTCCGGGTTCATCAACATTTCCATCTATTGCAAATATAGTTTATCTACAGGTAAATGATTATACGGTTATGTTTCCTATATACTAGTCAAATGTTACATAGGTACGGGGTAATGTCTTATATATTTTCCGTAATGTTTCTTCAGGTGAAGTCTAAAGATGCGGAGGCATGATTTTTTTGTGTATTTCTCTTTAAGTTTCTGTATGTTATTCTTCTGTACTTCTAGTCTTTTGCCTATTTTTGTGTATAAATCTATAATCATATAAAATTAAGAAAAAGGAATGGGAGGTTTTTTCGGTACAGTCTCAATGGCTGAATGCGTAACCGATTTATTTTACGGTACGGATTACAATTCACATCTGGGGACAAAACGCGCCGGTATGGCGACTTATCAGGAGGGAGAAGGTTTTGTCCGTTCTATCCATAGTCTGGAAAGTTCTTATTTCCGTACGAAATTCGAAGCGGAACTTTCCAAGTTCAAAGGGAAGGCGGGGATAGGTGTTATCAGTGACACCGATCCGCAACCTATCATGATCAATTCGCACCTCGGTAAGTTTGCGATAGTGACGGTAGCGAAAATCAATAATATGCCTGAGCTTGAGAAGGATCTGCTTGATGCCAACATGCATTTTGCCGAAATGAGTCTGGGTAAGACAAACCAGACGGAACTGGTGGCCTTGCTGATTGTGCAGGGAAAGAATTTTGTAGATGGTATAGAGAATGTGTACCGGAAAATCAAAGGCTCTTGTTCGATGCTGATCCTGACAGAAGACGGCATTATCGTTGCCCGAGACAAATGGGGGCGTACTCCTATCGTGATAGCTAAGAAGAACGGTGCCTATGCGGCTACCAGTGAATCGAGTAGTCTGCCGAACCTGGATTTTGAGATAGACCGCTATGTGGGTCCGGGTGAGATAATCCGTATGCGTGCCGATGGATTGGAACAGCTCCGTAAGCCGAATGAGGAGATGCAGATCTGTTCATTCCTGTGGGTATATTATGGTTTCCCGGTATCCTGTTATGAAGGACGTAATGTAGAAGAAGTCCGTTTCATGAGCGGATACAAGATGGGAAAGACCGATGATTCGGAAGTCGATTGCGCCTGTGGTATCCCGGATTCGGGAGTAGGGATGGCTTTGGGATATGCCGAAGGCAAAGGTGTCCCTTATCACCGTGCCATTGCGAAATATACTCCTACCTGGCCGCGTAGCTTTACGCCCAGCAACCAGGCGATGCGTTCGCTAGTGGCCAAGATGAAGCTGATTCCGAACCGGGCTATGTTACAGGGCAAGCGTATCCTGTTCTGTGATGATTCCATCGTGCGCGGTACGCAGCTCCGTGACAATGTGAATGTGCTCTATGATTACGGGGCAAAGGAAGTTCACATGCGTATTGCCTGTCCTCCGTTGATCTACGGTTGTCCGTTTATCGGGTTCACTTCCTCGAAGAGTGATATGGAGCTGATCACCCGCCGTATCATCAAGGAGATAGAAGGCGATGAAAACGCCAAGCTTGACAAGTATGCCACTACCGATTCTCCCGAATACAAGGAGCTTGTAGAACGGATCCGTGCCCGTTTCGGACTGACTACTTTAAGGTTCAATACGTTGGAAACCTTGATTGAGGCTATCGGATTGCCCAAGTGCAAGGTGTGCACACACTGTTTTGACGGTTCCAGTCATTTCTGATGTGGTAAGGCTTATTTCAGAATTAGGCAATCAGAAAATAAAATTTTTTCTTTCCTTTTTGAGGGGGATCTTGTCGGCTGGAGGGATTAGGGGTGTTCAAACTCACGTAATTCTGCCATGCCTTCTTCAATTTCCTTTACCGAACGTTTGTCTATATAGATATAGGCAAGATAGGTGGTTATGGATGCAACCAAAAGCATCATTCCGTCGAAAATTATCATCAGTATATTACGGTAATGATGGTGGATAAGGAATACGGCACCGAACATTCCAAGGGCCAGGAATGGGGTGCACCAGAGCTCCACTCTTAACTGGCGTTTGTAACGGAGGACCCATCGGCGTATTTCAATCAGCGTGCAGGAAGTGATATCCAGTTTATATAAGAAACGGATGCTCCATAGTGCATACAGTATGGTGACCGGTAGTAGCGTATAGGCCAGCCAGTATATTCCCGGGCGGATGGTTACCTGCATGGCTGCCAATGGAATAGCCAGTAATACCACTCCTATTATCAGGATAGCTGCAACGTTTGCTCTTACCATACGGTCACGGGCGTTCAGTATCCGTTTTTCTATCAGTTTTTTTACTGTTTTCTGATTTAAAATCTCATTTTTTTTCAGTTGCTCGTTCAGCAGCTCCCATGTCTTTTTTAGTTCTTCCAGTTCCATATTGGTTTGTTTATTGGTTTGACATATTCTTCAGTTTTTCTTTGATACGGTTCAACCGTACACCAACATTCGTTTTAGTCAGTCCTATGATCTGTGCTATTTCTTCATAGCTTCTTTCTTCCAGCCAGAGCAGGATCAGTGCCCGTTCCAGAGGTCCTAACGTATGGATCAGCCGGTAAAGTTCTGTCAGTTGTGCTTTCCGGTTCCCATCATTTTCGTCGGATATTTCCATATTGACCGGAAGTGTTATAGCCTGTACTTCTCTCCTGGATTTGCGCCGGAACGAAATGCAGGTATTTAGACTGATACGGTAGATCCATGTGGCGGATGAGCTGTCTCTCCGGAAACTGGGAAAAGCCTTCCAAAGGTTCAATACCGTTTCTTGGTAAAGGTCGTCCAGTTGGACGGTATCGGTCGTATACATGTAACAGACCTTATAGATTATCCGTTTATGCGTTTCGAGCAAGGCGAGAAAATCTTTTTCATTTTGTGAAGTTGTTTTCATGAAGAATTAAAAATGTATGTTTATCCTGTTAGTCGCCAGGAGCGGGAAATACTTACATGGCAGTAACATAAAAAAAACGCGTTCCGGCTTTGGGAAGGCTGGAACGCGTAATATATTATATGTATAAAGTTTTTTCTTGTGAAGATCAGAAAGCTTCTGTCATATTGAAGTAGAACAGGTTTCCACCGTTGATGAAGTTCCGGCCGAAATCCAGGCGGACGTTCATCCGCGGCTGTACTTCGATACGGAGTCCGAGCCCGGCATTCGGAAGCACTCCTTCTATTTTTAAGGGGTTAGGTCCCATCAGACCTACACCGCCCCAGGCTACGAATCCCAGGTGATGAAGTACTTTCTTGAGCCAATTGCTACGGTCGGTATTGAACATCTGGCGGTATTCAAGCAAAGCCAGATGTCCGCTTTTGTCCCGATATTGCCCCATGTAATACCCCCTCAGGTCGAATGGGGTTCCGCTTAGGACATATTTGTTCAGAGGAATGTCATTACCGAATACATGTTTGCTCTGCACGGTCCATGCCAGTACCTTCCGCTGTCCTACACTCTTGTATTGGCGGTAATCCAGTTCCAGACGGAAGAAATTGTTGTCACCTCCCAGCCATTTCTGATACATGAGTCCTCGGAAATCGAGGTACATTCCTTTATACGGGTTGGCCGGAATGTCGCGTGTGTCATAAGTGAGTAGGAAACCGATACCCGAACTGAATGCCTTGTATCCGTTTTCGTCGCCTCCGGACGCTATATAGTCGGACTGTTCTGTCAGTCCTTTGGCCGGTTTCGAGATCTTGTCGTAGTTCAAGTCGATCTGAGGTCCGAAAAAGAAATTGCTTTCTCCCATACGGAACAGGAACCATGGGTTTATTTGTATCCCGCTATACCGGTACTGGCTGGTTGTATCGCTACGTACATAATCTTTGTTCGTATCATATCCTATGCCATAGAAGTTTTCCTGTGTGTTCTTGTAGCTGAACTGTCCGAAGATACGAAACCTGTCGTTCTTGAAGAATAGCTGGGGCTTGACCATGATGTTCAGTCCGCCTTTGAACATGAAAGCCATGGCTACAGGCAGTACGGAGCGTCTCATGGTTGTATCTTTCGGGTCCATACGGAAGGTCATCAAGGCGCTTCCTCCTACCAGAAGTCCGAAATCCGGACTGAAACTAGGACCTCCCAATATGTTATAGTGCAGGTTCCGTTTGGCTACTTTCTGCTGGTGAAGTTCCTTTTTTGTGAGTTGCCTTTGGGGAACAGTTGTCGTATCGGATGGGGTCTCATTCACTTGGGAAAAACCGGTTATGGTAATAAGGGAGATGAGGCACAGTAAAATCGCTTTTCTCATAGATATCTGTTACGTAATGTTTTAAGGAAATTTTCCTTATTGGTGCAAAAGTACGAAAGATTTCTTTTTGTTCCTTATTTTTCCCATTCTCTTTTAGTTTCTGATGTAATTTTTAGGGTATATAAACTTATGGTTTTTGCCGTTTGGGAAGGTCCCGGTGAACGTAAATCAATCTTTTGTTTTACGAAAAAATGGTAATGTGTTTGCCTTTGTGACAGTTATTTGCTACTTTTACCCATATAAAATCTATAAAAACAGAAATATGACAGTAATAGAACGTTTTTTGAAGTATGTTTCTTTTGATACACAGTCTGATGAGTCGACCGGTGTGACTCCTAGCACGTCCAAGCAGATGGTGTTTGCCAGGTATTTACAGTCGGAGCTGGAGGCTTTGGGATTGGAGGATATTTCTTTGGATGAAAACGGTTATCTCTTTGCAACGCTGCCTTCGAATGTGGATTATGAAATTCCTACGATTGGTTTTATCGCACATATGGATACCAGTCCCGATATGTCGGGAGAGAATGTGCGTCCGCGTATTGTTCATGCTTATGATGGAAATGACATTCCTTTGTGCCAAGAAGAAGGAATCATTCTGTCTCCGACACAGTTTCCTGAGTTGTTGGACCATGTGGGTGAAGACTTGATTGTAACCGATGGACATACCTTGCTGGGGGCTGACGACAAGGCCGGAATAGCCGAAATTGTAGGTGCTGTGGCCTATTTGAAGGAACATCCCGAAATAAAGCACGGAAGAATCCGTATCGGTTTCAATCCTGATGAGGAAATTGGTCTGGGAGCCCATCATTTCGATGTGGAGAAGTTCGGATGCAAATGGGCGTACACCATGGACGGAGGTGAAGTGGGAGAGCTTGAGTTCGAGAACTTTAATGCTGCAGCAGCCAAAGTACATGTCAAGGGGCGTAATGTACACCCGGGTTATGCCAAGAACAAGATGATCAATTCCCTGCTGGTGGCCAATGAGTTTATCAATATGCTTCCGGCTAATGAAACCCCGGCTACTACCGAAGGTTATGAAGGCTTCTATCATCTGATAGGTGCAGAAGGTGAAATAGAACATACTCTTCTTTCATATATTATCCGTGACCATGACCGTGAAAAGTTTGAGTCACGTAAGGTGTTCATGCAGACGTGTGCCGAAAAGATAAACCGGAAATATGGCGAAGGTACAGTTACTGTAGAGCTGAAAGACCAGTATTATAATATGCGTGAGCAGGTTGAGCCTTTGATGCATATCATAGATATCGCTTTTGCCGCCATGCAGGAAGCCGGTGTGGAACCTAAGGTGAAGGCTATTCGTGGGGGAACAGACGGTGCCCAGCTTTCTTTTAAGGGACTGCCTTGCCCGAATATTTTTGCCGGAGGCTTGAACTTCCATGGGCGATATGAATTTATTCCTGTACAGTCTATTGGTAAGGCGATGAACGTTATTGTAAAGATAGCCGAGCTGACGGCAAAACGTTATGCTTGACCGCTATAATGAAATGCTTTACGGAGGAGACGAACTGTTTTATACTGATTTTCGGATTCTCCGTAAAGCTTGATTTTTTATGTTGAAAATAATAGACCTTAATTTGATTTTGTATGAAAACGACTCCTTTTACAAAAAAGCACGAAGCTTTAGGCGCAAAGATGCATGAATTTGCAGGTTATAATATGCCTATTGAATATTCAGGAATTATCGAAGAACACCTCACTGTCTGTCATGGGGTAGGTGTGTTTGACGTATCCCACATGGGTGAATTCTGGGTAAAGGGTCCTCATGCTTTGGACTTTATCCAGCAGGTTACATCCAACAATGCTGCTGTACTTACTCCTGGTAAGGTACAGTATACTTGTTTCCCGAATGAAACAGGAGGGATTGTAGATGATCTGCTGGTATATCGTTACAGTGATGACAAATATATGCTGGTTGTGAATGCAGCTAATATAGAGAAAGACTGGAACTGGTGTGTGAGCCATAATACGGTAGGTGCAGAACTGGAAAATTCATCCGACCGCATAGCGCAATTAGCCATCCAGGGCCCGAAAGCGATCGATACATTGCAGAAGCTGACTCCCTTGAACTTGCGTGATATCCCTTATTATACATTTGCTGTAGGAGAATTTGCCGGTATTCCGGATGTGATTATTTCAAATACAGGTTATACCGGTGCCGGTGGCTTTGAACTTTATTTTTATCCGGAGTATGCGGATAAAGTCTGGGACGCTATTTTTGAAGCAGGTGCCGAGTTCAATATCAAGCCGATAGGCTTGGGAGCCCGTGACACTTTACGTCTGGAAATGGGATATTGTCTTTACGGTAATGACATCGATGATACTACTTCTCCGTTGGAGGCCGGCTTAGGATGGATTACCAAATTTGTTGACGGCAAGAACTTTACTAACCGTGCTGCATTGGAAAAGCAGAAGGCCGAAGGTGTAACGCGTAAGCTGGTTGGCTTTGAAATGATAGACCGGGGTATTCCGCGTTCCGGTTATCTGCTGATGGATGCCGAAGGTAATGAAATTGGTAAAGTCACTTCTGGAACGATGTCGCCTACAAGGAAAATTGGTATTGGTTTGGGATATGTAAAGACGGCGTTCTCCAAACCAGGAAGCGAGATTTTCCTGGATAACCGGGGACGGAAACTGAAGGCGAAGGTTGTGAAACTCCCGTTCCGTTTAGGCTTGAATTAATATGGAGAAATCCATTTTAGAAGAATAAGCAGTTGATTTATATGATGCTTGATGTATCAGGTGCGGTGTTTTATGAATTCCGCACCTGATTTTACATGTAATTGTATTATTTTCCATTTTTTGAAGGTTGGCGAACCGGTATTTTTGTACATAGATATTACATAACCTGATTATATCTGCAGGATGCCTTTTGAACGGCTTTTGAGCGATATTTTTCAAAAACTCAAAAACAATAACAACAGAAATAATGAAACGGATTTTACTGATTGTCTTAGCATTATTGGCGTATTTACCGATATCAGCTGCAAGTGAAGCCGCCGTTACGGATTCGCGTATTGTATGTAATTTTAATTTTGGTTGGCTTTTCCATGCCGGTGATGTGCAGGGAGCGGAAACGCTGTCGTTTGATGACAGCAGCTGGCAAGGGATTACTGTTCCGCACGATTTTCAGATTTCGCAGCCTTGGGTAGCTCCGGAAAAGGGTGAAAAAGCAGATAACAGCGATATTGCCAGCAATGTAAAAAGCCGTCTCAGTTCACGTGGATTTAAGGAGATGGGAATTGGATGGTACCGCAACTCATTTATTCCCGATTCATCATGGAAGGGGCGTCGGGTTCTGGTTGATTTTGAAGGAATCATGCTTGTGGGAGATGTCTATCTGAATGGAGAACACATAGGGGGAACCGATTATGGTTATCTGGGATTTGATGTTGACATTTCAAAGAAATTGAAATATGGCGAGACGAATGTGATAGCAGTAAAAGCCAATACGCAGAGACCGGAAAACTCACGGTGGTATACTGGTGGAGGGCTTTACCGTGATGTTACACTGATTGTTACCGATCCTCAACAGTATTTTACGCGTCATCCGCTTTATATAACAACGCCTGAGGTGAGTGAAAAGCAGGCTACTGTAATGGTGCAGGCGGAAATGGCCTGTTATCTTAAGGTAGAGAAGCTGAAAGTGGGGATGAAGGTGACTGATGCTGACGGGAATGTAGTTTATGAAGCAACAAAGGATATTCCGTTTAACCGGGGCCAGAAAATTAACGAATATCTCGTTGACAGTATAACGATCGGCCAGCCCCGTTTGTGGAGCTGTGAGAATCCGCATCTGTATAAGGCCGAAGTGACCCTTTACCGTCCGGATGGTTCCATTGCCGACCAGGTTACGGAGAATTTTGGGGTACGCTGGTTTGAGTATTCACCGGAGTTTGGCTTCAAACTTAATGGAAAGAAGGTAATATTCAAAGGAATAGCTAATCATCATACACTTGGAGCATTAGGTGCTGCCGCTTATCCTAGAGCGATGGAAAAACGTATCCAGTTGCTAAAGGATTTTGGTTTCAATCATATACGTACTTCACATAACCCTTATAGTAAGTCTTTTCTTGACTTGTGTGATAAATACGGGATGCTGGTAGTTGATGAGCTTTATGATAAATGGCTTACGCAATATGCCGGAGGACGCCGTGAATGGGTTGATCTTTGGCAGCAGGATGTACCGGAGTTTGTCCGCCGTGACCGCAATCATCCGTCTGTAGTCATGTGGAGTCTGGGTAATGAACTCCAGCAGTATTGGTCGTTGCCCTATGCGGATTGGGGGGTTACTCCTTACAGGCTTCAGAAGGTATTGCTGCAGCGTTACGATAAGACACGTCCGGTTACTGTTGCTATGCATCCGCGGGGCCGTCATCTGACAACCGACTCATTGCCGGCACCGCTCGTGCATGAGACTGATATCGCATCGTATAATTACCGTTACATGTATTTCCCGGGTGACGGACGGCGTTTCCCTAATCTTATATTTTACCAGAGTGAGGCGAATACAGCCATGATGGGACCTAATTTCTATGAGATGGATCTGGATAAAGTGGTTGGGTTGGCTTATTGGGGGATGATTGACTATCTGGGTGAATCGAACGGATGGCCGGCCAAAGGATGGTCGCAGGGTATTTTTGATATATCACTGGAACCGAAGCCGATTGCATATTTCTTGAGGAGTATATTTAAGCCCGAAGAGCCAGTAGTGCATATTGGTATAATAGACAGTGACGATAATACGGTATGGAACGATGTGAAAGTGGGTACACAGCGTATGTCGGACCACTGGAACCGTATTGAGGGTAGTAGAATGTCGCTTTATACTTATACGAATGCCGATGAGGTAGAGCTGTTTGTGAACGGGAAAAGCCTTGGTGTAAAGAAAAATACCGATAACCCACGTTTGCGTAACAAATTGAAATGGGATAATGTGGCCTATGAACCAGGCTATATCGAGGCTGTGGCACGGAAAGACGGAAAAGTTGTGGCGCGGCATAAGATTGAGACAACAACCAAGCCTGTGGCTTTGGAAGCCGATTCTGACAATGCAGATTGGAAGGCCGACGGCTCCGACCTGCAGCATATTCGTGTGCAGGCGGTAGACAGGAAAGGACGTAGGGTGCAGGGGGCTGAAGCCGAATTGACTTTTACCGTTGAAGGTCCTGCCGAAATTGTAGGCGTTATCAACGGTGACATCACTAGTCCTGAACTTACGGTGGGTAATACCCGCAGCCTGTACCAAGGTACGGCTACAGTGATTCTCCGGTCTACACGCGATGCGGGTAAGGTGACTTTGACTGCTACTGCTCCAGACCTGAAGAAAATAAAGATGACAATGGAAACACATTAGATATAGGATGCCGTTATGCGGTAGGACCGTCCGCCAGATTTCATTCGGGAAGGAATGGAGTTTGGCGGACGGTTTGTTTTTATACGGGTCATGTCATATGTCGTATTTACATTGATTTAGTTATTTTTAATGGAAGGACATGCAGACTTTTGATTGAAAAGTATTTACTTTATAGAAACACTGATGTTGGACTGATAGAGGAAAGTATGAAGATAAGGAATATTCTATGGATTCTGTTGTTTGCCGGTCTTTGGTTACCGTTGCACATGCATGCCCAGCGATATGAAACGTTGTGGAAAAGTGTGGAGGAACTTGAAAAGAAGGATCTTCCGAAATCGGTAATGGAGAAAGTGGATGATATTTACAGGAAGGCTTCTGCCGAAAGGAATCTTCCGCAGATGATGAAGGCTTTTCTGGTCCGTTCGGAATACCAGGTCCGACTTGTTCCGGACAGTGTGGAAACTGAGATCATGCGTCTGAAAGCATGGGCGCAGGAAGAAACCGATACTTTAGGAAAGGCGGTTCTTGATAATCTCTTGGGTTATAGTTTGTTGCAGCAAACGGATCCGGATGTGGAAAAAGCTGTCGCTTCATTCCGTAACTCTTTACAGCATAAGGATTTTCTGGAGAATATATCCGCCAAGGATTTCCGCCCGATGACCGTTTCCGGAAAGTTGAGTGAAACTTATTTCGGTGACAATATGTACGATTTGCTTGCCCGTAACGCCATTACGGGGTTACGGAGCTACAGATGGGATATGGATAAGAAGGTAGGTAAGGAATGTATGCGTCTGTATGATGAATTGGTCGGATTATATGAAAATTCCGGTAACCGGGCGTCCGCCATGTTATGTAAGGAAGCCAGGTTGATGTTCCGTTATGACAACATGTGGAATGACAGTGAATACCGTTTGCCGGTCAATGTATACTTGGAGGAGCTGGAGAAACTGGCGGCCGAATACCACGACTTGCCGGTTGCTGCCGATCTTTATGTAAAGATGGCTTTTGCATGTTTGGATAAGGGAGATAAGGTACAGGCTATGCAACTGGTACGGAAAGGACTGGAAAAGTATCCGAAAGGAGAAGGGACTGGGACTTTGAAGGGGTTGGTAAAGAATATCACCCAGCCTTATTTGCAGGTGAATGTTCCTTTTATATATCCGGATTATATGACCGGTATCCAAGTGAAATATGCCAATCTGAAAGGGGTGACTTTTGAATTTTATCGGTTAAATCTTTCGGTGTGGGCATCTGCCTTGAACCGGCTGGATGAGAAGGATCTGCTCAAGGAGTATGGAAAGAAGGTTTCTACCTGTACTTTTAATCTGCAAGAAACGGTCGATTACAGGAATCGCGATACGGTATTGCAGTGCAGACTGCCGGCTGCGGGCATTTATGTAATGAAACAGATACCCTTGGGGAATCCGTCGTGTGCGGCATATTCCAAGTTGTATGTAACTCCTTATCAGCTGATAAACCTGCCGTTTGATACGGCTCGGAGGGAACTGGTGGCTGTCGATAAGCTTACCGGACATCCGGTTGCTGGAGCAGAAATCGTAGCTTATTCGCGTACGGGAAATGATTATGTCTTGAAACAGGTATATAAAGCCGGTTCTGACGGAAGTGTGAAATGTCCGGTTGCTGCCGGCAGGGACTGTTGGTTCAATGTACGCACACCGGGTAATGATTTTATGGCATTGGGTTATTATAGTTACGGAAATGCAGGATGGGTTTATGATGGAAAGCAAAAAGAGGAAAAGTCTTGGTCTTATTCCGAAATTTTTACAGACCGTGCCATTTACCGTCCTGGACAGACTGTGTATGTGTCGGCTGTACAGTATGAACAGAAAGGAGATTCTTTGGGGGTTCTGAAACGAAAGAATACGATCTTGAAACTCTATTCCTTGCGGCAGGATATAGCCGAGCAGCATGTGGTGACGGATGATTTCGGAGTGGTTTCGGGTACATTTGTGCTTCCGTCTACGCTGCTTCCTGGAACCTATTATGTCTCGACTGATGGAGGATCCGCTTCTTTCCAGGTAGCGGAGTACAAGCGCCCAACTTTTGATGTGACATTTGATACGTACCAAGGCTCTTACAAAATGGGGGATACGGTGTATGTAAAGGGATGTGCCATGACGTTTGCCGGGGCACCGGTACGCATGGCGGATGTGAAGTATAAGGTAATCCGAAAGGAGATGCGTCGTATATTCTACAGTACTTCCTCAGTGGAACTGGCATCGGGAGAGGTGCAGACTGACGCCGACGGAAAATTCAGTCTGGAGGCGGTACTGGAAAAGCCTGAAAACTGGACTGGGGATGAAGAGGCCGAGATTCCTGCTGAATGGATCCGTGACACGTATCCTTATTATGTGTATGAGGTGGTGGCCGAAGTGACGGATGGCGCTCATGAAACCAGACAGGCGGAGATTACCTTCCCCGTTTCGAAACAGTCACTTATGTTAGGTATAAAGGGGCTTGATGCCATTGTCATGAAAGAGAAACTGGGCAAGATTCAGTTTACGGTCATGAATCTGCAGAATAGTCCCGTCAAGGCTGAAGTGGATTATAAGGTTTATGTGCTTGAGGCAGAAAATAAAAAAGGTGAGCTGAAATTGGAAGGAAAGGCTGTGGCACAGCAGTCTTTTGTCCCGGACAGCTTCCGGAGTCTGCCTTCAGGACGCTATGTTATAGAGGTAGAGACACTGGATGAACAGGGCCGGAAATGTACGGTGGCACAGCGTTTTGATTGTTTTTCGGCTGCAGATGCAGTTCCTCCTGTCGGAGATGTTTCCTGGTTCTATCAGGACGGGAATGTCTTGAAACCGGATGAGGCAGTAACCCTTTATGTAGGAAGTGCCGAAAAGGATGTCTATATGCTGGTGGATGTGTATTGCAAAGACCGGCGGATCAGCACCGACCGCCTTGTTTTCTCGAATGCTTTGAAAAAGTTTGAGTACACTTATAAGAAAGAGTACGGTGAAGGCATAATGGTATGTTTTACCTTTATGCGTAAGGGAAGCCTGTATACCAAGTCTGTCCGCCTGGAATATCAGAAACCGGATAAAAGATTGGATGTGAAATGGGAGACATTCCGTGATAAGTTACAGACAGGTACACAGGAAGAATGGTGCTTGCATATTACCGGCAAATCGGGCAAGCCTGCCAACGCCAATCTGATGGCCGTCCTTTATGATGCCTCTTTGGATAAGTTGCAGAAGCATGGATGGGGATTTTCCATCCATTTCCCCCGGAGAGTGCCTACTGTCAATATCAGTATGATGGGATGGGAACAGCAGGTATGGATGTACAGCCAGTTCCCGTGGAACTCGATTCCTTCCGGTCTGGATTTGTGGAATGGTGATTATAGCCGTCTGTATCGTCCCAACTATTCAAGATATCGGTATGTGACGGGATCCACCCGTATGGTGATGGCACCAGCTGCCAATACGGCGCCGTTGGCGTTAATGGCAGCTGGTGCAGTGGATAATAGAGCAGAACTGGAGGTTGCTCAGGAGAAGACGGCTTCCGGTGGTTTCAGTGTAGAGCAAGGTCTGGCTCAGGCGGAGGAAGTGTTACAGATTACCGATAATGCCGCTGTGGTGGAAGCTGGAGGAAAGCCTATGCCGGCGATGGAGTTACGTGAGAACTTTGCGGAAACCGCGTTTTTTTATCCTGCTTTACGTACGGACTCCTTAGGGAATGTGAAGATTGTCTTTACGGTTCCCGATGCGTTGACCGAGTGGAAGTTTTATGGATTTGCTCATACGCAGCAGGTCGACTATTGTACGTTTTCTGCAACGGCCCAGGCCGAAAAGCTGTTTATGGTGCAGCCCAATTTGCCACGTTTTGTCCGTAAGGGAGATAAAGTAGTGATTACATCTTCATTGATTAATATGGCGATGGAAGCTGTCAGCGGTACGGCTCATCTTCAATTGCTGGATCCTGTCAGCGGGAAAGAGGTTTGTCATGACAGCCGTGAATTTACGGTGGGTGAAGGTGAGACACAGGCTCTCAGCTTCAGTTGTGAGATTCCTGACAAATATGATATTCTGGTATGTAAAGTGATGGCCGATGCCGGTACCTATAGCGACGGTGAGCAGCATTATCTGCCAGTACTTACAGACAAGCAGTGGATTACCGAAACAGTTCCTGTGCAGTTGGATGGAGATAGTCAGACTGTAGTGGAAACTAAAGATCTGTTTAACGGACAGAGTAAGACAGCTACCGGTCGGAAACTGACGGTAGAGTTGACTGCCAATCCCGACTGGTATGCAGTTCAGGCATTGACTGCTGTTTCCAATCCAGAAAATGAAGATGCCTTGTCGTGGGCTACAGCTTATTATGCGAATGCACTGGCAACTGAAATCGTAAACCGTAATCCCCGTATTAAGGACGTGTTCAGACAATGGATACAGGCAGGGAATGATAAACAGACTTTACTCAGTAGC
Organism: Bacteroides ilei; assembly: GCF_900128495.1. Lineage (GTDB taxonomy): Bacteria > Bacteroidota > Bacteroidia > Bacteroidales > Bacteroidaceae > Phocaeicola > Phocaeicola ilei. Next base: position 1,622,243 of record NZ_LT635801.1, read on the forward strand.
CTGGAGAAGAACCGGGAGTTGAAGAATATTTTGCTGGAAGAGACTCCTTGGTTGAAGGAGGCTTCCGATGAAAGTGAACGGAAACGGCGGATAGCCTTGCTGTTCGATTTGAACACGATGAGTGGGCAACAGCAGACGGCTGTCAGGAAATTACAGGAACTGCAGCTCGATGGAGGTGCATGGAGCTGGTATAAGGGGATGTATGCCAACCGTTATGTCACGACTCAGATTGTGGAGATGATGGCCCGTTTGAAGGCGATGGGTGTCAAACTGGATGTGCAAATAGAGAAAATGTACCGGAAAGCTTCGGATTACCTGAAGACGGAAGTCGGGAAAGAGTATGATAATATGAGAGAAATGGAACGAAAGACTGCCGGGACCTTATCTCCGAGCAATCAGGCTATCCATTATCTGTATGTATGTGCATTGGATGCCGATATTGCAGCCCAGGCAGATCAAACGGTGAATACCTATATGGTATCTCGGTTGGAAGACCGTTCGGCCTCTTATACCATTTATGAAAAGGCTTTGATCGCTGTTATCATGCAGCAACAGGGAAAGAAACGTCAGTCTGCCGAATGGGTCCAGTCTGTCAAAGAGTATGCTGTGGCCACTCCCGGAATGGGTCGTTATTATGATACACCGAAAGCTTTCTATTCATGGAACAGTTACAGGATTCCTACTCAGGTTGCGGCTATGGAAGCTATATATCGCATTGCTCCTGATACGCTTTGCCTGAATGAGATGAAACAATGGCTCTTGAAGCAGAAACAGGTCCAAAGCTGGAGTACACCGGTGGCGACAGCTGATGCTGTATATGCCTTCCTTTATCTGTCGGGAAACAAGTTGGAGACGAACGGGCATATGAAAGCTGTCGTAGGTACGGAGATATTGGATACTCCTGATGATATCCTGGGATATGCTGCTAAAAGCTATACGGGCACCGAAACAGCTGCTTCCTCTGTCCGGATTATGAAAACAGGTACCGGTATCGGTTGGGGAGCTGTCTATGCACAATGTCTGGAAGAAATGGATAAGGTCCGGGATGCTGAAGGGAACGGATTGTCCATTACCCGTGAGTATCTGATGGATGGAAAGAAAATCGGCAGAAAGACAACTTTACGTGCTGGTGACAGGTTGACAGTCCGTTTGACGGTAAAGGCCGACCGCGATATGGATTTCGTCCAAATTAAGGATGAACGTGCCGCATGTATGGAACCTGAGGAGCAAGTATCAGGCTATTATTGGAATGGTAATGTGGGGACTTATCGGGTTATACGTGATGCTTCTGTCGAATTTTTTGTGGATAAGTTCTGTAAGGGAACTTATATCTTCGAATATATTGTCCGTCTGGATAGGATCGGTACATATCAGACTGGAATAGCTACCGTCCAGTCAGCCTATGCGCCCGAATTCGGTGGACATACAGGTGGCGGATCATTGAATGTTCCGGAATGACAGGACTCTGTATGGGTGAAACTGGTAAAATTTGTTTTAATTATCAGGCAAGTTTTGTACATCTTTGATTTTCTCTTTATCTTTGTTTTCCATTAAAAAGGAAAATTAGTTTTGATGAAGCGTATATTATTCATATTCAGTATATTATTTATGTTTTTGACTGGCGTTCAAGCACAGCCGAAGATATCGTTCGAAAAGGAATCACAGGATTTGGGCTATGTCCTTTGGCATAGTCCGGTGACCGTTACCTATAATTTTACCAATACCGGAGATAAGCCGCTGGTTATATCGAACGTTACTTCCTCATGTGGCTGCACCAGTGTGGACTGGACGAAAGCTCCGGTTCCTGTCGGGGGAAAGGGTAAGGTGTCGGCTGTATTCGATGCCGAGGCTATCGGACATTTCTATAAGGAGATAGGTGTATATTGTAACGCTTCTTCCATGCCAGTCTATCTGAATTTCAATGGAGAGGTGACAGCCGATGCCAAGAATTATTCGTTCACTCATCCATATGCTTTCGGAGCTATCCGCCTCGATAAGGAAGAGATTGAATTCGATAATGTCAATAAAGGAGACAAACCGCGGTTTGTCATCAATGTAGCGAATAACTCCAGTAAGGCTTATTCACCAGTGCTGATGCATCTGCCTCCTTATCTGACAGCTACGGCCGATCCTGAAACTTTGGGTAAAGGAAAGAATGGTACTATTACTGTAACCTTGGATACCGAGAAACTCCCTAAGTTGGGTATTACGCGGACTTCGGTCTACCTGTCACGCTTTTTGGGAGATAAGGTGGGTAGTGAAAATGAAATTCCGGTATCTGTCATCCTGCTGCCCGATTTTTCTGGTATGACGGAACAACAGAAGAATAATCCTCCCGAAATATCGGTTTCGGAGAAAAACCTGGAATTCCTCAATTTGCATCCGGGACAGCGGAAATATAAGAATGTAGTAATAACCAATACAGGTAAATCGGATTTGCAGATCCAGGATTTGCAGGTCTTCAACATCGCTTTGGCAGTATCTCTCAAAAAAACGGTCCTGAAGCCGGGTGAGTCTACCAAGATGAAGATTACGGTATTGTCTGAAAATCTGTCGCGTGTGAAAGGTACTCCCCGTGTACTGATGATTACGAATGACCCGAACCGCCCGACCGTGACAATCCGTGTAAAAGCGACTTTGAAGCAATAAGAAATGTCGAATCTTAAAACATACTACTATGGAACACCCTGAGAATAGTGAAGAATATAAAGGGTTAACCGTTAACCAAGGTGTAGACCAGCCTTCTACCGTCAATCCTTATCTGAGTATGCGTAAGAAGCCGAAACGTCGCCGGTTTACTTCCGGGGAATATGTGGAAGGTATTCTGAAGGGTGATGTAACCGTCTTGAGCCAGGCTGTTACTCTGGTGGAAAGCATCAAGCCCGAGCATCAGGCACTGGCTCAGGAAGTGATAGAAAAATGTCTGCCTTATTCAGGAAATTCGGTGCGTGTGGGCATCAGCGGAGTTCCAGGTGCAGGGAAAAGTACGTCTATTGATGTATTCGGCCTGCATGTCCTGCAGGAACATGCGGGAAAGTTGGCCGTATTGGCCATCGATCCGAGCAGTGAACGTTCCAAAGGTAGTATATTAGGTGATAAGACGCGTATGGAGAAGCTGTCGGTACATCCCGACTCATTCATCCGCCCCAGTCCTACGGCCGGTTCATTGGGAGGAGTCGCCCGCAAGACCCGTGAAACCATTATATTGTGTGAGGCTGCCGGCTTCGACAAGATTTTTGTGGAAACGGTGGGTGTGGGACAAAGTGAAACGGCCGTCCATTCCATGGTCGACTTTTTCCTGCTTATCCAGTTGGCCGGTACAGGCGATGAGCTTCAGGGTATCAAACGGGGAATTATGGAGATGGCCGACGGAATCATTATCAACAAAGCCGACGGTAACAACATAGAGAAAGCGAAACTGGCGGCAACCCATTTCCGTAATGCACTGCATCTGTTTCCGGCCACCGAGTCGGGTTGGATTCCGGAGGTGCTGACTTATTCCGGTTTCTATGGTATCGGTATCAAAGAGATTTGGGATATGGTTTACCGTTACATTGACTTTGCGAAAGAGAACGGATATTTTGAAAGACGCAGAAATGAACAAGCCAAATATTGGATGTATGAAACGATCAACGAGCATCTGCGTGATAGTTTCTATAACAATCCGGATATTGCTACATTGTTGCCTTCCGAAGAACAGGATGTCTTGGCTGGGAGAGCTTCATCGTTTTCGGCAGCCCGAAAGTTGCTTGATCTGTATTTCAAAGGTAATAAGGGATAAGGTAGTAAAGAGATGCCATGGAGGTATCTGTTTATTTGGAGGCTTTTTTGTACTTTTTTGTGCATGGATATACATATTTGTTTCATCTATGTGAATTTATTTGATAAAAGCTCTGATTTTTGCACGATTCAATGAATATTAATGAGTAGCTTTGCAAGCTGAAATCATGAACATTAATATGCAAAGGGATAGCGAACCAATTATTGAGGTCAGAGACGTGTCGAAATTTTTTGGAGAAAAAACCGCACTCGACCATATAAACCTGTCAATCCGGAAAGGGGAGTTTGTGACGATTCTTGGTCCTTCGGGTTGTGGTAAAACAACAATGTTACGTCTGATAGCCGGTTTTCAGACGGCATCAGAAGGAACAATCTATATTGACGGAAAGGACATTACATCGATTCCCCCTCACAAGCGTCCGGTAAATACCGTCTTCCAGAAGTATGCCTTGTTTCCGCATCTGAATGTGTATGACAATATAGCCTTTGGTCTTAAGCTGAAGAAAATGTCGAAAGATGTAATTGGGCGCAAGGTGAAGGCTGCCTTGAAGATGGTGGGGATGACCGATTATGAATACCGTGATGTAAATTCGCTTTCGGGAGGTCAGCAGCAGCGTGTGGCCATAGCGCGTGCCATTGTCAATGAGCCGGCGGTACTTCTGTTGGATGAACCGTTGGCCGCTCTCGATCTGAAGATGCGTAAAGACATGCAGATGGAACTGAAGGAAATGCATAAAAGACTGGGTATTACTTTTGTTTATGTGACGCATGATCAGGAAGAGGCCTTGACATTGAGTGACACGATTGTTGTAATGAGTGAAGGTAAGATTCAGCAAATCGGTACACCTACAGATATTTATAACGAACCGGTAAATTCGTTTGTAGCCGATTTTATCGGAGAAAGCAATATTTTGAACGGTATTATGATAAAGGATCGTCTGGTCCGTTTCTGCAACCATGAATTTGAATGTGTGGATGAAGGCTTCGGTGAGAACATGCCGGTCGATGTGGTGATTCGTCCCGAGGACTTCTATATATTTCCGGTTTCGGAAGCGGCCCAACTTACCGGTAAGGTACAGTCGTGTATCTTCAAAGGTGTACATTATGAAATGGTAGTGCTTTGTGACGATTATGAGCTGACTGTACAGGATTATCATGGTTTCGATCCTGGAACGGAAGTGGGACTGCTGGTCAAGCCGATGGACATCCAGATTATGAAGAAAGAACGCATGTGCAACACTTTTGCCGGCAGGATGGTGGGCAGACATTGCGTAGAGTTTCTGGGATGTGAATTCGATTGTCTTCCTGAAAACATACAGGGCAATCCGTCCGAAGGTTCAGAAGTACGGGTGGAAGTCGGTTTCGGTGATGTTAATCTGGAAGATAATGCCGGACCGGATATGATTGCAGGTGAGGTGAAGTTTATTCTGTATAAGGGGAATCATTATCACCTGACGGTCTTGTCCGACTGGGATGAAAACGTGTATGTAGATACCAATGATGTATGGGACAATGGAGACCGTGTAGGGATAACCATTCCAAAGGAAGCTATTCGCGTATTGCCGGCAGATTCCGGCAAAAGTTCAATCATATAGATTTGCTGATTTCAAGAAATGAAGAAACTGTTGATCTTTTTCTCTTCACGGAAGAGTTGGACATTACCGTACCTCCTGTTTTCGGTAGTGTTTGTTATCATTCCTCTTCTGTTGATTGTGGTTTATGCCTTTACTGATGAGAACGGGCGTATGAGTCTGGTCAATTTCAGTAAGTTCATGGCACATCCCGAGGCTATCAATACATTTGTCTATTCCATCGGGGTAGCTGTCATTACTACGTTGGGCTGTATCTTGTTGGGATATCCGGCGGCTTGGATTTTAAGTCGGAGCAACATGGGATATTCCAAGACATTGATTATGCTCTTTATCCTTCCCATGTGGGTGAATATCCTGATCCGTACGTTGGCTACGGTAGCCTTGTTCGATTTCCTCCGCCTGCCGTTGGGGGAAGGAGCTTTGATTTTCGGAATGATTTATAATTTTATTCCGTTCATGATTTACCCCATTTATAATACGCTTCAGAAAATGGATAAGAGCTATATTGAAGCAGCACAGGATTTGGGGGCCAACCAGTTTCAGGTATTCTGGAAAGTGGTATTTCCATTGTCCTTGCCCGGCATATCCAGTGGAGTGATGATGGTGTTCATGCCTACCATTTCCACATTTGCCATAGCCGAACTGCTTACGATGAACAACATCAAGTTGTTCGGTACTACTATTCAGGAAAATATTAACAACAGTCTTTGGAACTATGGTGCGGCGTTGTCACTCATCATGCTGTTCCTGATTGCCGCTACCTCATTGTTCAGTACTGACGGGAAGGACGATTCTAATCAGGGAGGAGGAGTATGGTAAGGAAAATAGTTGAACAGATCTATTTATGGATCTTGTTGTTATTGTTATACGCCCCTATCTTTATAATTGTAGTCTATTCGTTTACTGAAGCTAAGGTTTTGGGCAATTGGACCGGATTTTCATGGAAACTCTATCGTTCCCTGTTGGATACGGGGGCACATCATTCGTTGATGAATGCCTTGGTCAATACCATAGCTATAGCCTTGATTGCTGCAGCCGTGTCCACCATATTGGGAAGTGTGGCTGCCATCGGTATCTTTAACTTGCGTACCCGTAGCCGTAAAGCGATGGGATTTATCAATACCATTCCGATTTTGAACGGAGACATCATTACGGGTGTGTCTCTGTTCCTGCTGTTTGTTTCTTTGGGTATTACGCAGGGGTTTACCACTGTAGTCTTGGCACATATCACTTTCTGTACCCCTTACGTGGTACTTTGTGTGATGCCCCGGTTGAAACAGATGAATCCGAATCTGTATGAAGCGGCACTTGATTTGGGGGCTACTCCGATGCAGGCATTGCGTAAGGTAATTTTGCCGGAAATCCGTCCGGGAATGGTCAGTGGTTTTCTATTGTCGCTTACTCTTTCTATCGATGATTTTGCCGTTACGGTCTTTACTATCGGTAACCAGGGATTGGAAACGTTGTCGACTTACATCTATGCCGATGCGCGTAAGGGAGGGCTTACACCCGAACTGCGTCCGTTGTCGGCCATTATCTTCATTGTGATTTTAGTATTGCTTATCATTATTAACCGTCGTGCCGATAAGGCCAAAAAAGCAGTATGAAACTGAAACGGATCTATAATTGGATATTATTGGCGTTGGCAGTCGGATTGTCAGGCTGCTACAACATGGGTGAACCTCGGGAAAATATCCTGAAAGTCTATAATTGGGCCGACTATATAGGAGAGGGGGTCTTGGAAGATTTTCAAGCCTATTACAAGGAACAGACTGGAAAGGATATCAAGATTGTATACCAGACTTTCGATATCAATGAAATCATGCTGACCAAGATTGAAAAGGGGCATGAAGATTTTGATGTGGTGTGTCCTTCGGAGTATATCATCGAGCGTATGCTGAAAAAGGATTTGTTGCTTCCAATCGATACGGCCTTTGCGAAATCTCCTAATTATATGAAGCTGGTGGCGCCTTATATATATAGTCAGATAGCTCAGTTGGGTACGCCGGAAAAACCTGCTAACCGGTATGCTGTATGTTACATGTGGGGTACCGAAGGTATTCTTTATAACAGGAAGTTCGTTACCGAAGAGGAAGTTTCATCTTGGGGTTGTTTCTGGAATAAGAAATATGCCGGCAAGATTCTGATGAAGGATGCGTACCGTGATGCTTACGGTATGGCTTTGCTGTATGCACATCGGGAAGACCTGAAGAAGGGGAATCGTACTGTATCACAGTTGATGAACGATTATTCGCCAGCATCTATGGACTCGGTTGAAAAATGCCTGAAGCTTTTGAAGCCGAATGTGGCAGGATGGGAGGCCGATTTCGGGAAGGAGATGATGACAAAGGAAAAGGCATGGATGAATATGGCCTGGAGCGGAGATGCCCAGTGGGCAATCGATGAGGCTGAGGCCGTAGGAGTTGATTTGGCATATACAGTACCGATGGAAGGTAGTAACGTGTGGTACGACGGTTGGGTGATACCGAAATATGCCAAAAATCCGACGGCTGCCAGTTATTTCATCAATTTTCTTTGCCGTCCGGATATCGCTTTGCGTAATATGGAATCGAACGGATATGTCAGTGCCGTTGCTGCTTCTGAAATACTGGAGGCCTGTGAAGATTCTACGCTGGAGGAGTATTCGGATGTAAGTTATTTTTTCGGTCCGTCAGCCTCGAAGGTCAAGGTACCGGTAACCATTTATCCTGATAAGTCTGTCATTGACAGGTGTGCGATGATACGTGATTTCGGAGATAGGACGGAAGAAGTACTGGAAATCTGGTCGCGTGTGAAGGGAGATAACTTGAACGGTGGAATCATTATCCTGATATTGGTGGTTGCCGCCATTATGTGCGGTCTTCAGATCCGCCGCCGTTGGCTCATTCACAAACGTTCAGATGTACATTTCCATCGTCGGAAACATATAATCCGTCAAAACTGATAATAACGTCAGACTATAACAATAAAGGCTGCCATTGAGGCAGCCTTTATTGTTATAGTTACTTTGTTTAAATAGATAATTCATGGAGAACATTGACCAGTTCACGGTCGATAGGCTTGTCGTTTTTGATGGCCTTAGAAAACGGAACATAAACAATTTCATCGTTTTCAATTCCGATCATGACATTACGCTGGCCTTCCATCAATGCCTGGATACTGGCCACTCCCATACGACTTGCGATGATACGGTCGTGTGCAGTAGGGGAACCTCCCCGTTGCAGATGTCCCAGAATAGTGACGCGTACGTCGTATTGAGGATATTCATTCTTTACACGTTCTGCATAATGCATAGCTCCACCCGTAATTTCACTTTCGGCAACCAGAACAATGGAACTGCTCTTCGATTTGCGGAATCCGTTCTTGATAAATTCTTCCAGCTGGTCGACTTCCGTATTGTATTCTGGGATAATGGCAGCTTCGGCACCCGCTGCAATGGCTCCGTTCAGGGCGAGGAATCCGGCGTCACGGCCCATGACTTCAACGAAGAACAGACGTTCATGAGAAGTTGCCGTATCACGGATCTTGTCGACTGCATCCAGAATCGTATTTAATGCCGTGTCATAACCGATGGTTGTGTCGGTACCGTACAGGTCGTTGTCGATGGTGCCTGGCAGGCCGATACAAGGCACGTCGTATTCTTGTGCCAGCAGGCGTGCTCCTGTCAACGAGCCGTCACCTCCGATGACTACCAAGGCGTCAATACCTTCACGCTGCATAGTTTCATAGGCAATCTTTCTGCCTTCCGGGGTCTTGAATTCCTGACAGCGTGCCGTTTTCAGGATTGTACCTCCTAATTGTATAATGTTACTTACATTCTGTGATTTGAATTCTTGGATTTCACCGGTAATCAGTCCTTTGTATCCACGGTAGATACCTTTGACTGTAAGTCCGTTGTAAATAGCGGAACGGGTTACGGCACGAATAGCTGCATTCATGCCAGGGGCATCACCGCCCGATGTAAGGATACCAATGCATTTAATAGTTCCCATAAGTTATTCGTTAGTTTTATATTCTAGGTGTTGCAAAAGTACTAAAAATCTAATTTACAAGCAATAAAAGACTTTCTTAAATTTCTCTGTACCACTTTTGCCGTCTTTATCATCCGTCGTGCCGCATGATGATTTCCCTGCATTCCTCCATCAGCCATTTAGGGGTTGAAGTAGCACCGCATATACCTATGGAATGTATGTTGTCTGTCAGTAGTGAAAAATCGATATCTTCCGGACGGTCGATCTGGTAGGAATTGGGATTGACTTTCCGACATTCCTGGAAGAGGATTTTCCCGTTGGAACTTTTATGTCCGCAGACGAAAAAGACCAGGTCATGTCCGGCTGCGAATTTACGGATGTCGGGCATCCTGTTGGCAACCTGTCGGCATATAGTATCATAATACATGAATGTAGCCTCAGGTGAAATATGCTCCTGTATGTAGGAGACGATCTGTCTGAATTCATCGAGCGATTTGGTGGTCTGGGAATAGAGCCGGATGTCTTTGGTGAAATCCAGTTTTTGTGCCTCTTCCAGATTCTCTATAACGATGGCTTCTCCGTTGGTTTGGCCCACCAGCCCCAGTACTTCTGCATGTCCGTTTTTTCCGAATATGACAATCTGTTTCTGCCGTCCTTCATCCGTTGGGGTATCATATTCCTGTTTGATCCGTTTCTGCAGGCGTAGTACCACCGGACAGGTGGCATCAATGATTTCAATATTATTCTGTTGTGCTGTTATGTAAGTCTGGGGAGGTTCTCCGTGTGCCCTTAGCAGGACTTTGGCATGATTCAGACGAGTAAATTCTTCATGTCCTATGGTGTTCAGCCCCATCCGTCGTAACCGTTCACACTCTTGTCCGTTATGGACTATGTCGCCCAGGCAATAAAGCGTATCGCTTTTTGCCAGCTCTTCTTCAGCTTTTCTGATGGCTGTGGTCACGCCAAAACAGAAGCCTGATCCTTCATCTATTTCTACCTTACGCATGGATTGCCTTTTGATATTCGTTCATCAGCCATTCCTTTTGTTCCTGGATGGTCATGTTACTGTTGTCGAGCAGAATTGCATCATCCGCTTTCCGGAGCGGACTGACTTCACGGTTCTGGTCTATACGGTCACGCTCTTCTACATTCTTCAGAATTTCTTCAAAAGAAGCTTCCTGGCCTTTGGCTTTCAGCTCATCATAACGGCGTTGGGCCCTGATCTGTGCCGAGGCTGTTACAAATATTTTCAGTTCAGCATCGGGAAAAACGGCGGTACCGATATCACGTCCGTCCATTACGATTCCTTTTTTGCATCCCATTTCCTGTTGCTGGCGTACAAGAGCCTTGCGGACAAAATCAAGTGTGGCAACCGGACTTACATGTGATGACACTTCCATGGAACGGATGCGGTCTTCCACGTCCCTTCCGTTCAGTTGGGTGCGTGGGCGTCCGGTCTGGGGATCCAGTGTGAAGGAAATATGAATCTGTTCCATCCGGTTGCGTAGTTCTTCGGTCTTGATGGAACCGTCGGCGTTGAACAGGTCCTGTTCAATGCAGTAGAGTGTTACGGCGCGATACATGGCACCACTGTCAATATAGATATATCCTATTTCTTTTGCCAGATCTTTTGCCATGGTGCTTTTGCCGCACGATGAGAATCCGTCTATGGCAATGATTATCTTTTTCATACCTAAATTATATTATATTTGATTGGAAGTTTTGTTGCATCGTCAAATATAGCGCATTTTTTTCATACAAATAAAAATGTACTGGCTTTTACAAAAATTTACCTTGAAGATATTGTTTATTCGAATATTTGATGGTACATTTGCCGGACAGAGAGTTATTAACCTATAAAAGTAATTTTATGGAAATTAAAAAATCGCCCAAAGCCGATCTCGAAGGTAAGAAAAGTACATGGGTACTTATTGGTTTGGTGCTGATATTGGCCGCGATGTTCGTTGCGTTCGAATGGAGTGAACGTGATGTGCAGATCACTGCCGATAGTGGTATCGTAGAAGCATCCTTCGATGAAGAAATGATTCCTATTACGGAACAGGAAGAACCTAAACAGGCACCTCCTCCACCCGAAGCTCCGAAGGTAGAAGAAGTCCTGCAGATTGCAGAAAATGATGCGAATGTAGAGGAATCTACTATCCAGTCATCAGAAGACAACAACACAGCCGTAGAAATCAAGTACGTGCCGGTTGAAGTTGAAGAAGAAGAACCGGAAGAACAACAGATCTTCCAGGTTGTAGAGGAAATGCCGGAATTCCCAGGTGGTATGGCAGAATGTTTGAAATTCTTGGCTAAGAATATCAAATATCCGACTATCGCTCAGGAGAACGGTGTACAGGGACGTGTAATCGTTCAGTTCGTCGTTAACCGTGACGGTTCTATCGTTGATCCGGTAGTTATGCGTTCTGTTGACCCGTATTTGGATAAGGAAGCTTTGCGTGTCATCCAGATGATGCCGAAGTGGAAACCGGGTAAACAACGTGGTAAGGCAGTACGTGTAAAATACACTGTGCCTGTAACATTCAAATTGCAGTAATGTAATTTTATCCTTAATAGAAGGCTGCTCGTGCGGGCAGCCTTTTTTTGTCAGAAATATAAAGAACTGATACTATGGAACAGTTTTCTAGTAAAGAGATTCAGGAGCGGATCCATGCCTATATCGGGGCATTGGATTATGTCCGTGAGCCTAAAGGCTTGTATGATCCGATAGAGTATGTGCTGGCTATGGGAGGGAAACGGCTTCGTCCGGTATTGTTGTTGATGGCCTATAACCTGTTTAAGGATGATGTGGAATCGGTTTATCCGCAGGCGGCGGCTATTGAAACCTATCATAATTTCACTTTGTTGCATGATGACTTGATGGATAAGGCTGATCTGAGAAGGGGGAAGCCTACGGTACACAAAAAATGGGATGAAAATACGGCTATCCTGTCGGGGGATGCCATGCTGATATTGGCGTATCGGTTTATGATGCAGGAATGTCCGCTTCAATATGTTCATGAAGTGATGGATGTCTTTACCCGTACAGCTCTGGAGGTGTGCGAAGGTCAGCAGTGGGATATGGAGTTTGAAAAGCGCATGGATGTAACTGTGCCGGAATATATTGAAATGATCCGTCTGAAAACATCCGTTTTGCTGGCAGGTGCTTTGCAGATAGGAGCTATTCTGGGAGGGGCATCACAGGAAGATGCAAAGAAACTGTATGATTTTGGAATCAGGAGCGGACTGGCCTTCCAGCTTCAGGACGATTACCTGGACGTGTATGGTGATCCTGCGGTTTTCGGAAAAAAGATCGGAGGTGATATACTTTGCAACAAGAAGACATTTATGCTGATTACAGCCTTGAAAGAGGCTGACGGTGATACACGTGCCGAACTGGAAAGGTGGATTACCGCCGGGACATATGATCCTTCGGAAAAGATTGCGGCAGTGACTGCCATATATAATAAAGTGGGAGTAAGAGATATCTGTCGGGAGCAGATAGGCCGCTATTATGAAGAAGGTATAGCGTTGATGGAACAGGTCTCGGTCGAAACGTCTCGGAAAAAGAACTTGCTCGATTTTGTGTTAAGTTTGATGGATAGGAATCTTTGATAGTCTATATGGTTACATTGATAGATACACACACTCATCTTTTTACGGAAGAATTTGATGAAGACCGTGAACTGGCGGTAATCCGAGCTGTACAGGCTGGGGTAAAGCGTATGTTTATGCCTAATATTGATGATACGTCGGTTGAAGATATGCTGGCTCTGTGTAATAGACACGAGTTCTGTTATCCGATGATCGGATTTCATCCGACTTCTGTAGATGAGGGGTGGAAACAACGTCTGACTACCGTTGAACAATGGTTGCGTGCCTCAGGACAGCGGTTTTATGGAATAGGAGAGGTAGGTCTTGATCTTTATTGGGACAAGACTTTCAGAAAGGAACAGATGGAAGTGTTTGAAAAGCAGATAGGGTGGGCTTTGGAGTATGACTTGCCTTTGATTGTCCATTGCCGGGAGGCTTACCCGGAACTGTTGGAAGTGATGGAGCCTTACAAGCACAGTGCCCTGAGAGGGATATTCCATAGCTTTACCGGGACATCGGATGATGCGGAAAGGTTGTTGGAGTATCCGGGATTCATGTTTGGTGTAAACGGTGTGGTGACTTTTAAGAAAAGTAATCTGCCCGAGGTCTTAAGAAAAGTACCCATGGAACGTATCGTATTGGAGACAGATTCTCCCTATCTGGCTCCTGTTCCTTATAGGGGAAAGCGTAATGAAAGTTCCTTTATAGTTAAGGTCGCAGAAAAATTGGCGGAAATATATGGCCTTACACTTGATCATATTGGCCGGCTTACTACTGAAAATGCGCTAAAAGTCTTCAAAATTGCTTGAATAAGTTTTTAAAGTTTATTAATTTTTGGGTAAGATGTAAACTTTTGGGTAATGAATGTTATGTAAGACGAAAAAAAAGAATACATTTGTTGCTGAAATCGCTTGCAGTTCGCATTTTTATTTGTAATTTGCGTTCGATTTAGAGAAATAGTGTATGAGCAACGTATTGGGAGAGGTGCTCGAGTGGTTGAAGAGGCACGCCTGGAAAGCGTGTATACGCCAAAAGTGTATCACGGGTTCGAATCCCGTTCTCTCCGCAAAAAACTTTAGTTGGATAATTAAAAACAATTCATAACTATTAATTAATTAATCTTAAAAATTAGACACACAATGAAAAAGTTATTTGCAATTCTTGCAGTGATGGGAGTCCTCTCATTCGGAATGACTCAGACAGCTATGGCTCAGGATTCTACAGCTACAGCAGCTCCAGAACAGACAGAACAGGTGGCTCCTGCTGCTGATGAAACAGCAGCTCCTGCAGTTGAAGAAGGAAGTATTCACAAAGAATTAAAGACTAAGTTTATTGAAGGTGATGCCGGCTTTATGTCATTGGTAGCAATCGCTTTGGTTTTAGGTCTTGCATTCTGTATTGAACGTATCATTTATTTGAGCTTGGCTGAAGTTAACGCTAAGAAGTTGATGGCTAAAATTGAAGAAGCTTTGGAAAAAGGTGATGTAGAAGGTGCTAAGACTATCTGCCGTAACACTCGCGGTCCTATTGCTTCTATCTGCTATCAGGGCTTGATGAGAATTGACGAAGGCCTGGATGTTGTTGAACGTTCTGTAGTTTCTTACGGTGGTGTTCAGGCAGGTTACCTTGAAAAAGGTTGTTCTTGGATCACATTGTTCATCGCGATGGCTCCGTCTTTGGGATTCTTGGGTACTGTAATCGGTATGGTTATGGCGTTCGATAATATCCAGCGTGCCGGTGATATTTCTCCGACAGTTGTTGCCGGTGGTATGAAAGTTGCGTTGATCACTACTATCTTCGGTTTGATTGTAGCATTGATTCTTCAGGTATTCTATAACTACATTCTTTCTAAGATTGAAGCTATCACAAGCCAGATGGAAGATTCTTCTATCACTTTGCTTGATATGATCATGAAGTACAACTTGAAATACAAAAAATAAATTATTGAACAATGGCTAAATTATCATATAAGGTATCATACTACGTATTCTATGTCTGCATTGCACTGATTCTGGTTGTGTTGGGCATGTTCTACGGAGTAGGATATGATGAAACAAATGCAGCAGGTTTGGTTGAACCTGCAAATACTCCGGCCTTGATGTACTTGATGTACGGATTGTTTGCCGTAACTGTAATTGTAACGTTGTTGGGTGCCATCGTTCAGTTTGGTGGTGCCATGAAAGATAACCCGAAAGGGGCTGTCAAATCTTTCCTTGGTGTTATTCTGTTGGTCGTATTGCTGATTGTTACTTATAACATCGGTTCTTCAGAAACTGTGATTGTTGGTAGCGGTGATGCTTATACAGATGTTACCATGTTGAAGGTTACTGACATGTTCCTGTACTCTACTTATGTATTGTTTGCTATTGCTGCAATTGCTACATTGGTTAACTTGACTGGAATTTTTAAAAGATAATATCACATTGAAGTTTAATAATTAAATTGAAGTAAGTAAAATGGCTAAAAGGAATAGAAAAGTGCCAGGCATTAATGCCAGTTCAACGGCCGATATTGCTTTTATGTTGCTTATTTTCTTCCTTATTACAACATCAATGGATACTGACCGTGGTTTGTCGAGACGTCTCCCGCCTCCACCTGAAAACAAGGATCAGAAAGACGATATTATTGTAAAGGAAAGAAACGTTCTCCAGGTTCGTTTGAATAAGGACGACCAATTGATGATTGGTGGAGAATGGTCTGATATTAAGCAATTGAGAAGTAAGGCAAAAGAATTTATTGCAAATCCGAAAGATGATCCTAACATGCCTGAAAAGCATGCTAAGAATATTCCGTTCTTCGGTGATGTAATGATTACAGACAAACACGTGATTTCTGTACAGAATGACGTGGGTACAAGCTATAATGCATATATTCAGGTTCAGAACGAACTGGTTGCTGCTTATAACGAACTTCGTGATGAGTTGGCACATTCTCAGTTTGGCAAGAGCTACGCTGAATGTTCTGAAGAGGAACAAGATGCAATTAATGACTACTATCCACAGAAGATATCTGAAGCAGAACCTAAAAAATATGGAGGAAAATAATAATGGGAAAATTTAATAAGACTGGCAAGCGCGAGATGCCGGAGTTGAATACTTCATCTTTGCCTGACCTTATCTTTACCATGTTGTTCTTCTTCATGATTGTAACATCTATGCGTGAAGTTACACTGAAGGTTCAGTTTAAGGTTCCGGCTGCTACAGAATTGGAAAAGCTTGAGAAGAAGTCATTGGTTTCTTTCATCTATATCGGTAAACCGTTACCTGAATATCAGAAGAAGATGGGTACTAGCGACCGTATTCAGTTGAATGATAAATTCGCTGAATCTTCAGAAGTTCAGGATTACATTTATCAGGAACGTGAAAACATGAAGGAAAGTGACAAACCGTTTATGACTGTTTCCCTGAAGGTTGATTCCAAGACCAAGATGGGTATTGTTACAGAAGTAAAACAGGCACTTCGTCAGGCATATGCCTTGAAGATTAACTATTCAGCTACACAGCGTAACTGATATAGATTAATGGATAATATTAGAAAAGGGTATCCGTTTACGGATGCCCTTTTCTGTTTTTTGGTATTTTATAATACTTCGTATACTTGACCGTATATTTCATCTTTTATTCTGAGATATTCATTATCAATGTTTTCTGTGCCGGTATACATCAGGTAAAGAGGGAGTTCAAGGCCTCCTTTTCTATAGGGCGGCTGTATGTAGTTCCGTGTACACAGATAGAAGCCACAGCGTCTGTAAAAGTTGATTCTCCGGATACTCATTTCATCTTCCGGCCTTTCCACTTCCAATATGATTATTCCCTTGCACATATTCTTTAGGGCTTCTACGATTCCTTTTCCATATCCTTTGTTCCGGAGTTCAGGTGACGTTGCTAGATGTTCGGCGTAGTAGAAGCCGTTCAGATCCCATAGGGTAATGAAACCTACGGGAGTATGTTTGTCTGTTGCCAGGTAACAGTGGAATGATTTGTTGTGGTCGGTATGATGCCGTTGTCTGTCGTCATCACGGCGTTCTTCGACCGGGAATGACGTATGTAGTAGTGTTTCTACAAATTCGTAATTCGGGTCTGTTGTCTTGATTTCTGTAAGTGTCAGCATATTACTTCGATTTTGAGGTTGATATCTATATTCTGTTATTCTGTATAGAAGCGGATCAATCTTTCCAGTGACCGTTGGCATACCGGACAGAATTGAGGTGCTTCATTGATTTTCATGCGACATTCGGTTGTAGGGCGGTAGATTCCTTTTTGGGTATACCCTGCACCTTCATATAGTCCGACTTTTGTATAGATGGTGTGAGGGTCTGTTTCCGGTTTGCTTGGAATTTTTATGTCGCCGTCTACCATATCTTTCCATTTACTGCCGAAATCTACAAGTGTGGTGATATTCGGTTCCCATGGTTCGATGGAATATGGATATTGTGGACTCGGAGCTTCATCATAAGCATATTCGTCGGCAAGTCCTCCGAAACTATGTCCAAATTCATGAACTACCACAGGTTTGAACATCGGATGATGCGCTGTTGTCAACAGGTAGGAGTTATAGATACCTCCTCCACCATAGGTGTCGGTATTAGCCAGGATAATGATATGTTCGTAAGGTATTCCGGCCAGCCAGTTATGGATAGCTTTTACGTTTCGTGTAGTCAGATAACGATCGGAGTAGAAGGTATCGAAATGTGAACCGACTGCCGTATTTTTCCATTCTTCTTTACGGGGGATGCTGACTCCGCTGTCACTGGAGGGAGTCTCTACTGCTATCACATTGAAGCGGTTTTTCAGGCTTTTGAACGGTTCATGGGCAAATAATGCATTGCATGCGGTACTGGCATCTTTATAGAAAAGCTCCATTTCTTCTTTGGTATACCCTTCTGCCAGGATGACTATGTCTATACATTTTTCTGCGGGACCGTTTTGAATAAGGTATTTATATGGGGATACATGTGTTTTTCCACGCTGGTGTATAAGTATATCTTTCGGATTGATTTCGTGTGTAAGACTGGCACATACCTTTCTGTAAACGTCTCTCAGATTGATGGTTACAATGGCTTCATTTTTGGGGTAAGGAAGCAGGAACGTGTTTTCGAACCCTCGGGTCAGATGTCGGGCTTCCTCTTCGCTTACCCATTCCTGAAACAGGCTCGAGAAAGAAGTACGGTAGATGACGTTTCCTGTAGCCTTATCGGTCATGACTATATCTCCATTGCCTTCCAGCGGGAGTTCGGACAAGTGGTGACGACGGCCTGCCCAACCGGGAAGTGATACAAGTTCATCCAGACTGATGGATTGTTTTTCAGCATTTCCATTGAACAGATAATCGACTCTTAAGGTCTTGTCAATAAAGTAATCATCAAAATTCTGGCTATAAGTTCCAATGTGGAAACAACAGCATGTCAGCATGGCTGTCCATATCTTTTTGTTCATAGATGGTAGAATTTGTTTTTATATTATATAGAATTATGGTGTCAGATTAAAGCTAAATTAATAGTAAAAGTTATGATTTATATCATTGATATGGAAGATTTATTTTATCTTTGTATCATATTTACGCATAAAAATAAAATAAATGGGACATCATCAGTTAGATAAATTAGACGAACAGATCTTGCAGCTTATAGCTGATAACGCACGTATTCCTTTTTTGGAAGTGGCCCGGGCATGTAACGTATCGGGGGCTGCCATTCATCAGCGTATCCAGAAACTTACTAATTTGGGTATCTTGAAAGGATCGGAGTTTGTAATCGATCCGGAAAAGATCGGTTATGAAACCTGTGCATATATCGGTTTATATTTAAAGGATCCTGAACAATTTGATAGTGTGACTGAGGGCTTAAGAAACATTCCTGAAGTTGTCGAATGTCATTTTACAACCGGTCAGTATGATATGTTTATCAAAATTTATGCCAAGAATAACCATCATCTGCTGAATATCATCCATGATAAGCTGCAACCGTTGGGATTGGCCCGTTCCGAGACCATCATTTCCTTTAAAGAGGCTATCAAACGCCAGATGCCCATAGAGGATCTGGCCGATGAAGATTAGCGTTCATAATCAATAAAGCAATATGAGTAGAGATGCTTTTCATCTGTTGGATGGCATTCTCTACTTTTTTCTTTCCATATACCAGGATCAATAAAAGGAAAGAAAGCATCGGCTTCTTTTCCTTCATCGTCTATTTCCGTTATGTAAAGTCGGTCGGCAAGCGGAAGCGCTTCTTTATATAGACTGGCTCCTCCAATGATGAATGCTTCTTCATCGCCGGGTATATTTTCAATGGCTTGTTGCAATGACGTGTAACATTCAGCTCCGGGAAAATCTGTTCGGGTCCTGCTTAATACGATATTCCTCCGGTTGGGCAGAGCTCCTTTGGGTAGTGACTCGAATGTTTTCCGGCCCATAATAATTGTATGTCCGGTAGTCAGTGTCTTGAAACGTTTCAAATCGTTGGGTAGCCAGTATAGCAGCTTATTCTTGAAGCCTATACCATTTTGTCTATTGATTGCAACAATGATTGACAGTGTCATATCTCTGATTTTTTAATAATGGGTTAGACAGATACTTTTCCGGCGATGTGTGGCCATGGGTTATAATTTTCCAGTTCAAAGTCTTCATATTTGAAATCGAAAATGTTTTTGATATCCGGGTTCAGTTTCATCTGTGGAAGAGGACGAGGTTCGCGTGTAAGCTGCAGGTCTACTTGTTCCAGATGGTTGAGGTATATATGGGCATCGCCTAATGTATGTACGAAATCTCCGGCTTTCAGACCGGTGACTTGCGCCATCATCTGAAGCAGCAAGGCATACGATGCGATATTGAACGGTACCCCCAGGAATGTGTCGGCACTGCGCTGATAGAGCTGCAGACTCAGTCTGCCATCGGCAACATAAAACTGGAAGAAGGCATGGCAAGGGGGAAGGTTCATGTTCTTGATATCTGCCACATTCCAGGCACTTACAATGATGCGTCGGGAATCTGGATTATGTTTGATGGTCTCTACAGCTTCAGAAATCTGGTCGATGAATCCTCCTTCATAATCGGGCCATGAACGCCATTGATAGCCGTATATATGTCCGAGGTCTCCATTTTCATCGGCCCATTCGTTCCATATGCGTACTCCGTTATCTTGCAGGTACTTTACATTTGTATCTCCTTTGAGAAACCAAAGAAGTTCATATATAATGGATTTCAGATGGAGTTTCTTGGTCGTTATCAGCGGAAATCCCTCTTCCAGGTTGAAACGCATCTGATGACCGAATACACTGATTGTACCGGTCCCTGTACGGTCGTCTTTTCTGACTCCTTCTGTACGGATATGGTGCAACAGGTCCAAATATTGTTTCATGACAGTTCTACATATTGGTTAGTGAAATGCAAATTTAAGATAATCGCTCAAATAAAACAATTTATATATAAAGTTTCCATTTGTCCGGAGGAACTGTCATATTATATCGTGCTTGTCTTTATCTTGTCACTAGATTGTCGTATTTTTGCAGAAAGAAACTGATACGGAATGACTGATATGGATTTATCTCGTGACTTTATAGATCGTACCCGTAAATTGTTGGGTGAAAAAGAAATGGATGCTTTTCTACAAGCCTTGGATACAGAATCTCCGGTAAGCATCCGTTTGAACAGGAAAAAATGTATGGATACTGTTCCGCCGCAAGGTTCTCCCGTACCTTGGTGTAAGTCTGGGTTTTATCTGGCATCACGTCCTACATTTACGTTCGATCCGTTGTTTCACGCCGGCTGTTATTACGTACAGGAAGCTTCTTCCATGATTCTGGAACAGGTTTTACGCCAGTATGTCCATGGGCCTGTCATAATGCTCGACTTATGTGCTGCCCCGGGGGGAAAGTCTACTTTAGCCCGTTCTATATTACCCGAAGGCAGTATGTTGGTTGCAAATGAAGTAATGAGGAACCGTGCTCAGATTTTGGCGGAGAATCTGATAAAGTGGGGAGATCCGGGTGTCATTGTCACCGGTAATGATCCGGCCGATTTTGCTCCGCTAGAGAATACGTTTGATGTCATACTGACCGATGTCCCATGTTCGGGTGAAGGAATGTTCCGGAAGGATCCTGTGGCTGTGGAAGAATGGAGTGTGGAAAATGTAGGTTTATGTTGGCAGCGTCAGCGTCGTATATTGCGTGATATATGGAATTGTCTGAAGCCGGGTGGAATACTGATTTATAGTACATGTACCTATAACCGCGAAGAAAATGAGGATAATGTCCGTTGGATTTCGGAGGAGCTGGGAGCTGACATATTGCCTGTTGATGTGTCGGATGACTGGCGTATTTCCGGTAACCTGGCAGGATATGATTTCCCGGTATATCGTTTTTTGCCCCATCATACAGTGGGCGAGGGTCTGTTCATGGCAGTGCTCCGTAAGACGGGCGAATGGAAAGATCAGGACCTTGCTGAGAGGGTTTCTTCAAGAAAAGAAAAGAAGGGAAAGGGCGGTGGCCGGATGCCGGTTGCCAAAGTTCCGGATTATGTCAAGTCCTGGATAAAATCTCCGGAGCTCTATGCGTGGTATGTGGAAGGTGATGGAATCGTTGCCCTTCCTGCAGCTTATGGATCATTTTATGAGCGCATGAAGAGTCGTTTGCGGATACTTCATGCCGGCATAACGGTTGCTGCCTTGAAAGGTAAGGATTTTGTACCGGCGCATGCATTGGCTATGAGTGTATACCAGAATCCGGACGTATTTGAAAAGGCCGAGCTTACATATGAGCAGGCTGTCTCTTATTTGCGTAAGGAGGCTGTCGTTTTGCCGCTTGAGGTTCCCAAAGGATTGGTTATGGTTACGTATAGACAATTACCTTTAGGTTTTGTCAAAAATCTCGGGAACCGGGCCAACAACCTGTATCCGCAGGAATGGAGGATCCGTAGCGGTTATTTGCCCGAACAGCTTGTCTTTCCGCTGGACATGTAAAGGTTGGAGGTCAGGTCGTAAAGGGTTTTCTGAAGGTACATCCGTTTTTCCATTCCGAGCACCCGTATGCGGTTTTTCCCTTTATGACTTTACCTTTTCCACAGAGTGGACAAACGGTGCCTATTATCTTGTCTTCATTGGTGTTTTCCTCCGGATCCTTTGCCTTTTTCCGTTTTTTTGTTGCCGTTTTTGCAGGTTCTTCCTGGGTTACGGTAACGCGTCGGTTGCTGTTGTCGCTCAGAACACTGTGTACTATTTCAGTTACCATCTGTCTCAGCTCGGTAAGAAAAGTTGCCGCATCGTATTTCTGGCGTTCGATTTCACGCAGTTTCTTTTCCCAGATACCGGTCAGTTCCGCCGATTTCAGCAGTTCTTCATGAATAAGCTGTATCAGTTCTACACCGGTGGGGGTAGCAATCAGGTTTTTACGTTCTTTGCGGATGTAATGGCGTTTGAACAAAGTTTCGATGATGGCGGCACGGGTTGACGGGCGGCCTATTCCGTTTTCTTTCAATGCATCCCGAAGCTCTTCGTTGTCAATCAGTTTTCCGGCAGTTTCCATCGCCCGTAGCAGTGTAGCCTCGGTATAAGGCTTGGGAGGTTGTGTCCATTTCTCATTCAGATCGGGAGTATGAGGACCGTTTTCTCCTTTGACGAATAGAGGGAGTGTACGTTCTTCTTCATTGTCTTTACTCTCTTCCTGTTGTTCTTTGGTAAAGATGACACGCCATCCCGGTTCCAGAATCTGCTTGCCTGTAGTCTTGAATTCCACTTTGTCCACTTCTCCCAGTACCGTTGTGGTAGAAAATTTGCAGTCGGGATAAAAGGCGGCGATGAAACGTCTGGCTATCAGATCGAATACTCTTTTTTCCATGTCGGTCAGTCCTTGCGGTTGTACTCCGGTAGGGATAATGGCATGGTGGTCGGTTACTTTTGAATTGTCGAATACTTTCTTGGACTTGGGCAGTTTTTTCCCTGCCAGTGGAGCGGTAAAAGTTGCATAGTCTTTCAGTCCTGCCAGGATATTCGGGCATTTAGGGTATATGTCGTCACTCAAGTAGGTAGTGTCAACGCGGGGATAAGTTGCCACTTTCTTTTCATAAAGTGACTGGATAAGCTGCAGGGTCATGTCGGCCGAGTAGCTGAATTTCTTGTTACATTCCACTTGCAGCGAAGTCAGGTCGAACAGGCGGGGAGGGGCTTCCGATCCTTTTTTTGCAGATACGTCGGTCACGAAAAAGTCGGAGTTGCGGACGGTTTCAAGGAATTTCAGCCCTTCTTCCTTTGACGTGAACTTACCTTTAGTTGCACTGAACGTCGTTTCACGATAAACCGTTTTCAGTTCCCAGTAAGGTTCCGGTTTGAAGTTTTCGATTTCCTGCTGACGTTTCACAATCAGGGCCAGGGTAGGTGTCTGCACTCTGCCGATGGAAAGGACCTGTTTGTTCTGTCCGTATTTCAATGTATACAGTCGGGTTGCGTTCATACCCAGAAGCCAGTCGCCTATGGCACGGCTCAATCCGGCTTCGTATAATGGCTGGAATTCGCTTTGGTCTTTCAGTTTGGCGAACCCTTCCCGGATAGCCTCTTCGGTCAGTGATGAGATCCACAGACGCTTGACCGGACAATGGGCTCCGGCTTTCTGCATAACCCAGCGTTGTATCAGTTCTCCTTCCTGTCCGGCATCACCACAGTTGATGATTTCGTCGGCTTTCTGCATCAGCCCTTCGATAATATGAAACTGTTTCTCAATGCCCGGGTCATTGATAAGCTTGATTCCGAAACGGGGAGGAAGCATCGGCAGGCTGCCCAGACTCCACGCTTTCCAAGCCGGAGTGTACTCATGAGGCTCCTTGAGGGTACAGAGATGGCCGAATGTCCAGGTTACCTGGTATCCGTTTCCTTCAATATATCCCTCTTTTCGGTTTTTCGCTCCCAGCACATCCGCTATGTCACGGGCAACACTGGGTTTTTCGGCTATACAGACTATCATGTTATTTCTTGTTCTGTTTCTAATGCGGTGGATTGCCGGACAAAGTTAGTTAAAAATGTGCAGAGTACAAGGAATCACCGCTGCTGCTTTTAGATCATCGGGCCTTGAAAATCTCAATTTGGATCGGGAAGTGCAGACTTTATCTCTACATAAGTTTAAAAGATGTCATTCATGATAAAAAGAGGTTTACCAATTGTCAGTGCGTTTAAATTAATTCTTTAATTTTGTACTTGAAAAACAATAAAGTCATAAACAATGTCGCATTTAGCTCCTCTTATCAGTGACTTGGCGCTTATTCTGATCTGTGCAGGCGTCATGACACTTATTTTCAAGAAATTGAAGCAACCGTTAGTTTTGGGATATATTGTGGCCGGATTCCTTTGCAGTCCGCATTTCTCTTTTACACCTTCGGTGGTGGATACTGCAAATATCCAGACCTGGTCGGATATCGGTGTTATCTTCCTGCTTTTTGCTTTAGGACTTGAGTTCAGTTTCAAGAAACTGATGAAGGTTGGAGGCTCTGCCGTCATTTCTGCTTGTGCCATTATTTTCTGCATGATATTGATCGGTATGTTTGTAGGGTGGATTTTCGATTGGAGCCGGATGGACTGTATCTATCTGGGAGGTATGTTGGCCATGTCTTCCACCACAATCATTTATAAGGCATTCGATGATTTGGGTTTACGTCAGCAGCGTTTTGCAGGTTTGGTCTTGAGTATTCTTATTTTGGAAGACATCTTGGCCATAGTTTTGATGGTGATGCTTTCTACCATGGCAGTAAGTCAGAATTTCGAGGGTAGCGAAATGATATACAGTCTGTCCAAGCTGGTGTTCTTCCTGGTTCTATGGTTTGTGGTAGGCATTTACCTGATTCCTCAGGTATTGAAGAAATCACGTAAGCTGATGAGTGATGAAACATTGCTGATCGTTTCATTGGCCCTTTGTTTCGGAATGGTGGTATTCGCTGCGCAGGTAGGGTTTTCTCCAGCATTCGGAGCCTTCATCATGGGATCTGTCCTGTCGGAAACCATAGAATCGGAACATATAGAGAAATTGGTTTCTCCAGTAAAGGATCTGTTTGGTGCTATATTCTTTGTGTCTGTCGGCATGATGGTCGATCCGAATATGATTGTCGAGTACCGCTTTCCTATCATAGCCATTGTTGTGGCCATTGTGGTGGGGCAGACAATCTTTGGTACATTGGGAGTACTGCTTTCCGGACAGCCGTTGAAGATAGCGATGCAGTGCGGGTTCAGTCTGACGCAAATAGGTGAATTTGCGTTCATTATCGCTTCCTTGGGAGTCAGTCTGCATGTTACCAGCGATTTCCTTTATCCGATAGTGGTGGCCGTTTCGGTCATAACTACCTTTCTGACCCCTTATATGATCCGTCTGGCAGTTCCTGCCTACAATATGATAGACCGTCATATTCCGGAACGTTGGTTGCGGCTTATCAGCAAATATGCTTCGGGAACACAAACCGTGAATCATGAAAACAACTGGAAGAAGCTGTTGATGGCTATAACCAGAATTGTTCTGATTTATTCCGTACTCTCTATTGCAATTATTGTTATATGTCTGCATTTTATTATACCTTTGTGTATAGCGATGCTGGGTGATCTTGGAGGAAGGATTTTGGGAACCTTTGTTACCATTCTGGCATTGGCACCGTTCTTGCGGGCCATGATCATGAAAAAGAACCGGTCCATCGAGTTCAAGGCATTGTGGGCCGACAGCCGTTTCAATCATGCACCGTTGATATCAACGTTTATATTGCGTGTAATTATAGGTATCGGTTTTGTCATGTTTGTAATAGAAAGCCAGTTCACTACTTCTATGGCTTTGCTTTTAGGAATTGCGATATTACTGGTTGCCGGGATGATTGCTTCCCGCTTCCTGAAAAGGCAGTCTATCTTTATGGAGCGTACGTTTGTACAGAATCTCCGCTTCAAGGAAATGCATCAGGAATATCTGGGTGAGAAGGAACCGGAGTATGCTGGCCGGTTACTTGACCGTGACCTGCATCTGAGTGATTTTGTCATACCCGCAGAGTCGTCCGTGGCAGGAAAGACTTTGAAGGAATTGAATTGGGGAAAAAGATTCGGAGTACATGTGGCTGCGATTATCCGAGGGAGGCGGCGTGTGAATATACCGGATGGAAATTCCCGGATTTTTCCGAATGACAAGTTGCAGGTAATCGGGACAGACGACCAGCTGGCGGTATTTTCAGACAAGGTTTCGAAGGTCGCCAATACATATGATGACAGTGATTTTGAAAAGCATGAAATGCAGTTAAAACAGTTTGTCCTTGACAAGTCGGCAAAACTGGTTGGAATGACCATCGGGCAGAGCACAATCCGGACTGAATATCATTGTCTGGTTGTAGGGGTTGAATGTCATGCGGATGGTATGTTGCACAGTCCGGATGTAAACCGGAAATTCGAAGCTGGTGATGTCGTTTGGGTAGTAGGGGAAGAACTGAATCTGGAACGTTTGTTCGCGGCCCAACAGAAAGAATGATTTGTTTAACATAATAAAAAGAAGAATTATGAAAAGTGATCCGAAAGACTGTCTGTATTGTCAGAATAATGAGACATTACACAATTTGATGATTGAAATTGCCCAATTGAATGTCTCACGTGTTTTTCTGTTCAAGGAACAGACCTACAGAGGCCGTTGTCTTGTTGCATATAAAGATCATGTAAATGATTTGAACGAGTTGAGTGATGAAGACCGTAATGCGTTTATGGCCGATGTAGTCCGTGTAACCCGTGCCATGGACAAGGCATTTCATCCGGAAAAGATCAATTATGGTGCATACAGTGACAAGTTGTCTCATCTACATTTTCATCTGGCTCCTAAATATGTGGATGGTCCCGATTATGGAGGTACATTTCAGATGAATCCCGGAAAGGTATATTTGACTGATGCCGAATATCAGGAACTGATTGACGCTATCAAGGCTAATCTGTAATCTAGGATAAAAAAGTAACGGGTGCAGATCCTTCCATCGATTTGCACCCGTTATTTCTTATTTTTCATTATCATTATCATTTTCGTCTTCGTCATCAAAGTCGAAGTCAAATTCATCATCAATGTATTCAGGCGTAAAGAAGTCGTCCAGGTCGCGCCTGTCTTTTTTTGTCGGTCGGCCCATACCTTTGGCCCGGTTTACGAATCCGCTGATCTTGCTCATTTCCAGCAGTTCATATTGGTCGGGAGTCGTTACATTTTCCATGATTTCGGGAACGAGCTTGGCACCCACCCGTTTTTCAATGGCCTGCAACACCTTGAAAGAATAGGTGATGGGCGGTTTCTTGACTTGGATAATGTCACCGGGTTTGATCATGCGGGCCGGTTTGGCCTGTGCTCCATTGATGCATACCCGTCCTTTCTTGCATGCTTCGGCTGCGACGGTGCGGGTCTTGAAGATGCGGGCAGCCCACATCCATTTATCTATTCTAGCTTCGGGCATATGCTTGTTCTACTTGTTGTTATATTGGTTCATGGTTATATTCAGGCCGGCAAGACAGAAACTTTTAATGATTTCACCGGCAGTTTCCAGCCTTTCGGGCATCAGTTTCAAATCATTTTCATCGAAATGCCCCAATACATAGTCTACTTGTCCTCCTTTAGGAAAATCATTTCCTATCCCGAAGCGTAGACGGGCATAATTCTGTGTGCCTAAAGTTGCGGCAATATGCTTCAGTCCGTTATGTCCGGCATCGCTGCCTTTTCCTTTTAACCGCAGACTTCCGAAAGGAAGTGCCAGGTCATCTACTACAACCAGAACGTTTTCCAGAGGAATCTTTTCCTGCTGCATCCAGTAACGTACCGCGTTTCCGCTCAGGTTCATGTATGTGGAAGGTTTGAGTAGCAGTAATTGGCGGCCTTTGAGTGGTAAAGTTGCGGTTGCCCCGTATCGTCCGTCCTTAAAAACAATATTGGACGCCTTAGCGAGGGCGTCCAATACCATAAATCCTATGTTGTGGCGGGTATTACGGTATTCGTCACCGATATTTCCCAGCCCTACAATCAAATATTTCATTGAAAGGGATTTTGTCGTTTATGTCATTTATTTTGCAGCAGCCTGAGCACCACGAGCGGCACGAGTCAATTTAACGGCACAAACAACAGCTTCTTTGGCATTCAAAATTTCCAGACCTTCGAAGTTCAGTTCACCTACTTTGATAGTCTTGCCCAGACCCAAATTGGTTACGTTGATAACCAAACGTTCCGGAATAATGTTATACAAAGCTTTTACTTTCAGCTTACGGATCTGGAGAGCCAGTTTACCACCGGCCTTGACACCTTCGGCCAGACCTTCCAACTGTACCGGAACTTCCATTACGATAGGATTTTCTTCGTTGATCTGCAGGAAGTCAATATGCAGGATAGCGTCAGTTACAGGGTGGAACTGGATGTCTTTCATGATGGCGTTTACAACCTTACCATCGATGTCCAGGTCTACAACGTAGATATGAGGTGTGTATACCAGTTTACGCAAGCCGTCGGTCGGAACCATGAAGTGGGTAGCAACCTGCTTTCCGTTTTCATCTTTCTGCATTCCGTACAATACGCAAGGAACTGCATTGTTTTTACGCAAGCTATGAGTAGCTTTCTTTCCTGTTTCAGTTCTTAAAGAACCTTTGATTTCAATTGATTTCATGTTTGAATAATTTTTTGTGTTACTCTAAATTAAGTTGGTTTGTTGCTTAATTCGCCATCACACGATGTGGTATATCACACGATGAGCTTAAAAAAGCGCTGCAAATTTAGCGCTTTTCCATATAACTGCCAAATATTTTGTAATTTACTTTACGCCCCGGAAAGTTTTTCAGAAGTCTATGTCTATTTTTATTTCATCAGTATTTAATGTGGAAGGGGTTTCCTTGTTTTGCGTTTCGGCCGTACGACTGTCGTTTGATGCAGGTCCCTGTTCCTGTTCGATAAACCGGATGGTCTGTTGCAATCCGTTCATGAATTTCTCGAAATCTTCTTTATAGAGGAATATTTTATGCTTTTCAAAGCTGACCTGAGAAGATTCCCCTTCGCCCGATATCACTTTCTTACTTTCTGTTATGGCAAGGAACATCTCATCCTTTCTGTTTTTTTTCACATCAAGGTAGTAGATTCTTTTACCGGCCTTGATCGCTTTTGAAAAAACAATTTCTTTATCTCCTTCTCCTGTTGTGTTCTTTGTAAAATCTTCCATGGTATAAAAAACTTGTCTTTTAATATTATATATATAAATCTGGTCTCAAATTTGAGGAATTTTTTGAAATGTACAAAAAACTTCTCGTAAAATTATTTATAAACTGCAAAAATCGGTAAAAAGCCTGTTGGATATTTGTTTTGTATTTAGGAAAATAATTATTTTTGCAACCCGAAATTATATTAAAAATATATATGATTAACAGAGTTCTTATCCGTCTTAAGATTGTTCAGATAATCTACGCTTATTATCAGAACGGTGGTAAAAATTTGGATACTGCAGAAAAGGAGTTGTTCTTCAGTTTATCTAAAGCGTATGATCTGTATAACTATCTTCTTCTTTTAATGGTAGAAGTTACACGGTATGCCAACAAGCGGTTGGATGCCGCAAAGCACAAGCTCGCTCCTACAGAGGAGGATCTTAATCCGAATACAAAGTTTGTAGACAATCGTTTCATAGCCCAGCTTGAAGTGAACAAGCAGCTGAATGATTTCGCCAATTCCCAGAAGAAGACATGGGAGAATGAGGGTGAGTTCATCAAGAGCCTGTGTGAACAGATAATGAACAGCGATATATATAAGGAGTATATGGCCAGTGAGGAATCGTCATACGATGAGGACCGTGAGGTATGGAGAAAGATATATAAGAAGATCATCTTCAATAACCAGGCCTTGGATGAGGTGTTGGAAGACCAGAGCCTGTACTGGAACGATGACAAGGAAATTGTCGATACTTTTGTCTTGAAGACCATCAAGCGTTTTGATCCGAAGAATGGCGAAAAACAGGAACTTCTTCCCGAGTTCAAGGATGAGGAGGATCAGGATTTTGCCCGCCGGCTTTTCCGCCGTTCCATCCTGAATGCGGACTATTACCGCCATCTGATCAGCGAGAACTCGAAGAACTGGGATCTGGACCGTGTAGCTGTCATGGATGTAATTATCATGCAGATCGCATTGGCCGAGATTCTGAGCTTTCCGAATATTCCGGTCAATGTTTCGCTGAACGAATATGTTGAAATTGCCAAGCTGTACAGCACTCCGAAGAGTGGCGGATTCATCAACGGAACTTTGGACGGAATCGTTAATCAATTGAAAAAGGAAAACAAGCTGACAAAAAATTAATATATTTGTCAGACTTAATATTAATCTTAAACTAAGAATATAATTTATGAATCTGTTATTTGTCATGTTACAGGCTCAGGGCGGAGGCGACTACTCTTTCCTGATTATGATGGTTGCGATTTTTGCCATTATGTATTTCTTTATGATTCGTCCTCAGAACAAGAAGCAGAAAGAAATCGCTAATTTCCGTAAAAATCTTGAAGTAGGGCAGTCGGTCGTTACCGCTGGCGGTATTTATGGAAAGATCAAGGAAATCGAAGATAACGCAGTGATTGTGGAAATAGCTTCCAGCGTGAAGATTAAGGTCGACAAGAACTCTATCTTCGCTGATGCACAGGCACAGCAGCCTGCAAAAAAATAAAAATGATTTATTGCTATGTTCGATGTAAAGAACATAAATAAATATTATCGGCTGGGAATCCGGAAGGCCAGAGACTTTTTGCTGAGTAAGAAGAGTAAGGAGTGTCTGGTCTTCTTGTTTTTTGTGTTGGTGTCTTTCGGCTTCTGGCTTCTGCAGACTTTGGATGATTCCTATCAGACGGAGTTCAAGATTCCGGTCCGGCTGAAGAATGTCCCAAAAGAGGTTGTCCTGACTTCGGATTTTCCTTCGGAGGTGCGTGTACGGGTGGAAGACAGAGGGACTGTCCTGCTCAATTACATGCTGGGGCGTACGTTCTATCCTGTTTCCTTTGATTTCAATGACTACAAGGATATGGGTACGTATGTACGGATTTCATCGTCTGAACTGCTGAAGAAGATTAACGGACAGCTGAATGTCTCTACCAAGCTGCTTTCTGTCCGTCCGGATACGTTGGAATTCTATTATACCCAGGGACAGGCGAAAAGGATTCCGGTACGTTTTAACGGAAAATTCGGACTGGGCCGTCAATATTATGTCTCAAAGGTGAGGTTAAGTCCGGATTCAATTATGGCATACGCTCCTCAAGGTGTGTTGGATACGCTTGCTGCTGCCTATACGCGTGAAGTCAAGTTGGATAATGTGACCGATTCCATACACCAGAGGGTTGAACTGATGAAATGCAAAGGGGTAAAGTTTGTGCCGTCCTATACCGACATGTCGGTTTATGTTGACATGTATTCCGAAAAGACTGTGGAGGTGCCTGTTATCGGTCTCAACTTCCCGGCGGGAAAAGTATTGAGGACTTTTCCTTCGAAAGTCCGGGTTACCTTTCAGGTTGGTCTGAAGCGTTTTAAGGAGGCTACAGCCGACAAGTTCTTTATCGGTGTCACTTATGAGGATCTCATCAAATCACAGAGTGACAAGATTCCGTTGACTATTAAGGTGGCTCCCGATTATGTAGGACATATCCGGATAAACCCTGCGTCGGTCGATTATCTGATAGAGCAGCAGGAGCTGCAGGAAGGGGGCGAAGAGCAATGATCAGGCTTGGAATTACCGGAGGAATAGGTAGCGGGAAGTCTTATGTGTCACGTCTCCTGCGTGCAGACGGTATCAGTGTATATGATACCGATGCGGAAGCGAAAAGACTTATGTTGTCTCATCCTTCCATTCGCAAAGACCTGATAGGTTTGCTGGGCGAGGATGTGTATCTTGACGGCAGGCTGAACAAGCCTTTGCTGGCAAGTTATCTGTTTGCATCTTCCGGAAATGCTGCCCGGATAAACGGGATTGTCCATCCCCGTGTAAAGGAAGATTTTCTGTCATGGGCTTCCCGGCAGGAGTCCGGACCGGTAGCTTTGGAGAGTGCCATCCTTTTTGAGTCCGGTTTTGAAGATGTAGTAGATAAGGTTATTATGGTTTATGCCCCGCTGGATGTCCGTATACGTCGGGTTATGGAGCGTGACCATGCTACACGTGAGCAGGTAGAAAGCAGGATTGCCGCTCAGATGAGCGATGAAGAGAAGGTCCGCCGGGCGGATTTTGTGATAATGAACGACGGGAAGCGGGAGCTTCAGTCACAATTGTCGGCTCTCTATGACGCTTTGGCGTTGAAAAGGTTGAGATAATTTGTGTATGTCGTTGTTGAGTTGTATTTTTGTTTTATAAAATAATTAAAAGAAAAAAATTTATATGTTGAAGACTATTTTGGCAATTTCAGGTAAACCTGGATTGTATAAACTGATTTCGCAGGCTAAAAATATGCTGATTGTTGAAACGGTTGGCGCAGAAAAGAAAAGAATGCCTATCTATGCCAGCGACAAGGTGATTTCTTTGGGAGATATCGCCATGTATACGAATGACAATGAAGTGCCTTTGGCTACAGTTCTGGCTTCAGTGAGCAAGAAGGAGAACGGTGCTGTCGCTGCATTGGATTATAAGAAGGCATCGGCCGATGAATTGCATGCCTTTATGGCCGAAGTACTGCCTGAATATGACCGTGACCGTGTGCATACAAGTGATATCAAGAAATTGATCCAGTGGTATAATATCCTGGTTTCAAGCGGTGAAGATCTTCTGGGTACTCAGGAAGAAACGGTTGAAACTGCCGATGCTCCGGCTGAAGAAGAAAAAAGCGCGGAATAATCGGGATATTCCGATAAAACCGTTGATATATGAATTTTGCCATTTGATGGATGCTGAATTCCGTCGGATGGCAATTTTTTTATACCGGTATGGATGATGATTCGGAATTCCGGATAACAAAAAAGGGAACCTTCATGTGGAAGATTCCCTTTTTGTTTTTTTCTTTCAGTAGATTATGCTTCAGCGAAAGGAACTACAGAAACATAGCTTCTGTCTTCACGACCTTTCTTGAAACATACTGTACCGTCTACCAATGCGTAAAGAGTATGGTCACTACCCATTCCTACGTTTTCACCTGGGTTATGAACTGTTCCTCTTTGACGAACAATGATGTTACCAGCCTTGCAAGCTGAACCACCGAATATCTTTACGCCTAATCTCTTACTAGCTGACTCACGGCCGTTCTTAGAACTACCTACACCTTTTTTATGTGCCATTTCTTTCTACGTTTTTAATGATTAAGCAATAACTTGTTTGATAGTCAATTCAGTAAACTGCTGACGGTGACCGTTCAGTTTTCTGTAACCTTTTCTTCTCTTCTTGTGGAATACCAGTACTTTGTCGCCTTTTACCAGGTGTGAAGCAACTTCGCATACCACTTTGGCACCTTCAACTGTAGGAGCACCTACTGTTACAATACCGTTGTTGTCTACCAACAGGACTTTGTCAAATTCAACAGTTGCACCGTTTTCAGCATTCTGAATGTGGTGAACAAACAGTTTCTTGCCTTCTTCAGCCTTGAACTGCTGACCGTTAATTTCTACAATTACGTACATTTCTTTATATATTAAACGGGTTTTCTCCGCAAGGTGAACCGTTCTTATCCGGTTGCTTTTTCTACCTCCACGGACTAATCGGCTGCAAAGTTACGTCATTTATTTGATATACCAAACAGTTATGCAAGAAATATTTATAAAAAATCAAATCAGAATGTCCGGATTTTTTCCGATGGCAACGAAGGGGAGTAGTGAACTTGTTTTAAGTGGTCATTTTTCGGTGTCATCGAAATTGAACAGGTATGTCTGATATGGTTTCATAGGGGTATACGGAATACCTTGACGTATGCATTGCATCGTCAAGTCGTTTGAAACGGAACATCAAGACGTTTTTATCAGAAGATGAAGCCCTTTTCTGAAAAAGATGAAGGGCTTTCCTGGAAACGTCTTGATGTTTTTTC
Source organism: Bacteroides ilei (assembly GCF_900128495.1). Classification (GTDB taxonomy): domain Bacteria; phylum Bacteroidota; class Bacteroidia; order Bacteroidales; family Bacteroidaceae; genus Phocaeicola; species Phocaeicola ilei. The sequence continues at coordinate 1,656,145 of NZ_LT635801.1, forward strand.
GAGGGGATATTTATTCCATCGGCTGATAGTTCTTGGCAAGTCCTCCTTCACTGGTTTCCTTATATAAGGAAGGAAGGTCGTGCCCGGTCTGCTTCATTACTTCAACCACCTTGTCGAAAGAGACCCGGTGACGTCCGTCTGTAAAGGCCGAGTATATGTTGGCGTCCAGGGCCCGTGCGGCGGCATAGGCGTTCCGTTCGATGCATGGAATCTGTACCAGTCCGCATACAGGGTCGCATGTCATTCCCAGGTGATGTTCCAGTCCCATTTCGGCGGCGTATTCTATCTGTGCCGGACTGCCTCCGAAAAGCTGGTTGGCTGCTGCCGACGCCATGGAGCAGGCCACACCTACTTCGGCCTGGCATCCGGCTTCGGCTCCTGATATGGATGCGTTATGCTTGACAATATTCCCTACCAGTCCGGCTGTAGCCAGTGCGCGCAAGATACGGGCGTCACTGAATTCCCGGCTGTGCTGCAAATGATAAAGTACAGCAGGTACCACACCACATGCGCCACAGGTAGGGGCGGTTACGATCTTTCCTCCAGAGGCATTTTCTTCACTTACGGCCAGTGCGTATGCGAAGATCATTCCCCGTGCGCGGAGTGAATCCTTGTATCCTTTGGCGCGGATGTAATAGGAGGATGCCTTACGGCGCAGGTGAAGTGGTCCGGGCAATACTCCTTCAGCGTCCAGACCACGGAGTATGGCGGCTTTCATGGTTTTCCATACTTCTTCCAGAAAGTCCCATATATCGGGTCCTTCGCATTGCTCCACGTATTCCCAATAACTTTTCCCGGTATGTTCACACCAGGAAAGTATAGCGCTCATGGTGTTCATTTCGTATATTTCCGGGATGGCCGTGTTATCATGTCCTTCTTCGGCCAAGGCTCCACCGCCTATGCTGAATACGGTCCATTCCTCCAGTACTTTCTTGTTCTCATTGAAAGCCTTGAATGTCATTCCGTTCGGGTGGAACGGGAAGAATACATGAGGTTTCCAGATGATTTCTACCGGAGCATGCGGCTGCAGCGTGTCTAGTATCGCTACGTCGGTCATATGTCCTTTCCCGGTTGCTGCCAGACTACCATAAAGTGTTACCTGAAACGATTTTGCTTCAGGATGGCGAGCCAGAAATATTTCGGCTGCCTTACGTGGTCCCATCGTGTGGCTGCTTGACGGACCCGTACCAATCCGATATAATTCTTTGATAGATTTCATACTGATACAAAGATAAGTTTTTGTGTTTAGTTAAGCTAATGCTTTTATTGAATATACGTTGTTTTTTATTTCAGGTCGACAACCGTGATTCCCGCACCTCCAAACTGTACGTGTTCATCCTGGAAGTGGGCTACTCCCGGAACGGTAGCCAGGTATTGGCGTATCAGCGTACGCAGGATGCCCGATCCGGTTCCATGCAGGATGCGGACGCGGCTTACGCCTACCAGTATGGCGTCGTCAATGAAATAGGTTACGGCCTGTATCGCTTCGTCTCCCCTCATGCCCCGTACGTCGATGTCTTGTTTGAAGTTGAGCTTCTTTTCGTACATCTGTTCCTGGGTGGCACTGCTTACGAATGTAGCTTTGGCAATCGTATTGGCCGGTTTGGGAGCTTCTGCACGTTCCAGCTTGTCGGCTTTCACGTTCGTTTTCATCAGTCCGAACATGACTGTCGCATTCTTGCCGTCGGTCTCCATTACTTGTCCTACGCTGGTCTGTCCTTTTATCCGTACGTAGTCTCCTTTCTGTATCGGAATAACTTTGGGGGCAGCCTGGACTTTAGGAGTGGTATCGGGCTTGTTCTTCTTTTCTTTCTTCCGTTCCTGTTTCTCACGGAGCTTTTCCATCTTCCGGGCTATTTGGGCCTCTGTTGCGGCTTTGTCCAGCTCTTCCACTTCCTTGCGGAAATCGGTCAGTTCCTGCCGTGCTGTCCTTGTCCGTTCCTTTTCGGCCTGTGCCTCCTTGATGGTCCGGATGGTATTCTCTATCCTGGCGTTCGATTCCTGCAGAAGCCGTTCGGCATCTTCTTTGGCCTGCTTCAGGATTTCTTTCCGGCTGTGTTCCAGTTCTTCAATCTCCTTTTCATAGCGGGCAATGGTTTCTTCCATCTGTTTTTCGCGCTTGCGGATGTTCTGACGTTTGGTCTCCCAATAACGTTTGTCGCGTACGATATCCTGCAGGTATTTGTCGCTCTGGATATATTCGCTGCCTACGATTTCCGATGCGTCGGCTATGACTTCTTCGGGCAGACCGATCTTGCGGGCTATTTCTACGGCAAAAGAACTGCCCGGATTGCCTATCTGCAGTTGGAAGAGGGCCCGCATCTCGTGGCGGTCGTACAGCATCGCACCGTTTACGATACCCTCATGGTCTTCGGCGAAATGCTTGAGGTTCTGGTAGTGGGTGGTGATTACGCCGAATGTCTTTTTCAGGTTGAAGCGTTTCAGCACGGCCTCGGCAATGGCTCCGCCTATTTGCGGTTCGGTTCCTCCACCGAATTCGTCAATCAGGATCAGACTTCTGCCGTTGCAGGATTTCATCATATTCTTCATGTTGGTAAGGTGCGAAGAATAAGTACTCAGATCGTCCTCGATACTTTGCTCGTCACCTATATCGATGAATATGCTGCTGAAGACTCCGGCGTGGCTACATTCGTCCATCGGGACCGGAAGACCGCATTGCAGCATATATTGGAGGAGTCCTACGGTTTTCAGGCAGACCGATTTGCCTCCGGCGTTAGGTCCGGAGATGAGCAGTATCCGCTGTCTGGTTGTCAGTTCTATATCCAGCGGTACCACTTTCTTGTTATGTTTGGCCAGTGACATCTGCAGTAAGGGGTGTACCGCCCCCGACCAGTCTATGATCTGTTTGTTTTCGAACGAAGGTTTACCGGCCTTGAAATCCAGACTCAGGAGTGCCTTGGCACGGATAAAGTCAATTTCGGCCAGGAATTCGTACGATTGTAGGATAGCCGGAGCCTGTGGACGGATGGTGGTGGAAAATTCGGTCAGGATGCGGATAATCTCCCGGCGTTCTTCTCCTTCCAGTTCGCGGATGCGGTTGTTGGCTTCTACCACTTCGGTCGGTTCGATGAAAACCGTTTTTCCTGTAGCCGATTCGTCGTGCACAATGCCTTTGATCTTTCGCTTCATGCTCGGAGCGACGGGTATTACCAGACGTCCGTCGCGCATGGTAGGAGCCACATCCTTATCTACGTATCCTTCCGACTGTGCCATGCGTAGTATGTTGTTCAGGCTGCGTGAGATGCTTCCTGTCGTTGCCGAAAGTTCGCGGCGTATGCGGAGCAGTTCGGCAGATGCATTGTCTTTGACTTTGCCGAATTTGTCCAGTATGTTGTTGATGCGTGTAATCAGCTGTGGAAAGACCATGATGTCTTTTGCCAGTTCATGCAAAGCGGGGTAGGGTGAATTTGAATCATCTTCATCCGGTTCCTCTTCATCGTCGGTCCGTTGCAGGAAGCAGACAATGTCACGGATCGTTTCCAGTGAACGGCGCAGGTCGAACAGTTCCTGTTCATTCAGATACATGCCTTCTATCCGGATCCGTTTCAGTGACGGGCGGACATCAAAGAAATACTGGCTTGGGAAATCGTCTTCCTCCTGAATAATGCGCATGAATTCCATTACCTGGTCCAGCCGGCGGTTGATTTCATCATAGCTGTCGGAAAAATCCATGTCGTCAGTCTTTTCCATACCCAGCGGACTGAGGCATTTGTTTTTTGTCAGTTGCCGGATCTGGTCGAACCCTATTTTCTGTTCAAAGTTTTGTGGATATATCATGTTGGGCAATCTGTTATTTACCTTAAATCGGTTGCAAATTTACGATAATAGGAAAAAATAATCAAAAAAGCGGCTTAATATTTGCAGTTTCCAAAATAATGCGTACCTTTGCATCGCTTTTGAAAAGAAGTGCTTCCCGAAGGAAGTTCTGGAGAGGTGGCAGAGTGGTCGATTGCGGCGGTCTTGAAAACCGTTGTGCTGCGAGGCACCCGGGGTTCGAATCCCTGTCTCTCCGCGATATAAACTTAATAATCTGTATTTTATTGTACACCCAATTTTACATTTTAAGAAGGATGTAAAATTGGGTGTATTCATTTTATTTAGTTTATTAGAATATTAAGATTATCATTGGCAAAAAGTATATGTGGATTATATATGTAACATTGGGCGTTTTGTTATTATCAATTATTGCTAAAGTACAAGATATAATAATCAAAAAAAAAGAGAAGGCGGAAAGAGAAACTAGAATTCGGAAGAATGTTCAAGCGGGAGCGTTTGATTTTAAAAAAGAAATATTTGACAATTTATATATCATTAACACCGGTGGCTATTGCTATGATTGTTTTGGGAGCAATTTTATAGTAGAAGGTGGTAAAACGGGCTTTTCTGATAAAAGAGGTGAAACTATTGTGTCACAAAAGTTTGATGCTGTTAGAACCTTCAAGGGGTATTATGCTGTTACAATTATAGGTGGAAAATTTGGTTTATTTTATTACAATGAGCGAGGAGTAGAACTTGCCTCATGTATATATGAAAATTTTGAGGAAAATAAAGATTCTATTCATGTGTGGAGGGAAAATAATGTTTCTTCAATCTGTTATAGTTATCAATGTCAATTAGATAGCTATAATTCAATTAGAACAAATGGCGATAGTGATTATATTATTGCAAAAAGAGGTAATACTGTATTTGTCATTAATATTAAAGAGCAAAGAAACATTTTAAAGTTAGATAATGTAGACATTGTTATGGATACTGATTTTCTTATTTGTACTAAATACAATGGTAAATGTATTTATGATTTAAATGGTAAATTATTGTTCCAAGATATATTTAAGGATGTTAAAATTATAATAGATTATCCTAGGGGGCTTACACGTCCTAGGGAATATTATTTTTATTGTGTAAATGATAATGGTAACAAAATTATATATGATGTTCAGGGGAGACATACGAGCGATTATAATATAAAGAATATCAGGTTTATAGATTTTCCTAATTCATATAAAGCAAAGTTTACTTCTAAGATGTTCGTTTGTGAGGATTCTAATGGTAAGTGGGGAGGAATAAATCTAAATATGGATTTGTTAATACATTTTTTGTATGACGAAATAAGTGTATATAGAAATTATATTAGTCTAAAAAAGGGAATAAAATATTATACTTATTATTATGACCAGTTATTAGGGCCATTTGATAAGATAGAAAATAAATTCAACTCTCTACTTCTCTACAATGGATCTACATTTAAGATTCTTAATTTAGATAGAGGGTATAAATTGTATGATACTATTTTTGATTCTTATGAAGAGATTTCAGGTGGACATGGTTTATACAAATTAAAATCTAATAGGAAATATGGCTTATTTAATCAAGATTTTCATCAATATTTTGCCCCGTGTTATGACGATATTATAAGTTATCAAACGGGGAAATGCATTTGTTTACAAAATGGGAAATATGGGGTTGTAGATAGCCTTAATAATGTTCTGCTTCCTTTTAAATATGCTGTTGTTGAAGATATTGAGAAAGATTGGTTAGAATATTGCAAGGGCCAAATTATAAAAAATCCTAAGAAGGCTTTTATGTATGACGAATTTTTACCTAAAAAAAGGAATCTTCAACAGCTTGATGCAGAGAATGAATTACTCTCTTTATTAAATGTAAATGAAAAATATTTATTTTTGGACACAGAAGTTGTAGGTTCTGTTAAGACTCTTGATATGCCTATTGAAATGTCTGATTTCTGGCCAAGAATATTTCAAATAGGATGGATAATAACAGATAATAAAAGTCATGTTATAAAAGAAAAAAATTATTTGATAAAGCCTATTGATTTTGTTATACCTAATGAAACAGCTGTAGTACATGGTGTAACGAATGATGTTGCTTTTAAATTTGGTTCAAATTTAAAAGATGTGTTATTGGAATTATATGGGGATATTCAAGCTTCTATTGCAATTATAGGTCATAATATTGAATATGATCTTAAAGTGCTATGTGCCGAATTTTACCGTTTGAATTATATGTTTGTATATAATAAGAAGAAAACATATGATACAATGATATTAGGGTCATATTTGGCAGAGATGAATAATAAATGGCCTAAACTTCAAGAGCTGTATAAAGCTCTGTTTGGTCATAGCTTTGATGGTGCTCATAATGCAATGATGGATGTGATAGCTACAAAAGATTGTTTTTGGGAAATGGTAAGGCTTCAAAAAATATTGTTGTCAAGTAATACGACAATGGATTATGGTGATAAAGATGATTTGCCGTTTTAATAGAGGAGGTAAATTAAACTGTGTTAGTAAAGAATAAACATAGCTTTGCTACCCAAAGAATTGGTAGTGTAAAATAAACTGTGTCATGCATTATTTCTCTCCAGAAAACTCATCGGTCGGGGAACGGCCAGCGCCAAGGGGCGGGACCACCCGTCCCGACGAGCGTATAATTACAATAATTTAAACCGGTCTCCAAACTTTATGGCGAGTTGTTGTGAGATTGCAGCCCAATGGGCAAGTGGCATGGTCCACTTCTTCCGTATATGTCCGCACAACAGTTCTTCATATATTGGAATGCCTCTGTTCTTGCTGCCTTTTGCCGGTCATAGAGTTCGTTCAGTTTGGTTTTTTCCCTGTCATATTCAGCCTTGTAGCGTTCATATTCTTTCTCTGCCTGTTTTTCCTCTTCGGCTGTATGCTCTCTGTAACCAATGGAATCATATCTGTTGTTGGCTTTATTCAGCGGCTTGCTCAGATTTCTTGTAACATCCAGCTGGGCTTTAATTTCCTGAGAATACTTTTCCATGTGCTGATAGCTGACGATAGCGCTGAATCGGTACCATGCGTAGCACTGTAATCGGTACCATCGTATCGCTCGAATCGGTACCGTCATGACGCTGCAAACGGTAGCATATTCAGTCCTGTAAAAGTTATTGCAAAGTAAGCATTCGGACAAATACATCTTTTACACTTTGAGGTTTGATTGTAGCTTTGCGGCAGCGAATACAATCAAACCTCAATTATTATGAATAGACTGGAATTTGAAGAATTTGAATTGCAGGTACAACAAAGCGGCCTGCCGTTGAAGTTGTACCTGCAACAGATAGGTGTAAGTTATTCAACCTATCATTACTGGCGTAGAAAATGTTCGGTTGACAGGAACAGTGTTAAACAGGAGCTGGCTCCCATCAGTTTTAAACAGTCAGTCATGGAATCGTCCCCTGAAGAACAAGTGCCGCATGGCGTGGCCGTTCTGTTTCCCAACGGTCTTCGTGCCCACTTCGGAAACGGTTCAGAAGAGATACTGATGGAGCTGTTCACCCAAAGTCTTCGAGGCGGCCATGTTTAACCTGAACGACACGATGCGCTACTTCCTGTGTCCTGGCAGGACAGATATGCGCAAGGGTATCAGTTCGCTGTGCGGAGTGGTACATGAGAAGATGAACAGCGAAGTGAAGAACGGGGATGTCTTCATCTTCATCGGTTCCAGCCGCAAGCTCATGAAACTGCTTCATGCAGAAGACGGAGGTATGGTGATGTATGTAAAACGCCTGGAGGCGGGCCGCTTCAAACTGCCGGAGTACGATCCCCAATCAAACAGCTATCCCATGGAATGGCGCGACCTGGTGATGATGGTCGAGGGCATTCAGGAAAATCCGCAGCAGAGGCTCCGGCGCCTGAGGGCAGAGCGCAAGGAATATCATGTATAATATGCTTCCGGAGTGAACAAAAGTGCGGATATTATTGTGTAATCCGCTTATATTTAGTATATTTACATAAACAAAACAGATGCGGACAATGGAAGAAAAGGATATACTGCTCAAGACGATAGAAGGGCTGAATGCCTCCCTGTAGATTGTATTTGCGCAGTAAGCTCCTGCGTAAATTGTCAGCTATTGAGTTTAAGGACTTCATTAGTAATGTTTTGAATATTTGGGACTGACAGTATTGAATCTGCTTCAATAAAACTACGAAGTACATTTAACGGATATAAACGGGCAAACTGGCACATATAAGTAAGATTACGCTTCGAATATCCCTTCTTTTCAGGATAGTTGAACTGGATTGCTTGTGCCAATTTCTTGATAATTTTACCACCCCAGCCATGCAGGTTTTGCTGGTACAGTATATAATTGCCCATTTTCCAGTAATGGAACAACATCTGGGCATTGGCAGCTGTTATAAGACGGACTTGCGCCTGCTCTATTTCCGAACTGACAGCATGGACAAAAGCGTCAAAATTCCTTTTATCTATATTATGATTATTGTTACTTTCCATATTAATAAGTCTTGTTCTGACAAAGATAACTTTAATAATGATAATTTATGAAACTGATTGATACTTTTATAGTTGGTTAAACTTGTTCATCGCATTAGCTTTAATATCATCGGCTATGTCAATGTAAGGTTTCATGGCTTTATAATCACTGTGTCCTGTCCATTTCATTACAACCTGTGCAGGAATACCGAGAGCCAGCGCATTACAGATGAATGTCCTTCTTCCTGCATGTGTGCTGAGCAATGCGTATTTCGGGGTGACTTTCTGATTACTGATAACAGGCAATGTCATGTGGTTTTCAAAATGGATGTCCTTGTATTTCTCAAGTATGGCTTTACTGTACTTGTTCAGTTCAATACTCAGGCTGTCTGCCGTTTTAACGGTGGTGACTTCTATATGGTCGGACTTGACATCATTTCGTTTTAGGTTACGAACATCTGAATAACGCAGACTGGTAAAGCAGCAAAACAGGAAAACATCCCGGACACGTTCCAGATATTGTTTGTCTTTGGGTATCTGATAATCTTTCAGCTTGTTCAATTCGTCCCATGTCAAGAAGATTACTTTCTTGGAAGTGCTTTTCAGTTTAGGTTTAAATGTATCGTATGCGATATTTTGGTTATAACCTTTCTTGAAACTCCAGCGCAAGAACCATTTGAGGAATCCCATTTGCTTGCCAATGGTGCTGTTCCTCATGTCTTTCTTGTCACGCAGAAAATTGACATACTCGTTCAGTCCGAACTCATCGAAATACTCAAAGGTTACGTCTTCCTTGAACTCTTTAAGGTGATTTTTTACGGCTGCAAACTTTTCGTATGTGGATTCAGTCCAGTTGTTCTGATTGCCACATTCCTTAACGAACTCATCGAATACCTTCCAAAAACTTATCTTTACGTCTTCCTGGTCTTCACTTATATCTTTCATCCGCAGGTTGAATGCGTCCTTTAGCTGTTGGGTAGTGGGCATAGTTTCCTGTACCTCAAATTCCTTGAACACATTTTGAATTTCGGTATAGTATTTCAGGAGATCGGCATTGATTTCAGATGCACTTTGCTTTAATTTGTTGGTACACCTGTTCTTCACTCGCTGCTTGTCAGTATCCCACTTGGCTACATCAATGCGGTAACCCGTTGTAAACTCAATGCGCTGCTTGCGTATATGACACGCATACGGATAGGCACGTTCTCCACGATTGGCACACCATTCTTCTTCCGGCTTTCCAATGCAAAAATGATGTTTCGTTTGATATTCATAATTGGGTGTGTTTGAAATTCTACACCCCAATATACACCCAATATTTGGAATAGTAAAAGATATTCAGAAAGATTTAGATTTACTATGCACTCCAAATAGTGCGTAATTATCAATAATTTGCAATTTTATGATATTTCTTGAATGTGTAGGTTCGAATCCCTGTCTCTCCGAGATAAATGCTGAAAATCAGTAATTTGTAGAATAAGCACCCAGTTTTATTATATATGTAAAACTGGGTGCTTGTTTATTATTTAAGATAAATCATTTGTTAAGACTTTATCTTGATGTCCGGTTCCAATAATATATCTTTGCCATACAATCTCACCATATTCAGATTCTTTTTTATAGGAAGAAGGGTTATGGTAACTTTATATCATATATTTCATTACATTTGTAGGCATTAAATTTGTAGGCATTAATCTACTAAACATGAATATTATGGGTACAAGACTATTCGTTAAGACTTTGTTCGGGCTATGCATCTGTTGCCTGCTTTTCGGCTGTAAGGACGACACTAAGGATCTGGTAACAGAAAATGAGAGAGAGACTACTGATGAACAGTATTATGCAAACAAGTTTGCCAGTGAGGCGTTGGGGATATATTATTATTGGAATGAGGAGATTGCAGCCGATCTGAAAAAGCTGGATCCGGAAACGAATACCGACCCGATATCTACTGTCAATGAAATCCGCTATCATCAAGGCGAAACTTATATAGATAAGTGGACGGCGCTCATTGATGATATGAGCAGTGTTGAAAGTTCGTTACAGGGGGTGACCACTTCTTACGGATATGAACTTTTATTTTCATATGCCGATGAAAGCGAGACCGCTATTTATGGGATTGTGGCTTTTGTATATGCCGACAGTCCGGCAGAGAAGGCAGGTCTGAAACGGGGTGATGTTATCTATGCCCTGAATGGCGTAACTTTGAATCAGAACAATTATATGGATCTTTATTATACGTCGCAGGAAAATTTGTCTGTGGCAAATTTAATATTGACTGACGGCTGGTATGTGCTTGATCAGTCATCATCGCGGGATATTACTCTCCAGGCTGTGGAGATGTATGAAAATCCCATCTTGTGCCATAAGGTTCTGGATGTGAACGGAAGAAAAGTCGCTTATCTGGCCTATTCAAGTTTTGATTTGAATTCTGTTGGACCGTTGATTGAAATCTGTAAGGAGTTCAAGGCAGAAGGGGTGAAAGATCTGATTCTGGATTTGCGTTATAACGGTGGAGGATATGTGGTTACTGAGTCTGTAATTGCTTCCATGCTGGCTCCACAGGATGTGGTGTCTGCCGGAAAAGTATTGGAGTCAGAAGAATATAATGACATCTTGACTGAAGAGTACCGGAAACAGGGATATACCGATTTTAACACTTATTTCCAGACAGAGTATGATTATCCGTCGGAATCTTTTTACGCGAATACGAAAGATGCGAATATCGGTCTGGAGCATATCTATGCTTTGATCGGTCCGAATTCGGCTTCAGCGTCTGAGGCCTTGTTGGGTGGCCTGATGCCTTATATGCCGGTTACGCTGATCGGAGAGCAGTCGCATGGCAAGTATTGTACAGGTCTTATGCTGGAAGTATCCAATTTCTATTATAATGTTCCGGAGGCCATCAAGAACTGGGGGCTTTATGTAATGATCTCTATCTATAAGAACAGTGCCGGTGAAACTCCATGCATGCCCGATGGACTGATTCCGGATATTGTGGCTTATGACAATCCGTTGATGACCGAACAGTTGGGCGATGAGAATGAAGTCATGTTGAAGACGGCATTGCAGGTTATAGGTAAAGTTTATCCTGAAACCGGGTCAAGGGCAGTTTCCGTTCCGATGCTGAAGGCCATACCGTCACATCATAAAGCCAACTTCGGTAAGCGTATCATGCTGAAGGAGCAGTTGGATGCTTTAACTTCAAATTGACATATAAATGGAAAAGTACGATTTTGACAAGGTTATAGACCGTCGGGGCACGAATGCCTTGAAACTGGAGGTATTGAAAGACAGATACGGACGTTCCGATCTGATTCCTTTGTGGGTGGCAGATATGGATTTCGAGACTCCCGGATTTATTACGGAAGCTATAAGAAAACGTCTGGAACATTCCTTGTTCGGATATACGGTAGAACCTGAAGAGTTATGGCCTACGGTAGCCGGCTGGATCGGGTCGCATCACGGGTGGAAGGTTGATGAAAAATGGCTGACGTTTATTCCGGGTATTGTAAAGGGTATCGGAATGGTAGTCAACCTGTTTGTGAAAGAAGATGAAAAGGTTATCATACAACCGCCTGTGTATCATCCGTTCCGTCTGGTCCCGCAGGGAAATGGCCGTGAGGTAGTGTTCAATCCTTTACGTGAGAACGGTGACGGTACCTATTCCATGGATTTTGAAAACCTGGAGAAAGTGGCCGATGAAAAATGCCGTCTGCTGATTCTTTCAAACCCTCATAATCCCGGTGGTATCGTGTGGAACCGTGATACTTTGGTACGGCTGGCTGATTTCTGTTACCGTCGTCATATTCTGGTCATTTCAGACGAAATCCATTGTGATATGGCTTTGTGGAGCAACAGACATATCCCGTTTGCTTCCGTTTCGGATGAGGCGGCGGCCTGCAGCATTACCTTCGGGGCTCCGTCAAAGACTTTCAATATTGCAGGTATTGTGAGTTCGTATGCCATTGTACCCAATGACACTATCCGTGAGAAGTTTTTCAGTTGGCTGTCGGCCAATGAACTGAATGAACCGACTTTGTTTGCCCCGATCGCTACCGTTGCCGCTTTCTCACAAGGTGATGAATGGCGGAAAGCCATGTTGCATTATATTGAGGGTAACGTTGATTTCGTGGCCGATTACTGTGCTGCACATATTCCTTCGGTCAAGCCTTTACGGCCTCAGGCCTCTTTCCTTGTATGGCTGGACTGCCGTGCCTTGAAGCTGGATCATGAGCAGTTGGTCGACCTGTTTGTAAATAAGGCGCGTCTGGCACTGAATGATGGTGAGATGTTCGGGACGGAAGGAAAAGGATTCATGCGCATGAATGTGGCTTCGCCCCGGTCTGTTTTAGAGAAGGCCATGGAACAGCTTCGTGAAGCAGTTGGCGGCTTGCAATAGTTTGATGGATTTCTTAAATAATTTCTTATGAAAAAAATATTCCGTTTGTCTTGGCTGTTTGTCTTTTTGATGACGGCCATCGGTGTGAGTGGAAATATACCGGAAAAGTATCATTATACCACAGTTCCGGGTGATCCCATGAATGCCCGTATCTATACGCTGGATAATGGTCTGAAGGTGTATATGACGGTCAATAAGGAACAGCCCCGTATCCAGACGTATATTGCCGTGAAGGTAGGGGGCAAGAACGATCCTGCTGAGACGACAGGGCTGGCGCATTATTTCGAGCATCTGATGTTCAAGGGAACCACCAGTTTCGGCACAATGAATTATAAGGCCGAACGTCCTTTGTTGGATCAGATTGAACAGAAGTTTGAAGTTTACCGGCAGACGACCGACAGTCTGTCGCGCGTCAAGATTTATCATGTTATCGATAGTTTGTCGTATGAAGCTTCAAAATACGCTATTCCCAACGAGTACGACAAGTTGATGGCGGCCATCGGTTCGAACGGTAGCAATGCCTATACGAGTTATGACGTGACCTGCTATATGGAGGATATTCCGAGTAACCAGATTGAAAACTGGGCCAAGGTTCAGGCCGACCGTTTCAAGGACTGTATAATCCGGGGATTCCATACGGAGCTGGAGGCTGTTTATGAAGAGAAGAACATGTCGCTTACACAGGACGACAGCAAGATGCTGGATAATATCCTGGCGGCCTTGTTCCCGCATCACCCTTATGGAACGCAGACTATATTGGGAACACAGGATGACTTGAAGAATCCTTCCATTACGAATATAAAGAATTATTTCAAGGTATGGTATGTGCCGAACAATATGGCGGTATGCCTGTCGGGCGATTTTGACCCGGACGGGATGATAGCTATTATCGACAAGTATTTTGGAGGTCTGAAACCGAATCCGGATCTGCCGGTATTGAAGTTTCCGAAGGAACAGGAGATAACACAGCCGGTTGTGCGCGATGTCTATGGTCTGGACGCCGAAAATGTGGCATTGGCATGGCGTTTTCCGGGAGCTGCTACCAAAGATGTGGATATATTGCAGCTTCTTTCCCGCATTCTGTATAATGGAAAGGCCGGTCTGATTGATCTGAACCTGGTACAGCAGCAGAAGGTGTTAGGTGCGTATGCCTATCCGATTCCTTTAGCCGACTATTCTGTGTTTCTGATGATGGGTATTCCCAAACAGGGACAGAGCATGGAAGAGGTGAAGGATTTGCTTCTGAAGGAAGTGAAGAATTTGAGGGAAGGCAATTTTGATGAGGGAATATTGCAGGCAAGCATCAATAATTTCAAGCTCGAACAGTTACAGAAGCTTGAAAGTAATGAATCTCGTGCAAGTATGTTTGTCGATTCATATATCAATGGAATAGACTGGGCCGATGAGGTTACGCTGATAGACCGTATGGAGAAACTGACCAAGCAGGATATAATAGATTTTGCTGACCGCTATTTGAAGGATACCAATTTGGCCATTGTGTATAAGCATCAGGGAAAAGATCCGAATGAAAAGAAGATGACCAAACCTCAGATTACTCCTATCGTAATGAACCGTGATACAGCCAGTCTCTTTCTGAAAGAAGTGCAGAACAGTGTAGTCAAGCCGATAGATCCTGTATTCCTGGATTTCTCGAAAGATTTATCGCTGCTGAAAGTCAAGTCGGATATTCCGGTCCTGTACAAGCAGAATACGTCGAACGACCTCTTCCAACTGGTTTACCTGTTCGACATGGGCAAGAACAATGACAAGGCATTGGGACTTGCGGCCGAATATCTGAATTATCTGGGTACCGGCGAACGTTCGGCTGAAGATATCCAGCGTGAATTCTACCGTCTGGCCTGTTCGTTCCAGGTGATTTCGCAGGATGAACGTACTTATGTCGTGTTGTCGGGTTTGGGTGAGAACATGCCTGCTGCGATGGCTGTTTTCGAGCACTTGATGGTCGATGCCAAAGTCGATTCGGCTGTTTATAAGAATATGGTGGCCGATGAGCTGAAAGCCCGTCAGGACCGAAAACTGAGTCAGGAAGAGAATTTCTCCCGTTTGAGGAGTTACATCACATATGGTCCTGAATCGCCGGCTACAAACATATTGTCGGAAGCCGAACTGGTATCTATGGATCCTCAGAAACTGGTTGACCGTATCAAGGAATTGAACGGTTACCGGCATCGTATCCTGTATTATGGCCCGATGAGTGAAAAGGATCTTCTGGCTGTGATTGAGAAAGAACACCGTGTTCCGGCCGTATGTAAGCCAGTACCGGAAGCCAAGGATTTTGTGATGCAGCCGACTTTGCAGACGAAAGTATACATAGCTCCGTATGATGCCAAACAGATCTATATGTCACAGCTGTCGAACCGGGGAGAAAAATACGATCCGTCGGTTGAACCAGCCCGTGAGCTGTTTAATGAATATTTTGGCGGCGGTATGAACTCCATTGTATTCCAGGAACTCCGTGAAAGTCGGGGACTGGCATATTCGGCGGGTGGCGGTATGAAGAGTCCGGTCTATCTGAAGGATCCTTATACGTTCACTACATTCATAGCCACACAGAATGACAAGATGATAGATGCCATCAGTAATTTTAACCGCATTACAGAAGAGATACCACAGTCGGAAGCGGCATTCCAGTTGGCAAAAGATGCCATGTTGGCCCGTCTGCGTACCGAACGTATCACGAAGATGGATGTTATCTGGGCTTACGTCAGTGCATTGTATCTGGGACAGAAGGTAGACGGCCGTATCAAGGTGTATAACGATATCCAGAGGATGACTTTACAGGATGTGCTTGATTTCCACCGGAAATGGGTGAAAGGCCGCAGTTACAGTTACGGAATATTGGGCAATAGTAAAGATCTGGATCTGGAAGCGTTGAAGAAGATTGGTCCTGTCATAGAATTGACTCCTGAACAGATTTTCGGTTATTGATACCCCGATTCAGTTTTTGTTTCCTGACCATAACCGGTCAGGGAACGGAATATAAAATATAAATAAGAAGAGCCCTGAACTTCTTTTACAGAGTTCAGGGCTCTCCTTATTTATATCAGTTCTTTTCCTATGGGAATTCAAACCTTTTAACCGGAAGTCATTGAAGTTTGTCTACGTCTTCCAGATTCTTTTCAATTTCTTCGTCCGAGAGTTCGTAATTGGTCAGGTCACCTGCCAGATATTGGTCGTATGCACTCATATCAATCAGTCCGTGTCCCGACAAGTTGAACAGAATGACCTTTTCTTCTCCGGTTTCGTTACATTTTTTTGCTTCCCGGATAGCGGCTGCTATGGCATGGCATGATTCCGGAGCCGGGATGATACCTTCTGCCTTGGCAAACAGGATACCGGCGTCGAACGATTCCAGTTGCTGTATATCGACAGCTTCCATCAGTCCGTCTTTCAACAGCTGTGATACGATGACTCCTGCACCGTGGTAACGCAGTCCGCCGGCGTGGATATTGGCCGGCTTGAAATTATGTCCCAGTGTAAACATTGGCAGCAACGGGGTATATCCCGCCTCGTCACCGTAGTCGTATTCGAATTTACCTCGGGTAAGCTTCGGACATGAAGCAGGTTCGGCTGCAATGTAACGGGTCTTTTTCCCTTCCAGAATGGTGTGTCGCATGAACGGGAAGCTGATACCGCCAAAATTGGAACCGCCGCCGAAACATCCGATAATCATATCCGGATATTCTCCGGCCATTTCCATCTGCTTTTCAGCTTCCAGACCGATGATTGTCTGGTGCAGGGTTACGTGGCTCAGAACAGATCCCAGGGTATATTTACAGTTGGGGGTTGTCATAGCAAGTTCTACAGCTTCGGATATTGCAGTACCCAAAGATCCCATGTGGTTCGGATATTTGGTCAGGATATCTTTCCCGGCGCGAGTAGACATGGAAGGAGAAGGAGTGACCTGAGCTCCGAAAGTCTGCATGATGCTCCGTCGGTAAGGTTTCTGTTCGTAGCTGATTTTTACCTGATATACGGCAGCTTCCAGTCCGAATACCTTGGCTGCATATGCCAAGGCGGCTCCCCATTGTCCGGCACCGGTTTCGGTCGTGATGTTGGTTATTCCTTCCTGTTTGCAGTAATAGGCCTGTGCCAGAGCTGAGTTCAGTTTGTGTGAACCGATAGGACTAACGCTTTCATTCTTGAAGTAGATGTGTGCAGGTGTACCCAATGCCTTTTCCAGACCATAGGCACGTACCAGCGGTGTACTTCTGTAATATTTGTACATTTCGCGTACCGGTTCCGGAATTTCGATCCATGTGTCGGTCTGGTTCAATTCCTGATGGCACAGCTCTTTCGCAAAAATTGGATAGAGGTCTTCCGGTTTGAGAGGTTCCTTTGTCTTCGGGTTCAAAGGCGGCATCGGTTTGTTTTTCATGTCCGCCTGTATATTATACCAATATCTTGGAATATCGTCTTCGGCAAGGAAAAATTTTTTTTGTTTTGTACTCATTTTATTAAGATTTTAAAGTTTCGCCCAAAAATAAGTAAAGAATTGAAATTTTCCAATAAAAACTTATTTTTATTTGATTTTTGATTCTTTTGTGCCAGGATTCCTTACATCTTGTTTGCTATGGTATTCCGTCGGAAGGACGCCGAACATTTTCTTGAATGACTTGGTGAAATAGCTGGGTGTATTGAATCCTACACTATAGGCTACTTCTACTATATTCATGTCACCTTGCGACAGAAGTTGTGCGGCCTTCCTCAAACGGATGCTTTTCACGAAATCTGTTGGTGACATTCCGGTAGTGGACCGTATCTTTCTGAACAGGTTTACACGGCTCATGGCCATATCATGGCTCATGTCTTCAATGGAATATTCCGAATTGTTGATGTTTTCCTCCACCAGACTGATGGCCTTTTTCAGGAATTTTTCATCAGCCGAAGATATGGTGATACTTTCGGGAGTGGCATTGATGTCTTTCTGGAAGTTTTCCTGGCGTTGCTTCTGTTGTTTTAATATATTCTGTATCCGGCTGAGCGATATATCCCAGTCGAATGGCTTTGATATATATGCGTCGGCACCTTCCTTGTAGCTGTTTTTTTCATTTTCAACACTATAGCTTGCCGTAAGCATAATCACGGGAATATGCGATATCTTCAGGTTATTTTTTATGCGGTGGCAAAGTTCTATGCCGTCTACTTTGGGCATCATGAGGTCGGTTATGACAATATCCGGTTCTTTTTCAATGGCAATCTGTTCACCTTCTTCTCCGTCGGCCGCTTCATAGACGGTAAAGGACTTGCCCAATTCCCTTTTCATGTAGTTCCGGAATTCGTTATTGTCTTCTACAATCAGAACCTTTTTATTTTTATTCTTTTCTGGCATTCCTTCCGGTATCGTTGTTGTTTCGTCATTATCAGTCGGTGTGTCTGTACCTGAATAGGATTCTTCCCGCGATATCGGCAGGTCGGCAGGCAGATATACGGTAAAGGTGGTACCTTGCTGGCATACACTTTCCACCTTGACATGTCCTTGATGCATTTCCGTGTATTCCTTAACCAGATTCAGTCCGATACCCGAACCTATTACATCCCGTTGTTTCCTTACCTGATGGAAACGTTCGAAAATATGTTCCTGTTCATTTTCAGGAATACCTATTCCCGTATCCTTGACTTTGATTACGGCGTATTCCTTTCCTTCGTGTTGTTCTGTATCCAGCGATAACGTAATGGTGCCGTTTTCCTCTGTATATTTAAAGGCATTGGACAGCAGGTTATCGACAATTTTACGGACTTTTTTAAAGTC
Source organism: Bacteroides ilei (assembly GCF_900128495.1). Classification (GTDB taxonomy): domain Bacteria; phylum Bacteroidota; class Bacteroidia; order Bacteroidales; family Bacteroidaceae; genus Phocaeicola; species Phocaeicola ilei. Next base: position 1,674,600 of record NZ_LT635801.1, read on the forward strand.
CAGATTAATGCAGAGTTCCTTTATGTGACATTCAAACTTGAATGTCACATCCTTTTCTTTGGCAAGAGGGCTGAAACTGTCGAATATGGAATATAATATCTGGGTCAAATCTCCCCTGTTGACGTTTAAGGTCTCCACATTCATTTCAATTCTTCGGAAGTCAAGCAATTGGTTGACCTGTTCCATCAGGTTTGCCGCATTCTTTTGGATTGATTCCAGTTCTTTCTTTTCATCCTTATCCGTCACTTTTTTAATCAGGCTGTTAAGCGGCGTGATGATAAGCGTAAGCGGGGTACGCAGTTCGTGGCTGACATTGATGAAAAAACGTGATTTCATTTGTATGATTTCCTCTTCCATCTGAATACGGTTTTTCTCTTCCTGGCGTTTCAGATAGAGTATTATCAGGTAATACCCGATAAATAGGACAACTATGATGTAGGTAGCGTAGGCCAGGTTTGTTTCGTACCAATGCGGGGCACGATAGATGGAAACGGTGATATGGTTTTCACTCCAATAACCGTTCTTGTCTGTAGCCTTGATTTCCAGTTCATGTTTTCCTTTTGGCAATTCTTTCAGGTAGATGTCATTCAATCCCTGCGGAAGAAAGGTCCAATAGCCTTCGTCTTTATATCTGAATGCATAATGTATTTTATCACTGTTCAATGGATCGAGTGTAGACAGGAACAGTTCAAGGTCCGATTCTTCGGAATCCAGTTCGATGGTTTTGTCATTGAAATTGTTGAACCGGAGATTTCCATTGACTTTTATCGCAGTGATTTTCGGATGTACCTCCAGAGGGCGTTCAGAATTTTTAAGTCCGATATATTGCGTATTGCAGGTGATGAACCCTTCGGTGCCTCCTATATAGAAATTTCCCTGATGGTCTTTAAACATGCATGCGAAGTTTTTCAGGGGAATGTTACTGTCTGTCGTGTGCAGTTCTTTGTAGATTTTTTGTAGCGGGTAATAAAGGATGATTTTCTTCCCGGTCATGATCCATAAGTTTCCGGAAACATCGGTTTCCAATTGATAGATGTTGTTTCCGTCCAGGCCATTGAGATTGGGGAGGAGAGTGGCTGTCCGGGTTTTAGGAGAAATGTGATATACGTTCCCTCTTTGAGTACCCATCCATACATCTCCGTTGGTACCGGCCGTAATGCAGGTGCAACTTTCCTTTATTTTATAGATGTATTTTTTGCGCTCGGGCGATAGATATAGCAATCCGTTTGTTTCTGTAGTGGCATAGATACTTTTGTCCCGGGTTACAATAATATTGTTTATCTTGCCTGTATTGTTCCAGAGCCTCCAGATCATTTTTTTTGAAGGAACATAATAATATAGATTTCTGGATGCTCCAATCCAGATGTTTCCGTCGGCATCTTCATGGATGGTCCGGATTATTTCATTAGTTTCTAGAAAAGAGGTAGCATTCAAAATCAGTTTTTCATATATCTGAGAGTCTCTGAATAGCAGATGCTTGACGATTTTTTCTTGTGTAATGCATAGGATACCGTCCGGATTATAGGATTTTCCAATATAATAAGATAATCGCCGTTCACTGATGTCCGAGTAGGATACTTTATTGTCCGATGGGGTATAGAAGCATAGCTTGCCCCGGTTCAGACGGATCCAGAAGCCATTTTTTTCATAAAATATGGAGCTGAGGGTTACTGGATATTTTTCCTTTTCCTTAATGACAGATAAAGGATTGTATCCAATGGGGGCCTGGTCAAATGACGCTATGAGGTACTGGGGATAATATCCCGAGATCCAGATGTTGCCTTGTTTATCCTGTATAATGTTGGTGGATAGAAGTTTTTTCCCTAGTTCCAATGATGGGGTCGTTATTGGATATAAGGTATGTTCTGCGGTAATTCCGTATCTGTATAGATTGTCGGACGTAATGACCCACAGGTGGTTTTGTATATTGTCTTGATAAACTAGCAATGCTTCTCCTCGATAATGGTTTTGGGGATCGACGGTACATGCCTGCCAACTGAAACGCTGTTCTGTTTCAGGTTTGGATAGATCAAGACGGACTATTCCTTTTCCTAAAGTTGTAATCCAGTAATATGGACTGGTATTGTCTTTGATGATGCTTGCCGGATGTTCTTTGAAGGGCCATTTAAAAGGAATAAATGAATCGCTTTTTTTATCATAGAAAAAAATACCTCCCCTCCATTGTACTATCCATAAAATATGGAGACTGGGATCCTCATAAAGATATGATATCTTTTTTCGTTTCCCGTTCCATTTTATATCATCATACATGGATATTCTTTTGCCTTGACTGGTGTAATGAAGTATACTGTTATTTGTCGATATCCAGATAGAGCCGTCGGAGGCTTTTAACATATTGTCTATGGTCCATCCGCGGATTTCTTCATCGTCCAGTGGATTTATCCGGTAAGTTCTTTTATCTAAAATATAGACACCTCTGTTTGTTCCTATCCAGATGTTTTTATCATTGTCTTCTATAATGGATTTGACGGTATTTCCTCTATATTGATAATTGGATTTATTGGGCAGAAACCGTTGGATGGCATATCCGTCATTACGGTATAGGCCTTCTTCCGTACCGTACCATATATATCCTTCGGAATCCTGGAATGTGCAATATATTTGCCCTGCAGGTAATTGCTTTTCTACGGGTATGGGAGAAAATATGATATTTTCTGCCTTTATGCGTGAAATGAAGCATATAAGGCAAATGGAGAAACTTATTTTCAACAGGTTTAATATCATAGATTAGAGGCATTATTTTTAACTTGACAAAAGTATAAAATAAAGTGATTTATATTTGTATTTCGTTAGGCTTTTATGATTAAATTTATGGCTAAGTAATACTTTGTAATTGATTTCATCTGAATTTTTATAGTTGTCAGTTCTGTATGGATAAATGTTTTTTATGATATTCGTACAATTTTTATGTCTTGGCATGTATTGAAACATGCGTTGCATAAGATGTAACATATGTAATATAATATGGTTCGAAGATAGAGTACTTTTAGAACGTAAAAACTCTGAAATGAGCTTTTGGATTGCTTGAAGAGTAAGATTTGGAGTGAAAAAACCTTATGTTTAATTTAAATTATGTAGTATGAAAAACAGAAGAGATTTTAATCTGTCTGGTTGCAGTGTCTTGCAACGTCTGTTCTTCTTTACCTTTTTATTTATGGTGTGTGCAATCGGTGCATTTGCACAGGGTAAGACCGTTTCCGGTACTGTCTTGGATAAAAACGGTGAATCGGTAATTGGTGCCAGTGTATTGGTAAAGGGAACTACAAACGGAACAATTACAGACTTTGACGGAAAGTTTACCTTATCGAATGTTTCTGACGATGCTTCTTTGGAAATCAGCTTTGTCGGTTACAAGACTCAGGATATTCCGGTTAAAGGAAGGACCATGTTTAATGTAACCCTTGAAGAGGATACGGAAGTATTGGATGAAGTTGTGGTAGTAGGTTATGGTGTTCAGAAGAAATCTGATGTAACCGGTGCTATGGCTAATGTAGGAGCAGAAGAATTGATGGCGCGGCCTGTAAACAACGCTTTTGAAGCATTGCAAGGTAAGGCTGCCGGTGTGGATATCACATCTAACGAACGTCCGGGTCAAATCGGTGATATCCGTATCCGTGGTAACCGTTCACTGGAAGCAAGTAATTCTCCTCTTTATGTTGTAGATGGTGTTCCTTTGATGTCTGAATCATCTATTGAAACGTTGAACCCTCGTGATATTGAATCAATTGATGTGTTGAAGGATGCTTCTGCAACTGCCATTTATGGTTCACGTGGTGCCAATGGTGTTATTATTGTGACTACCAAACAAGGTAAATCCGGCCGGTTCAGTCTGGATTATTCCGGAACATTGACGGTTTCTAATCTGGTGGATAAGTCGCCGTCTATGAGTGCTGCCGATTTTATCGAATTCCGCCGTTGGGCTGCTTATAACCTGGATCCTACAACTTATGCACATCCCGATAGCCCTACCTATGAAAATGATAGAATTATATTTGATAGTGCATTGGATGGTCAGACTTCACGTGACAATGTGTTGAAAGGATGGGCTAACGGAACATGGGATCCGTCGCTTGTAACCGATACGGATTGGACGGATATCGTTACACAGACAAGTATTTCTCACGAACATACTGTCAGTGCCAGTGGAGGTACAGATAAAATGAACGCTTATGCTTCATTCGGTTATCTGAGTAATGACGGTACCCAGAAGGGACAATGGTATGAACGTTATACAGGAAAGATGAGTTTGAACATCAATCCTACAGACTGGTTCCAGATAAACGCTTCTTTGAATGTAACATGGAGTGAACAGGATTATGGTATGTCTACATTGGGAGGCCGTAGCGGAAGTGTTCCTGATGCAATTTATGGTACGGCTAAGACCATCTACAATATGGCAGTGCCTTATGATGCCGAGGGAAATCTGGTTATCAATCCCGGTGGTGAAAGTGGAACATATACCATTATGGATGAATGGAACAAGAGTACCCAGCAGTCTCAGACTTTACGTGCTTTAGGTAACTTCTCTGCAACTTTGGATTTGGGTAAATTGTGGGAACCTATTGAAGGCTTGCGTTATAAGATCAACTTCGGTCCTGACTTCCGTCATTGGAGAGAAGGTGCTTATATTGATGGAACTTCATCTCATAAGATAAATTCGGATGGCAGTGCCGGCCGTAGTTATGCCCGTCTGAAAAATCGCCGTGACTTTTCCTGGACATTGGATAATATGATCATGTACGACCGTACATTTGCCGAAAAACATAAATTGGGAGTGACTTTGTTGCAGACAGCTTCATCTTGGAATGTTGAAGAATCTTCTATGGCTGCCAATGGTATAGCAAAACCATCTTTCTTGTGGAATGCATTCGGTACTGTTGATGTGACTAATCCAGATTATGGAGCAGCAATCAGTTCCGGTTTGACAGAACGTCAGTTGATGTCTTACATGATTCGTTTGAACTATGGTTTTGCGGAACGTTATTTGCTGACTGTGTCTGGTCGTTGGGATGGTGCGTCACAGCTGGCCGAAGGACATAAATGGGATTTCTTCCCGTCTGCAGCCTTGGCATGGCGTATCAATCAGGAAGAATTTCTGCAGAATGTTTCATGGCTGGATAACTTGAAACTCCGTGTCGGTCTCGGTGTTACCGGTAACTCTGCAATTGCCCCTTATGCAACTAAGGGTGATATCTCTTCTTTCTATCTTCCTTTTAACGGGATGAGCAATGTATTGGGATATGCAACGAATGAACCTTATTATTCTTCCAGTCAGTTGTCAATGGCAAATGATGAGTTAGGTTGGGAAAAGACCACTCAAGTCAACTTCGGTCTTGATTTCGGCGTGTTGAATAATCGTATTAGCGGTAGTATCGATGCGTATTTTTCTCGTACAAATGATTTGTTGATGCTGACTAATATTCCTACTCTGACCGGTTTCCCGAATACTTATGCCAATATCGGTAAGACTAAGAACCATGGTGTAGAATTGACTTTGAACTTTATTCCTATCCAGACACATTCAGGTTTTGTTTGGGAGTCTAATTTTAATGTCGCATACCAGAAAGATGAAATCGTAGAGTTGGCTTACGGAAAGAACGATATGCCCGACAACGCTTGGTTTATCGGCGAGTCAATCAATGTATTCTATGGATATGCCAATGACGGACTTTGGCAGGATACTCCGGCAGATCAGGCTGAAATGGCTAAATGGAATGCAAACGGTTATGATTTTGAACCGGGTATGGTTCGTCCGCATGACCAGAATGGTGATTATAAGATGGATATCAGTGACCGTGTAGTTTTGGGTAACAAAGATCCGCGTTGGACAATGGGTTGGACCAATAATTTCTCATGGAAAAATATTGAACTTGGTGTTACTATGATAGGCCGTATGGGATATATGGTGGATGGTTTGGGCGAAGCAGAAACAGCTCATGCCAATCAGCGTGAAATAGACTATTGGACTCCGACTAATACTGACGCCGAATATCAAAAGCCGATTCTGGGTCAGGCTACTTCCGGTTCGGGAGATGATTTCTCCAGTTTGATCGGTTATCGGAATGCTTCGTTCCTGAAAGTTCGTAATATTTCAATCGGTTATAATTTCCCGCAGAATCTGATAAAGAAATGGGGATTGGGACATTTGAAGATCTATGCACAAGCTATCAATCCGGGTAGTATCTACCAGTCTATTGATGGATTTGATTTGGATACGAACAAGACTTATTTCAACCGTAGTTTTGTATTCGGTCTGGACTTCGGATTTTAATGATGGAATATGATTGTCTAATAATAAAGAAGATATATATGAATAATATTGCAAAAATAGGATTGGGAATTTCCTTGCTGGCAGGGCTTTCTTTCAGCTTTACGTCGTGTGCGGATTTTCTGGACGAGGAATTGACCACCAAATATTCAACAGAATATTTTGATACTCCAGAAGGATTGGAATCTTTGGCTGTATCACTTTATGGTAATATCCGCTGGCATTTTGGTTATGAATGGGCTTATGGTATTACTCTGTATGGAACCGATGAGTTCACTAATGGTAATGACTTGACTAACGAGCCGTGGAATACTTATGATAACCGTTTGGGAGCCATAGCCTGTACACCTGCTACCGGTGCAGCGAACAATAACTGTACGGCACCACAGGCATTGTGGGATGAAATGTATTACGGAATTGCTTCGGCCAATACAATTATAGCTAAAGCGAATGATGTGATTCAGGATGAGGCTGTCCGTAAACGTTGTCTGGCTCATGCCTATTTTTTACGTGGTTACAATTATTATCGTCTGACGGCACAATACGGAGGAGTTGTATTGCAGTTGCAGCCTGCTGAGGGGGTTGTCCGTAATTTTGTTCGCTCTACAGAAGAGGAATGTTGGGCGCAGGTAGTTTCCGATTTCCGTAATGCTTATGAAAATTTTGAAGGTGAGGTGTATACTTACGGAAAAGGTATTACATGGACCAAGGCGACTGCAGCCCATTTCCTGGCTAAAGCGTTGTTGTTCCGTTGTTCAGAACGCTGTCAGAAACAATTTGCGAAAGATGGAACATCCCGTACAGATGCCGATATTCAGGCTGATCTGCAAGAAGCCATTTCAGCTTGTAGCTATGCAATTCAAGCACGTGGTCCGTTGACTCCAGATTATGCTGACCTTTATGCCAATTGGACGGGTGTGGATTGTGCCAATGAACAGTTGGACGAAATCCTGATGGCTTGTGGACATAATGCGGATGATGCAACGGGTGGACGTTTTGGTAATCGTACCTATAATTATTTTACTCCTCAGTTCTCTAAGTTTGCTGACGGATGGGTTAGACGTGGTGTATGGATTGGTGGTATGGACTTCCAGCGTTGTCGTCCTACAGAATATGCGTATGCGGTATTTGACCATGTAAATGATGCGCGTATGTGGAAGACCTTTAAGACTGTATATGGCGTTAATAATGTTAAAGCGAATGATCATGGAGTAGAGTTGGGAGATCCTGCTATTGTAATGATTTTGAATACAGCGGATGATCATACATATGATAATTATGTATTTGGGTGTGCTTTGCAAGAACCTACTTGGACTGATGATGAGGGACGTTTGCCCGAATGGAAAGAGGGGTTACGACAGACTGCTAATTCAGGCAATTTAACTTCTAAAAAAGGGCAATGGGTACCTAATTCATTGGTGTTGTATCAACGGGGAGAATATGTAGCTCCTACATTTAAAAGTCCAGATGTTGCAATCTGTAATTTCTTTGCTGGAATCAATAAGACAGATGATGGATCCCGTACCGCGGAAAAGGGAGATGCGCATCGTGATGTAATAATGGCACGTTTGGCTGAAACTTATTTGGTCCGTGCGGAATGTTATGTCCGTTTGGGTGATTATAATAGTGCTATGAATGATATCAACGTAGTACGTAGTCGTGCACAATGGAAAAACGGTGAGAATCGTTCATACTATACAGATGGTTCACAAGCCTTTGAAAGTAACAGTTTGAATACGGGATCTGCTGCAGACAACTATGTGAATTCAAATCTGAATATGAATACTTATTATTTGTCTAATCCGGGTCTGGCTGTTACTACGGCTGCGTCCGACTTGACCTTGAAATCATTCCCAAGTAATTTACCTCCTGAAGATGAAGCTATTATGCAGAAGTTAGGAGTTTCTGGCGACTATCAGCGTGCTTTACATTTCATTCTTAATGAACGTACCCGTGAGTTGTTAGGTGAATGGCAGCGTTGGGAAACCTTGTCACGTACAGGGACTTTGATTATGCGTGCAAAAGCTTTCAATCCGGAAGCAGCGCCGAATATAACAGAGGGTAAACATGAACTTCGTCCGATACCTCAGACTTTCATTGATGGTTTGATGAATGAAGATGGTTCTAATTTGACCGATGAACAGCAGAAAGCTTGGCAGAATCCAGGATATTAATGTCTTTCATCTCTCTGATATAATATATTAAGTTACAAAAGTTAGGGGAAGGGGATCTTTCGGGAGAAGGATCCCCTTTATACGTTTTGTCTGTATAATTTTTGTGCTTGTTCCTATACAAATTTCTATGACTTGTACATGATTTTTCATGTACAAGTAACGTAAGTACATTAATTTTGGCACAAAACTTAATTTTGATATATCATGAAATGGAAAAGCCTTTTATGTCTGGTGGGAATTTTGGGGATAACACAGCTTTCTGCTCAAACATATCGTTTTTATTTCGGAGGTGATAAAAAAGTTCCTTCCGATTTCATTGCAGTGACTTCCGATTCCCGGTATACCGACCAGATTGGTTTCGGCTATGACTTGCTTCCGTCACCCGAAACTGGGGAAAACAATCCTTTTTTCTTTTCGGTAAACGTTCCCGATGGGAATTATAAAGTTACCGTGACTTTAGGCAGTAAGAAAAAGAAAGGAATGACTACGGTACGTGGCGAATCCCGCCGTCTGTTTCTGGAAAATGTACCAACTAAGAAGGGAGAATTTGTCACTTATAGCTTTACTATAAATAAGCGCGACACTTTGATAGGTGAGAAGGAACGTGTACATATAAAGCCCAGAGAACGTAACAAACTTAATTGGGATAACAAGCTGACTTTTGAAGTCAATGGCAATATGCCTTGTGTTCAGAGTCTGGTTATCGAAAAGACGGACAGTGTTCCTACAATATTCCTTGCTGGAAATTCTACGGTAGTCGATCAGGATACGGAACCATGGGCCAGCTGGGGACAGATGATTACCCGTTTCTTTGATGAGAATGTCTGCTTCGCCAATTATGCAGAAAGCGGTGAACGGGCCGATACGTTCATTAAGGCTAACCGTTTGAAGAAGGCTCTCAGTGAGATGAAGAAGGGAGACTATATGTTCATTGAATTCGGACATAATGACCAAAAATTGAAGGGACCGGGTAAGGGAGCGTATTATTTCTTTGCCACTAACCTGAAGACGTTTGTCGATGAAGTGCGTATGAAGGGAGGTATTCCTGTTTTTGTGACACCCACACAGAGACGTTCTTTTGACGGAAACGGTAAGATTGTAGAAACGCATGAAGATTATCCGGATGCAATGCGTTGGGTAGCGCAGCGTGAAAATGTTCCGGTCATCGAATTGCACGATATGACCCGTACATTTTATGAAGCAATGGGGGTAGAGCCTTCAAAGAAAGCTTTTGTCCACTATCCGGCCAATACTTATCCGGGACAGACCCGGAAGCTGGAAGACAATACCCATTTCAATCCGTATGGAGCGTATGAAATAGCGAAATGTGTGATCGAAGGGATGAAGAAGCTTGATCTGCCTTTTGTACACTTCCTTAGAAGTGATTATAAGCCTTTCGATCCAGCCCACCCAGATGCCGTGGAAGATTTCAACTGGAATGACAGCCCGTTCATCGATGTGCAGAAACCGGACGGTAACTGATGAATTATATCCCGGAGAGATGATAAGAGACTTTTGTTAACAATATAAATGTTTGTTTTATGAAAAGAGAAGCTTTTAAAATGTTTTTGAAGCCAGGTTTCGAAAAAGAATATGAAAGACGTCATGCGGCAATCTGGCCGGAGTTGAAGAAAATGTTGTCGGATAATGGAGTATATGACTATTCTATCTATTGGGATAAAGATACCAATATCTTGTTCGCTTGCCAGAAAACGAAAGGAGAGGAATCTTCACAGGATATGGGGAATAATCCGATTGTACAGAAGTGGTGGGATTATATGGCCGATATAATGGAAGTAAATCCCGACAACTCACCTGTAACCATTCCGTTGCCGGAAGTTTTTCATATGGATTAAAAGACCGTTTATAATAAAAAGGATACATAAGCTTATGTATCCTTTTTATTATATTTGCAGATAATTTTATCCGCAATCATTATAGGTATGAAACAAAAAATCTTATTTTGCTTATTTCTTTTTTTTACATATAGTTTGGTGGGGTGGGCCGGCATTGAAATCCGTTCTACGCGGATTACCATGTCCGATGGACTTGCCAATAATTCGGTGCGCTGTATTTATCAGGACAGTAAAGGCTTTATCTGGTTGGGGACCCAGAACGGGTTGAGCCGGTATGACGGGAATTCATTCATAACATTTCGTCCTCAGAAAGACCGTAACACTTCTCTTTCCGATCATCGTGTACATTCGTTGCTTGAAGATAAGAACGGATTCCTTTGGATTGCTACCCAGGCCGATTTGGTGAGCTGTTTTAATTTGAAATCCGATTGTTTCGTCGATTATTCGGGTAATGGTACTGCGGCCGCACGCCATTACCGTAAGATTTTGCTGACTGTAGACAATGAAGTATGGCTATGGGGGCAGCGTGACGGATGCCGGAGAGTTATATATAAGAATGGACATTTTTCCGTGCAGGATTTTGACTTGAATCATGTCTTCAAGACGAATGAAGTGAACGACGTGTTGGAAGATGGACGCGGACGCATCTGGTTCGCTACGGATAAAGGTCTGTTTTATTGGGACGGTAAGGACATGAGGCTTGTTAATGGTGCACATGACTTGTGGAGGTTGAAACTTTACAATGGAAATGTGTTCTGTATTTCCGGAAACGGTGATCTGTATCGGTGTGACCGCCAGATGAATTTTGTAACATTGGCTGGGAATACTCCCATGAAGGGGTTGCAGTTGACTGATGCCATGACATTGAAAAACGAACTGTATATTTTCACTCCTCATGGAGGGTATTGTTATAATATGGATAATGGTGGCCTGAAAAAGGCTGAGGCCCCGTATGATATGTCAAATGCCGGCATCGTATATGATAATCTGCAGAATTGTTGGTTGTATAACAAGACCGGATCTCTGTATTATGTAGAAAGCTCTACCGGTGAGGTCACCAGGTTCAAGTTGATGCCTGAGTCAAATATCAATTTCATCGATGTGGAGCGTTATCAGATAGTGCAGGATAAGCATGGTGTTATCTGGATTACGACTTATGGCAACGGGTTATTTGCCTACGACAAGAATACAAAGGAATTGATGCATTTTCAGGCTAGTGAAAATGATTTGCAAGGTTATTTGGGCTCCAATTTTGTACAGGCTTTGTTGGTAGACCGTTCGGGTAACGTTTGGGTAAGTTCGGAATATACAGGTTTGTCACGTATCAGCGTCATCAATGAAGGGGCTACACGTATTTATCCGTATGGAACCCCATCTTTCGATTGGGGAAATGCAATACGTATGCTACAAAGAAATAAGGACGGTAATATTTATGTAGGTAACAGGAATGGGGATGTTTATGAATATACACCTGATTTGAACCACATTCTGAAAGCAGAACATTTCAATACCAATATATACGCTGCATTGACCGATGAAAAGGGAGTAGAATGGTTGTGTACCCGCGTAAGAGGATTGTTGATTGGTGGTAAGGAGTACCGCCATAAAGCCAATGATCCTTCAAGTCTTTCGTTCGACCAGACATTCTGTCTGTTGCAGGATAAGAAAAAGAATATATGGGTAGGAACTTTTGGAGGAGGACTTGATCTGGCTGTTTCACAAGGAGATGGGTATGTTTTCCGTCATTTCTTCAATGAGACTGATGGTATGAAACGTATCCGTGCGCTTTGTGAGGACCGTAACGGTTGGATTTGGGTCGGAACAAGTGATGGACTGTTCTGCTTTTATCCTGACAGGCTTTTGAAGAATCCGCGTGACTACTATCGGTATTCGTTGGATAAAGGAAGTATCAAGACCGATGAAATAAGAAGTATCGTGATGGACTCGAAGGGACGTATATGGATTGCTGAAACGGGGGCAGGCTTTGCTGTCTGTACTCCGGGAAAGGATTATTCGGATCTGGTATTCGAACATTATGATGTTTCCGACGGATTGATTAATCCGATGGTACTGGGATTCGTGGAGGATTTGCAAGGTCATATGTGGATTACGACCGAATATGGTGTATCACGTTTTGATATGCAGAAGAAATTGTTCGAGAATTACCTGTTCTCCAGTAACTTGCAGGGAAATGTATATGGTGATAACAGTACACTCCGGCTGGATGACGGGCGTCTGGCGTTTGGAAGCCGGTATGGACTTACCGTTGTAGATCCTTTGAAACTTCGTCGTAAGAACATGAAGAATGAAGTGGTATTTACGGATCTGAAACTGAATGGTGAATCTGTACGGCCGGGGCAGCCGGATTCTCCGTTGGATTCGGCATTGGCATATTCGTCTGTCGTGAATCTGAAGTACGACCAGAATTCCTTTAATATCGAATTTTCGATTATGGATTATTCCGACAGAGAAAAATATATGAGTAAACTGGAAAATTATGATAAGGAATGGAGTGTCCCTTCTTCACTAGGTTTTGTAGCTTACAAGAACCTGTCTCCCGGTACTTACTATCTGCATGTAAAAGCGTGCAATTCGTTGGGGGTATGGTCGGACCAGGAGGCTGTATTGAAGATTGTAGTGTCTCCTCCGTTCTGGAGAAGCTATTGGGCGTATGCATTGTATATTGTAGTCTTGTTGGCACTGCTGTACTTTACGTATCGTATATTGAACAAGATGAATACGCTCCGTTATAAGATTGCTATGGAAGAACAGCTTACCGAATATAAGCTGGTATTCTTTACCAATATTTCCCATGAATTCCGCACACCGCTGACCTTGATTCAAGGGGCATTGGAGAAGATTCACCGTATCGGAGGATTAACCAAGGAACAGTTGTCTTCTATTAAAATCATGGACAAGAGTACACAACGTATGCTCCGTCTTATCAACCAGTTGCTTGAATTCCGTAAAATGCAGAACCGGAAACTTTCACTGGCTTTGGAGGAAATGGATGTGATACCCTTCCTGCAGGATATTTATCAGAGTTTCATGGATATTGCCGAATCAAAACATATGGAATATACATTTGAAACCGATCGTGATTCATACAGGATGTTCGTTGATAAGGGACATTTGGATAAGATTGTCTATAATCTGTTGTCGAATGCATTCAAGTATACCCCTTCCCGGGGAAAGATTGTGTTCAGTGTTGCAGTTGATGAGAATGCAAAGAAGATCCGGTTGCAGGTTTCGGATACAGGGGTCGGTATCCCGAAACAGAAGCAGGGAGAGTTATTCCATCGTTTTATGCAGAGCAGCTTTTCGGGCAGCAGTATGGGGGTAGGATTACATTTGACCCATGAACTGGTTGTACTCCAGAAGGGAACAATCCGTTTTTCTGAAAATCCGTTGGGAGGATCTATATTTACCGTGGAACTGCCTACTGACTCTTCCATTTTTGAGGAAAAGGATTTTCTGGTTCCCGACAATGCTATTCTGCGTGAAGAGGTGGAGGCGGAAAAACATTTTGCCACAGAAATGAAGAAGGAAAACAGTGAAGTGGAAGTGCCGGAATTTGCCCGTTCTCCGCTGAACAAACGTAAGGTACTGATTGTAGAAGACGATATGGATGTACGTAATTTCCTGCAACAGGAGATCAGTCCTTATTTTGAAGTATTGGTGGCTTCGAACGGAAATGAAGGGTTTGACATTGCAAAGAATACAGAGCTGGATTTGATAATCAGTGATGTCATGATGCCGGTATGTTCAGGTTTTGATATGACCCGGAAGCTGAGAAATGATCTGGCTACCAGTCATATTCCTATTATTCTGCTGACAGCTTTGGATTCGGACGACAATCATGTGAAGGGAGTGGGTATGGGAGCAGATGCCTACATTACCAAGCCGTTCAGCATGCAGTTGTTGCTTACCCGTGCGTTCAAGTTGATTGAACAGCGTGAAAAACTGAAAGAAAAGTTTTCGAACGATCCGAAGGAGGTGCGCTCAGTTCTTTGTTCTTCGGATGCCGACCGGCAGTTTGTTGACAAGATGATTGAAGTAGTTGAGAGCCAGCTGTCGAATGCACAGTTCTCGGTCGATGAGTTCGCTTCAATGATGTGTATGGGACGTTCCTTGTTCTACCGTAAGGTAAGAGGAGTTACCGGATATTCTCCGAATGAATATATCCGTATCATGCGTATGAAAAAGGCGGCGACGTTGCTCCGTCAGACGAATATGACGATTTCGGAGGTATCTTATCAGGTGGGATTGAATGATCCGTTCTATTTCAGCAAGTGTTTCAAAAGCCAGTTCGGCATTACGCCCTCGGCTTACCAGAAAGGGGAAGAGCCACATCCGGATAAAGGTAATACCGCTTCAAATACCCGACAACGTGATACCAAAGGGGAGGAGGAAGGAGCGAAAAACGACAATAATTCCGGGAATTAAATGAGTTATAGTATAAATGGATGAAAAATAGATTATTGATATCATGAAAACATTAGGATTGTTTGTGTCTGTATTGTTTGCCAGCTGTCTTGCTGTTTCAGCCCAGACGGTGGAGGAGAAGAATTTGGAAATAGTTGTTGAAAATCCTTCCGATGCGGTGAAGGTCGACGAACCGGTAGTGGTTAGTCTACACGACTGGGCTAATGGTTTTACCGTAAAGTCGGCGGTTGTTATGGATGAAGAAGTTGAGGTTCCTTCACAGCTGGATGATCTGGATTTCGATATGCGTGCCGATGAGCTGGCTTTCGTGATTGATGTGCCGGCTAGAGGAAAAAAGACATTGCAGGTCACATTGTCGGCAAAGAAGACCGATAAGATCTATAAGCCGCGTGTGTATGCCCAGATGTTGTTCCGTACTCATTATAAAGATAAATATGAAAAAGGATATTCCATTTATGCACCGGGAACCAGTGATACGTATACCGTGCTGATGCATCATGGCATTGCCTTTGAAAGTGAACTGGTGGCTTATCGGATCTATTATAACCAAAAGCAGACTACTGACCTTTATGGAAAATTCAACAAGGGGTTGGAGATTGAAGAAAGTTTGTTTTATCCTACCGATGAGCAGTTGAAGAAGGGGTTCGGTGATGATGTCATTCTGGTAAGAGGGAGTTGCGGGGCAGGAACTCTTCGAGGTTGGGATGGTACTCAGGCAACGGATATTGCTCCTGTTGCTTTCCGTGGACAACGACTGATCGCTTCCGGACCGGTCCGTACGATTGCCGATGCAGAGGTAAAGGCTTGGAAATATCAGGGAAAGGAGCTTAACATGATTAACCGTTATACCTTATATGCCGGACATCGTGATGTACAAGTAGATGCAATTTTTGACCGTCCGCTGGATCATGAAACTTTTGCCACCGGTGTGCAGAATATTTTGGGTACTTCTGAAAAATATTCCGATCATGAAGGTCTGGTGGCAAGTTGGGGTACCGACTGGCCTACAGGCGATACTGTCAAATATACCCGTCAGACGGTTGGATTGGCCACTTATATTCCTAAAAAACTAGTGTCCAAAGAAGCGGCAGACAAGGAAAATTATTTGTATGTAATCCAGGCACCTGGACAGAGCTCTTTCCGTTATTATACTGCTTTTACGTCTCGGAAGGAGAAGTTCGGTTATCCGACTCCAACGGATTGGTTTGCTTTTGCAAAAGAATGGAAAAAGGCATTGGAACAGCCATGTAAGGTGACTGTAATGCCCCGATAATATGATACAATGAAGACTTTTTGTAACCTTGAAAAAGACATGTATATGAAAAAAAGATTGATAAGTTGTCTGATGTGTCTGGCCATTTCTTTCCCTGTGATACACGGACAGAATGAATGGTTCAAAGATAAGGATCTGACACTGACTGGAGCATATTATTATCCGGAGCATTGGAATGAAAACGAATGGGAACGGGATTTGAAAAAAATGCATGAGCTTGGGTTTGAGTTCACGCATTTTGCTGAATTTGCATGGGCACAACTGGAGCCTCAGGAAGGGGTCTATGATTTTTCATGGCTTGATAAGGCTGTGGCTTTGGCCGATAAATATGACCTGAAGGTTGTTATGTGTACATCTACTGCTACTCCTCCGGTCTGGTTGAGCCGTAAATACCCTGAAATACTGTTACGTGACGAACAGGGTAATGTGATGGATCATGGAGCCCGCCAGCATGCTTCTTTCGCATCGCCGACATACCGTAAACTGGCATTCCGCATGATTGAGGAGTTGGCAAAGCATTATGGAAATGATTCACGTATCATAGGATGGCAGTTGGATAACGAACCTGCCGTACAGTTTGATTACGGTAAAGAGGCTTTGGATGGTTTCCGTCGATTCCTGAGAGAAAAATATCAGGATGATATCCGGAAGTTGAATGAGGCGTGGGGAACTGCATTCTGGAGTCAGACATATAGTTCGTTCGATGAAATCAATCTGCCTCAGTTTTCTCTGATGTTCATGAACCATCATCAGGTTTTGGATTACCGTAGGTTTGCTGCTTTACAGACGAATGAATTTTTGGATGAACAATGTCGTCTGATCAAGAAATATGCCAAGAACCAGTGGGTAACTACCAATTACATTCCCGATTATGACAAAGGCCATATCGGTGGTAGCAAGACATTGGATTTCATGAGTTATACCCGTTATATGGTATATGGGGACAATGAAGGCATAGGTCGTCGTGGTTTCCGTATAGGAAACCCGTTACGGATTGCCATGGCAAATGATTTTTTCCGTCCGGTAACCGGTACTTATGGTGTGATGGAGCTTCAGCCGGGACAGGTGAACTGGGGGAGCATCAATCCTCAGCCATATCCTGGAGCTGTCAGATTATGGCTGTGGAGTGTATTTGCAGGTGGATCCGATTTTATCTGTACCTATCGTTTCCGTCAGCCGCTATATGGTACCGAGCAGTATCATTATGGTATAGTGGGTACCGATGGGGTTACCGTAACTTTGGGAGGGCATGAATATGAACAGTTCATGCGGGAAATCCGTGGATTGCGTCCTGTTGCAAGGGAACGGGAGGCCAAGCCTGCCGATTATGTGAAACGTACTACTGCCATTCTGTGGAATCCTGAAAATTATTGGAGTATTGACCGTCAGAAGCAGAACCATACGTGGGATACCTTCAAACATGTCGACAAGTATTACCGTGCGTTGAAATCGTATGGGGCCCCTGTGGACTTCATTTCGGAAGAAAAGGATTTTTCGAGGTATCCGGTTCTGGTGGTACCGGCATACCAGCTTGCAGATGAGGCGCTGGTAAAACGTTGGAAGGAATATGTGATGGAGGGCGGCAATCTGGTACTGACTTGCCGTACGGCGCAGAAAGATCGTATGGGAAGGCTGCCTGAAGCACCTTTCGGTTCCATGATCAGTGAACTGACAGGCGATAAAATCGAATTTTATGATTTGTTGTTGCCTGATCTGCCGGGAACAGTCAGGATGGATGACTGTGACTATAATTGGAATACATGGGGTGAAATTCTGATGCCTCAGTCCGATAATGAAGTATGGGCTACGTATACGCAGGAATTTTATGAGGGAAAGCCTGCCGTTACTTTCCGTAAATTAGGGAAAGGTACGGTAACCTATGTGGGAGTGGACACGACCGACGGAACTTTAGAACGTAAGGTGCTGGATAAGCTGTACGCCCGTTTGGGTATTTCTGTCATGAACCTGCCTTATGGTGTTACAATGGAATACCGTAACGGATTCGGTATTGTATTGAATTATGCAGACCGGCCTTATCATTTTGAACTTCCACAAGGAAGTAAGGTCCTGATCGGTTCGCAGGATATTCCGACCTCCGGTGTATTGGTTTTTTCAGTGGATGAATAATAGACTTAATTGAATGTACATTTATGGGAAATGTGATTGAAAGGATGAGAAAGGGCGAACGGATCGTTGAAACGGATCCGGATTTTCCTTTACTGAGAGAAGAGTTTGAGAAGACGATGAAACTGGTAGGTGAGTTGAATTCCGGATATCATTCGCCGGATGAGGTACGCGCATTATTGGAACGTATATGGGGATGTGAGCTGGATGCTTCCGTCAGAATGTTTCCACCTTTCTATACGGCTTTCGGTAAGCTTACCCGTGTAGGGAAAGGGGTGTTCATCAATTTCGGCTGTACGTTTCTTGATCAAGGGGGAATTACCATTGAGGATGGTGTCTTTATAGCTCCGGGTGTGAAGATAGCTACTGAGGGGCATCCTGAAAATCCGGCAGTCCGTCATAATCTGCTGGTCAAACCGGTTACTGTAAAACGTAATGCATGGATTGGGGCGGGAGCTATTGTCCTGCCAGGTGTTACGATAGGTGAAAATGCGATTGTAGCGGCTGGAGCTGTCGTGACGAGAGATGTTCCTGATAATATGATAGTAGGTGGTGTCCCTGCCAAAGTCATCAGGGCAATAGATGTGAACCGATAGCTATACGTTAGAATATGATAGAATAAAAGACGAAAGCTTACTCAATTGTACGATGATACTGGTAAGCTTTCGTCTTTATTCATTCAACTGCCTCTATAAGTTGAATATCCGTATGGAGAAAGGGTTATAGGCACATGGTAATGGTTTTCATCTTTGATTTCGAGCACTACTTGAATATATGGATAGAACGTATCTTTTTGTTGCCTTTTGAAGTAAGGACCTATGTGATAGGTCAGCCTATATATACCTCTGTTGTCATTCCCTTTTTTTTCAAGGAAGTCTTTTACCCTTCCATCCTTGTCGGTTATTTTTTCGTCTATTGTCTGCCAGGAATCGTTTTTATCCTGTTTTTCCAGTGTTATTTTTACTCCGGGTGCCGGTTGCCCGAGGTGGATGTCAAGAATGTGGCTGGAGAGCTGGAATTCTTTTGTTTGTGCCAGTGCAGGCATGGATCCGATGAAGGTGAGCAGCATTGATAATAAAAAGAATTTTTTCATACGTTGGAATGTAAAAAGTGAATACTGTTCTAATTATTGCAAATGTATTTAAGTTTGTAATAATTACAAACTTATGTGCAGTAGCCTACATTCTTTTCTGTTTTATTAAGTATTATATTCAGGTTTTAAATAAAAATGGAATAGCTTGTTTTTTAGTTGATTCTGCGGTTAATAAGAATAGTGTCTGTAAGATTAGCAATATCAATAAAAAAGGCTTCCATTTGGAAGCCTTTTTTATTGATGTGATCCGCTTGGGGGCGGAACCTTATATTTTTTATCGCTAATAATCAGTTACTTATCTTGCTGTTTATCATTTAGTCCACCTATTTCACCTCGATTGAACTTCTTTGTTCTGCACTGATATACAACTCTTTGTCAGTACTGCAAAGATACGGATTTTTGCTTTGAAAATCAACGAAAATTCCAAGAAATGTTTAACGGAATGCTTCCTGTCTGTTTTTCTCAAGAAGTTCTTCTATATCAGATTCCCGATATAAAATTTTACCTCCAATCTGATAATAGGATAAGATTCCATTATTTCTATATTCTTGTAAAGTGCGTCTTGATACTTTAAGGTAATTTGCCAATTCTGCATCATTCATATATCTATGCCCATTAAGTGTTGGGTTGTTGTTCTTCAGAATATCTTCGAGTCTTGTTAGCGTATCTTTTAACCTATTGTATATCTGAATAACTTGCTCATTATCTTGGGTAATTACTTTGCTCATAATTTTCTGTTGTGTTTTTCAATGAACTTCTGAATATCTTCTTTTTTATAATAAATCTTTTTTCCAATTTGAGAATAAGAGATTTGGTCTGTATCTCTAAGATTCTGTAATGTTCTTGGAGAAATTTTGAGGATCAGGCAAACTTCTTGATTATCCAACCATTCCCCTATTGTTTTCTGTGAAGAAGCTGTAATCAATTTATCAATGGTATCAAGGAAGTTTTCAATTTCCTTTAATGTCTTTTCATATGTAGCTGTTTCAATTCCAATGATTTCCATATCCAAAAAAGTTGAGTTTGTACAAATGTATTTTGAATATGTATATGATACAAAATGTTGTCATTAGGTGTCGTCAGGTAGCATCAGATGTCATTGTTGGTGGCTGTGTTAACCCGTTTCCAATTCTGTATTACATAGTTTACACTTTTGGTTTACACTAAATATTAAGTAGAAAAAATATACGCCTGATTATCAGCGTCTAATAAGCTTGTTGATCTTTGTCTTAGATTCAGGCATACTATTTTCACTACTATAAGTACATACTCTTAGAGTGCGCACGAAGAGAGTATCGATTTATTCATTTAATAACATTGGAATTATGTCATATATAGATAATGAGATACTCGAAAGACTTATAGGAACCATGGTAGAGGGATTTGCCCGCATTGAAAAGAAACTGGATCAGATGAACCGTCTGAAAGAATGTATGAACGGAGACAGACTGCTTGATAATGTGTCTGGCAGAACTCCTTGGTGTGTCACAAAGAACCTTGGCACGTTACAGGCAAGAGGGCAAGATTAAATATTACTCGGTGGAAAAGAACGGGAAATCATTCTATCTTGCCTCAGAGATACAGAGTTTCCTTCTCCAGCGAGGTAAGAACATAGTAAATAATAAGTAGCAAATAGAATAAGTGACCGTATTCTGATGGAAAGATGATACGGTCACTTATGCATTACACTGGGATTGCGGTCATTTTCAATGTATCCAGATTGACATAGACACCGCGATACAGTGTCTTTCCTTCCTTGAACATTCTCCATAATATGTCACATCCGATATGTGCCAGTGTGGAGTTGATGAACAAATCCTGTTTTTCCAAAGCTTCCGCCAGAGAACAGCTTGGTCCTGATTCCTTTTCCTTGATTTTTGCATAGTCCACTTTCTCGGTGATGACATTCATTTTAGGCATGGGAATATATTCCTGTGAAGAAGGTTGGAGAACTTTCTCACGTACCGTCCCGATGATGACCTGTCCTTTTGTCTGGCTGTTCCCAAAATCCATCCAGTATATGGGAGCCGAATGGTCACTGAAGTTTTCTTTGCGGACTTTCTTCAGGAACTTCCAAAGCGTAAGACGTGAACGTATATTGTCCGTACAGGTTATGATGATATTTGCTGTGCTTTCTCCAGAAAAGTTCCTGGTGGGGAAACATTGCGGTTCTGCAGTCCATGCGTATCCGAAGAAACGGTTGATGCGTGTGACAAGTGATACGGCCTTGTTCAGTCCCAGTTCCGTCTCACTGAAAAGCTGGCGTCCTATATTGGCTTGGCTTACTGTGTCGGGATCGAATACGGTGACATGCAGTCCGGGATGGCCCAATGCTTGAAGTGCCATACTCATGCGTGCCAGATTGGTTATCACTTGTGAGCCGGTACCTCCGGCTCCGATGACGAATACCGTTACCGGATGACGCGGATTGAGCAGGTAGCGGTCGGTAAAATGTATTGGTTAAAATTATAGTGTTATATAACGATAGCCTCCTTTTGATTATACGGCTAGCATCATGTTGCTTGTAGTTAATTCCTATAATCTTCATTTTAATTTTAATCAGTTTACTACCACATTTTTTCAGATGAATTTTCAAGGCGATAGTCATAAAGAAAATTCTCCTTAAGAAAGGAACAAATACGATTATAAAGCAGTATTGGAATTTATCTTTAATGGAATAGATAACTTAAAAAATAATGCAAGTGTCATATTTCTTACACTGATTATTTCGATAAAATGTTTTTTTTGCAAAAAAATGTATATATATGATATTATCTAAAAGGCAGAAAATAATAACAGCCATCATGGCTGGAACTATAGTAGGAGGTGGATTATTTTTCCTTTATATGTTGAGGGCGCATACTTATCTTACTGATGAACCTTCAGCTTGTGTGAATTGTCATATTATGTCCCCTTATTACGCTACATGGATGCACAGTTCTCATTCAATAAATGCTACTTGTAATGATTGTCACGTTCCTCATGAGAACTTTGTAAAGAAATGGACTTTTAAGGGAATGGATGGAATGAAGCATGTTGCAGCTTTTCTGACAAGTTCTGAACCACAGGTCATACAGGCACATCCTGCAAGCTCACAAGTAATAATGAATAACTGTATACGATGCCACCAGCAACTTAATACTGAATTTGTGGAAACAGGACGTATAGACTATATGATGTCTGAAGTTGGAAAAGGGAAAGCATGTTGGGATTGCCATAGGGAGGTACCTCATGGAGGTAAAAACAGTCTCTCTTCCACTCCCAATGCGATAGTTCCACTACCTGAATCACCCGTACCGGAATGGCTTAAGAAAATGAAGAAATAATAAAATAAAACTATAGTATATGAACAATAATTTTAAATCTTGGCATGGATGGTTGTTGTTTGGTGTTTCAATGACCGTTGTTTTTTGTTTGGGACTTGCTGTTTCTGCATTGTCTGAACGCAGGGCAGAAGTGGTAAGCATATTTAATAACAGAAAAAATCCTATGAAGGGTATTGTACCTCAGAATGAGAAGTTCCAGAGTGATTTCCCGAGAGAATATCAGACTTGGACAGAAACTGCCAATACTGATTTTCAGAGTGAATTTAATGGAAACGTAATGGTTGACGTCCTAGAACAACGTCCTGAAATGGTCATTCTTTGGGCTGGTTATGCTTTCTCAAAGGACTATTCTACACCGCGTGGACATATGCATGCAATAGAGGATATACGAGCAACATTACGTACCGGTTCTCCGGAAAACGAAAATGACGGTCCCCAGCCTTCTACATGCTGGACATGCAAGAGTCCTGATGTCCCACGTATGATGCAGGAAATAGGTGTTGATTCATTCTATAATAATAAGTGGGCTGCTTTTGGCTCTGAGATTGTAAATCCTATAGGATGTTCAGACTGTCACGATGCAGAGACTATGGATCTTCATATAAGCCGTCCGGCTTTGATTGAAGCATTTGCACGTCAGGGAAAAGATATAACAAAGGCAACACCGCAGGAAATGCGTTCTTTGGTCTGTGCGCAGTGCCATGTGGAATATTACTTCAAAGGGGATGGAAAATATCTGACATTTCCTTGGGACAAGGGTATGACAGTGGAAACAATAGAACAATATTATGATGAGAACAATTTCTCTGACTATACACATGCCTTAAGCCGTGCTCCTATTATCAAGGCACAACATCCTGATTATGAAATATCCCAGATGGGAATTCATGGACAGCGTGGGGTATCATGTGCAGACTGCCACATGCCGTATAAGAGTGAAGGTGGTATGAAGTTCAGTGACCATCATATCCAGAGCCCTCTTGCCATGATAGACCGTACATGTCAGGTTTGCCACCGTGAAAGTGAGGAAACTTTGCGTAATAATGTTTATGAACGTCAGCGTAAGGCTAATGAAATAAGAAACCGTCTGGAAGAAGAACTGGCTTCTGCACATATTGAAGCCAAATTTGCATGGGACAAGGGAGCTACGGATAATGAAATGAAGCCTGTTCTAAAGCTTCTTCGCGAGGCACAGTGGAGATGGGACTTTGGAGTAGCATCACACGGAGCAGCATTTCATGCGCCTCAGGAAATACAGAGAATCCTTTCGCATGGACTTGACAGAGCCTTACAAGCGAGATTGTCTATTTCCAGGATATTGGCAAAGCATGGATATACGGACAATGTACCTATGCCTGATATTTCAACCAAGGAAAAGGCTCAGAAATTTATCGGATTGGATATTCCAGCAGAGAAAGCTGCAAAGGAGCGTTTTATGAATAAGACTGTACCAGGTTGGTTGAAAGAGGCAAAGTCTAACGGACGTATTATTTGATATTTATGTGGAAGAATACTTGGGGAGTAAAAGAAGGAATAATGACCTGTGGCGGATTGATAGCCATAGGTCTTATTTTGCATCTATTTACGGGGGCTGTTGACTGGAGCAGTTTTGCTTGGCCACTTAATATCTGTATTTTAACAGTGTATGTAGTGGTTTTGATAATGCTTTATATTTTAAGGAAAAAGCTATATTTTGTTCGTTGGACAATGTCGTATAATGCAGCTGTACCATCATTGATAGCAGTTGTATTTCTGACATTCCTTATGGGGATGATAAAACAGATGCCGTCTTCTGTTTCTTCGGACGGATTTTCCATATTTAACAGTATGCTTTCTTTTTGGCCTTTCATTCTGGTTTATATTTGGATGACTTCAATAGTGGGGCTAGTTTCTATAAAATATTTGTTCTCATTTCGTGTTGCCAGAATACCATTTCTGCTAAATCATTTAGGGTTGTTTATAGCTTTGGTTTCAGCTACTTTGGGAAGTGCTGACATGAAGAGGCTGACTATGAATACCCGTATTGGTCAGACTGAATGGCGTGCTACAGACATTAACGGGAATTTACATGAATTGCCGTTAGCCATAGAACTAAAGGACTTCAGTATAGACGAATACCCACCGAAACTGATGCTGATAGATAATTCTACAGGAAAGGCTTTACCATATGATAAACCTGAACACCTTTTGCTGGAAGATGGGGTAAATTCAGGTAAGCTGTCAGAGTGGAAGTTTGAAATATTGGACAGAATAGAAATGGCTGCATCAGTATCAGGAGAAGATACTGTAAGGTATGTTGAATGGCCAAGTACCGGAGCCACTTATGCTGTAAACGTGAAGGCTGTTTCCTGTGATGGGAAACGAACTGCAAGTGGTTGGGTAAGCTGTGGAAGTTTTCTGTTCCCATATCAGGCTCTTCGCCTTGATAGTATTTGCAGTCTGGTAATGCCGGATAGAGAACCCAGACGTTTCTCTTCAGATGTAGTTATATATACAGAAAGCGGAAAAAAACAGGAAAAAACAATAGAAGTAAACAAACCTGCAGATATAGAAAACTGGAAGATTTATCAGTTGAGTTATGATGAAAGCAAAGGACGTTGGAGTGATATAAGTGTTTTTGAACTGGTTTTAGATCCTTGGCTTCCGGCTGTTTATGTAGGAATTATAATGATGATGTTTGGTGCTGTGTGTATGTTTGTCACTGCCCAAAAGAAAAATAATTAGAAAATAGGGAAATATGATGAGTTGGGACTGGTTTATATATTTTGCCATAGCGTCTGTATTGTTCTGGATTATAGGTTCATGGAATGCTTTTAAAGAATTCAAAATACGAGCATGTACATTTACTTTTATAGGACTTCTTGTCTTTGGAACATTTATAGTCTTGTTGTGGTATTCATTGGAGAGACCTCCTTTGCGCACAATGGGAGAGACCCGTCTGTGGTATTCTTTTTTCCTGCCATTTGCTGGGTTGATTACCTATATGAGATGGAGGTATAAATGGATACTTGGATTCAGTACTATACTGTCTGTAGTATTCATTTGTGTAAACATTCTTAAACCTGAAATTCACAATAAGGCTTTGATGCCTGCGTTGCAAAGCCCATGGTTTGCTCCTCATGTCATTATATACATGTTTGCTTATGCTATGCTTGGGGCTTCGGCCATAATGGGAATTTATCTTTTATGGATAAAGAAAAATCAAGGCGATGTCAAAGAAATGGCCTTGTGTGATAACCTGGTATATGTCGGATTGTCATTCATGACTCTAGGTATGTTGACCGGAGCATTATGGGCAAAGGAAGCATGGGGACATTACTGGTCATGGGACCCAAAAGAAACATGGGCTGCAGTTACATGGTTTTCATATCTCACATATATACATATGAGGATAGGAATGCATAATAAACGGAAAGCATCCTTGTATGTTTTACTGTTATCGTTTGTGTTTCTGCAGATGTGCTGGTGGGGAATAAATTATTTGCCGTCTGCACAAGGTAGCAGTATACATACTTATAATATGAACTGATTAAACCTTATGATTTATGAGAAGAAGAAACTTATCTATGTTGATAGCATTCTTATTTATAGGAAATGTATCAATCTCTTATGCCCAGGAAGAAAATAACGAAAAAGACAAATTTTTTGTTTCGGCCCAGATTCGTACAAGAGGTGAATACCGTAATGGAGCATTGTATCCGCGTAATGAAAGTGATTTGCCGTCCGGTTTTATAAATGAACGTGTCAGACTTTCATTGGGATATGAACGTCAACGCCTTTCTCTGAAATTCTCTGCTCAGCATGTAGGTGTATGGGGACAGGATGCCTTGGTGGATAAGAACGGCCGTTTCATATTGAATGAAGCATGGGCTGCATTTGAATTTAATGATTATTGGTTTATGCAGTTGGGAAGACAGGCTCTTTCGTATGACGATGAGCGTATTCTCGGAGGGTTGGACTGGAATGTAGCCGGACGTTATCACGATGCTCTGAAAATTGGATATAGAAAAAATGGGCATCAGCTTCATGGTATATTTGCATTTAATCAGAATGACGAGAATGTTATAGGAGGAACATTCTATGATAGCAGCAAGACAAAGCTGTATAAGAATATGCAGACTTTATGGTATCATTATGATTTTGCTTCAACCCCTTTACAGTTTTCAATTATGGCAATGAATCTTGGTCAGGAGGGAGGCGATGCTGAGTCAAGAAAATCTGACACTCAATATATGCAGACATTCGGAACATACATTAAATATGCTCCCGGCCAATGGAATTTATCCGGTGCATTTTATTATCAGTTCGGCAAGAATGTATCATCACGTTCAGTATCAGCTTTTATGGGTAGTGCACGTGCTTCATATAATATAAATAAAAGCTGGTCTGTAAATGTTGGAACTGATTACTTGAGTGGAAATGATAAGTCTGACGGAACATATAAGGCTTTCAACCCATTATATGGAACACACCATAAGTTTTATGGGGCAATGGATTATTTCTATGCTTCTGATTTTATTGGAGGTTATAACCCAGGGCTTTCCGATACTCAGATTGGAGTTGGTTATAAGGTGTCTTCTTCAGTATCGATGGGAATGAATTATCATTATTTTGCTACAGCTGTGAAACTTGAAAATCTGGAACGTTCATTAGGATCTGAAATTGATTATCAGCTGGACTGGAAGATAATGAAGGATGTAAGTTTGTCTTTAGGCTATTCTGTAATGTTCGGGACTTCAACAATGGATATTGTAAAAGGAGGTAACCATAACAGCTGGCAAGACTGGGGATGGATATCACTGAATATAAACCCACAAATCTTTTGTAAGTGACGATTCCTGTATGAGTTTTGGTGGTAATTATTCTGAATTCAAGTTTCGATAATAAAATGTATATTAAACAGAACGCTCAATTGAGTAAATTGTAAGCTTCCAAAATTGGCGTATTGACTAGCATGTCTCTTTCGCATACCTTCGTGCTAAACTTAAAACTCGAAAGATTATGTTTAGCGAAAAAGATTTTGAAAGACTGTGGTTCCTCTACAAAACCGAGGGTGAGCCCAATGGGGTTTCCATCAACTCGTTCTGCATTGGCAACAATATTCCATACACGGCATTCTATGACTGGTTCAAGAAGACACAGAAAAAGGTTGTACCTGTAGAAGTTGAAGGAATTCCGGAAGAGCTGATTCGGACAGGCAATGAAGAACGGCAGGAGGTTGCTAAAGACAAGCTCAAACGTACAACTCCCCATAAAGGAAGCATTATGGTGACGATAAGAACTCGTGAGGGCTTGTGCATACAGAAGAAAGGCTTAGACTATCAGGGGCTGAAAACACTGGTAGAGAAACTGGAGGGCTTATGCTGAGCATCAACGGTCTTCACAACTTCTACTACCTTCCTGAGCTTCACGATATGAGATGCAAGGCTCAGCGTATATGCGAGATAATCCGAGGTCGATACCACCGTGATCCATTGAATGGTGATGTTTACATGTTCATGTCTAAAGACCAGCGCAAGGTTCGTATGATACACTATGAGCGCAATGCCTACTACCTTCATGAGAAGTCTTTCATTAAGGGCTATAAGTTCATGAAAATAGAGCGCAAGAACGATGTGACAGTATATAAAATAGACTGGAAAGACCTGGTCACGATACTTGAAACTCCAGTAATAACGAGTATAAGAATTTAAAGATAAAACTCTGACAATCAGCGATAAAAATTCTCTAAATATTTGTATATCTCATTGAAAATGAGTATCTTTACATAAAATATTAGAGAACATGGAACTGGAAGAGCTCATAGAAAATACACTCAGACGCAAGCATCTTGAAGAGATGATGAACAGACCCGAAAAGGAGCATACACCCCTTGAAGGTATGGATAATGAGCAGATAAAGAGGTTCGCCCTGTTCCTGTTTGAGGAAAATCAGAGCAAGAGCAAGCAGCTTGACGAAATGATAGCACGGCTTGATGAAATAGGAAAAGACCTGAAGGAGTCCAATAAGAAAATAGACTCCCTTACAAATGCCCTGCTTAAGGCAAACAGCAAGGCTGACAAGGTTGTCCTTGAATACAAGCTCCGCGATAAGGAGTATAAAAAACTTGAGAAAAAGTATAATGCCCTTTTAGAACGTCTTTCCATTATGAATACCCAGACCTATGCCTCTTCCAAAAGTCTCAAAGGTATTGACCGTAAAAGGGTCGTAAAAGGGAAGCATGATGACAAGGATGATTTTGACGGTACTCCTACTGCTCCACCAAGCGAGGTTCCACAGCCGGACTCTTCCGCATCATGCGACACGCAGGATACTCCGAAGGCTTCCCTTTCCAAGGAAAGACCATACAGGAAAGGAATGACATACAATAAGACTTGTGTAGGTACACCGATTATACACAGGTCTGATTATACAATGCTTCCTGAGGATTCTGTTGTAATATCGTCAAGCTACCGTAAAATAAGAAACATTGTGAGCCATATTGAGGAACATCACTTTGAGGTACTTAAGGTGAAGCATGCCGACGGCAGGATTGAAAGCATGTTCCTTCCTATGAAGGATGACGTCCGGGCAAGCCTTTATGACGAGATAGTACCGGGTACAAGCATTACGGCAAACATGCTCTCGTATCTGATGTTCAACCGCTTCCAGATGTCGACACCGGCATACAGGGAGGCGAAGAACCGTCTGTCGGATATGGACTGGAACACCTCTGTGCAGAACCTGCTGAACTGGGCCGACAAAGGTGCCATGCAGCTCAATAAGCTGATACCTGCCCTCAAGAAGATTGCCCTTCAGGACGGTGCCAACGTGAATGTGGACGAGACATGGCTCCGCTATCACGCATACAATAAGAAACGAAAGACCTATATGTGGTGTCTGGTAAACAGAAAAGCGCGTATAGTCATCTTCTTCTACGAGGATACAACGGATGATGAAGGTGTACAGAAACATGGAGGCAGGAACAGAAATGTGTTGAAGGAGTTCCTTGGTGATGCAAAAATCAAATCACTGCAGAGTGACGGTTATAACGTATATATGTATCTTGACAACGAACTTATGGATATAGATCATCTCTGCTGTCTGGCTCATGCAAGGGCAAAGTTCAAGTATGCCTTCGACCAGGGAAGCCCGCAGGCAAGAATCTTCCTTGAGCAGATAGCAAAGCTATACGGCATGGAAGATACTTATCGCCGGGAAAAACTTACTGCAGACGAGATTTACCGCAGAAGGAACAGTAAGGAAACAACTGAGGTCATCGAGAAGATAAGGACAGAACTTTATGATCTGCTTGCAAATCCGGATGAGAACCGAAGCGAACTTATGAGCAAGGCTCTTAACTATCTGAAGAACTTCTGGAATCAGATCTTTGCCTACAGAAATGATGGAGAATACTCCATAGACAATATGGCAGCAGAAAGAGCGATAAGACCAATCACTGTCCAAAGAAAGAACAGCCTGTTCTTCGGAAGCGTGAAAGGAATACAGAACTCCGCAATCTATAATACCTTTATAGAAACCTGCAAACAGGCAGGAGTCTCCTTCAGGGATTACTTCTGCAAGCTGCTCAGAGAATTAAAAAAGGGAAGAACGGATTACGAAAACCTTCTTCCCATGACAATATGCAAATAATAATCGTTAAATTTGTGGATTCTTTTTTAGACGGGTGCCGACTGGCGCCCGTCTAAAAGGGGATACCCTAAAATTACGTGAGTTCGATATAAAATTAGAAAATAGACAGTTGTCCGTCATTGACAAAGTTTACATCAATGGCGGGCTTCTTTTCAAAAAAGCAATATGCTGCTATAGCCGACAAAGAGTTGGCTATAAAGTTATTGAACGAACGATGTCTGGAGTGTTCTATCTGTGCAATGTTCTTCAGCTCGTCATTGACCGTCTCAATCAAGGCCCTTTTTCTGAGCAGAATCTTGTCGGCAATGCTCATCAGCGAGTTCTTCATATTGTTTTTAACTTTAGTGACAAGCTGAATGCCATCAAGGAAAAGGTTCTCGAACAGAGCTTGGCCAATATATCCTTTGTCTGCACATAGTTTTCCTTTGATGTTTTTCAGAAACTTACCCTGCTTCAAAGGCTCCCGGTCATCCACGTTTCCAGGAGTAAACATAAAATTGAGAATTTCCCCTTTGTCATTGATTATCAGATGTAGTTTGAATCCGAAGAACCATCCCATAGTGAACATTTTCCACGCTCGGCAAGTCCTTCAAATGTCTTATGAATAAGGATTCTTTGGTTACGGCAGACACGTAAAGGAGTGGAGTCGACAAAACTGATGCCGGTACAGGTTCCCAGCAAAACTTTCTTGATGAAGATGGTCATGGGAAGCAGCACTTCTTTCTCCAGCTCCACAAAACGGTTATAAGAAACCTGACGCGGAAAAAGGTGTTTCAGATGTTTACAGACATATTCCTTGTAGTAATGCTTGAAACAGCGAAAACCACCGGAGTGAAATAGGATTAGAATAACCATAATCTCAGCATCATTCATACGGTTAGGTTTGTTACGATGCCTGGTTTTCTTATCCTCAATCATATATTTTTCCTGTTGCAATGTAAATTCCTTGCAAAAATCATCGGCCATACAATAAATCTCTGTAACTTTAGACTCTGGAAACATAGTGGTAATCGTTTAAATCTTATAATTCAGCACTATAAATTTAATACTTTTATCGCTATGTTTCTAATTATCACTGAAATATATTTATTACTATTTCGAACTCACGTTAAAATTGGAAGTTTACGAGTAAATTACATATAATTTACTGTAAGTAGAAAATAGAAGACCTGGCAAATAGTCATGAAATAAAAGTAAATGAGCTATTTGTCAGGTCTTCTATTATAATTGAAATTAATCTTGATATTATATGGGCCTTTTAATTTTAGCCAAGTTTAATTCTATGTTACCATTAGGTATTCTTTTTATTAATCCTTCCTTTTCCATTTTATTGAATTCAGTTGATAATGCAGGTCTTGTAACATTCAAATATTCAGCCAGCTGCGTTAAAGTATGAGGCATCTTAATGATATTAGAGTCTTTAGCCTGCTTTTTAAACAGATATACTAGGATACGTTCTCTAATTGTTTTTCTGGATAAAACATCCAAACGTACAGTTGTACATATATTACATTTTCCGGATACACAAAGAAAACTTCTTAAAATATCAGGACATTCACTGATGAGACGGAATGTGGAATCCTTTGTAGCTGTCAGAAGTATAGATTCTTCAATCGTTTTAAATGTTGCGGGGAATCTGTTGTCTTCTTTAAACAAATGAGGAGTTGCAAATGCACGTGGGGCCACAATATTTTCGATTAGAACCTCATTGCCATTTGCATCAATAATATTGACCTCTAATTCTCCTTTTAATAAGATATATAGCCTGGAACAGGCTTCTCCTTGTTCTGCAATTATTTCATTATTTTGAATCTTGAATAAATTAAAATCAAGTTCCTGAATGAGTCTCTTTTTTAATATAGTATTTAAATCACGGAATAGTGGTATTGAGAATAATATATCTTTATAATAGTCATTAAATTCAATTGTCTCCATAATCTTATTCTTTTTGAAAATGTACAAAGTTAGTATTTTCTGCCGACATTATGAAACTTTATCCGGACTAATATCCAATCTGATTATCAGATTACTGAGGATTATGTGAACATAGTGTTTTATTCATAGATGAAGTTTCATGTATGTATATTATATGCTTTTCAAAAGTTTAGATTTGAAATATTCGCTGAATAAAACATACAGTTAAGAATGAAAATGTATTGGATTGATTATTTCATCAGGTATTTTCTCTAATAAATATCAATGGTGTCATTTTTATTACATCGTATTTTTTTCATCTAAGGTAATTTTGTCGTATAGTTATAGAATATTTTATACCTAGGTAATAGAACAGAGGTTGTTCTTACCTGTAATATTAGGCAAATATTTAAGCATATTTAGAACTTTATGAGAAAAGTAAGTAGGGAAATGGACAGCAACTGGGCATTGGAAATAATGCGCAAAGCTCCATATATAACGGTTAGTTTTACAAGACCGGACGGTACTGCATATGGAGTACCATTATCTTTGGCCAGTAATGGTGATGATATTTGGTATTTTCATTGTGCTCCAGAAGGTGATAAACTTGATGCTATAGCAGTAAATCCAGAAGTATGTCTTTCTGCTGTTACAAAATGCCAACCTACGGTTGGTCCTAAAGATGGAACTTTCACTCTTCAGTACCGTTCGGCTATTGCATTTGGAAAAGCTGAGGTTGTTACTGATAATGAAGAAAAGATTTTGGCATTGAGATTAATTAGCCAACGCTTTCTGCCAAAACACATGGACGCTTTTGAGGAAGCAGTTAAAAGAAGCCTTCATCGTACAGCTGTAGTCAAAGTAACCTTGTCGGCTCCTCCAACAGGCAAGCGTAAACAATACGATAAGAATGGCGATGAAATGAAGTATGGAAGGATGGAGTAGTAAAATATTAGATTATGAATTTGTTTGATGTTTATTCTATATTCCCTATAAATATTGTTAGGGGTTCTGGTTGTTATGTTTACGATGACAACGGTAATTCATATTTGGATTTTTATGGTGGACATGCTGTAATATCAATAGGGCATTCTCATCCGTACCTTGTAAAATGTATGTATGAGCAGATGCAGAATCTGATGTTTTACTCTAACTCAGTAGTTAATAAACTTCAGGAGAAGCTTGCATATGAATTGGGGGAAATCTCCGGGTATTCTGATTATAGTGCATTTTTTGTAAATTCTGGAGCTGAGGCAAATGAGAATGCCCTTAAACTAGCCTCGTTCCATACCGGAAAGAAAAAGGTGATAGCATTCAGAAACTCTTTTCATGGTCGTACATCAGCAGCAGTAGAGGTAACAGACAATCCTTTGATCACAGCTCCTCTTAATTGCAATGATAATGTATATTTTTCAGGAATGGATATAGCTGAGGTGGAAAGTGTATTGCGTAGTGGAGATGTTTGTGCTGTAATAATAGAAGGTATTTCTGGGGTTGGTGGAATAAGAGTTCCAGAGGATAATTTTCTTAAAGAATTGCGTAAGCTGACTATACAATATGGCGCAATTCTAATTATGGATGAAATACAGTCTGGCTACGGGCGTACAGGAAAGTTCTTTGCTCATCAATGGAGTGGCATTAAACCGGATATCATTACTGTAGCCAAAGGTATAGCCAACGGCTTTCCATTTTCAGGTGTTCTGATAAGTGACGTTTTCAAACCTCGTAAGGGAATGCTTGGAACTACATTTGGCGGTAATCATCTTGGGTGTGCTGCTGCATTGTCGGTGATACAGGTCATGAAAACTGAAAACCTGATAGAAAATGCAAATAATGTGGGAGATTATTTCATACACAAACTGCGTTCTATTGAATCGCCATTAATCACTGATGTTAGAGGACGTGGGCTAATGATAGGAGTTGAGTTTGCCATATCTGTGTCAAAGATCCGAGAGATGCTTCTGTTCAATCACCATATCTTTACCGGATATTCTGGTAGGAATATTCTGAGAATATTGCCTCCATTATGTATTACAAAGTCGGAAGTTGATTATTTCATTGATAAGTTAGTATGTTGTTTGGATAAATTAGGATGTAAGAATGATTAAGGAAGGAAAGGTCCCTTACAGGGTTTTTGTTATAGCAGGTAGTGAACCTCTTGGCTCTGCAGGGATACAGGCAGATGTCAAGGCAATATCTGCATGTGGAGGATACGCTGCAGGGGCTATCACATGTGTTGTTGATGAAGATACAGAGCATGTAAAGGATGTTTGTTTAATACCTGTTGATATGGTAGTGTCTCAAATACAGTCTTTTATGGAGGATGTCGAGGCCGACTGTATTAAGACTGGAATGCTGTATTCGAAAGATTTGGTATTGAAAGTCTCTGAGACGATAAAAAACTATGCTGGTATACCGTTGGTGGTAGATCCTGTTATGGTTAGTTCCTCGGGTGATCAACTTCTTGAAGATGAAGCTATTTTTTGTTATAAAAAGAAACTGATGCCACTAGCCACTATCATTACACCTAATATGCGAGAGGCAGAGATTCTACTCGGGCGAAAATTGAATATACATGGGATTCTAGACGACTTGAAGGAACTTTCTATTTGGGGTAATTCTGTGATAATAAAATCTGTGCCATATAAAGATAAACTTGCAGATTATTTTTATTGTCCACAAAATGGTGATTTTAGGGAATATATTAAACCTATAATTAAAACAAAGAATGTGAATGGAACGGGTGATATGTTCGCATCATCTATTGCTACTTATTTAGCAAGAGGATGGAATATTATTGATGCAATAGATAAATCTGAAGATTTTATTCATAAGGCCATAAGTTATGGAGCAAAATTTTCTTTCGGGACAGGTTTTGGGCCGGTTTTTCCATTCTACAAGAATTATACTAAATTACAGAAAGAAAATCTCAGATATAGAATGAATATCTCTCAAGACAGAAATAATAGGTGATATATTGTTTGATGTTATTAATTATCTAGAGTGTGAAATCTTGATATATAAAATGATTATTGCATAATATTTTAAAGTAGATATTGATTTTATGGAACTTAGATGTAAGAAAGTAAAGGATATTGTCTTAGAAAACTCTGCAAGTGCGTCTGTTTTCTTCAGATATGGGATAGACTATTGCAATGGAAATATGAGTTTGGAAGATTTATCTGGAGAAAATAGCGCTAATATAGATGAAGTCCTCCACGATTTGGAAAATATATCACATCAGGGAACACCATTTTATTTATGGCCTTTAGATTTGCTTTTAGATTATATTATACCTCAAATCCGCAACCGCCCTCATAAGATGACACAGAGGTCAAAAAGGTAGCGACACTGTGGCAAAAGAGGGTGCAACGCAGCAAAAATCGCCACAAAGACGCATTAAATCCCCTTACCCCACCATGCGACTTGAGGCAATACGCAAAATCACGACCATAAGTTGTCGGTGTCATCCAAAGTCATTCTGGAACACATCAGCATAAGCGTTGTTGCATGAATAGATATTCAGCACATACTGCCTTGATGTCCTGACCCATTTGGCTGGCACAGAGATGAACTTGAAGACAAACGCCTTGATGCGGCTTGTTGCTTTGAGTCCGAACCTCTTCACGTCAAGCCTCGCCATGATGAATTTATAGAAGTTGCGTATGAGTGCCGTAAGCAGAAGAAACACCGTGTTTTCTCCCATGAAGGATTTTGGAAGCCTGTTCCAGCCGAATCCGTTATTCATGTCATCGAAGATGCGTTCCTTCCCTCCACGGAGGTTATAGAATTCGACAATCTCTTTCTCGGAAGACTCGTAGTCATTTGTAAGGATGCAGCGGTAGGTGTATTCTCCTTCCCACAGGTCGAGTTCGCCGTCTATCCGCTTCTGTCTTTGAATCACAAGACGGTATGCCTTCCCTTTCCATTTCTCGATGAGAATGGAGGCCAGCTCAAACTCAATGCCGCCCAATTCCACTTTCTTCCAACCTCTGAGGGCAAAGATGTCATTGTAGAGCGAACTGCATCGGTTGGCACGGATATAGAAGGTCTTGCAGTGTTTAGCAATCTCTTCCACTATCTCTTCAGAACACGAGCCGCAATCAGCTCTGAAACGGTTGATCATAAGCTTGTTCTTTTCAAACCTTTCAAAGAACCTCTTCAGCGTGTCCTTCTGGTGGAAACGGACATTTGTGTTGCCGTCGCTGTTCTCAATGCCGACAATCAAGTCGCCAATAACCGCCACGCCAGGACGGTATCCGAGAAACTTCTTGTATGTGGGTTTCGCATCAAACTTCTCAGCCTCTATGAACTGGTGGTCGAAGTCAACGTCATACCCCTCGCCATCTTTCAGCTGCCCTGTGGACAATAGGCAATTGAGGAGCAGTGTATTCAGCATGTCTGCCGTGTTTAAGTCGTAGGTCTTGCCAGTGTCGGATGTGTAGGAAATGTTATCCTGGGTCAGTTCCTTTATGGCTCTGAGAATCGTGTCGGCACTGCATGTGCGAAGTGTCGGATGAAGCGAGAGGTGATACATCAGATGAGTGGTGACATCCTCTATGCATGAGCCGCCACAGAAATAAACGCTCATAAGCGAACGGATGATTTCGCTGTATTGATAACCATACAGCCTACATCTCATACCGAGGGTTGAGTCGATTACAGATGAGAGATTGGAGTCAAATTGCTCCATTATTGAAAAAATTCCTCCAAAAGGAGAGAGTTTCTCAGATTTTATTGCTACCTTTGCCATGTCTGTCGGGTTTGATACATATTTTGATTTGCAACACTAAGATAGGTGAAAAATCTGACATGGCAAAATCCTGAGCAACTTTTTGTTGCTCAGGTACTTATAAAATAAGTTAAACTAAAATGCTGCGGAATTTAGGTTATAAAGTATCATCACAGGAATACAAAGGAAAAAGGGGCTTATCTTCTTTCTATGATTGAGAATGTGAAGGACAATTATGGAATGGAATATCCTGAATTAAATGAATTGTTTAATCAGGTTAAGTTGTCAATGCACGACTTGGAATCGCATTTTCAGAAAGAAGAGAGTGTGTTATTCCCATATTTGTATGAATTGTTCGATGCTTCACATAATGAAGAATATATAGAGACTATGCATTGTGGAACAATTTCAAATCCTATCAGAGTAATGACAATGGAGCATGAAAATGAAAGGATGCGCTATATGCATTTGAGAAAGATTACAAACGGTTTTAGAGTACCGGATGAAAATCTTTGTATAAATTATGAACAGATGATGGTTGAACTGGAAACGTTTGTAGAGGATTTATTTGAGCATATATTCATTGAAAATAATATTCTATTTCCTCAATTTGAGAAATTGGAGAGAGAATGGGTAAGATGATTAATTATGACGTAAATCCTATTTTTACAGAATGAAATTATGAATACAACACATTTGCAGCTAATTTCCTCTATGATAGAATACTATCGGGGTGATGCTAAACGAATACAACATTTTATCAAAGTATATAATTTTGCTTCATTGCTTGGAAGACAAGAACAATTGGACGAAGAAACTCTTTTTATTCTTGAAACAGCAGCAATTGTTCATGATATTGGCATACGTATATGTGAACAGAAGTATGGAGTTTGTGATGGAAAACACCAGGAACTTGAAGGTCCGGCAGAAGCGGAGAAACTCTTGATAAAAACAGGTAATTATACATGTGAACAGATAGAACGGGTTTGTTGGTTAGTCGGTCATCATCACACATATACAAATATCAGTGGAATAGATTATCAGTTGCTTGTTGAAGCAGACTTTCTTGTTAATATATTCGAGGATGGATTCTCTGCTGAAATGATTGAGAATGTAAGAAATAAGATATTTAGAACACAATCAGGAATACAATGTTTAGAAGATATGTATTTGAAAGCTAACTGATTTTATGATATAGCTTGAGAATACTGTTTTTATATTGTAGTAAGATCTAAATGAAGGAATCCCCTGTTTGGGGGATTTTTTATTTAGTAGTCATTTTTAAGTATATAAATTCTGGTATGTTGAAAATAGCAAGTAATAGAGATATGACATCTGGATCTCCATTGACTGTTTTGATTAATTTTACAGTCCCTCTTTTGTTGGGCAATCTTCTCCAGCAGACATACTCTATAGTTGATGCAGTAATAGTTGGTAAATTTTTAGGTATAAACTCTCTTGCGGCTGTTGGTGCAGGTACTTCTGTGATA
Source organism: Bacteroides ilei (assembly GCF_900128495.1). Taxonomy (GTDB): domain Bacteria; phylum Bacteroidota; class Bacteroidia; order Bacteroidales; family Bacteroidaceae; genus Phocaeicola; species Phocaeicola ilei. The sequence goes on from NZ_LT635801.1 coordinate 1,712,949, forward strand.
ACCCTTATATTGGGATTTTGTACAGGCTGTTGTTGTGGTTTTGGAATCCCTATGGCTCAGAAATTTGGTGCACATGATTATTTGACATTGCGTAGATATATTTTATTAGTCTGAAGATTTCAGCAGTAATGTCTATAATGATTGCCATAATAACAAGCCTGTTGTGCTCGGATATATTGGGTTGGATGAAAACTCCTGAAAAGATAATGAATAAAGCTTATATATGGAAAATCCACAGCGGTGTGACCCCGTGCGCCAAACAGGATTGACCCTTCCGGCCATTTTGCCATTGCCCACTTATGCCAAAATAAGAATAACCCCTGTCAAGCTTATGGTTTGACAGGGGATTTTTCTGTATTTTCGTTTACCGTCTTGGCCGACGGTTTAAAACAGTTAATACAATGGCAAAATTAAAAAATGTCCTCCGTTGTTATGTAATGGGGATGGGAATAAAAGGCATAAGCAGCGCTTTCGGCCTTTCCCGCAACACGGTGCGCAAGTATGTCCGCGCCTATCAGGAGAGCGGCCTTCCCATTGAGAAAGTGTTGGAAATGTCCGATGAACACCTTTACGGTATGTTTGTCGGTGGCAAGTCGCGTGTCAGGGAACCTTCCGAACGCCGTATCGAGCTGGAGGCTCTCCTTCCGGAATACGCCTCCCGCCTGAAACGGAAAGGGGTCACGGTACGCAAACTCTTTGAGGAATACAGGCGCGGGCATCCGGATGGTTACCGCCATGCGAATTTCGGTATCCTGCTGCGGCGGTATATGCTTCAGACCAAGGCCGTAGGCCATGTGGAACATTACGCCGGCGACCAGATGTACATTGACTTTGCCGGTGACAGGCTTGAGGTTACGGACGAGCTGACGGGAGAAATCAGGCAAATGGAAGTGTTTGTCGCCATCCTGCCGTGCAGCCACTATACCTATTGCGAGGCCGTCCGCTCCCAGCGTAAGGAAGACCTTATCACCGCCTGTGAGAATGCGTTGCATTTTTTCGGAGGCTCTCCCATGGCCATAGTGCCTGACAACCTGAAGTCCGCCGTCCTCCGCAGTGACCGCAACGAACCGGTCATTAATGAAGACTTCGAAGCTTTTGCCGAACATTACGGCTGTGCCGTATACCTGGCACGTGTACGTCACCCCAAGGACAAGGCTCTCGTGGAGAATGCAGTTAAACTGATATACCGTTCTGTCTATGCCGACATTGAAGGATTGACGTTCCATGATCTGAATTCGTTGAACCTTGCCATACGTGCCTCATTGGAGAAGTTCAACGCCGGGCGCATGGCATCGCGCGAGCATTCCCGCCGTGAGCTCTTCGAACAGTCGGAAGCCGACTACCTGCGTCCGCTTCCTGCCATGCGCTACCAGATGAAGGAACGCAGGACGGCGACGGTAATGCGTAACAGTTATGTCACGCTCTTCAAACACCACTACAGCGTGCCGAAAGAATATATCGGCAAACGTGTGGATATCGTTTATGACGCCGATACGCTGGAAGTCTTCCACGGGCTCAGACACGTGACAACCCATCACCGTGACGACACGCCTTACGGCTATACGCAGAAGGCTTCGCACAATCTGCCCGGCCGGCATGGAAGCTACGAGAAAGACCTGGGCGAGATCTTTCAGCGGGCTGCCTCCATCGACAACATCGTGCTTGTGTACCTGAAGGAAGTCACTGCCCACAAAAGGTATCTTCCGATAGCATTCCGCAGTTGCCGCGGCATCCTCTCCCTTGAGGAGAAGTACGGGCTGGAACGGCTTGTGGCGGCATGCGCATGTGCCTCGCAGGCCCGTCTTTACGGATATCAGGAAGTGCTCGACATTCTGGAAAAGGGCGGCGATGCGGACTTCCTGCCTTCCGCCGACGGTTGCGGCACGGAGGGCGGATTACCGGCATTGCCGCGGCACAAGAATATCCGCGGACGTGAATACTTCTCAAAGACAATTACACCCAATAACTTAAAGACAGACAACAATGAAAACAAATGAAAAGACGGCCCCCATCATTGCGGAAAAAGACCGCAACGCCGTATCCCTCGAACTCATGAACCGGATGAAGCTTTACGGCATGGCCGCAGCCTTCACCGAAAGTCTTTCGTCAACTTTTGCCGAAGCCGCCACGCCTGACAGCTTCCTCAACTGGCTGCTTTCCCGTGAATGGGACTACCGTTCGGAAGCCGCCATCCAAAGGCTCATACGGCTGGCCTCCTTCCGTTACAAAGCTTATCCGGAAGAGATTGACTATACTATCGGCCGGGGGCTTGACCGCAACCAGATGGAGCGGCTGGCTTCCCTGGAGTTCGTCCGACAGGCGCAGAACCTGTTCATCACAGGATCCTCGGGAACCGGGAAAAGCTTCCTGGCTACCGCATTGGGATACCAGGCATGCAAATCCGGAATACGGACTTTCTATGCGAGCGCCTCGAAACTCCTGGGATTCCTGAAAGTGGCAAAGGCAAAAGGCACAATCGAAACGGAACTCAGAAAAATAGAGCGATGTCCGCTACTCATTCTGGACGACCTGTTCCTCGTACCGCTTGACGCCAAGGAGCGTCCAATCCTGCTGGACATCATAGAGGACAGGCATGGAAGGAAATCCATCATTATCACTTCACAGGTTCCCGTCTCCAGCTGGTATGACGCCATCGGAGACCCTACAGTAGCCGATGCAATACTTGACCGTATAGTACACTCGGCACACCAGATTGAACTGAGTGGTGAAAGTGTACGGAAAATCAAGGCTGGGAAAAACAAATAATCTCAACTAACCAAAATAAAAATAACCCCCGTCGGCCAGGACTAATACAGGGTATTTAGCATTTTTTTCAGAAGGGTCAATCCTGTTTGGCACACGGGGTCACACCGCTGTGGATTTTCCAGCATTGCCATACTCTTCTTTTTTTGATGGTGTAAAAATACATGTTTTGAAAAGAGTTTGTTTTATGCAAAACACAGAGAATCAGTGAAATATAATCCAATCAGGTGGACTTGTTTTTACGTGGAAATTAAGTCCACCTATTTCACCTCCAGTAAGATGCGGTATTCTGCTTCAATTTGCGGTATGGATAAAAAGAAAAACCGCTGATAATGATTGATTATCAGCGGTTTTCATTGTTTTGCTTTTTGTTTGAGTGATCCGCTTGGGGCTCGAACCCAAGACCCCAACATTAAAAGTGTTGTGCTCTACCTGCTGAGCTAGCGAATCAATCCTTAGTGCATCATTTCCTGATTGCGAGTGCAAAGGTAGATGTTTTTGTTATAACTGGCAAACTTTTTGGCGAAAATTTTAGAAATATTTTCTTCTTTATTTTATAAAATTCTGATTACAAGTGGTTTATTGGTCTGAATAATAATTGATAAAATTATATGGAAATAGATGAATTTGAAAATATTATAGCTTTTTTTGTTTTTCTTCCTGTAATGTTTTCAGGTAACAGCTTCTGCAGAGTGGTTCATATTCTGTTTTTTCACCTAGCAAGACCCGTTTTTCGCTTGGTACCGTACGATGGGAGATATATGCCAGTTCACCGCATTTGACACAGATGGCATGTACTTTGGTTACTTCGTCGGCGATGGCACATAATGCGGGAATAGGACCGAACGGTATTCCTTTAAAATCCATATCCAATCCAGCTATGATTACCCTGACTCCCCGGTTGGCCAGTTCATTGCATACATTAATTACTCCATCATCGAAAAATTGAGCCTCATCAATACCTACTACGTCTATTTCGGAGCTGAACAGCAGGATGCTGGCCGATGAGTCGACCGGTGTGGACTTGATCGAATTATTGTCGTGTGATACTACTTCTTCTTCCGAATAGCGAACATCGATGGCAGGTTTGAATATCTCCACACGTTGTCTTGCAAACTTGGCACGTTTCAGGCGTCGGATCAGTTCTTCTGTCTTGCCTGAGAACATAGAGCCGCAGATGACTTCGATCCGGCCTCTGCAACGGGTCTCTTGATTATGATCTTCTGAAAAAACAACCATAGCTATTGTGTTATATTTTGAATAATCGGTTGCAAATGTACCGATTTGTAGGTATATAATGGATGAATCCAATCCGAATTTTCATGAAAACATGACAGGAAATATACAACATCTGTTAAATGTTGGTGGAATTTAACTTATCGAATCAAAATCTTTCTACCTTTGCTCATAGTATCATTAAAAGTCTCTATGGGAAAATTATATGTGGTTCCTACTCCAGTAGGTAATCTGGAGGATATGACCTTTCGTGCCATTCGGATTCTGAAAGAAGCCGATTTGATTTTGGCGGAAGATACACGTACGTCGGGGATTCTTTTGAAGCATTTTGAAATAAAAAATGCAATGCAGTCGCATCATAAGTTCAATGAACATAAGACTGTCGAAGGAATTATAGACCGGTTGAAAGCAGGAGAAACAATTGCTTTGATCTCGGATGCCGGAACTCCAGGCATATCTGATCCCGGTTTCCTGGTAGTTCGTGAGTGTGTCAGAAATGGGATTGAGGTTCAGTGTCTGCCGGGTGCTACGGCTTTTGTTCCGGCTTTGGTTGCTTCCGGATTGCCTAATGACCGTTTTTGTTTCGAAGGTTTTTTGCCTCAGAAAAAAGGACGTATGACCCGTTTGAATGTTTTGGCTGAGGAGGAACGTACCATGATTTTCTATGAGTCTCCCTATCGTCTGGTCAAAACGTTGACACAATTCATTGAAGTATTTGGAGCCGAACGTCAGGTTTCTGTCTGTCGTGAGATATCCAAAATCCATGAAGAAAGTGTCAGAGGTACATTACAGGAAGTGGTTGCTCATTTTAATGCGATTGAACCACGTGGAGAGATTGTTATTATTTTAGCTGGGAAAGAAAACTAAATTATAAATTCTAAACTGAAAAGGACTATGAAGAAAGTTGTATTGTTTGCATTATGTGTCCCTGCATTTCTAGCTTCTTGTAACCAAGGGGCTAAAAGTAATGACAGTCTGCAGGCGCAGAATGATTCATTGATGCTTGAATTGTCAAACCGTGATGCGGAGCTGGATGAGATTATGGGCTCTTTCAATGAGATTCAGGAAGGGTTTCGGGAAATCAATGAGGCTGAAAACCGTGTGGACCTGAGTGAGGGGACTATCGAAAGCCAGTCTAGTGCAGATAAGATTAAAGAAGACATCCGTTTTATCAGTCAGAAACTGCAGTCCAACCGTGAAGAAATTGCCCGTCTGGAAAAACAGTTGAAAAACAGTAATTACCAGTCGGCACAATTGAGAAAGGCTATTAAGAACCTGACAGCCGAACTTGAAGCAAAACAGAAGCAGATCGAGACATTGCAGGCAGAACTGGCATCGAAGAATATCCGTATAGCTGAGTTGGATGAGGCTGTTGCCGACTTGAACAAGAACGTTGATGAGCTGACTGCAGAAAATGAAGCCAAGACTCAGACTGTGGCTGTTCAGGACAAGGCTTTGAACACAGCATGGTATGTGTTCGGTACAAAGTCGGAATTGAAAGACCAAAAGATATTGAAGAGCGGTGAAGTCTTGAAGAACAATGAATTCAATAAAGATTATTTCACTGAGATAGATATCCGTAAGGATAAGGAAATCAAACTCTATTCCAAGCGTGCAGAGTTGTTGACCACTCATCCTACCGGTTCTTATGAGCTGGTTAAGGATGACAAGGGGCAGCTGACGTTGAAGATTACAAATCCGAACCAATTCTGGAGTGTATCACGTTATCTGGTTATACAGGTACGATAAACAAGTTGGGTTTCCGGATAGTAGGAAATAGAACGGGGAAAATGGGATTTCTGTTTTCCCCGTTTTTTTATCCGGTTGATAAAAACTGTTGAAACTGCAATAAATAGTGTTGCATTAGTTGTTTATGGCTTATTTTTTGTATATTTTCATACGGTAAACTGAAAAACGGAGGATTTATGAAAATAATTTGATGGATATGCCTGCTTTTGGTCTTTGTGTTGGGATATCAGGATTTACTGGCTCAGAAAAAGACAAAGGAGGAAAAGAAGCAGGAGATGAAAGAATTGGTAGAACGTTCGGTCAAAGCACATACCTTTAAAATAGATGCGTCGATAGCATATCCGATGCGAGGACGCAGTATCCCGCTGACCGGCAGTTATTCGCTTGAATTGAAAAATGACTCGGCCGATGTCTATCTTCCCTATTATGGCCGTGCTTATAATATACCTTATGGTGGTGGAAAGGGACTGGTATTCAAGGCTCCGGTAAAGGATTTCACTACAGATTTAGGTAAAGGGAAATATACCGTTACTTTTTCGACATCCAATGATGAGGACACTTTTGATTTTGTAGTCAAGATATATGATGGCGGTAGTGCCAATATTTCGGTTACAATGAGAAACCGGACTGCAATCAGTTATTCGGGTTCGTTGGATGCAACCGGCTTGCAATGAAAATACTCTATCTTTGTATTGTATTAATTTTAGAACGGATGGAAAATAATCAATGTTATATAGATCGGTTGGAGAAAAAAGGTGTTAAGCCTACCGCTGTGCGTATCCTTGTATTGAAAGCCATGGTGGAAGAGAATAGAGCTATGTCATTACTCGAGTTGGAAATGAAGTTGGAGACTGTTGACAAGTCGACCATTTTCCGTACTTTGAGCGTTTTTCTTGCCCATCATGTAGTCCATGATATTGAAGATGGAAGCGGCTCTGTAAAATATGAAGTGTGTTGTGGTGAGGATTCATGCAGTATAGACGACATGCATATTCATTTTTATTGTGAAGTCTGTCATCGTACCTATTGTTTCCATTCATTGCATATCCCGGTTGTGAAGTTACCGGAAGGTTTCGATATGCATGGAATCAATTATATGATTAAAGGAGTCTGCCGGATGTGTTCCGGTAAAAAGGTGTAATTCACAACGGCAGATCTGCTTTCTTTCCGTTTGATGATTGCATATTTCCCATTGGAATACCTGGTCATTATATTGTAACGTCCGGTCTATCTCCTGGGCAAGTGGCTTGGAATCATCTTCACCGGTCAGTACTTTGTATATTTGTGCTGCAATGATTTTTGCCCCATCTTTGTTGGGATGTACTCCGTCCTGATATTTTTGCGGGTAATAGGGAAGCATGGCTGCGTAAAGATCAATGACTGGCAGATGTTCTTCGGCTGCAACTTCCTTGATGTAGGGGATTATCTTGTGATAGATAATACTGTCGTTGATACCCCACTCTTTGTTATTCCCTGGAATGGGTAGACAAAGATAAATTCGGGGGTGAGAAGAAAGAGATTGGAATTTGTGTATCAATGTCTTCAAGTCATTCTTGAATTCTGCGTGGTGGACCCAATTCTGGGGTTTCGAGTCGTTAGTCCCTAGTTTGATAGTTACTATATCCGGTAGAAAAGCCTGTGCTTCTTCGAATTTCTGTTCTTTCATGTATGGACGGTTACCTTTCAGCATCAGGGTCCGGGCGCTGAGTCCGAAGTTCCGGACATCATATTTCTCGCCCAACAGGTCCTGCAGGATGCTGGGATAACTTTCTGATTTCGGATCTGCAAGTCCGTATCCTTCTGTAATGCTATTTCCGACGCATGCAATTCTGACTTTTTGAGTTGTCTGGGAAAATGCAAGAGACGGAAATAGCAATAGTAAGGCTATCCAGCATATGTTTCTGACTAAATTGATATTCTGATGAATTTTAAGAGAGTAAACTGTAACAAGTGTGTTAGGCATAATATTATGGATTTTAATCGCAAATATAATATTTATCTGCTACAGAATAAGACACTTAAAATTTTATTTTTCAAAATTTGATGCTGGACTTTCGGTTCATTTCAATCCAATACTATCAGTTCATATTTCTGGCTTCCCATGCCAAGTGATGCAGCATGGTCGAGAGTGTGCATGCCGTGGCGTGAATCAATCCGTTCTATCAGATGGATTTTACCGTGATCATCGGATGAACGTACCAGGTCTGTGCAGGCACGGTCGAGGGCTACAGGGTCGAGTGAGGCCAGAATACCTATATCTCCCATTTGTGGATCGGCCGGTGAAGAGTCGCAGTCACAGTCTACAGAAAGATTGTTGGCTACACTGATATAAATGATATTTTCTCCACAATGGTCGGCAACAGCTTTGGCTGCTTCGGCCATTGATTCCAGAAAATCATCCTGAGCTGGACTACCCCAACTTGTTGTACTGGTTCCTGCAGAATGGATGAGCCGTTTGCCATTGGATGAAGCTATTCCGATAGACATGTTTTTGATTGCACCTCCGAATCCTCCCATGGCATGTCCCTTAAAGTGAGAAAGGACGATGGTAAAATCATAGTTCAGGAAATTCTTCCCTACTATGTCTCGGGTGAGATGTTTCCCTCCTTTTACAGGAAGTTCCGTTTCGCCTTCCGCATCCATGATGTCAACGGGAGCGATAGCCGTAAATCCATGGTCGGCTGCAGCTTTCAAGTGGCTTTCCGTATCCGAACGTCCTCCTCCGTAGGCGGTATTACATTCTACTATGGTACCGTTTACTTTCTGTACCAGCCCTTTGATGAGTTGGGGGTTCAGGAAATTGTGTCCTCCCGGTTCTCCTGTCGAGAGTTTTACTGCCACTTTCCCTTTAGCTTCCCTTCCCAATACTTCATAGATCTTGACCAGATTCTCCGGCGAGATTTCTTTGTACAGATAGACTTTGGGTTTTTCTGCATCTGTAGATAAAGACCCGTTTTGTGAAGTTTCCTGGTTGCTTTGTGCATTGGCGCAACCGAATGTAGCGAACAACATTGTCCACATGATTGTCATGATACTTTTTTTCATATGAGTGGGGTATTGATGTGTTCTCTAGAAATTGACATTGATTCCTGCCATGACTGTAGCGCGCGGCATGGGGTAACCGGCATTGATTTCGTATTTCTGTGCCAATAGATTTTCTCCACGTGCCCAAATGTCGAGCCAACGGGATATACGGAACGAGGCACGTATGTTCCATAATACAAAGTCTTCTGTCATTACAGGTTCTGTCTGTGTATAAAGTCCGGAAATATATTGTATTCCGGTAGACAGATTCCAGCGTGCGTACGAAAAATTAGCGCTGGCATAGAGTTTATGTTCTGGAGCGGCGACAACAGGTTCTTTCATGTGGAGGTAGCTGTAGTTTCCGTCTATTGACCAGTGGCGGTCAATGCGGTAGGCAGCCGATATTTCAACGCCGGAATTTTCTATCTCCCCTGAATTCTGGTTGAGCATACCGCTTCCGTTCGGGTTGGGAAGTGTCAGTATCAGATTTTTACCGTCAATATAGAACAGATTCACTCCATAATTCAGCCGGCCTTCCAGCAGCCGTTGTGAAAAGGCAAGTTCATAGTTCCACATCGATTCAGGCTGCAGATCGGGATTTTGTGGCGGGAACATGTACATTTCCCTGAGGATGGGATAGCGGAATCCTTTGGAGGCTGAAGCTTTCAATTCTATGTCATGCGGCAGATGAAAGGCTACTCCTGCCTGCGGTACCCATTCTGTGCCCACCCGTGAGTGATGGTCAATCCGGATTCCGGCATTGAAGGTAAGCCATGTATTTATGTCTTGTCTCAAATCGATGTAGCCGGCCATTTCATCTTCATGTTTGTCTACCAGGCCGGATATGGTGCCCATGTTTTCGCCGCTTACATATTCATTCCAGGCCCGGCCACCATAACGGAACCAGTCAAGTCCCAGTGTGATACGGTTGCCTTTGAAAAATTGTGTACTTTGATATAATGAAATTCCCATCATGTTGTCGTTTGAGAGGAACCGGTCATCTTGAGGTCCTTCTCCTTCTGATGGAGTATAGCCGTCATTTATCCAATGGTCTCCCCAGTTGTAGAAGAAACTGAGAGCTCCGGACGTCTTTTCATACTTATTTTCTATGGCAAATGAAGTCATTCCCCGGGTGATACGTTGGTCTCCGTCGAGTAATGGGGCGTTTACCGGACCCGGATAGGACGCATTGAAATGGGTTATGTTCACATCGCCACGCAGGTTCCACGTGTCTGTTATTTCATAGCCTAATTTTGCATAACCTCCGTATTGTTCGAATTCCATATCTGCCCGGTGTCCGTCAGTCCGGTTATAGGAGCCTGAGATGACACTTGAAAAACGTCCTTTGCGGATGCGGTTTGTCAGTTCGGTCTCTAATGTGTTATAGGAACCGTAACCGGCATGGAAATTGGTGTTTACACCATCTTCCTGCATCTTGCGGGTAACAATATTCACAACTCCTCCCATGGCGTTTGATCCATAGAGAACAGATGCGGGGCCTCTTAGCACTTCTACCCGTTCGGCCAGGAATGACTGGTATGCATCGGATATCGGATGTCCGAATATACCGGCATATTGCGGATGTCCGTCAATCATAACCATCAGTCTGCCAGAACCACCGCTCAACCCACGGAGGGAAATACTACCGGCTGCACCGTTTGAAACACCATATCCCATAATTCCTCTCGAGGTGACAAACAGCCCAGGTATCTGTTCGGTAAGTACGGGTAATAGAGAAGGCTGAAGGGAGTTTTCTATTTGAGAACGGCCTATAATTGAAACGGTCTGTGAAAGATGCCGTACATCTGTTTCTTGCCGTGTTCCGGTAACTACCACTTCGTCTATTCTGTAGGTCTTGTCTGTAGTCAGTGTATCATGTAGCAGTTCCTGCCCCATTCCCATATAGCTGTTTAGGCAACATATGAGAACAGGAAGATATATCTTTTTCATTTGGATTAATTATGTGTTTTTGAATTATTGAAATACTTTCTCATGACAAAAATACATAATCTCTTTATTTTATGATATACCAGAAATACAGATTCTCTTCCCCAAATTATGGATATCTGTTGATCTTTAAGTCTTTTATGTGTTAGAAAATATGTTTCTATCGGAAAGAAAACAGACTTTATCTGTCAAATATATTTATTCATTCGTAAATTCCGTTCTGATAATCCGACAGGTATTGCGAGCATGTCTTGCCAGTCTGCTGTTTGAAGAAGCGCATCAGATGACTGGGGTCGGAAAAGTGGAATTCATCTGCCAACTGGCTTACGTTGCGGCCGGAGAATAGCAACTCATTTTTCAGTTCCTCCAACAAGCGTTGTTTGAGTAGATGGGAGGCAGATACGCCGAACTGCGCTATTACGGAATTGTTTAGCGTGATGCGGCTTACGTGGAGCATATCGGCATACTCCTGGACACGTTGTAACTTGTGGATATGTTTTTCTAGCAAGTCTTTGAACTGAAATGCATAATTGTTTTTCGGTATCTCGACAGGCAGACGATAGGCTTTGGCATATGCCCGGTTGATAATCACTAACAGATAATAAAGAACAGATACAATAAGGTTATAGGTATCCACCACCGGATGTAGCAGTTCTTGTTTTATCTTTCCTAAAAGGTGCATATATTCCGCCAGTTCTTCTGGAGCAGCAAACAGATATGGAGGCGTGTCGGTCTGGTAATAATACAGCAGGCGGTACACGAAAAACTTGTCGGCAATGAACGTGCGCATAAAGTCTTCGCGGAAGATAAGAAAGGTGTAGTCCAACCCTGCTTCGTTTACGTGCCATTCCTGTTGCTGATGAGGCGACAAAAGCAGCACCATATTATCCCGTAACCCTACTTTGCGGAAGTTCAGCAGTACATATCCGTTGGCACGACGAAAGAAATAAAAACTGAAAAAATCCGTTTTGAACGTTCTATACTCGGTCAAGACACCGCAAATATCCTTGCTCTCACCTGTGTTGATGTAGAAATCCACGCCGCACTGCGTTTTGCTGAATGGAACGTTGACCAGCCTTTCAGGATTGACTATCGCTTTCATTTCTCTTGTTTTTGCTTTTTGCAAAAATACACATTCTTTTATCAAAATGGCATATCTTTACTTTGTTTTGGTATAAGACCTTCTTGTTATTATCCCGACTTTTGTAACTGTAATAATAACTTTAATCATATTCTTAAGATGAAGAAAATTTTCTTTTTATTTCTTGCAAGTTTAATGACTGTTACGATGGTGAATGCACAAAATACCGTGCGCCTGATTCGTAATGCGACGCTTAAAATACAATATGGTGGTAAAATAATTCTTTTAGATCCTCTATTGGGTGAAAAAGGAAGTTCGGTATCTGCGTTGAAAGTAAATAAAAATCCGCGCGTCCACCTTTCCATGCCTGTAATGGAAATACTCGAGAATCTGGATTGTGTGTTACTGACTCATGTACACATTGATCATTATGACGATGCGGCAAAGAAGCTGATCTCTAAATCAATGCCTTGGTATGTGCAACCGGCCGATTATGATTCGGTAGCGGTAAAAGATAAATTTATACATACAACAGCCATAGTGGATAGCATACAAACAGGTGATCTGACAATTGTATGTATTACAGGCTCTCATGGAAGAGGGAAATTAGCGGAAATGATGGGGGCTTCTTCTGGTTATGTACTCAAAGCCAAAGGGCAACCTACACTTTACATCATGGGAGATTGTGTATGGAACGAAGCAACCCAAAAGGCCGTGAAACAACATAGCCCTGCATACATCGTAGTAAATAGTGGTGGGGCCATCTTACCTCCATTTTCCAAGACCGATGGCCCTATTATCCCCGATGAGGAGGAAGTGATGGCGATGCTCGACGCACTTCCCCCACACATCAAACTGATAGCCGTGCACATGGATGCCATTGACCATTGCCAGACAACGCGCGAAATTCTGCGTAACGAAGCTCGCCATCAGGGGGTGGATATGAGCCGACTGATTATACCGGAGGATGGAGAAAGGATTACATTATGAGTGTCTGCATCAAATCCCTGATAAAGAATATGAACATAGTGGTAGGCTGCTCCATTGGGTGTAGCTACTGCTATGCCCGTAACAACTGCCGTCGCTTCCATATCATAGACGACTTTTCCGTACCGGAATATATGGGACGTAAGCTGCACATCATCGACACGATCAAACCTCACGTATGGCTGATGACCGGAATGAGCGACTTCTCTGACTGGAAGCCTGAATGGAATGCGGAAATTTTCAGGCGAATAAAAAATAATCCGCAACACGCTTATATCTTTCTTACGAAACGTCCGGATAAAGTTTGTTTTTCTACAGATGATGAAAATGTCTGGATGGGTGTGACCGTTACGCGCGGTTCCGAAAAAAAGAGACTGGACGATTTGAGAAGAAATATCAAAGCCAAACACTACCATGTCACTTTTGAGCCTATATTCGATGAAATCGGTGAGATAGACCTCGAGGGTATCGACTGGATTGTCATTGGTACGGAAACAGGACATCGGAAAGGCAAGGTGGATGCCCGTCCCGAATGGGTACTTCATATTACCGAACAAGCTAAAACACAGGGAATCCCTGTGTTTATGAAAGAAGATTTGCTGCCTATAATGGGCGAAGGAAAGATAATTCAAGAACTGCCTGCACAATTTATTGAACGCATACGATGAATATTGAAACAATTAAGAAAATAGATGTACAGAGCATTATGACAAAATCTACGTTGCCGGTTGGCGGATATTCGGTCAATCCTTACGTAGGCTGTCCTCATGCCTGCAAGTATTGCTACGCATCATTTATGAAACGTTTCACAGGGCATCCAGAGCCGTGGGGTGCGTTTCTGGACGTGAAGATCTGGAAACCGATAACGAATCCGCATAAATATGACGGTGGACGTATTGTGATAGGTTCCGTGACGGACGGTTACAATCCGTATGAAGAACAATTTCGCCGTACCCGTAAATTACTTGAAGAATTGTGTGGAAGCAATGCCGAAATTATGATATGCACGAAGTCCGACCTCGTGTTGCGCGACTTGGACCTGTTGAAGCAGTTCTCTAAAGTCACGGTTTCGTGGTCGGTCAATACACTGGATGAGGATTTTCGTAAGGATATGGACAACGCCGTGAGTATAGAACGTCGCTTGAAAGCGATGCGTCAAGTTTATGAGTCAGGTATCCGTACTGTATGTTTTGTGTCGCCCATTTTTCCGGGATTAACTGATGTGAAGGCGATTATCGAAGAAGTAAAGGGATATGCCGATTTAATCTGGCTTGAAAATCTGAATCTGCGCGGACAATTCAAAGGAGGGATAATGACGTATATCCGTGAGAAACATCCTGAACTTTTTCCGTTGTACGAGGAAATATACAACAAGAAAAGGCTTGATTATTGGCAGGCATTGGAGCAGGACATATCCCGGTATGCACAAACGAAAGGTTTTCCCTATCGAGTGAACGATTTGCCTTACGGACGCTCTGAGAAAGGGAAACCGGTGATTGTCAACTATTTCTATCACGAGAAAATCAGGCTGGGCCGATAAGATTAGAAAATCAAATACGGTGTTGCAGGGCATTCATTCGTTCCTGGCAACACCGTATTTCCGTTCGAATACTTCCGTATTCTGGTTGCCCCATTCAATCATGGAGTCGATAATCGGAATCAGGCTGCGCCCCAAATCAGTCAAGGCATATTCTGTCCGCAAAGGTACCTCATGGTACGTGGTTTTGGAAACGAGTCCGTCTTCTACCAGCTCCTTCAACTGGATGTCGAGTACTCGGGGAGTCGCTTCCGGAAAGAGTTTGTGCAGTTCGCTGGGCCGCAATGATTTATGCCTCAGCTCATCCAGCATACACGATTTCCATTTGGAGTCTATCAAACTCATGGTCAGTCGGAGCGGGCACTCCAAGTCTACGGGTATTTTTCTTTCGTACATAGTTTATAAGGAGTAAATAACTACATTATTGCAAAGATAATGATAACTTCCGGAATATATGTATACCGAATAATTTTTCGGTGAGTGAATAAATTTTCGGTACTTGTGTGAGTCACTTCCATCGTATACATTTGCGGCATTATAAATGCTTAAATTATGGACTATGAGAGCAAGTATAGAAGAGTATAAAGCTGTGGAAGAGGCAGCCTTGAAATTTGTGAAGAGTGTGGCTGAAGGTAATAGCCGTTATGCCAAAGAGTTGTTTATTGACGAAGCTGTCCTGTTCGGTTTCCTGGACGGAAAGCTGGAGCATGGAAGCATCGAACAGTTCTATAGAAATGTAGATACGGTCAGTGCGGGTAAGGAGTTTAAGGCCCGTATTGATATTGTAGACATTGAAGAGACCCTTGCCGTGGTGCGCGTGCTGGAAGAAAAATGGGGAGGACGCATTGATTTTACCGATTATCTTCTGCTGATGAAGATGGACGGGGAGTGGAAATGTGTGGCTAAGGCTTATAATCAGAATTCAGATACTATTCAAAAATAAGGAGGATACCCTATGAAAATTACAGTGATTACCGGAAGCCCGCGGAAAAAGGGAAACAGTTTTGCCATGACTGAGGCGTTTGTAAAAGCCGCCGAACAGCGTGGGCATACTATCCAGCGTTTTGATGCTGCTTTTTTGAAAATTGGTGGCTGTCATGCTTGCATGACGTGTTACAAGACAGGAAAAGCCTGCTCTTTCGACGATGACTTTAATCTTATCGCCCCCGCCATATTGGAATCGGATGCGGTGGTTTTTTCCATGCCAGTATATTGGTATTCCATTCCTGCACAGATCAAAGGTGTCATTGACCGTTTGTTCTCGCTTGTAGTGGGTGGAAAGGACATTGCCGGAAAGAAATGTGCCTTGATTACTTGTTGTGAGGAGGAAGATCCTACCGTAATGGATGGTGTTCGTATTCCTTTGGAACGTTCGGCCGCTCTGCTGAAATGGGACATGGTAGGAGAGGTGTTGATACCTGGTGTATTGAACGAAGGAGAGATTGAGAAAACTGACGGTTGCCGACAGGCTGCCGCATTGGGCGAAAAATTCTGATCTGTTTTCGGCTTATATCCGTTGCAGGATACGGGTTCTATCTTTAATGAAGAAATGAAGCCTCTACCTGCAACGGATATTTTTTTACCCAGTTTCATGATACAAAGGCTTCCGTGTGGAGGATTATATATTTTTATCAGAATTATATACTTTTATCGGCCGATTCATTCTGTCGGTCTTGAAGGATATCATTCATTTGTTCCTTTGCCCACTGTATCAGAGAATTTAAATGTGGAAGCAAGGATTTCCCACGGGAGGTCAGGGAATATTCTACCTTTGGAGGAATTTGCGCATACACTTTCCGGCTGACAAGTCCGTCTTCTTCCAGTGTACGGAGTGTGACTGTCAGCATTTTCTGGGAGATGTCTGGAATCATGCGGTGAAGTTCGCCGAAACGCATCACCGGAAATTGTTCTAAAGTAAAAATAATCAGGATGGACCATTTGTCGCAGATACGGGCCAGAACATTCCGGATCGGACAGTTTTTTATGTAAAAATCTTCACTCAGTTTGTTTTTATCCATAGGGTTGCTTTATACGGTTACTTTACAAAAGTAAATATAAATCGGATGTGATGCAAACTTCCTGTTTCCTAAAAATCATATGAAACAATAATGTGATTGTATTATTTCAATATATTCTTTTTATATTCAGTGGGTGACATTCCGGTATGCTTCCGGAAGCTCCTGTTGAAGTGGGAAAGAGATTCGAAACCACATTCCAGGCATAGTTGTGATATGTTGATGTCTTCTGCGGCTAACAGTTTGCAGGCATATCCGATGCGCATATCGAGTATATATTCTTTCAGAGTCTTGTCTGTATTGGCTTTGAAATAGCGACAGAAGGCGGCCGGGTTCATTGCGGCAAATGATGCTATTTCATTCAGAGTGATAGTCCTGGTGTAGTTTTTATGCAGGTAAGCGATGATTTTTTCAATCTTTTTATCTTTAAACGTTTCCGATGTCGGGGCGTAATTGGGGGATGCCGCCATTTTCCTTTCGTTGCATCCGGTCAATGCTTCCAGCAGGGAAAGTATCAGAATGATTTGGGATATACCCTGGCTGTCAGGAATCTGTCTGATGGTCTGTTGGATAGATGGGTATTTCTTCAAAGAAAAACAGATGCCACGCTGGCTTTCTTCCAGCATATGTTGGATGGGAAGGAACTGGATGTAATGTGAGAAGGAATATTGCATAAAATCTTTTTCAAGCTGGATAATCACTCCTTTTACCCGTAGTGAAGGATCTGTTTCGTAAGCTGCTGCACTTTGCATGCAATGGGGTAGGTTGGGACCGGCTAGAATCAGTGTTGCATCGAAATAAGGGATTACGCTATCGCCTATCAGGCATTGTCCGGATCCTTTTTCAATATAAACCAGTTCGTACTGGCTATGGAAGTGCCAAGGGTATGTGAATGCATGATAGTCGTAACTTCGGGCCTTGATGGGATTGGTGCTGGTTACCGGAAGTTGCTCATTGAGGATTTTTTTCATATTTTGTAATTCACTTTTGATTTTCGCAAAAATACGCAATATTTCTGCAAAAATACGCATATAACTAGATTGGTTTCTATATTATTTTTGCCACAGAAACCTAATAAACAAAATAATATATGAATGACATGTTTGATATATCCGGGAAGGTAGCGTTGGTTACTGGCGGATCTGGTGTTTTAGGCAGTAATATTGCAGAAGGGTTCCTCCGTGCGGGAGCAAAAGTGATTATTATAGGTGCTCATCAGGAGCGTGTAGACAAGGCTTTGGAGCATTTGAAGACGATAAGTGATTCTGTATGGGGAGTAGCTTGTAATGTTCTTGATATGGAAAGCCTCCAGGCCGTAAAGGACAAGATATTGGCCCAATGGGGTAGAATTGATATTCTGGTCAATGCTGCGGGAGGTAACATTCCGGGAGGAACATTGACTGTCGACCAGAATATTTTTGACATGAAGGTAGCCGATTTGAACAAGGTGGTTGATTTGAATCTGTATGGTTCGGTTTATCCGTGTCTGGTGTTTGGTGAAATCATGGCCAAGCAGCAGTCGGGCAGTATCGTAAATGTTTCTTCCATGGCTGCATACGAGTCGATTACCCGTGTTCCGGGTTATTCTATGGCGAAGAGTGCTGTTGAGAACTTTACCCGCTGGCTGGCTCAGGAAATGGCTATCAAATTCAGTGAGAAGATCCGCGTAAATGCTATTGCTCCGGGATTCTTTATAGGTAACCAGAACCGGGCTATTCTGATTAATCCGGACGGTTCGCTGACTGACCGCAGCAAGAAGGTCATAGCAAAGACTCCGATGAAACGTTTCGGAGATATTTCTGAATTGAACGGAGCTGTACAGTTCTTGTGTAGTGATGCTGCCAGTTTCGTTACAGGTGCTGTCCTTCCGGTCGACGGTGGTTTCAGTGCATTCAGTGGTGTATAAAAGAAAGGAGATTTTTGCGTTATGATGGAAAAAACTTGGAGATGGTTTGGAAAGAAAGATAAGATTACGCTTTCTATGTTGCGGCAGATTGGAGTGGAAGGGATTGTTACCGCTTTACACGATGTCCCGAACGGAGAAATCTGGACAGAAGAAGCCATCAATGATTTGAAGTCTTATATTGAATCATATGGTCTGAGATGGTCGGTGGTGGAAAGTCTGCCGGTCTGTGAAGCGATCAAATATGCCGGACCGGAACGCGACCATCTGATTGAGAACTATAAAATCAGTCTTGCCAATTTAGGAAAATGCGGCGTGAAGACGGTTTGTTATAATTTTATGCCAGTCATAGACTGGGTCCGTACCGATTTGCAGCATCCTTGGCCCGACGGAACCTGCTCCCTTTACTATGATCGTGTCCGTTTTGCCTATTTCGATACGATGATTCTGAAACGTGAAGGTGCTGAAAAGGACTATACTGAAGAGGAATTGCGTAAGGTGGCCGAACTGGACAAAGTCATAACAGAGGCTGAGAAGGATGAACTGATCGATGCTATCATTGTCAAGACTCAGGGATTTGTCAATGGAAATATTCGTGAAGGCGACAAGAATCCGGTTGCTATATTCAAACGTCTGCTGGGATTATATAAAGGCATCGATCGTGATGCTTTACGTGAGAATATGCGGTATTTTCTAGCTGCCATTATGCCTGTGTGTGAAGAATATGGTGTAAATATGTGTGTACATCCGGATGACCCTCCGTTCCAGATTCTGGGTCTTCCACGTATTGTAACCAATGAAGAAGATATTGCCTGGTTCCTGAATGCGGTTGATAATCCACATAACGGACTTACTTTCTGTGCCGGTTCCTTGAGTGCTGGCGAACATAATGATACACGTGAACTGGCGAAGAAATTTGCCCGCCGTACTCACTTTGTCCATTTACGTAGTACTGCCGCTATGCCGGGAGGTAATTTCATTGAAAGTTCCCATTTGGAAGGAAGAGGACATCTTATAGACCTGATCCGTATTTTCGAACAGGAAAAGCCAGGATTACCTATGAGAGTAGACCATGGTCGTCTGATGTTGGGCGATGAAGATAAGGGATACAATGCCGGGTATTCATTCCACGGACGTATGCTTGCCTTGGCTCAGGTAGAAGGCATGATGGCTGTAGTTGAAGATGAAATGAAGCGGGGAATCAAGTGCTGATTCTTCCTGTAGGATATGAAAAATGACGGACTGTCTGTTTCGTGCGATGAAACAAGATATGTCCGTCATTTTTGTCTATGATAGTTTGTCACATTTACAGGTCTAATGGGATACCGCGGTAGAAATCCAATATCTTGGTCCGGAAAATATAATCGTATTTGGCTTGTAAACGGTCGGAAACGGCTTTCAACCAAATGGTGCGTGCTTCGTTGTATTCTGTACCGTTGGCTTTCCCATATGCATACTTCTCTTTCATCAGGTCGAACGATGCTTTGGCGGCTTCATCGGCTACACGGCTGCTACGGTATTGTGTTTCGGAACTCAACGCATTATAATAAGCCTGTTGGATTTCTTTGTAGAGTGTCTTTTTACTTTCTTCCAATTGCCAGTTCAGTGTAGTTTGTTGGATCCGTGCACTACGGACACGGTTGCGTGTCGAAAAACGGTTGAATATGGGAATACTCAGTGACAATCCTACATACTGGCTGAAATTATCCTTAAGCTGCGATCCGAAATTTCCGTTTTCTCTGCCTGATACGTTATAATAGTTCGTACTGATTCCAGCTCCCAGATTCAATTGTGGATAGTATCCGCTTTGGGCTATGCGGATACTTTTTTGGGCACCTTCCAGACGATATTGTGCGGCTTTGATGGATGGTTTGGTCAGAACAGCTTCAGCATAGATGTCAGTGGGTGATATCAGCAGGCTGTTGTTGGATATGGAGTCTATCTGGGGTGATACAATGCTGAAGTTGTCTGGGGAAGACAGTTCCAGTAACTGGCTCAGATCCAATAAAGACAACGTATAGTTATTGTCGGCCTGTACAGCCGAAAGTTCGTCTTGGGCTACACGGGATTTGGCTTCGTAAAGTTCGGCCTCCGAAGCCTTTCCGTTGTTGAAGAATGCCTGTTTCTGTGCCAGCATTTCTTTACTCAGATCTACTTGGCTGTGGGCAACTTTGGCCAGTTCTTCGTTGAACAGTATTTGCAGGTAGGCCGAAGCGATCTGCAGACTGATGTCTTCTTTCGCTTTGTTCAGGTCTTCAATCGCTGCTTTCAGATTCAGTTTTGAGAGTGCAATGTTATTGGTTATCTGAAATCCGGTAAAAAGTGGGATACTGGTTGACAGGCTGAGTCCTGTATTTTGTGTGTTGATGCTTTGATACGTATTGTCCGACTGTAGGCTTCGCCCGAAGTTGAATGAATGTGACATACTTCCGTTCAGATCCGGGAGGCGGCTCCATTGGGCTGTGTTCAGTTCTACGGCACTTTGGTCTCTGGCAGCTTCCTGTTGTTTGATGGTCAGGTTATGCTCGATGGCATATTCGATACATTTCCTCAAATCCCATGCTTCCTGTGCTTGGGCTGAAAATATCGTCAATGCGCTTAGTGCCAATATATATTTGGTTTTCATGATTTCCTGCTCCTTTATGTTATAGATAAATTAAGTGTATGCTATTCTTCTGTTTTCAGGCCACGGACTAATTCATCGGCTTTCAGCCCTTTCTTGATTTCAATCTTGATTCCGTTGCTGATACCGGTTGTGACCTGGCGGCGTTCGAATTTCTGGACAGGAACACTGTCGGTCAGTACATAGACAAAGGTGGAATCTCCTTTGAATTCGAGTGCATTTTCAGGGATACACAGTACATCGTCGGCACGTTGTAGCTCCATTTCTGCGTTGGCACTGTAACCGGAACGGATGGTTACATCTGCAGGGACCTTGATGGCTGCTTTGATTTCAAACTGGTTGGCACCGTTGTTTTCAACGCTTTTTGGTGAAATGTATTCCAGTGTCGCATCGAATTGCATATCCTGTAGCGCTCCTAAGGTAATCTTTACCGGTATGCCTTCGTGGATACGTCCTACTTCAGTTTCATCTACATTGCCCCGGAAAATCAGGTCACTCATGTCGGCGACAGTAGCGATTGTCGTACCGTCGTTGAATGTATTACTCATGATAACCGAATTACCGACCTTGATAGGTACGTCCAGAATAAGTCCGTCAATAGTAGACCGGATCAGAGTACTGCTGAATGAAGCGCTGTTCTTGGTGATACCTTCCTTGACGATTTCCAGATTGTCTTTGGCTGCCTGCAACTCTTCGCGTGCCTGTTTGGCCGCCAGCAGAGTCTTTTCATATTCTTCGTTGCTTACCAGTTTTTTCTGGTGTAGCTGTTCCATTCGTTCCAGGTCGGTTTCAGCCTGTTTGCCATTGATTTCGGCCAGACGGACACGACTTTCTGCAGAGTTGAGTTGTCCCAATTCAGGGATAACCTTAACTTTAGCGATAACTTCCCCTTGTTTTACGGTTTGTCCGGCCTCTTTATATACTTCGGCTATGATTCCCGAAATCTGAGGCTTGATCTCTACTTCATCACGTGGCTCTATCTTGCCGGTAGCAACTGTGGTTTGTACTAATGTGTCTTTTTCAACTTTAGAAACTTCGTATGATGTTTCTTTCGGTTGAGATTTCTGGTAGAGGAAAACGAATGTTCCCACAAATACAAGGCCGATGATGACCAGCGCTGCAATTTTTACATATTTCTTCATAATTGTCTATGGTTTTTCGTTATTTATGGATTGTTCGGGGATTGGGTCTATTCATCACGGATTGCTTCTATCGGTTTGATGGCCATAGCACGATAGGCCGGTGCCAGCCCTGCCAATAGCCCCAGCAATATGAGCAGTATACCTGCCCCTATGGCCTGCCAGAAGCTGATCAGAAAATGTGCGGGTTCAGTAGGCGTAGAAACGACCTGTTCCATGATGTCGAGTAGGAATACAGCAAAGGAGAGTCCGGTCATTCCAGCTATGATGGTCAGTACAATACTTTCCGAAAGGATTTGCATCAATATATCATTGGGCTTTGCACCGATGGCACGGCGTATGCCTATTTCTGTAGTGCGTTCTCTCACCGTTACCATCATGATGTTGCTCACGCCGATAGCTCCAGCCAGTAATGTTCCCAACCCGACCATCCATCCAAGAACACGGATTCCTGAAAACAGATTGTCTATCATGCTGAACATGGCCTCTGCATTAACTTGAATTAGTGCCTGTTCGTCCTCGGGATGGATGAAGTGGGCTTTTTTTACTACTTCTCCTATTTTCTCTTCGACTTCGCTGATAGAGTACCCTTTTTTTGCCGTATAGCACAGCAGTTGTATCTTGTTTCCGAAATTATAGTTATTCTGCATGGTGCTGAACGGGATGGTTACCGTTGTTTCCGAGCGTCCCTGTATGGAAATATTGCCGTTTGCCATGCTGACCCCAATTATCTGGTAGTAAATACCGTTGACTTCGATATATCTGCCACAAGGATTTTCTCCACCAGGGAACAGAGTCTCGTAAATCCGTTTTCCTATGACACATACTTTCCGTTGGTCACGTATGTCCATATCATTGATGAAGCGTCCCATTACAATATCTGGTTCTTCAATTTTCCCGTATTCAGGGTAAAGTCCTTTCAGTGTCCCTGATATCTTTTTGTCCTGGTAGACGGCATTGATTCCCCATCGAGCCAAGGTCGGTGTTACAATATCCACTTCATCTACATTTTTACGGATACGGTCCACATCCAGATTCTCCAAGTCCCAGAAACGTCCTTGTTGGAACCCTTTATAGGCTTTGCTGGTCTGGTTGCTACCCAAGAACCCGGAGTTGGTAGCGAATCCTTGGAATTGCCGGGAAAGGATGTCCTGTAGCCCCTGAGCTCCTCCCATCAAAGCTACAAGCATGAAGATTCCCCAAAAAATACCGAATGCAGTGAGCAGGCTTCGGGTTTTGTTACGCGTGATGGTAACTAATATTTCTTGCCATGTGTCTAGATCAAATCTTTTCATAACTAATCGGCTCTAAGTGCTTCTATAGGTCGGATACGCACTGCTTTGAGTGCTGGAAACAGTCCGGCCAATGTTCCTGCGATGATTAATGTCAGTGTTGCTTCTATGGCGATACTGAGATCAACTGTCGGGTCTTCGAAGAACGTCATGGAATATACTCCCATGTCCATGGTCTGTTTCCCGGCTACTATATTCATATATTCGGTTACTGCAATGCCGGCTACCATACCTATATATCCGAAAAAGGTGGTAATCAACACACTTTCCGAAATGATCAGTTGCAGGATAGATCCTGGTTTTGCTCCCAATGCTTTTCGGATTCCGAATTCATGGGTACGTTCGCGTACTGTAATGAGCATGATATTGCTGACCCCTACAATACCGCTAAGAAGAGTGAAGATACCTATGACCCAGATGGCAATGTGCAAGGTATTTTGTCCGGCTTGTTGCTGAAGGTATTGGGTGAACCGGTTCCATATCCAGATGGCACTTTCATCATCGGCAGCAAAAAGTTTGCTTCTGCCCATCATGGCACGGTATTCATTCATCAGGGTATCGTTGGCTGCTTCACTTTCTACTCCTTCTGTTATGAAGGAGATATTATCAATGCTGTCTCCTTTATTATATACTAGTTGTACTGTAGTAAATGGTACCAGAGCAGAGGGGGAGAATGTATTCTGGTCGGAATAGACTCCTACTACCTGATAGATAGTTCCTTGTGCATTGACATATTTCCCGATAGGATTATCATTGTCCATGAGTTGCTTTACGGTCTTTTCATGTAGGATAATGACTTTTCGTCTTTCGTTCATGTCTTTCAGGTTGATGAAACGTCCTTTTTTCAGGTTGACAGCTTCCAGTTCCGTGTAGTTCGGAAATACGCCGTCAAGTGTGATGCTCACGCTTTCTTTTCCATAATTCAGGTATACACCGCTTTGGCTGACTGTGGCGCCCGATGAGGGAAGACGGTTGGAAAACCTTTGTTCTGCCTGTAGACGGTCCTGGTCTTTCAGGGTAATGTCTCTTCCTTCCTTCAAGCCTTTATAAGGTTTGGATGTTCTTCCAGGGTAGATTTTCATGGAATTCATCTTCATGTTTTCCGATTGTCCTTCGAATGCGTGGATTAGTCCGTTTCCGGCCCCCAGCAGTACAATCAGCATGAATATTCCCCAGGCTACAGCAAAGCCGGTGAGAACAGTGCGCAGTTTGTTGCGCATGATGGTACCATAGATTTCTTGTATAAGGTCAATCATATTGCAGATGAGTTTATTTCATGTAACCGTTTACTCCGAATGGAGATGCATTGTGGTTGATATTGTCTTCTATGCGTCCGATAATTCCATCCTTGATGTGAATGATTTTGTTGGTTTGGTTGGCAACACCGCTTTCATGGGTCACCACTACAATGGTGAGGCCTTCATTGTCATGCAGATCTTTCAATATATTCATCACTTCGATTGAAGTCTTGCTATCGAGGGCTCCTGTAGGTTCGTCGGCCAGAATTATCTGTGGTTTTGATATCAAGGCCCGGGCTATGGCTACCCGCTGTTTCTGCCCGCCCGACAATTCGTTGGGCATGTGGTGTGCCCATTCCTTAAGACCCAGCTTGTCGAGGTATTCCAATGCCAGTTCGTTGCGTTTCTTCCTGTTCACACCTTGGTAGAACAAGGGGAGCGCCACGTTTTCCATGGCGTTCTTGAATGAGATAAGGTTGAATGATTGGAAAATGAACCCGATCATGCGGTTGCGGTATTCGGCGGCACGGGTTTCACTTAGGTCTTTGATAAGTACTCCATTCAGATAATATTCTCCCGAATCATAGTTATCCAGGATGCCTAATATATTTAATAAGGTAGATTTTCCGGATCCTGATGCTCCCATGATGGAAACGAATTCTCCTTTCCCTATTGTCAGATTTATTCCTTTCAATACATGTAGAGGAGCTCCGTTATGGTATGTCTTGTTGATATTTTTAAGTTCGATCATAATTCTGGTTTTTGGTTTTGTCTGTGTAATTTCTATATGCTACTTGTTTAGACGCAGCTAAGGTATAAAAGTTACATTCAACGTTGAAATAAATGATGAAAAATTTGTTCGCTTGTACTCTAATCTGTACATTTGTTGGCACAACTAACCTTTAAATAATATAATGTCATGACAATAAACATGGAGAAGCCGTATGTCGTAGGAATGGATATAGGCGGCACAAATACGGTATTTGGAGTAGTCGATTCACGTGGAAATGTATTGGCTACCGATTCGGTCAAAACCCAGCAATATTCTGATGTCGATGAATATGTCGATGCAGTTTGTAAGAAACTTCTTCCGTTGGTACAGAAAGTGGGTGGAGCCGGTAAGATCAAAGGTTTGGGAATAGGAGCACCTAACGGGAACTATTATAACGGTAATATAGAATATGCAGCCAATCTTCCGTGGAAAGGGATTATACCGTTGGCCGCAAAATTTGAGGAACAGTTGGGAATTCCGACTGCCCTGACCAATGATGCCAATGCTGCTGCTATCGGTGAAATGACTTATGGAGCAGCAAGAGGGATGAAGGATTTCATCATGATAACATTGGGTACAGGTGTAGGTAGCGGTATTGTCATCAACGGTCAGTTGGTGTACGGCCATGACGGTTTTGCCGGTGAATTGGGGCATGTTACTGTAAAGGAAGACGGTCGTCTTTGTGGTTGCGGACGTAAAGGTTGCCTTGAAACCTATTGCTCTGCAACAGGAGTGGCGCGTACAGCCCGTGAGTTTCTGGTGGCACGTTCCGAACCGAGCTTGTTGAGAAATATTCCGGCAGAAGAAATTCAGTCGAAAGATGTGTACGAGGCAGCGCGGAAAGGGGACAAACTGGCTTTGGATGTCTTCAAGTTTACCGGTGAAATTTTGGGAAAAGCTTTGGCCAATTTCATTGCATTCTCCAGTCCGGAGGCGATTGTACTGTTCGGCGGGTTGGCCAAGTCAGGTGATTATATTATGAAACCTATCCAGCAGGCTATGGACGACAATGTATTGCCGGTATTTAAGGGGAAGACCAAGTTGCTGCTTTCCCAACTGAAAGATGCCGACGCAGCTGTTCTTGGTGCCAGTGCATTGGGTTGGGAAGTAAGATGATTATTTATTCCGGCCGATACCGGATGAAGGAAAAGATAAAACATGAAAAGGCGGATTCTGATTCTGGGAATCCGCCTTTTCATGTTTTTGTTACTTGTCGATTCTGAACCAATCGATATCTGCCCAACCGCCGTCATTGGTGACGATGTGTGGACGTGTACAGAATGTCCCTACCTTGGCACCTATCCATTTTCCTTCCCGTACCTGGAATTCTTTTCCCAAGGGCTTGAATTTCTTTCCATTGGTGCTGTAGCTTAACTGGCATTTGACAACCAGATCTGAACCTCCTTCACTTTTGCTTATCTTTTCACCGGTTGTTGTAATCTGAGCTTTCAAATAGATTTCGCCGTTTTTGAGCGGGATGCTTTCGTTTACAGTCTCTTTATTCCCTTTGTCTGCTTTCTTACATTCCACTTGCGACAAGACAAGTCCGTTTTCTGTATTTTCCAGTATGATACCTGCGTAGTCCATTCCCATGACGACTAGTCCGGTGCGCTCTCCTTTATATTTGGCGATGGGGGAGAATTTAAGTTTGACTGTCGCACTGAAGTCGGGTGCAGGAAATTTCTGTAGTAACAGGTTCGGGACATCCCAGAGACTGTTATAGCTTTCACAGACCGGGGCTGAGTAGAGACGGAGCATACCGTGTTCCTTGTCGGCGAAGTACCATTTGTCATCAATGTTCCCGTTGAACTGCCATTGTAATCCCAGTTCGTTATTGTCGAATTCGTCACTTTCCTGTGGGGTGCAGATAGGATAAGTCTTGCCGACATCGGGCTTCTTGTAGGTCAGCACAGGTTCTCCGCAACCGTCACCGTCTTTGTCTTCACCTATGACAGGCCAGTCGTTTATCCATTTCATCGGTTGCAGGTGTACCAGACGCCCGGCGGCTCCTACATCCTGGAAATGTATGAACCAGTCCTCTCCTGAGGGAGTATCTACCCAACCACCTTGGTGCGGGCCGTTAACCGGACTTTTTCCTTGGGCCAGTACCGTGCGCCATTCATAAGGGCCATAGACATCTTTTGAGCGTAGCACTACTTGCCATCCGGTAGGGACACCTCCAGCCGGGTGAAAGATATAATAATATCCGTTACGTTTGTAGAATTTAGGTCCCTCACAAGTCTGGTGAGCTTCGTGTCCGTCGAATATGATACGTGACGGTGATATGGTCTGTGTAGCTTCAGAATTCAGTTCGCATACAGCAATTACGCTCTTGAGACCTGCACGGCTTCCGGCAAATGCATGTGCCAGGTAAACACGTCCGTCATCATCCCATAGGGGAGTTGTGTCAATGATTCCTTTAGCTGCTTTTACCAGAACCGGTTCAATCCAAGGACCTTTTACGTCTTTAGCTTTGGTCATGAAGATTCCTTGGTCGGGATCTCCCCAGAAAATATAGAACTCTCCGTTGTGGTGGCGGATACAGGGTGCCCATACGCGGTTACCGTGCTGTGGGGCGACGTCGGTATGAGGAGCCAGTGAACGTGGTACGGCTACTCCGGCAATAGTCCAGTTCACCAGATCTTTCGAATGAAGAATCTGCAGCCCTGGCAGGCAGCCGAAGCTGGATGAGGTCATATAGTAGTCGTCGCCTACACGGCATACGTCCGGATCGGAATAATCGGCATAGAGGATCGGATTTTTGTAGGTTCCGTCTCCTTGGTCGGCAACCCATACCTTTGAAACATAGTTTTGCGTTTGTGCTGCTACAGGTATAAGACAGTTACCCAAGAGTAGAGAAAAAATAAGAAATGGCTTCATGTTATTTATAGATTAGGTGTTATTTAATGAGTCTTATTTTGATGGGTTGTTCCAGTGTTTTTTTCCATTCACGTACATAGGCAAACCATGCTTCCTGGGTAGAATAGCCGAAAGTTTCCTTGCAGGAGGTGAATGATGTATAATAACGGAATGATGTCTGTCCGGGTGCACTGATGGTATACAGGAAACTTTCCTTGTCGGAGGTCTCCTTTACGACCAGTTTTCGGGGAATGTAAGTGGCCAGTCCTACGGTTTCTTTTTTGTATTTTACCGTATCTTTTACTGGCCAGTCTGTACCCCAACTGGCAACCAGTCCTTCGTGATCCGAGAATTTTCCGGCTTTGCCGGTTATATTCTGAACTCCGGTACAGAATACTTCCTTATCCAGAGGACGGTCGAAAATGGCGTCAATCTGCACGTCACGGTGTCCGGCATATAAGGTGTACCGGTTAATCATGTTCAATTCTGAATTCTGGTATTTCCATCCTCTCACTTCAGCGTCTACAATGGTACGTACCGGGCCGTCTGCTATTATGCGCTGTCCTCGGATAGCAACCGGTTTGATAAAAGTGGATTCTGTGCCGTTCCAGCCTCTCAGAGTACCGGTTCCACAACTGTTGTTGACTAGAATGACATCGTCACCGTAACCTTTTTTCAACTGTTCATCTGTAGGGTAAAACTGGGTGGCTTCTATTTCCAGGCCTTTGTTGAACTTTCCATAAAGATCGGTTGTTTGTTTTTCGTTAAAATAGATCCGGTAGGCAACCAGTTCACTTTCGAATGCTACGCCATGGTGATGTTGTACATTATAAGTGTCATCGTTTCCATCGGCATATATGGCATATCCTCTAGCGTATTTGTTCTTTTTGGACGTACGGAACATCATTTCGGCATATACACGGGCAGGGTATTCTTTTCCACTCTTGTCGGCTGATAAGGTGATGTCCAGGGTCTTTTGTGAAGATGCCGGAAGGTTGATGACAAAGGCCAGTTCATCGGATTTGAAATCACCGTTCAGATCATCTATTTGTGACGGGACTTCCACCTTTCCGTCCATGACTACTGCCGATTTCACGTTGAATTCCGTGCCGATTGACAGGAGATCGATTACGACCGGTTCGTCCGTCTTGGCGGTATTCCATGGATTTTCTATGACAACTTGTATTTTCTTTTCCGTATTTTGTGCAAAGGCGTTGATGCCCCCGGAAATCAGGGCTAGGCAAATAATGGGTAATGTTTTCATAATTGTCTCCGTTAACTAAAGATTAAATGAGAGCTGTTTATGCGACAGGAGGTTGTTATCCATAACGATTACAACCTCCTGTCTTGTCATAAGGCAAAGATCTGGAATCTTTTCAGGTTAGAATTTGTATGATTCCGCTTTGTCTCCGATGTTCTTGTATGTTTTTCCACCTACGGTCACATTCTTTACATTTTTCATTTTCAGGTTGTTCCCGTTTTTTGTGGTAATGACTTTCACATTCTTTAGCGTGGCTCCTTCAGCCTGGTTCAGGATAACTCCTTCTTTGGCATCAGAAATTGTCACGTTTTCAATGTAGATATTTTTGATAGGCATTTCAGGCAGACCGTTGAAATAGATGGCCCGGCCTACTCCTTTGGCCTTTACATTCTTGATGAATATATCCTTGAAGCACGGAGTTTCTTCAGTTACAGGAGGGATGTTTGCTGTAACGTTTGCGTCGGCTGTATCTTCTTCGCCGGGAGCTTTGCCTCCGTAGAACAGATCGAATATCAGGCCTTCATTCGGAATGTTGATCATGTTGATGTTGTTGATATGGATGTTTTCAACTACACCGCCACGTCCACGGGTACTTTTGAAACGCAAGCCTACGTCAGTACCGAGGAATGTACAATTGTCGACATAGATATTCTTCACACCGCCCGACATTTCGCTGCCTACTACAAAGCCGCCATGTCCGTGAAGAACGGCATTGTCACGTATGATTACATTCTGGCAGGGCTCTCCACGTCGCCGTCCGTCGGCATCTTTTCCCGATTTGAGGCAGATTCCGTCATCACCGGCGTCGAAACTGCTGTTCAGGACCAATACGCGGTTACATGATTCGATGTCCAGTGCATCGCCGTTCTGTGAATACCATGGGTTGGATACGATTACCTTGTTTATTGTAAGATCTTCGCATGACAGCGGATGCAGACACCAGCTTGGTGAATTCTTGAAGGTGACTCCTTCCAGCAATACTTTCTTGCATTTCTGGAAACTCAGCAGTACAGGGCGCAACCAGTCGCGGATGCTGTTCCAGTCTTCATCTGTTTCAATTCCTTCGGGCACGTTGAAATCCTTACATGCCAGAGCTCCTTTGAGCGAACCTTCGCTTGGATACCAGATTCCGGCTTTTTCATCTACAACACCACCTTTAGCCAGCAGGGCTTTCCACTGTCCGGCTGTCATTTTACCTTTTTTTACCGGACGCCATGTGTCACCGTTACCGTCCATTACTCCTTTACCGGTAATGGCAATGTTTTCGGCACCGGTTGCCGAGACCGGAGACTGGCAACGACGTGTTTCCAGACCTTCGAAGGAAGTCTTGATGATCGGATATTGGGTATGGTCGGCTGTAAAGAGCACCAGCGCATTGTTTTCAAGGTGCAGGTTGATGTTGCTTTGCAGTACAATCGGTCCAGTCAGCCATAACCCTTCCGGAACCACTACAGTGCCTCCGCCTTTCGATGCTACTTCCTTTATGGCTTTGTCGAATGCTTCCGTATTTAGGACCAGACCGTCGCCTACAGCACCGAATTCAGTAATGGAACGTGTATAGTCAGGAAATGTAGGTTGCTGAACCTTGTCCATCTGGAAAGGCAAGTCTTCATAGATCTCATCCGAAATCTTTTCCGGATTGGCTGCTTTTGTTTGGTTGTTCGGACAGCCCCAAATGAAGGCTGCGATTCCAACAGAGAGAATCCATTGTCTCATTGTGCTTACTGTAATCATGAATACTGTTTTATAATGTTAATATTTGTTCTTGTCCTTTGGCTTTGACATTTGTTTCATTAGCCGTTCATTTTATTATCCTATATACCTGTCCACTGTCTTTCACAGATAATGGACAGGCAAGGATAATCCGTTAATTAAATTCTAACCTTAAAATAAATATTATGAAAAAACCTCTTGTTATGCAAATGTAGAAAATCAAATTCTCTTGGATGTGAATATTTTGGTACAATAGGTGAAAAAAATGTGCAATTTCTATCATTTGTTATGGGAAAAACAGACTTGTGTTGTATTTATTGTGTATTTCTTATTCCCGTAAAATGTTTTTTGATACATAGGCGTTGTAAAGACATTATGGCAGTTCTTGGAACTGATACGTCCTTTGTCGTTCATCTGTGATTTTATCCTTTTCTTGTTTTTACTCCCTGAAAATGGAGGTTTTATAAAGAATTGTTTATATCTTTGTCCCAAATTTACAATTGATAAAATATGAGTTATAATTTACTGAAAGGAAAAAGAGGTATTATTTTTGGTGCTCTGAATGAACAGTCCATTGCATGGAAAGTTGCTGAAAAGGCTGTTGAGGAAGGAGCGGTAATTACCCTGTCTAATACTCCGGTTGCAGTACGTATGGGAGAAATTTCGGCTTTGGCTGAAAAGTTGAATTGTGAGGTTATCCCTGCCGATGCTACAAGCGTTGCCGATCTGGAGAATGTATTCAAACGTTCAATGGAGGTTTTGGGAGGTAAGATTGATTTCGTTCTGCATTCTATCGGTATGTCTCCTAACGTACGTAAAAAACGTACTTATGACGATCTTGATTATGACATGTTGAACAAGACTTTGGATATATCTGCTATTTCATTTCATAAGATGATCCAGTCGGCCAAGAAGCTGAATGCCATCAATGACTATGGCTCAATCCTGGCTTTGAGCTATGTGGCTGCACAGCGTACTTTCTACGGTTACAATGATATGGCCGATGCTAAGGCTTTGCTGGAGTCTATCGCACGTAGTTTCGGATATATATATGGACGTGAACATCATGTCCGTATCAATACCATCTCCCAGTCGCCTACGATGACAACTGCGGGATCGGGAGTGAAGGGGATGGACAAACTGTTTGACTTTGCCAACCGTATGTCTCCTCTGGGAAATGCTTCTGCCGATGAGTGTGCCGATTATTGTATTGTAATGTTCTCTGATCTGACCCGTAAGGTTACCATGCAGAATCTGTTCCATGATGGTGGTTTCTCCAGTGTGGGCATGAGCTTGCGTGCTATGGCTACTTACGAAAAGGGACTGGATGAATATAAGGACGAAAACGGAAATATTATCTACGGATAAACTGAGACATGCAAAGGTTTATATTCATATTAATAGCTGCTATTGTTCTTGCTGCCTGTCAAAGTGACAAGCAGCAGGGCAATGCATCTTTTGATAAGGATATAAAAGTGTTCCGTTATGACCGTTTGCAGTACGAAGCTACTGCACTGAACAGTTTTTCGGCTTTGCAGAGAATGAATCTGGATTGTCCTAGGGCAACGAAAATACTGATAGAGGATGTATTGGGATTAGGGCGTGTGGATGATCCTGAAATCAATGACAAGTTGTGTGCCTATTATTCGGATTCTATCCTGCTTCGCATTATGAGAGATGTTGGTGTGGAGTTTAAGGATATGAGTGATATTGAAGAAGGGCTGACCAAGGGCTTTCGGCAGCTGAAGAAGGAATTTCCGTCTATTGTTGTTCCTCAGGTATATTCCCAGGTTTCGGCGTTGAACCAGTCGGTGGTGGTAGGCGATAGTCTGTTGGGGATTAGTCTGGATAAATATTTAGGGGCCGGTTATCCTTTATATCAGCGTTATTATTATGGGTATCAGCGTCGTTTTATGGAACGTTCCCGTATTTTGCCCGATTGTTTCACTTTTTATCTGCTGAGTCAGTATCCGTTTCAATGGAGGTTGGGACGTCGTACTCTTTTAGATGTTATCATGTATCAGGGTAAGATTAATCTGGTGGTACGTGAAATCCTGGATATCAAGTCGAATGAGGAAATGTTAGGATATACGCAGGAAGAAACTGACTGGTGCCGGAAGAATAAAGGTAAGCTGTGGAAGTGGATGATGGTAAACGGACATTTGTCAACAACCGATCCGATGGTGATCCGGGCTTATACGCACGCTGATCCAACAATGGTTTTTAATGGCGAAAAAATACCTCCTACAATTGGTATATGGCTGGGTATGCAGCTCGTTGAAAAATTTTTGAACGGACATCCGGAAATGTCACTAGAAGAACTGATGCATGTTTCTGATTTCGGTGTCTTGGATATAGATTGATAGATTAAGAAGAAGATTCTTTTACCTGGATTCCTGGGTTATTGATTTAATTTTTTATTCATGGAAACAGCATTGTATTTACTTCCTGTTACCTTGGGGGATACTCCTGTCGAAAATGTTCTTCCGGTTTATAATAAGGTTATTATCCGGCAGATCAAGTTCTTTATTGTCGAAGACGTAAGGTCGGCCAGACGTTTCTTGAAGAAGGTAGACAGCAGTATCGATATCGATAGCCTGACTTTCTATCCCTTGAACAAGCATACTTCTCCTGAAGCTATTTCGGGGTATCTGGATCCGTTACTTGCCGGAAATTCCATGGGGATTATTTCGGAAGCCGGTTGTCCGGCCGTTGCCGATCCGGGAGCGGATGTGGTTGCAATAGCACAACGTAGGAATCTGAAGGTTGTTCCGTTGGTCGGTCCTTCATCCATTATCTTGTCGGTTATGGCTTCCGGGTTCAATGGCCAGAGTTTTGCTTTTCATGGATATCTCCCGATTGAACCGGGAGAACGGGTAAAGTTCCTGAAGGAATTGGAACAACGGGTCTATACAGAAAACCAGACTCAGTTGTTTATCGAAACTCCTTACCGTAATAACAAGATGCTTGAAGATATTCTCAAAACATGCCGTCCACAAACTAGGTTGTGTATCGCGGCCAATATTACCTGTGAGGGTGAGTATATCAGGACCAGAACCATCAAGGAGTGGAAAGGAAAATTACCTGATCTGACCAAAATTCCTTGTATTTTCCTGATCTACAAATAAGAAAATCCTTTCCTGATCATCTTCTTTTCCTTTATTGGAACCGGATGTGTTTTTCTGCATGGTAAGATGAGCGTACAAGTGGACCGCTTTCTACGGTTGCAAACCCCTTTTGTTCTCCGATTGTTTTATAACGTTCGAATTGTGACGGCTCGATGTAGGCAGCTACCGGATAGTGTTTTCTGCTTGGTTGGAGGTATTGTCCGATAGTCAGTATCCTGCATCCGTTTGCCAGCAGGTCGTCCATGCATTCTTCTACTTCTTTTTCGGTCTCTCCCAGACCGACCATAATGCCCGATTTGGCGGTGACTCTGCTTTCAGCAATGGTCCGTATCACTTCCAGGCTGCGGTCGTAGGTAGCTACGCTTCTTACTGCTGGAGTAAGTCGTCGCACAGTCTCCATGTTGTGCGAGATGATGTCGGGATGTGTCTCCGCTACTTTTTTAATCAGTCCGATATTTCCCTGAAAATCAGGAATCAATGTTTCCAGAGTTATACCTGGGTTGAGGTGCTTCACAGCTTCTATAGTCTTTATCCAGTGTTCTGCTCCAAAATCAGGAAGGTCATCACGGTCTACCGAAGTTATGACAGCGTGGCTCAGCTTCATAAGGCGGATGGATTCGGCTACCTGTTCGGGTTCATTCGGGTCCAGCGGTAGCGGTTTTCCGCTCATGGTGTTGCAGAATTTACATGAACGAGTGCAGATGGCTCCTCCTATCATGAATGTAGCCGTACCTTTTCCCCAACAGTCTCCTAGGTTGGGGCAACGTCCGCTACTGCAGATTGTGTGCAGTTTATGGGTGTCGACAATTCTTTTAGTATCTGTATAGCGTTGATTGGTTCCAATCGAGATTTTCAACCAATCAGGTTTCTTTATATGTTCCATAGTCATATTTATTCATTTACCTGGTCGATAGGTTGTGTTATAAGATACAAATGTAGTTATTTTCTTCATAGGCTTGTCTTTTCTGCGGTAAATCTTGTTTCGATTTTCTCTTATTATGTATGATGGACAGTGGTATTTATGTCCTGGAAGCAGAACGTTTTTCGTCTCTGTAATATATTTTTCATATAAATTATACTCCTTCTTTATATTTCATTTATCGGAGTGTAATACTCTGCTTTTACTTTTGTTGCGTCAATTTAGAAATACTTAACCAAAAATGATGACAACAAAAATCAAACAATTATTATTAATCTTTACAGCGCTGTTCATTTATATGGGGCAGCTGATGGCTCAGGATAACCGTGCCATCATTTCGGGTATTGTGACCGATGAAACCGGAATGGGGGTTATCGGTGCAGCTATACAGGTAAAGAATGAGTCTACCGGTTTTAGTACCGGATCAATTACAAATGAAAATGGTGAATACACGATCAAACAGCTTCCGTTAGGAGGTCCGTATAGTGTTACGGTAACTTATGTAGGTTATGGTGATCAGAAGAAAACGGGTTACACGCTGAATCAAGGGGATTTGCTTCGGCTCGATTTTCAGCTGAAAGAGGAGAGTGTGGTGATGGAGGCTGTAGAGGTAGTGGCAAATTCCTTGAAGAATACCATTGCCACTACGGGTGCGGCTACTTCCGTAACGGAACGCGATTTGGAAAAGTTGCCGGTGAACGGACGTAACTTTACTTCGCTGGTGGATCTTTCTCCGCTCAGCACGGGTTCCAGCCTGTCGGGACAGCTGGCTTCGTCTACCAATTATACCATCGACGGCATGACGGCCAAGAACCCTACTTCGGGAGGTAGTACCACGAGCCGTAACAGTGTGCCTTATGCCATCTCCATGGAGGCTATCCGTGAGTTCAAGGTGGTGACTAACCAGTACGATGTGACAAACGGACGTGCCGGTGGAGGTACGGTGAGCACCGTCACCAAGTCGGGTACCAATACGCTGACCGGTAGTGCGTTCACCTTTGCACGTGCCAACTGGTTGTCCAGTCCGTACGATATCCGTGGTAACAAGCGCGACAACGACTTTTCTACTTATCAGTTCGGTGCTTCGCTGGGTGGTGCGCTGGTAAAAGACCGTGTGCACTTCTTCATCGCATGGGATCATCAGGCAGACTCTCGTCCGTTGTATATTGCAGATATCCAGAGTGCTGCCGATGAGAAGCGTTACAGCCTGACAACCGATGTGCGCGACCGTTTCCTGCAGATTGCACGCGACAAGTATGGAGTGTCTTCGAATCCGCAGTTCGGGGCGTTCGACAAGAAGCAGAGCACCGATGCGGTGTTTGCCCGTGTGGACTGGCAGATCAATGCAACGAATCTCTTGACGTTTACCGATAACTTTGTAAACGATATGAACAATATGGGACTAGGGGATAATACGGCTATCTGTCTGTACGAAACGTATGGCAACGTGCATTCGCTGAACAACAGTGCCATGGCGACCTTACGTTCGGTAGTGGGTCCGAGGGGTACCAACGAACTGAAGGTGCAGCATCTCTATACGCTGGAAAAATCGATGCCGGGCGATGAGCTTCCGGCCGCCAATATCCCGCGTGCCATTGTGAGCAACGTAGAGTCGCAGATCGACGGCAACGTGGCGACTACCAGCATTCAGCTGGGGGGGCAGCGCTACTGTCCTGAAAACTTCTACAACCATGTGCTTCAGGCGGTAGATAATTTCTATTACAACACGAACAAAATCAACTATACGTTTGGTGTGGACATGATGTATACACACATGAATTCACGCTATGGCAGTGAAACGAACGGACGTTTCTACTTCAACGGACTGGACGCTTTCGAAAATCTGGAACCGTACCGTTATGTCCGTGAACTGTATCTTACTCCCGACGACCGGGTGAAGCAGAATATCCTGAATGCAGGGGCTTATGCACAGTTGCAGACCAAGCTCTTCCCGGGATTTGAACTGATTGCTGGCTTGCGCCTGGACAATGCTACTTATTTTAATAAGGGTACGTTCAACCAGACGGTATACGATGAACTGGGACTGAGAACAGACAACGGCTTGTCTACTTTCCAGGTTCAGCCGCGTTTGCAGTTTACGTGGGATATCAACGACAAGCATCGGGACATCATCCGTGCCGGTGCCGGTATCTTTGCTTCCGATATCAACAACTATGCCATGATTAACAATATGGTGTTCGACGGTACACGTACTGCCTCACTGGATATCACGCTCGATAAAACGGCTGCCAACTATCAGGAGATGCTGGACCTGATTCGTCCGGATTTTTCTTCTTACCGCAAGGATCCGTCTACCGCACCGGGTGCCGAACTCTTTGACAATCCGAATGTAGAGAAGCTTTCTACCATCAACATGAACGGGGCCGACTGCAAGGTGCCTGTTATCTACAAGGCTAATCTCTCTTATACTCATTTCTTTAATGACCGCCTGAAAGTAAGTGTTGCAGGATATATGACGCTGGGACGCAACAACTACATGTATGTAGACCGCAACATGGTGGACGAGCCGTACTTCCGTATCGCTGCCGAAGGAAATCGAGGTGTATATGTGCCTGCCAATACCATCGATGAGAATGGTGTAGCCGACTGGAAGGAGAGCAGAAAGACCGACAAGGTGGGGCGTGTGCTCGAAATGGTGAGCGAAGGTAAGGTGAATCAGTTTGCGTTTGTCATTGACGGTACGTGGCGTTACTTCAAGGACGGTGAGCTTTCGTTCAGCTATACCTGGAACGATACCAAGGACAATACTTCCTACAACGGAAATGTGGCAAACTCGGCTACACTTTCTCAGATGGTGGTCGACGATCCGCGCGATTTGAGCCGTATGAGCTATTCCAGCAACCAGTTCCGTCATAAAGTAGTAGTGTATGGTACGGCTCCTACTTTCTGGGGTATCAGCGTCGGTGCACGCTTCTCGGGTATCGGTGGTACACGCTACTCGCTCATCGTGGGTGGAAATGTAAACGGAGACTTTGTCGATTCGAATGATTTGGCCTATATTTACGATCCGAACGATCCGAATACGCCGCAGTACCTGAAAGACGGTATCAACAACATTCTTTCCAATCCGGATGTGGAGGAAAGCACGAAAGACTATATCCGCAAGAGTTTCGGTAAGGTAGTCGAACGGAACGGGGGCGTGAACGGATTCTATGGTACACTCGACTTACGTTTGGCCAAGAAATTCCAGCTTTACAAGAAGCACAGCCTGGAGCTTTCTGTCGATATCTTCAATGTAATGAACATGTTGAACAAGAACTGGGGAGCAGGACATAACCTGAGTTCCCAGAAGATTTATACCATTAAAAGCTTCGACAAGGAGAAGAAGGAATACGTATACAATGTCAATGCGAATACCGGTGTATCGAGCCTGAACGGTACTCCTTATCAGGTTCAGATTGGTTTGAGATATGCGTTCTGATAATAGATAAACTGAAAAATAATAATGATGATTATGAAAACAAGAAATTTACTGATGGCCTGTGCCTGTGCTTTCTTTGCACTGGTGGCACAAGCACAGACGCAGGTGATTGCTCACCGCGGATTCTGGAAGACGGAAGGTTCGGCACAAAACTCTATTGCGGCGCTGAACAAGGCGGCCGAGGCAAAAGTATATGGCTCTGAGTTTGATGTGCAACTTACTGCCGATGGAGTGGTGGTCGTAAACCATGATGATTCCATAAACGGTCTGGTTATAGGAGAAACGGCTTATGACAGGTTGAAGGATCTGAAACTGAAAAACGGAGAGAAACTTCCTACACTGGCTGATTATCTGGCAGCCGGGAAGAAGTTGCCCGACGTGCAGCTGATTCTTGAAATCAAACCTCACAAGACCAAGGCACAGGAAGACCAGATTGCCGAATCGACCGTGAAGATGGTAAAGGAATACGGCATGGAGAAACAGGTGGAATATATCTCGTTCAGCATGAATGTGTGCGAACAGCTTGCACGCCTTACTCCGGGTTCGGAAATCGCTTACCTGAAGAGTGACATTGCTCCCAAGGAAGTGAAGGCTAAGGGACTGACGGGTATTGATTATTATTACAAGGTCTTTTACAAGCATCCCGAATGGGTGAAGGAGGCCCATGATCTGGGTATGAAGGTCAATGCATGGACGGTAGACGGTAAAGAGGATATGGAGAAGATGATCGGTCTGGATGTGGACTATATCACGACCGACCAGCCTTTGGAAGCTTCTGCATTGTTTGAAGGAAAATGACTTGAAAAAGTATTTCCTGTTTGTAACAGGTTCTAAATGAATTTATCATATCATGGAAATAGGAGTGTAATATTGCACTCCTATTTTTGTATCGTAAAATTTAAAGCGAAGAATCAATGAAAACTGCATTTGTAAAAAGTATTGTTCTTGGATTGTTTGTAATGGCTTCTGTAATGGTTGTGAAGGCTGAAGAAGCCGGGAAAGATGCTTCTGGTAAAAACAATGCTGTTGTGAAAGTATTGGTGGTAGGACTTGATAATGTAAATTCAAACTATTTTCCTGAGAGTATGATCACTGAAGAAACGGGGATTCCGGAAGACAGTATAGGTGAAACATATAACCGTATTATTACGGATAATATTATCCAGGCCAATAAGGATAAAGGGGTTGCCTTTATCTCTTCAGAGAATATCTCCGATGCAGACCAGCTGCTGGGTAATGTGGTAGTAAACGGAGAGAATGAGGAAAGCTATGCCGATGTAGAACAGATTGACCATAAGAATTATCAGCAGCTGATGGATGAGGCTCAAGCCGATTATGTCTTGTTTCTCAACCAGCATTACCTGAAATGGCAGGAAAAGCCTTTGCGCACTTTGTTCCATTTTGTAAGCTATTCGCTTTACGACAAGAACCAGCAGGAAGTGACAAAAGGGAACAATTATTTTACCTGCATGAATCTGGAAAAAGCCGACAGGTTGACTAAAGCCAGCCGTAAGAGTTCTTCGAAAATTGCTTCAGCAATAGTCAAGAGCATCGACAAATGAATAGATACCGACATCGAGTATTTTGAATGATAGCATACAAACTTAAAAAGTCACAGACTATACAAACGTACTGTCTGTGACTTTTTTTATGTTTCGTGTCAATCTGTTGAATCCGTCGGATTACAGGTTCTGTATAAAGAAACCGGCTACACGGTTCATCAGATGGATGCGTGTGTTTCCTCCTGTAATACTGTGGTTACGGTTGGTGTATACCTGCATATCGAACTGTATACCTGCCTGTACCAGTGCTTCACTGTATTCCGCGCTGTTCTGGAAATGGACATTATCGTCGGCCGAACCGTGGATAAGTAACAGTTTTCCATGCAGTTTGGGTGCACGCAGGATAGCCGATCCTGCCTGGTACCCGTCACCGTTTTCTTTTGGGGTCCGCATGAAACGTTCTGTGTAGACACTGTCATAGAATCTCCAGTCGGTAGGAGGAGCTATGGCTACGCCTGCCTTGAAAATCGGGGTACCTTCGCTCATGGACATCAGGGTGTTATAGCCGCCGAAGCTCCATCCCCATATTCCGATACGGCTTCCGTCAATGTATGGAAGTCCGCTCAGGTATCTGGCTGCTTCAACCTGGTCGTGAGATTCCTTGACTCCAAGGAACATATAGGTGCATTTTTCGAATTCGGCTCCACGTCCTCCGGTTCCACGTCCGTCTACACATACCATGATGTAACCTTTGTCGCACATGTATGCTTCAAACATACCTCCGTCTCTGAAACTGCCTACACCCCAGTTGTCAAGTACCTCCTGTGATCCGGGACCGCTGTACTGGTGCATGATGACCGGGTATTTTTTGTTCGGGTCGAAATTGGCCGGTTTCATCATCCATCCGTTCAGTTCCACGCCTTCCGTCGTCTTGAATTTGAAGAATTCTTTGGTTGGCATATTGAGTCCTGCTATCTGTTTTTTCAGCTTGGCATTGTCCATCAGCGTGGCCAGTTCCTTACCTTTATTGTCGTTGACAGTGATGAGGGTAGGGGTCGACAGGTTGGAGAACTTGTTGATATAGTAGGTCAGTGTGCTGTTGAAGATTGCTGTATTGGTACCTGTACGGACAGACAGTTTCGTTTTCTTGCCTTTTGCATCAATCTTGTAGACAGCGCTGCGCAGTGGGCTTTCTTCATTACTGCTGTAATAGAATATGTTTCTGTTTCTGTCCCATCCCAGAAAATCTTTCACTTCAAACTTGCCTTTGGTAATCTGTTTTACCAGGTTACCTCCGATTGTATAGAGATACAGGTGGTTATAACCGTCGCGTTCACTCATCAATACTATGTTTTCAGGGTAGAAGGCTATGTTTGAATAGGCCTGTTCCTTGATATATTGGGGAGCGTTTTCGCGGATAGTCAGTTTGCAGAGCCCGCTTCTAGGATTGGCCATGTACAGGTCAAAACGGTCCTGATGGCGGTTCAAGGTCATGATAGCCAGTTTTTCCGGATTGGAGGTGAATTTGATGCGTGGAATATAGCCGTCGGCATCCAACGGGAGATCCATCTGGCGGGTTACGTGCGATTTGATATCGTAGGTGTGTACGGTGACTGTAGAGTTCACTTCACCGGCCTTCGGATATTTGTAACGGTATTCGCCTGGATAGGTGGTATATTCCTTCTTCTCGGGAGCCAGACCTTTATACCATGGGAAACTGTACATGGGTACCTTGCTTTCATCAAAACGGATGTAGGCAATCATTTTACTGTCGGCACTGAATTCGAATGCACGGTTAAAGCCGAATTCCTCCTCATAGACCCAGTCGGGGATGCCGTTCAGTACTTTATTGAATTCTCCGTCCTTGGTTACCTGCGATTCGCTGTTGCCGAACAGCAGCTTGACCAGATAAATGTTGTTGTTTCTCACAAAGGCAATCTGGAATCCGTCCGGAGAAAACAGCGGGGCTTGTTGCGGACCGTTGTTTGAAAGGGGCTCCAGTTTGTTGTTCTGTACATTATAAATGTAGTATAC
This sequence comes from Bacteroides ilei, assembly GCF_900128495.1. Lineage (GTDB taxonomy): Bacteria > Bacteroidota > Bacteroidia > Bacteroidales > Bacteroidaceae > Phocaeicola > Phocaeicola ilei. The sequence continues at coordinate 1,755,113 of NZ_LT635801.1, forward strand.
GGCGGTAAAAGAACGCCGGTAGATCGGCTTGGTTTCGGTCTGGATCAATATCAGCTTTTCATCCGGCGACATGATGTAGTCGTCGAATTCCTTGAAGTTACACTCTCTGGCAGTGTTGACATCAAAAACGGTAGCGACTTCCTTACCTGTCTTGAACGAATACTTGACAATGCGTTTCTTGTCGGCACTGATCTGCGTGTAATAGTTGCCGTCGAGCATCGGTTTGATGCCGTAGATATTTTCGGCCCGGTAGGTTCCTTTGGCTACATCTTCCAGGCTGACCTTCTGCTGTGCCTGGATTCCAGAAATGAAGGCCAGCAGAAAACATAGAACAAACAGTTTTTTCATCGTTGGTTATACGTTAGTATTAATATTTTCCATATCTGTATTTGCAAAGTTACGGAAAATCGATGGAATAACCTTATAAGATAGAATCATACTTGATATTTTATGCTGTGTTACAATATTGGCACGGTTGATCTGGTCGGGGCAAAGAATAGACAGTAAGTCATTGTAGCTGTATTCGGCTGCTTATTACCAATTGCTGTCTGTGACAGTTTGTTGTTCCGTGAGGGCAAATGTTAGAAGTGTCGTTTTGGGTCTTTTCTATGAATTTTATATTTTTGTAGACTGTTATCGTAAGCGTATCGGCGGTGATAAAGTAAGTGTATAAGATAAAGTAAGTGTATAAAATGAAGGAAGAGATTCTATGGATATTCGCGCATCCGTTTCGGTGGATCCGGTGGTGTATGTTGATGCTGGTATTATTTCTTGGAATATTCCACATGCAGGCAGGTGTTCCGTTTGCCCTCGATTCCACACTCTGGAAGGACAGCCTGTTCCATTACGAGGAGCCTGCATTGATCAAAAATAAATCGTTTGTAAGGGCGGCAAGTGAGGTATTCGGACTGAATATCGGACTTTGGGCGTTCGACCGGTTTGCTTTGAAGGGACATTATGCCTATATTTCCCTGAAAACCATCGGGGCAAATTTCAGGCACGGATTTGAATGGGACAACGACCACCTGAATACGAATATGTTTGCCCATCCGTACAATGGCTCCTTGTATTTCAATGCGGCCAGGTCGAACGGATTTAATTTCTGGCAGTCGGAACTTTTTGCCATTGGGGGAAGTGCCATGTGGGAACTGTTCATGGAACGGGAATATCCTTCTACGAACGACATTATCGCCACTCCGGTGGGAGGGGCTGCTTTGGGGGAAGTGTTCTACCGGACTTCCGACCGGGTACTGGATGACCGCAGTTCCGGGGCTGAGCGCGTGGGACGCGAGGTGGCAGCCTTTGTACTATCGCCCATGAGGGGCGTCACGCGTATGATTACCGGAAAGGCATGGAAGAAAAGTCCCGTTACCGGGCGCGAGTTTGGAAGACCGCCGTTGAATCTTGAATTCTCACTGGGGACACGTATCCTGTTGTATCACGACGATCATCGTACCACACATGCGGGGGCCAGTGCGCGTCTGAATATGGAATATGGCGACCCGTTTACCGATTCAAAGATTCCCTATGAATATTTCTCCTGTCTGGCTGAATTCAACGTCATGAAATCGCAACCCTTGTTGAGTCGGGTGGAAATCATCGGAAGGCTATGGTCAAAAGAGTTGGTCGATACCCGTAAATGCGATCTTTCCGTCGGTCTCTTCCAGCATTTCGATTTTTTCGACTCGGATACCATCAGTAAGTACAGTCCCGATGCGTTGGAGCATTGTGTGGTTCCTTATAAGTTGGGGACGCCGGCTTCGGTAGGAGGAGGTGCCCTGTTCCGTTACCAGGATCACCGTTCCCGGCTGCTTGCGTCGCTTCATTTGAACGGAGTCATTTTGGGAGGTATCCTGAGCGATTATTACCGCTATTATCACCGTAATTATAACTGGGCTTCCGGTTTTTCTTTAAAATTCGGTTTCAAAGGTCATTTCCTGCATGACAAGCTCTCCTTTGCGGTCAACAATCAATTTTACAAATTCTACACCCGAAATGCCAACGGATCAAATATAGACTGGTCTGCCACTCCGGGAGGAAAGCCTGTCAATGTAAATGGTGATGAGTCGATCGGGACTTTTGCGCACTGGGAGGGACAACTCACTTACAAGTTGGTAAAGTCGTTGTCTTTTACCGCTAAATTTGATCTCTATAGAAGAAGCACTTATTACGTGGGAGACTTAAAATATGAATATGGAACTACCTACAACTGGTTTGTCGACAGCAGACAGCAGAGTTTCCAGCTTATGCTGACGTACACGCTTTGAGCGCCGTTTCATGTGAAAGTGAAGTACTTAAATAGCTGATATACCTTATATTTGAATCTTTAAAAATACGAAAAAGCCAACTGATTCTTAATTTGGAAAGTTGGAATCAGTTGGCTTTTCATGTTTTTACCGGACAACCTATTCGCTTAAGGCTGTGTTGACAGTAGTTTCATAAAGTGGGAACGGCCAGCAATAAGTCGTTTTATCCGATGGTGTGGCAACGACAGTCCAGCTTCCATCTGTTTGTGGATGACGGTAATCTTCCGCTCTTCGTGAAATATCATAGCCACGAATTCCTTCTGCCATGAACTCCCAACGGCGTTCATTGTCTATTACTGTCCAAAGCGCTTCACCAGTCTCTTTATACGTTACCAGAGGATCCTTGTCTGCTGCGATTGAACGGGTACGGACTTGTTTTACACAATCGATGGCCTTACTCTCATCTCCTGTATTATAATAACATTCCGCAAGATTCAGCAAAATTTCTGCATAGCGGAATACAGGAATCCATTCATATCGGGTGGAACGTTCGTTGTATTTTTCGCAATACGTATAACCACGTTCGTCTGTATAGAGGAAGTTTGTGCGGTCATCACCTTCAATGCCATAAATGGTTGCAATGCCGTTGATGTTATTGACAACCGTAATCTGTCCTGATTCATGATAGAAATACCCGACCGGATGGGTCTGGCTGTTCGATTTATCGCTTTCGCTCATCGGTATCGAGAATATATTTTCAGCAGTCTGTGCATAAGGTGAATCGAACATGGTAGAGATTGAAGGGATCAATGAAAATCCGCTGATTGCATTTCCTTCCGCAATGGCAGCATCCCAATCTTCCATGCACATATAAACTCGCATCCGTAGGGCGTGTGCCGATGCCTGTGAAGCCTTGGTTGACGAAAAGCCTGTCGACTCATAGTTTGCAGGCAGTGCGTCAATCTCTTCCGTGTCGGCCAGTATCTGTTTGAATACTTCCGAAATGGTAGAAGCCGGACAATCATTATGTCCTGCACCGGTAATCGCTTCGATCCTTAAAGGTACATTCGATGCATTAGGGTCGGTTTTATATGGCAAGCCATACAGCTGACTCAGATAATAATAGGATATTGCCCGGACGAATTTACATTCCTGTACATAGCGTCGTGCTGTCTCTGCATCGCACGGCAATGAATTCGCGTAAGTTTTCTCGATACCGTCAATGATCATGTTCGCGTAATTGATGGCCAGGTATGCGTTACGGAATAAGGCATCGTTTTCAATGCTTGATGCATTGACCGAATGACTGTAGGTATCACGCATTGTATAACCGTTGTCTCCGTAGTTTATCATATCATCAGAGCGGTTATCACCGGCTAATGTAGCAAAACCTCCCATAAAATAACCGTCGCTTACTGAATTACTGCCTTTAAGAGCTGTATATGTTCCCTCTATTGCCGCTTCAAGCCTTGTGGCGCTTCCGAAGATGGATGCCTCCGTTACTTTCAAATCGGGGGTCTTGTTGATAAAATCTTCGCTACAGGCGGTTACTAAGCTCATTGTGACCGCTGCTGCTATATAGTAGATATATTTTTTCATATCAGTGGAATATTTAGAAAATGTTGGTTTAGAATGATAAGTTGATACCAAAAGAGTAAGTCCTTGTCAATGGGGCTGTATTTTTATCGATTCCGGAAATAGTATTCGAGCTATCGGCGCGGGAGTTGATTTCCGGGTCCATGCCGCTATATTTTGTTATGCAGAACAAGTTTGTTGCTGTAGCGTAAAGACGTAGCTGCGAGATACCGATCTTTTTGGACCAATTCTTTGTATTGAAGGTATAGCCGATCATAAGATTTTTCAAACGGAGGTAGTCACCGTTTTCGATAAAGTCACTGATAGGATTGGCCGAACCGTTTGAATAGTTATCATTCACTTCCGGTTTTGCATAATCGGATACGTCACCCGGTTTTCTCCAGATTGTTTTATAAACATCGGTAGAATTGTTCCAGAAACGCATATCCGACATGGTTGCTTTCATACCGTTATAAATTTTGTTTCCACCTGAGAACTGGAAGAAGAGTGTGGCGTCCCAGCCTTTCCAGCTAAAGTTGTTTGTCCATCCACCATAGTATGTCGGTTTGGTGTTACCCATGATGTGTGGGTGCCAGTCGTTAATATCCAAGGTTTCGCCTGTTGTGCGGTCATAAACCGACGCTCCGCGTCCATAGGTATAGACCAGTAGAGCTTCTCGTGTAGGATTTCCGTTTGCATCGTCGAGCAATATTACACGGCGTCCTGTTTCCGGATCAACACCTGCGGTGGGATAAACATAGAGCTGTGCCATAGACAGACCTTCTGTTGTTATGTTGCTGGCTCCTGTACCGTCTTCTATGATATCACTTTCCAGTTCAAGTACTTTATTCCTTACGAAGGTAAAGTTTACGCTGCTATCCCATGAGAACCCATTGATATGCAGAATATTTCCACCCAGCGAAAATTCCAGACCCTGATTCTGTGCCTTGCCAAGGTTGGTCGTGATGGAGAAATTTGGAATACCGGTTGAGTAAGCCTGGCTGGAATTTAGAATCAGGTTCTTTGATCTTGACCTGAAGTAGGTAATTTCAAAATTGAAGCGGTTGGCTATTTGTCCGGTAATACCGATATCTGTTTTTGCTGTCTGTTCCCAGCCCAGTGATGAGTCGGCAATGGAAGTCGGGTAGTAAGCACCTGTACCGTTATAGTAAGTCGAACTGTAAGTCGATAAGGAAGCATATGTACTTACATTGGTATTACCAACGATACCATAGCTGGCTTTAAAACGCATGTCGGTGATTGCATTCTTTAAAGGTTTAAAGAAATTCTCATCAGAAATACGCCATGATGCCGATACTCCCCAAAAGTTACCCCATTTATCGCCTAACGCTGAAAGACCGTCCCTACGGAAACTTCCTTCCAGGTAATAGCGGTAATTCCAGTTGTAAGTGAGACGGCCAAGGTAGGAAATCATAGACCGTTCCTCACGTCTGTTGGTTGAGGCACTACTTGAATAGGTAAGATAAGGAGCTTCCTCGTATACCATTTCCTTATCGGCAAGAGTTGAGGCACTGTAGTAGCGGCGTTTAAACTGCATTTCCTGTGCCTCCATACCAATTGTTGCAGCGAAGTGGTGATTTTGGGCCAGATCGAACTGATAATTGGCAGTGTTGGTCCATGTCCAGGTCTTGCGGGTTGTTGCATAGGCGTAAAGATTTCCCTCTGAGGCATAACCATCACCACCGTGGGGTGAATACATGGTTGTTGAGTTGGTGATGAACCAGTCAACTCCATATTGTGAGCGGATGTTCAATCCTTTTATCGGGTGTAAATCCAGAAAGCCACTGGCAATGATACGGTTGTTTTCCATGCGGCTGGCCTGTTCATCGATATAAGACATCGGGTTATAATAAGTACAGCCTATTTTGTTGTTTCCGTAACCAAGGTAGTTTCCATTATCCATGTATGGAGTTCCATCTTCATTGAAGGCTGGAAGGTTGGAAGGCAAAATGGCTGCCATACGTGAGAACCCGTTGATAGAGAATGATCCTGAACCATAACCGGAATCGACATTCTTTTGTTGCGTGTTGGAGTAACTGGCGTTGAATCCTCCACTCAGCCAATCTGTAGGATTGAAGTTGGTGTTGGCTTTAAATGAATAGCGCTTGAATTCATCGCCTACCGTAATACCATCTTGGTCCATAATGCCCGTACTGATGTAATAGTTTGCGCCGTCATTTCCGCCTGAGATACTTAAATCATGATTCATGATACTTCCTGTCTGGAAAAGTAGCTTGCTCCAATCGGTATCGACTACATTTCCATTGCTGTCGTACATCAATCCATAGGCATATTGGTCATAGAATCCTTTGTCGTCCAGACGAGAAGCGGTATTGGAAACAGAGAGATTCTTTAATTCGACGTATTGTTCTGCGTTCATGGCCTCAATCATGTTGGTCGGTGTACTGATAGTATAGCTGCCGTTGTAGGATATTTTCGCTTTTCCTTTTTGACCGGTGTTTGTTGTAATCATGATAACACCGTTGGCGGCCCGTGAACCATAAAGGGCTGTTGCAGCTGCATCTTTTAAAATCTCAATTGATTTGATATCTGCAGAGTTGATATCCGCCAGTGGGTTTTGTCGGGTGCTTGATGTTCCATCCATTGATATAATCATGCCATCGACTACATACAATGGGGTTGTACTGTTTGAAATGGAGGAAACACCACGGATATTGATGACTGGAGTCACGCCGACGGATCCAGAAGGTGAGGAAATCATTACACCGGAAGCACGTCCTTGTAGCATTTCGTCGACCGAAGGGCCAGGCAAGTTCTTGATAGCTTCTCCTCTGACCGATGAAACAGCTCCTGTCAGGTTTTTGGATGATGTGGTACCGTAGGCAATGACTACAATTTCATCCAGATTCTGACTGTCTGATTTTAATGTGATTTTTAAATCAGGTTTGATTCCTACTGTTTGAGGAACCATACCCACAAATGACACTTTGATTTGTTTGGAGCCTTCCGGAGGTGTTAATGTAAAACTACCGTCTATACCCGTAATTGTTCCTCTATTAGTTCCAACAATGATAATTGAAGCACCAATTACAGGTTCACCATTCTCGTCGAAGACTTTTCCTTTAAAAGGAGTCTGTGCCATGGCTAGAGTTGAGCATAAAGCTAAACCAATACCTAAGGGAATTACCTTTCTCATAATGAAAACTGTTTTTGCGTTGTAAATTACGCGTGTTGTTAATTTAAAATAAATACTGCTGAACAATCTTTAATACAAAGATATATATTTTTGTTTTATAAATGCAAATAAAAATAGAAATTTGTTTTGAAATACTTTTTTATTATGTCTATTTGCTATGTATATCTTAATATATGTATCATAATGAGATTTGTTTTATGGAGGGTGTATTTTTGTATTGCAAAATAAAGTTAATGGGTGTGCTCTGTCGTTGCTCGTATATTTCTCAAAGGATATTCGTTTTATAATCAATTGAAAGATAAAGGCTATGATAAATTTGAAAAAATGGCCGGAAGCCGGTTTATATGTCAGACAGAGATGAAGGTACGAATAGATTAAAGGGATATTCAAGTGGGTGATATAAATCCCTATCAGGGAATGTGATGTTTTTATTATTAACAAATATTAATAAGTTCTCGTAGGGATATTTTGCCCAAGAATTGTTTTTAAATAAAAGTCGCCATGGAGAAACTTGCATGTATCCCTAAAAATCGGGTTACTTTAGTCTTATCTATTGCGACAAATATCCTTTGGACTCTTGTTGTCTATTCTTAGAAATGAATTACAAGAGTTTTCCAGTAATCAGGAATAAAACCGAAAAAATATGAAGACAAAACACATTTTTCTGGCAGGGACATTATTTTTACTCAGTCTTGGAGAGATATCGGGACAGGAATCTCGGAGTACGGTAAAAAACGATCCGAAATTTCATGTGCTATTGGACTATCACTACAATCTGGGATTGGCGACCAAACAACAATGGCAAAACAGTGGCATGTCAAAAGGAGGGCACTCTCTTCACCTGACTGCCTTATATGATTTTACCTCCAGGATAGCTGCCGGAATCGGTATCGGAGCCGACCGGTATACCTATCCTCATTTCAATACCATTCCCGTTTATGCGACGTTCCGTTATAAACCTGTTTCAAGTATTCCGAACGGTTATATCTATACGAATTTGGGTTACGGATGTTTTTCCAATGAGGCCATAGCGCCTGGATGGTTGTGGGATTTAGGCATCGGCTATACGAAAATGTTCCGCCAGCATTTTGGATTGAATTTTCAGATAGGATACAACTTAAAGGAATTTGGCGGTATTCCTTCTTACAACTATAATATCGATACTGAAGAGATTACTTATCTGGGTACAATAAGTGATTTGCGTCATTCGCTTTCTGTGGGAATAGGATTCGTATTCTGACTCTTGGTACATCCAAGGGGAGATTTCTGTTTGTGGGTCATGACTTGTCAATGCGGGTTAATCCTATTTATTGCTGTCATAACTTCTGATGAAATCGGGATTTCCATCCTTCAGCTTGTAAAATTCAATAATATAATCCTTTAGCATATTATCATCGTTCTTATGTTTGAAAGAATATGGAACGGGTGACTTGACGTGACCAGATTCCTCTTTTATATACACTTTTGCTACATCGTAATCAGAGAATTTTAAAGAGTCAAATCTGTTTTCTTGCTGATTTCTGCTGTTATTATAAAATGGCCAATTATGCAATTGAAAATTCTCTAAAATACATATATATTTGTATCCGGATACCAATTCATTGATGGCAAAAACTACATGGTAAAAAAAGAGATAATTGATGACTGGCAAGAGAGATTTCCTATTTTGTCTTCTTATACACCTTCTACGTTATATATGAAGGTAGACATCGTTTTGTGGGGATTACGGATTGATAAAATTTTTTCAAAAGAATATCGTATTCTCTTCGAATGTCTGCCATTATGGGAGGATTCCGTACAGAAAAGAAACATTCCCGTTTTTTACACTGAACTTTGGGGTAAGAATGGAACCCAATTTTTTATAGATTATGCTTCTCATGACAAATTGTTTCAAACAGCTTCTGAGTTTGCCGAGAAACAGTTCGGGCTATTCTTTCACCCTGAAGTTACAGTCAGCGATGTATGGAAATGGCTTGATCAATTATCTTCTTCATTAATCCCAAAACATAATCCGATTAATCTCTACCGTATTTTTGAGTTCAAACTTGCCTTGGCTCTTTTTTTTAATGACAGGAGTTTGATGGATAAAGCAAAAAAAGAGGTTAATAAAGAAATCAGGCATTGGGACGTGCTGCATTTTCAAAAGCTATTTTCAAAATCTCCTGATGAGTGGCGTGCAGAATTGTATGCAAAGTTTGGAAATCGGGATTCTTTTATCCGGTCGGTTGATTCCAATATGAATGATAAAAGAATTATAAGATTAAAAGAAGCTCATTTCTGTACCTTGGGTTTTCCTAAAATATGAATTAAGAGAAATCTTTTCGCAAATACACCATGTCGGTAAGCTGTTTCCCATCTTCATAGATCGGTTGATCATAATTATCTATGAAGAAGTTTTTCAGTCGATGTGAAATACGAAAGCCGCAATGTTTGTAGAAAGAGAGAGTAGAAGGCGTATCTCCTGTACCGACATACATGACAGAACATCTCCCCTGATAATATTCGAAAAGATAATCAACGAGCTGTTTCCCGTATCCTTTGCGTTGAAAAGAGGGATAAACGGCTATGTTTTTTATTTCGTAAATACTTTCTCCTTCACACGTAACTACAGAGATTGCCTTAAGTTCATCATCATAAAGAGCAAACATTTCACCACGTTCCAGGTATTTGTCTATCATACTCTCTTGCTCATCTGCTAACAACAGCAAATCCAAGAATTGTTTCTTGTTAGAAGTAATAAGTTTTATTTCCATGTTACTATCATTTATAGTTCTATATTTACTTGAAGTAGATCCGGACTTCTTTTAATAGGTTGCCTGTACCGTTCTTCAGGAGCTAACCTATAAAAATTGGTATATCTTGAATAGTCTGAAAGCACATTTGTTTTGCTGCGATGCGTGCAATATATTGATTTAGCAAGTGTATTTTATGATATCTGATTCTATATATCCCCAATAAGGAAATATATCACCTTCTTTAGAGATATATTCCCCTTTTTTATAGGAATTATGCGCTTCCATATTTTAGGCATAAGCTCTTAAAAAAAAGTCAGTGAGTATGTTAACATATATGTGTTAAATGCATCCATTTTCATATAATAGTCATTTTAGGAAGTTGTTTTCTTGCAAGATCCTGATCAGAAAAAGAGCCTTGATTGAAACAGTGAATGACGAGCTGAAGAACATTGCACAGATAGAACACTCCAGGCATCGTTCATTCAATAACTTTATAGCCAACTCTTGTAAGTTTCCAATTTTAGGGTAGCCCCTTTTAGACGGGTGCCAGCAGGCACCCGTCTAAAAAAGAGTTCACAAATTTAACGATTATTATTTGCATATTGTCATGGGAAGCAGGTTTTCGTAATCCGTTCTTCCCTTTTTTAATTCTCTGAGCAGCCTGCAGAAGTAATCCCTGAAGGAGACACCTACCTGTTTGCAGGTTTCTATAAAGGTATTATAGATTGCGGAGTTCTGTATTCCTTTCACGCTTCCGAAGAACAGACTGTTCTTTCGTTGGACAGTGATTGGTCTTATCGCTCTTTCCGCCGCCATATTGTCTATTGAGTATTCTCCGTCATTTCTGTAGGCGAAGATCTGATTCCAGAAGTTCTTCAGATAGTTAAGGGCCTTGCTCATAAGTTCACTTCGGCTCTCATCCGGATTTGCAAGCAGATCATAAAGCTCTGTCCTTATCTTATCAATGATTTCCGTCGTTTCCTTACTGTTTCTTCTGTGGTAAATCTCGTCTGCGGTAAGTTTTTCCCGGCGGTAAGTATCTTCCATGCCGTATAACTTTCCTATCAGCTCAAGGAAGATTCTTGCCTGCAGGCTTCCCTGGTCGAAGGCATACTTGAACTTAGCCCTTGCATGAGCCAGACAACAGAGATGCTCTATATCCATAAGTTCGTTGTCAAGATACATATATACGTTATAACCGTCACTCTGCAGTGATTTGATTTTTGCATCACCAAGGAACTCCTTCAACACATTTCTGCTCCTTCCTCCATGTTTCTGCAAACCTTCATCGTCCGTTGTGTCCTCATAAAAGAAGATGACAATACGGGCTTTTCTGTTTACCAGACACCACATATAGGTCTTGCGTTTCTTATTGTAAGCGTGGTAACGAAGCCATGTCTCGTCCACATTCACGTTCGCACCGTCCTGAAGGGCAATTTTCTTGAGGGCAGGTATCAGCTTGTTCAGCTGCATGGCACCTTTGTCGGCCCAGTTCAGCAGGTTCTGCACAGAAGTGTTCCAGTCCATATCCGACAGACGGTTTTTAGCTTCCCTGTATGCTGGCGTTGACATCTGGAAGCGGTTGAACATAAGATACGAGAGCATGTTTGCCGTAATGCTTGTACCCGGTACAATCTCATTGTAGATGTCAGCCCGGGCGTCATCTTTCATGGGAAGGAACATGCTTTCAATCCTGCCGTCGGCATGCTTTACCTTAAGCACTTCAAAGTGATGTTCCTCAATATGGCTCACGATATTTCTTATTTTACGATAGCTCGATGATATCACTACAGACCCCTCAGGAAGCATTGTATAATCGGACTTGTGTATTATCGGGGTGCCTACACAGTTCTTGTTGTATCTCATTCCTTTTCTATACGGTCTTTCCTTGGAATGAGGAGTGGCCGGAGTATCCTGCGTGTCGCATGATGCGGAAGGCTCTGACTGTGGAACTTCACCAGCCGGAGCAGTGGGAGTACCGTCAAAGTCATCCTTGTCGTCATGCTTTCCTTTTACGACCTTTTTGCGGTCAATGCCTTTAAGGCTTTTGGATGAAGCGTAAGTCTGGTTATTCATAAGTGAAAGACGCTCGACAAGGGCGTTATGCTTTTTCTCAAGCTTTTTGTATTCCTTGTCGCGGAGCTTGCATTCAATGGCAGCCTTCTCTGCCTTGCTGTTTGCCTTAAGCAGGGCATCTGTAAGGGAATCAATCTTACGGTTGGCTTCCTTCAGGTCTTTTCCTATTTCATCAAGTCGTGCTATCATTTCATCAAGCTGCTTGCTCTTGTTCTGATTCTCCTCAAACAGGAACAGGGCGAACCTCTTTATCTGCTCATTATCCATACCTTCAAGGGGTGTATGCTCCTTTTCAGGCCTGTTCATCATCTCTTCAAGATGCTTCTGTCTGAGTATGTGTTCTATGAGTTCCTCTGTTTCCATGTTCTCTAAATTTTATGTAAAGATACTCATTTTCAGTGAGATACACAAATATTTAGAGAACTTTTATTGCTGATATTCAGAGTTATATCATTAAATTCTTATGCTCGTTATTACCGGAGTTTCAAGTATCGTGACCAGGTCTTTCCAGTCTATCTTATACACTGTCACATCGTCCTTGCGCTCTATCCTCATGAACCTGTAGCCCTTTATGAAGGACTTCTCATGAAGATAATAGGCATTGCGCTCATAGTGTATCATGCGAACCTTGCGCTGGTCTTTAGACATGAACATGTAAACATCGCCGTTCATCGGGTCACGGTGGTACCTGCCGCGGATTATTTCACATATACGCTGAGCCTTGCATCTCATATCATGAAGCTCAGGAAGGTAGTAGAAGTTGTGAAGACCGTTGATGCTCAGCATAAGCCCTCCAGTTTCTCTACCAGCGTTTTCAGCCCCTGATAGTCTAAGCCTTTCTTCTGAATGCACAAGCCCTCACGGGTTCTTATCGTTACCATGATACTTCCTTTATGGGGAGTTGTACGTTTGGGCTTGTCCTCAGTAACATCCTCATGTGTATTGTCGCTTTGGAGTAACTCTTCAGGAATACCTTCCACTTCTACAGGTACAACCTTCTTCTGTGTCTTCTTGAACCAGTCATAGAATGCCGTGTATGGAATATTGTTGCCAATGCAGAACGAGTTGATGGAAACTCCATTGGGCTCACCCTCGGTTTTGTAGAGGAACCACAGTCTTTCAAAATCTTTTTCGCTAAACATAATCTTTCGAGTTTTAAGTTTAGCACGAAGGTATGGGAAAGAACCATGCTAGTCAATACGCCAATTTTGGAAGCTTACCCAACTCTTTGTCGGCTATTGCAGCATACTGCTTTTTTGAGAAGAAACCCGCCATTGATGTAAACTTTATCAATGACGGGCAACTTACTATCTTTTGATTTTATGTCGAACTCACGTTATTTATATTTTCAATTATTTTATTACCTATAACTTGTTTATTCATCATATCCATCATAACTGCAAGGTTATTCCCATTAGACCTATTACCACATCATTACTTAGTGTCGTAAGGGTCAACTCTTTCAGTTCTTTCCGTGAATCGAGCTTTATATCAAGCAGTTGTCCAGCACCACCCGGAATTTCCCGACCATATACATCTTCTATATTCAATTGGTCACCCAAATTCCGACTTACAAGACCGGACATCAAATGAACCCGATAAGGACGTTTACTCGTGACATAAAACGCGTATTTGTCTATGTAATAATCTTGTTCTATCGGACACCAGTTATAAGGATTGACCAACTCCATTATTTCTTTGCTCCCATCTGTATATGAAATGGTTATGCGACCGTTAGCTATGCGGCTTTGCATGTGATTGGTTGTTCCAGCCAGCATCAAATAAGCATGCGAAGCCTTCCCTTTCAGCGGAAGAGTCAGGCTATCCGGATAATTATTCCATAGGGACGTGTAGGCTATATTACGGCCTTCAGCTACCGACCGGAATGGGATTATCGTCTTCGTATCGTCCAGACAAGCCTTAAAAATACCGTTATCGACTTGCGAACGAAATACGGAGTCATTTGTTTCCGCATAAAACAAGGGGTGGCACCACTCGCCAAAACCGTTCTTGGGTATACGCAACGTGGTATATGGAGAAGCCGGAGATACATATTCGTTCTTAAATATATCCGTTACCTCCGCATTGAAATAGCGGGTCATGTCAACTGGGCGGCATTGCGCAGTCCGTACTTCGTCAAAGTCAGTCCCCATGTCTTTGTTTATCATCGGGTCTTTCCTCATCCATGCATACATGTCTGCTTCCGGTTCTTCCACATGCGCCACTGCATCAAGTACGATATGCTGATGTTTGTCGTTTGTGAAAACGCTTTCTTTATACTGCCCTTTAGCCGTATTCTGGCGAATGACAATCTGCAAGGGACGCGCGAAGTTCTGTTTTATGTCATAAATTTCCTGGTTGCCTACCCGTTTAAACGTATATTCTATATAAGGAGTGCGGATGAAAGCACTGTCCCACGAAGAAGGAAAGCCGGGGCGGATGACACAACGACCATGAAGCGCATCCGGACTAATGCCAAAAAGGCCTTGAACAGCAGCCTTGGCCGTCACTCCTACATTATCAGAAAAATCACGGTAAGTCTCACCACGAGCTGCATCATACGCGCTCACTTGCCCTATGTTGCCCGGACTTCCGCCCAAATACATGCCGTCCAACAATACACCTTTCATAATACGAAATGCCTCATTGGGACGTCCCGCATGAAAATAAGCCAAGGCTGTGTGCATGGTCTCCGCCGGTGCCACATTGTTGATACTCCAAGAGTAAGGCAACCAGTTTGTGGTACTCAGCACATAATACCGCGGAGTTTCTTCACCTTCAATACGAATAGGTATGTGAGGAATGCAGTTGTCTACATATTGAGTAGCCCTATACGCCTGCTCCGGTGAGCATGAATAGCTGTCTATCGGCGTATAGACCGACCATAATGCCGCACTTGTATGCAGACGTTTCAACCCCATAAAATCTCTATATTCAGCCCAGCATCCTTTATCATCCATCCATAGAGATTGATTCATTGCTTTCAATATCTTTTCCGCTTCGGCACGATAAGAAGCCGGATCATAACCTAAGATTTCCGCAATACGTGCAGCCACTAAGTTACCACGATAGTTATAAGCGGATGAATGTGTTACAGCACCGCTATTATAATAAAGTGCATCACTTGCCCATATGCAACAATATGCGTCATACAAACCATCATCATTCGGATCGAAGTTCAATTTCTCCCATTTCAGATGCCGCTCCAATACCGGCCACATCTTGCGCATGTAAGCTGTGTCCGCATCAAACTGAAAATGCCATAACAGTTCATCTATATAGTTAAGGTTCATATCATAATGGTGCATCACATCGTTACGATGGGGAGCACGGCAGATATAACCATTGCTATACATCGGAGTTCCCCATTCTTTTACAGCCCGGCAAAGATTGTTCAGCGAGTCTTGTGTCGGATGGGGAATGGTGTTGGGCACATTGGTCACTTGGCTCTCAGCATAAGCCGAGAAATGCCGTTTGGCGCGGTCGTTCCATCCTAAAAAGTCACCCATATAGGCAGCCCTCCAACCAGGCAAAGGAGAATGCCAACCTATAGCTCCGTGAAGGAACGTATCACCATCCCATGAACCGTCGCCGGCTGTGACCAATACACCTCCCAGCGTATTGATATAAGGATCCGGTGTATGAAACTCCACCATCGAAGCCAATCGGGAACGATGAGCTTCCGCCTGTTCATAATAAGAAGAATAGGTGTTGAACAAGGTCTCGTCTGCAACCGTTGCCGCATAAAACACTTGTCCTTCTATAATGGCGTAGCTCAGATTGTTCTTGCCATTCCATGTCACTGTTTGGAGTTGCTTAGGAGACGATGCTGCTTCAAGCGATCCAGGTACCTCGGCTCCCATATCTCCCCAACGTCTAAGATTCTGATTCTGTATCTCGCATACCCGAGCCGTCAGTTGCACCGTTCCTGTAAAGTTTTCCGTCTGAATTTTCCAAATTCCTCCTTGCCGGTCAGGAAACGCCAACACCGAGATGTAGATAATGCCTTTCCCCCATCGATGGTCAGTCAGTTTGTAAGTACGTCGTCCGGCAGTATAACGAGCTTCACAAAAATCAGTCTTATCCAACTCAACCATTACCCCATCAGTTGTCAAGCTAAAACTGATATTACGACTATCTTTTGCCTTGTAAGCTACAAAGACAGGACGATCACTTGTCTCAATGCGATCCTCTGTGGGACTTCCGTAAAGTGCACGAGTATATCGATTATTACCATTTATGCAAACAAAATCTTGTCCATCGGGTTTGTATTGCAACGTGCGAAGCTCATCCACACCCACATAATTCACTTCTATTGTTTTAAGATGGTCGCTAACCTTTTGAGGTTTTTGTCCAACAACGCCTACCGGTACTAACAACAATAAACATCCAACAATTTTTCCTATTTTGTTCATATATTAAATCACCTCCTATTAATCTATAAAAACCTTATTATGAAAGAGTTAGATTTACTAAAATACGGAATACTTTTCCGGGATTGGCAGCCCATTGCTTCATCGCAGCCTGCGCTTCTTCAGGAGCGACAACAGCCGAAATAAATTCTTCTATCAGACAATTTCCGCTTTGTAAATAATGAATAACTGCACGGAAATCAGCAGGCAAAGCATTACGCGAACCACGGATGTCCAATTCTTTCTGCACAAAGTACTTGGTTTGGAAAGCCACTTCGCTCTTGGCATAACCGATACATACCACCCGACCGGTAAAGCTTACCACATCTACAGCCATTACGTATGTAGCCGGACTACCTACGGCTTCTATCACCACATCCGCGCCCAAGCCATCTGTCAACTGACGCACACGTTCGCGCACATCTTCCGTTTTAGAATTAATGACATACGTTGCCCCTGTCCGATGCGCCAATGCTAATTTTTCGTCATCCAAATCAACCGCTATCACAGTAGCTCCACGCAACGAAGCACGTACCACGGCTCCCATGCCTACCATACCACAACCGATAACCACAACCACATCATTATCAATAACCTGTGCACGTGAAACGGCATGAAATCCTACACTCATCGGCTCTATCAAAGCACAATCACGCGGAGATATGTTTCCCGCAGGAATAATCTTCGTCCAAGGTAATACGGCATATTCACACATCACCCCGTTACGTTGTACACCTAAGGTTTCATTATGCTCACAAGCATTGACACGACCATTGCGGCATGAAGCGCACTTACCACAATTGGTATACGGATTTACCGTCACATGCATACCCTTACTGAAGCTCTCAGGCACATCCGGACCAATTTCCTCTATCACCGCACCAACTTCATGACCGGGAATGACCGGCAACTTCACCATCGGATTACGTCCCAAATAAGTATTCAAATCCGACCCACAAAAACCTACATAGGCAATCTTGACCAACACTTCGCCGGCATGCAACTCCGGGCGTTCTATTTCTACAACCTTCATATCAGAAGGCGCTACAATTTGAACTGCTTTCATATTCAACTTCAACACTAAATAATACGATTCTTAATTTATCACTTTATATCCTTTCCAGCCATAGTAAGCACAGAAAAGGAAACATACTAAAGGTACAATATATGCCACATGATACATCTGTTCGTTGATGTGCATCAAATATGCCGTAAACTGAGGCAGACAGGCATTGCCTACAATCGCCATGACCAAGAAAGCCGAACCGCTTTTAGTCTGCTCACCTAACCCTTCCAATGCCAAAGAAAACTGCGTAGGATACATGATGCTCATAAAGAACGAAATACCCAACATGGCATACAGTCCTATCTGACCGCCAAATGCCATTACTACCGCACAAAGCACCACATTGGCTAATGCATAAACTAACAACATATCCTGCGGACGGAACTTCACCATCAGTCCGGTACCAATCCACCTTCCCAACAAGAACATCAGCATATACAGTCCGAAATAAGTGGTAGCCGTAGCTTCGGGCAATCCGGCATACGTACAACAATACACCAAAAACAAACTGTTGATAGCCGTCTGCCCGCCATTATAAAAGAACTGAGCGATTACACCCCAACGCAAATGTCTGTGTTTCAACACACCAAAGTCAATCAGTTTTTCTTTCAACTCGCTTTTCCGTCCTTCATCACCAATCTTAGGCAACTTAGAAAAAACAATCACCACAGCAATCAATAACAAAAGTAAAGCCAATGCCATGTAAGGCAATTTCATTGCGTCCGTCTCCATCTGAATATAAGCATCCCAACCTCCGGGATAGTCCATAGGAAGCGTTTCGCGGGTGTATGTGTCACCGCTTAGTATCAATTTACTCAAGAACATAGCGGCAATGAATGCGCCCAGTCCATTAAAAGATTGTGCCAGATTCAATCTACGAGGTGCTGTAGCTGGGTCGCCCAATGCCGTAACGTAGGGATTGGCAGCCGTTTCAAGGAAACACATCCCTGTAGCGATAATAAAGAAGATACACAAGTACGCCCAATATTCCTTAATGGCAGCAGCCGGAAAAAAGAGCAGTCCGCCTATGGCGGCAAGCAACAAGCCGAAAACAATACCCGCCTTATAACTATACCGCTTCATAAACATAGCGATAGGTATCGGGAAGATAAAATATGCCAGCCAGTAGGCTGATTCGGTAAACGAAGCCTCGAACGTATTCAATTCGCACGTCTTCATCAGCTGCCGTATCATCGTAGGCAACAGGTTGCTGCTGATAGCCCACAGGAAGAACAAGCTGAAGACCAGTGCAAGAGGCAATGTATAATTCTTGTTTTTCATACGCATACCGATTGGGGTTATTCCGACATATTCTTAATGTAAGGCAATTCGGGCAAATCGCCAAAGCCGTAAAAGCTACGTGCATTCTCGCCCAAGAAAAGCCGCTTTTCCTCATCCGACAATTCCGATGATTTCGTAATAAAATCATACGACATACGGTAAGTGATAGCCGTAATCGTACGCGGATAGTCCGAACCCCACATCAGTTTCTCAAAGCTCACCAAGTCGGCTGCCTCACGAATAGCCCTTACCGCTCCTCGGAAAGGATAAAACTCCTCATTAAAGAGCCACGTAATGCCACCCGACTCAATGCGGACATGAGGATGACGAGCCAATTTAATTTGCTCGGTCCAGCCCGGAGTCGTGACCATGCCGAAATGACCGATAGCTACTTTCAGCCCGGGACATTCGGCTATCACTTCTTCCAACTCGCCTACCTGTGTATCACCGTCTGCCATATCAATCGAAAGCAATACTCCGTTCTGCTCCATTAGGTGAAACATTTCCATCATTTCATCACTGTTGAGCATCACACGCCCTTCCTTCAACAACAAACGCTGGGCTGGTATTTTGATTCCTTTAAACCCACGAGATATCAACCGGCGAGCCTGTTCCAAGAACCCGGGTTTACGGAACTCGCACATACCGCATACAAAAAAACGGTTGGGATAACGCCGGACGACATCTTCCAAATAATCATTCTGAAACCCATCAATGAATTCTTGCGTAATCACGGCTGCCCCTACCTGGGCATAATCCATATTCGAAAGAAAGACCTCGGCACTGTTCACCCCATCTACCATAAAGGGAGGAAGCATCTGCCGTTCTTCGCCCATAAACATCGAACGGCCGTTTGCCAGCGTACGGATGGGCAGGCCATCCACCACTGTATCCTGCCTCAGCCACAAATGGGCATGGGCATCTATTATTGTATAAGCCATAACGCGTCCCTCCGTTATGTATTTGCCCAACTGACACGCATCTGGTCACCGATGATGGCACGGACCTCCTGCAACAAGGCCTCGTCCATCGGTTCTTCTACAAATGCCACATTCTTGCGGACATTCTGCGGATTCGCCGTACTGAACAACGTCGTAGCGATACGCGGATTGCTTACGGCATATTGCATGGCAAGTTTCTCTATCGGATAACCTTTCGCCTTACAGTGTTCCATTGCCCGGCGGCAAGCCTCTACCAACGGTTTCGGTGCCGGATGCCAATCGGGTACACCCCGCTCGGTAAGCAATCCCATCGACAAAGGCGAAGCATTGATGACACCGATGCCTTTCCCTTCAAAATAATCCAGGAAATCCGCCAGCTTGTCATCGCAAAGACAATAGTGGCAAAAGTTCAGTACGGACTCCACCGTGCCTGCCGGCGAATGGTCAATAACCCATTGCAGGTTTTCCAGTTGCAAATCGGTAATGCCCACATGGCTTACTATCCCTTTCTCGCGCAAGGCTACCAAAGCGGGCAATGTTTCGTCTACCACCTGATGAAGGTCGGCAAACTCGATATCGTGCACATTTATCAAGTCGATATGGTCAATGTGCAGACGTTCCATACTTTCGTACACGCTTTCCGTAGCACGTTTGCCCGAATAGTCCCACGTATTCACTCCGTCCTTACCGTATCTGCCCACTTTCGTAGAAAGATAATATTTGTCGCGCGGAATCTCCTGCAACGCCTTGCCCAATACGGTCTCCGCCTTGTAGTGCCCGTAATAAGGCGACACGTCAATGAAATTCATTCCTGTTTCGATAGCGGTGAACACCGCTTCAATGGCTTCTTTTTCTTTAATGTCATGGAAAACGCCTCCCAACGAAGAAGCGCCAAAACTGAGCGATGATACCTTCATGCCCGTTTTCCCGATTTCATGGTATTGCATAATTCTTTCAGGTTTAATGGTTACGAAAACAAAGGTAAGCAAGGATAAACCTCGTCTGTCCGTAGCATTACCAGAAAAAGCACGTAATGGTTTACGTAAAATTTCCGTATATCCACATGGCTGTTGCATGAAAAAACGCTTTCTTTGCAAATGGATACAGAAGGAACCAATAATCAAACATTCATGAACAACCCGAAACATACCTCGCTGAAAGACCTCGCCCAACGGCTCGGCGTATCTATTCCCACCGTTTCGCGGGCACTAAAGGACAGTCCCGAAATCAGCCGTGAACTATGTGCCAAAGCCAAACAGCTTTCCAAAGAAATGAATTACCGCCCCAATCCGTTCGCCATGAGCCTGCGGAAAAACACGCCCCGCATCATCGGAGTCATCGTGCCCGACATCGTGACACATTTCTTCTCGTCCATCTTAAGCGGCATTGAGGATACAGCCATAGCCAACGGATATTTCGTCATCATCACTACCTCGCACGAACGTTTCGAACATGAAAAACGAAACATCGAAAACTTGGTGAATATGCGTGTAGAAGGCATCATCGCCTGCCTTTCGCAAGAGACTACCGACTATTCGCATTGGGCATCACTAACAGACATCAATATGCCGCTCGTCTTTTTCGACCGCGTATGCCTGACCAACCGCTTTTCTTCCGTCGTTGCAGACGGAGCGCAATCGGCACAAGCCGCCACCCAACATCTGTTGGATAGCGGAAGCAAGCGGATAGCATTCATCGGAGGTGCCAACCACCTATATATCGTCAAGCAACGGAAACACGGCTATTTGGAAGCCCTACGTGCCAATAAGATTCCCATAGAAAAAGAATTAGTCGAATGCCGCCGCATCGATTACGATGAAGGGATGCGGGCTACCGAAGCCTTGCTTGCCCTGCCCAATCCGCCCGATGCCATCTTAGCCATGAATGACACTTTGGCTTTTGCCGCCATGGAAGTCATCAAAAGTCACAGCTTGCGCATTCCGCAAGATATCGCCCTGATAGGCTATACCGACGAACGCCATGCCAATTACGTCGAGCCTAAACTTTCCTCGGTATGCCATCAGACTTACAAGATGGGCGAAACGGCATGCCGTCTCCTGATAGACCAACTACGAGGAGACCGTACCGTACGCCAAGTGGTGATACCTACCTCACTTCAGATACGGGAAAGCAGTATGAAAAAGAAAATCACAATTGGATGAAAACTATTAAAAAAGAAGGGAATACAAAGAAAAATCATTATTCAAGTTTCGCAAGTTAATAGAAAACCTTCTTCTTGGGATATAAAAGGGGCACAGGGATTTCCGCATATCGCAGAAAATGAGTAATTTTATAGTTGCAAATCAAAACATTACTCAGCCCTATGCCCTTGCACAAAGTTACAGACTTTCTTTCAGAAATCAGCTCATTTTTTAGAAAAATGACGCACATAAAGCGATGTATTCCATACTGGACGTTATCAAATGGTTAAAAATGAATGAATCCACCTTGTTCGGCATGAAGAGCAAGTGCAACAATGTGTATCCGTTGTTGCAGGTGTTCCAGGCTTTGCTGTTGTTCCCGTGTTTCATGGTCCGTAACCCTTATCGTTTCACCGGGTCTTCCTTAAGCGGCTTGCTGGGATGCCAGAAAGACGTGTTCTACCGCTTCATGAGTAATCCCAAGATAAATTGGCGGAAGTCCGTCTATCACCTCACCCTTCAGCTTTGGTCGAAGATCAGACTCCGTTCCGGGCGCAAGGAAGGCACGGTCTGCCTGATAGTCGATGACACGGACTATCCCAAGACGGGACGGCGCATGGAGAACATCGGCAGGGTGTTTTCCCATGTCCATCACAGGTGCATCCTCGGTTTCAATGCTTTGTTCCTTGCCGTCACGGACGGGACAACCCAAATGCTTCTGGATTTTGCACTGCTGGGTGAAAAAGGAAAGGATGGAAAGTTCGGGATGTCCGATGAAGAGCTCGCAAGACGTTTCACCAAAGGACGTGACAGCGGCGACGCCTTGCAGGAGCGTATCGATGAATACACGGCAAAGAAAACCGACCTGATGATTGCCATGATAGGACGCGCCATCCGCAAAGGGGTCAGGTTCAGGTATGTGCTGGCAGACAGCTGGTTCGCCTGCAAGGATGTCATCCGGTTCATCCGCTCCCGTCACGTCAAGTGCGATTACCTGGGCATGATCAAGGTGGGAGAAAACAGCAGGACAAAATACTGTCTGGACGGGAAGCCCTATACCGCGCCGGCCTTGATCAGGCACCTTGACAGGCAAGGCAGGCGGAAGTACAGCAGGAGACTGCGTTGCTATTACATCGTGGCGGACGTGACCTTTGCGGATACCAAGGTACGTCTGTACTTTGTCAGGAGAAGCAAACGGGGCGCATGGAACGGACTGATGACCACGGACATACGGCTTGAGTTCCTTGAAGCGTACCGGATTTATGCCCAAAGGTGGTCTTTGGAAGTCGTGTTCAAGGAAGCGAAGGGACTGTTGGGACTGGGCAAATGCCAGGCCGGAAACTTCGCCTCGCAAATCGCGGCGACATCCCTGACGGCTTTGCAATACAACATCCTTTCCTTAGTGAAGAGGTTTGCAGCCTACGAGACCATGGGAAAGCTCTTTGAGGACGTAACCAAGGATTCTTTGGAACTGTTCGTTGCGGAAAGGATGTGGGGCGTCATGCAAGAACTGGTCATTGCGGTTGCGGAACTCTTCGGATTGACTGATGAAGATATCTATCAGGCTATCATCAACAGGGAGGAAGATATGAAACATATTTGCGACATTTATAGATTAAAAACTGCAAGTTGAACTTGCGAAACTTGAATTGTATATTTGTATTATATTCATCAACATAACCTGCAATATGAGCATCAGAATATTTTTAATTACGGTATTATATTGCATCACAGCCGGTGTATATGCTCAGGAAAACATCTCCAGCCTGAAAAAAGATAGCCTGAAGACAATATCGAATGACTATTTAGGCAATGAAAATCCGACGGTGAAACCATTTGCTGTAAAAGAAGAAATACCGGAAATAAAGTCAGAAACGGATATTCCTCAAATGGAGATTCAGCAAATAAGGTATCGTCGCCCATTTTATATGCCATACTACACAAATCCTTCTCCGATGTTCTACGGCGATTACAGCACAAGCGGAAAGATTGCTCCAAATCTGTATGGTTATGGTTCACAATCTACATTGCCCGGAATTGGTAGAATCAACGAAGCCTCACTGATGTACCGATATGGTATAAACGACTTCCTGGAAGTTCAGGGAGGGGTGGATGCAACAAAGTATAATTTCCCATTCAGTACAGGTCAGGCTTTCGGTGCCACAGGAGCCATCATCTACAGACCCACCGATAAATTGAGTTTCAGAGCCTTTGGCTCATACGCTCCAACAACTGCCTACGGGTTTTACATGAACAGTTACGGAGGGACTATCGGCTATGAGTTCAATGATCGTTGGGGAGTAGAAGTGGGTGCTGAAAGAATATACGACCCTATGAGAAGAAGCTGGGATACCCGCCCCATAGCAATACCTTACTATAAGTTCAATAAGACCAAGATAGGCTTGGACGTTGGAGGTATTCTGTATGAAATAATAAGAGGCGCTAAATTTAAAAACCAAGGTGGCAATCCTACCATAATGCCTGGAAGATAAATTTTAATGCATTGTGCCTACATTCATATTTTTTTCAGTAATCCCATCTTTTTCTTAAAATAGATTTTTTATGCCTGCCGGGTATTATTCTTTTGCTTTTACAAACCAACTGTTGTCTTTTACATATTGTCCTCTGCATGAAATGGGATATCCGTAGGTCTCTTCATCTCGGAAAGGGCTCTTTAGATAATCTGCCAAGGCTTCAAACGAATCATTGACTGTTGCGGTCTGGTCCACATCCGAAACCGTCAGTAAGACGATTTGGGATGTGTGCAATGTGCCGTGAGGTCGGCTGTCTTCATGCACGAATGCACCTTTAAAGGCCGATAACATATCTTCATAAGGAGACTCACTGGCTATTACAAAGTAGGCACTCGTCCCGTAAGTCAGTTCGCGTACAAACACCAATTCGTTCAGATTGGACGGCATATTCACGAACAGTCCGTCGGCCGGCGTATCCATTGATACCGTAAAACCTTTGAAAACAATCTTGCCGAGTGTCAGGCTTTTCACCTTTTTCATATCGAATTTCTGTCGGCAAATATCTCTCAGTGTACGACCAAATGTTTGGTTTTCAATGAAGCTGTCACCCAAGGCTTCCAGGTTTTTCAGTTCGGCCAGTTGTGCGGTATAGGGTCGGTCGGGGGTCATATAATTTGCATATTCCTCCGAGTGTATCGCTTCCTTGATTTTTTTCAAATACTCAGACCATCTGGCCTTCACCAGGGTGGTGAGATAGGGATTGGAGAAATTGAATGTCAGGTCTACAGGTCTCTTTTCATCTGTGACTTCCCTGTCGAAGGAAGTGGCAAACGCGCTTTCCGGAAAGACTGCTCCCACATAAATGGCTGGAGGATTGGCAAGAGCCGGCCATATTTGTATGCCAAGATAGGAAGTGCTGATGTCTATATCATGTTCCTTGCGGTTATCAATGAGGAAAGTCCATTGCGGAGACCACGGGGTGATGGAAGTGTCCTGCATAATCTCAAGCAGCTTATATCTGACACGGGTACCGTCAGCCAGAGGGGCAACCGATATCTGTTTTTCTACCTTTAAGACATATTCATGTCCTTGTTCGTACGTAAATCCAGTGATACCCTCGAAGGAAAGTTTCGAAAATTTACGTGCGCCTTCTTCTTTGGCAAGCAGACATTCTATAGGGTTATTACTACCTGGAGGAATATATGTACTTGTTTCAGGAGAAATGTACATTTTGATAATTTCATATTTATCCTCAAGTTCGTTATTCTTATTACATGCTACGAAGTTACATAAACAAAGGAATAGCATAAAGATACCAAATAAATTTTTCTTTTCCATATACTTAACTTAAAGGGATAATTTATAAAACTGATTCTGCGTAATTATTGCTCAGAATTCATCTATTGATTTTGAAAATAGTTCGTTCTGTAAAAAAGCTTGTTTTTTAATAGTAAATCAAAACTTTATTATTTAATGCAGAAAGGCAAAAATTCCCCTATTTCAGAAATGTTAAAATACCGAAAGTGTATATCGTGTGACAATTTAAGAAAAATCTTTTAATGCGTAATCAGCCCTATATTTTCAGTAAGATTACTTTGATGTATCTTTCATTGAATAATAAAAATGACCGGACAGAGGTACTGACAGGTCCCTGAAGGTCGTTGGATTCTCAGCTGCTTTTTCCCGGAAAGCTTGGCTGGCGGGCACCAAAATGTGAGGCATTCTGCCACCATGTCAATCGTCTTCTTTCTGCTTTTTGTTGTTTTTCTTTAGCCGGCCGCTTTTCTTTAATGCTTCGTTGATGATCCATTGAAGCTGGCCGTTGGTACTGCGAAATTCGTCTGCCGCCCATTTCTCGATGGCATCCATTGTAGCGGCATCCACACGCAGAACAAAACTTTTGGTTGTATTTTCATTTTTATTAGCCATTTCATTGTTTCTTTCATCCTGTCTTCACGTCTTTTCTTTCCGGAATAAATCCTGAATGTTTCCGCTACATATGCGGGTATAGGATATTCCGGAAAGAAACTTCAATCAATGATTCAATGTCCCGGTATTGACTACCGGCTGTGCGGCTTCGTCGGCACAGAGTACTACAAGCAGGTTACTTACCATGGCTGCCTTTTTCTCTTCATCCAGTTCTACAATCTCGTCCTTCGACAGTTTGTCAAGTGCCATGTGGACCATCGAAACTGCGCCTTCCACAATTTTTTCACGGGCGCTGATGATGGCCGACGCCTGTTGGCGTCGTAACATGACGGCGGCGATTTCGGGCGCATAAGCCAGGTAATTGATACGTGCTTCCAGTACTTCGATTCCTGCCATGGCCAGGCGTTCGTTCAGCTTCTGCTCCAACTGTTCATTGATTTCCTCACCGCCCGAACGCAGTGTCAGTCCACCGTCGGTACTATCGTTATCGTCATAAGCATATTGGCCGGCTACCTGTCGCAAGGCGGCGTCACTTTGTATCCTTACAAAGTTTTCAAAGGCATTCATCCGGTTGGCTACGGTATTGCCTAGGTTTACTGTCTTTCCGTCGCTCGATGTTGTTCCTGCACTTGCCATGGTCTGGGCATCAATTTCGAACATAGCCTTGTATGTATCTTTCAACTTCCATACCAATACGAGTCCGATGAGGATAGGGTTGCCTATTTTATCGTTCACCTTGATCGGTTCCACGTCCAGGTTCCGTGCGCGCAGGGAGAGTTTTTTCGCTCCCATAAACGGGTTCACCCAGAAAAATCCCGTCTCACGGAATGTCCCTTTATATTTGCCGAAGAATACCATGGCCCGGGCTTCATTCGGTTCCAGCATTATGTATCCGCAGTTCAGGATAATCCATAGCACAACCATGATGCACCCCAATACCTTGAAGAGTACATCACCCGCCATGAAACACCAGACCATAAGTCCTGCCCATATAAACACGAAAAGGAAAACGGCCAGAAAACCGTTCATTTTGAAACCTTTAAAAATAACTTCTTTTGTTTCCATATTTTTCAGTTTTAGATATAAGATTACAAGTCCTTCTGCCGGTCAAGCGTTCGCCACAAAAATAATTGTCCATGCCATTCCGGTTGATAGATAAATTAAATGGAACCGATATTTTTTATGATATCGTTTTAATATCGTAAAGATATGAATTTAAAACGGGAAAAACAAGTCATCGTATTTTTTTTGATGTTTATTTTTCCTTGGAATCCTCAGGAAAATGACTTGATGTATTTACAGATACAACTTGACATTTCCGGAAGAATGCCTTGAACTTTCCGGATAAAGAACTTGAAGTTTTTCAAAAAGACTTTCATCTTTTTCGGGGAGGGAGCAAAACTATCAAAAGTTATCAGGACTGTCGTCTGTCTTCCGGATGCTTGTAAAGATTGATGTTTATTTAAAATAAAGATGTTTATTTAAGATAAATCTAAGGATTAGGAGAACCGATTCTTTTAAGATTCGGCGAAAAAGGATTATCTTTGTAGCCGCAAACGGTATATATATGGATAAAGGCTCAAGATACAATGATTTCTCAACTTTTCTGGCGGGACATTTTCCTTTCAAGGTGCAGAAAATCTCTGTAAATGCGGGCTTTACTTGTCCTAACCGCGACGGTTCGAAAGGCTATGGCGGTTGTACTTATTGCAACAACCAGACTTTCAATCCGGCCTATTGCCGGACTGGAAAAACGGTCACTGCACAGCTGGAGGACGGAAAGGCGTTTTTTGCCCGGAAATATCCGGAAATGAAGTTTCTGGCCTATTTCCAGGCGTATACCAATACATACGGTGAACTGGAGACATTGAAACGGATGTATGAAGAGGCGCTGGCTGTGGAAGGGGTGGTAGGACTGGTTATCGGTACGAGACCCGACTGTATGCCCGATTCCCTGCTCGACTATCTGGAAGAACTGGCCAGACGTACGTTCCTGCTGGTGGAGTACGGGATTGAAAGTGCCGATGACAGGACCTTGGAGAGAATAAACCGCGGACATGACTTCGCCTGTACGGCTGATGCCGTGCGCAGGACCGCCGCAAGAGGCATCCTTACCGGAGGACATGTGATACTGGGACTTCCGGGTGAGAGCCGGGAACAGCTTATGGAACAGGCGGAGACACTTTCCGGTCTGCCTCTCACTACCTTGAAGCTGCATCAGTTGCAGCTGATCAGAGGGACCCGCATGGCCCGTGAATTTGAAATGCATCCCGAAGATTTCCATCTGTATACGGCCGAAGAGTACATCGGGCTGGTTATTGATTACGTGGAGCATCTGCGGAAAGACATCGTGCTGGAACGCTTCATATCGCAGTCGCCCAAGGAGCTGCTGATTGCTCCCGATTGGGGATTGAAGAACTATGAGTTTACCGAACGGTTGAAGAAACGCATGGAGGAAAGGGATGCCTGGCAAGGAAAATATTATAGTAGAAATATAAATGATTAATTCAAGTAGCAACATGAAATTGAAAGGGAATGTTCATTATGTTGGGGTGAATGACCGCACGAAAGCGTTGTTTGAAAACCTCTGGCCGTTGCCTTACGGTGTGTCTTACAATTCATATCTGATTGCAGACGATGAAATGGTGGCACTTGTCGATACGGTAGACGTGGCTTTCTTCGAGGTATACCTGAAGAAGATCCGTAGCATTATCGGTGACCGTAAGATCAATTATCTGATCATCAACCATATGGAACCCGATCATTCGGGATCTATCGCTTTGATTAAGCAATATTATCCGGAAATCGTATTGGTAGGTAACAAGAAGACTTTCGATATGGTGGAAGGTTATTACGGCGTTACCGGCGACCGTTACGTGGTAGGTGAAGGCGACTTCCTGAAGTTGGGGCACCATAACCTGCGTTTCTACCTGATACCGATGGTACACTGGCCTGAAACCATGGTCACTTTCGATGAAACGGAAGGTATCCTGTTCTCGGGCGACGCTTTCGGATGTTTCGGGGCTCTGAACGGCGGATGCATTGACAAGAATATCAATACCGACATCTACTGGAATGAAATGCGCCGTTACTATGCGAACATTGTAGGCAAGTTCGGTAATCCGGTACAGAAGGCTTTGCAGAAATGCAGCGGGCTGGATATCAAGATGATCTGTCCTACACACGGTCCGGTTTGGGAGGAACATATACCGGAAGTGGTGGCCATGTACGACAAGATGAGCCGTTACGAAGGCGAGGAAGGTGTGGTAATTGCCTACGGAACCATGTATGGAAATACCGAAGAGCTGGCCGAAACCATTGCCGAAGAACTGAGTGCACAGGGTATCAAGAATATTATACTGCATAATGTATCGCATACCCATCATTCATATATCCTGGCCGATATCTTCAAGTACAAGGGCCTGATTGTGGGATGTACTACCTATAACATGCATCTGTATCCCGAAATGGAAAGCCTGTTGAGCAAGGTGGCTGCCCGTGAGATGAAGAACCGTGTAATGGGTTATTTCGGTTCTTATACCTGGGCCAGCGCTGCTGTGAAGAAGTTGGGTGAATTTGCCGAGAAGCTGAAGTTCGAAGTGGTAGGTAACCCGGTAGAAATGAAGCAGAGCATGAAGCAGGACAATTATGCACAGGCTAAGGAGCTGGCTAAAGCCATGGCCGACCGCCTGAAGTCCGACAGAAAATAAGCAACTGTTTTTTTCATGATAAAGAAAAAGTCCGGTGCACGCAGTGAGCGGTGCATCGGACTTTTTTTTGCCGTTGTGCGGCGGTATGTGTGATTGGTCAGTCTTGTGCCTGATGTACGGTGAGTTGAGGGAAGGGGAATCCGATTCCTTCTTTGTTGAATGTAGCATACACGTTCTTGTTCATATCGAAATAGACGTCCCAGTAGTCGGCCGTCTTGGTCCATACACGCAGGGTAATGTTTACGCTGCTGTCGGCCAGCGCTCCCAGACCGATAAACGGTGCCGGGTCGGCCAGTATGCGGGAATCGGCTGCGATGATGCGTTTCAATACTTCCTTCACATGCTCGAAATCTTCTCCGTATTCAACTCCGAAGGTCCATTCGGCACGACGGATTTCCTGTTTGCTGTAGTTGACTACCACGTTGCTGCTCATGTTTCCGTTAGGAACATAGATGATACGGTTGTCGGTAGTCGACAATATGGTGTGGAAAATCTGTATTTCCTTTACTGTTCCGCTGGCTCCGGGACCGTCAATGTAGTCGCCTACCTTGAACGGTTTGAATACAAGGATAATCAGTCCGCCTGCAAAGTTCGACAGGTTGCCTGAGAGGGCCATACCGATGGCTACACCGGCTGAGGCCAGCAGAGCCGCAAAGCTGGTGGTTTCCACTCCCAGCCGCGCGAAGATGGCGAAGGCAAGAATCAGGTTGAGCAGGATGTTGAGCAGGCTCTTGACGAAAGTCTGTACGCTTATCTCGAATTTCCGCTTTTCCAGAAGTCCGCTGACCAGACGTGATATGAGTTTGATCAGTATCCGTCCCACTACATAGATGATGACGGCGCCTATAATGTCTTTCCCACATTCGATACCCCAATTGACGAACTTGTCGAGCAGCTGTTCCACATTGATTTTGGACATCGTGCTTAATAATGTTGCTGATAACATGAATCTTTAAATGTTTTTTAGTGTTATAAATATAATGTTATGTTGTCTTTCCAGTGTCCGTTTCTGTGCCTGGCGTCTATTCCTGCAGGATGCCTTTCCCCTGACGGACGATTTCGGGATCGCCTTCGCAGCAGTTGATTACGGTAGACGGTTCGATACCTCCCGGACCTCCGTCGATTACCAGATCTACTTCCTCCCCGAACTTCTCGTCAATCAGTTCCGGATCGGTGATGTATTCGATGTCTTCACCTGGCCGGAGGGGCAGGGTAGTGGTGAGGATCGGTGCGTCAAGTGCCTTGCATATTTCGCGGATAATGTTGTTGTCGGGCACACGGATTCCCACTTCCTTCCGGTTCCGGAATATTTTGGGAAGACGGCTGTCGGCGTTCAGGATGAATGTGAACGGTCCCGGCAGGTTCCGTTTCATCAGCTTGAAAGTCGTGTTGTCTACACGGGCATATTCACTGATGTTACTTAAATCATAACAAATGATCGACAGGTTATGTTTACGCGGATCGATATTTTTCAGTTTGCAGATGCGTTCTATGGGACGTTCTTTCAATGCATGGCACCCTATGGCATACATGGTGTCGGTAGGGTATATGATGATCCCGCCCTCGTTCAGGATATCAGCAACGTGCTGGATTGCGTAGGGATCATTGTTCTTTGAATAGAATTTCTGTAGCATAGGTTCTTTTATTTATTTTTCTTTTCTTTTTTTCAGTTCTTCGGCCAGCCGGTATTGGATGGCCGCTTCCATTTCTTTTCCTGCCTGTTCCAGGGCATCTCCGAAGCATTCGTGCGCCCCGGCGTGCTGGGGCTTGAGTGTGGTAGCCTTGTCGAGATCGGCTATGGCTCCTTCTATGTTGCCTGTATGGAGCCGCAGCTTGCCCCTGTTATATACGGCCTTGAATTCCGTTGGGCGTATCCTGACTGCCTGGTTCAGGCATTCTTCCGCTTCACCGATACGCCCGTCGTCGAACAGGGTCACTCCTTTCCGTATCCAGGCATCCGTAAATCCGGGATAGAGTTCGATAGCCTTGTCGTAATTGGCTAAGGCAGCCCTCACATCGTGCATGCGGGTAACACATTCATTTCCCATGAGGTAATATTCGTGCGCATACTTCTGGAGATTCTTCTGCTGTTCATGCATCGCTTCCTTCAGACGTCTGTTCTCTTCCTTGAGCTGGGTGATGATGCCCAGTTTCTTGCGTATGAAGCGCTGTTGGAGCGGCTTTTCTATGTCGTACCGTGAGTGGATGGCTTTGAAGAACTGCGAGAGACATTCCTTGAAGTCGCCTTGGTCGAACGCCTTGACGGCCGCTACATACTGTTCGTCGGCCTGAGCCTGTTTCAAGGCCCGTCCGATAGCCTGCGGATTGTTGAACCGTTGTGCAAACGAGACGATTTCGGGGCGGACAAAGATATCGCCACGGGTTATTTCCCGTTTCAGGCAGATGCCTTCGAGTGATGTGCAGCGGCTCAGCGCCACATAGGCCTGGCCTCCGGCAAATACGCCTCCCGTGAAGTCGATGACCACATGGCTGAAGGTCAGTCCCTGGCTCTTGTGTACGGTGATGGCCCATGCCAGCCTGATGGGGTATTGGGTGAAGGTGCCCAGTTCTTCTTCCTCGATCTTTTTTTCCTGTTCGTTATATTTATAGCGGATATTGCTCCAGCTTTCTTTGTGTACATCCAGTTCGCGTCCGTCTTCCGTGATTATATAGATGATTCCGTCTTCGTCCATACCCGAAATGGTTCCTATGGTTCCGTTCACCCACCGTTTTTCCTGGTCGTTCTTGATGAAGATGACCTGTGCTCCGGGCTTGACTGTCAGTTCCATCAGGGTGGGGAGGCTGCTTTCCGGGAATTCGCCGTGGATTTCTCCCTGTAAGGTTACGGGATCGCCCGGCAGTTCTGCCAGCTTCTGTTCGTTGATGAAATCTACCGTATCCCGTCGGGTAGCCAGGGTGATATACATGTCGTTTTCGGATGTGGCTACCGGAATGTTGTACCGTGTATTGAGCAGTTGTAGGTCGGCAGCGTTCGCCGTGTTGGTGCGGATGTGGTCCAGTACCCCCACGAAGACCTTGTCGGTCTGCCGGTATACTTTGGTCAGTTCTATGGCTACCAGTTCCATTTCACGGAATACACGTGCCGAAAAGAAGTAAGGGTTCGGGTAGAAACGGCTGATGATTTCACGTTCGTCGTTCTTGACGACCGGTTCCAACTGGAAAATATCGCCTACCAGCAGCAGCTGTTTGCCGCCGAACGGTTCACGCATGTTCTGTGAATAGACCCGCAGTATCTTGTCGATGAAGTCGATGATGTCGGCCCGTACCATGGATATCTCGTCAATGATGACCAGTTCGATGTTCTTGATGAGCTTGCGGTGGTCGGCCGAGTATTTCAGGAAGCTGTGAAGTTTCCCTCCTTTCAGGCTGAAGTTCGGGTCGTCGGGCAGCAGCGGATGGAATGGAAGCTTGAAGAAACTGTGCAGGGTGCTTCCTCCGGCATTGATGGCCGCTATGCCTGTAGGTGCCAGTACTACATATTTCTTTTTGGTGTGCTGGCATACATACTTGAGGAATGTAGACTTTCCGGTACCTGCCTTTCCTGTCAGGAAAACCGACTGGCGGGTATACTGGATCAGTTTCAGGGCGTTCTGAAACTCCGGATTGTCTGTGTCGATGGAAGTGTATGCCATTTTACGTAAAGATTGGTCAGGCAAAGATAAAGAAAATCAATTCTCTATCCAATAGGAAAAGAAAAAGGATGGTTGCCGGTCGGGGCAGCCATCCTTTGATATGTGAACAACCTTGCGGTGTTTATCAGATGCTAGTTTAAAGCCGTCGGCTGTAAAAGCCTGTGGCAACAAACAGAATTCTTTATTTGCTGATTCTGTCATTCAGCATTACGTAACCCCAGATCATAGGATCTGCATTTACGATTTTGTGGAAAATTCTTTTTACCTTTTTCATAATGTTATCCTTTCTTCTTTAGTTAAACAATAATACCTGAAATTTTCTCTTTTTTTCTCTTTTTACCTTTGTAAGCGGACCTCGCGGCCGGCTTTTCGTTAACCTAAAAACTTTTACCTTAAAAACAATAGTTTAGTTAAGTCTAGAACTTGTTGTTCTTTAATTACACTGCAAATATATAGCCTTTCTGAATAGAATATATGTTCTAGAGCATAAAAAATACGTTTTTACTGCTTTTATTGACCTAAATCAATCGGGTTATCCGGGAAATGACGGAATGGTGACAAAATGGCGGTATTCTATGAAAATATGTCGTATAACATGTTTTTATGCTGGTAGGGAAAGATCGGAAAAAGGAATCCATACTTTGCTGCAGTTGTATTTACATATATTAACTATAATAATTAGTTTATGAACTAAATTATATAGTTATTTGCATAGTCAAAATAAAAAAGAGGAAAGATGAAACATTTAACTGCAAAAGAAGAAGAAATCATGGGTTTCTTTTGGGAGCGGGGTCCTTTGTTTGTAAAGGAACTGCTGGAGTTCTATGATGAGCCGCGTCCTCATTTCAATACCTTATCTACCATTGTACGAGGACTGGAGGAGAAGGGCTATCTGGCGCATAAGGCTTATGGCAATACCTATCAGTATTATGCAGTGGTGAGCCGTGATGATTTCAGTCGCCGTACGCTCAAGGGAGTTATCAGCAAGTACTTCAACAATTCATATCTGGGTGCTGTTTCTTCGTTGGTGAAAGAAGAGGATATCTCTCTGGAAGAGCTGAAGAAGCTGATTGAAAAAGTGGAGAAAGGACGGTTGTGAGTAAATGTATCGTCTTGTTGATATGCCTGCCGGTGGATGGTTGCTTCTTTACCGGGGCATTCTCCGGACTTCAAGGGAACGGTTGCAGGATGTGAGTCCCGAAGAACGGCGAAGGCAGGAAAGAGTTGTTGTTTGATATTGAAGATTGATTTTTATGAAAAAAGTATTATTGATTGTGTTCGCTCTGTTCTGCTGGTTGAGCGGACAAGCTCAGCTGAAAGTGGTGGAGAGACCTTACTTCCTGGGAGGGGAAAGAACGCTGGAAGTGACCCGTGTATCTCTGTACAATGACAGTACCGTGCTCGATGTGGACTATTATGCCGGAGCCATGGGCGGTAAAATCAAGCTGGCTCCTTCGGCTGTCCTGTTGGCCGGAGGCAAGCAATATGCCTTGAAGGGAACCGAAGGAATTTCTACCGAAAAGGAGTTGACGGTACCCGGTAACGGGA
The DNA here is from genome assembly GCF_900128495.1 of Bacteroides ilei. Taxonomy (GTDB): domain Bacteria; phylum Bacteroidota; class Bacteroidia; order Bacteroidales; family Bacteroidaceae; genus Phocaeicola; species Phocaeicola ilei. The sequence continues at coordinate 1,790,078 of NZ_LT635801.1, forward strand.
AAGTCGGTATGAAGTGGATTTTCGAGCCTCTTCCGGCTGATGTTGATACGTTCGATTTCACTGAGAATATGAATGGCAGTTGGGAACTGCTTCAGTTGCATCTGGACGGCAAGAAGCCTGAAATAGACGTGCCGGAACGTTTGGTTGATTATCGGCCGAACTACAACCGTCCTTTGCCGGCAGCTAAGCCTGCGTTCGGCAAGTTCCGTATTACCGTCCGTTTCCTTGGCCAGGTATCGCCGGGCAGCATCCGTTACAGATTGGATGAATGGGGGGCACAGTCGTTCCTGCCCATTTCTGTCAAGGAAAAGGACGGTGTTTGTGTGATCGAGGAGTATCTGACGCATCCGGGGTTGAAGTCGTTTTATGTGGGTACGAGGAAGTTTTCTGTCTTTGTGGTGCCGGGCGGTGAGGTGACGATGACCGTCAACTATCATGCCTTGCAGATGGCGGATACACATCTCTTTGGCAAAGAATACAAGGATGTGCAGAAAGTGTGGTTCGAGGGTGATTACGACGGATTGAACACGGCCTTGGCCAATTGTCCCTACAGTCTGGATGCTACCGACGGACTGTACGACAATATCGATACTTTATCGGTAGATGAGCTGAAAAAGAAAATATTGACTTATTATAATTAATAAGGTAGAACAGTGGCTGGAGAACGATGCTTCACTCAGTGCGCCTGTGAAGAGGCTGCTGCACTTGGAGTTGCAGGCCCAGACATTCAGCAATGTCGCTTCTGCCAAGTACACCATAGGTTTTGCCATGCGGGCCAAAGGACAGAAGCAGGGTAACCTGACCGAGGGGCCCGGCTTCCGCGACGAGATCATGGCACTTGACTCGCTCCGTTCGCCGGCCATGATGATGACTACGCACTATTCGAGCATTATATCGGCCTTGAGTGAGGCTCACGACCCTGCCGCAGACCATCCCTGGTGCAAGGATCTGGAAAGTACGGTCCTGACGGAGATTGCGCGTCGCTACTTGGGACGCATGACTCCGCTGCCCGATACGTTGCTGGCCAAGGTGGACAGCCTGCAGACACCTGCTATCCGTGAATATATACTGACCAAACACCGTGAATATGCGGAGGCAATGGAGGCAACTGCCGATGGAGGGGAGGGCTATACCGTTGCTACGCTGGATGCTTCCGTCAGGGGCGACAGTCTGCTGCCGGCCATTGCTGCCCGACATAAGGGGCGTGTGGTACTGATAGACTTCTGGGCCACGTGGTGCGGTCCTTGTAGGCAGGCTATGGAGAGCATGAAGCCTATAAAGGAGGAACTGAAGGGCAAGGATGTGGATTTCGTCTTCCTGACCGACGAAACTTCTCCAAAGGTTTTGTGGAAGAGGATGATAACCAACATTCATGGCGAGCACTATTACCTTACCAACGGACAGAATGGCGACCTGCTGAAGAAATATCAGTTTGACGGCATACCTGCCTACCTGATATTGGACAGAAATGGGAAGGTGGTTTACCGGCATGTGGGTTTCCCCGGCACGGATGTCATGAAGCAGGAATTGGAGAAAGCATTGGGAACGCTTTAAGCTTAATGAAATATGGGAATCTTTTTAGTCTACATACTTAAGTCTGCTGTCTGCCTGGCAGTATTCTATCTGTTTTATAAGATATTGCTGAGTCGCGAGACATTTCATCGTTTCAACCGCTTTGCTTTGCTGGGAGTGCTGGTCTTGTCGGCTCTGATACCGCTGGCGGAAATCAGCGTAGACAAGCCTGTGCCTGTACAGAAAACCATGTTTACTCTGGAACAGCTGCTTATGTTGGCCGATATGGAGGGAAGCCAAGGAGAGGTAATGCCTGCACAGTCTGCTACGGTACTCTGGATACAGGTGGCGTTGTGGGTCTATCTGGCCGGAATCTGTTTCTTTGCTGTCCGTAATCTTTGGGCGCTTGTACGGCTGTTGGCTTTACTGCGTAGCGGAAAGTTGGAGCCTATGCCTGCCTATCTTTCAGACTGGAAGAAAAGGGCGACATTGGTGGTGCATGAGTGCGATATCGCTCCATTCAGCTGGATGCGTTACATTGTCATCTCACGGAAAGATCTGGAGGAAAGCGGTCGTGAAATCCTGATTCATGAACTGGCACACATCCGTAACGGACATTCGTGGGACGTGCTGCTGGCTGACTTGTGCATCTTTGTGCAGTGGTTCAATCCGGCTGCCTGGCTTTTGAAGCAGGAATTGCAGAATATTCACGAATATGAGGCGGATGAAACCGTTCTGCGGGAGGGTGTAGACGCCAGGGGTTACCAGATGTTATTGATAAAGAAAGCTGTTGGCGCAAGGCTCTACTCAATTGCCAACAGCTTGAACCATAGTTCACTTAAAAAACGTATCACTATGATGATGAGAAAAAAATCAAATCCGTGGGCACGTGCAAAGTACTTGTATGTACTGCCATTGGCAGCTGTCGCTGTAGTTGCCTTTGCACGTCCTGAAATCTCCAAGCCATTGGCAGAGATTTCTAAAGTCAAAGTTAATGATTTGGCAGCGATTGTAGAAGAAAATCCTGTTAAATCTGTTGAAACAGAAGATTCTGTAGTTAAAGTGAAAGTCTCTGGGAAAGATGAAGAAAAAAAGCCGGCATCCACTCAGCGTGTATTTATGGTGGTGGAAAATATGCCTGAATTTCCGGGAGGCATGAAAGCCTGTATGGAGTTTTTGGCCAAGAATATCAAATATCCGGCTGAATGTCAGAAGAAGGGTATTCAGGGAAGAGTGGTTGTCCAGTTCATCGTTAAGGCGGATGGTAGTGTGGATTCTCCCAAAATCATGCGTTCGGTCGATCCTTTGTTGGACGCGGAAGCGTTGCGTGTAGTTGGGCTGATGCCTAAATGGAAACCGGGAACTGAAGGGGGTAAAGCGGTAAATGTCAAATTTACCATTCCTGTAAGTTTCAAGGTCTCCGCCGATGGTTCGGAACACACGACAACGGGTTCAGTAAAGTTCGGCGTCAAGAACGAGAAGAATATCTTGGTGATTGTGGATGGTGTCGCAATCGAAGGAGGTATGTCTGAGTTGGAAAAGATCGATCCTGAAACGGTTGAGTCAGTTGAAGTCATAAAGGATCAGAACCGGCTTCCGGAATATAATGCCCAAGGAAAGGAGGGAGTAATACTGATTAACACAAAGAAGAACAATAAATAAACTATAGTTATGGACTGGAGGAATATCGGAATGTGACCGGTCCGCATTGAAAACTGAAAAAGCCAGCTAATTCTAATCTAAGCGTTATGAATTAGCTGGCTTTTATATGATATGCCGGGGAATCAGCCTGTATGGAACGTTTTATTCTCCTTGTTCAAGCAACATTTCCATTACCTGGCATGCCGATTTGGCTACGGATGTTCCCGGTCCGAAGATAGCCAGTACACCTGCCTTGTAAAGGAAATCATAATCCTGCGGAGGAATTACTCCACCGGCAAAGACCATGATGTCTTCACGGCCCAACCGTTTGAGCTCTTCGATGATCTGGGGGATCAACGTCTTGTGACCGGCAGCCAGTGAAGAAACACCTACTGCATTTACGTCGTTTTCTACCGCTTCTCGTGCCGCCTCTTCCGGAGTCTGGAACAAAGGTCCCATATCTACGTCGAAACCGCAGTCGGCAAAGCCTGTAGCTACCACCTTGGCGCCACGGTCGTGTCCGTCTTGTCCCATCTTGGCAATCATGACACGCGGACGGCGTCCTTCCCGTTTCGCAAATTCTTCTGTCAGTTCGCAAGCACGTGCGAAATCTGCATCTTTCTTACTTTCTGATGAATACACGCCCGAAATAGTTCTGATAATTGCTTTATAACGTCCTACGACTTTTTCGCAGGCATCTGAAATTTCTCCCAATGTAGCACGTACGCGTGCTGCTTCTACGGCCAGTTCCAACAGGTTGCCCTTGCCTGTCTTGACACATTCGGTAATGGCATCCAGGGCCTTGTCCACTTCGGCCTGGTTACGTCCTTCCTTCAGACGGCGGAGGTTCTCGATCTGTTCCTGACGTACGGCCGTATTGTCCACTTCCAGAATATCGATCGGATCTTCCTTTTCCAGACGGTATTTGTTGGTACCGACAATGGTCTGTTCGCCTGAGTCGATGCGGGCCTGTGTACGTGCTGCCGCTTCTTCGATACGCATCTTAGGAATACCGGTTTCGATGGCTTTGGCCATACCGCCCAGCTTTTCGATTTCCTGGATATGTTCCCAAGCCTTGTGAGCCAGTTCGTTGGTCAGTGATTCTACATAATAGGAACCTGCCCACGGATCGACGTTCTTGCAAATCTGGGTTTCTTCCTGGATATAGATCTGTGTGTTACGGGCAATACGTGCCGAGAAGTCGGTAGGCAATGCAATCGCTTCGTCCAGCGCATTGGTATGTAAGGACTGGGTATGACCCAGGGCGGCAGCCATAGCTTCGATACAGGTACGTCCCACGTTATTGAACGGATCCTGTTCCGTCAATGACCATCCGGATGTCTGTGAATGGGTACGCAATGCCAATGATTTCGGGTTCTTCGGATTGAACTGCTTTACAATCTTCGCCCACAGCATACGTGCGGCGCGCATCTTGGCGATTTCCATGAAATGGTTCATGCCGATGGCCCAGAAGAACGAAAGACGCGGGGCAAAAGCATCGATGTCAATACCTGCGGCGATACCTGCACGGAGGTATTCAAGTCCGTCGGCCAAGGTATATGCCAGTTCGATGTCGGCAGTGGCACCGGCTTCCTGCATGTGGTATCCCGAAATGGAGATTGAGTTGAATTTCGGCATCTTCTGTGATGTATATTCGAAGATATCGGAAATAATCTTCATGGAGAAGGCAGGCGGATAAATATATGTATTACGTACCATGAATTCTTTCAGGATATCGTTCTGGATAGTGCCCGCCATTTCTTCCAGTTTGGCTCCCTGTTCCAGTCCGGCATTGATATAGAAAGCCATGATAGGAAGTACGGCACCGTTCATGGTCATGGATACGGACATCTTGTTCAATGGGATTCCGTCGAACAGTACCTTCATGTTTTCCAGCGAGCAGATTGAAACTCCGGCCTTACCCACATCACCTACTACACGCGGATGATCGGGGTCGTATCCTCGATGGGTAGGCAGGTCGAACGCAACCGACAATCCTTTCTGACCGGAAGCCAGGTTACGGCGATAGAACGCATTCGATTCTTCAGCGGTGGAGAATCCGGCATACTGTCGGATAGTCCATGGACGGAAGGTATACATCATGGAATACGGACCGCGCAGATACGGCGGAATACCGGCAGCGTAGTTCAGGTGTTCCATGCCTTCCAAATCTTCTTTAGTATATACCGGTTTGACCTGAATCTGTTCCGGTGTTTTCCAATTGGCGGTGATGCCATTGGTCTTTTGCCATTCCATCCCGTCTTGCGGATGGAATCCGGCATATATGTCGATGTTTTTGAAATTCGGTTTCATAGTACTTACTTAATTCCTAACTTTTCATTATACTCTTTGAGGGTCTCGAGAACGTTGCAGCGTACGTGGATGAAGTTTTCGATGCCTGCTGCCTTAAGGTCGTCCATACATGCCGGAGCACCGGCTACGATGAACATGGCACGTCCGTTGAGGGCTTTGAATGCCGGGATGGCATATTCGGCGTATTCGTCATCGCTCGAACAGATTACCACGATATCGGCCTGAGCCTTCATGGCGGCATCTATACCTTCTTCTACAGTATTGAATCCCAGGTTGTCGATGACCTGATAGCCTGCGCATGCCAGGAAGTTGCAGGAGAACTGTGCGCGTGCCTGGCGCATGGCCAGGTTGCCGATGGTGAGCATGAACGCTTTCGGACGTTTGCCCGAATGTTCGGTCTGCAGACGGAGCGCTTCAAATTCGCTGGCCGCACGGTCGGTCACCAGTTTGGCTAATGAAGCTTCTTCCTCGTGATGTCCGCCTCCGCAGCCACATTTCTGTTCCTTGTCGGCTGGAACTTTGTCGCCTGCCAGTTCGTTGAAGTTAGGATATTGGTTGGTTCCCAAGAGGATTTCCTTGCGTTTGGATACAGCTTCATGACGGGCCTTGTTGCTGGCATTGATGGTGGCTTGTACGCTTCCGGCCTGTACTGCCTTTACCATTCCGCCTTCGTCTTCTACCTGCAGGAACAGGTTCCATGCCTGTTGTGCGATGGCTACGGTCAGATTCTCTATATAATAGGAACCTCCGGCAGGGTCAACGATGCGGTTCATGTGAGATTCTTCTTTCAGCAGCAGCTGCTGGTTGCGTGCGATACGTTCCGAGAATTCGTTTGGAGTTTCGTAAGTCTTGTCGAAGGGAGTTACGGTAATGGAGTTGACGCCGGCAATGGCTGCGCTCATGGTTTCGGTCTGTGTTCGTAGCAGGTTTACATGAGCGTCGAAAAGTGTCAGGTTGAAGCTGGATGTTTCGGCGTGGGCTGTCATCTTGCATGCACAGTCGCAAGCCGGGTTGTAAGCTTTCACGATATCGGCCCATAGCATACGTGCCGCACGGAATTTGGCGATTTCCATGAAGTAATTGGAGCTGATACCGAAGTTGAACCGGATTTTTTTTGCAGCCAAGTCAACGGGGACTCCTGCTTCGATCAGGCGGTTCAGGTATTCGTTACCCCAGGCCAGTGCATAGCCCAATTCCTGATAGATATAGGCTCCGGAATTGTTCAGCATGACCGAATTGACTGCGATGCACTGGAAATGCGGGTAACCGGCCAGCGTCTCGACCAATCCTTTCGCCTGACTTATGATAGGACTGGTATCCTTTCCTTTTTGCAGCATTTTGCTGACAGGGTCGAAATTTACCGATCCGTACAGTTTTTCGGGATCATATCCTTTTTCCTTGAAATAGGTGTCCAGCAGTTCGGCCAGCTGTTGTGTATGTCGCTGGCAAGTCCTGAAATTAAGTTCTACACATTCGCAGCAGATATCTTTCAATAAAGTGCGTATGTATTCAATGTTCAGTTGGGATGCCTTGACCTTGAAGCCCAGCGAGTCGACACCTTTATTTAGTATATCCAGTGCCTTGGCGTTGGCTTCAGCCGGATCTTCTACCGTAATGTCCTGGCGGATGAACCAGGTATTGTCATCTTTCTTGTTTCCTCTGATATAGGGGAACTGTCCCGGAAGTCCTTCTGTGGTTTTCAGTCCTTCCAGATCTTCCTGACGGTAAAAAGGTTTCACTTTGAATCCTTCATTGGTCTTCCACACCAGTTTCTTTTCATAATCGGCGCCTTTCAGGTCGGCCGTTATCTTATCCATCCATTCTTGAGTAGATACGGAGGGAAAATCCGAAAAGAGTTTCTCTTTACTATCTGCCATAGTGAATCAGTGTTTTTATGTGATATTAAGATTTAATGTTTCATGTCTGTCTGAGGCATGTGTAGGCAAATATACAAATTAATTGCACATAGCGGAATAAAGTGAGAATTTTTTTAAAGTCAATATTTGACGTTGTCTTTTAATTTTTTTACATTTGCCGACACTTAGAAATTAATATTATGAATTGGCTACAGGATTTATTGACAAACCCTAACTCAATAGCACATATTGTCGCACTTTATGCCTTTGTGATAGCAGCTGGGGTGTTATTAGGGAAGATAAAGTTCTTCGGCATTTCGCTTGGAGTGACTTTTGTATTGTTCGTCGGAATTCTGGTAGGACACTTCGGATTCACAGGAAATCCGTCTATCTTATCGTTTTTACAAGATTTCGGCTTGATTTTATTCGTGTTCTGTATCGGTCTGCAGGTAGGTCCGTCTTTTTTCTCTTCCTTCAAGAAGGGAGGCATTACGATGAATCTGCTGGCGGGAGGTATTGTAGCACTTAATATTGCGGTGGCTTTGATCGTCTATTTTGCTTTGCAGGGACGTATTGAAATCCCGATGATGGTAGGTATCCTTTGCGGTGCCGTGACGAATACACCGGGGCTCGGTGCCGCCAATGAAGCTTTGCAGCAGTTGCATTACCAGGGACCTGAAATTGCGATGGGATATGCCTGCGCCTATCCTTTGGGAGTGATGGGTATCATTCTTTCCCTGATTGTAATCCGATATATCTGCCGTGTGAACCTGGATAAGGAAGCCGACGATATACAACGGGAAGAGGATGCCAATCCGCATCTGAAGCCTTACAATATTCTGTTACGTGTACAGAACGAGGCTTTGAGCGGAAAGAAACTGTCGCAAGTACAGAGTTTCCTTGCCCGTGATTTTGTGTGTTCCCGTATCTTGCAGGATGGGCGTGTTCACATTCCGAATGCCGATACGGTATTGCGTCTGGGAGATGAAATGAACATTGTATGTGCGGAAGATGATTCGGAAGCGATTGAGGCTTTTATCGGTCCGAAAATTGATCAGATCAACTGGGACGACCAGAAGCAGGACAAACCGATGGTTTCCCGTCGTATTTTGGTTACACAGCCGGCCATCAACGGAAAGACCTTGGGTGAGCTTCATTTCAGCAGTATGTATGGAGTGAATGTGACCCGTATCAACCGTTCGGGTATGGACCTGTTCGCCGCCCGCCAGTTGACTCTGCAGGTGGGCGACCGTGTGATGGTCGTCGGTCCGGAAGATGCCATTGAGCGTGTGGCTGATCTGTTGGGTAATCAGTTGAAGCGTCTGGACCATCCTAATATCGTGACAATCTTTATCGGTATTCTTTGCGGTATCCTCTTCGGTAGTCTGCCCATAGCCATTCCGGGTATGCCTACTCCGGTAAAACTGGGTCTGGCCGGTGGCCCGCTGATTATTGCCATCCTGATCGGACGTTTCGGTCATAAAGTGAAACTGGTGACCTATACAACCATGAGTGCCAATTTGATGCTTCGTGAGGTGGGACTGGTGCTTTTCCTGGCGAGTGTGGGTATCAAGGCCGGAGAGAATTTCGTCCAGACTGTGGTTGAAGGTGACGGTCTGCTTTATGTGGGCGTAGGTTTCCTGATCACGTTTATCCCGTTAGTGATTATCGGTATCATAGCCCGCTGGCGACATAAGATCAACTATTTTACATTGATGGGACTTATTGCCGGTAGTAATACAGACCCTCCAGCCTTGGCATATGCTAACCAGACTGCAGGTAACGATGCTCCGGCTGTAGGATATTCGACTGTATATCCGCTGTCCATGTTTTTGAGAATCCTGACGGCACAGCTTCTTGTCTTGCTGATGGCCGGATAAAATCTGGTTGTCTTATTTGGGTATCCCGATGCACGCTGATTGATCCATTGTCTGATATCAGCCTGCATCGGGATTTTTTTTCATCGGAAATTCGTACCTTTGCACGCAAATTCTAAAACTCCACTAATTTAGTATGATATCAGTAGATGGATTGACCGTCGAATTCGGCGGAACCACCTTATTTAGTGACATCTGTTTTCAGATCAATGAGAGAGATCGTATAGCTCTGATGGGCAAGAACGGTGCAGGAAAGTCTACCCTGTTGAAAATTCTGGCCGGTGTACGTCAACCTACACGCGGAAAGGTGACGGCACCCAAGGATTGTGTAATAGCCTATTTGCCCCAGCATTTGATGACAGAAGATGGGCGTACCGTATTTGAGGAGGCTTCACAGGCTTTTGCACATTTGCAGGAGATGGAAGCTGAGATTGACCGTATGAACAATGAGTTGGCTACCCGTACCGACTACGAGAGTGATTCGTATATGGATCTGATCGGGAAGGTTGCGGCCATGAGTGAAAAGTTTTATGCCATCGATATGACACATTTTGAAGAGGATGTGGAAAAGGCATTGTTGGGATTGGGCTTCGTGCGTGAGGATTTCAATCGTCCTACCAGCGATTTCAGCGGCGGATGGCGTATGCGTATCGAACTGGCGAAACTGCTGCTGCAGAATCCGGATGTCCTGTTGCTGGACGAACCGACCAATCATCTGGATATCGAATCGATCCAGTGGCTGGAAGATTTCCTTATCAACAGTGCAAAGGCTGTGGTGGTGATCAGCCACGACCGGAAGTTCGTGGACAATATCACAACACGTACCATAGAAGTGACCATGGGACGTATCTATGATTATAAAGTGAATTACTCGCAATATCTGATACTGCGAAAGGAACGCCGGGAGCAGCAGATGAAACAATATGAAGAACAGCAGAAGATGATTCAGGAAACGAAGGACTTCATTGAACGTTTCAAGGGTACCTACAGTAAGACCTTACAGGTACAGAGCCGTGTGAAGATGCTTGAAAAGCTGGAACTGATTGAAGTGGACGAAGAAGATACATCGGCGCTCCGCCTGAAGTTTCCTCCTGCTCCCAGAAGCGGAAGTTATCCTGTGATTATGGAAGGGGTAGGGAAAAGCTATGGCGACCATGTAGTATTCCAGAATGCCAATCTTATTATCGAGCGTGGTGATAAGGTGGCATTTGTAGGCAAGAACGGTGAAGGTAAGTCGACTCTGGTAAAATGTATTATGGGAGAGATTGAACATGAGGGGAAACTGACACTCGGCCATAATGTGCAGATAGGCTATTTTGCCCAGAATCAGGCGTCGCTATTGGATGAGAACCTTACTGTTTTTCAGACTGTCGATGATGTGGCGAAAGGGGAAATACGTAACAAGATACGTGATTTACTAGGGGCTTTTATGTTCGGAGGCCCGGAAGAATCAATGAAAAAAGTGAAAGTGCTTTCTGGGGGTGAGCGTACACGTCTGGCCATGATCAAGCTGTTGCTAGAACCTGTAAATCTCCTGATTCTGGATGAGCCTACCAACCATCTTGATATGAAGACGAAAGATATTTTGAAACAGGCATTGATGGACTTTGACGGGACATTGATCGTTGTTTCACATGACCGTGATTTTCTGGACGGACTGGTTACGAAAGTCTATGAGTTCGGTAATCATAGGGTAAAGGAACATTTGTGTGGCATCTATGAGTTCCTGGCAGAAAAGAAGATGGAATCACTTCAGGAACTGGAAAAGAAAAGCAGATGACATACAGACGAAAAGGATGACGGAGGGCAGCCTCCCTTTCTGCTCCGGAGTTGCCGGAAAAGAAGGGGAGGCTGTTTTTCTGAAAGGAATCAGACTGTTTTTTACCGTTTCCCAGTCTATTTTTGAGATAAGGTGCTTCCGTTATCGGAATCCTTTTCCTGGTTTGTAAGTGTACGGGTCGGGTCTTTTTCGCTTTTATCGGAAATGAAAAGTAACTTGTCGCCGACTTTCAGTTCTACCTGTCCGTTGGGGATGATGAATTCACTGCCACGTTTGACTAGCATGACCAGCGTTCCTTTGGGGATGTTCATATCCATCAGCCGGTTTCCATTCTGTAGCGCTTCTTTGGTAAGTGTCATGTCCTTCAGGGTGCTGTCGATGTCATCCGGAAGTTCTACGCCGAAATCGTTTCCTTCTTTTTCTTCCGGAAGGTCAAGTTTCAGCCAGCGTGCCATGGAAGAGATACTCATTCCCTGTATTACCAGCGACAGTAATGTAATGAAGAAAACGATATTGAACAACTGGTTCGATCCCGGTATTTCCGCTATGACAGGATAAGTGGCGAAGATGATGGGGACGGCTCCGCGTAATCCTACCCACGACACGAAGAGTCGTGCCTTGTTGCTGATGCTACGGAAGGGGAGCAGGCAGATGAATACGCTCACCGGACGTGCTATGACAATCATGAATACACCGATGAGTATGGCTACTCCTGCAACCGACAGCATTTCATGCGGATTGACAAGCAGACCCAAGGTAAGGAACATGATAATCTGGAAAAGCCAGGTCAGACCGCTCATAAATGTGTTGGTTTCTTTCCTGTAGGCAAGCTTGGCGTTTCCTGTCACTACGCCCGCAATGTAGACAGCCAGGTAGCCGTTGCCGTTGACCAGGTCGGTCAGTGTAAAGGTTATGAAAACGATGCTGAGCAGCAGGATGGAATATAATGAGCTGTTTGATAAAGTTATGCGGTTAATCAGCCATACGGCAAATTTTCCGAATGCATATCCGATAACACCGCCGAAAAGGAACTGGATGAACAGGTCCTTGAAGATAATCAGAAGATTCAGATCGCTTCCGCTGCTGATGACCTGTATCAGTACGATAGTCAGCATGTAGGCCATCGGGTCATTACTTCCGCTTTCCAGTTCCAGCATCGGACGCAAGTTTTCCTTGAGGTTCATGCGTTGTGAACGGAGCAGGCTGAATACGGAGGCAGAATCGGTTGATGACATGGTAGCTGCCAGCAACAGTGATACGAGCAGCGTCAGTTCGATGCTTGCTCCTGTATGGTCGGACAGAAAGAAAATGAAGAGTCCGGTAAGTACGGTAGTTATCAGGACCCCAACGGTCGAAAGTAATATTCCTTGTGACAGTACTGGCTTGATATCCTGGAATTTGGTATCCATACCGCCAGAGAACAGGATGATACTTAGGGAGATCATACCCACAAACTGTGCATCGGAGGCACTGTTGAACTGGATGCCGAAACCGTCGCTTCCGAATAACATTCCTACAATGAGGAAAAGGAGCAGGGTAGGTATGCCGAAGCGGTATCCGGTCTTGCTGATAAGGATACTGATGAATATAAGGATTGAACCGACTAATAGAATGTTTTCTGCTGTAATCATAATGTTATATCTGAGTGTGAATGAATATTGGTTTTTACTGGAAGTTTCTTTGGCGTGTAATGACATAGAGTATTATGGGAGCACCAAGGATGGGAGTGACGGCATTCAGTGGGATGAGGCCCAGTTCGCCCGGTGCCGTGCATATCAGGTTACAGAGCAATGCTATGGCACTGCCGGTAAGCAAGGTATTGGGAAGCAGAGACTTGTGGTTCGATGTTCCCAATATGAGGCGGGTGATGTGGGGAACTGCCAGACCGATGAAGGAAACAGGGCCGCAGAAAGCGGTGGTAACGGCCGTCAGTAGTCCGGTAGCCAGAAGCAGCAGGTTACGTGTCCGCTGTATGTTGATTCCCAGATTGGTGGCGTAACGAGGTCCCAGAAGCAGGGCATTTAGTGGCTTTATCAACATGACAGATATGCTCAGGCCCGCAATGACAGCCAAACTGAAGTAAGGGAGTTGTTCCAGCGATACTCCTCCAAAATTTCCCAATCCCCAGATGACAAATGAATGGACTCCCTCTTGTGTAGAGAAGAAGTTCAGTAAGGAAATGACTGAAGACGTGACATAGCCTGTCATGATTCCTGCAATGAGGAGCATAATGCTGTTCCGGATAACAGTGGACAGGAATAGAATCAGGCCCATGATCAGAATGGCTCCGATAAAGGCTCCGGCTATGACGGCCAGAAATCCGGAGAGGACAAAAGTGCCGGAAGCAATCATTCCGCCACTTCCAAGCATGACCAGTGCCACTCCCAGACTGGCTCCTGAACTGAGACCTAAGATGGAAGGATCGGCTAGTGGATTGTTGAATACCGTCTGGAGCATCAGACCGCAGGCCGACAGGGCGGCTCCGCACAAAAGTGCTGTGATACATTGCGGAAAACGTGATTCCCAGATGATGAAACTCCAGCTTGATTTTTCTGCCGTTTCACCCAACAGAATATGCCCTACAGCCCGGAGCGGAATATCGACCGATCCGAAGAATAGGTTTGCTCCGGCAAGCAGCAGTATGGCTGCCGCAGCTATGATGCCATATAAGTATCCTTTTGACAGATTCAATGCCTTGTATTTTTTATTCAGCTAATTTATGAAAATATTTTGGAGATTCATCCTTCATAGCGTCCGGATGGAATATTTTAATCATGTCTTCAAGCAGCAGCTCCGGATGAAAGGGCAGATCTTCGTAGAAATGAATGTAACGGGTATTGCATCCGTAGATCTTTTTGTTGCGGAAAGCGTCGAAGTTGGCATAGGGTGCATAGTCGTTCTTCAGTTCGCGGTAGGTCTTATCTGTCTCCTGGTTGTATTTGATCAGCCAGAAGTCGGCATGCTGTCCGCGGTCGAACACTGTTTCGAACGATAATGAAACAGAACCGCTTTGAGGTATGTCGGCAAAGACATAGCGTGATCCCGCATCGGCCAGCACTTTTCCGGTTGTACTGTTTCCTCCCGGGACATACCAGGCCGAACCGGTTTTCAGTTCCGTGATTACTGTAGGACGGTACGGTTGTGCTTCTGCCAGTTTTTTCAGTTCCTTATATCGTTTTTCAATACCTTTGAATATCGAATCGGCCTTTTCTTCCTTGCCATATAACATGCCGTAGAATCTGATCCATTCGGCTCGTCCCAAAGCAGAGGTCTCCATGTAGTCGGCACATTCAATGATGGGGATGTTCAGTTTGTCGATACGTCCGTATCCGCCACTGTTCTCGAAAGGTGAAAGCAGGATGGCGTCGGGGTGCATGTCGATAATGCGTTCTATGTTGGGATTCATGCTGTTACCTGCATCAATGATATGCCCTCTGCTGTATCCTTCCCTGATGAACGGAACATTGATATAGGGAAGGTCACATACTCCTTTGATACTTTGCGGTGCTCCCAGTTCACCTATCAGTGCGCAGTGGACGGAGGAATAGACCAGTGACTGCCGTAACGGTACGGTTATGACAGTTCCTTCCGGAAGATGAGGCTGTTCGGACTGCATTCCGTTTGTCAGTATATAAGTATGGAGATTCTTCAACGTATCCCAGGGGTTGCGCAGATTTACTATCGTGTAGTCACTGTATTTTATTATCGACAGGTTCTGGGCATAAGACAATCTGATGGTATCGCCTTGCAGGGCGTGCATGGTTTTGCCTCGCTGTCCGCAGGATAGCAGGAGCAGGGCTATAAGTACTATATTGGCAGATACTGCTATTTTGTTCCGTTTCATTAGGTTGGATTAAATATTAAAATAGAATTGTGTGCTGTCAGACATATGGCTATGCCTTCAAGGAATATATTTCCTGAATTTTTTGCCTGTCTATTTAATAACATATGGTGTTAGGGATATGTTCAGTAATGTTAAGCCGGGATGATGAAAGTGAACAGCAGATATCCCAGAATTCCGGCTCCGATAATGAGCAGTATCGGATTTATCTTGTAGCGGTACGTCCCGATAAAAGTTCCGATAAAGAGCAGGCAACTTACGATGACTTGTAACGTATCTGTACCGAAGTTTTCTCCGTTCATCAGTACCAGGGCTGCAGCAGCCAGCAGTCCTACCACTCCCGGACGAAGTCCGCTGAATACGGCAATTACAGCCGGATGTTTCTGGTATCTCATGAACGCCTTACTGATGAACATCATCAGGAGGAAGGAAGGCAATACTACCGAGATGGTGGCTAGTGCTGATCCGAGTACCCCTATGTAATGAGGAAATCCTGCGTTCACTACAGCCGAGTAGCCCACATAGGTCGCCGAGTTGATTCCGATCGGGCCCGGAGTCATCTGGCTCATGGCGATGATATCGGTAAATTCATTTGAACTGAGCCAGCCGTAACGGGTCACAACCTCACCTTGGATCATGGAAATCATGGCATATCCGCCGCCGAAACCGAACAGCCCTATCTTGAAGAATGTATAGAAAAGTTGCAGGAATATCATAATGTATTTTTCTTTTGTTCGTTTTTGTTCTTGTTCTTATAACGTCCATACAGATAGCCTCCCAATCCGCTCAGGATGATGATATAGATGGGAGAAAATCCCAGGCACCAGATGAGCAGGGCAGACACTATGGGAATCCATAGGTTGTACCGGTTGATTTTTGCCGATTTTGCCATTTTGAATGTAGGGGCGGCAATCAGGGCCACAACAGCCGGACGGATACCTTTGAAAATATTCTCTACAGCCTGATACTGCTTGAAATGCTGGAAGAAGAGAGCAATGGCAAGCATGATGAGGAAGGAGGGCATGATAGTCCCCAATGCCATCCAGAAAGCCCCCCAGAATTTCCGGAGTTTATAACCGATAAAAATGGCGATATTTACGGCAAAGATACCGGGTACTGTCTGTGCCAACGCCATCAGGTCGAGGAAATCTTCTTTGCTTATCCATTTTCGTTTGTCTACCAGTTCGGCTTCGATCAGTGGGACCATGGCATATCCTCCACCGATAGTGAAGGCACCGATACGGCAGAAAATGAGGAAGGAGTTCAGATAGAATTTCATGTTATGTCAGTTTTGTTGTTTCATATATACACTCGGTGGCATTCCGTAGTATTTCTTGAAAATGTCGGTAAAATATTTCGGATCGGCAAATCCTGTCATGTCGGAAACTTCGGCAACGTTGTAGCGTTTGCTTTTCAACAGTCTGGCTGCTTCCTGCATGCGGATGTTACGGATAAAGTCGGCCGGTGCAATTCCGGTCAGAGCCTTCAGCTTGTTATAGAAGCTGGTCCGGCTCATGTTGACCTGTGCACAGAGCGTGTCTACCGTAAGGTCTTTGGTCAGCCCTTCCTTGATGAGTTCGGTCACTTTGAGGATAAACTCATCGTCCAGACTTGTAGGCAGTGAGATTTCCTCCAGTTGGGCAGGATTTTGGATCTGTTGGAACTTTTTCTGCATCTGTTCCCGATTTTCCAATATATTCTTGATGTTTGCCTTTAGAATCATGAGGTCGAACGGTTTTACGATGTACATGTCGGCCTTGCTTTCCAGTCCTTTCAGTATATTTTTCTTGTCGCCAAGAGCTGTCAGCAGTATGATAGGTATATGACTGGTTTCCAGGTCATCCTTCAGGTGGCGGCACATTTCTTCTCCAGTCATCAGTGGCATGAGTATGTCCGAGATTATCAGGTCAGGCTGCTGTTTCTGTACAGCCTCTATTGCTTCCTGCCCGTTTTCAGCTTCTTCCACCCGGTAAGTCCCCGCCAGATTATTCATCAGAAAATGACGGAGGTTTGTGTTGTCTTCCACTACCAGGATAAGCGGTGCGTCTTCCTTGCCTGTATTGCTTTCTTTATAGTCGATGGCAATGTCGACAGAGTCTGTACCGTCCTTCTTAAGCATATTGTCGGAACCGGCAGAGTGTATGCTCTCTTCGTCGTTCCTGTATTGGTAATGCGGGTTTCTGATCGGGAATGTGAGCAGGAATGTTGTTCCTATGTTTTCTATGCTGTTAAAGCTGATTTTTCCCTGATGGTTCTGGATGAGGCGATAAGTGAGCAGCATACCTATGCCCGATCCTGCAATAAGCTGGTCGGTAGCGTTTTTCCCGCGGAAAAGTTTTTTGAACATTTTCTCCTGATCTTCTTTAGGTATACCGATTCCCGTATCGGTAATCTTGATGGTCCAGCTGTTTTTCCCCATACTTGTCTCTATGGTGATGGAGCCTCCCTGGGGAGTGTATTTCAGAGCATTGGTCAGCAGGTTGCATAAGATTGTATCCATCTTGTTCCGGTCAATCCATACCTCCTGTCCGCCGGATCCGTTTCTGTATTCTACGCTGATGTTTTTCTGCGCGGCATAGTCCTTGAACTGTTGCAGGTATTCCTGCAGGTATCCGTTAAGTTCGTACCGGCTTACGTTGACTGTAGAACTGTAGAATTCCTCTTTCTGGAAGTTCATCAGGTTGTTGGCCAGTTCCGACAGGGTTTCTGAACTCTGGATAGCCAGCTTCAAGTTGTTTTCTCCCTGTTCGCTGAGCTGTTCGTTTTTCCGGATTTCCGCCAGCGGGGCTTTGATCAGTGTAAGCGGTGTACGGATGTCGTGTGCGGTATGGATAAAGAAGTTGATCTTTTCTTTCGAGGCGCGGCGGTCGCGGTTGGCTAACTGGTAGCGTATAATGGCATAGATGATTCCAACGATAGCCAGTGCATACACGAGGAAAGCCCATATGCTCATCCAGTACGGGCGTCCTACCACAATACGGATGGTCCGTTCTTCCAGTACATCTCCATTATCTTGAAGTATGGCTCTTACGTGCAGTGTATAGCTGCCCGGCGACAGGTTGGTATAACGGATCTGCGCATTGGGGCTGGGTTGGGTCCAGCCGTCATAGAAGCCTTTCAGTTCCCAACTGTACAGGATGTTCGACGGATTATCGAAGTTGATGGACGAGACGTTCAGTGAAAAGGTATTTTCTTTGTAGTCCAGATGGATTACCTCTGTCTTGTCCAAGGGTTGGGTAAGTGGGGATCCCTTTTCGCCCGGATGAACTTCGTGGTACATGATGTTCAGGTCGGTGAATACCATGTGGCTCTGGAATTCGCTGGGGATACGTGTGCTGTCGGGCAGGATGATAACCCCTTCATTGCTTCCGAATATGAGTCGTCCTTCGGCATGGACGGCGGCATTGGGATTGAAGCTGGCTGCCATTAGTCCCTGCTCCCGGGTCCAGTTCACGAATTTCTGTGTCTTCAGGTCGTAAAATGAAAGTCCGTTTTCTGTACCCAGAAACAGGTTGCCTTCCTTGTTCGTAACTATGCTGAAGATA
Source organism: Bacteroides ilei (assembly GCF_900128495.1). Classification (GTDB taxonomy): domain Bacteria; phylum Bacteroidota; class Bacteroidia; order Bacteroidales; family Bacteroidaceae; genus Phocaeicola; species Phocaeicola ilei. Next base: position 1,808,443 of record NZ_LT635801.1, read on the forward strand.
TTGTCACTCAGCAGTCCGCTGTTACGGGTATAGTAGCGGGTCATTTCATGGGTACGGTTATCGATAACGTAAAGTCCGTTCCCGTTGGTGCAGAAATAGCTTTTGTCTGCTTGTTTGTCGGTATAGATGTCATTGATACCTCCTATATCGAATTTGGATTCGAACGGGTCTATTCTCCTCTGTTGCTTGTTGAATACATATACCCCGTTACTGGTTCCTATCCACAATGAATTGCTGTCTCTTTGTGATATGTGTGTTATCGGGTATCCCAAGTTGTATTCGGTAACTTTGCGGGTCTGTATATCGAATGACTTCAGTCTGTAAAAGCCGCCTATCCAGATAACTTTTTCCTTATCTAGGTAAATGCTCCGTATGTATTTGTCGGGACCTTCCACATTTTCAAGTTCCTTTTGGTTGTAGAAAGTGGCTTTACCGGCCTTCTTGTTAAAGTCGTAGTACCCCGACATATATCCTCCGGCCAGAATTCTTCCCGGAGTTATCTCGCAGAGTGCCAGGAAAATATTGTTTTCGCTGTCGGATCCGGGGATATTTCGGGTAGGTATGCTGACCCATTTCCTTTTGTCTTTATCATAATAGCACACTCCGTTGTTGGTTGCATACCACTGGTCGCCTTCCGAGTCGGTCATGATGCAGTTGATGCAGTCGTCAACGAGTGAATTCGGATTGTTGGCAGAGTGTTTCAGCCATCGGTATTGCGGGTATTTTTCCGAATAGACAGTTATTCCTGTCGGGTAAACCACATTCCAGATCCGTCCGGCCTGGTCCATGTAGATATCTTTTATTACACTTCCGTTCATCCGGTTGGGGTTGACCGTATCTTCCTGAAGGAACGGAGATAACTTCAGCTTTTCCGTATCCAGTTTGTATACGCCGTCTCCATCACTTGCTATCAGCAGGATTTTGTCGTTGTTCCGGTCCGGAATGATTGTATTGATGCCGATATCGCGTAATGCGGTACCCATATAAGTGGTCTTATGTGTATCGATATGGTATAGGAAAAGTCGGTCTAGCAATGTGTTCACGATCAGTTGCCGGCTAGGAGCGTGATAATAGATGTAGTCAATCATATGAGGTTGGCTGATGCCGGTCTTGCGGATATTCTTAAGTGAATTTCCGGACAGTTGTGCTTCATATACATCTGGTCCGCAGGCAAAGTAGTACCGGTTCCCTTCACCTTGTGTGATGCAGTTGATGATGCCGGGAATACTTCCTGATACGACGCAGCTTTTTTCCGTCAATCCGTTGTAGATGTACTGCCGGTTGTTACTGCAGAACCAGATATTACAATATCGGTCCATGTAGGCACAGGTTACGGGGGATCTTCTGATACCGGAAAAAGTAGCTTTCAGGTCGAATTTCAGTAGGAATGAATCTTTTGCCGTATCATATAGGAATACAAATCCGTCGCGTCCTATTTCCCATATATTGTGTTTTTTGTCGGTACGGAGGAAATTGATGTTCGGGAAAAAATTGACGGTACCGTCATCCTTGATGATGGAGTAATGTTTGAATTGTTTGCCGTTGTACCGGTCGATACCTTTGTGTGTAAGTATCCACATATAATCTTGTGCATCCTGGCGGATGGAGATGACCCGGCGGCTGCTCAGCCCGTTTTCCATTCCGATATACTCAAATATCTGGGCCTGCAGAGACAAGAAAGAAAACAATAAAAGATATGTTATGCCTATAATCTTTAGTCTCATTACACTGAATGATTTCTGATATTATCTGCAAAGTTCGTAAAAATAAGCGGGTTAGCCAAAGAACTGGATTAAATTTTTCTAATTCGGAAAGACTGTCTGTAAAGCAATGGGATAGCTGGCCTGCAGGATATGAAAAACCCCTTATACGGGCTTGTCATCGCAATGACCGGTCGTATAAGGGGTATAATGTATGATTCTATTTTTATTTCTTGTGAGCTTCAACCCATTTGCGTGCGTTCACGAACGCTTCCATCCACGGTGTGATCTGGTCTTCGTTCACGCGGTCGGCAGGGTAGAATGCATTGTTCCACGGGAAGCATGCACGTTCAAGATGAGGCATCATGGCCAGATGGCGGCCGTCCTGTGATGCGATACCTGCTACACTGTAGTCAGAACCGTTCGGATTACCCGGATATTCATCGTAAGAATATTTCAGTACCACGTTGTAATGGGCTTCCGGATAAGGCAATGAAAACTTACCTTCTCCGTGTGCTACCCAGATACCTAACTTGGAGCCGCTCAGTGAACCGAACATCACGCTGCGGTTCATCGGAACCGTTACACCCAGAAATGCCGATTCGAACTTATGTGAGTCGTTATGCAGCATCTTGCCTTTCTTCTTGTCTTCCGGAGTGATAAGGCCGAGTTCCATCATCAGCTGGCAGCCATTGCACACACCAAGTGACAACGTATCCTGGCGTGCATAGAAATTGTCGAGGGCTGCCTTGGCTTTCGGGTTGAACAGGAAGGTACCGGCCCATCCTTTAGCCGATCCCAATACATCGGAGTTGGAGAATCCGCCGCAGAATACAATCATGTTGATGTCTTCCAGTGTTTCCCGTCCGCTTACAAGGTCGGTCATGGTAACGTCTTTTACGTCGAAACCGGCAAGGTAGAGCATGTAAGCCATTTCACGTTCGCCGTTTGTTCCTTTTTCACGGATGATGGCTGCCTTGATACCGCTTGGTGTACGACGGTCCGGATCAAGTCCGAACTGTGACAGTTTTCCTGTAAATGACTTGTCGAATACGAATTCTATCGGTTGCTGCTTGTAGTTTTCAAAACGCTTCTTGGCACAGCCGTTCATGCTCTGTTTGCGGTCGAGCAGGTATGAAGTGGAATACCACATGTCACGTTGGTAGTCGATGCCGAACTGATAAGTTGCGTCATCCTTAGTGACAAGGATATGGCGTTCCTCGGTCGGTTTACCCAACTTGATATAACCGACTCCGGCATCTTCCAGAATCTTTTTCACTTCTGCCTTATGCTTGTCGGCAACCTGGATGACTACACCCGGATTTTCGGCGAACAGCATCTTGACGATATCGTGGTCCTTGAACTTGTCAAGACTGATTTCCATACCGCCCTCTACATTGGCGAAGCACATTTCGAGCAGTGTAGTAATCAGACCACCTGCCGAGATGTCGTGACCGGCTAGAATCAGGCCTTTGTTGACCAGTTCCTGGATTGCCAGGAATGCGTCGCGGAAATATTCCGGATTCTGTACGGTAGGGACATCGTCGCCTACCTTGTTAAGAGACTGGGCGAATGCGGAACCTCCCAGGCGAAGCTTGTCGAAGCTGAAGTCTATATGGTAGAATGTACTCTTTTCTTTGTTGACCATTACCGGAGAAACGACCTTCTTTACATCCGAAACTTCACCGCCTGCCGAAACGATAACGGTTCCCGGGCTGATGATTTTTTCCCCGTTCGGATATTTCTGTGTCATTGACAGGGAGTCTTTTCCGGTCGGCACGTTAATCTGCAGTTCGCAGCAGAAATCGGACAATGCCTTGACTGCAGTATACAGGCGCGCGTCTTCACCTTCCTGTGAGCGGCAAGGCCACATCCAGTTGGCCGACAATGAAATGCTGTCCATACCGTCTGCCATCGGAGCCCATACAAGATTGGTCAGCGCTTCGGCTACAGACAAGACAGAACCTGCGGCAGGATTTGCCAGACCGGCCTGAGGAGCATGTCCGATGGCTGTAGCGATACCTTTTTCTCCACGGTAGTCGAGGGCTACCACACCACAGTCGCTTAACGGCAGTTGCAGTTCACCCTGGCATTGCTGGCGGGCAATCTTACCTGTAACGGAGCGGTCTACCTTATTGGTCAGCCAGTCCTTACATGCTACAGCTTCCAGTTGCAATACGCGGCTTACGTATTCGTTCAGCTTGGCTGTATCGTAGGTAACGTCTTCGTAATGGCGTTCTACGGTCTTGTCGACCATGTATGTCTTCGGAGAAGAGCCGAACATCTGGTCTACTGCCAGGTCGAACGGGCGTACGCCGTCGGCCTGTTCGAAAGCGAAGCGGTGGTCACCGGTCGTTTCCCCTACCACATACATCGGGGCACGTTCACGTTCGGCAATTTTCTGTACGTGTTCAATGTATTTTTCATCGATCAGCAATCCCATGCGTTCCTGTGATTCGTTGGCGATGATTTCTTTTGCCGAAAGGGTTTCGTCACCGATAGGCAACTTATCCATGTGGATCAGTCCGCCGCAGTCTTCAACCAGTTCCGACAAACAGTTTACATGGCCTGCCGAACCGTGGTCGTGGATAGAAACGATCGGGTTAGAGTCTTCTTCGCACAGGGAGCGTACTACGTTGTAGGCACGTTTCTGCATTTCAGCGTTGGCACGCTGTACGGCATTCAACTCGATACCGGAAGAATAACGTCCGGTTTCAACCGATGATACAGAGCCTCCGCCCAGACCGATACGGTAGTTGTCACCGCCGACAACCACTATCTTGTTACCTGGGGTAGGAGCACCTTTCAGGCAGTCACGCTGTGTTCCGTAACCTACACCGCCGGCCATCATGATAACCTTGTCGTATGCATATTTCTCACCGTTTTCCTGGTGTTCGAACGTGAGGACAGAACCGCAGATCAGCGGCTGTCCGAATTTGTTACCGAAGTCGGAAGCACCGTTGGAAGCCTTGATCAGAATCTGTTCCGGTGTCTGGTACAGCCATTTGCGCACCGGCAGGATATTTTCCCATTCACGTCCTTCTTCCGTACGTGGATAGGAAGTCATGTATACGGCAGTACCTGCAATCGGCCATGATCCTTTACCTCCGCCCATACGGTCACGGATTTCACCTCCGGTACCTGTAGAGGCTCCGTTGAACGGTTCTACCGTTGTGGGGAAGTTGTGTGTCTCCGCTTTCAGGGAGATTACGGATTTGATATCTTTGATTACGAAGTAGTCGGAAGTGGCATGGTTCTGCGGGGAGAACTGTTCGATGACAGGACCTTCGGCGAAGGCCACATTGTCTTTGTATGCAGAGATGATTTTGTTCGGATTTTCCTGGGTGGTTTTCTTGATCATCTGGAAGAGTGAGGATTCCATTTCTTTTCCGTCGATGATGAATGTTCCGCCGAAGATTTTGTGGCGGCAGTGTTCTGAATTGATCTGCGCAAAGCCGAAAACTTCGGAGTCGGTCAGCTTGCGGCCCAGATCCTTTTCTACTTTCAGCAGGTAGTCGATCTCTTCACGTGAAAGGGCCAGACCTTCTTTCTCATTATATTCCTCCAGGTTTTCTACGTAAATGATCGGTTGGGGCTTGATGTTTACATCGAAGATTTTCTGGTCCAGACCGTGATACATACGTTGCAGCATCGGGTCATGTTCTGCATTCTCGTCTTTGACCGGAAAATATTCCTCGATACGGCGGATGCCCTTGAGTCCCATATTCTGGGTAATTTCTACAGCGTTTGTACTCCATGGAGTAATCATTTCACGGCGCGGTCCGATGAACCAGCCTTTCAGATTGTCTTCAGACTCAACCGTAGCGTCGCTGTAAAGCCAGCACAATTTCTTGATGTCTTCAGAGTTCAGTTCTTTACTACATTCTGTAGCAATTACACTGTGGGTGGGTGTTCTGAAAAATAGAATCATAGCACTTAATTATGTTTTATGTTGAAATTTCGCTAATTTCTTAATGTCATGCAAAGTTACATAAAACCCCGCTTGTACGAAAGAAAAGACATGAAATATATAGGTTCTTTCGTAAAAAAATAGCATCTTTGCATCATGAATTGGATTGAACAGGTTACAGTACTTGATTTGTTGTGCAAAGGGGTGATTGTGGGGATTGTTGTGTCTGCACCCTTGGGCCCTGTGGGCGTGCTTTGCATACAGCGGACGTTGAATAAAGGCCGCTGGTTTGGCTTTGTAACCGGATTGGGAGCTGCCTTAAGTGATATATGTTATGCTTTGATTACCGGTTACGGCATGAGTTTCATGGACGAGCTGATAGTGAAGCATCAGTTGTTCCTGCAGTTTGTAGGTAGCATCATGCTGCTGGCGTTCGGTATCTATACTTTCCGCAGCAATCCTGTCAAATCGCTCCGTCCTACATCTTCAAGCAGGGGTACTTATCTGCATAACTTCGTGACGGCGTTTTTCGTTACGTTCTCTAATCCGTTGATTATTTTCCTTTTTATCGGTTTGTTCGCCCGCTTTTCATTCGTGATGCCGGGAAGCCCCTTGGGGTTCCAGCTGGTAGGGTATCTGGCCATTATTCTCGGAGCTTTGGTATGGTGGTTCAGCATCACTTATTTTGTAAACAAAGTACGTACCCGCTTCAATGTGCGCGGAATCTGGATGCTGAACCGTATCATCGGTGTGGTGGTCATGATTGCGGCGATTGTGGGGCTGGTTTTTGCGGCTACCGGAAAATCTTTAGCTTGATATGTATATTTCAAAACAACTGAAACAAAAGAATATTGCCGAATACCTGCTCTACATGTGGCAGGTTGAAGATATGATCCGTGCCAACAATTTTGACATGGAAAAAATCCGTAAGAACATCATTGATCCGTATCCTTCCTTAACGGACGAACAGCGTAAGGAACTTGCCCAATGGTATCAGGATCTGATCAATATGATGCACGATGAAGGAGTGATGGGAAAAGGCCATGTGCAGATCAACAAGAATGTAATTGTGTGGCTTACCGACCTGCATCTCCGTCTGCTCCGTTCTCCCAAATTCCCTTATTACAGTGCTGCCTATTACAAGGCGCTGCCGTTTATTGTTGAGCTGCGCGCCAAAGGGGCCGACAAGGATGAACCGGAACTGGAAACATGTTTCGATGCACTTTATGGAGTCCTGATGCTGAAACTCCAGAAAAAGGAAATCAGTGAGGAGACTCAGAAAGCGATGAAGGTAATCAGTGACCTGCTGGCTATTCTGGCAGGGTATTATATCCAGGACAAGAACGGTGAACTGGATTTGGATTGATAAAGCTGGATTATATAAATGGAATCTGTGATGAAGAATATTTTGATAACCGGCGCCAACGGACAGCTTGGAAACGAAATGCGTCTGCTGGCCGGTGAAAATGAAGGTTATAATTATTTCTTTACCGATGTGGCGGAACTTGATATCTGCGACGAACGGGCGGTAATGGATTTTGTGGCGTGTCATCAGATTGATATCATTGTGAATTGTGCCGCATATACGGCCGTAGACAAGGCGGAAGACAATCAGGAGTTGTGTAACCGCTTGAATGCGGTAGCGCCGGGATTTCTGGCAAAGGCTGTGGCTACCCGTAACGGGTACCTGGTGCAGGTCTCTACCGATTATGTATTCGACGGTACGGCTCATATACCTTATAAGGAAGATCAGCCTACTTGCCCCAATTCGGTTTATGGAGTGACAAAGCTGGCGGGTGAGAAGGAGGCCTTGAAGTATTGTAGCAATACGATGGTTATCCGTACGGCCTGGCTGTATTCCACGTTCGGAAATAATTTTGTGAAGACTATGATCCGTCTGGGAAAGGAAAAGGAAAGTCTGGGAGTCATTTTTGACCAGATTGGTACTCCCACGTATGCCCGGGATCTGGCGTCCGTCATTTTTGCAGCCATAAATAAAGGTATTGTGCCGGGTATCTATCATTTCAGTAACGAAGGTGTCTGCTCCTGGTATGATTTCACCAAGGCCATCCACCGCCTGGCGGGAATTACGGCCTGTCATGTGAAGCCGCTGCATACCGAAGATTATCCGACAAAGGCGGTACGCCCGCATTATTCGGTGCTCGACAAAACGAAGATAAAGGAGACTTACGGGGTGGAGGTTCCGTACTGGATGGACAGCCTTGCCGAATGTATTGAAAAATTAGCATAATCCCATACATATTGTAACAGACAATGAATGCAGAAATAGAAAGAAGACGTACGTTTGCGATTATCGCACATCCGGATGCCGGTAAGACGTCACTGACCGAAAAGCTGTTGTTGTTCGGTGGACAGATTCAGGTAGCCGGTGCCGTAAAATCGAACAAAATCAAGAAAACTGCCACATCCGACTGGATGGATATCGAAAAACAGCGTGGTATTTCGGTAACTACCTCCGTGATGGAGTTCGATTACCATGATTATAAGATCAATATCCTGGATACTCCGGGTCACCAGGATTTTGCGGAAGATACTTACCGTACGCTGACTGCCGTAGACAGTGTCATCATCGTGGTCGATGGTGCGAAAGGTGTGGAAAGCCAGACGCGTAAACTGATGGAAGTCTGCCGTATGCGTAATACTCCGGTCATTATCTTTGTAAACAAGATGGACCGTGAGGCGAAAGATCCGTTCGACCTGCTGGATGAACTGGAGGAAGAACTGGTAATCAATGTACGTCCGTTGAGCTGGCCTATTGAAAGTGGTCCCCGTTTCAAGGGTGTCTATAATATCTATGAACAGAAACTGAATCTTTTCCAGCCGTCTAAACAGGTGGTGACCGAAAAGGTGGAGGTGGATATCCATACGGAAGAGCTGGATAGCCATATCGGCAGTCCGCTTGCCGAGAAATTGCGTAGCGAGCTGGAACTGATAGATGGAGTATATCCGGAGTTTGATGTAAATGAATACCTGAAGGGAGATATGGCTCCGGTATTCTTCGGGTCTGCCTTGAACAACTTCGGTGTACAGGAACTGCTCGATACGTTTGTAGAAATCGCTCCCTGTCCCCGCCCGGTACAGGCTGAAGAGCGTATCGTAAATCCGGATGAACCTAAATTTACCGGATTCGTATTCAAGATTACGGCTAATATCGATCCGAACCACCGTTCTTGTGTGGCATTCTGCAAGGTCTGCTCCGGTAAGTTTACGCGTAATACGCCGTATCTGCATGTGCGTCATAACAAGACGATGCGCTTCTCTTCACCTACCCAGTTTATGGCTCAGCGTAAGACGACAGTCGATGAGGCTTGGGCAGGTGATATCATCGGTTTGCCGGATAACGGTACTTTCAAGATCGGCGATACTTTGACGGAGGGTGAAATCTTACATTTCAAGGGCCTGCCTAGCTTCTCTCCGGAAATGTTCAAGTATATCGAGAATGCCGATCCGATGAAGACCAAACAGTTGAATAAGGGAATTGACCAGCTGATGGACGAAGGTGTGGCCCAGTTGTTTGTCAATCAGTTCAACGGCCGTAAGATTATCGGTACGGTGGGACAGCTGCAGTTTGAAGTGATCCAGTACCGTCTGGAGAACGAATATAATGCGAAATGTCGCTGGGAACCGGTAAGCCTGTATAAAGCTTGCTGGATAGAAAGTGACGATGAGGAGGAATTGGAAGCATTCAAGAAACGCAAATACCAGTATATGGCCAAGGACCGTGACGGTCGTGATGTGTTCCTTGCCGATAGCGGCTATGTGCTACAGATGGCGCAGAATGATTTCAAGCATATCAAGTTCCACTTTACATCCGAATTCTGATATTGTTGGAATATCCTATTTATATATATGAAGCAGTCCTGATTGGGGCTGCTTTTTTTATGCCAGCAGTTGCAGACGGAAAAAGATATAAAAAAACTTTGGATTTTACTTGGTTTATAAAATAAACTTATTTATATTTGTATAAGTCAAGGGAGGAAAGCGCGCATCTCCCTTTACTTTAATTTTTATAGTTTATAAAATAAACTTATTTATAAAAACAATGATTATGGAAGAAAAGAATTTGTCTGGAAATGAAAGTCTGGAACTGATTGCCAGAATGATCCGTTCCACACGTGAAGGCCTGAAGGTAGGTGCCGGGAATACATTCCTGTATTTCGGTTATTTTACGACTATATTGTCTGTCCTTCTTTTTTTGCTGGTGTTCTTTACGCAGAATAAGATATGGGCATATGGATGGTTTCTGATGTTTGTGTTTTGGGGAATTATGGAGGTCAGACGCCGGAAAAAGCTGAAACAGGAAACGGTGGTGACCTATACGGATACGGTACTGGCGAAGGTATGGTGGATTATAGGATGGCTGTTCCTGATAACCGTCCTGATTATGGGATTACTTTCGGGCATTCACGGTTATGGCGACTTTTCGCTGATGTTGCCTCTTTCTCTGCTGTATGGAGGAATAGGGACATCCATTACCGGCATCATCATCAAGGAACCGAGTGTGATGTATGCTCCTTTGGTGGGGTTTGCGTTTGCCATCTATATGTTGATGCAGTACACTTTCCATGAACCGGCCACGGTTGACTGGTATCTGTATTTCGGACTTTCCTTTATAATCATGATGATTATACCGGGGCATATCTTAAACAGAAAGGCAAAAAAGTCATGATGAAGGAACTGAATCCATTATTGCATTCACAGTTACGTCTGGCGGTCATGTCCTTATTGCTTTCGGTAGAGGTGGCCGACTTCGTGTACCTGAAGGAGAAGACCCAGGCTACAGCCGGAAACCTGAGCGTACAGATTGAAAAACTGGGAGAGGCCGGCTACATTGAAGTGAAGAAGGAGTTTGCGGGGAAGAAACCGCGTACGCTCTGCCGCATTACGGAAGCCGGAAAAGATGCCATGGCCGAATATGTGGAGGCATTGAAAAGTTATCTTCCTGGTTTCTGATATCGAGATATGGGCTTTTTGCAGGATGTAGACAAAGAAAAAAAACTCCGGAAATTATCAGTTTCCGGAGGTGTTCTTTTATCAAGTTCTTTTCAGAATATTCCTTGAATTTCTTCGGAAAATAACTTGATATTCTTTCTTGTTTATCAAGTTCTTTTCCTGAAAATACCTTCATCTTTGAGGTTAGGCGATAAGGTGTGTCAGTTACCTGCCGAAGCGGCTACAGAATCCCATCCGGCAGCCTTGTACCATGCGATGGATGAGCGGTAGTAATTGTTCCAGCTCCTGTTGACCAATGTAGGCAGGTACATGCCTATGCCGCAGAATTTGTCTTTGTCGGTTATGATGTCATACGGCCATTGGTTGAATGTATCGATACAGTCTTGCGCTACGACGGTTTCGTCCAGAACCTGCTTGAAATCCTGAGGCAGGGAACCTCCGTTCAAAGCCTTGATGACTTCGGCCACGTCGAAAGAGAAATATTTGAAGTCGGAAGCGTAGGAGCTGGTTACGCCGAATTGCTGTATGGTGGTATAGTCCAATGCATTCAGCTCTTCTATGTGGGTGGTCAGCTGATTTTTCACAGCTTCGGCCAGTTCTTCCATCTTGGTACAGTCTACTGCGGCAAATGTCCCCCAAAGACCTTCCGATCTGTTGTATGAGATGATGTTGCTGCATACAGATGTCCAGTTGACATTGGCCGAGAACAGATCGTCCATCAGTCTGTGGTAAGGGATACCGTCGGCAGGAGTTTCCATGGCCGAAACCAGGCAGTAGTGTGTAGCGTTACGCAGTTCGTAGCATACTTCAGTCGTTCCCATCATGCAGGCGTCGAAGGCGATGTAGTCCAGGGTACTGTTTGAAAAGCTCCGTTCCATGGTCTGGGCGAATTCCGGGAGGTTGATTACATATACTCCGTCCACCCCGATGGAGAACGTGCTTATGCCGCTGTTATGCACCGGTTCACCCTCCAGCCATCCGGTGGCATGTGAGCCGAACAGCAGTCCGTAACTCAATGCAGGGGCTATAGTCTGCATTTCCTTGAGGTTGGCTTCCATGACCGCCGCATCGGTCGATACTCCGGCTATGGCAGTATGTACGTCGGCCTGTGCCACTATGTTCCTGAAGTTTTGCAGAGAGTCGGCCAGTGCCGGCTGGTTGTTTATGTTTCCGTAACCGTCGGTCTTGTATACCAGAATTTCGGCTTGTCTGATGCTGGGGTTACTGCTGCTGGGCTTGTAGTAGATTACCAATGTAGATTGTTTTTTCTGCCGGGCCAGTCCCTGGTACATCCAGATGACATTCTGCTGGATATATCCGTCGAGGTTGTTGTTGGCAGCCAGATATGCCAGTATGGTACGTTCGTTTTTTTTCGGCAGGAGTAAGTCCCGGTGTATCGTCCGAACATGCGGCAAGCATCAGGACTGAAATGACATAAAACAGGAATTTTTTCATCATGATCAGTATTGTTCGGCTTTTTGGAATTTGAAGTCGGGTGCCGTAATGTCACGGATCACCAGTGCGCCTCCTTTCTGGTATTTCTCTTTCAGTTTGTTCACTTCTTTCTGCAGCTTCTTCTTCTTGATGTTGTAGTAGATGAAGCAGGTGCGGTTCTTGCCGTTGAGGTGCTGTTCCAGGTAATCTTTCAGCTGCATGCTGTACTGTGAACGTCCTTCCAGCAGATCGCTTTTGTTCAGGAAGGCGCTGTCTACATACTGTATGTCTGTAAAGTAGATCAGGGAATCTGTAAATGAGGCGGAGACTCCAGCAATATATACGCCGTATTTGTTCTTGTCTTTCGGGGTCTGTGCACAGACGGGGATAATCATTGATGCGATGAGTAGCCCGCAAAGGATTTTGATGTTTCGCATGACATTTAATTTTTATTGAAGGCAAAAGTAAGCAATTGCGTGAAATTACGGAAATGCTGAAATGGGAAATTCATGATGGGAACCTATAAAAAAACAAAAGATGTAACGTCGGGGTTTTGCCCCACCGTTACATCCTTGATTGTCTTTTGAGAAATCAGTCTTATCTTACCCCAGATAAGATTTGAGCAGCTTGCTACGAGAATTTTGTCTTAATCTTCTGATAGCTTTTTCTTTGATCTGGCGGACACGTTCACGGGTGAGCCCGAATTTGTCGCCGATTTCTTCCAATGTCATTTCCTGTGTGTTGATACCGAAAAACATCTGGATAATCTCCTTCTCCCTTTCGGTCAGCGTAGAAAGCGCCCGGTCGATTTCCCTTGAAAGTGATTCATTAACCAGTGAGCGGTCTGCCATAGGTGAATCGTCATTCACCAATACATCCAACAGGCTGTTGTCTTCTCCTTCAACAAACGGAGCGTCTACCGAAATGTGCCGTCCCGATACTTTCAGGGTATCGGAGATTTTGTCGACTGGAATCTCGAGTTCGTCGGCCAGTTCTTCAGGTGAAGGGCGGCGTTCGTTTTCCTGTTCGAATTTAGAGAAGGCCTTACTGATCTTGTTCAGTGAACCTACCTGGTTCAACGGAAGACGTACAATACGTGACTGTTCGGCGAGCGCCTGAAGGATAGACTGGCGGATCCACCATACAGCGTAGCTGATGAATTTGAAACCACGGGTCTCATCAAACTTTTCGGCAGCTTTGATCAGTCCCAAGTTTCCTTCATTGATCAGGTCCGGAAGACTTAATCCCTGATTCTGGTACTGTTTTGCGACTGATACAACAAATCGTAGGTTTGCACGTGTAAGTTTCTCTAACGCGGCGCGGTCGCCTTTGCGGATACGTTGGGCGAGTTCCACTTCTTCTTCAACTGTAATAAGGTCTTCACGGCCGATTTCCTGTAAATACTTGTCAAGAGAAGCACTCTCTCGGTTAGTGATACTTTTGGTAATCTTTAGTTGTCTCATTATTATATAACGAATTTGGCTTACAAAATTGCAAAAAAACTTTCAAACTTCATCCCTTTATTAAGAAAGATTAAATATATAACTGACTTTTTGTCTGTAAAAGAATGACAGGTCTCTGATATATTAACGTTCTTCATGCAGGAATGTTCAAGTTTTAAGTTCTATTTTTTTGTATATACAAAATTTGTGCCGTTAAATAGCCATGTTATTTGTTCTTTAGTTTTTGCCTGTTATTAACAGGTTGATTGCTAGCTTATTGTCTTTTTTGTGGCGAAACCGGATATGGGTATGCCGTTTTTGCAGCAGAAACTCCGGGTACATTTTTACCGGTTGAAATCGAGGCTGAGCTGGATCCATTTTTCTTTTCCGGAGTCTTCTTTTTCTTCCGGCGGATTGGAGACTGAAAGTCCTATCAGTCGGATAGGGTGATTCTGATAATCAACTTCTTTTAACAATTGTTTTGCCAGCGGAAGTATATCTTTGAGATTGTATAGGGGAGTATGTACACTTTGGCTGCGGGTAATCTGTGTAAAGTCGTGGAACTTGATTTTCAGAGTCAGGGTTGTTCCGGAGAAATTTTTCCGCTGCAGGCGTCCGATGAGTTCGGTCGCTACGTGGTAAAGTTCAATGATTACGGACGATTGCAGGGAGATGTCTTTCTCCAGTGTATGTTCACAACCTATTGACTTACGTATACGTACAGCTTCTACGGGACGGTCGTCGATTCCCCGTGCAAAGTTGTAGTAGATTTGTCCCGCTTTTCCGAATTGGCGTACCAGCATGTCCAACGGGCATCGTTTCAGGGTTTCGCCGTTATAGATTCCCAGTGAATACATTTTTCTTGCGGTTACAGGTCCGATGCCCCAGAAAGACTTGATGGGGAGTTTGGCAATGAACTTTTCAGCCTGGTCGGGGTGTATGGTACAGAGTCCGTCGGGTTTCCGCAGATCGGAAGCGATCTTTGCCAGAAACTTGTTATATGAAACACCGGCAGATGCCACGAGGTGCAGTTCCTCCCGGATTCGCCGTTTGATTTCGCGTGCGATATCGACTGCCAGTTCGATGCCTTTTTTGTTTTCGGTCACGTCCAGGAAAGCTTCATCCAGGGATATGGGTTCGACCATGTCGGTGTAGTCGTGGAATATGGAATGGATATGGGCAGAGATTTCCTTGTATACGTCCATCCTTCCTTCAACGAAGATGAGTTGCGGGCAAAGCTTCATGGCCTTTACAGACGACATGGCCGAGCGTACTCCGAACTTCCGTGCTTCATAGCTGGCCGTGGCCACAACCCCACGTTTCTCGGCATGCCCCACTGCGATGGGTTTGCCCTGTAATTCAGGATTGTCGCGCTGCTCTACGGAAGCATAGAACGCATCCATGTCGATATGAATGATTTTCCGGTTCATGCTGGTACTTGAAACACTATTTCATGCAAATTTAATGAATGTTTTTTGGGCAATCATAAAAATCATTTGTACTTTTGTCGTAATTGTAAAAACTAGCGAGACGTCATTATGATGAAAGATGAAATTAAGAAGGCATGTGAGGTCATGCAGAAAGGCGGCGTAATCCTTTATCCGACTGATACGGTGTGGGGAATCGGCTGCGATGCGACAAACGAAGAAGCTGTAAAGAGAGTTTATGAAATCAAGCACAGGGCTGACAGCAAGGCGATGCTGGTCCTTGTCGACAGTCCGGTAAAAGTGGATTTTTATGTACAGGATGTTCCTTCCGTGGCATGGGATCTGATCGATATGACCACCAAACCTCTTACCATCATTTATGACGGTGCACGTAATCTGGCGCCCAATCTGCTGGCGGACGACGGTAGCGTGGGTATCCGTGTTACAGGAGAAACGTTCTCCAAGGAACTCTGTTTCCGTTTCCGCAAAGCGATAGTCTCTACATCGGCCAATATCAGCGGACAACCGGCTCCGGCCGTCTTTTCCGAAATAAGCGAGGATATAAAGAATGCGGTCGATTATGTGGTGGATTTCCGCCGTGACGAAACCGGACACCCGAAACCTTCCAGTATAATAAAATTGGGTAAAGGTGGTGAAATCAAGATTATCAGAGAATAAATCAGGATGGTCAAATGGAGCTAGCAGAAGAAAAAATCGGTTTTCTTGAGCGCTTTATCAATTGGCGTGTTAAGCATATCAAGGATCGTCAGTTTATCTTGATCTTGAGCTTTCTGGTGGGGATATTTACTGCATTGGCGGCCTATATCCTGAAATTTCTGGTGGAATACATCAAAGAGTTCCTTACCGAGAATTTCAATCCGATGGAAGCCAACTGGATGTATTTGGTTTATCCGGTTGTAGGTATTTTCCTGACAGGCCTGTTTATCCGTAAGGTGGTGCGTGACGATATCAGTCATGGGGTAACGAAGATTCTGTATGCGATATCGCGAAAGCAGAGCCGTATCAAACGGCATAATGTCTGGTCGTCGGTCTGTGCTTCTGCCATAACTATCGGCTGTGGTGGATCTGTCGGCGCTGAAGCGCCGATCGTATTGACCGGATCGGCTATAGGTTCTAATCTGGGCAGTATTTTCCGTATGGACCATAAGACATTGATGCTGTTGGTGGGATGTGGTGCCGCCGGTGCCGTTTCGGGTATTTTCAAGGCTCCTATAGCCGGACTGGTATTTACCCTGGAGGTCATCATGATTGATCTGACCATGGCTTCCCTGCTTCCGTTGCTGATTACCAGTGTCACTGCAGCTTCGGTCTCTTATCTGCTTACAGGAACCGAAGCGATGTTCCAGTTCCACCTGGATTATCCGTTTGCCCTGGAGCGTATTCCGTATGCCATAGGTCTCGGTATCTTCTGTGGTTTGGTTTCCTGGTATTTTACACGGGCCATGAACTGGATTGAAAACATATTCAGGCGTTATCCTAATCCGTATGTGAAGTTTGTTATCGGCGGTTCGATGCTGAGTATCCTGATCTTCCTTTTTCCGCCGCTTTACGGTGAAGGTTATGATACGATCAGCCTGCTGCTGAACGGTACTTCCCAGGCCGACTGGAATACGGTGATGGACCGTTCCTTCTTTTATGGAAACGGGAATCTGCTGGTGGTTTATCTGTTGCTTATTATCTTATTGAAGGTTTTTGCCTCCAGTGCAACCAATGGAGGTGGAGGTTGCGGTGGTATTTTTGCTCCCAGTCTGTTTTTGGGATGTATAGCAGGTTTTGTCTTTTCGTATGTGTGCAACATGCTTCACATCGGTAATGTGTATATTCCGGAGAAGAATTTTGCGCTGATGGGTATGGCCGGACTAATGTCGGGCGTCATGCATGCTCCGCTCACAGGTATTTTCCTGATTGCCGAGCTTACCGGAGGTTATGACCTTTTCCTGCCGCTGATGATTGTCTCGGTGTGTGCATACCTTACCATCATCGTATTCGAACCTCACAGCATCTACTCCATGCGTCTGGCCAAGTCGGGCGAGCTGATTACTCATCATAAGGATAAGGCCGTACTTACATTAATGAATATGGAAAGTATCATAGAGACAGATTTCCTGAAAGTACAACCGGATATGGATCTGGGAGATATGGTCAAGGTCATTTCCAAGTCGTCTAGAAACTTGTTTCCTGTAACCGAGCCTACCGGTGAGCTGATCGGAATCGTTTCGCTGGATCATATCAGGAAGATCATGTTCAGGCAGGAACTTTACCACCGGTTTACCGTAGAACGTTTCATGGAGAGCCCTAAGGCCTGTATCATCAATACCGATTCGATGGAAACGGTCATGGAGAAGTTTGACAAGACCGGTTCCTGGAATTTGCCGGTTGTGGATTCTGAAAATAAATATATGGGTTTTGTATCAAAGTCGAAGATGCTGAATACGTATCGGCAGGTGATGGTCGACTTGTCGGCGGAATAACATAATTTTAAAAGGAAGTATGGATAAGAAAGATTTGAGAATTGTTTATATGGGAACTCCGGAATTTGCCGTAGAAAGCTTGAAGCGGCTTGTGGAGGGAGGATATAATGTAGTGGGTGTCATTACCATGCCCGATAAACCGATAGGGCGTCATGGAAGTGTCCTGCAGCCGAGTCCGGTCAAGCAATACGCTGTTTCCCAGGGTTTGAAAGTACTTCAGCCCGAGAAGCTGAAGGCCGAAGACTTTGTAGAGGAACTTCGTTCTTTGAAGGCCGACCTGCAGATTGTGGTAGCTTTCCGTATGCTGCCGGAAATTGTCTGGAATATGCCCCGCTTGGGTACGTTCAACTTGCATGCTTCCTTGTTGCCCCAATACCGGGGGGCGGCACCTATCAACTGGGCTGTCATCAACGGTGATACAGAAACGGGTATCACTACATTTTTCTTGAAGCATGAGATTGATACCGGTGAGATCATTGACCAGGTGCGTGTTCCTATTGCCGATACGGATAATGTGGAGGCAGTATATGACCGTCTGATGTATCTGGGAGGTGATCTGGTAGTCAAGACTGTGGATTCCATTCTGGCGGGAACAGTCAGGACAATTCCTCAGGAAGAGCTGGCCCGTGCGGAAGAATTACGTCCGGCTCCTAAAATCTTTAAGGAGACCTGTCGTATCGATTGGAATGCAGGAGTGAAAAAGGTGTATGATTTTGTTCGTGGACTTTCTCCTTATCCGGCAGCCTGGACCGAACTTTGCCAGACGGATTCTGCTCCTGTAATGCTGAAGATTTACGAAACATCCAAGGAATTCTGTGAACCTGCGTCTGCTCCAGGTACCGTGGTGACCGATAAGAAAAGCTATTTCAAGATAGCTTCTACCGACGGGTATGTGAATGTCTTGTCATTGCAACTGGCAGGAAAAAAACGTATGTCGGTAACAGATTTTCTGAGAGGATACCGTCATTCGGATGAGACATATGTGAAATAACGGTAATAGATATATAAATAGATATATAATATTGAGGAGGAACTCCGGTTGCCCGACAGGTAGCCGGAGTTTTTTGTCTAAGAGCTTTCGGATCTTGATTGTTAAAACAAATTAATGTGATATTTTTCTACAGGTGATGCAGTATTTTTGTTCTCCGTCTATTTAATGTATGAGATTAGGTAAGAAAACAGAGATGTCGGAAGAAGAGTTATCGTTGCAGTGCAAACGAGGAGACAGTCATGCGTGCCGTATGTTATATGAACGGTATGGTGGAGGGCTTATGGCTATCTGTCTCCGTTATATCGGGAATAAGGATAACGCCGAAGATGTGTTGCACGATGGATTTATACGTATCTTTCAGTCTATCAAGAAGTTTACATACCAGGGGGAAGGCTCTCTGAAAGCATGGCTTTCGAAAATTATGGTCAATGAAGCATTGGGGTATCTGAGAAGGCAGAATGTGCAGGCACAGCAGGAAGTGTTGATGGAGGATATTCCCGATACGGCTGATGATGCTGACAGTCTGGATGATATTCCTCAATCGGTTCTGATGAAGATGATTTCGGAACTTCCCGACGGATACCGGAATGTGTTCAACCTGTATGTGTTCGAGAACAAAAGCCATAAGGAAATTGCGTCTCTGCTCGGTATAACCGAGCATACCTCATCGTCTCAGTTTTACAGGGCAAAGAGTTTATTGATAAAGAAAATAAATGAATATAGAAGAAACGAAGAATGATGGAGAACGAGGATAAATGGGTGAAGCGCCTTCGGGAAAGGATGGAAGACTATGCCGAACCTTGTCCGGAAGGGTTATGGGAGAAGCTGGAAAAGGATCTTCCTTCTTTTCATGTTATTCCGATGTGGCGGAGAAAATGGTTCGTTTCTGCTGCCGCAGTTGCCATGTTGTTGGCTGTATCTTCTGTAACAGTATGGTTTACGGATTCTTCTTCGGAGGCTTTGCATCAGGGGAACCAATTGGCCCGGCAGATAGAAGAGCAGGTCAGTGCTCCGACCGGTATGGAACCGAGTGCGGCAGAAACATTGTCGGATCCGGTGAAAGAGATATTGGCTGAAGGTACACCTCTTTTTCATGGTTTGGATAATTCTCCAGTCCCGAAGGCTCCGGACAACTCTCTGGCATTAGCTGTCATGGCTGTGCCGGCTGATTCGGTTGATGGAATCTGGGTAGAGAAAGAAGGACAGGTTCCAGACAGCAGAGGCATCCCGGAAGAAACAGAACGGAAACCGGTCGTGGATTCGAAAAGAAGAATGAAAGAAGATCGCCGTAAGATGCAGCGGAACCGTTCGTATCTGGCAGAAGAAGGTGGGGAAAAGAGGAAAAGAAGGCATGTAGCGATAGGATTGAATGCAGGGAATACCCCCCTTACTTCCTCTACGGCTATTGACGGGTTTGCCCGTTTCGCTTCATTGACGGATAACAGTGTGAACCTGGAAGGATCGTTGCAGGATGTAATATCTCCTTATCCCAGCAATACCTTTAACAAGCAGCCTATCATGTATAAGAGTGATGCTCAGTCTACTACGCGTGTCAACCATAAAATGCCGGTAACTGTAGGTGCTTCCGTCAAGTGGGCATTGGATGACAAGTGGGCGGTAGAAACCGGATTGAACTATACACTTCTGTCGTCGGAACTGACAACAGGTGAAATTACCTACGTCAAAGAAGAACAGAAACTGCATTATATAGGTATCCCGTTGAAATTCCAGCGTTTCCTGTGGGAAAACAAACTTTTCGTATTGTATGCGTCGGTTGGCGGAATGATTGAGAAATGTATTTCCAATACGCTGGAATCGGTCTCAGTCGACAAAGATCTGCATAAGCATAAAGAGCGGGAATCTGCCGGTGAAAAGCCTGTTCAGCTTTCGTTGGGAGCGGCAGTGGGAGCTCAGCTGA
The DNA here is from genome assembly GCF_900128495.1 of Bacteroides ilei. GTDB lineage: Bacteria > Bacteroidota > Bacteroidia > Bacteroidales > Bacteroidaceae > Phocaeicola > Phocaeicola ilei. Next base: position 1,828,731 of record NZ_LT635801.1, read on the forward strand.
ATTTGGGCCGGTATTTCGGTATCTATGTAGAGCCTGGCGCAGCCTATTATTTTGATGACGGGACGAATCTGGAAACCATCCGTAAGGAGCATCCGTTGAATTTCAGCCTGCAGTTGGGTGTACGTGTAAATCTTAATGAGTAATTGGTCGGCAGTTCAATAAATTTTATTACCTTTGCTTGAAACAAAGACCAGTAAGGATATATGGATAATAAGTTATTGATTGCCCCATCTATGCTGTCTGCCAATTTTGCGGATCTTCGGGCTGATATAGAGAACATCAACCGCAGTGAAGCCGACTGGCTGCATCTTGATGTGATGGACGGAGTGTTCGTGCCTAATATTTCGTTCGGATTTCCTGTCATGAAATATATGGCGGAACTTTCGGAAAAGCCTCTGGATGTGCATCTGATGATAGTGCAGCCCGAAAAGTTTATTCCTGAAGTCAGGAATCTGGGAGCCATGATGATGAATGTACATTATGAGGCGTGTGTACACCTGCATAGGGTAGTCCAGCAGATCAAGGATGCTGGTATGAAGGCAGGGGTGACCTTGAATCCGGCTACTCCGGTATCTGTCCTTACCGATATTATAGAAGATCTGGATATGGTGCTGCTGATGAGTGTCAATCCGGGTTTTGGCGGGCAGAAGTTTATTCCCCGTTCGTTAAAAAAAGTACGTGATCTGCGTAATCTGATCATAGAAAACGGTTCACATGCGTTAATAGAAGTAGACGGTGGTGTGAACTTGGAAACCGGTCGTTTGCTGGCTGAGGCGGGTGCCGATGTGCTGGTGGCCGGTAGTGCAATATTTAAGGCGCCAGATATGGCAGATATGATTCATCAGATGAAATGCTTGAAACAATGACAGGAATGTGAATTCCTCTTTACTATCTTACCCCATGTTCCGGTTGACCATCGCTATGGCAACCGGAATTTTTTTGTCCGACAGTTTCCTGCCGGACGGTAGAGATATATCTCTTTTACAGGGGGTATCGTCTGTGTTTTTGTTTGTTTCCTGTGTCGTTCTCTTTTGCAGGAAGTTCCACAGGCGTTGGATATTCGGTTTCATGGTTTCCTTGTCGATGGTTTGTCTTGGGGCGGTCCTGTTGCTTTTTGCGCGGCAACGTATACGTTTTTCCTGGCCGGAGGAGGAGAGGCTGTATGTAGGGTGGGTGACAGATATTCCCCGGAAAAAAGGAAAGACTATGGAAGCGGAAGTTGATATAGTATGGATGAGTCGGATTGATACTGTCGGGTGGCAGCCGGTAGACCGGAGAGTTTTGTTGCGGTGGATTCCTGATTCTTTACATTATGGATTACAGTGCGGTGACCGTTTCTGTTGCCGGGCAGTAATCGGCCGTCCGTACAATGATTGGAATATTTCGGATTTTGACTATGGCTTATATCTGGAACGTCAGGGGATAAGTGGTACAGGTATCTCTTTTGCAGGCAATTGGAGGAGATTGTCCGGACGTTCTCCTGTATCTTTTCGGCAGACAGCCTTGTCGTGGCGTGAGGAAGTGTTGGATATTTTTCGTTCCTGGTCGTTGGATCCGGATGTATTTGCCGTGGTTTCTGCTTTGGCTGTAGGAGACAAGAGTATGTTGACGTCCGAACTTAAGGATTCATATACAGCAGCCGGGACGAGTCATGTGCTGGCTTTGTCGGGACTGCATATAGGTATTCTTACGGTCTTGGTTTCTTGGCTTTTGCGCCCGTTGAGATATATGCGGGGAGGGAAGTGGATAATCAGTCTTTGCTTGTTTTTCTTTTTGTGGGGATTCGCTTTCCTGTCGGGTTTGAGTCCTTCCGTCATCAGGGCCGTATTGATGTTTTCCATTTATGTGATAGCTCCGGTTTTTACAGAGAGCCGTTATTCGGGATTTTACGCCATATCCCTGGCAGCTTTTCTGATGCTGCTCTATAATCCTTTGTATTTGTTCGATATCAGTTTCCAGCTTTCATTTACGGCGGTTCTTTCCATTATGCTGTTTTATCCGTGGATAGAAAGAATATGGAAGGTGAAAGGTAGGATTTTCCGTTACGTATGGCAGACGGTTTCACTGTCGTTGGCTGCCCAGTTGGGAACTTTGCCTTTAATCTTGTATTGTTTCGGGAGTTTTCCTACTTATTTTTTGATAGCCAATGTCGTTGTCGCTCCTTTGACCGTGTGTATTTTAGGTGGAACCTTGCTGGCTTTATGTCTTTCTCCCTTTCCTTGGGCGTGCAAGTGGGTTGTGATACCGATAAATTGGATTACTTCCTTTCTAAATGATACGATGTATTCTATCCGGCAGTGGGAGGGGGCGCAGATTTCTTCCATTTACCTGACCGCCTGGCAGTCAGCTATCCTGGCGGCTATAATTATCGGATGGTATGTGTATCGGACAAGGCGGAAGTGCCGGACGTTATTGTTTGTGTTGTGTCTGTTTGATTTGTTGCTTTCTACAGTCGTATACGATGTTATGCATCCAGCCGGTAACCGGATACATTTTGTCCGTTCCGGAGTTTATTTGTGTCAGAATCGGGACAGCCGGAAGCTGGAGTTCACTTCTTTTTCTCCTGTCAAGGTAGATACGTTCTATATCGTGAGATTGGATGACGGTTCATGGAGGAGGCATAGGTCGGATATTCCTTTCAATGTCCATTTTATGTATCTGGTCCGGGGATTCAGAGGAGATATCGGTGACTTGTGTTCTCTTTTCCGGCTACAAATTGTGCTTCTGGCCCCGGACTTGCCCGACTGGCAGCGTAGTAAGCTTCAGGAAGAATGTGACGCTATGGGGGTGCAATATATTGACTTGAAAGAAAAAGGTTCTTATACAGTTTTATTATAATTAAGATTTTATTTGTACTTTTGCTCCTTATTAGAAATTAAGTATATATGTTGTCGAAAATTATCCTTCAAGCGAATATTGATAAAGTAGCCAAATATTTCGAAAAGGCTGAAAATCTGGTGATAGTAACACATGTTTCTCCAGACGGTGACGCGTTGGGTTCGTCATTGGGACTGGCTCACTTCCTGGAAACACAGGAAAAGAACGTGCATGTCATTGTTCCGAATGCGTTTCCTGATTTCCTGCGCTGGATGCCGGGAGCCAAGGATATTATCCGTTATGATAAATACGCCGAATTTGCAGACAAGCTTATAAGCGAGGCAGAGGTGATTTGTTGTCTGGATTTCAATGCATTGTCGCGTATAGACGCTCTTGCAAAGCCGGTAGCCGAATCCCAGGCCCGCAAGGTCATGATTGACCATCATCTGAATCCGGAACCGTTCTGTAGGGTTACTATATCTCATCCCGAGATCTCTTCCACTTCCGAACTGGTTTTCCGTCTGATCTGTAGGATGGGTAATTTCGAGGATATAACCCGTGAAGGTGCCGAATGTATTTATACCGGTATGATGACTGATACGGGTGGATTTACCTATAATTCGAATAACCGTGAAATTTATTTCATCATCAGTGAGTTACTTTCCAAGGGGATAGACAAGGACGATATCTACCGCAAGGTATTCAATACTTATTCCGAAGGCAGGTTACGCCTGATGGGGTATGTATTGTATGAAAAGATGCAGGTATTCCCGCAGTTCCGTTCCGCTCTCATCTGCCTGGGAAAGGACGAACAGAAAAAATTCCAGTATGTAAAGGGAGATACCGAAGGGTTCGTGAACATGCCGTTGCAGATGAAGGGAATCTGTTTCTCTGTATTCCTGCGTGAAGATACGGAAAAGAACATGATCAAGGTCTCCTTACGCTCGGTGGGAGCTTTTCCGTGCAACAAGGTTGCTTCCGAATACTTCAACGGTGGAGGACACCTGAATGCTTCAGGGGGTGAATTTTATGGATCAATGGAAGACGCTGTAGGACTTTTCAAGCAGGCTTTGGTGAAGTATGAAGATCTCTTGTTGAAAAATTAGTTATTAATTTTATAATAGCATGAATTTTTAATGATGGATAAAACCATTTTATTACTTTTGTTGTCATAAAATTGAATTGAAATGAAAAAGATAAATCTGCTGTTTATAGCTTTTGTAGGGATAGTCTGCTTTCTGCAAAGTTGTGATAATTCCAAGACTTATGCCGAATTGAAGGAAGAGGAGGCCGATGCAATCAATGCTTGGATTGCCAAGAACGATTACAAGATTATCAGTGAGAAGGATTTTTATGCTCAAGATACCGTTACCAACGAAAATGAATATGTACTTCTTGAAGAAAGCGGTGTCTATATGAACATCATGTCATTGGGACCTGACGGAAAGGAAGGACAACATCTTTCCGACGGTTATTATGATGTCCTTTCACATGTAGTGGAAATTGCGCTTCAGGACCGTTCGGAATTATCGATGGAAGCAGGAGATACACTGGTTGTCAACATGCATATAGGTAATCCGCAGTATGAGATATTTCCGGAGGAATATAAACTGACTATTTCGGACAATACGTATTCTGCCTCGTTCTTGACGGCACGTGATTATGGTATGTATTATACTTATCAATCTACAGTAGTTCCTTCCGGTTGGCTGATTCCGCTCAAGTTTTTGCGGCCGGGACGTACCCAGTCTTCTTCTAAGGTTGCACGTGTCCGTCTGATTGTTCCTCACAGCGAGGGTACAGCTAATGCGTCGAGATATGTATATCCATGTTATTATGAGTTGACATACAATTTAAAATAATCGGATTGATATGACTTTGATAAAATCTATATCCGGTATCCGGGGAACTATAGGAGGTAAGGCCGGTGACGGATTGAATCCGTTGGATATTGTGAAGTTTACCTCGGCTTATGCTACTTTGATACGTAAGACGAGTGTGGTTAAAAGTAATAAGATTGTAGTAGGTCGTGATGCCCGTATTTCGGGTGAGATGGTAAAGAATGTAGTGTGTGGAACCTTGATGGGAATGGGGTTCGATGTGGTGAATATCGGACTTGCGTCTACTCCTACTACCGAGCTTGCCGTTACAATGGAAGGAGCTTGTGGTGGAATCATCCTGACTGCCAGTCATAATCCGCGGCAATGGAATGCATTGAAGCTTTTGAACGAGCATGGTGAGTTTCTGAATGCTTCGGAAGGTAATGAAGTCTTGCGTATCGCCGAAGCCGAGGCCTTTGAATATGCGGATGTAGACCACATTGGCAAATATACGGAAGACAATACTTATAACCAGAAGCATATCGACAGTGTATTGGCTCTGAAACTGGTTGATGTGGAAGCCATCCGCAAGGCTGATTTCCATGTGGCGTTGGATACCGTCAATTCTGTAGGCGGCATCATTCTACCTGAACTATTGAAACAATTGGGGGTCCGTCATGTAGAGACGCTGTATGCTGAGCCTACAGGTGACTTCCAGCATAACCCCGAACCTCTTGAAAAGAATCTGGGTGATATTATGGATCTGATGAAGGCCGGAAAGAATGACGTGGCTTTTGTTGTCGATCCGGATGTGGACCGTCTGGCTATTATCTGTGAGGATGGTACCATGTATGGTGAGGAGTATACATTGGTGACAGTAGCCGATTATGTATTGAAGCATACTCCAGGAAATACCGTATCTAATCTGAGTTCAACCCGTGCCTTACGTGATGTAACCCGTAAATACGGCATGGAGTATAATGCGGCAGCCGTGGGTGAAGTGAATGTGGTTACCCGTATGAAGGAGACGCACGCCGTTATCGGAGGTGAAGGAAACGGAGGAGTCATCTATCCCGAATCACATTATGGTCGGGATGCCTTGGTGGGAATTGCCTTGTTTCTGAGTCATCTGGCTCATGAAGGAATGAAGGTCTCTGAGCTCCGCGCTACCTATCCTAATTATTTCATTGCTAAAAACCGTATAGATCTTACTCCGGAGACCGACGTAGATGCTATTTTAGCCAAGGTGAAGGCTCTTTATAAAGATGAGGAGATCAATGATATTGATGGGGTGAAGATTGATTTCCCGGACAAGTGGGTTCATTTGCGTAAAAGTAATACCGAGCCGATTATCCGTGTCTATTCGGAAGCTTCAACTATGGCCGAAGCCGATGAGTTGGGCAAGCAGGTAATGGATATTGTATATAGTCTGGCAAAATAAAGAATCCAGATTTCCTACATAAGTTAAAGAAAACCGGAAGCTCCTGTAACGGATTTTCCGGTTTTTTCGTCTGTCTACTTACATCCTGCTTTTTAAGTGAATAGAGATCTTATGTATTTGGTTTGGATGTCCTTTGGGAGCACATGTTATATTGATGAAGCGCACTCTTTTCTCGATTTTGGAAGAATAGAGCTCGAATACCAGGGTGGTTTCTTTTTTACCTTTCGGTATTTGGGGGGCCGGAGTCTTTAATTTGACGATGGATTTGTTGGGGGACTCTATGACAAGAGGAATATCTTCACCGGCTTTGGTACCGGTTACAATCTTGAGTGAAAATTCTTCGGTCGTTTTACTTTTGTCGTAGACCCATTCGGCAGTACCTTTTTCAAATCCTATGTATCCTGCTGGAACGTTATCATTATTGCACCCGGTCAATGCCAGTGCGAAAAAGAAGGGGAGTACCCCTATCGGCCTTCTGTTCATCATATTCGGTGTTTTTAATGGTTATCTATCATGAAAACAGAAAACGGGCCTTTTCCCCCTATCTTTATTTGGTAAAATAGCCTGAAAGAAGATTTATAAACGTTAAATTCAGTCGTCTACCCAGAGCATGTCACTCATAATGCCGTCTGAAACGAAGATTCCCTTTTCGGTCAGTTTCAATATGTTTCCCTTTATTTCCAATGTACCTTGTTTCAGATGAGGCTGTGCCATTTCCATGCAATAGTCGTAAAGCCTGTTTCCGAATTCTTTCTGCAGTTGGTCCAGCGGAAGTCCCCAGCAGGTACGTACAGATGTGATGATGAAATCGTTGTATCGGGTGTACAGATCCAGGTATTCGATATCGAAAGTTGTTTTTCCGGCTTCGGTGGAAGCGATATATCGATCGAGTGAAGCAATGTTCCATTGACGGGATTGTCCGTCGTAAGAATGTGCCGAAGGACCGCATCCCAGGTATTTCTTGCCGGTCCAGTAGCTTGAATTGTGTCGTGAATGTCTGCCGGGAAGACAGAAGTTGGATATTTCATAGTGGCTGTATCCCGCTTTTTTCAGCCGGTGTATAAGCATGCTGAAAAGTTCTACGCTCAAGTCCTCGTCTGCTTCTTCCACCCGGTGCTCTTCCCTGAGCCTCCATAAGACAGTACCTTCTTCATAAATGAGGTGGTAGGCAGAAATATGCTCCGGTTGCATCCCGACGGCTTGTTTCAGGTCGTATTCCCATGTGGAGATACTTTCTCCCGGAAGTCCGTACATCAGGTCTATGCTGATATTTCCAAAACCGGCCTCCCTACAGTTATAAAATGCTTCTTTAGCCTGTATGGCCGTGTGGCGGCGTTGCAGAAGCTTAAGTATCTCTTCATTGAAAGTCTGTATCCCCATACTTAGGCGGTTAAAGGGCAATGTACGCAGCATGCTGATGTATGGAGGGATGAGATCATCCGGATTGGCTTCCAGGGTGATTTCAGGATTGGGAATGATCGGGTAGTTTTTATAAATCGTATCAAAAATGCGGTTGAAATCGGATTCTTCCAGTTGTGAAGGGGTTCCTCCACCGAAATAGATGGTTTCTATCGGTTCGTTTTGGAGATATTCTTTTCGTATTTCCAGCTCTTTGCATAGGGCGGTGACATAGGCCGACTTCTTTTCACTTTGTGTGGTCGAAAAGAAATCGCAATAGATGCAACGTCGTTTACAGAATGGGATGTGTAGATAAATTCCTGCCATTTTCCAGTTTTATGGGTCAAATGTACAATTTTCGGACCGGATTTTGGGTTAACAGACCTTCTTTTTGTATTTCCTTGAAATCATTTCATTTTGTTCATGATTATGTGTCTCTTCGGCAGACCGGTCAGACTGGAAGGATAAAGGAAATGAAGCCCCGCCGTTGATTCTTGGAAAGTTATCAGTGGCGGGGCTTGAAAAATCAGATGCTTAGTCGTTTGTCGGTTGGGGGCCTACATAGGTTTTCCGTAATCCTCCCCAGTCTATGATTATCCGTTGTATCATTGCACCGGGATCGCCGCATGACAGACGTAAACGGTGCTGTTTAGCTGACGGGTCAATCGGGAAGGTCGTTTTATATTCGATACCGTTCTGTAATACCCGATTTTTCCATTCCAATGAATATTCTTTGCAGATCTGCTCGAAAACTTTTACATCGCTATTGTCTACCGATACTCCGAAACAGTTGCTTTTTCCCTGATAGAGAGGAAAGAACGGTATGGCATGGACGATAACCGTAATTTCACTGGCAGGTATTTCTCCAAGTTCATATTCAAAGTAAGGGGCTTCCTTGCTTTTCGGATCTACCGACGGTTCGGTAGCTTCACCTAACTGAATACATTTCCAGTCGTATCCTAAACCTTTAATCAGGCGTAAGGTATGTTGGTTTGTTGTCTGTTCTTTATAGTCCGCCAGGTCTAGTACCTTGAATCCTTCTACCTTGTCCTGTTCGGGTTGGGGGCGTATGTCCACTTCCCGTGCAGGGATTCCTTTGGTTACGGTTACATCGGGCATGCCTTGATATCTGGCACAGAACCCGGGAGCGATATCCATCATGTAATTCCATTTTCCGTCAAGCTGTGTGTTGTAGATCTTGTTCAATGCCTGGATACTGTCGTATGCTGTCTGTGACTCAAGGGCAGCCCAGTTGGCACCGGCTATATCGTTTTTCTTGAGCAGTTCATGGTTCAGTTGTGCCATCAGGAACTTGCGGTTCATTTGGTATGACGCCATAGCCGGGTAGGCAAACATTTCGAAGAAGGCCGGACGGTATGTTTCAGGCAATTGTTTCCATAGTGCGGCGGATTTGTCCGACAATTCCCGGTAATCGGCTATGCGGTGACGGGCATCGTTATGATTCTCGAACGAGAAGTTCGTATCCTGTAGCTTTTCCCTCTCCGGTTCGTCCCATTCTCTTTCCCAACCCATGAATTCGGGCTTACGGCTCCATGCCAGGCGATAATATTCATCGAGCAGATCCTGGAATTCACGGATATATTGGGAGCCGAATATTTTTCCCAGAAGTGCAGCCTGGTGTTTGTTTACATTGTCATAATTGAAACGGTCGAAATCCCATGCCATTTCAAAGAATGTGCTTGTAGCCAGTTCCATCGGTTTGATATCGCCTACGTTAAGCAGCCAGTAACGGTCGGCGCCTGTGTCGTATGCCTTTTTCAGTTCTTCATACATCAGTACGGGCGGGGTGGTGTTGAGCCACAGATAGTCGTGCGGAGCACCTAAATAGGATGTATGGTAATAGACCCCGGCACGTCCGCTCCGTTTCTGTTCTTCAGGATTGCTCAAACGTTTGATGTATCCGTAATTGTCGTCTACCCAGACCAGAGTCACGTCATCGGGAACCTCAAGCCCCAGTTCATACAGATCCAGCGCTTCCTTGTAGGGTATGAATATCTGCGGAATATCCTGGATAGGCCGGTCTATGTGTCTGGTCAGGATTTCACGCTGGTCTCTGATGGCCTGTGCAAGAACCTGTACCTTTTCCTGATCGCTCAGATTGCCGCGCATACCTGCATCATGCAGACCTCGCATGGCCAGTGTATAGATGTTTTCATAGGGAGAGGCTTCCTTCACCCGGTTATCCAGCTTGTTGTATATGGTTTCCCGGTTTTCTTTATAGTTCCAGTCTCCGTCGCGACTGCTGTCCCATTCTTTGAGGGAAGCATTGTTGAACAATAGCGGTTCACAGTGTGAGGTTGTAATCATGATACCGTATTCGTCCGCTACTTTCTTGCTGTCGGGGTACGAGTAGAAAGGTCCTGTACATGTGTGCATGGCCGGTGCCAGCATGTTCCCTTTCAGGCGCAGAATCAGTTCGCATACCTTGGCATAGGTTTTGGGACCGATATCACCCAGTTCCTTTTCGAAATTTTTTTCCGACCAAGGTTTCATGCCCCAGTCTTCATCGTTGATGAAGATACCGCGATACTTGATGGACGGAGTTTCTGATGTATATCCGGCTTTTACAAAAAGTTTGTTCTGATGAACTACCGGAACATCGGCCCACCAGTACCAGGGAGAAACTCCGATGGCTTCACTTACCGAGAATACGCCATAAGCTGTCCCGCGGCGGTCACTACCGGCTATAACCAGAGCTTTGGCTACTCCTTTGAACGGGTGTTCCAGCGTAGTTATTATGAACTGTTCCCATCCGTTTTTTATGGCTGAAACGTTTATTTTTTTGTCTGCGGCCAACTGGTCTATCCATTTACTTTTCCCGATGGTACCGATCAGAACGATATCTCCTTCTGTGGGTAGGTCGTTCTGTAAAGTTATTTCCTTTTCTGTTACCAGATTGACGTCTGAGGCAAACAGTCGGGCTGCATTCCTTACTACATTCCAATCGTCTTTGTCGAATACTACGGTGGCTTTTGTCAGGTCTACATAATCTTTTCCGGATTCATGTGTAACCGTTATCCCCTGTTCTTTTTCTGTCCCTGCATTTGTACACGAAGCCAGCAGGAACAGACCGAGGATTACTGATAAGATTTTTTTCATATTTAATAGATATTTGGTGTTTCTGTCGGTCTTACGATACCGTCACTTTCTATTTCTTTCCATTCAAAAACAGTCCCGTCTTTCCTGTCGGGACGGCATCCGGTCCAGTCGGCTCCATATGGTTCTCCTGTAGCCGGATCCATTCCTACATAGCGTTGGGTCTTTAGGGAGAGCAGCATACACTGGCCGCGCAGCATGTCTTGCCAGAGGAACAGGCTTCCTTCACTTTCCTGTTTCATCAGTCGTACATCCGAAGAGAGTCCGGCACCTACTACCGTAAGGAATCCTGTACCGTTCATGGCTTCCAGAACTACACGTCCCTGTCCTCTGTCGTGTACTTTGAAAAAGCATCCCTGGTTCTTATAGTTCGGACTGTCTTTTGCCGCCGAATGGAGCATGCCGTGCGGATTGGCCCATGCATAAGTCCCGTTACCCAAGTTCTTCAAAGAGATGACTTTACCTGTAGGCAGGTTGTTACGCCTGTCGGCCATGGGTTCTTCTACCGTGAAGTTGTCGAACAGGGCGCGTCCTCCGTTCTTTTCCTTTACGTTGTAGGCAAATAAGGCATAGCGTGTTCCCTGGAAAGTCTTCAGCTGATAAGGGAGGAGGTATCTTTTACCTACAGTTTCGAAATCTGTGCCGTTACGGCTGAAAGCCAGACGGGCAGTGTCATTATCCAGATCGGTTGTGATACGCAGGTAAACGTTTTTTTCTTCAAACGGAAAACATATGTTTTCGTTCTGTTGCTGCGAACGCATTTCCAGGAAATTTTTTGTTCCTTCACGTTTTATCCCGATATATAGATAAGGTATGTTGAGTATTCCCAATCCGGCAATGTCACCGTTCTTCAATTGTGAAACGTCCAGGGTGACGGTTGCAGTAGATACTGGTCCGATACAGCGCTGCGTGAGGGTATTTTTTGCCCACAGGAGATTCGGAGCAGGTAGAGTGCGCAGGTTGAGTTGTCCTTTGGACAATGACCACATCTTATTGTTGGGATTGTGGTTCCATTGCCAGATAGGTAACAATTTCTTGCCGTTGAAGTTGTCACTGCGCTGATAGGGAGCACAAGGTTCTGTTTCCGCTTCGACATTGGGTTTGAACCAGGTGCGGGGAGTACGTCCCAGGTTACCTGGCAGTCCGAAATAAGGCCATCCGTCAACCCATGTAACGGGCGACAGGCAGGTAGTACGTCCTACCGACCGGAAGTCCTGCATGGAAAATCCCCACCACTCTCCGTTGGGTAAATCAACGATTCCTCCTTGATGTAAAGTAGCCGCTCCCTGGTAACTGCCTGAAGGGTCGGACACCTTGAAATCGGTGATTTCTTCGGTGATGGAACTACCCAGGCCCACATTACCAACCAGATGGCCGCACTGGGTTCCCATGGTTTCGCGCATACTGATCGTTACGGTTTCGTACGGACCTTCCGGGCGGTCGGCACGTGCGCACTGCATACGGCCCACTGGCGAATAGTTGGCACTGATAATATAATATTTGCCGTTTATCTTGTAGAAGTGGTGACCTTCGCCCATTGCGTTCCCTGCAGGTATGATCACTTTTTCACTGCCTTCCACAAAACCGCTGAAGTCGGGCTTCATTTCTATGAGATGAACTTCATTATATTGATATACAGCGTATATTTTCCCGTCATCGTCAAACAGGACAGAGAGGTCGTATATTTTTACTCCGGTGTTGATGTGCTTCCATGGTCCGGCCGGATTTTCTGCAATGAATACCTGCAGTCCGTGTCCGTTGATGTTGCTGAATACATAAAATTTACCGTTGTGATAGCGGATACAGGGAGCCCAGATTCCTTGACCATATGCTTCTTTTCCGTTTTCCAGATTAAATTCGTCTCCCATATCGAAACGGTCCATGCAATAGCTCATGAATTTCCAGTTTACGAGATCCTTAGAGTGGAGAATTACAATTCCCGGTGTGCTGTGCATGGTAGTCCCTGCCAGGTAGAAGTCATCTCCTACGCGGATAATATCAGGGTCGGAAAATTCATCATAGAACAGCGGGTTGGTATAGGTCCCGTTTCCATTGTCGGCACTCCACGAAACTGGTGGAGTGAACTCTTGTGCAGAAGCGGCGTATGCCAATAGGCAAAGACAAAAGGTTATCAAATTTTTCATAAAAGTATATGTGTTATTAAGTCGGATGACAAAGGTGGCCGGTATTTTAGGTCTTTTGATATTCATGACTTCCGATACCATGCAAATTTAGGGAAAATGATTTAGGGAATATTAGAAATCCTGCAGTATTTTTAATTTTTTACAGGCGTTTTATGGAAGGAAACGGGAAAATAGGAGGGGCTGGTAGGGATAGTCTGGAAAGAACAAGATATATTCCGGAAAGAGCAAGTTCTTCCGTTACGGAGATCAAGTTGTTTTGATAAAGATTTCAAGGTCTTTTTTTACAGATTTCAAGCTGTTTTTCTGAAACGTGAAGATCTTTTTTATGCCCGGTTTTATTTTTCTATATCCTTTTCTCTTCTTGTAGAAAGAGTTAACCGAATTGTTATGCCGAAGAACATAGTTTAGTAACACTGAATGATAATTGTTTTTTTACGCATTAATTTCTAATTTGCGCATCACTTATGAATGAGATATGAAAAGCATATCCTTATGTTACTAATTAAATCTTGAAATACCATGAAAGTATATCAGACTCACGAAATCAAGAACATTGCCCTCCTTGGCAATGATGGCTCAGGTAAAACCACCCTCACAGAAGCGCTGCTCTATGAGAGTGGTATTATAAAACGTCGCGGCAGAATTACTGCCAAAAATACAGTCAGCGATTATTTTCCGGTAGAGCAAGAGTATGGGTACTCTGTTTTCTCTACCGTTTATCATGTAGAGTGGAATGGTAAGAAACTGAATATCATCGACTGTCCGGGTAGTGATGACTTTGTTGGTGCAGCTATCACAGCTTTGAATGTGACCGATACGGCTATTCTGCTGTTGAACGGTCAGTATGGTCCGGAAGTAGGTACACAGAATCATTTCCGTTATACAGAAAAACTGGGTAAGCCGGTGATTTTCCTGGTTAACCAGCTGGATAGCGAAAAGTGTGACTTCGACCATGTACTCGAGCAGTTGAAAGAAAATTACGGTTCTAAGGTAGTTCCGGTGCAGTATCCGTTAGCGACTGGTCCGAACTTCAATTCGTTGATCGATGTACTTTTGATGAAAAAATATTCATGGGGTCCTGAAGGTGGTGCCCCTACCATTGAGGATATTCCTGCCGAAGAAATGGAAAAGGCCATGGAATGGCACAAGAAACTGGTGGAGGCTGCGGCCGAACATGATGAAACCTTGATGGAAAAATTCTTTGAGTCGGAATCGTTGACCGAAGATGAAATGCGTGAAGGCATCCGGAAAGGGCTGGCAGTACGCGGCATGTTCCCGGTGTTCTGTGTATGTGCCGGGAAAGATATGGGTGTGCGCCGTCTGATGGAATTCCTGGGTAACGTGGTTCCGTTCGTTGATGAAATGCCGGTTGTCCACAATACACGTGGCGTTCCTGTTCCGCCCGATCCTAACGGTCCTACTTCCCTGTATTTCTTCAAGACTGCTGTCGAGCCGCATATCGGCGACGTACAGTATTTCAAGGTGATGAGCGGTGTGGTACACGAAGGTGACGACTTGACCAATGCCGACCGCGGATCAAAGGAACGTATGGCACAGCTTTATGTATGTGCCGGTGCCACCCGTGAAAAAGTGGATGAACTCCGTGCCGGAGATATAGGCTGTACCGTGAAGCTGAAGGATGTGAAGACAGGCAATACCTTGAACGGCAAGGATTGTGAAAACCGTTTCAACTTCATCAAATACCCGAATCCGAAGTATACCCGTGCCATCAAACCGGTGAATGAAGCTGATACGGAAAAGATGATGGCTGTGTTGAACCGTATGCGTGAGGAAGATCCGACATGGGTGGTTGAACAGTCAAAGGAATTGAAGCAGATTTTGGTTCACGGACAGGGTGAATTCCACTTGCGTACCTTGAAATGGCGTCTGGAAAACAATGAAAAGATACCTGTACAGTTCCTTGAACCGAAGATTCCGTATCGTGAAACCATTACCAAGGCCGCCCGTGCCGATTACCGGCATAAGAAACAGTCGGGTGGTGCCGGTCAGTTCGGTGAAGTCCATCTGATTGTAGAACCTTATTACGAAGGTATGCCTGCTCCCGAAACCTATAAGTTCAACGGACAGGAATTTAAGATGAATGTGAAGAGTACCGAAACTATCGATCTGGAATGGGGAGGCAAACTGGTATTTGTGAACAGTGTAGTAGGTGGTGCCATCGATACACGTTTCATGCCGGCTATCCTGAAAGGAATCATGAGCCGTATGGAACAAGGTCCGCTGACCGGTTCGTATGCCCGTGACGTGCGTGTCATTGTATACGACGGCAAGATGCATCCGGTAGATTCAAATGAAATCTCCTTTATGCTCGCCGGTCGTAACGCCTTCAGTGAAGCCTTCAAGAATGCCGGTCCGAAGATTCTGGAACCGATTTATGACGTGGAAGTGTTTGTTCCGAGCGACAAGTTGGGCGACGTGATGAGCGATATGCAGGGACGTCGTGGCATGATTATGGGTATGAGCAGCGAGAAAGGATATGAAAAGCTTTCCGCCAAGGTTCCGTTGAAAGAAATGTCGAATTATTCTACAGCGTTGAGTTCTCTGACAGGTGGCCGTGCTTCATTTATCATGAAGTTTGCAAGTTATGAACTTGTTCCTACCGATGTGCAGAATAAGTTGATGAAAGAATTCGAAGAGCAGGAAAAAGAAGAGTTATAAGCTCTAGTTGTTGTTTTTATAGGTTGAAAGGTCGTATTTATTAAAAATACGGCCTTTTTTATATAACTAACCTTAAACAATTTGGATAAATAATTTGTTTCTAATGTGAATTTTAGTTATTTTTGCATTAAAAGGAGATTCAGGCTTATATTAAATACTTAAATTGATATGTTAATTTTAAGATTCAGTTAATAATTGAGAAATCTCAGATTAAAACATGTTAAGTCTGGTACGATATAAACGATAGCCTGTTAAATTTGCCTCCATGAAAAAGACAACTATTTGGATATTAGGTATTGTAATGGGCCTATCTTTTCTGAGCTTGCTTTATCTGCAGGTAAGTTACATTGAAGAGATGGTCAAGATGCGTAAGGAGCAGTTTGAAGAAAATGTAGGACGTAGCCTTGCGCAGGCGGTTCACAATCTGGAGCTGGTCGAAACAAAGAGATATCTGGAAAAGGATGTTGCTGCAACTGAGCGGGCGGCCCGTTTGTCGCAGCAGATGGAGAGGGAAGAAGCTGCCGATAATAATGTGGTGGAACATCATCAGTATATGGTTACTTCTCCCGACGGTACAACCTTTTCTACTTTTGAAATGAAGACGGTCATCAAACGTCCGTCCAGTATTCCGAAGGTAGTGATTTCTACCGGTAAGAATATTCCTCAGACTTCGCGTGCCTTGCAGGAAATCTTGAAGGAACGTTATATTTACCAGCGTGCCTTGCTTGATGAAGTAGTATATAATATATTGTATACTGCGAGTGACAAGCCGCTGAAGGAGCGTGTGAATTTCAAGCAGCTTGATCATTTTTTGAAGGCCGAACTTCTGAATAACGGCATTGATATACCTTATCATTTTTCGGTAACCGACCGTGACGGTAAGGAAGTATACCGCTGTTCGGATTATGTGCACGACAATGAAAAAATATATTCCCGCCTGCTTTTCGAGAAGGATCCTCCTGCCAAGATGGGGTTTGTAAACATTTTCTTCCCGACGATGGATAATTATATATTCAGTTCGGTACGGTTCATGATCCCGTCTATCATCTTTACCTGTGTACTGCTGGTAACGTTTGTCTTTACGATCTATATCATATTCCGGCAGAAGAAGCTGACTGAAATCAAGAATGATTTCATCAATAACATGACGCATGAGTTCAAGACACCGATTTCTACCATATCGTTGGCGGCACAGATGTTGAACGACCCGGCCGTTGGCAAGTCACCGGCCATGTTCAAGCATATTTCCGGCGTAATTAATGATGAAACCAAACGTCTACGTTTTCAGGTCGAGAAAGTCTTGCAGATGTCGATGTTCGAACGTCAGAAGGCTATTCTGAAGAAGAAGGAAGTCGATGCCAACGAATTGATTTATGGTGTTACCAACACGTTCCGGCTTAAGGTGGAGAGCTGCAACGGTACAATCGATGTGGCTTTGGATGCCGATGATCCGTTTATATACGTTGATGAGATGCATTTTACCAATGTAATCTTCAATTTGTTGGATAATGCGTTGAAATATAAGAAGCCTGATGTGAATATTCATCTGAAGGTACGTACCTGGAATGAAGCGGGAAAGCTTCATATTTCGATTGAGGATAACGGAATCGGAATAAAGAAAGAGAATTTGAAGAAGATTTTTGAAAAGTTCTATCGGGTCCACACCGGCAATCTGCATGACGTGAAAGGATTTGGTCTGGGCCTGGCCTATGTTAAGAAGATTGTGACAGATCACAAAGGGACTATCCGTGCTGAGAGTGAACTGAACGTCGGTACTAAATTTATAATTGTATTACCTTTATTTAAAGACGAATAATATGGACGAAAAATTACGAATCTTGCTGTGCGAAGATGATGAGAATCTTGGCATGCTGTTGAGAGAATATTTACAGGCAAAGGGATATTCGGCCGAACTGTTCCCCGATGGTGAGGCTGGCTATAAGGCTTTTCTGAAGAACAAGTACGACCTGTGTGTGCTAGATGTGATGATGCCTAAGAAGGATGGTTTTACGCTGGCTCAGGAAATCCGCCAGGCAAATGCCGAAATTCCGATTATCTTCCTGACCGCGAAGACGTTGAAAGAAGATATTCTGGAAGGGTTTAAGATCGGTGCAGACGACTATATAACCAAGCCGTTCAGTATGGAAGAGCTTACTTTCCGAATTGAAGCTATCTTGCGTCGTGTACGGGGAAAACGCAACAAGGAAAGTAATATGTATAAGATAGGTCGTTTTACGTTCGATACCCAGAAACAGATTCTGTCAATAGGTGACAAGCAGACCAAGCTGACCACCAAGGAATCTGAGCTGTTGGGATTGCTTTGTGCGCATGCGAATGAAATCCTTCAGCGTGATTTTGCCTTGAAGACCATCTGGATTGACGATAATTATTTCAATGCACGAAGCATGGATGTGTATATCACCAAGTTGCGTAAGCATCTGAAAGACGATGATTCGATTGAAATTATCAATATACACGGAAAAGGCTATAAACTTATTACTCCGGAACAGGAATGAGGCTGTTTTGCGGGAAATAAAAAAGCCTGGATTCATTGAATCCAGGCTTTTTTATTTCTGATCTTTCGGAATAATCAGTCCGTAATGCGTTTGTTAAGAACAATGTAAGCGATCAGACCGATAACAATAAGTAACAATGATCCTCCCAAAACTGCATTGTTGTTTACATTGCCTGCCGCATAGCACGCAATCAGGATGACTGCACCGATGATAACCAGTATCACTCCTAAGTTCTTTAATAAGCTTTTCATGTGTGTCTTCTATTTTATGGTTTATTATATTCTTGGTTACAAATTAAAGTATAATTCTTGTATTGAGAAAATTATTTTAGGAAAAAAAATGAAATAGTTGACAGTGAATCGTTTTTTCAGTCTTTTGTATTGGTGAATATCTTTCTCAATACTTCCTGGCTTACCCGGAGTTCTTCCAGTGTCAGTCCGTGTAAAGCTTCCTTCAATGTCTTGTTGGCAATGAAACGGGCATTTTCTTCCAGTTCTTTACCGGTTTTGGTCAGATGAACCAGATTGGTCCGTCTGTCTTTCTTGTCCGACATGCGTACCACAAGGTTCTGGCGTTCCATATTGTCAATCAGGCGGGTCATACTGGGTTTGTCCTTGAAGGTGGCATTGCATAATTCCTGTTGTGTTACACCGTCTTTTTCCCAAAGGAACAAAAGGACAGTCCATTGTTCCGGAGTTATTTCTATTCCGTTCTGGCGGAAATTACGGCTTAGCTTGCGGTTGATGGCAGCCGAGACTTTACCGTTCAGGATGGCAAAAATTAATTGCAGGTCGAAATTAAATTGTTCTATCATAAATTATTGTTTCAACAACTACACAAATATACGGTGTTTTTCGGTATGTCTGTAATAAAGGAATGTATAAATAACATTCTTTATCATTTAAAAATGAGTTAAGTATTTGTTTATTAAATAAAAGTTAGTACCTTTGCGCCGCAATTGAAAAATTTTTATTAATAATTTAATTATAACGAATAGTATGAATCAATACGAAACCGTTTTCATTTTAACTCCCGTTTTGTCTGATGTTCAGATGAAGGAAGCGGTAGAGAAGTTCAAAGCTATCCTTACTCAGGAAGGTGCGGAGATCATCAATGAAGAAAACTGGGGACTGAAGAAACTGGCTTATCCGATCCAGAAAAAGTCTACAGGTTTCTATCAGCTGATTGAGTTTAAAGCAGAACCGTCGGTAATCGCAAAACTTGAAGTAAACTACCGTCGTGACGAACGTGTTATCCGTTTCTTGACTTTCAAGATGGATAAGTACGCTGCAGAATATGCTGCTAAGAGAAGAAATGTTAAATCAACTAAAAAGGAGGAAAACTAATCATGGCACAGCAACAATCAGAAATCAGATATTTAACTCCGCCTTCAGTAGACGTTAAAAAGAAAAAATACTGCCGTTTCAAAAAGAGTGGTATTAAGTATATCGACTACAAAGATCCTGAATTCCTGAAGAAATTCTTGAACGAACAGGGTAAAATCCTTCCGCGCCGTATTACAGGTACTTCATTGAAGTTCCAGCGTCGTATTGCGCAGGCTGTTAAGAGAGCTCGTCACTTGGCTTTGCTGCCTTTCGTAACTGACATGATGAAATAATTAAAGGAGGAATAAGTATGGAAATTATCTTGAAAGAAGACGTAGTTAACTTGGGCTACAAGAATGATATTGTAACCGTTAAGTCAGGTTATGGTCGTAACTATCTTATTCCGACTGGCAAGGCCGTTATCGCTTCTCCGGCTGCAAAGAAAATGTTGGCTGAAGAATTGAAACAGCGTGCTCACAAATTGGAAAAGATTAAAAAGGATGCTGAAGCAGTTGCTGAATCTTTGAAGGGCGTATCTTTGAAAATTGCTACAAAAGTCAGCGCTACTGGTTCTATCTATGGTTCAGTAGGTAACATCCAGATTGCTGAAGAATTGGCTAAATTGGGTCACAACATCGATCGTAAGATTATTGTTGTTAAGGATCAGGTTAAGGAAGTTGGTCATTACAAGGCAATCGTTAAACTTCATAAGGAAGTTTCTGTTGAGATTCCTTTTGAAGTTGTTGCAGAAGAAGCTTAATTTTGCAGTCTGTAAATACTTGATAATTCCCCTGTCGGACTTGTTTCGGCGGGGGATTTTTTTGTATATATGTTTCGGAGGTGTGTGCGTACGGATAGGGGGTAGTTTGTATTGATGTGTTGAAGTAGTGTGTGTATTTGCCTGTTGTGATAAAGAGTGGGTAGATAGAATAGAGGGGGATTAAGGTGTGTAGATACATGGGATAGATGTATCTGAATATTGCAGGAGGAGGGAAAAGGGCATAAAAAAAGTCTGTAGGCTGAGCTTACAGACTTTCAATTCTCTCGAATGTTCGGCTTCAATTATTCAGCTACAACTGCAGAGTCAACTGCTGCTGAATCAACTGCTGCTGAATCAACTACTGGAGCTGCTTCTTCTACAACTGTTGCTGCGATTGAATCTGAATCAACTGTAGATTCTGAATTAGCTGCTTTGTTACCGCAAGATGCGAAAGAAACAGCAGCAAATGCTACGAACAAAAATACTAATTTTTTCATTTTCTTTGCTTTTTAAAATCTGTAATACTTTAGTTGTTTTCTTAAAACGTTGCAAAGATATGTACTTTTCAGATACGTTGTTCTCCTGTCTTGAACTTTTTTTTGAAAAAGTGTATTTTTAACATTTTTAAAGTCATATATCCTTGTAAAATGCTCATTTGTGCTCTTTTTGTGCATGAATTTGTAAGATTTTTATTTCTTCTTATCTTATTTTATTTAAATGCTGTCTATTTGTGTCAATGCCCGGTTGGGGAGGATGCTGGTTTATTCCCAAAAAAATGATAACTCTGGAGTCTTGGATCTGAAAGTTCGGATAATATTGCGTAACTTTGTAACTTGAAAACATTTATATAAAGACAGAATGATTGATACAACTGTATTTCAGGATAAAAAGGCTATCTATTATACATTAGGATGTAAGTTGAATTTTGCCGAAACCTCGACCATAGGTAGAGCGTTGAAGGAAGCGGGGGTCCGTACGGCACGTGAGGGCGAGAAGGCTGATATCTGTGTAATCAACACTTGTTCCGTTACGGAAATGGCCGACAAGAAATGCCGGCAGGTAATCCATCGCCTGGCAAAGGAAAACCCAGGTGCCTTTATTGTCGTTACCGGTTGTTATGCACAGTTGAAGCCGGGTCAGGTGGCCGATATTGAAGGAGTTGATCTGGTGCTGGGTTCGGAACAGAAAGGGGATTTGCTGAATTATTTGGGCGCTATGGAGAAACACGGGCATGGTGAGGCTATTGTAACTGCTTCAAAGGATATCCGGAAGTTTTCCCCTTCCTGTTCGCGTGGTGACCGTACCCGTTATTTTCTGAAAGTTCAGGATGGCTGTGATTATTTCTGTTCTTATTGTACCATACCGTATGCGCGTGGAAGAAGCCGGAACGGAACAATTCAGGAGCTGGTAGATCAGGCCCGTCAGGTGGCGGCTGAAGGCGGTAAGGAGATTGTGCTGACTGGCGTGAATATCGGTGATTTCGGTAAGACTACAGGAGAGACATTCTATGATCTGGTAAAGGCTTTGGATAAAGTGGATGGAATAGAACGGTACCGGATTTCATCCATTGAGCCGAATCTGTTGACTGATGAGATTATAGAGTATGTATCTCATTCTTCCCGTTTCATGCCTCATTTCCATGTCCCGTTGCAGTCGGGTTCTGATGAAGTGCTGAAACTGATGCGGCGCAGGTATGATTCCGCTTTGTTTGCTTCTAAGGTAGCCAAGATCAAGTCGCTGATGCCCGATGCGTTCATCGGTGTAGATGTGATTGTTGGTACGCGTGGCGAAATGCCCGAGTATTTTGAAAAGGCCTATAAGTTTATAGAAGAACTGGATGTTACCCAGTTGCATGTGTTCAGTTACTCGGAGCGTCCCGGAACACAAGCTTTGAAAATTGATTATATCGTCTCACCGGAAGACAAACATGCGCGCAGTCAGCGTCTGTTGGCACTTTCGGATGAGAAGTTGAAAGCCTTTTATTCCCGTCATATCGGACAGGAAGCTGTTGTGCTGATGGAACACTCGAAACCAGGAGTTCCCATGCATGGATTTACGGATAATTATATCCGTGTCGAGTTGAATCATGATGATGACTTGGATAACCAACTGGTCCATGTACGTTTGGGCGATTTCAATGAAGATGGTACTGCTTTGAGAGGAATCATATTATAATCATAATTATGAAAAAGGTGTCGGTAGTTATATTGAATTGGAATGGAGCCGGAATGCTTCGGAATTATCTTCCTTCTGTGATAAGGTATTCACAAGGGGAGGATGTGGAGGTCTGTGTGGCAGATAACGGTTCGACCGATCATTCATGTGAAATTCTGGAGAAAGAATTTCCTTCCGTACGTCTGATTTGTCTGGATAGAAACTACGGATTCGCCGAAGGTTACAATAAGGCATTGGCCCAGGTGGATGCCAAATATGTCGTTCTGCTGAACAGTGATGTAGAGGTTACGGAAGGATGGCTTGATACATTGACGGATTATATGGAGAAACATCCGGAGGTGGTAGCCTGTCAACCGAAATTGCTGGGATGGAGAGACAGGGAACGTTTTGAATATGCAGGGGCTTCCGGAGGTTTTATCGATTACTATGGATATCCTTTCTGTAGAGGTCGTATTTTTGACGTTGTTGAGAAAGACAGGCATCAGTATGATACGGTTATTCCTGTTTTTTGGGCTACTGGCGCCGCTTTATATATCCGGTTGGATAAGTATAGGGAAGTGGGAGGTCTGGATGGCCGTTTCTTTGCGCATATGGAGGAGATTGACTTGTGCTGGCGGTTGAACAGTAGAGGTTATCGGCTGGTTTGTATACCTCAAAGTGTGGTATATCATGTTGGAGGGGCTACATTGAAGAAAGAGAATCCCCGTAAGACTTTTCTTAATTTCCGGAACAATCTTCTGATGCTTTATAAGAACTTGCCGGATGAAGATCTGAAACCGGTAATGAGGATGCGTGCCTTGTTGGATTTTATTGCTTCCATGGTTTATGTAGCGAAATTGGATTTCAGGAATGCAAAAGCTGTCTGGAATGCCCGGAAGGAATTTATGGCGCTGCGTGAACAGTTCAAACCCGACAGGAAGGAAAATCTGCAACGGACGGTCGTTTCTGATATTCCACAGAGATACAGATTCAGTATTTTATGGCAGTCGAAGATAAAAGGTAGGAAATTTTTTTCCACTCTTCCTGGATGACAGAAATGTTCATATTTTTTCTTATTGATTTTTATATGATATCATAAATTACAGTCGTATGAAAGAACAATATTGGAAGTATTCCTTGATTATTCTTATTGTTGTAGTCGGGTTTGTTCTGTTCCGTCAGGCACAGCCTTTTATGAACGGTGTGTTGGCTGCAGTTACTCTTTATATTCTGTTACGGAATTTTTCCCAGTGGCTTCAGTCAAAGATGAATCCGTTGTTGGCTGTGTGGCTGTTGACAATAGGGACAACATTATTTATCTTGATACCTCTGTCTTTGTTTGGTTGGGCTGTATTCAACCAATTGTCGGGGATGCATCTCAATACGCAGAGTATTATCCAGCCGGCGCAGCAGACTATTGAAATTATCAAGGAAAGGACCGGGTTTGATATGCTTTCTGAGAAAAGCCTTTCCTTTATTGTGGAACAGATTTCATCGATTGGTAAAACCGTCATGAGTGGAGTCAGTGATTTCATTATAAATTTTGCGGTTGCCATCATGCTGCTGTTCTTTATGCTGAGTGGCGGAAGGCAAATGGAAGAATATATATCTACTATACTTCCGTTCAAGAAGGCTGATAAAGACGAGGTTGTGAAGAAAGTAGCTTTGATTGTCCGTTCCAATGCTATCGGTATTCCTTTGCTTGCTCTTATACAAGGTGGAATTTCATTGGCCGGTTACCTGATGTTGGGGGTTCCTAACCCCGTTCTTACAGCTTTGCTGACAGGTTTCGCTTCCATTATTCCGGTAGTAGGTACTGCTTTGATATGGGTTCCGGTTGTCATTTATTTTATAGTGACAGGCGATTGGCTGCATGCTGTACTGATGACAGCTTATGGAGGGGTTATCGTGTCTCAATGTGATAATCTGATCCGGTTTATCCTGCAGAAGAAGATGGCCGACACTCATCCGTTGATAACCATTTTCGGCGTTGTGGCAGGGTTACCCTTGTTCGGTTTTATGGGGATTATATTCGGTCCTCTTATGGTAGCTTTATTTCTGCTGTTTGTGGATATGTTCCGGAAAGAATACCTGCTTTCGGATTAGGTATGTATATAAATTTGTATATATCTTTTTGTTTGTGTTGTTGTTTTTTGTATTTCATTTTGATTTTCATTTTATTATTTTTTTGCTCATATTGGTATCATATGATGATATTTTTATTAATTTTGGGCCGTTTTTATAAAAAGGTTACCAAATTAATCAAAATAGATGTATGATGAAGACAAAGAGAGGTTTGTAGAGAATGCCTCTATTTAAATGTTTTGTTGGTTGTTTCCTTGTCGGAAGTGTACCTGTTGCCAGTGTATATGGGGCTACATTGAACATGGAAGTAAATCAAAGACAAAATGTAGAGGGAGTTGTTCTCGATGTGAATGGAGAGCCTATTATTGGGGCTACAGTTCAACGGATTGGTCAGACAGGTGGGACCATTACAGATGAAAACGGTAAGTTTTCATTATCTTTTTCTGATAATGTTAAAAGAGTAAAATTGCGAATCAGTTACATCGGTATGGAGACGCAGGAGGTTTTTGCTCATGTGAATTCTCCGCTGAAGGTTGTAATGGAGGAAGATGTCAATACGTTGTCGGATGTGGTGGTGATAGGTTATGGTACAGAGAAAAAGAAGAACGTAGCGGGGGCCGTATCCAATATAAGTGGTGAGGAACTGACAAAAACCTCTGTTGAAAGTTTACAGAAAGCATTGCAGGGAAAGGTTTCGGGAGTTCAGATTACAACAGCAAACGGTGCACCTGGTGGAGGCTTTTCTGTCAATATCCGTGGACGCAGTACTTTTAGCGGCGGAACGTCGCCTTTGTATATAGTTGATGGAGTTCAAATTGTAACAGGTGACCAGTCAACTGGTATTGTAAAGAGTACGGATGTATTGTCTACATTGAATCCGGATGAAATAGAATCTATTGATATTTTGAAGGACGGTGCTTCTGCCTCTATCTATGGTGCTCAGGCTGCCAATGGAGTCGTGATCATTACAACCAAGAGAGGTCATGAAGGTAAACCGAAAATATCTGTAAATCTGTCTGGGGGTATGCAGCAAATCAGTCATAAGCTTGATTTGTTGAATGCGTCACAGGTGGCAGAACTTGATCTGTTGTCAATGAAGAACCGTTATGGTGAGAACAGTTCTGAATATTTGGCCAGATTGGAACAGTATCAAGGCTTCGGCTGGGGTGATGATGGTTATTCGAAAGCTGTTACGACCAATTGGTACGATGTAATTTATCGGACAGCATATACTTCGGATATGCAGGTGAGTGCCAATGGTGGTACTGAAAAAACAAAATATTATTTGTCTGCAGCGTATAACAAGACTGATGGTATTGTAAAGGAAACAGGTTTTAAGCGTGGAGCATTCCGTGCGAATCTGACACAGGAACTGACACCGTGGTTAAGTATTACGACTAATAATAATTACAGTGTCATGGATCAGAACCAATATAGTGGAGTACGTGCTTCCAATCCGAGCCGTGTAGCCATTCTGGTTCATCCTGCCAATTCTCCGTACGACGAAAACGGTAATTTTGTACAGAACTTACCCTATGGATACTATCAGCACAATTCATTGCAGATGCTGATGTTGAATGAATACAGCGGGCGTACTGAAAAGTTGATAACCGCTAACTCGTTGGACTTTAAGATTTTGAAAGGGCTGACTTTCAAGTCAAGTTACAATGCGGACTTGACAACCATTGATGAACATAATTTCATAGACCCGCGTACCCGTGAGGGATCCAAGGAAAACGGCTCAGTAACAAGTGTAACAGGACGGATTGTGAATTTTCAGACCGAACAGGTTGCGTCATATTCCAACGTCTTCAATGAAATTCACCGTTTGTCGGCTGTAGCAGGTTTTTCATACCGTCATCAGCAGTATACTTCGCACGGTGCCACAGGGACAGGGGTTTCTGATCCGTCATTGCACTTACTGGGTACAACTGCCGTAGCTAAAGAAGTTACCGGAAGTTTTTCCGAATGGAAAATGGCCAGTTTGTTTGCCCGTGTCAATTATACGTTGAAAGACCGTTATATTTTTACCGGAACTATCCGTCGGGACGGTTCTTCCCGTTTTGGTGAAAATAACCGATGGGGAGTATTCCCTTCTTTTTCTGCTGCATGGAGAATCATTGAGGAGCCGTTTATGACTTCTGTCAGATCTTGGATGAGTGACTTGAAGTTACGTGCAAGTTATGGTGTGACAGGTAATTCTGAAATAGGTGATTATACAGCCCGCCGTTGGTATTCAAGTAGTGGAGCCTATGACAATTCTTCGGCCATTATTCCATCTTACATCGGTAATCCTTATTTGACATGGGAAAAGAATCATTCACGGAATGTGGGATTGACTTTAGGACTTTTTCAGGATAGAATTTCATTGGAAACGGATTTCTATTTGAATGATACAAAAGACCTGCTTTATAACCGGACTATCCCTGCTACAACCGGATTTACTGTAATTCCTTCAAATATGGGAGGTGTACGGAATAAAGGTGTAGATATTTTGTTGAATACAGTAAATGTCAGATTGAAAGATTTTGAATGGCGTTCTTCTTTGAATATGTCATTCACCAAAAATGAAATTACTGAACTTCAAGACGGGTTGGAAGTTTTAGGTGATTATAAGGTCGGTGAACCGATATCTTCAGTGCTTACTTATCGGTGGGCCGGTGTGAATGCCGCAGACGGTAGACCCATGTATTATGATAAGGATGGTTATATTACTTATGTTCCTAAAGATGAGGACCGTGTGTGGACCAGACCTGCAGAACCTACATTTTATGGAGGATTCACGAATGATATAACATGGAAAGGTTTTACGCTCTCTGTATTTTTCCAGTTCCAAAGAGGAGCCGTAAGTTTATGGAGCGATAAACTGGTGCTTACAGCTTATGAGGGTGATACGAACCTGTTGAGCGATATGTATTATAAGCATTGGAATAAACCGGGTGATGTTACCTGGGTTCCCAAGCCATCTTATCAGGGATACTATCCTGCCAATCCACGGCAGATGTCGGAATATTCTACATTCTGTTATGAAAAGACCGACTACATTAAGTTGAAGAATATAAGTTTAAGTTATAATTTCCCGGCACAGTGGGTCAAGAAAATGGGCCTGTCCAATTTACAGCTTTATGTAAGTGCCTATAATTTATGGACCTCAACGACTTATCCGGGACATGATCCTGAATTTACCGGTAGTGATGTGGGAGCATATCCTCAGGCCCGTAGTTATACGGCTGGTTTAAAGCTTGATTTTTAAAAGATTGTAAAAATGAAAACTAAATTATATATTTTAGGATTATGCAGCCTGTTTTTATGTTCAGGATGCGATGATATGTTGGATACGAAATCGAAGACATTGTTGTCACAAAGTCAGATTCAGACAGAATCCGGTTGTGAATCAATGCTGTTAGGTGTTTATGATTTGATGCAGGAACCTGAATTCTACGGACGTGACATCTTGACTGTTCCGGAGGTGTTGGCCGATAATTCACGTCTTTCGCCTATGGCATCCAGATATAAAGGACAGGAAGATAACCGAATCGGTTCTCATCTGGACATCTGGGTTGAATCTTATGAAATTATAGCGCTTCTTAATGAGGTGATTGAATACGCTGAAAAGTTGCCTGAAACTTCTAAGGCCAAGGCTATATTGGGTGAATCTTATGCTTTGAGAGGATTGACTTATTTTAATCTGGCAAGAGTGTATGGTCGTGAGCCGAAGCATCTGGTGGATGGATTTGATTTGTGTGTCCCTTTGATATTGAAAGCTTTCTTTTATGATGGGGGACCGATGGATGAGGATGTTTATCCGAAACGTGCAACTGTAGATCAGGTCTGGGAGCAGATCGAGACCGATTTGAACAATGGATTTGAACTGCTTTCCGGAAACGATGAAGGGCTGATGCCTAAGAGAATGAGCAGCTTGGCTGCAAAAGCGATTCTGTCACGTGTCTTCTTGTATGAAAGCAAATGGAATGAATGTGTAGAAGCTGCAGATTATGTCATGAAGAATGCTCCTTTCGGTGTTTATGATGGAACGTATACTGATATCTTCTCCAAAGGTGAAGAAAATTTATTCTATCTCGTATTTACCAATTCCGAAAATTTAGGTTCAAGTTCCTTGCAGTCTGTCAATGGTATGGCTCCTTCTGAAGTAGACGATGAAGGATATGATATAGGAAAAGGAGTAGGTGATGCCGACCTTTGTGTAGCGGAAGAACTGGTAGCTCTTTTTGATCAGGAAAAGGATGTACGTTTTAAAATCTTACGTAAGGCGAAGATAAACGGTTCGAAAGTATGGTGGACTACCAAATTCAGTGGATGGCAGGGGGCTTTTGGATTGGATAATGTTCCAATAATCCGAATGTCTGAGGTCTTGTTGAATCGTGCAGAGGCAGAATCGGAATTGGGTAATGACAATTCAGCTTTGGCTGATGTAAATGAACTTCGGACAAAGCGTGGATTGGATCCGGTAACTCTTTCCGGTGAGGATCTGCTTAATGAAGTTTTGTTGCAACGCCGTTTGGAATTGGCTCAGGAAGGGCATCGTTTCTTTGACTTGAAACGTCGTGGACAAGATATCACAAAACCTGCAGGACGCACTCTTGTTCCTTATACCGATTTTAGAGTTGTAGCACGAATCTCAGAAACACAGATGGATGCAAATAAGAATCTTGTGAATAACCCGGGATATTAATTAAAGAGATAGATTTATGAATAAGAATAAAAATAAGTTGTATATAATAGGTCTTCTGTTGACTGTTCTGTTTATGGGTTCATGTGAATTGGAGGACCGTACTTATCAAGGACCTTTATATTATGAATATAGTCCGGTAGAATGTGGACAGACTATTTCATCCAATATCTTCGTGAAGGAAGCAGATAAAAAAGGTGAAGATAAAATCTGTGTCCAGTTAGTGAAACCGGCTGGCTTTTCTGTTTCTGTGAAGTTTAGGGTTGTTGACCAGCTATATTATGTAAGAAGTTCGGCAGAATATACGGTGGAAAAACCGGAATTGGCAGAAGATCAGTATGATATATATGAGAATACGGCACAATATGGTGTAGATTATACTTTTGAAAGCAGTACTACTCCTGTTAATTATGATGAAGATACTCATACGGGTGTAATAACCATTCCAGAAGGGGAGATGTTCGGTTATATTCCAGTGAATATATTGAAGAGGAACGGTCATTCGGCTTTTATTGTTTTGGAAGATTCTGAAAATGCCAGGGCTAATAAGCCGACTTCCATATTGAATTTAAAGTTAACAGCAGAGAAGACCTATTATTTTGACGAACCATTGGATGAAGGAATTCCGGAATCATGGAGTTTGTTGGATAAAGACGGTGACGGATTAGGTTGGTATTTTTATGAAAGTTGGGGTATGGTCATTTCCGATTCATATGATTATGATACGGAAAGTCCGGTCAGCCCGGAGAATTATTTGATAACTCCGTTGATAACTTTGCCTGACGATGTTTCAGATCCTGTTTTGACTTTTGAACTGGCAGCTTCTGCCACTAATGCTTATCAGGAAAAGTATAAAGTAGTTTTATCTGAAACTCCTTTGACATTGGAAAATTGCAATGATGCTGTAGTTTTACGTGATTATACAGAATTGACGGAAGCTTATCATAAGAAAACATTCCAGCTTGAACAGATTGATTTGTCTGCTTATAAAGGAAAGAGTTTCTATATCGGTTTTGTTCACGGTGATTGTACAGATATGGAGTCTTTGATATTAAGAAATGTAGTTGTTTACGGATATTAATGTGTGGAATGGACTATGATAGATTCAAGTTTGATAAATTTATTTCTTTCATTAGTGAAGATTGACGCCGTATCCGGTTCTGAAAAACCGGTAGCCGACTATATCTGTGACTTTGTGAGGAATTTAGGATTTGAACCTCATATTGATGACGCTGCGGCTTTGTCTGGAGGGAATACGGGGAATGTGGTTATTCCGGTTCATGGTGGCGGAGATTTTCTGTTGATGTCGCATATGGATACTCCTCGTTCCACTAAAGGTGTCAATCCGCTGTTGCAGGAAGATAGGATAACATCCGATCATACAACCATATTGGGCGTTGATGACCGTGGGGGGATTTCTGCCATCTTGTGGGCATTGAAATATGCAGTTGATCATTCGATGGTTCTGAAACCATTTACGATTTTGTTTACAGTCTGTGAAGAGAGTACTTTAGCCGGGTCTCATTTTTTCCAGCCGGATTCTCAAATTACTCATGGATTTGTTTTTGATTCGCATCTGTCGCCGGGTTCCTTTGTTTCTGAAACATGTGGTGCTATTGCTTTTAAATTTAAGGTTAAAGGCAAGAGCTCGCATGCCGGAGTCGCTCCTGAAAAGGGTATCAATGCAATCCAATTAGCAGGTGAAGGGATGAGAACTTTTCCTTTTGGGCGTATCAATGCTTCAACAACGGCTAATATTGGTATTATCAAGGGAGGTATAGCGACTAACGTTGTACCCGACGTGGTGGAGCTTGAAGGAGAAATCCGTTCGGATATATTGGATGAAGGTGAAGAACTTATGCATCGGGTCATTGCAGATTTTGAGAAAGCGGCAACGGAAAAGGGAGGAAGTGTTGAATGTTCCTGGAATTGGGACTTCAAGCCGTATCGTGTATCTACCGAACAGCTTCCTTATAAGAAGATGATGAGACTATGTGATGCATTGAATCTGAAAATTGAAGGAGTCAAATCAATGGGAGGTAGTGATGCCAACAGTATGAATGCGAAGGGTGTTCCTACCATTAATTTGGGCGTAGGGGCACAGAATCCCCACAGTACCGAGGAGTTTATTTTATATAAAGACCTTCAAACAGCAGCTTGGATGGCTTTGAAATTAATGACAGAGATTTGATGGATAATGAATTAAAATGATAAGGTTATGAAGAAAATAGTTATACTTCTATTTACATTGTTATTGTGTTACAGTGGTTGTTGGGCTGGAGATGAGGTCAAAGGCCATTTGTTTATTATTGGAGGAGGAGATCGTCCTGATTCTTTGATGACACAATTTGTAGAATTGGGAGGTGGTAAGGATGCCAAAATATTGATTGTTCCTTATGCCAGTGGTGATATAAATGATACCGGACAGTATCAGCAGCAGGAATTTAAACGTTTGGGCTGTACTTCGGTTGAATATGTTACAATAGCTAAAGAGGATATAGATTCGAAGCAATCTTTGGATAAACTGGATGGTGTTACTGCAGTCTTTTTTTCTGGAGGTGACCAAAACAGATTGACGGGTATGTTGTTGCATACCAAGTTCCTTGAGAAGATTAAAGACATATATCGGAATGGTGGAGTCATCGGTGGAACCAGTGCCGGAGCTGCCGTCATGAGTAAAATCATGTTGACAGGTGAAGAAAAGGATGTACCTGAAAGGAAAAGCGGTGACTTTTCGTTTATCCGGAAAGGTACCGTACAGACAGCGGAAGGATTTGGGTTTGTCGACAATGCCATTATTGACCAGCATTTCATAATCAGGAAAAGGGAAAACCGGCTGATCAGCCTTGTACTTCAACATCCGGACCTGAAGGGAATTGGAATTGATGAGTCTACTGCAATCATCGTTAATCCTGATCATTCGTTTAAAGTGGCAGGTAAAAGTCAGGTTATGGTCTTTGAACCCAAGGCTTCAGTTAAAGTTACTTCCGACGGATATCTGAAAACCGATTCTTTGAATATCCGGATACTGACTGCAGGAGATTCTTATCTTTTAAAATAGTGAAGCATGAAATTAGCTAAATTGCCGCATACTTATACCATCATTTCTGTTGTTATTCTGATATGTGCGGTCCTTTCCTGGATTATTCCTGCAGGTGAATATACCCGTGAAACCAAAATGGTAAACGGCACTGAGCGTACTGTTATCGTAGACAACTCTTTTCATGCAGTCGATTCTTCTTCACAAAGTTGGGAGGTCTTTGGAGTTTTGCTGGATGGATTTGAAGCTCAGGCAGGAATCATTGCATTTCTCCTGATTTTAGGTGGGGCCTTTCAGATTATGAATAGCAGCAGGGCTATTGATATCGGAATCATGTCTTTTCTGAGGCAGTGCTTAACATTGGAAAAATATGCCTTGTTCCGGTTCTTGGGGGTGAATAATGTAGTAATTACTTGCATAATTATCTTGTTCAGTCTGTTTGGGGCCATTTTTGGAATGAGTGAGGAGACATTAGCCTTTGTCGTGATAATAGTTCCTCTTGCCATATCTATGGGGTATGATTCCATCACAGGATTATGCATGGTGTATGTTGCCGCACATGTCGGATTCTCCGGGGCCATATTGAATCCGTTTACAATCGGTATTGCTCAAGGCTTGTCCGATTTACCTTTATTTTCAGGTTTCGGATACCGTATTTTCTGTTGGGCTCTGTTGACCTCCATACTGATAGTCTTTGTACTACGTTATGCTGCAAAGGTAAAGAAGAATCCGAAGTCTTCACTCATGTATGAACTGGACCAGCACTGGAGGGAAAAAAATCGGGAGGATATAGAACTCGACCTTCAGGGGAAAACCACACGGTCGGCATGGATTGTATATGTCCTGATATTGGTTGCATTGGCTTGTTTTTCGGTCAATTATCCGGTCTCTGTTTTTGATGTTGGGGAAAAATCCGTACGCTTTTCGGCTGTTCCGGCATTTTCTATTCTGTTTGCATTGACAGGCTACTGGGGGCTGAGGAAGTCGAACCAATTCTTTATATTGAACCTGTTGGGGTATACCATTGTATTTCTTGTAATTGGTGTCATGGGATACGGATGGTATCTTACCGAAATATCCGCTATATTTTTAGCGATGGGTATCTTGTCGGGTTTTGCCAATGCCAATACTTCAGATCAGATTATCGAACAGTTTCTGATCGGTGCCAAAGATATGCTTTCGGCTGCGTTAGTTGTGGGATTGGCCGGTGGAATCATCCAGATTTTGCAGAACGGACATATCATTGATCCCATTCTTCATGCTTTGGCTACATTGATGGGAGAAACAAGTAGGGTGATAGCGTTGGGAGTCATGTATCTGATACAGACTGCCATAAATATCATAATACCTTCAGGATCTGCCAAGGCTGCTTTGACTATGCCTATTATGGCTCCATTTTCGGACGTTATAGGAATTTCGCGGCAGGCTACGGTCCTGGCTTTCCAGTTCGGTGACGGTTTTACCAATATGATTACTCCTACGTCGGGAGTCTTGATGGGAGCTTTGGGACTTGCCCGTATTCCTTATGAAATATGGATAAAATGGTTCTGGAAGATTTTGCTTTTCTTCGTCATTCTTGGAATGTTATTGTTGGTTCCTACCATTTACATTCCTTTGGATGGTTTCTGATACAGAACCGGATTTTTCTTAAAAGAAAGCCCGTCATTGGTTGAAATGAATAACCAATGACGGGCTTTTTATTTCCCGGTATCTTTGTAGTTAGTATGGCAAAGACACCGGAGCAGGGAGGAGGAAAATTTATTTTCCTCCTTTCTTTTCTTCTATGGCCGGGGTTTGATCAAGTCCTCTTTTCTTCAAGAGCCATTTGATATCCGGATTCTTGCCTCTGAAATTTATATACATATCCATTGCATCATCGATTCCTCCAGGGGTAAGGATGTATTTCCGGAATTTATCGGCTATATCCTGATTGAAGATGTCTCCACTTTCTGTATATGCTCCGAAAGCGTCGCAATCCAATACCTCAGCCCAGATATATGAATAATATCCGGCCGTATATCCGCCTCCCATGGTATGGTTGAAATAGGTAGAACGATAACGGGAAGGTATCTGTTTCAGAATTCCACGTTTGCCTAATACCTTGTTTTCAAAATCCATGACATTCAAATTCTTAGGGATAGATTTCAATGTATGGAAATCCATATCCAGCAAGGATGCAGCCAGGTATTCTACAGTGGCGAAACCTTGGCCATATTTACCGCTCTTGTCGAGTTTTTCAATGAGTTCCTGCGGAATCACTTCTCCAGTCTTGTAGTGTTTGGCATAAACTTTCAACATTTCCGGTTCGAATGTCCAATGTTCGTTGATTTGTGACGGCAATTCAACAAAATCTCTTGGTACTCCGGAAACTCCTGAATAATGTACATTTTTGAAAAGTCCATGCAGGCCGTGGCCGAATTCATGGAAAAGAGTAGTTGCTTCGTCAGGGCTCAGCAAGGCTGGTTCTCCAGCTGCAGGCTTTGTGAAATTACATACGATGGTTACAATGGGAAGTACCTTATTGCCGTTCTTGTCGTATGATTGTGGGCGGTAACTTCCACACCATGCACCGCCCCGTTTGCTTTCACGAGGGAAGAAGTCAAAATAAATGATGCCTAGAGATGTTCCGTCTTTGTCGATACATTCGAATGCCTGGGCTTCCGGATGTGGTAAAGGCATGTATTCCAGTTTGCGGAAAGTTATGCCGTACAGGCGTTTGGCCATATAGAATGCGCCATCACGTACATTGTTCAGTTCCAGGTAAGGACGTATTTCGTTTTCATCGATATTGAATTTGGCCTTCTTGGCTTTTTCAAAGTAATATCTCCAGTCCCAACCTTCCGGTTCAAAGTTCTCTCCTTCTTTTTTGATTTCAGCCTTGATATCGGCCAGTTCTTCTTTGGCTTTCTCGATGGCCGGTTCCCATAATTGGTCGAGCAGGTTATATACGTTTTCTTCATTTTTGGCCATACGGGTATCCAATACCAGTGACGCATAATCCTTGTATCCCATGAGTTTGGCCTTTTCCAGGCGGGCTGTCAGCAGATCACGGATAAGAGCTTTGTTGTCTTGTTCATTATTGTTGTTACCACGGTTGATGTAGGCTTTGAAGATGCGTTCACGCAAAGCTCTGTTGTCGGCATACTGCAAGAACGGCATAACGCTCGGGTTTTGGAGAGTGAATACCCATTTACCTTCCATACCTAGATTTTTGGCGGTTTCGGCAGCAGCGGCAATCAGATTATCAGGAAGTCCGCTCAGATCCTTCTTGTCTTCTATTACCAGTTTAAATGCGTTGGTTTCTTTCAGCATATTCTGTCCGAAAGTAATCTGTAGCATAGAAATCTTCTGGTTTAGTTCACGAAGTTTCTTCTGATCTGCTTCGTTCAGGTTAGCTCCGTTACGCTCGAAACTTTTATAGGTTTCTTCCAGAAGTTTGCTCTGTTCTTTGTTGAGGTTGAATTTATCCCGATTGTCGTAGACCTCTTTGATGCGGGCAAACAGTCGGGGATTCATTGAGATATCATCCCGGTGCGCCGATAACAGAGGAGCCATTTCTTTACTTAAGGCTTGCATTTCAGCGTTGGTATTGCAGCTGTTCTGTCCGCCGAATACGATGGATACTCTTTTGAGGAGTTGTCCGCTACGGTCGTAAGCTTCTATGGTGTTTTCAAAATCTGGAACAGAACGTTGGTTGACGATTGCATCTATTTCCTTTTTCTGTTCTTCCATCCCTTTCAGGTACGCTTCACGATAATCCTGAATTGTAATCTGATCAAAGGGAGGAACACCGTACGGTGTATTGAACTCGGTCAAGAAAGGGTTGACTCTTTCTTGGCCTCCCGTCTGCGCAAAGACAGCAATGCTGGAGCTTAAAAGTGCGCTTACCATTAACATTTGAATTTTCATAATAAAAAAATTAGATAATTGTATTTATATTTGATTGTTCAGCCTTTTTAATTCTTCATTTATAAATTGCAGAATTTCTTTTTTCTGGTCCGGATGGAACCATGTAATATCTGCATCCCGTTTGAACCAGGTAACTTGTTTACGTGAATAGATACGTGAATTCTGCTTGATCTTTTCTATGGCGTAAGGAAGATCCCATTCTCCATCAAAATATTTGAATAATTCTTTGTAGCCTACTGTATTGAGGGAGTTCAGATTTCTATATGGATATACTTTCCGGGCTTCTTCCAGCAAGCCTTCCTCTATCATCAGGTCTACTCTCTGGTTGATGCGTTTATATAACTCTTCGCGGTCGCGTTGTAATCCTATCTTGATAATATGAAAAGGACGTTCTTTTTTGGTCCGTGTGCGGAATGAGGTATATGTTTTTCCGGTCATATAGCAGATTTCCAATGCATGGATGACTCTTTTGGGATTTCTGATATCGGCAATACTGTAGTATTCCGGATCGCGTAACTTTAATTCGGCACAAAGTGGTTCAAGGCCTTCTTTTTCATACCGTTCCATCAGATATTGTCTTGTTTCCTTATCAACGGTAGGGATATCGTCTATGCCTTTACATACCGCATCTACATACATCATGGAACCTCCTGTAAGGACGACTATAGAATGCTTCTGGAAAAGTTCTTCCAGTTTTTTTATGGCTTCGGCTTCATATTGTGCAGCACTATAGTAATCAGTCAGTTTCAATGTCCCTACGAAATAATGGGTAACCCTGGCCAGTTGTTCCGAAGTAGGGGAAGCTGTTCCGATTTTCAAGTCGGCATACAATTGTCTGGAGTCGGCAGAAATGATACATGTATGATATTTTTCCGCAAGATCCAGGCTCAAGTCGGTTTTGCCGATGCCCGTCGGTCCTATTATTACCAATAATGTAGGTTTATGCATGTATGTGTCTATGTTTAGCATTTAATGGCTTGATGAAAAGGCAAAGCGAAGAATTTCAGTACCTTTCAGGTAGTGAGATCCTCCGCTTTGGTCAAATTTGAAAAGTTATATAGTAAAATTAGTATTTGTCTTCATCGTACGGATTTCCTCCGCCTTCCATGTCAAAGCCTTCCGGATCAAAATCTTCCATATCAAACTCCTGATCGCCATAAAAATTTTCGTCCAGATCAAGTGAAGTATTGGTGTTCATCTGTTCGTCAAAATCAATGGTCTGCTTGGGAGGGTTACCCTCTTTGCGTGAACAAGTTGCATGCTGTAAGTCCTTGCCGGTGATGATTTCGGACAATTCAATGAAGAATACACGCTCAGCCAGAGGATCGAAAACATAAATCAGTTTTTGTTTTTCGTCTTCCAGCAACTCGCTCAGACGGGTATCTTTCATGACGAAAGTATCTTCTTCCGAGCTTCCGTTACCCATGTCTTCTAATGTGATTTCAATTTCTTTTTCCCAGTCGTCATCACAAATGAAGAATGAAGTCATCTGATCATCCTTGTATCCTGTATATTTGAGAATCGCTTCGTGAAGGTCATAGAACGACGCATCTGAATCGATCTTGATTTCTCTTAAGAAATCATCTACTTCATCGGATATTATTCTGAATTTGTATACCATTGTTCTCTTTTATTAATTTACCTTGTAAAGGTACAAAATTTTCGTTAGCGAATGATACCTCTTTCTGATTTTTCTATGAATGAAATGATATATTCGATTTCAGGACTCATTGGAATCTCTTCCCGGACCTGGATAAGAGCATCGCTGACATTCTTGCCGCTGTTGTAGATTATGCGGTAAGTGTTGTGGATATTCTCGATCATTTCATTTGAAAAACCTCGTCGGCGTAGTCCGACAATGTTTATTCCACTATAGGCAATCGGTTCACGTCCGGCTATGATATATGGAGGGATATCTTTACTGAAGCGGCACCCTCCTTGTATCATTCCATAGCCTCCAACGTGGCAGAACTGATGCATCAGGACATTGGCACTGATAATGGAGAAATCATCGATGACGATTTCACCAGCCATTTTTGTAGAGTTGCCGATGATGCATCCGTTACCGATACGGGCGTCGTGTGCCACGTGTACTCCTTCCATCAGAAGATTATTACTACCTACTACCGTTTTTCCTTTAGCTGCAGTTCCCCGATTGATTGTTACGTTTTCACGTATGCTGTTATTGTCACCTATTTCGGCTGTAGTCTCTTCTCCACGGAATTTCAGGTCTTGTGGAATGGCACCGATAATGGCTCCTGGAAAAATCCGGTTGTTGTTACCGATACGTGAACCATACATGATGTTTGCATTGGGCATGATTACATTGTTGTCGCCAATGACTACATTTTTATCGATAAAGACAAAAGGACCAATTTCTACGTTTTCTCCGATTTTTGCATCTGGATCTATATATGCTAATGGACTTATCATATCTGTTTATTTGTTTTTTACAATTTGTGCCATGAATTCAGCTTCACAGACTATTTTTTCTCCTACAAATATATAACCTTTCATTGTGGAGATTCCACGGCGGATAGGCGCCATCAGTTCTACTCTGAATATAAGGGTATCTCCCGGAACCACTTTCTGGCGGAATTTGACATTGTCTATTTTCAGGAAGTATGTGGAAAAACGTTCCGGCTCTTCCAATGAATTCAATACCAGTAATCCTCCCACTTGGGCCATGGCTTCAACCTGGAGTACTCCTGGCATGACCGGTTCCTGAGGAAAGTGTCCCTGGAAGAAGGGTTCGTTTGACGTTACATTTTTAACGCCCACGATATAGTTGGCTCCGATTGCAATTACCTTGTCTACCAGTTGGAAAGGATAGCGGTGGGGAAGCAGTTCCCGGATGCGGTTAACATCCATCAACGGTGCTTCATTGCAGTTGTATATCGGTGCCTGGATTTCATGCAGACGGATCTCCTTACGGATTTGGCGTGCAAATTTATTGTTGATGGTATGTCCCGGTCGGGTTGCTATGATACGTCCTTTGATGGGTTTACCGATTAAGGCAAGATCACCGATTATGTCCAATAGTTTATGGCGTGCAGGTTCGTTAGGCCATACTAAAGGTATATGATTGATATATCCCAGATGGCTGGCATCCATGTGGGGCACTCCCATAACGTCAGCCAGTTTGTCATAATTTTCCTGTGTCATTTCCTTTTCATAAATGACAATCGCATTATCCAAGTCACCTCCTTTAATAAGTCCGGCGTTCAGTAGGGGCTCTATTTCACGTACAAATACGAATGTACGGGCAGATGCGATCTCTGTAGGAAAGTCCTCCATATTTTCCAGAGTTGCGTACTGGTTAGTCAGAATTTTAGAGTCATACGAGATTAGTGTATTGACACTGAAATTTTCGTCGGGAAGTACAATGATGGATGATCCAGTTGTATCATCACGGAATTCAATTTTGGATTTGATGATGTAGAAATCTTTCGGTGCAGCCTGTTCTTCTATGCCTACTTTCTTGATACACTCTACATATTGTCTGGCACTACCGTCCAGAATCGGAAATTCAGGTCCGTTTACCTGAATCAGGCAGTTATCAATACCGGCGGCATAAAGAGCTGCCATTGCATGTTCTACGGTACTAACTTTTACCCCGTTTTTCGCTAAAACAGTTCCTCGGGTAGTATCAATTACGTTGTCTGCTACAGCATCGATGATTGGTTGGTCGTCCAAGTCTATCCGTTGGATTTTATACCCGTGGTGTTCAGGGGCAGGATTAAAGGTTACGGTAAGTTTGACTCCGGTATGAAGTCCTTTGCCGTTCAATGAAAAACTGCCTTTTAAAGTTTTTTGTTTCAACATGGGCTTATTTATTTAGTTGTTTTTTTAGTTCTTCAATTTCTTTCTGCAGGCGTCCCAACTCTGCATACATATCCGGTAATTTCTTGTAGATGGCAGCCGAACGTGCAAACTGTTTCGGGTCGATGGCGGGATATCCCATGAGGGTAGTATGTGGTTTTACATTTCCCGGAATTCCTGACTGGGCACCAACGTTTACATGGTCGCCTATCCTGATATGGCCGGCTACACCTACTTGCCCGCCGAACATACACCATTCACCAATTTTTGCTGAACCGGCCACTCCGCCTTGTGAAGCCATGACTGTGTGGCTTCCGACCTCTACATTATGGGCCAATTGAATCAGGTTATCCAGTTTCACCCCTTTATGGATGATGGTAGCTCCCATTGTAGCACGGTCTATGCATGTATTGGCTCCGATCTCCACATTATCTTCAATGATTGTAATACCAATTTGGGGAATCTTTTCATATCCTTCCGGAGACGGAGCGAAGCCGAAACCGTCTGCTCCGATAACAGAACCTGCATGCAATATGCAGTTATTTCCTATCCGGCAATCGTGATAGACGGTAACATGGGGATAGAGGATGGTATCATTTCCAACTTTGGCGTTGCATCCGACAGTAACATGGGGGTGAAGGTAAGTATTGTCTCCGATTTCTGCACCTTCTTCAACACATGCAAATGGTCCGATATAGACATTTTTGCCGATTTTAGCATTGGACGCAACAGAAGCAAGCGGATCAATGCCTGTTTTTTGGGGTTTGCTCATTTCGTACAAGGTCATCAGCTTGGCCAGACTTTCATAGGCATTGTCAACTTTTATTAGCGTAGCCTTGATTTCATGTTCTGGATGGAAGTCCTTGTTAACCAAAACGATGGTTGACTGGGTGTCATAAATATAATGGGTATATTTAGGATTGGAAAGGAAAGACAATGCTCCTGGTATGCCTTCTTCTATTTTTGCAAAAGTATGTACCGTTGCATTTTCGTCTCCTACAATTGTTCCTTGGATATATTCTGCAATTTGCTTAGCTGAAAACTCCATAGCTTTTATTTTCTTATTTGTTTTTCTTCTGTTTTTCTTACAAGCATTTAAAAAATGCTACATCTTAATTATGCAAATTACGTATTTTTTTTTTAGATAACCGTATAAAATGCCAATTATTTATTATTTCATGGATAGAAAAGTTGTCTCAAATACAGTACTTTGAGGGTATAAAAAAACTGCATCTGGATAGATAATTGCAGATGCAGTTTGATATGAGTTTGCAATTGTATAGTAGCAATTGTAAAAAATGAGCTATTTATTGTCTGTTTTATAAGATTGCTTTCAATTGTTCAGCCATTTGCAGTTGGACCTTTTGCGCTTCCTTGCCGGCAACTTCTGCAAAATTTTCACTTTTGTCGGCATAAATGATGGCACGGCTTGAATTGACAATCAGTCCACATTCTTTGGTCATTCCATATTTACATACTTCTTCCAGGGAACCTCCTTGTGCACCGATGCCCGGAACAAGCAGGAAATGGTCTGGAACAATTTTGCGGATATCTTCAAACATACGTCCTTGGGTAGCACCTACTACATACATCATGTTCTGGTCATTGCCCCACTCCTGTGATTTTCTCAAGACTTTTTCGAACAGACGTTCGCCTTCCGTATCTGTCGTCAGTTGGAAATCGTGTGATCCTTTGTTGGAAGTAAGCGCCAACAGGATAACCCATTTACCTTCATATCCCAAGAAGGGGGTGACACTGTCTTCACCCATGTATGGAGCCACCGTTACTGCATCCAGATTTTCTTCTTCAAAAAAAGTACGGGCATACATGGCCGATGTGTTGCCGATATCACCTCGTTTGGCATCGGCTATGATAAACTGGTCCGGATAATTCTCTTTCAGGTAGTTCACAGTCTTTTCAAAGGCAATCCATCCTTTTACTCCCATGCTTTCATAAAAAGCCAGATTGGGTTTGTATGCTATACAGAAGGGAGCTGTTGCGTCAATGATAGCCTTGTTGAATGTGAAGATAGGGTCTTCTTCTTCCAGTAGGAATTCAGGAATTTTCTTGATGTCTGTGTCCAGACCTACACATAGAA
Organism: Bacteroides ilei; assembly: GCF_900128495.1. Taxonomy (GTDB): domain Bacteria; phylum Bacteroidota; class Bacteroidia; order Bacteroidales; family Bacteroidaceae; genus Phocaeicola; species Phocaeicola ilei. Next base: position 1,870,546 of record NZ_LT635801.1, read on the forward strand.
AGGATTTCTTTCTTTTGATATTTTCGAATAGTTCTTGTTTATTCATAATTATTTACATTATGTTTCGGCTTATAATTCACTTTCTTTTAAACGTTCTGCGTTCTCCGCAACAATCAGGTGGTCGATACAGTCTTGGATGTCACCATCCATGAAGGCAGCCAGATTGTAAATGGTGTAGTTAATGCGGTGATCGGTAATACGCCCCTGCGGATAATTATAGGTCCGGATCTTTGCAGAACGGTCGCCTGTACTTACCATGGTTTTACGCTTGGAAGCGATATCGTCAATGTATTTCTGGTGTTCCTTGTCGTAGATGAAGGTACGTAAACGTGCCAATGCCCGTTCCTTGTTTTTAGGTTGGTCACGGGTTTCGGTACATTCAATGAGAATTTCTTCCACAATTCCGGTGTTAGGATTTTTCCAGTTGTAGCGTAATCGTACTCCTGATTCCACTTTGTTGACATTCTGTCCTCCTGCACCGCCGCTTCGGAATGTATCCCATTTGATTTCTCCTTCGTTGATTTCTACATCGAACGGTTCTGCTTCGGGTAGTACTGCTACAGATGCTGCCGATGTATGTACGCGTCCTTGGGTTTCTGTTGCAGGTACCCGTTGTACCCGATGTACTCCCGATTCATACTTTAAGGTTCCGTAAACTTTTTCTCCTGTAACAGAACAGATAATTTCCTTGAAACCGCCGGCAGCCCCTTCGTTGGCACTTGAAACTTCCAGCTTCCAACCTTTCGACTCACAATATTTAGAATACATGCGGAACAAATCACCTGCAAATATTGCAGCTTCGTCTCCTCCTGTACCACCACGGATTTCCAGGATGGCATTGCGGTCGTCCTGAGGATCGGCCGGAATCAGCAGTAATTTGATCTCTTCTTCCAGTTCCGGTATACGTGCTTCATATTTAGCTGCCTCTTCACGGGCCATTTCTTTCATTTCTGGATCACTTTCCGACATCATCATTTTAGCCTCCTCCAAGCCGTTGAGGCATTGCAAGTACTCTTTACGCGCGGTCATCAAGTCACCCAGTTCCTTATATTCTTTAGTCAGTTTGACATATCGTTTCTGGTCGGCAATTACATTCGGGTCGGTAATCAATGTCGAGACTTCTTCGAAACGTGACATCAAGCCGTCCAGCTTCTCTAGTATGGTATTATGTTCTGCCATTTTATTCCTTAATTATGGCAGTTGATTAATATGTAAATTCTCCGAATTCAGAACGGATAATCAGTTCTTTGTGATCGCTTTCTTCAATGCGTCCGATAATCTGAGCATCGATATTGAACGACTTGCTGATTTCGATTACCTGTTCTGCATGTTCCGGTGACAGATAGACTTCCAGACGATGTCCCATATTGAAAACCTTATACATTTCGTCCCAGTCGGTACCACTCTGTTCCTTGATAGTACGGAACAAAGGAGGAACGGGGAAGAGGTTATCTTTAATGACACGGCAGTTGTCGCCTACAAAATGCAGGACTTTTGTCTGTGCTCCGCCCGAACAGTGAACCATACCGTGGATCTGCGGCCGTAGGGCATCGAGCAGTTTTTTGACTACAGGGGCATAAGTCCGTGTAGGAGAAAGAACCAGTTTTCCGGCATCCAATGGAGAGCCTTCTACGGCATCTGTCAGTTTGAGTTTACCGCTGTATACCAGTTCTGAGGGTACGGCGTGGTCATAACTTTCCGGATATTTTTCTGCCAGGTATTTGCTGAATACATCGTGACGGGCACTGGTCAGTCCATTGCTCCCCATACCGCCGTTATATTCTTTCTCATAAGTAGCCTGGCCGAAAGAAGCCAAGCCGACAATCACATCTCCCGGACGTATGTTGGCGTTGTCTATTACATCCGAGCGTTTCATACGGCAAGTTACCGTACTGTCTACAATAATGGTGCGTACCAGATCGCCTACGTCGGCTGTTTCACCACCTGTCGCATAGACTCCTACACCCATGTCACGAAGTTCGGCCAGCAATTCGTCAGTACCGTTGATAATGGCTGAAATCACTTCTCCCGGTACCAGCAGTTTATTCCGGCCGATTGTAGAAGATACCAGAATATTGTCTACTGCCCCTACGCACAACAGGTCGTCGATGTTCATGATCAGTGCATCTTGTGCAATTCCTTTCCATACGGACAGGTCGCCTGTTTCTTTCCAGTACAGATAGGCCAAAGAGGATTTTGTTCCGGCTCCGTCGGCGTGCATGATGTTGCAGTATTCCGGGTCTCCACCCAGAATATCCGGAATAATCTTGCAGAATGCCTTAGGGAATATACCTTTATCAATGTTTTTGATTGCGTTATGTACATCTTCTTTTGATGCTGAAACGCCACGCATCATGTATCGTTGATTGCTCATGTGATATGATTAAGTTTATTATTTCAATAGTTATGCAAAAGTAATGATTATTTTGCTTATTCCCATTAATTTTTCAAATTACTTTCTTGAAGGAAAGGCTTATTCATCGGTAGAGGCATGCTTTCATTTCCACAGCGGTCTGTTGCTGTTACCGCCCAGTAGATCCGTTCATTCCATGGCAGTTCAGGAATATAGGTATATTGGGTTGAATCAGTACGTATCTCTATCAGATTTTGGGGGTCTTCAATATTTACCGGATATTCATTGGATGCGTATATGCGATAGAATACAGGTGTGGCCAGATTGTCGGTAGATGGTTTCCATGAAAGTCTGACTCCTCTATCCAACGGTTGGAAATACGGTTCTGAAGGGGCAGACGGTGCAATGCTGTCAATCCATGTCATGGGAGGGACCACTGCCGGTGTAGTATAGAATTGTTCTTTGAGTTGGTCAAATAACCCCTTTGTATTATCTAGCAGGAATCTGTTCCGGAAATAGGCTTGCCCGTCTAACTTGATGCTGCGTATGAAGTATATTTGCCGTACTATTTCATCCAGTTTCCAATTCTGCTCCTTAGGATGAAGAAAATAGATTCCTAGACCAGGTATAATCCATTTCCCAGACTTGTTTTCCTGCCAGTCAAGGGCAAACGGGTAGAAACTGTTGCCTTGAAAATACATCATGGGAAACAAGGCGTCATGAATACCTTCTTTCAACCATGCCTGGGCGTCCTGGTATACTGTTTCGTATGCATTCCAGCCTCTCGACGGGTATCGTCCGGTATCATTGTATTTTCCGATGGGAGAGCTGCTGACCTTTACCCATGGCTTCAGTTTTTTTGTTTCGGAATAAAGTCGTCGTACGATATTGGTTATGTTATTCCTACGCCAATTTTTCAACGGTTGTTTTTTGCCGTATTTACGGTAAGTTGCCTGGTCTGGAAATTTTTCGCCTTGTTCCGGATAGCGGATATAGTCGAAATGTATACCGTCTATGTCGTAATTGGCAACGATTTCATGTACCAGACTTGCCAGATAATCGGCTGTTCCCGGATTTCCTGGGTTGAGGTACCAACTATCTTTGAACCGGGTACAGATACCCGGATGTTTTCTAGTTACAGAGTTTTTCCCTAAAAGTCGTACCTGACGAAGGTTTCCTATAGGAATGGTGACAAACCATGCATGCAGTTCCAACCCCCGTTTATGACATTCGTCGATTGCGAATTTCAATGGGTCATAACCTGGATTTTGTGCTTCGTGTCCGCTGAGGGATTCAGTGAAAGCTTCGATTTTAGATGGATAGATAACATCTCCCCGTACACGTGTCTGCAAAAGAACGGTATTGAAATTGGCTGCCTTCAGTTTGTCCAATATGTTGCATAATTCTTTTTTTTGGCGTTCTATGCTTCCGGCACTTGTCGCTTTTTGTGACGGCCAGTCCAGACCTCCCAATGTCGTGAGCCATGTAGCTCTGATTTCATATTTGGACTGTATGGATTGTCCTGAGACTGGGGTCCTATATACAAATCCGCATAGAGATAAGAATAGGATTATTATTTTGAAATGATACATATCTGTTGTTTTTGGGTGTGGCAAATATACAAACAATCTATGGGATGGAAGGTTGCCCCGGCCTTTTTATTTGGACTTAATAATGAATGAGTAAATTTTATTATATAAAAATATTGACTATCCTTTTAATTTGTTATTTTTGCCGTCGTTTTAATAAAATTACATATGATAACATTTAGTATAGCTTTGGTTTTGTTACTGGTTGGCTATTGGGTCTATGGGAAATACATCGATAAATTATTTGCTCCTGATTCTTCTAAAAAGACTCCGGCACTGACTATGGCCGATGGAGTGGATTTCATACCTCTTCCCACCTGGAAGATTTTTATGATCCAATTTCTGAATATTGCCGGTCTGGGACCGATATTCGGAGCTATAATGGGAGCGCAGTTTGGTACGGCTTCTTATTTATGGATTGTATTGGGTACTATATTTGCCGGTGCCGTGCATGATTTTCTTGCCGGGGGCTTGTCTATCAGGCATTCAGGAGAAAGTCTTCCTGAAATTATCGGACGTTTTCTTGGTAACCGTACCAAACAAGTAGCTTGTGTGTTTACAGTGTTGCTCATGATTCTTGTTGGAGCAGTCTTTGTTTCCGGTCCCGCTGAGTTGCTGGCTGGTATGACTCCCGATTCCTTGAATATTTATTTCTGGATCGTAGTGATTTTCATTTATTATGTGTTGGCAACCCTGATGCCTATTGATAAAATTATCGGAAAGATTTATCCGTTGTTTGCTTTTGCCTTATTGTTTATGGCAGTAGGTATTTTAGTCATGCTTTATGTAAAGAATCCTGACTTGCCGGAAATGTGGAACGGTTTCGGCACAAAATACGAAAAGAATCCGATATTTCCGATGATGTTCATTTCTATTGCCTGTGGGGCGATAAGCGGATTCCATGCTACACAATCTCCGTTGATGGCTCGGTGTATTACCAATGAAAAACATTGCCGCCCCGTATTTTATGGTGCCATGGTGACGGAAGGTATAGTTGCGTTGATATGGGCTGCAGCCGCTACTTATTTTTTCCATGAAAACGGGATTGTAGATGAAGCTACCGGTATAGCCTATTCAGGTGCAAAGGTAGCTACCGACATTTCAAATGATTGGTTGGGGACTTTTGGTGGCATCCTGGCTATTTTAGGTATTGTTGCTGCTCCTATTACCAGTGGTGATACGGCTTTGCGTTCTGCCCGGCTTATTGTTGCTGATTTTCTGCATATGGAGCAGCGTTCCATACGTCGTCGTCTGATGATCTGTATTCCTATATTCCTGTTGACTATGGGGTTGTTACTTTACAGTTTCGGTGATGCTGAAGGATTCAAGATTATCTGGAGATATTTTGCATGGTGTAACCAGACATTGTCTGTCTTTACATTATGGGCCATAACAGTATGGTTGGTATGTTCAAAGAAAAATTATTGGGTGACTTTGATACCGGCGTTGTTTATGACGTGCGTATGTTCAACGTATATATTGATAGCACCGGAAGGTCTTGCATTGGCTCCGTCTGTTGCATATCCGTTGGGAGGATGCTGTGTCATCATAGCGGTTGTCTGGTTTGTCGTTTGGTTCAGAAAATATAAGAAACTGAGTTAAAGAGTATGAAAAAGATACTGATAGTTTTTATCTTGTTGATGGGATGCATTCAGGCGAATGCGCAGTTTGAGAAAGGTACATGGTATTTGAATACTTCGTTGACTGGTTTGAATCTCTCTCATAGTAAATATGAAGGAACTAATTTCGGATTGAGTATAAGTGGAGGGGCCTTTATCTGTGATAACTTGTCTGTTTTGGTTGGTTTTAAAGGCGAATATGTTGAGAATGGCCTAGATGAGACGAGTCTTGGAGCCGGAATGCGTTACTATATAGCTGATAGTGGTGTGTATGGTGGGTTAGGTTTGGCCTATAAGCATTTGTCGAATGGAGCTACCCGGAAAAATATAGTATGTCTTACTCCCGAATTGGGTTATGCTTTTTTCTTGAGCAGGACGGTTACAATTGAGCCTGCTGTATATTATGACCTGAGTTTTAATGATTGCTCTGATTACAGCAAGTTGGGTGTGAAGATAGGTTTTGGTTTTTATTTTTAATGGCAAACAGTTGTTTTGATAGAATGAAAAAATATTGTTTATTGTTGGCTGTTCTCTTGGGTGGAACAGCCAATGTTTTTTCCCAGAAAAAGGGGTTTGACTATAATTTTTACGGACAGGTCCGTACGGATTTGTTCTATAACAGCCGTTCCAATTCTGAAACGGTCGACGGTTTGTTCTATATGTATCCATTGGATAAAAATCTTGATCCCAATGGGGAGGACTTGAATGGAAATTCCAACAGTGATTTCTATACCTTGTATACACGGTTGGGGGTAGATATTAATGGGCCCAAACTTGGGAAAGCCAGGACTTCAGCCAAAGTGGAGGTCGATTTTCGTGGATCAGGAACAACTTATTCCTTATTCCGTGTGCGTCATGCCTATTTCAACCTGGCATGGAAAAAGTCAGCTTTGCTGGTTGGTCAGACATGGCATCCTTTGTATGGTGATGTATCCCCTGAGATTCTGAACCTGAATATGGGAGCACCTTACCAGCCTTTCAGTCGTGCTCCACAGATCCGTTACCGTTATAGTGACCGTCATTTTCAGCTGACAGCTGCAGCTGTGTGGCAGTCGCAGTATCTGTCTGTAGGTCCGAAATCCAACAAAGCCGGTGAAACAGGTACGCAGAAGAGCCAGGAGTTCATAAAGAAAAGTTGTATGCCCGAATGGTATGTCGGAATGGATTATAAGCATACGGGGCTGATAGCGGGAGCAGGAGTACATGTGAGTTCTATAACACCTCGTGTGAATTCGGAAGTGACGGATGATAATGTCACTACCACCTATAAGGTTGATGAACGGATTACCGGTGTGTCGGCCGAGGCGCATGTCAAATATGTACGGCATAACTGGCTGGTGGCAGCGAAAAGTGTATTAGGTACCAATCTGACTCAGACCAGTACGGTCGGTGGGTATGGCATTACTCATATTGATCCGGTTACGGGCGAACAGGCATATACTCCATTGCGTACTTCCGCTACGTGGGTAAATGTCGCTTACGGGAAAAAATGGCGTCCTGCTTTGTTCTTTGGCTATCTGAAGTCGTTGGGTGCCAGTAAGGAAGTCATAGATGTATTAGGGACAGGAACCGGATTGGGGCAGCTGTTTACCGGTACGGCCGAACTCACCTATAACGTTCCTCATTGGAAGTTCGGAGCTGAATATTCTTTGTGTAATGCGTGGTATGGCGATGAGTTTGACGCTAAGGCGAAGGCTACGGAATCACATACAGTAATGAATCATCGTCTGGTGTTGACAGCCTTGTTCCAGTTCTGATATTGAGATTTATATTTATAACAGTTGACCGGGAGGACGGAGAATCGTTTTTCCGGTCTTTTTATTTTATTGGTTTCTAAATAAAAGGTAAAATTCGTGCCATTTGTCTGTAAAATCTATGTGTTTTATAATATATTGTTTATTTTCGTGGGCGATAACGAACTTAATCTAATTATAAAACCAATGAAAAACATGAAAGGTTGGGTATATTCTGTAGCTGTCCTGATGTTGGCAGCATGTAGTACACAAAAAACAGAACCGATTGACCGGTTGGCTTTGGTTACCCGTAACAATCCACAGGTAACAGCTGTTGATTCTCTGTCTTCTTTATCGGTTGGTAATGGAGGATTTGCCTATACGGTAGATATAACCGGACTGCAGACATTTCCCGAAGTATATAGTAATGGCGTCCCGTTGGGAACACAGAGTCAATGGGGGTGGCATAGTTTTGCCAATCCTGAGAAATTCAGGAGAGAAGAATATTTGAAAGAGTTTGATTTTGGAAAAGGGCATAAAGAGTTATATGCCTGTCAGTTTAAGGAAAAAGGCCGTCAGCATGATGCTTCCGAATGGTATCGCATCAATCCTCACCGTCTGCATCTGGGGATTGTAGGATTGGAAACAGGTGATAGTGTAACTGTTTCACAAGTGAAGGATATCCATCAGACTTTGGACATGTGGAATGGAGAGATTGACAGCCGTTTTAGTTTGGATGGCACTGCTTATCATGTACAGACTGTGTGTCATCCTTCCTTGGATATGATTGCGGCCCATATTTCTTCACAGATCCATCCTGCGGTCAAGTTACGTTTTCCGTATCCTACCGGAAAACATAGTGATGATGCTTGTGATTGGAATTCCGATGACAGACATTCCACGACTTTACTTACCCAGGATGCTCATTCGGCTGTGTTGAAACGTGAATTGGATTCTACTGTTTATTATGTGACGGTCTGTTGGGAAGGTGAGGCAACTGTTACAGAAAAGAAAAAGAACTATTTTGTTCTGACACCGGCAGATACGGTATTGTCGTTTACCTGCCTGTTTACTCCGGAACAACCGACAGTTCCTGATATAACATTTGCCCAGGCCGAGAAAGCTTCTGCTGCTTATTGGAATGGTTATTGGCAAAAGGGAGGCGTGGCCGATTTTTCTCAGTGTACTGATCCGCGGGCCAAGGAGCTGGAACGCCGTGTAGTGCTGAGCCAATATTTGTTGGCTATACAATGTGCTGGATCCACTCCTCCTCAAGAGACAGGACTTACGTATAATTCCTGGTTTGGGAAGTTTCATATGGAAATGATTTGGTGGCATCAGGCCCAATTTGCCTTATGGGGACATCCCGAACTGCTTGACCGTACGTTAGGATGGTATGGTACAGTAGAACCTGTAGCCAGGGAAATTGCAAGTCGCCAGGGATACGACGGTGTACGTTGGATGAAGATGACTGACCCTAGCGGTGAGGAAGCTCCTTCAAATGTCGGTAGTTTTCTGATATGGCAACAACCTCATCTTATTTATTTGGCCGAACTGGTTTATAGGGCAGACCCTTCAGACAGTATCATCCGGAAGTATAATCCGTTGATTCAGGAAACTGCTGCCTTTATGTATTCGTTTGCTACATATGATAAAGGGAATGACCGTTATGTACTGAAAGGTGCTATTCCTGCACAGGAAACTTTGAAGGCAGCCGAAACTGTCAATCCTCCTTTTGAATTGTCTTACTGGCATTTTGCTATGGAAACAGCCCAGAAGTGGCGGGAACGTGCCGGTATGAAGCGAGTTCCGGAATGGGATACGTTAATAGCAAAACTTTCTCCTCTGGCTTATAATGAGGATAAATTGTATCTGGCGGCCGAAACTGCAACAGATACCTACAAGGATATCCGTTTTACTTCTGATCATATGGCTGTATTGGGGGCTGTGGGTATTTTGCCATTAAGTAACCAGACTAATGTGGAGTATATGAAGAATACGCTTCATTGGGTCTGGGATAACTGGAACTGGAACAAGACATGGGGATGGGATTATCCGATGACAGCCATGAATGCGGCCCGTTTGGGAGAACCTGAGAAAGCGGTAGGTGCTTTGCTGATGGATAAACGTACCAATACTTATCTGGTGAATGGTCATAATTATCAGGATGGCAGGTTACGTATCTATTTGCCGGGCAATGGCGGGTTGTTGACTGCGGTTGCCATGATGTGTGCTGGATGGGATGGATCGGAAGGAATTAATCCTGGATTTCCGAAAGACGGCAAATGGAATGTTCGCTGGGAAGGTTTGAAGCCATTGCCTTGATTGTCGTTCCATTATACTTTAGTAGTTTGCATGATTATGAAAAATGTCCATTATCTTTGGTTTGCTTTGATGACTATTGGTTTTTTGCCGGGATGGTCACAGTCCAGACAAGCAAAAAGAATAGGTGATTTTATTGAGTCTACTTCTTATAATGAGGATAAGAGAGGAACTGTACGTCGGCTGCAGTATTATCCGGAAGGTGATGACTTTGTCTGTGTGAATGGAAAAAACCGGTTTACACGGGCACTTTATGGAAGTTGGTCGCCTTTCCGTCTGGAGACGAGCGACCGTCCGGTTTTTGCTGCTTATGATAAGAAAGAGAGTAAGAATATCCGTTTTAGTCTTCAATGTGGTACTTCTGTTCTGGCTCTTGATTCCATAGACTATTGTGAGGCCAGGTATACGGCCGGTCGCCGTACCTATTCATTGAAGGACGAGGCTTGGAAGGGTGGAATATTGTCTGTATCTGTCTTGGCTTTTCCGGATGTTGACGGTGCAGTATGGAAGTTTGAAACAGAGAATATGCCCAAGGATGCTGTGTTGCATTGTTACATTTCTGAGATCCGTGCCAAGAAATTGAACCGTAATGGAGATATGGGAGCCGATCCTCCCGGTTGTTTCGAGGCACCTGAACATCCGGAGCAATTGAAGCAATATGATTTACGGTTAGATAAAGAATCTTATTTGATACTGGAGAATCTGGATCTTCGTATTCCGACATTGGCGGAAGGAAGGATGTTATACGGAAAATCGGAGAAGGCACGTGTGAGTCTTGTGTCCAGAGTAAAATTTATAACTCCTGATCCTTATATCAATACGTTGGGAGGAACACTTGTTGCCGCTGCTGATGGTATTTGGGACGGAGAGGTATGGTTGCATGGGGCTGTAGGCTGGCGTATGCCTTTAAGCGGTTGGCGGGCTGCCTATACTGGTGATGCGTTAGGGTGGCATGACCGTGCCCGTACGCATTTTGATGCTTATGCAGCCAGTCAGGTAACTGGTGTGCCTAATACTATTCCACATCCGGCCCAGGATTCTGCTATGCATTTGGCCCGTTCTGTAAAGAAATGGGGTACACCTCAGTACAGCAACGGTTATATCTGCCGTAATCCTCACCGTAATGACCAGATGCATCATTATGACATGAACCTCTGTTATATAGATGAGTTGTTGTGGCATATGAATTGGACCGGCGATGTAGATTATGCACGTAAAATGTGGCCTGTCATTACCCGTCATCTGGCTTGGGAGAAATTGAATTATGATCCGGATAATGATGGCCTGTATGATGCTTATGCCTGTATATGGGCAAGTGACGCCCTTTATTATAATAGTGGTGCCGTAACTCATTCATCGGCCTATAATTACCGTGCCAATAAGTGGGCTGCTGAAATAGCGGCCAAAATCGGAGAAGATCCTGAACCTTACCGGAAAGAGTCGGAGAAAATTCTGCAGGCTATGAATACTCGTCTTTGGATGGCTGATAAAGGACATTGGGCCGAGTTTCAGGATTTTATGGGATACAAGCGCTTGCATGAAAGTGCGGCTGTGTGGACTATTTATCATGCCATAGACAGTGAGACCGCCGATCCTTTCCAGACTTACCAGGCTACCCGTTATATTGATACTTCCATACCTCATATTCCTGTAAAGGCCGAAGGGTTGCCGGATGAAGGATATGAAACCATTTCAACTTCCAACTGGCTTCCATATTCTTGGAGTATCAACAATGTAGCGTTTGCTGAGGTGATGCATACTGCTTTGGCCTACTTTCAGGCTGGGCGTGCCGAAAGTGGTTTCAAATTGTTGAAAAGTTCTGTGTTGGATGGAATGTACGTGGGAGATAGTCCGGGTAACTGGGGACAAGTGAGTTTTTATGATGCGGCCCGAGGAGAGTGTTACCGTGATTTTGGGGATCCTATCGGAGTGGCATCACGATTGTTGATACAGGGATTATTCGGGGTTTTACCCGATGCTTTGCATGATAAGGTTGTTATCCGTCCGGGATTTCCTATGGATTGGGATAAGGCTGCATTTGAAATGCCGGATGTGTCTTATTCTTTTGAGCGGAAGGGAGAACAGGATGTGTACAAGATTTCCAGTCATTTTGTGAAGCCTTTGGATGTTGACTTGCAGTTGAATGTGCGTAAAGAGCGTATCGGTTCGGTGACGGTGAACGGAAAGAAAACCGGATGGTCAGTCATTCCTTCAGCCAACGGTTATCCGGTGATATCTATAAAGATTCCGGCAACTGTTTCTGAAGCGGAGGTTATGATTGTATGGAAAGGGGGAGAACTGGCCGATTTGACAGGTAAAGAAATGCTTGTGGAGACAGGCGCTTCCTTGAAACTTGATATACCCTCGGAAGTTACAGTTACGGAAGTATATGATCCTCAACGTATATTGGAAAGTTATGACATGGGGTCCGGAAAGCATTTTTCAGCAATTGTAAATGCTGTATATGGGCATCATACCATTTTTATTAAAACCCGACAGGGGAGTATGGAATGGTGGCAACCTGTCAATATATTTATTCCGGAACGGAAAGAATTCAGGCCTGATTTTGATGATATTGATGCGGCATCATGTCGGATGGTAGATATGGATCGTTTCCTGAATGATTCGGTAACTTCTATTTTTAAGGAGCAGTATTATTCTCCTCGTTCTCCATATACTACCTTACAGCTTCCGGTTCAGGGAATAGGGGAATGGTGTCATCCATTGCTTAGCGCTACGGTCGATGATTCGGGCTTAAGAAATCTGATTCACGATAATAAGTTTGTAACAGGTTTGGGTATACCGTTCCGTTTGATGAAAGAAGGAAACAATATTGCTTTCACTTCGCTTTGGGACAATTATCCCGATCGTATTTCAATTCCGTTGTCTGGTAAGGCTTCGCATGCCTATCTGTTACTTGCCGGAAGTACTAACCATATGCAATGTCGTATAGCGAATGGGATAGTTACCGTAGAATATGCAGATGGTACATCCGATCGTCTGACACTGACTAATCCGGACAATTGGTGCCCGATAGAGCAGGATTTCTATGTAGACGGTGCTGCATTTACGGTGCCTGATCCCCGTCCTTACCGCTTGCATCTGAAATCAGGGAAAGTAAGCCGTGATTTAGGAAAGGAATTGGGGATAACCGGTGTATATGGACGGGAAATAGACGGTGGGGCAGGAGTGCTGCTTGATATGCCTCTGTCATCCGGAAAGGAATTGAAGTCGTTGACACTGGAAACTCTTGCAAACGATGTAGTTATAGGTTTGATGGGAGTTACTTTACAATAATAGGGTATTGCCTCTTTAGAATCGTAAATCTCTTTATTCTATAAGATCTATAAAAAATCACCCGGGTAAATAAGTCTGGTTAGTCTTATTTATCCGGGTGATTTGCGTTTATTCTTTCTGCCGGCTATTTTGTAGCCAGGTTTATTTCAGATAATCTTTCAGGTTACAATCTGACTGGAGCAGGCCTTCAGCAATGCTTCGGGCATTCAGTCTTGCTCCTTTGAGTGAGAAGTGGGTGTGGTCTCCGCAATAATAGACACCGACTTTCTTCAGACCTTTTTCATAGCCAAGTTTCTGTAATTTGCTACCTGTCAGTTTGTTGAGGTCGATATAATAGGCTCCGGTTGATTGGGCGGCTTCAGCCGACCATTTGCCGAATGAAGTAGCGTTGCTCTGTATTTTCCCGTTGTCCCACATGTTACGTGGAGTATGGCTCAATACGATAGGGATAGCTCCCTTTTCTTTGGCATCCATTACGAATTTTCGGATGTACCATCCGAAAGTGTAGACTACATCATATTGTTTGGTCGCTTCCATCAGAAAAACTTTACTTTCATTGCCGGAACCTGGGAGTTCGGCACGTGCCTTTCCTGTGTTGATTGGTCCTGCATCGTTATGTCCGAACTGCATGATTACATAATCACCCGGTTGTAGAGCATTATATACCTTGTCCCAATAGCCTTCTTCCAGAAAAGTTCGGGCACTTCTACCTGCTTTAGCACAATTCTCGACAGTAATACGTTTGTTGTCGAACAGTTCTCCTATAACACTTCCCCATCCCCACGGGCCGTCTTTATCCTTGTCCTGGTTGTGTACAGTGCTGTCGCCTATAGTGAAAAGAACCGGGCATCCCGGTTTCCTGCTTGATCCTGTTATTGTATCTTTGACGATGGGTTTCAAATATTGCGCAAGTTCCAGACCGGGGCAGTTACGTATGCCTTCTGCTGCCGATTCGGCATTGACACGGGCACCGAATGTGCTGGTATGGATGCGGTCAAGATAGAACATATATTTTACCTTTTCTTTACCGAATTTCTCGAATTTACGTGCCGTGATTTCATTCAGATCGATGAACGGTACGTTTTCTGCTTCGGCTACTTGTTTGGCCCAAAGGCCGAAAGTCTGGTTTACACGGATAATAATGGTGCTGTCTTTGTCATCCCAAGCGTTACGGGGTGTGAGTGAAAACAGAATCGGGTGCGCTCCTTTGGCTTTTGTTTCTTGGATATAGCGGCGCATGTATTCTCCGTAAGTATAGACTGTATCTCGTACTCCGGTTTCTTTGATAGTGACAATCAGGCTGTCGTTCCCGATTCCGGGGATGGATGCACGGGCTCTGCCGCTATCGTACGGACCATTATCGTTATGTCCAAGTTCAATGATGACCCAATCGCCTTTCCGGACACCTTTCAGAACGTCTTTCCATAAGAATTTGTAGAACGTACGGCTGCTGGTTCCTCCTAATGCATGGTTTTCTACTGAAATCTTATTTTCGTCAAAATATTCATGAGCAAAATAGCCCCATCCCCACTGGCCGTTATTTCCGTTACCTAATGTTCCGGTTCTCATAGTTGAATTACCGACCAGAAACAATACCGGATTCTGTCCTTTGCGAGTTGATCCGGCTACCGGGCGTACGGTCTTGGCCTTGTTCAGACTATCGAGGGTGAGGTCAATTACTTGGTTTACGTCTTTCATGGGCGCAGCTACCTGTTGCTGTGCCCAGGTGCCTGTTACAGCGAAAGCCGAAAGCAGGCATAGGATTAGTTTATGTTTTTTCATTTTCTGTCTATTTTGAATAGGAAACCGGAATCAGGCGGACATTTCCATTCAGTCCTGATGGCAGTGGTTCCCAATTGTCATAGGTTCCTTTCTTATAATTCAGTTTGGCAATATTGATATCTTTGAAGATACGCCATTCCACTTTTTCTCTGTCTAGTTCGGCAATGCGGTTAGCTGGCAGGTTAGTCACTTCTACTTCAATCAAGTTCTTACCCGGTTTCAGCAGGCTGCCTACAGTGAGGCGGAATGGGACGGCCCATACTATACCCGCATCTTTCCCGTTAATTCGTACACGGGCACTTTCTCTGACGTCACCCAAGTCAAGAATCCAGTTGTCAGCTTTCAATTGCGGCAGATCCATTTCTATCGAATAAAGTGCTGTGCCCATATTTGTCTTGGCTTCCGGACGGTCTATTCCAGTCCATGAGCTTGGTGTGTCGATAGTGTATTCGCCGTCAATAGTCGGAGTGCTTTCAATGAACTTCAGTTTCCATCCATGGTCAAGGCTTAGGCTGTATGTTTGCTCTTCCGGATATTTCCACTCCGGTTCACCGGCCAGTGATTTTCTGAATGTCTGTATAATGATACTTTCTCCCGATTTGAGCTGCAGGCGGACCTGTGTCTTTCCGTTCTGTACACGGGTCTGTGCCACACCTCTGTCACCGTTCATCGGGTTGAACAGCATAACAGACGTTTCGGGAACATTCAGGGGCACCCAAGCATCTATGTCTTTAGGTTGCAGGCACGAAACGAAGTAATGATGTCCTTCCGGATTTGTACGGCGGATGAACTGCAGGCCACATTGGGTTTTCAGGGATTCTGCCGGGACACCACTCATTTCGAGCGTCTTCCGATAGTCGGACCCGATAATGATTCGTCCTTTACCTAAGCTGAAACTTTGTGACTGGTCGAACGAATGTGTTTCTGGTAACTGACTGATAATCTGCTTGAAAATGGCCTGTCTTTTCTGTAGCTGGCTGTAACCAGGGACATCTTTCGGGTAGTGTTCGACAAATATGATAGTAGCACCCTGACGTGCCAGTTCTATCAGTTTCTTCAGGGTCTTTTCCGGCATCATCTCAACGGCCGGCACAATCAGTGCCTTGTAATGGGCTCCGCCTTCCGTTACCAGTTTTTCTCCTTTACATTGGGTGGATGTTACAAATTTGTCGGAAATATAGTCTACGTCATAACCGTTGGAAATGATAGTTTGGATTGTCTTGATGAATTTAGGTGCATACTGGTCCATTTTGTGGATGTCAAAGGCAACCATTCTTCCCGGAAGTTCCTCCCACATGTCGTAGATAGGCAGATATACCAGAAAATCATTGTCGGGTTGTCCCATCTGCAGGAATGACTGGCATCGTGTAATGTAGTTGAAGAACGCCGGAGCATCACGCCATATTGTATTGCTGGGCGACATGTTAATGCTGGCGTAGAACAGCCATCCCGGCCATGCTATATTTTGGGGGGAATATGGTGTTCCGTGGAAGAACATATGGTTTACTCCCGAAACGAACATCAGGTCCATATCAGGTTTGCATTGTGACAGGGATGTGCGGAAGTGTTCCGTAAGCCAGGTGAATGTTTCGGATGATGTATAAGTTTTTCCAGCAATGTGTGCAGCCGATGAGGCGTATTTCAGCATAGAAATATCTGAGAAGTTTGGTCGGGTCAGTGAATCTATACGCAGGCCCTTGATATGGAAGTCAGTCAGACCGAAGCCTTCACACTCTGGAATATCTACAGCGGCGTAGACGTCAATCAGGTTGGCTGGAGAACCGTGTGCCTGATTGCGTGTAGTGCTTCCGTGGCGGTGAGCCCATGCTGTCCACTGTTCCGTGAAGTTTTCCAGCAGCATTTCCCCCATTGTTTCACGGTAGTCTGAAACGATACGGCGGGTTGTTTCGGGACGTTCCTGATCCAGAAACTCCAGAAAATGGTCTTCAAGCTTGTAGCCTCTGCGCCGCTGGAATTCCTCGAGAAGGCTAGGCGACCAGTCGGCACCGTACACTTCGTATGAATCGTTGAAGAATGTACGTGGGTAAGGCGTATGGGTATTTTTGAATGCCTTGTCGAATTTGGACAGGTATTTTTTTACAGCATTGGCATCCAGGTGGTCAATAACCAGTCCTTCACCGCCGGGAGCGGCTCTTTTTACCTTTTGTAGTGTTTTGCCGATAAACAAGGCGACTAGTTTCCATTTTCCAGACGGGGCTTTCCATTCAAGTGTTCCGTTTGAGACCTTATTTGTCAGATTGAGGATCTGTCCGTTTTCACTGTATGCCATCAGTCGACTCAATCGGGCTATTTTCTGCTGTTTCTTTTCTTTCGGATCTGTAATTTCTATTTTCAGTGAAATATTTTTGCCTCCTTCTGTTTCGAACTTTTCAAATATGGCCTTGGTAGCTGCTTCTTCGGTTGTTACTTCCGGCCCGCCGAAGGGCCATCCTGTACCATTGTTCATGTCAATGTCTATACCATTCTGTTTTCCGATAGTCTGGCAATATCTGAGCATTTCCATCCATTTGTCGGACAGATAAGGGATGTCATTACTTTCATTACCTATGACGCCATAAATAGGGGTAATTTCCAGAGAGCCTAATCCGGCAGCCCCATATTTCTGAAGGTTATAGCTGAGGTTTTCTTTATCGACAGCACTTCCCAGCCACCACCAACGGCTACCTGGTTTGGCTTCGGGTTTCGGCTCCGGCCAGTTCTGTGCTTGTGCTGTGCCTCCCAAAAGCAGTAATGCTATCAGCATGTCGGTCGTTTTCATGTCTTTAAGATTGGATTGATTAAATATCCCTTATCTGGCCTGGAAGGGAAACAAGCCAGAATAAGGGATATGCCTATAAATTTATAACTATGAAAAAAATATTCTCGGGTTGAGTTTATTGGAGCTTATACATTTCAGTTCCTCCAAGAAGGAAACATCCGGTCCCGAAGTCGTCAAAATCCGGAACACTGTCGTAAGTGACAGGTTGTCCGTCTTTCGGTTCTTTACCGGTACCTTGTACATATCCCAAAAAGCCGTTCGGATGAACTGCGTCCTTAACGATGGAGTTCCATGCCTTCACTACAACGGGCAGATATTCGTTGCGGTCAAGAATTCCGTTGCGGATGCCCCATGCCATTCCATATACGAATAGAGACGTACCTGTCAGTTCCTTTCCTCCATAGTTGGTTGGGTCATGCAGACTGACATTCCAGAAACCGTCTTCCCGTTGGCATTTCTTCAAGGCCTTGCTCATGATGAGGAAGTCATTGATGTAATCCTGGCGATGTGTTTCATTGGCTGGTATTTCATCCAGTACACGGATCAATGCGGCGTATACCCATCCGTTTCCTCTGCTCCAGTAACAATCTTCTCCGTTGGGTTCTTTATAGGGTGGGTCAAAATCTTTGTCACGCCACCATAATCCGTCCTTCAGATTAAACATTCCGTTTTCTCCCAGCTTGTTTCGTGTATATTCATACATTTTCCACATTTTGTCGAAATATTTCTGATCGCCGGTCAGTTTACCCATTTTGGCTAATGCCGGCATACCCATCTGTATGGCGTCAATCCAAGTCCATTCATCCACTTGAGGGGTATTGACCAACATGTTAAGGTTCGATTTTACGAATTTGAGGATTTCAGGTTTCGGATAAATGTTATAGATATCCAGGTATACTTGTCCGCATGCGTAATAGTCGGCATGACGGACTGCTGCTCCTCCACTCATGTTCCAGTTGTGGAAATTCCCCCATTCGTAGGCGTAGTCAAAGTATTTTTCCTGAGGATGGATGGTATAGAGAGCCATCAGTCCTTCATAGTAAATCGTACGGGTCCATATGTTGCTTGGACGCATTTTACCGACAAAGCTTGGAAGGCGACAGTCGGGATTTTTCTTCATAAAATAATCGTTGACTTTAATCAGTGTCTTGAGCGTTTCCTGTCGGTCGGGTACTGGTACAGATTGTGCCTGGATGTTACAGAATCCTCCGAACACAAGGAGTAATGCTGCGATCAAGTTCTTTTTCATGGTATTTAGGGTTTATAATCTTTTGTTTTTACAAAAATAGATATAGTATCGGTTCTTCAAAATAGAATATCGTACAGATTTATCGATTTCTGTTCATTTCAGTACAGATATGGTTCATAAATCGCATTTGTGTACAATTTAATAGGAATATGTATATTTACCTATTCTGAAATATGAAATGATAATTTATTTTTGCAAATAGAAAATCGAAAGGATTAATGACTAATCATTTAATTTTATGAATCTATTGAATAATTTTTGGAATCGGAGTCTGGCTTTTGTTGCGATAGTGCTGTGTTTTGTGCAGATGTCTGCAAAAGATCTGTTTCCGGACGGGACTCCAGTTCCCGATTGGTTCCGCCAGACCGAAATTGTGAAATTGCAGGACTTGGGTAAGAGTTACCGTATAACCGATTACGGAGTTGTGAATGACAGTACGATTGTGCAGACAGAAAAAATCCAGACGGTCATAGATAAGGCCTCACAGGAAGGAGGCGGTGTAATCTATGTTCCGGAAGGAACTTTCTTGAGCGGTTCTTTGTTCTTCAAGCCGAATACACATCTGTATATAGAAAAGGGTGGTACATTGAAGGGAAGTGATGATATCAGTAATTTTGAGGTGATCGATACCCGTATGGAGGGACAGAACTTGAAGTATTTTGCCGCTTTGGTTAATGCTATCGGTGTTGACGGATTTACTATTTCGGGTGAAGGATGCATTAACGGTAATGGTTTGCGTTACTGGAAATCATTCTGGTTGCGAAGGAAAGTAAATCCCAAATGTACGAATCTGGAAGAACTCCGTCCCAGACTTCTGTATATTGCGGATAGCGACAATATTCAGTTGTCTGGTGTGAAATTGATGAATTCACCGTTCTGGACCACACATCTGTATCATTGCAATAACGCAAAATTGCTGAATCTGTATATTTTTGCTCCGGCAGCGCCGGTGAAGGCCCCGAGTTCGGACGCGATCGATATTGATGTCTGTGAAAATGTGCTGGTCAAGAACTGTTACATGTCGGTCAATGACGATGCTATCGCCTTAAAGGGGGGTAAAGGGCCGTGGGCCGACCAGGACAGTATTCATAACGGGGCTAACCGTAACATCATTATTGAGGATTGTGTATATGGTTTCTGTCACAGTGCGTTGACTTGTGGAAGCGAATCGGTACATAATCATAATATCATTCTCCGCCGTTGTCAAATAGACAGAGCACAACGTTTGTTGTGGCTGAAGATGCGTCCGGATACTCCGCAGGTCTATGAGTATATAACAGTAGAGGATATTACTGGAAAAGTTTCAAGTTTTCTGTTTGCAAAACCCTGGACACAGTTCTTTGATCTGAAGGGACGTAAGGACATCCCGTATTCATATTCAAACAATGTAACGATGCGGAATATCAAGATGGAATGTGATGTGGTGTTTGATGTGGTAAAGGCTGAAGACCAATATAAGCTTTCTGACTTTACGTTTGAAAATCTGGATTTGAAAGTGAATAAGGATTCATACATAAATAAAGATATTGTAAATCAGTTTGTTTTCAAGAACGTAAAGGTTAATGGTAAAGAGATTACAGATTGATGGGGTAATGGGGCTTCCATTGCATTGCCTGTCATATTTGTTTTCAAGAAACAGGGTCCGTCTGATTTTTTATCAGGCGGATTTTTGTGATTATACAAAACAAAAAAGCCAATGTCCTGAAGGACACTGGCTTTTTTGTATGTAAGGAATGATAAGTCTTCAGATTACACGTTAGCGCGTTTTTCCTGAATTCTGGCTTTCTTACCTGTAAGAGCACGCAAGTAGTACAATTTAGCACGGCGTACTTTACCGATTTTGTTAACAGTGATGCTGTCGATAGCCGGAGATTCCAATGGGAAAATACGTTCAACACCTACAGTTCCTGACATTTTACGTACAGTGAAACGTTTCTTTTCACCGTGACCTGAAATTTTGATAACAACACCGCGATATGACTGAACACGTTCCTTGTTACCTTCAACGATACGGTATGCTACTGTTACTGTGTCACCTGCTTTGAATGAAGGATGCTGTTTGCCAGTAGCAAATGCTTCTTCTGCAATTTTAATTAAATCCATTTTTTTTCTTTTTAATAAATTGTTTATCGTTACCAACGCAACATATCAAGTAACTCTTCTTGACAGCGATTACGCGAAAGCGGTGCAAAGTAAGTGATTTTTTGTGATATAGGCAAATATTGGTCCTATAAATTTAATCCCTTTTTTGCTCTGATATAGTTTTTTGCGTATATTTGACCGACTAAAAACAACTTGAATGGAAATGAAGAGAGTAATAATCTATGGGGCGCTGGTCGGTGCCCTGTTCTTTACAGCTTGCAGTTCCGGCTATTCATTGATGTCGGTTGAAGGGGGAAGGGTCCCTGTTACAAAGGAATATGATGTGAATTCCGATGAAGTGGCTGCGCAGATTCTTGAACCTTACAAGCATAAGATAGACAGTGTGATGGCTCCGGTCATCGGTCATGCTGCCAACCGCTTGGAAGCTTATCGTCCTGAATCTCCGTTATCGAATCTTATAGCCGATATTTTGGTGAGAAGTTCCAGCGAAAAGGCGGGGATCAAGGCTGATGTAGGAGTGATGAATATGGGAGGCATCCGTAATATATTGAATGAAGGTGAGATTACGGTAGGTGATATTTATGAAATTGTACCGTTTCAGAATGCATTGGCCATTGTAACGATGAAAGGCGATATCCTGTTGGAGCTTTTCAAGGATATGGCTGCTGTACATGGGGAAGGATTGAGCGGTGCCCGGTTAGTCATATCTAAAGATGGGAAACTGATTGACGCAAAGGTAGGTGGTAAGCCGGTCGATCCGGAAAAGGAATATCATGTGGCGACTATCGATTATTTGGCTGAAGGGAATGATCGTATGGATGCATTTAAGAAAGCCATTACAAAGACTCAGCCGAAAGATGTTGTTTTGCGTGATTTGTTGATTGATTATGTAAAATACTGTGATGCCAAGGGGGAGTTTGTTGATGCGAAGGTTGAAGGACGTATTGTTGAACGGTAAGGAGGAATAGAAGATGAAAAAGTTTTTTATTATGATTTGTGCCTGCCTGTTTGTCGGATCTGTATCGGCCCAGGCAGATAAGGAACTGCTTATTTTCCATACAAACGATATGCATAGCCGTGTGGAACCTTTTTCTGATGATTATCAGGATACGCTTCTGGCCGGTAAGGCAGGAATGGTAAGACGTGCTACCTTTATCAGTCGGCAGCGGAAGGAACATCCGGATCTGCTTTTGTTCGATTCGGGTGATTTTTCTCAAGGTACACCTTATTATAATATGTTCAAAGGGGAGGTTGAAATCAAGTTGATGAATGCAATGAAGTATGATGCCGGCACAATTGGCAATCATGAATTTGATTTCGGGCTGGACAATATGGCCCGTCTGTTCAAAATGGCTGATTTTCCTATCGTTTGTGCCAATTATGATGTGAGGGGAACTGTACTGGAAGGACTGGTGAAGGAATATACGGTCATTGAACGGGAAGGGGTGAGAATCGGTGTCTTCGGCCTGGGTGCTCCTCTTGACGGATTGGTTGCCGCCCATTGTTACGGTAATGTGAAATATGAGGATCCGGTTTCGGAAGCACAGCGTATCGCTGATATTCTGAAGAATCAGGAAAAATGTGATCTGGTAATCTGTCTGTCACATTTGGGATGGATGGAGGATCAGTTTTCGGATATCGAACTTATAGAAAATACACGGAATATTGATGTCGTGCTAGGAGGACATTCACATTCTTATTTCACGGAACCTAAATTCTATAAGAATCTGGATGGTGTGGATGTACCGGTCCAGCAGATGGGTAAGAATGCCGCCTTTGTCGGTAAGATGGTGTTGAAGTTGCAGAAGAATCGATAAATAGCAGAGGTGAAGCTGGAATATATCGGGCTTCACCTCTGTTTTTACATAAATGTTGGATATGAAGATTTACAGATACATAGGTGTTGTTTTTATTTGTTTTCTGACCGTATCGGCCGTTTACGGGCAGCCGGTGGGGATATTGCGTAATATAAAGGATACAGTGGCCTGTAACCGATGGGTAGAACAGAAACTGTCACAGATGACTTTAAAGCAGAAGATCGGACAGTTGTTTATTCATACGATGGCTCCTTATACCAATGAGAGGAATCGCGAGGAACTTGAACGGGCCGTAATGGATTATGGCGTGGGGGGGCTTCTTTTTTCGGGAGGTGAAGCCGATAAGCAGCTTCAGCTGACAAATGAAGCTCAGAAACTGGCCGAAATACCTCTTTTGATCACTTTTGATGGTGAATGGGGATTGGCTATGCGTCTGAAAGATACTCCTGAGTTTCCCAGAAACCGGGTGCTGGGGTGTATCCGGAATGATACATTGATATATAGGTACGGGCGTGAAGTGGCGCGTCAGTTGCGTGAGATAGGAGTGCACGTGAATTTTGCTCCTGTAGCCGACGTAGATAACAACCCGGACAATCCGGTTATAAATATCCGCTCTTTCGGTGGAAATCCGCGTGAAGTGGCCCGAAAAGTCATTGCTTATTCCCGGGGACTGGAAGACGGCGGTGTGATGGCTGTATGTAAACATTTTCCGGGGCATGGGGATACTGAGGTGGATTCGCATGTTTCTTTACCGGTCTTGCAGTTTGACCGTCAGCGTCTGGACAGTGTCGAGCTGTATCCTTTCAGAGAAGCGGTCAAGGCCGGTGTCAGCGGAATGATGGTAGGGCATCTGAAAGTTCCCGAATTAAGTGGAAAGCCTGCTTCCATTTCTTCTAATATTATAATGAATACATTGAGGAAGGATCTTCATTTTTCGGGAATGGTCTTTACGGATGCTCTTGAAATGGGAGGTATTGCGAAAAATTCGGATGATGTCTGTGTCGATGCTTTGGCTGCCGGAAATGATATGTTATTGGTTCCCAGGAATTTGAAACGGAGTATGGCTGGGGTATTAAAGGCTGTCAAGGACGGACGCATTACAGAAGAGTATATCACGGAAAAATGTCGTAAGGTACTGATATATAAGTATGCCTTGGGGCTGGATAAGAATCCGGTTATAGGGACAGAGGATCTTTCCCGGCGTCTGTCTACTGATGCTACGAATGCATTGATTAAAGAGTTGGAGCATGCGGCGGTAACCGTTATCAAGGATTCTTTGGATATACTTCCGTTAGACTTGTCTTTATCGGGAAGTGTATTGCTGAGTGTTTCTTCTTCCTTGACGGAAGCCTACCCTTTTTATAAGGAAATGCATAAATCGATGGCTTTGGCCTGGGTTCACGCAAATGTGGATTCCTTGGAGCAAATCAGGGAACGGATCCGTCCTGCCCAGCAGGTAATAGTAGCGTTGCATCAGCAGGATTGCAAGGAATTTGAATCGCTGATAGCCGATCTGGCTGCCGACAAGCCTTTGGTATTGGTCTGTTTTTGTCCGCAGGAGGTCTTGAAAAAAATACCTTCTATTACGGAGCGGGCGTCTTCTGTCGTTCTGGCACATGCCTCTGATGCAGATCTGCAGAAGTATGTGGCCGATGTTCTTGTTGGCAAGAATGTTGCAGATGGATTCCTTTCGGTTGATATACAGGGGGTGGCCAAATCGGGGACCGGAATTGTACTTGATCCTGACAATCCTCGTTCATATGTTCCTGAAGATTTCGGAATGGATTCGGGGGTTCTGGCACGGATTGATGAAATTGCTCGGGAAGGTATTCGTGAACAGGCTTTTCCCGGTTGTCATATACTTGTTTTAAAGGAAGGATATCCTGTGTATAACAAATGTTTTGGTAACCAGACCTATGATTCGGGTGTGGCGGTAAAGGAAAATGATATATATGATCTGGCTTCAGTCAGTAAGGTTGCCGGGACGTTGTTGGCTGTCATGAAGTTGTATGATGAAGGACGTATCGGGCTTACCGATAGGATAGGTCGTTACATTCCTGCCTTGAAAGGGACTGATAAACAGAATATAACCGTCCAGGAGCTGCTCTTCCATGAATCCGGATTGCCTGCTTCGTTGCCTTTTTATTTAGAAGCGATAGATTTAAAGAACACGAAGGGGGGACTCTTCAGGAAGAAACGTGACACTAACCATACATTGCAGATAGATGAAAACCTGTTTGTAAATCCTGATTTTGTCTATAAGAAGATGTGGGTTTCGACGGATTCTGCCGACGTTTATTCTTTGCGTTTGTCAGACCGGTTGTTTCTGAATCCTGAATTTCATGATGTAATTATGGATGAGATTGCCAAGGCACCGGTAAAAGGACATTCCTACCGTTACAGCTGTGTGAATTTCATGTTGTTGAAGGAGATAGTCGAGAATATTTCCGGAGTTGCCATGGATACCTATCTTGACAGTGTTTTCTATAAGCCGATGGGCTTGATTCATACGGCTTACCAACCCTTGAAGCATTTTGAAAAAAGTCGTATTGTTCCTACGTTGAAATATGATTTTCTGCGGAAAGGGGAATTGAGAGGATATGTCCATGATGAAGCTGCTGCTTTTATGGGAGGTGTTTCGGGAAATGCAGGCTTGTTTTCTACGGCCCGCGATGTATCTGTCATATTCCAGATGCTGCTGGATCGGGGAGTTTGCGGTGATGTCCGGTATTTGAGCAGGGCCACTTGCGATCTGTTCTTGACGATGAAGTCAAAGGATAGTCGTCGTGGGTTAGGTTTCGACAAACCGGATTCAGATGATGCTGATAACAGTCCTTGTGCTGCCGAGGTTCCAGCTTCGGCTTTCGGGCATACCGGATATACCGGAACAGCCGTCTGGGCTGATCCGGACAATGATATCGTTTTTGTATTTATGAGTAACCGGACATATCCGCAAGCTTATGACCATAAAAAATTGACTCAGCTGAATATCCGTCCCAGGATACAACAGGCAATATATCAGTCATTAACCCGATGATGTCTATTTAGACTATGTACAAATTAGATAAATTATGTAAAGTGTATGTTACAATTTCTAGCAAAAAATATAACTTTGCAATAACAAATTAGTACTAATAATAATTTAACTTTTACTACAATGGCTTACGTAATTAGTGACGATTGTATCGCTTGCGGTACTTGTATCGATGAATGTCCGGTTGGCGCAATTTCTGAAGGTGATAAGTATTCTATTAACCCGGAAATGTGTACAGAATGTGGAACATGCGCAGATGTATGTCCTTCTGAAGCTATCCACCAGGGATAAGAATCGAGACATCGTCTTTGAAATGCATAATAGGCTGCCCTAAGGGTGGCCTATTTTTTTATCTGGATATTCATGGGTGATGCTTGCTTGTTTTCATTATAGGGTAGATTGTGATATATAAATTGTAGCTTTTGTGGAATATTATTCTGTTGGAATAAAGAATTATAAATTTGTGGCTGTTTTTCTTTTTTATTTACTAATTTTGCGGGCGATTTTTTTTCATTTAGATTGCTAGTCTTTGATGTGTTCCTAAATTCCGCAGCATTTTAGTTTAACTTATTTTATAAGTACCTGAGCAACAAAAAGTTGCTCAGGATTTTGCCATGTCAGATTTTTCACCTATCTTAGTGTTGCAAATCAAAATATGTATCAAACCCGACAGACATGGCAAAGGTAGCAATAAAATCTGAGAAACTCTCTCCTTTTGGAGGAATTTTTTCAATAATGGAGCAATTTGACTCCAATCTCTCATCTGTAATCGACTCAACCCTCGGTATGAGATGTAGGCTGTATGGTTATCAATACAGCGAAATCATCCGTTCGCTTATGAGCGTTTATTTCTGTGGCGGCTCATGCATAGAGGATGTCACCACTCATCTGATGTATCACCTCTCGCTTCATCCGACACTTCGCACATGCAGTGCCGACACGATTCTCAGAGCCATAAAGGAACTGACCCAGGATAACATTTCCTACACATCCGACACTGGCAAGACCTACGACTTAAACACGGCAGACATGCTGAATACACTGCTCCTCAATTGCCTATTGTCCACAGGGCAGCTGAAAGATGGCGAGGGGTATGACGTTGACTTCGACCACCAGTTCATAGAGGCTGAGAAGTTTGATGCGAAACCCACATACAAGAAGTTTCTCGGATACCGTCCTGGCGTGGCGGTTATTGGCGACTTGATTGTCGGCATTGAGAACAGCGACGGCAACACAAATGTCCGTTTCCACCAGAAGGACACGCTGAAGAGGTTCTTTGAAAGGTTTGAAAAGAACAAGCTTATGATCAACCGTTTCAGAGCTGATTGCGGCTCGTGTTCTGAAGAGATAGTGGAAGAGATTGCTAAACACTGCAAGACCTTCTATATCCGTGCCAACCGATGCAGTTCGCTCTACAATGACATCTTTGCCCTCAGAGGTTGGAAGAAAGTGGAATTGGGCGGCATTGAGTTTGAGCTGGCCTCCATTCTCATCGAGAAATGGAAAGGGAAGGCATACCGTCTTGTGATTCAAAGACAGAAGCGGATAGACGGCGAACTCGACCTGTGGGAAGGAGAATACACCTACCGCTGCATCCTTACAAATGACTACGAGTCTTCCGAGAAAGAGATTGTCGAATTCTATAACCTCCGTGGAGGGAAGGAACGCATCTTCGATGACATGAATAACGGATTCGGCTGGAACAGGCTTCCAAAATCCTTCATGGGAGAAAACACGGTGTTTCTTCTGCTTACGGCACTCATACGCAACTTCTATAAATTCATCATGGCGAGGCTTGACGTGAAGAGGTTCGGACTCAAAGCAACAAGCCGCATCAAGGCGTTTGTCTTCAAGTTCATCTCTGTGCCAGCCAAATGGGTCAGGACATCAAGGCAGTATGTGCTGAATATCTATTCATGCAACAACGCTTATGCTGATGTGTTCCAGAATGACTTTGGATGACACCGACAACTTATGGTCGTGATTTTGCGTATTGCCTCAAGTCGCATGGTGGGGTAAGGGGATTTAATGCGTCTTTGTGGCGATTTTTGCTGCGTTGCACCCTCTTTTGCCACAGTGTCGCTACCTTTTTGACCTCTGTGTCATCTTATGAGGGCGGTTGCGGATTTGAGGGTGTTTAAAGATTAAAGAAAGATTGGCGTTTTAGAGGTAATAATAAAATAAACAAGTATGATGAGAAAATGTTATTCTCGGAGCGGTCGAAATTTTTGTGTTATGATGGTAGCACTTGGTTGTCTGGCTCCTGGATTTGTCCGAGCTGTAGAAAAACCATTACAGCTTATGTCGGCAGTTGCTGCTCCTACAGTTATCACTGGAACTGTTATTGATGAGAACGGTGAAACAATTATTGGAGCGAATATTTTAGTTAAAGGAACATCTCAAGGTGCCGTTACCGATATAGACGGTAATTTTGAATTGAGTGTATCAGCTCTTCCTGCTACATTAGAAATTTCTTATATTGGTTTTGTTCGTCAGACAATCAAAGTGACTTCAGCCAATCCGGTTACCATTGTATTGAAAAGTGACAATCTGGTAATGGATGAAGTCGTTGTAACCGGTTATGGTACATTTAAAAAATCAGCTTTTGCTGGATCTGCTTCAGCTGTGAAAGCTGAAAAGTTAGAGGATATTCCGTCTGTTTCTTTCCAGGATTTATTGCAGGGGAATGCAGCAGGAGTCCAGTTCAGTGCTCCTTCCGGCCAGCCTGGTGCGTCATCTTCTATCAATATCCGTGGTATGGGTTCTTTTAATGCCAGCAATACTCCTTTATATGTGATAGATGGTGTGCCTGTCATGTCTGGTTCCATTGATGCTACCGGATCAGATTCAGGGCTGGACATTATGTCAACATTGAATACTTCCGATATTGAAAATATATCAATTATTAAGGATGCTGCTGCAGCTTCTTTGTATGGTTCCCGTGCTGCCAATGGTGTCATTTTGATTACTACCAAACGTGGTCGTGAAGGAAAAGCCCAAGTTTCTTTGAAGGCCGATTGGGGTTTCAGTGATTTTGCAATGGAATTCCGTCCGGTCATGGGTGGTGAACAACGTCGTGAGTATATATACAGTGGGTTGAAGGCTGGAGCTTTGAGAGATGGAGCTACAGAAAATGAGGCCATTGAATATGCTGATGAGAATATTGATGATTATGCTCCTATCCCTTGGTGTGGTTATGTAGATTGGGATGATGTTATGTTTCAAAGAGGAGATCATCAGTCGTATGAAGCTTCTATTTCGGGTGGAACAGGTAAGTTCAATTACTATTCTTCATTATCATATTTGAAACAAAACGGTATTGCCTTTAATTCTGGATTGGAGCGTGTTAGTGGTCGTGTCAATGTAGATTTTCAGGCAACAGAACATTTGAAGGTAGGGGCAAGTATGTTGTTTGCGACTGTTAACCAGAATGTATATAGTGAAGGGACAAGCTATACGTCTCCGTTCTATTCTTCACGTAATGCTGTGGTTCCTTCGGATGCTGTTTATAATGAAGATGGAAGCTGGAATCGTGAGTTTATCCGTAATAGTGATCGTAACCCGTTATTGTCTGCCACATACGATTATACCCGTGAATATGTGACTCGTTCTTTTAATACTGTTTACGGTGAATATGAATTTCTTAAGGGGTTGAAATTCAAGTCTACGTTAAGTTATGACTATACAAATACAAAAGGTGAAGATTGGTCGGATCCTCGTACATCCAACGGTGATGATATTAACGGTGGTATGTATAAGCAATATAGAGAATATCATAAGACGTTGTGGGCTAATCAGTTAGGATATATTTTCAATATAAATGAAGATCATCATTTTGATGTATTGGCCGGTTATGAAATCGATGAACAATATAGCGATTATCTGTCGGGTGAGGTGACTAATTTTGCTACATTCGATAAGAATGCAGTAAGTAACGGTATGAAAGTTGAATCTGTTTCAGGTTCGGACAAGACAACCCGAATGATTTCGTATTTGAGCCGTGCCAATTATGATTATCAGAATAAATATTATTTAGGTGCCAGTTTCCGTATGGATGGTAGTTCCCGCTTGGATCCTAGTAACCGGTGGGGTAAGTTCTGGTCAGTATCCGGTGCTTGGAGAATAATTGAAGAGAAATTTATGGATCCGCATAAGGATTGGCTGACAGATTTGAGAATACGTGCGTCTTATGGTGTAAACGGGACCTTGCCTTCCGATTATTTCGGTTATATGGGATTGAGCTCTCTTACAGAAGGATATCTGTCTCAGCCGGGTATTACTCTTTCACAAATAGCCAATAAGGATTTGCAGTGGGAAACAAACTATAATTTGAACATTGGTCTGGATTTCGGTTTGTGGAACAGAGTGAATGCAACATTAGAATTTTATACACGTACAACTAAAAACTTGCTGATGGACTGTCCGATTTCATATACCACAGGTTTCGGAAGTTATCTGATGAATATCGGAAAGGTACGTAACAGAGGTGTTGAGCTGGAAATAACGTCTCAGAATATTACTTCTAAGGATTTTACTTGGACAACCTCTTTCAATTTAAGTCATAACCGTAATAAAATCTTGGTATTGGACGGAGAACAGACTCAGATTATCAGTGGTTCACAAATCCATAAAGTGGGAGAATCATACCGTACATTCTATCTGATTGAATTTGCAGGAATTAATCCGGAAACCGGTGCACCTCAGTTTTATACCAATGATTTGGATGAGAATGGGAACTATATAAAGGATATTACTGAAGATTCTTCTGAAGCAAATGCAATTGCATTGGACAAACATGCGGAACCTAATCTGATTGGTGGGTTGACCAATACCCTGCGTTATAAATGGTTTGATTTGAGCTTTATGTTTTCGTACCAGTTCGGTGGGTTCAGTTATGATACCTGGGCTCAGAAGACAGAACATGGAGGTAATGACCTGGAGGCTAATATCCCTACCTATTATGCAGACAACTGGAAGAAACCGGGCGATATTACTAGATATGAGCTTTTTATAGAGGAGCCAGACCAGGCGATGAATAAGATTTCTACTACCCGTCGTTTGCATAGCACTGATTTCATTCGTTTGAAAACATTGACTTTCGGGGTGACATTACCTTCTGAATGGACTAAGAAGATTGGGGTTCAGAATGCCCGTCTTTATGCTTCTGCTAATAATTTATGGACATGGGCTGCATACGATTATTATGATCCTGAAGCCGTTCAGGATGGTTCTGCCATTTGGGGAACTCCTCCATTAAAAACGGTAACATTTGGTATAAATGTAAATTTCTAGTTTAAATGATAAAGACTGAGTATATGAAAAAATTTAGTTATATAATATTGGGTGTTTTGGCCGTTGGCGGTATGACATCTTGTAGCCATGACTGGTTGGATGTGAAGCCTTCTACTTCTGTGGAAACTGAAAACAGTATAACGGCTTTATCCGAAATTGAAGCTACTTTAAATGGGATTTACAGTACAATGCAGAGTTCAGATGCGTATTCAGGACGCCTAGTCTATTATGGTGATGTAACGGGTGATGATATGCAGGCTGTCTCTTCTACGAAACGTACCGGAAACTATTATCGTTTTAATTGGACAAAAGATAGTGGTCCGAGTAGCCAGTGGTCATATCTATATGCGATTATTACGAGCTGTAATCTGATTATCAACAAAATTGATGAATTGAATGTTACAGAAAGTGATTTAGATTATCGTGATGATCTGCTCGGGCAAGCTTTGGCCATTCGTGGCTTGGCCTATTTTGACTTGACCCGGTTTTTCGGTTATCCGTATCTGAAAGATAACGGAGCTTCATTAGGAGTTCCATTGGTCTTGAAAGAACTTTCGATTGATGATAAGCCGTCTAGGGCTACGGTTTCCCAATGTTACGATCGGGTTATTGCCGATTTGAAGGAAGCTGTAAGTTTATTGGACACCAGCTTTAACAAAGGTAAGTTTAACCGTTGGGCTGCCATGACTTTGTTAAGTCGTGTTTATCTATATCATGGTGATAATAAGGAGGCATTGAACATGGCTGAACAGGCGATTGAAGGTGCGGAAGAAGAAGGATTCAAATTGTGGACAACAGAAGAATATCCGACAGCTTGGGGAGAGGATTCTTCGGAAGATCATCCAGGTGAAGTATTGTTTGAGATTGTCAATACCACAACTGATAGTCCGGGTAAGGAAAGTATGGGATATTTGAATTCATATGATGGGTATGATGATATGTGTATAACCGTTTCGTTTTATCATCTGTTGAGTCAGGATCCCAATGATGTACGCCTGCGTTTATTGAGTTTTGACAAAGATCGCTATGCATATGTAAATAAATATCAGCCTCAGGAAGGGGAAAACATTGCGGACGCCAATATTCCGTTAATCCGCTTGTCGGAAGCTTATCTGAATGCTGCAGAAGCTGCAGTCAAGGTTAATGATAATGAAACGGCGGTCAAGTATTTGGATCCGATTGTGAATAGGGCTGATAACAAGAATACGGTTGTCGGAAAGACATTGACTTTGAATGATGTACTGACAGAACGCCGTAAGGAACTTGTTGCTGAAGGACACCGTATGTTCGATGTCTTGAGAAATGGTTTGACAGTAACACGTGTAGATGAATCTGATCCAGATCTTTCAAAGACTAAGCATAATACGCAATATATGGAATTCAATTGGGATTTTTACTTGTGTGTATTGCCTATTCCGAAGCATGAGATGGATGCTAACGGGTCGATGGTTCAGAATCCAGGATATTGATATTTGTATGTATGGCTGTATCGGGGACCGTAAGGCTCTGATACAGCTTGTTTTTAATTGAATAAATGGAAAAATCTATGGGAAAATTATTGGGTTTCTTGATGTTGCCGTTTCTTTTCCTG
Source organism: Bacteroides ilei (assembly GCF_900128495.1). Lineage (GTDB taxonomy): Bacteria > Bacteroidota > Bacteroidia > Bacteroidales > Bacteroidaceae > Phocaeicola > Phocaeicola ilei. The sequence goes on from NZ_LT635801.1 coordinate 1,903,106, forward strand.
TCTATAGGAACGGCAAGGGCGCAAGGAGAAGACAAGTCTTTGAAAACGGTCTTGTCGGCTGATGGGCCTTATATCTGTTATTCCCCTGATAATCGGGTGAAGACTTTACAGGTGACGGCAGGCGGTACTATTGATTCGGTGTGGTATGATCATCCGTTACCGTCGGATTATTCTTTCCCTGTAGTCAGTCATGACGGTAAATATGCTTTTCAGGTTACTTTACATCCGATAAAACGGCAGCCATGGAAGGGGGGAGCGGCAGACAAGGTCTTTGTAATGTCTGATCCTCATGGTAATCTGGATTGTGTAGTCAGTCTGTTGCAGGCAAATCATGTGATTGATTCCAACCTGTCATGGTGTTTTGGAAAGAACCAGTTGATGGTTTTGGGAGATGTTTGTGATCGGGGAAATGACGTGACGCAAATATTCTGGCTGCTTTATAAGTTGGAGGCTGAAGCGGAGGCGGCCGGAGGACAGGTTTCCTTTATTTTAGGTAATCATGAACCTATGGTCTTGTCGGATGATTTGCGGTATACCAAAGATAAATATAAAGCATTGGCCGACTCTTTACATATCAGATACTCTTCCTTATATGGTTCTGATACGGAATTAGGACGGTGGTTGGCAACGCGGAATGTGATTCAGATACTGGGTGATAATCTGTATGTGCATGCCGGTTTGGGTAAAGCTTTCTATGATGCCGATCTGTCTGTTCCGGATGTGAATGATGAAATGAGTAGAGTTCTGTTCCTGAAAAACAAGAAGCGTAAGGAATTTTCTGATCTACACGCCTTTTTGTATGGGAATGAAGGTCCTATATGGTATAGAGGACTGGTACGTGACAAGGAAAAATATAAACCATGTCCTGCCGATACATTGCAGTTGCTCATGAAGAAGTATGGGGTGGAGCATATTATTGTGGGACATACTATTTTTGATGATATTTCGACTTTTTATGGTGGAAAAGTGATAGGTGTAAATGTAGATAATCAGGAAAATAGGGAAGCCGAGCGGGGCCGGGCTATTTTAATCGAAAACGGCAGGTATTATGTAGTAGGAGATAAGGGTAAGATTCGCCTGTTGTTTGAATAGTTGCATTTTTTAGCGGGAAAATATATTTTGTTTTTAAAATATTGTTATCTTTGCAAAGCAAATCGGTAAGGGGCATTAGCTCATCTGGCTAGAGCGTTTGACTGGCAGTCAAAAGGTGGCAGGTTCGAGTCCTGTATGCTCCACAAAAATATATTCTTGATTACATAATCCTCTAAAAACCAGTTTTTAGAGGATTTCTTTTTTTGCTACTCCCCCTTTTACTCCCCCTATTTTTTTATTTTTCGACACGACATTACCCTGTTATATAAATAGGCTGTTCCAAAATGATCTGCACCCCGAAAGTTAGAAAAAAACTTTTGGGGTGCACTTCGCAAATTGGGGTGGACTTTTGTTCTATCACAGTTCTATTCATTGCTAAATGCATCCGAGAATATTTCAAATTTCATCTGAAATGCTTCATTTTATTGTATGATATCATCGGAATCCCAAAAAAAATCAATAATTTTATCGCCGATTTTTTTAAATGCTCTGAACAGATGAGTGGGCGTTATTAATTTACATATCAAGAGATGGAAGCAGACAATACGTTATCTAAAAAAATGTTATACAAATAATTGCATTATCAGTTATTCTCCCTATACCATTAAATTTCATTATAATATATCTGAATCCGATAGCAATGTTGACTGAATTTTATGATAAAGCTACTTGGGTAACATTTTGCGGAAATTACATGGGGGGATTAATGGGAGGAATTGTTTCATTAATTATCCTCAATAAAACGCTTAAACAGACATCTCTTCAACATGAAGAACTGAAAAAGTTGCAAATAAACACCATTACCTATGCCCAAAAACAAGAGTGGCTCAATAGCTTAAAAATCAGGCTTACCAAGAACCTAAGAAATATTGATTTATATATATTGAATACAGTCGTCTCTGATTTGCAACTCCATGAATATAACCATTGCAAAGAAATTCTTCAAAAAATAAACTATGAGCTGGAAAACCAGGTAGCCTTTTCTTATTTTGATTTCTCAGAAACAACATTTTCAAAAGAAGAGAAGAAGTTTATTATGGTAAACCAATTGATATATCTGGAATATACTTCTTTGATAAGAGATTTATTGTACTATATCCCTTTGGCGGTAAAAATTTATAAGGGAAATCCATTAACTTATGAAGAACTGATGGATTATACTTTCTCTCAGTATGATTATGTTTCTGCAAATAATCAGTCACAATATACGCTTCAGAAGAGTATTATTCTGCAGGTTCAGGAATTCAATCCAGACGATAACCTGGAAGAAAAACTGGAAAGTGTTGTCGAAAAAAGACTTACATTCAGAACAAACCTTTACCAGTTGAAAAAAGAATTGATAGAAGTTACACATGATGTTATTAACTATGAAACAGACGAAATAAATAAACTCCTGAGAAATTAGTAGTTATGCTGCTGATTCCATTTCCAACGTAAGCATACTATTTTCCGCCTTGACGCACATTATTCACAACCCTACCTTTGCGCCGTAACCTTTAACAATAATGATTATGGCAAAAGAAAAAGTAAACTATCAGGAGGTATATGACCTCTACCAGTTGTGCAGCGAGACCAAGGATCTTCGGGAGTTCTGTGCTGATTATGGAGTAAACTACGACAAGTTCATGAACTGGCAGCGTCACCAGCTGTGGAGCGAGAAGTTGGGTAAGACAGTCCAGGCTGAACAACCTAAGGTTGCCAAAGTCCAGATAACCGGTAAGCCTTGCAACAGTCCAACCGTGAAGTTGGAAGTGAAACATCCTGAAGGCGAATCTCCGATTAAGTGGGTGAAACTGCAACTGACATCCGGCGCGACACTGTTCCTGAGAAACACCACAGTTCTTGATTTGAGCTTGTTGCTTAATAAAATGATAGGATGATATGCTTGGACTGAGTGCTAACCTGAACTATTACCTGTTCAACGGTAATGTGGATTTGCGGAAAGGCATTTTCCGTCTGTGTGAGAGTATAAGGGAAGAGATGTCACTTGACCCGAGCGATGCATCCAATGTATATATGTTCATGTCCCGTAACCGGAAGGTCGTTAAGATACTTCATTATGAACGCGGATTTTATGTGCTTTACGAGAAACGTCCTGTTATGGGAAAATTCAAGAAACCTGTGTTTGATGAAGTCTCCAGGTGCTACCGTATTCAGTGGTCTGACATGGCTTACCTGACGGAAAGCATCGTAGTGGACAGAATGTATGTAACCCCTAAAGAATGAACAATAAGACGTTGACTTTCAATGAAATAATATAAAAACAAACGGTGAAAAGTTTGCGTAACTGCCTGATTTTTCGTACCTTTATATCATGATTGATGAAAGAGCATACGAGTTACTTTGCTGCCAGCTGGGTCTGGCAAATGAGGAAAAGGCAGGGCTTCGCAAACAGGTAAACGAACTGATTGCGAGGCTTAAGGCTATTGAAGAATCAAACAAAGAGAACTCCAAGGCTCTGGTTGATACAATCAATGACCTCAAAGAATCCCTCGAAAAGCAATCAACCACGGTTGAACATTACAGGAAAGAAATGNGAACTTATGAGAAAGCAGCTTGAGGCAAAAGACGAGGTGAACATGATGCTGGCAAATGAGATATCCAATCTCAGGCTTCAGCTTGAGGACAGCAGGAAACATCGTTTCGGCCGTACCTCCGAGCAAAGAAGGCTGCTGAACAACCGTAACATTGACAAGTCTGCGATGGAGAAGTCCGAGTATGACGGCTCTGATAAGAAAGATGATAATAATAAGGCAGATGGTAACGGTACTGGCAGCAATACCTCTTCCGGTAACGTACCTGCACAGAACTGCAGGCCTTCAAGGAAAAAGGAAACAGCTCCCCGTGCAGAAAAGACCAGGCTGAAGGTGGATAAGGTAGTTGTTCATGAAATAGAAGATTATTACCAACTCCCGGATGGTGCAAGGCTTATGAACCGTAACGGAATGGCTGATGTGTGGGAATACAGGGTCATAGAACATGTAAGGGCTCATAATGTGGAGCATGTGTACAAGGTGGCGAGGGTAAAGCTTGCCGACGGCACTTTCACAAGCACGATGGAGCATCCGCTGAAAAACCTTGGAGGAATCTTCTCTCCTGAACTGCTTGCCCGCCTGCTTTGTCTGAAATATGACTTCAGCATGCCTGAAAATAGACAGATAAGGCTGCTTGCAAGAGAAGGTATCCATATAAGCAACACCACGCTGAACAGCTATATCCATAACGGAATCGCCAAACTAAAGGAATTTATCGGAGATGCATTCAAGGAGTTTGTACAGAGGGCAAAATACCTTATGGTTGATGAGACTACCGAACTCGTTGGAGTTGAAACACCGGAAGGTAAGGCTTACAGGAGAAAGTACTTATGGGCTTTCTTTGCAAAGCATATAAAGATGGTCTATTATCACTATAACAACGGCAGCAGGTCTTCCGATACGGCAAAGTCGTTCCTGGAATATTTTATGGGAACCATATCCACTGACGGATATACGGTTTACAGGATGTTTGACGGAGAAGCCTCAAAGGTGCTTCACATAGGATGCTGGACGCACTGCAGGAGGTTGTGGGTTGATGCCTTGCCTTCAGACAGGACGGCGATGGACATAATAAATCCTATCGGTGATATGTTCAGAAATGAAGACCTGTTCCGTATGATGAAACTCAGCGGCGAGCAGATTAAGGAAAAAAGACTTAAGCTTACGGGACCGATTCTTGAGCGTATCCATCATAAGGTGGTCATGATGATGCAAGATACCAAAATCATGGCAAACGAACTGATGAGAAAGGCCGTGAACTATACGTTAAACCAGTGGAAGTCCCTGAGAAATATCCTCAAGGACGGTTCGGCGGAAATATCGAACAACCTCTGTGAGCAAAGGATGAAACCTGTAAAGCTGCTGCTCAAGAACTGCATGAATATAGGAAGTGAGGCAGCCGCAGAAAACTCGGCATTCATCTTCTCTCTGATAGAAAGCTGCAAACTTAATGACATAGATCCTCAGGATTACCTGAAGCACTTGTTTGAATGTATTCTTCATGGTAATAACTGCGACAAGAAGGCTCTTCTGCCATGTTTTTATAAACCGGAATGTTAAAACAAAAATATTTTCTTACGGACTTTTTTATTTTATCGGCTGAAAAACAGCCGATAAAATTGTCGTGGCGGAATATAGAATGGTTACATTTCCAACTACCTTTTCCTGTTCTCTGTTATGTTCTTCAAAGACTTCAAACAGGCTGGCTCTTTTCTTTGAGTGATTCTACCTTATCAAAATAAGCGTCACGTAATAGTTCTGCTGTGATGATAAAACCTCTGTCTAACAATTTTGCTTCTTTCTGATTTCGATAGGAGCTTTACCACTCTTTCTTGTTTTACTTTCTCTTATGGAAAAGAGAATAGAAAAAAATTTCTTACCATAGTTTAATCATTTAAAATTAGACATTAGGAAGTCCTTTTAAATATGATATATCTTTCTGTGTATTAGATAGATGAACCGAATTTTGTGACCACTTTTGAAAAAATGGGAAAATGGTCGCAAATTGGTCACAAAATATTCTCTTTTCAGCCCATTTTCAAGGATAATCAGCCACTTTTAACCTTAGAAAAACAAGCCTGTTTCAAGCGATATTTAGCTTTAATTTCAGCTTCAATTTCAGCATCCATTCACAACGATTTATAAGAAGCACAACAGATGAAAAGTGAGGGAGATCTATTATTTCTCTATGCAGCACGGATAAAATAAAAATCCCCATAACTCAGAGAGTTACAGGGATTTATCAAGTATAAATTACTTATTCAAAGCCAAAGCTACGTTAACAGCGCAAGCTACTGTACATCCTACCATCGGGTTGTTACCGATACCCAGGAATCCCATCATTTCTACGTGAGCAGGAACTGATGAAGAACCAGCGAACTGTGCGTCTGAGTGCATACGGCCCATAGTATCTGTCATACCGTAAGAAGCAGGACCTGCAGCCATGTTATCCGGGTGAAGTGTACGACCTGTACCACCACCTGATGCTACTGAGAAGTAAGGCTTACCGGCAAGAACACGTTCTTTCTTGTAAGTACCTGCAACCGGATGCTGGAAACGAGTCGGGTTAGTAGAGTTACCTGTGATAGATACATCTACATTTTCATGCCACATGATGGCAACACCTTCACGTACATCATCGGCACCGTAGCATTTTACTTTAGCACGAGGACCGTCTGAATACGGAGTTTCTTTTACAATGTGCAATTCGCCTGTGAAGTAGTCGAACTTAGTCTGAACGTAAGTAAATCCGTTGATACGAGAGATGATCATGGCAGCATCTTTACCCAGACCGTTCAGGATGCAACGCAACGGGTTCTTACGAACCTTGTTTGCCATTTCGGCAATCTTGATGGCACCTTCTGCGGCAGCGAATGATTCGTGACCTGCCAAGAAAGCGAAGCACTGAGTTTCTTCACGGAGCAGACGGGCTGCCAGGTTACCGTGACCCAAACCTACTTTACGGTCATCGGCTACTGAACCCGGAATACAGAATGACTGCAAACCGATACCGATAGCTTCTGCAGCGTCGGCAGCGTTCTTACAGCCTTTCTTCAGAGCGATAGCGCAACCTACTACGTATGCCCATTTAGCATTCTCGAAGCAGATACCTTGAGTTTCCTGACAAGTCAGATACGGATCAAGGCCGGCTGCGTCACAGATTGCATTAGCTTCTTCAATGTCTTTGATACCGTTTTCATTCAATGCAGCCAAAATCTGCTTGATACGACGGTCCTGACTTTCAAACTGTACTGGTCTAATCATAATCTGTGTCCTCCTTATTATTCTTTACGTGGGTCAATATATTTAACTGCGCCTTGTTCGGGTTTGAAGCGTCCGTAGGTACCGGTAACAGCTTTCAATGCTTCGTTTGCATCTACACCCTTCTTGATCTGTTCCATGAACTTACCCATGTGAACAAATTCGTAACCGATTACCTGGTTGTCTTTATCCAAGGCCATACGAGTGATGTAACCTTCAGTCAGTTCCAGATAACGGGTACCTTTTGCTTTTGTACCGTACAATGTACCTGTCTGGCTACGGAGTCCTTTACCAAGGTCTTCCAGACCTGCACCGATCATCAGACCACCTTCTGAGAAAGCTGACTGAGTACGGCCATATACAATCTGCAGGAACAGTTCACGCATTGCGGTGTTGATGGCATCGCAAACCAAGTCTGTATTCAGTGCTTCCAGAATAGTCTTTCCCGGCAGGATTTCAGAAGCCATAGCGGCTGAGTGAGTCATACCTGAGCAACCGATTGTTTCTACCAGACATTCTTCAATAACACCTTCCTTGACGTTCAAAGTCAATTTGCAGGCACCTTGCTGTGGAGCACACCATCCCACACCATGAGTTAAGCCTGAAATGTCTTTGATTTCTTTTGCTTGAATCCATTTTCCTTCTTCAGGAATTGGGGCAGGACCGTGGTTTGGTCCTTTAGCAACACAACACATGTGTTCAACTTCATGTGAATAAATCATATTCTTTACGTTTTATTGAGTAATAAAAAATAAGTATATCTCAATTGGACAATTATGGAATTTCTTCCTTAATTCCGACCGCAAAGTTAGCCTTTTTATTTAGTTCTGCAATCCCTAAAAACTAACTTTTTGCGCCTTTTTAAATATATTTTTATGGAAATTTCTCTAATTGTAAAGTCGGTATGACAAAATGTTTTTTCACATTATAAAATAAACATTATCTTTGCATCGCTTTTCAAGAATTAGGGGTATATACCTATATTTTATTAACCAGAAACAGGTAGCATGAGTGAAACGAAAATCATCGTAAAGGATGAAGATTTGAGAAAGGGTGCCGAAGCCGGGATGGACGGTTTCCTGCAGGTATTTATCGATAAGTACCTGGAAGTGACGGGGGGTGTAGTCAATGCCGCAACCATGCCGTTGCTCAACGGTTACCAGCATACGCTGCTGGGATATCATTTTTTCCGTGAGGAAGTGTTCGATGGGGGATTCGTACAGCTGATCCAGAACGGATACGGACCGTATATTTTCGACAATCCTTTCGCCAAGGCCATGCGCCTGTTCGGGGCCAAGGAATTCTCGAAACTGATTTATGAGGCTAAGAAGATATATGATGCACATCGTGCCGATCTTGAAAAGGAGTGTACCGACGATGAATTCATGGCCATGTACGAGCAGTATGAAGCCTTTGATGACTTGGAGGAAGCCTATATGGATATGGAAGAGGAGGTGACAGCACAGATTGCCGGGTATGTAGACGAACATCTGGATCAGTTTGCCGAAATATCTGAATAAATGTTAAAATGAATCTTGTGGTGCAGTGTTTTCACATTCTTTGCATTTAAACACCGAGGAAACATAAAAATGAATAATTTATATTATAATTGTATTATGAAAACATCTTTCTTTAAAGTTTGTCTGGCTGCTTTGTTGGCTGTGTTCAGTTTAAGCTCTTGTCTGGAATCGAACGATGACGGTACCAGATCAACTTATGGCTTTTTCAAGCCGGTTTCATTGATGGGGTATTCCTATTATGTGGATGCGTCCGGATTCAAGTACGTACCAACCGCTACGTCTTCTACTTCAACCACTACTCCTTCCTATGCATCCGATCTGGTTCTGCTCCAGTTCTCTTATAATGCGAACAACCTGACCATGGAGTCGACTTCACTGGATATCACGTTGCTGGCCAGTCCGTATTATGTCCGGGCTCTGGAATATGTGTCGGAAGCCGAAACGGAAGATAACAAGGCTCTTTCAATTTATAATATAGAAGGTCTGGGACTTTGGGGTACCGATTACCTGATTCTCCCGATTTCTACCCGTGTGCATAAGAGCACGACGAACGATACGTTTGAAACGGAAGCTGCCAACCATCATTTTGAACTGTATATGGATGAGGAAGGCTCGTCCGACAACCAGAATGTGTTGAGATTGAAGTTGAGGTATACAATCGATGATGTGACGGCCGATGATGAAGATAAACTGAAAGAATATACTACATATTATAGTGACTATATGAGCTGTGATATCCGTCGGGCCGTATATGATTACCAGGTGTTGAATGGTGGTGACTATCCGGAAAAGATTGAAGTCAGCTATCAGATGTCTCAGGCGGGAGCTGTTACTGGCGCTGATAAAGGTATAAAGAGTAGCGTTTCTGTCCTTTATCCGAAAAAGGATGAAACGACCGACCAGCAGTAATCGGAAAATCTGACATTCATGCAATAATCGGAAAGCCGACTGGCCTAATTTTATGGCCGGGCGGCTTTTTTTGTGTTATTTTTCCACTTATTCGGCTTTTCTTTTGTACATTTGCGGTTCGTGAAAAGATAGTGTAAACAAATAAGGTAAAAATTGAATTACAAGGATTTATTTCAACAGGTATGGGCTCTGTTGTCGTCTCCCGGTAAGGCGTGGGCTGAAATCAGTGATAGAGGTGCCGGGCGTGAAATCATGCCCGATTTTGTTTATCCGCTTATCGGCCTGTGTGGCCTCGCCGAGTTTGTAGGGGCCTTTATCGGGGAAGATATTTCGCCCGATGTGTTCCAGATAGCCTTGACCCGGTGCTGTGCGCTGGCAGTGGCTTTGTTCGGGGGCTTTTTCCTTTCCACTTATCTGCTTTACAAGTGTAGCAGGCTGCTGGCAGGTACCCGGCTTCCGTACGACGCTCTGATGGTATTGGTAGGATATTCGATGGTTGTCAAGTTGGCGGTCGATATCGTTTCGGCCTTTGTGGCGATTGACCTGATCGGCTTTATCCTGCAGATATATACCGTGGTGATTGTGTTTGAAGGGTCGAGACGCTGGCTGAAGATATCCGATGACAGGGTGGGAGGCTTTACAGTTGCCGCTACGGTGGCTGTACTGCTGTGTCCGTTCGTGATAGAGTTTATTTTTAACAAGTTTTCTGTAATATTGAGCTGATGAAACCGAATGCAAGCAATATAAACATAAAGAACAAACGTGCGTCGTTCGACTACGAGTTTATCGATACTTATACGGCGGGTATTGTCCTTACCGGTACGGAAATCAAGTCCATACGCCAAGGTAAGGCCAGTCTGGTCGATACTTTCTGCTACTTTTCGAAAGGGGAGCTGTGGGTGAAGAACATGCATATAGCCGAGTATTTCTACGGTTCGTATAACAACCACCTGGCACGCCGCGACCGGAAGCTGCTGCTTACCAAAAAGGAGTTGCGCAAACTGGAGCGGGGAATCCGTGAAACGGGATTCACCATTGTTCCCACCCGTTTGTTTATCAATGAGAAGGGGCTGGCCAAAGTGGTGATAGCCCTGGCGAAAGGTAAGAAGCAGTACGACAAGCGTGAAGCTTTGAAGGAGAAAGACGACAAACGCATGATGGACCGGATGTTCAAGCATTGATTCCGGTTCCTTCTATTTTTTATTCATTCCTGCTTTGTGTAGCGGGATTCTTGGTCATTTAGTTATACCCCGAATTATGCAGTCAAAATCAATACAGCAGCTGATACAGGAGAGAATCCTGGTGCTTGACGGTGCCATGGGCACAATGATCCAGCAGTATCACCTTTCGGAAGCCGATTTCCGTGGAGAGCGTTTCAAGGATGTTCCGGGACAGCAGAAAGGCAATAATGATTTGTTGTGCCTTACGCGGCCCGACGTGATTGAAGAGATTCACCGGAAGTATCTGGAAGCCGGTGCCGATATCATCGAGACCAATACGTTCAATTCGACCACCGTTTCGATGGCTGATTATCACATGCAGCCTTATTGCCGTGAAATCAATCTGGCGGCAGCACGCCTGGCCCGTAAGGTGGCCGATGAATATACGTCAGGGAATCCCGAAAAGCCCCGGTTTGTGGCGGGATCGGTAGGTCCTACCAACAAGACGTGCTCCATGAGTCCCGACGTGAACAATCCGGCTTTCCGTGCCTTGACTTTCGATGGTCTGCTGGCAGCCTACAAAGAACAGATGGAGGCTCTGCTGGAAGGGGGCGTAGACACGATTCTGATAGAGACTATCTTCGATACTCTGAATGCAAAAGCGGCTATTCTGGCCGCAGAGCAGTCGATGGAAAAGACAGGACGCAAGGTACCGCTGATGCTTTCGGTCACAGTATCGGATGTGGCGGGACGTACCTTGTCGGGACAGACGCTGGATGCCATTCTGGCTTCCGTACAGCATGCCGATATTTTTTCTGTCGGTCTGAACTGCTCATTCGGAGCAAAACAGTTGAAACCTTTCCTGGAACAGCTGGCACGCCGCGCTCCTTATTATATCAGCGCCTATCCGAATGCCGGGTTGCCCAATAGCCTGGGCCAGTATGACCAGACACCGGAACAGATGGCCATGGAGGTGAAGGAGTATGTCGATGAGGGGCTGGTCAACATCATAGGCGGTTGCTGTGGTACTACGGAAGAGTATATAGCCCGTTATCAGGATCTTATTGCGGGTAAGAAGCCGCATGTTCCGGCTCCCCGGCCTGAGTATATGTGGCTGTCGGGTCTGGAACTGCTGGAAGTGACTCCCGAAATCAATTTCGTGAACGTGGGTGAACGCTGTAACGTGGCGGGATCGCGCAAGTTCCTGCGGCTTATCAACGAGAAGAAATACGATGAGGCGCTTTCCATCGCCCGCAAACAGGTGGAAGACGGGGCGCAGATTATCGACGTAAATATGGACGACGGTCTGCTGGATGCAGCACAGGAGATGACGACGTTCCTGAACCTGGTGGCTTCCGAACCCGACATCGCCCGGGTACCGGTTATGATCGATTCCTCGAAGTGGGAGGTGATTGAAGCCGGACTGAAGTGTGTGCAGGGCAAGTGTATCGTCAATTCCATTTCCCTGAAAGAGGGGGAAGAGGTCTTTGTGGCGCATGCCCGTGCCGTAAGGCAGTATGGTGCTGCGGTCATTGTCATGGCTTTCGATGAGAAAGGTCAGGCAGATACATACGAGCGGAAGATAGAGGTGTGCAGCCGTGCCTATCGGATTCTCACGGAAAAGGTGGGTTTCCGTCCGCAGGATATCATTTTCGACCCGAATGTGCTGGCTGTCGCCACGGGTATCGAGGAGCATAACAATTATGCGGTCGATTTCATCAAGGCTGCCGGATGGATCCGGAAGAATCTGCCGGGAGCACACGTGAGCGGAGGGGTAAGTAACCTGTCTTTCTCCTTCCGTGGCAACAATTATATCCGTGAGGCGATGCATGCGGTGTTTCTCTACTATGCCATCCGTGAAGGGATGGATATGGGAATTGTCAATCCGGGTACATCGGTGCTCTATACCGATATTCCGGCCGACGTGCTGGAGCGGATTGAGGATGTGGTGCTGAACCGCCGTCCGGATGCAGCCGAGCGTCTGATAGAGATTGCCGAGAAACTGAAGGCGGAGAAGGAAGGGAATTCCGGACAGGATACGGCGGCCTCACATCTGACCTGGCGTGAGGGGACTACCGTAGAAGAACGTCTGCAATATGCGCTGGTCAAAGGTCTGGGCGATTATCTGGATGATGACCTGCATGAGGCGCTGGCGAAATATCCCAATGCGGTGAGTATCATCGAAGGTCCGCTCATGGCGGGCATGAACCATGTGGGCGACTTGTTCGGTTCGGGCAAGATGTTCCTGCCGCAGGTGGTGAAGACTGCACGTACCATGAAGAAGGCGGTGGCCATTCTCCAGCCTTATATCGAGGCGGAAAAGAAGGAAGGGGCTACATCGGCCGGGAAGGTCCTGGTGGCCACGGTCAAAGGTGATGTGCATGACATCGGTAAAAACATCGTATCGGTAGTGATGGCCTGCAACAATTATGAGATTATTGATTTGGGTGTGATGGTGCCTGCCGAGAAGATTGTGGAGACTGCCATCCGTGAAAAGGTGGATATCGTAGGGCTGAGCGGTCTGATCACTCCTTCGCTGGAGGAGATGGTTCATGTGGTTTCCGAGATGGAACGTGCCGGACTCGATATTCCGGTCATGATAGGCGGTGCCACTACATCGAAGCTGCATACTGCCTTGAAGATTGCTCCGGTCTACCATGCTCCGGTAGTCTATATGAAGGATGCTTCGTTGAATGCCCCTGTAGCGGCCCGGCTGATGAATCCGGAATCGCGCCGTGTGTTGGCCGGTGAACTGGACAAGGAATACCGTGAGCTGCGTGAAAAAAACAGAGACAGGCAGGTAAAGACCGTTTCCCTCAAGGAAGCGCAGGAAAACAGGCTGAAATTGTTCTGATCGGGAAATTCCAAGATATTTTCAGAAAAGCTCTTGATGTCCGGGAAGGAACGTCAAGGGCTTTTCTTTTGAATTTCAAGTTCTTTTTCGCAGAAGAATCTGGTGATTTACAGAATCGTCTTGATGAATTCTTCTGCCTTGGCCAGCGTTTCGGGTTTCCCTATGTCGATGAGGCGGAGCTGTTCGGTGAGATATCCGCCCAAACGGGCTTCACGGCACGTCTGCAGGTAGAAGTCCATGATGGAGAATTTTCCCTGCCACCGGTCCATGTAGCGGAAAAGGGAAGGAGAGATTACGTGGATGCCGCTGAAGGCGTATTCCCGGTATTGGCCGGCCCGGTAGATGAAACCTTCGGGTTTGGTCTGCAGGGTATCTTTGTTGATCCATCCGCGGAGGAGGTTCTCGTCGTCGAACAGGAGGTAGCGTATGGTTTTCCGGGGGCTTGCCAGCAGGGTGGCGTCGTTGCCGCTGTGCAGGTGGTATTCATACAGTGCTTTCAGGTCGGTATCCGAGAGTATGTCTACGTTATGTACCAGAAAGGGTTCGTCTCCGCTGAAAAAGTTCCGGGCTTTCTTGATCCCTCCTCCCGTGTCGAGCAGCATGTCGCGTTCGTCGCTGATGTGGATGGTGAGGCCGAAATTACGGTTGGCTTCCAGGAATCCGATAATCTGTTCTCCAAAGTGGTGGATGTTGATGACAAGTTCTGTAAAACCGGCGGCTTTCAGTTTCAGGATGACGTGTTCCAGCATGGGCTTTCCGGCTACCGGTACCAGGGCTTTGGGCATGTGGTCGGTAAGCGGTTTCAGGCGGGTGCCCAGTCCCGCGGCGAATATCATGGCTTTCATAGGCTTATCTTGCTTCAAAAATTTCTGTAATCTGCTGTTCCCTGTGTATCAGTTCCACTCGTATACCGAATTTCTCGTGCAGGTGGTGGGCCACATGTTCGGCCGAGTAGACCGAACGGTGCTGTCCGCCGGTACATCCGAAGCAGACGGACAGGTGGGTGAATCCCCGTTCCAGGAAACGGTTCACGTGGGCGTCTACCAGTGCGTCGACGTGTTCCAGGAAGGTCAGGATCTCTCCGTCGTTCTCCAGGAAGTCGATGACCGGCTTGTCGCGGCCGGTAAGCTGTTTGTACTGTTCGTATTTCCCGGGGTTATGCACGGCCCGGCAGTCGAACACATATCCTCCGCCGTTCCCCGACGGGTCTTCCGGGATTCCTTTCCGGTAAGAGAAACTCATGACACTTACGGTGAGTTTGCGTTTGTTGCGTTCATAGACAAACTGTGGCTGGTCGGTCATGCACTGCAATACTTCGCACAGATATGGATATTCCGGATATCCCTGTTCCAGCAGCACCCTCAGGTTCCCGATGGCGAAGGGGATGCTTTGCAGGAAATGGGGTTTCTTTTCGAAATAGCCGCGGAAGCCGTATGCGCCCAGTACCTGCAGGGTGCGGAAGAGCACGAAGTGGCGCAAGGTCTTCAGGAAATCTTCTTCCGTGATCCGGTAGAAAGGCTGCAGGGCTTCCAGGTAACGGCCGATGAGTTCCAAGCGCAGGCTGTCGGGAAAGTTGGCTTTGGCCTGCCACAGGAAAGAGGCTACGTCGTAGTATACAGGGCCTTTCCGTCCGCCCTGGAAATCGATGAAATACGGTTTCCCGTTGTGGATCATGACATTGCGGCTCTGGAAATCGCGGTACATGAAGGCCGAAGGTTCCGCCTGGAGCAGGATATCGGCCATTCTGTCGAAGTCGTCTTCCAGTCTGTTTTCCTGGAATTCGGTTCCGGTTGTCTTCAGGAAGCAATACTTGAAGTAGTTCAGGTCCCACAGGATGCTGCGCCGGTTGAATTCAGGTTGTGGGTAACATACGCTGAAGTCCATGTCTTCGGCACCTTTGAACTGGAGGACGGGGAGAAGTCGGATGGTCTGTTCCAGCAGTTGTCTTTCTGCGTCGTCGAACAGTCCGCTTTCACGTCCCTGTGCGATGAGTTGGAAGAGCAGTTCATCTCCCAGGTCTTCCTGCAGGTAACAGGTACAGTCTTCCGATACCTCATATACCTGGGGTACAGGCAACCCTTTTTCGTGGAAGTGTCTTGACATGTAGATAAAGGCTTTGTTCTCTTCGGCGGAGGTTCCGCATACCCCGATGAGATTGGCTGTCCCTTTCAGGCGGTAATACCGGCGGTTCGATCCGGCTCCGGGCAGGGCTTCCATGCTTTCCGGTTCCGTTCCGGTGTACCGCAGGTACAGGTTTGTCATTATTTCAGTATTCATGGTCGAATTTCGGATTTGGATATAAAGAATGTCCGGCAAAGATACGATAAATCCTGAAAAGAAGCGGAGGGAAAAAGAAAAAGCAGTACCGGATTCACCTGATACTGCTTTAAGTAGCCCGTGGGGGAATCGAACCCCCCTTTCAAGAATGAAAATCTTGCGTCCTAACCGATAGACGAACGGGCCATCCTTTGTTTGCACCGGCATTGCCTGATGCTTGTTTGTGGTAGCCCGTGGGGGAATCGAACCCCCCTTTCAAGAATGAAAATCTTGCGTCCTAACCGATAGACGAACGGGCCATCCTGGCTTTGTGTCGAGGTGTCTCTCGAACACGGGTGCAAAGGTACGGCTTTTTTTTGAATTTGCAAGTATCCAGACAGAAAAAATCAAGGAGAAATGAAAAAAAGTCTCATTTCTCCTTCTTCCCTTTCTGCTGGAGAGTGGAAATGCTTTATGCAGATAGCTTTTCTGTAACTATAAATCTTCCGGGTCGGCCGTATCTTCCAGACGGTTGTCCCAAAGGTATTTCTTGGTTTCCCTGGCGGCTATTCCCGAGAGGAGGATCAGCGAAATCAGGTTGGGGATGGCCATGAGTGCGTTGAAGCTGTCGGCTATGTTCCATACAGCTTTCAGGTTCATGGTAGAGCCTATATAGATGGATATTATCCAGAGAATGCGGTACGCTTTCCGGAGCTTGTCTTTTCCGAGGTATTCGATGGCTTTTCCCGAGTAGTATCCCCATCCGATGATGGTAGAAAAGGCGAAGGTGAAGATACCTATGCTGAGGATGCTGGTACCTACATAGGGAATCTTGCTGAAAGCGGCTTTGGTCAGTTCCCCTTCCTGGGTATAGTCGATATCGGGGTAGGCCAGTACGCTGGTTACCAGTACCAGACCGGTCATGGCGCAGATGACTACCGTATCCCAGAATGTTCCGGTCGATGAGACCAGTGCCTGACGTACCGGGTTACGTGTCTGTGCGGCAGCCGCCACAATGGGTGCCGAACCCAGTCCGGCCTCGTTGGAAAACAGTCCGCGTGCTATTCCGTATCGGGCGGCCATCATGACTGTGGTGCCTAGAAAACCTCCTCCTGCAGCCTGCGGAGTAAAGGCTGAAGTGACGATAAGCCTGATGGCCTCTCCCAGGTAGGCGTGGTTGATGCAGAGGATGGCTATGCAGCCCAGTATATAGAGGATAGCCATGACTGGTACCAATGCCATGCATACACGGGCAATGCCTTTAACTCCGAAAAAGACGACGAGTGCCACGCCCAAGGTTACGATAATGCCTATCACGTGTTCATTGATGCCGTAGGTAGTCTTCATCAGCAGGGATATGGCGTTGGCCTGAACCATGCTTCCGATACCGAATGCGGCAAGGGCCGTAAATATGCAGAACAATATCCCCAGCCATTTCTGTTTCAGTCCGCGTTCCAGAGCATACATGGGGCCGCCTATCATTTCTCCGTTCCGGCCTTTTACGCGGTATTTGATGGCCAGCAATCCTTCGGTATATTTGGTAGCGATACCGAATACGCCGGTAAGCCAGCACCAGAGTACGGCGCCGGGGCCGCCGAAAGCCACAGCTGTAGCTACACCGATGATGTTTCCCGTACCGATGGTGGCTGCCAGGGAAGTGGCCAGTGCACCGAACTGGCTTACGTCGCCTTCCGATCCGTCGTCTTTTTTGAAGGAAAGCCGGATGGCAGTAAAGATTTTCCGTTGCGGAAAGCGCAGGCGGACGGTGAGATACAGGTGGGTTCCCAAAAGCAGGATAATCATGGGCCAGCTCCACAGGAAGGAGCTGATAGAGGCGGTAATCTGTTCAAATAGTTCCATGGGTTACAGTTCAGCTGTCGTTTACCGGGTTACATCAAGTGTATTCCGGTTTAAAAATTGTCTTTAAAAAGGCTTTATAATGTATCAAAAATAAATCTTTTTGCAAATATATATGAAAATATGATAACATGATCCTTGTTTCTTGAATTATTTGTCAATACAGATAAAGCTTCCGGAATAAAACGTGTTGCATAATATTGTCGGAATCAAATGATTTTGTCTATTTTTGCAGAGGTGACCAATAAGTTTTTCTATTATGGATAAATGGGACAATCCGTTACTTGCTCGTAAGAATCTTTTCCGGCTCAGGTTGAACCAGGTGTTGCGCTGGTTCAATGCGGGGGCTTACTGTTTTGCCCTGCTGTTTATCCTGACCTTTATTTATGAACACGGGTTTGTAATTTCGGCATACGAATCGCAGGTTATCCGTGTTATCTATAAGCTGACCTGGATTGTGTTCCTGGTGTTCACTACGGTGCAGATTGCAACCCGGAAGGATGATGACGACAAGTCGAGACTGACCGTCTGGACATGGCTGCTGGATGTCCTGCTTTACCTTACGTTGCTGCCTGTAGTCTTCAAACAGCCCGAAACGGATACGGAGGTATATTGGATATGGTATTTCTTTCATCATGAGTATTACCGGATTGCCATTCTGTTCCTGCTCTCGCTGACCAACCTGTCGGCCAGTCTGGTGCGCCTGCTGGGAAAACGGACCAACCCTTCCCTGATCCTGGCTTCGAGCTTCCTGGTCTTCATCCTGATCGGTTCCGTGATGCTCATGTTGCCGCGTTCTACCTATCATGGCATATCTTTTATCGATGCTCTGTTTACGGCTACCAGCGCTACCTGTGTAACCGGACTGGTGTCGGTGGATGTTCCGTCGACCTTTACCATGCACGGGCAGATAATCATTATTTTGCTTATCCAGATAGGAGGACTGGGAGTGATGACGCTCACCAGTTTCTTTGCCATGTTCTTTATGGGAAACACTTCGCTCTATAACCAACTGGTGATAGGGGATATGATCAGTTCCAACTCTTTGAATTCATTGCTTTCTACCTTGCTATATATATTGGGGTTCACCTTGGCCATTGAAGGGATAGGAATGGCTTTTATCTGGTTCAGTATTCACGGAACGATGGGGATGTCACTGGAGGAAGAACTTTACTTTGCAGCTTTTCATTCCGTGTCGGCCTTCTGTAATGCGGGTTTCTCTACTTTGCCCGGTAATCTGGGTAATCCGCTGGTGATGCACGATCATAACCTGCTGTTTATAACCGTTTCATTCCTTATTATTCTGGGGGGTATCGGTTTCCCTATATTGGTAAACATGAAGGATACACTGGTCTATTACCTGAGTTTCCTGAAGTCGAAACTCTTCCGCCGCAGGACTGCTTTCCGCAAACAGGTCCACCTGTATGCGCTGAATACGAAGATTGTACTGATCATGACGGGAATACTGCTGGTGGCCGGTACGGTAATCATTGCTGCCTGTGAGTGGGACAATGCCTTTGCCGGAATGCCTTGGATGGATAAATGGGTACATGCCTTCTTTAATTCCACCTGCCCGCGTACAGCCGGTTTTTCGAGTGTGTCTCTGACCTCGCTTTCCACGCAGACATTGCTGCTTATGATTGTACTGATGGTTATCGGCGGCGGTACCCAGTCGACTGCCGGCGGTGTCAAAGTCAATGTGTTTGCTGTAATGCTGTTCAATCTTTGGGCGGTGATCAGGGGGGCCGACCGGGTTACCATCTTCAGACGTGAACTTTCATACGACTCTATCCGACGCTGTAACGCAGCCCTTCTGGTCTATCTGATCATCGTCTTTGCAGCCATATTCCTGATGACATTGATTGAGCCGCAGGCGTCGGTCATGGCATTGACTTTCGAGTGTGTATCGGCCTTGAGTACGGTAGGCTCCAGCCTGGACCTGACTCCGACCTTGAGTGTTGCAGGCAAAGGGGTGATCATTTTCCTGATGTTTGTAGGGCGTGTAGGAGTGTTTACACTTGTGCTCGGACTGATCAGGCAGGTAAAGAAACGTAACTATAAATATCCTACGGGAAATATTATTATCAACTGATATATGAAATACATCGTAATCGGATTAGGAAACTATGGCGGTGTACTGGCCGAAGAGCTGACTGCATTGGGGCATGAGGTGATAGGAGTGGATTGTAATGAACTCCATGTAGACCGTCTGAAAGACAAGATTGCCACGGCTTTTGTGCTGGATGCTACCGATGAATTGTCGCTTTCCACCCTTCCGTTGAAAAAGGTGGATATCGTGGTTGTAGCCATCGGAGAGAATTTCGGGGCTTCGGTCAAGGTTGTGTCTATTCTGAAGAAAAACAAGGTGCGGCACATTTACGCCCGTGCCGTAGATGAGATACATAAGACTGTACTTGAAGCATTTTCGCTCGACCGTATCCTGACTCCCGAAAAGGAGGCGGCCCGTATGTTGGTGCAACTGCTCGAACTGAATTCGGAAGTGGAGCCTTTCAAGATAGACGAAGAGTATTATGTGTTCAAGTTTGCCGTCCCGTCCAGACTGTGTGGCATGGCTGTAAACGACCTGCAGCTGGAAAAAAATTTCAATCTGAAGATCATTTCATTCATCCGCGGACGTCGGGTGGAGAACAGCCTGGGCATTTCGGTACTGGACCGGGGGGTAGAGAATTCGTTCGAAGAGAATTATGAGCTTCAGCCCGAAGATGAACTGGTGTGCTATGGCATGTACGATGATTTCCTGAAGTTCTGGAAATCTGTAAAGTGACGGTCTTCGGACATCTGTTTCATTTTATAGAAAATATCCCTCAAGACAGGAGGACCGGTTTTGAGGGATATTGACTTGTTCATTTCATGATTTTACGCTGGTTTAGCGCCTGCTGGTAACGCCGTGCGTTAGCCAGGTGTTCATTGATGTTTTTGGCAAAATTATGGGTACCCGAGAAATCTTCTTTCGCACACATATATAAATAGTCATGGCGCGAATAATTCAGTACACTTTCCAGTCCGTCGACAGAAGGGATGCGGATCGGACCGGGAGGAAGTCCTGCATATTTGTAAGTGTTGTACGGACTGTCGGCTTCCAGGTGTTTGTTCAGGATACGACGTAATCCGAATTCCTGTAGAGCGAACTTGACTGTAGGGTCGGCCTGGAGAAGCATGTCCTTATGGAGGCGGTTGATGTACAGCCCTGCCACCATCGGCTTTTCTGCCTTGTTGGCAGTCTCTTCTTCTACGATAGAGGCTATTGTAGCTATTTCAATGGGAGTGAAACCGATGGCTTTGGCCTGTTCGGTCCTTTTCCCGTTCCAGAACCGGTCATGCTCCTTGACCATCCGCTTGATGAATTCTTCGGGGCCGATGTTCCAGTAGACTTCATATGTGTTTGGAATGAAGAGTGCGGGAAGCGTGTATTTGTCGTATCCCAGCCGGGCGCAGTAGGCACTGTCATTCAGTAATGTGGCAATCGATGTGGAATCAGTCATGAGCTGCCGGGAAACGGTACGGATCAGTGTCCCCACAGTACGGACGCTGGGGATGGTTACCTGTACAGGTGTCTGGTTGCCGTTCCTCAATTTCCGGAAAATGGCTAATGTATTTTCCGAAGGGGTAAGCCGGTAGGCACCGGTACGGACATGTTCTTCATATCCGCTCCATGATGCCAGCATACGCAACCCGGTAAGGCTGGATACCTGGAGGTTCGCTTCAATCTTATGATAGACAGAGTCGGCTGTATCGTCATCATCGATATAGAGATAGGCTTTTGTTTCCGATTTGACCGGATGGTTCAGGAACAGGGCGCATCCGGTGATGATGCCCGCTATAACCAATACCGCTATGATGACCAGTGAGTAAATGATTTTTTTATGTTTCATCTTTCAGTTGATTTTCCGAGGTGCAAAGATAATGCATTTCTTGGACGAGACTTGAAAAGAATATCGTTTTTTGGCTTTCCGGCGGTTAATGACATAAAAAAACGCCCTGAAAGCGTCGGGGCTTTCAGGGCGTTTGAAGTTGTTCCGCAGAACGTTTTACTATGAATCGAATGTTTAGTTTCTGAATTTCAACTCACCGTTGGCACAATCTACAACGATAGGTTTGTTACGGTCTACTTCCTGTGCCAGCAACTTCTTTGACAAGTCGTTCAGCAAGTACCGCTGTATGGCACGTTTTACAGGACGTGCACCGAATTCAGGATCAAATCCGGCAGTAGACAGGAACTCATAGGCAGCATCAGTCAGTTGCAGCGTTACACCGTTTTCTGACAACATGTGCTGGATACCGTTGATCTGCAAGCGGACAATCTGGTTGATCTGGTTCTTGTCCAACGGCTGGAACATGATGACTTCGTCGATACGGTTCAAGAATTCCGGACGGATAGTCTTCTTCAACATGTTCATCACTTCGTTCTTGGTCTCTTCTACTATCTGGTCATGGTTCGTGTCATTGATCTTTTCGAACTGGCTCTGTATATAGGCAGATCCCAAGTTTGACGTCATGATGATGATGGTATTCTTGAAGTTGACCGTACGACCCTTGTTATCGGTCAGACGGCCGTCGTCCAATACCTGCAACAGGATGTTGAATACATCCGGATGCGCCTTTTCGATTTCATCGAACAGTACGACAGAGTACGGTTTACGCCGTACAGCTTCGGTCAGCTGTCCGCCTTCATCGTAACCGACGTATCCCGGAGGGGCACCGATCAGACGTGAAACCGTATGCTTTTCCTGGTATTCACTCATATCGATACGCGTCATCAGGCTTTCATCATCGAACAGGTATTCGGCCAAAGCCTTTGCCAGTTCGGTCTTACCTACACCGGTAGTTCCGAGGAAGATGAATGAACCAATCGGACGTTTCGGATCCTGCAGACCGGCACGGCTACGACGTACGGCATCGGCCACGGCCCTGATGGCTTCATCCTGACCTACTACACGTTTGTGCAGTTCGTCTTCCAGGTGGAGCAGCTTGTCGCGTTCGCTTTGCAGCATCTTGCTGACCGGTATTCCTGTCCAACGTGATACTACATCGGCGATATCTTCGGCGGTAACCTCTTCTTTGATCATGGCGCAATCACCTTGCTTCTGTTTCAGGTCGGCTTGGATATCCTTGATCTCCTGTTCCAAAGCCTGGAGCTTTCCGTAACGGATTTCGGCTACCTTACCGTAATCACCTTCACGTTCAGCCTTGTCGGCTTCGAATTTCAGCTGTTCTATTTCCTGCTTGTTCTTCTGGATCTTGTTCACAAGTTCCTTTTCGCTCTGCCATTTGGCCTTATAGGATGTTTCCTGCTCTTTCAACTCGGCAATTTCCTTGTTCAGTTTGGCAAGCTTGTCTTCATCCTTTTCACGCTTGATGGCTTCACGTTCAATTTCCAGCTGTTTCAATCGGCGTTCGATTTCATCCAGTTCTTCAGGCAGAGAGTCACGTTCCATACGCAACTTGGCGGCAGCTTCATCCATCAGGTCGATGGCCTTATCCGGCAAGAAACGTTCGGTAATGTAACGGTTGCTTAGTTCAACAGCCGCAATGATGGCTTCATCCTTGATACGTACCTGATGGTGGTTTTCATACCGTTCCTTCAGACCACGCAGGATGGAGATGGAGCTTAACGTATCAGGTTCATTTACCATGACCGTCTGGAACCTACGTTCCAATGCCTTATCCTTCTCGAAGTATTTCTGGTACTCGTCAAGGGTAGTGGCACCGATACTTCTCAGTTCACCACGTGCCAATGCCGGTTTCAGAATGTTGGCGGCATCCATGGCGCCTTCACCTTTACCTGCACCGACCAAAGTATGGATTTCATCGATGAACAGGATGATGTTTCCGTCGGACTTGGTGACCTCATTGATCACTGATTTCAGACGTTCCTCGAATTCACCTTTATACTTTGCACCGGCAACCAATGCACCCATATCCAGTGAATAGAGCTGTTTGTTCTTCAGATTTTCAGGAACATCTCCCCGGAGGATACGTTGTGCCAGACCTTCCACGATGGCGGTTTTACCGGTACCCGGTTCACCGATCAGGATCGGGTTGTTCTTGGTACGACGGCTCAAAATCTGAAGCACACGACGGATTTCTTCGTCACGGCCGATAACCGGATCCAGTTTCCCGTTACGGGCAGCCTCTATCAGATTGATGGCATATTTGTTCAACGACTGGTATGTATCTTCACTCGACTGGGATGTTACGTTCTGTCCCTGTCTCAGTTCATTGATGGCTGCACGCAGTTCCTTATCGGTCATGCCCGCATCCTTCAATATAGTACTTACTGTACTTTTGACATTTAACAGGGCCAGTATGATAGCTTCCAGTGAGACGTATTCGTCACCTAATTGTTTGGAGTAGTCGACAGCTTTCTGCAAAACCTCGTTGGCGTCACGGCTCAGGTACGGTTCACCGCCCGAAACCTTCGGCAGAGAAGCAATCTGCTTGTCGAGTACGGTAGCGATCTGCTGGCCGTTGATACCCAATTTCTGGAAAATGAAGTTGGTTACATTTTCACCGACCTTCAGCACACCTGCCAACAAATGCTCGGGCTCGATAGCCTGCTGTCCACGGTTCTGTACCAGGTTCACCGCTTCCTGCACAGCCTCTTGCGATTTGATTGTAAAGTTGTTAAAGTTCATATTGTGTCTCCTTTCTGTTTTCTGTTTTTATTAAGTTCGACTAGTATTCTCCAAAATCTTTGCCAATCTGTATTTTTGATAGATATATGCCTAAATGTCAGTTGTTTAGCTTTAGTTTCTGCAACTTTGTCTGCAAGAGGAACAAAATGTCAGCAAACTTTTTATATCTTTATGCCATAAACTTAAAAAGAGTAATATACAGCAATGGAAAAGAAGATACCTTTTGCCCCCACGGTGATGTTGATAGATGCGTCTTATCTGGATAGAGTAGGGAGTGACCTGACCGAACATTTCGCTCCGATAGTGAACCGGAAACTGCCGAAAGCCGATCTGGCAACCTTGCTGGAGTGTCTGGCTTTGGATTCGGGTGTGACGTTAGGTGAAAACGAAGTGCAGGTGATATTTATCTATCGGAACGGAGAGAATAAAATGAAGTTCTGCACTCCTTCCAATCTGGATAAGGATCTGCATGAAGTGGCGTTTAAGAGTCAGCTGGGAGAGTTTTCGGTATATGCTTTCCAGCCATCGGATATGGCTACATGCGAAGAGTTGTTCCTTGAATCGATGATGCTGGCCAGTGAATCCGTGCAGACGGAAAAGATCATTCTGGTTCCGGATGAGGACAGTTATGGGGAGCAGGTTGATGCCCGGCTCGGAAAGATGGATAAGAAAGAGCGTTTTGTGGTGTTCGGAATGAATCCTCCTGCTCATGAGCTGTCCTATAAGTTCGAGCTCGTGGGATTTTCCATTCTTCAGTCGCTCGGTATCCGTGCCGATGAGTTGTAGCCTTGATGTTTCCGGTGCTATGTGATTCTTACATTAATGTATTATTAATATTATTTTATTAGATTGTCCGATTTCCGTCTGAA
The DNA here is from genome assembly GCF_900128495.1 of Bacteroides ilei. Classification (GTDB taxonomy): domain Bacteria; phylum Bacteroidota; class Bacteroidia; order Bacteroidales; family Bacteroidaceae; genus Phocaeicola; species Phocaeicola ilei. The sequence goes on from NZ_LT635801.1 coordinate 1,928,074, forward strand.
AGTTTTTTACAGTGTAGCGAAAAACCTGAGTTTTACGAAGGCATCTCAGGAGCTGTTTGTCAGCCAGCCTGCTATAACCAAGCATATCCGTGAATTGGAGAGCTTGTACCAGACTCGTCTGTTCAACCGTTTGGGAAACAGGATTTCACTCACCGAATCGGGGCAGGTTCTGTTGGAGCATTGTGAACGGCTTCTGGACGATTACCGTAAGCTGGAATACGATATGCATTTGCTGCATAATGAGTATACCGGCCAGTTGCGTCTGGGCGCCAGTACGACGATTGCCCAATATGTGCTGCCTCCCGTGCTGGCACAGTATAAGCAGAAGTATCCGAAAATCAGTATTTCCTTGATTGAAACCAATTCCCGGAATATAGAGCGTGCCTTGCAGGAGCATGACATTGAATTGGGGATGGTGGAAGGTGTTTTCCGCCTTCCCAACTTGAAGTATGAACCGTTTCTGTGTGATGAGCTGGTACCGGTGGTACATGTAGACTGTCCGATCGGCAAGTCGGGTGAAATCACGTTGGACGAATTTAAAGAGGTGCCTCTGGTACTGCGTGAAAGAGGTTCGGGTACACTCGATGCCATAGAGATGGTGTTGGCCGAACAGCATCTGAAACTTTCATCTCTGCAGGTACAGATGTATCTGGGCAGTACAGAGAGTATAAAGTCTTATCTGGAATGTAGTCCGAGTATGGGGATTGTTTCCATTGCGGCAATCGGCAGGGAGTTGAAGAATGGCAGTTTCCGTATCGTAGATATTGCCGGGTTGCAGTTCAAGCGTCATTTCTGTTTTGTGTCTACACAAGGTCGTGAAGACGAGGCTATCCTGCATTTCATGAGATTTGTACAAGAAAAATTCCGCCACGGGAATCGCGGCGGAATATGGTTGTAGTTACGGTTTCCCGTTTCTGTTTCATGTGTTACGGAACCGGTTACATCAGTGCCGGAACCAGGTATCGGGTAATCAGGTATCCTCCGCCTACCAGCCAGATGTAGAGCAGTCCGGCCAGAAGGAAAGGTTTGGCACCTGCCTGTTTGAACTTCTCGATGCTGGTGTCTGTACCCAGGGCGGTCATTGCCATTGTAAGCATGAAGGTATCGATGTATTCGATTGCTCCGTTCAGAGGAATTTCCTTTACGCTGTCTACACCTAATATATATTGCAGTAAGGAATTCAGGCAGATAATCCCGATGAATCCGAATGCGAACCAAGGAATTGTAATCTTGCTTTTTCCGCTGGCATTACCGTTTTCGGTACTTTTACGTTTTGCCAGAGCGAAGCTCATGATTACCAGTACAGGGGCAAGCATCATGACACGGATCATTTTGGTTATGGTCGCTGTTCCGGCAATTCCCAGTGCATCTGTGGGATCCATTGCGTTACCGGCTCCGGCTACGTGTGCCACTTCATGGAGTGTACTTCCTGTATAGATGGCTACTCCCATATCGCCCAGTCCGTCGAGTAGTCCGGCACGGTACATGATAGGGTACAGGAACATGGAGATGGTACCGAAGATGACTACAGTCGATACAGCTATGGCTGTCTTATGTCCTTCACATTTCACTACAGGTTCGGCTCCCAATACGGCTGCGGCACCGCAGATAGCACTACCGGTAGCTGTCATCAGTGAAGTATCCTTGTCCATTTTGAGAAGTTTTCCGAGCCAGATCCCTAAGAAGATGGTACCGGCTACAATGATGATATCTATGACTACTGCAGGCAGACCTACGGCAGCTACCTGGGTCAGTGTCAGACGGAATCCGTAAAGAACGATACCGGCACGCAAGATTTGTTTGGTACAGAACTTGATACCTGGAACCCAGGTTTCGGGAAGGCGGTTACGCAGACTGTTGGCGTAAAGCATACCTAAAATGATACCTACAATCAGCGGACTGAATGAAAGGCCTTTTACAAAAGGGATTTCGGCGATGTAGAATGCCGCAAACGAGAACAATGCAATAAGCAGAATACCATGGAGAGTATTTCCTCTATTTCCTTTTTCAAACATTGTGTGATTACAGTTAGTTGGTTAATTCTTTGTTTCTGTCTGCAAAAGTAGGAGATAAAATCGGATGTGGCAATTGAAAAATTTTTATCTATTATAACTAAAAGTAATAATGAAGGCAATTTATTTTCGGAGGTAGATCGCCAATTGTTACAAGTGGATTCGACGGGCTGTAGAAAAAGCTGTCGGAATACTCTGAAGAGAGTGCCCGGTTCCACTTGTAACAAAAATGCGTACAAGACTTCATATACAGATGAAGAGGAACTGTTTTCTTCGGATCCTTTCCCGGAATATGACAGTTGGTGTTCTGAGTGTTCAGAACCATCCTCGCAACGACCGGTTACATCAGGCAATCGGCTAAAAGGTGCAGTTTACATCCAAAATGTGCCAGATTGCTGTTTAACTGTTTATTATATAGTCCTATTGAAAAACAAAAAATAAAAAGTAAAAGCAAGATGGTAAAATGGGATGGTCTGTCCCGATTCAACAGAATTGTCATGTTCGGGCTTTACGGATCCGAAAGAAATACCAATATACGAATATACGGAATTTGTATGATAAAAACAAGATTTTCAATATTTTTATGTTATATGATAAATATACTTCATTAAAGAATGGAGATTCTGATATTGTCCTTGGCAGGAAATCTTCTATCTTTGTAAGGAAAAAATAGGATTGATACAGAAATGATAAAAAAGGTGTTGTTGATGCTTGCCTTGGGTACAGGATTGTGCGGGCAGGCCCAGACGGAGAAGAGTGTGGAATTCCGTTCTCCATTTGATTTTCCATTGTTGTTGAGTGCTAATTTCGGGGAGCTTCGTCCGAATCATTTTCATAACGGATTGGATATAAAGACTCAGGGAGTGACTGGGAAACCGATCCACAGTGTGGCAGAAGGGTATGTGTCACGGATCATGGTGCTGCACGGGGGATACGGGCAGGCTATTTTCGTTACCCATCCTAACGGATATACATCTGTTTACGGCCATGTAGTTTCTTTTGCTCCGAAAATACAGCAGTATGTACGCGACTACCAGTATAGGAACGAGACGTTTGTGTGTGATATAAAGATCGGACCTGAGGTGCTGCCGGTCCAGGAGGGGGAAGTGATAGCCCTCAGTGGGAATGAAGGTTCGTCGGCCGGTCCTCATCTGCATCTGGAGCTGAGGAGGAATGATAACGGGGACTACGTAGACCCGATGCCTTTCTTCAAACGTTACCTCAAGGATAAAAAGGCTCCCGTTGCCAGTCTGGTAGGTTATTATCCGGTACCCGGAAAAGGGGTTATAAATGGTCTTCCGAGAAAGAAACTGGTGAATGTCAGTGCCTTGCGGCAGACAGTGACAGCGTGGGGAGATATCTATACGGGAATCAGTGCGCGCGACTATATGGACGGGACATCCAATTTCTACGGGGTTCATTCGGTTACACTGTATGTCGATTCCGTAAAGGTTTTCAACAGTACTACCGATGAAGTGTCGGCCGACGAGAACCGCATGATAAACGGATTTACCGATTATGACGAGCTGGTCCGTACACGTCGGCTGATTATGCGTTCATACAAGCTTCCAGGCAACAGTCTCCGTCTGCTGCATGTGGATGAGAGCCGGGGGGTAGTCCATATCGATGAAGAGCGCGACTACCGTTTCTGCTATGTGCTTGAAGACGGTTTCGGAAACAGAAGGACATACCGTTTTGTAGTTCGTGGCAAGAGACAGGACATTCCGTCTTATAAGGTGGATACGAACAAGATGCTGTACTGGAACCGGACGAATGTGATACAGGAACCCGGTATGGAACTGGTGGTTCCCAAAGGAATGGTTTATGATAATGTAGGCCTGCGGACGAAGGTGAAAGGTGATAGTGCCAGCATTTCCTTTGATTACGTGCTGGATGCAGGAAATACACCGTTACACGGTTATTGTTCCTTGTCGATTGGAGTCCGCCATATGCCTGTAGCCGATTCTACAAAATATTATATCCAGCAGAAGTTCGGGAAATGGCGTTCTTCCATGGGTGGAAAGTTCAGCAACGGCTGGGTGAAGACGAATGTCCGTAGCTTGGGCACGTTTGCTGTGGCTGTCGATACGGTAGCCCCGCGTATTACACCGGTAGGTAGGAACGGATGGCGTATCAACCGTAATGTCCGTTTTTCTGTAAGGGACACGGGAACCGGTATCAAGAGCTATAAAGTGTACATCGACGGAAAGTTTGTTCTGTTCGGGCTGAAAAAGGGGGTACTGGTTATCCAGGACCGGGAAAAGATAAAGAAAGGGGTGCCCCATACTGCCGATGTAACGGTGGTTGACTATTGCGGGAATGAAACACGTAAACAATATAAATTCTGATAAGCTATGATAAAGAAAATGATGTTTGTGATGGCACTGCTCGCTGCAGTTGTTGTCGAAGGTTGGGCCTGTACCAACCTGATTGTCGGCAAGAAGGCGTCGGCCGACGGTTCTGTAATTGTGTCCTATTCGGCCGATTCATATGGTATGTTCGGGTTCCTTTGTCATTATCCGGCCGCTACGTATCCTTCGGGAGCTATGCGTGACATCTATGAATGGGATACCGGTAAATATCTGGGCCAGATCAAGGAGGCCAGACAGACATATAACGTAATCGGTAATATGAATGAATATCAGGTAACCATAGGGGAGACTACTTTCGGGGGACGTCCCGAGCTGGTAGACACTACCGGAATAATGGATTACGGGAGCCTGATCTATGTGGCATTGCAGCGTTCGCGTACGGCGAAGGAGGCTATCAAGGTGATGACCGATTTGGTGAAGGAATACGGTTATTATAGCAGTGGTGAATCATTTTCCATTGCCGACCCGAATGAGGTATGGATCCTTGAAATGGTTGGAAAAGGACCTGGGGTGAGGGGAGCCGTATGGGTGGCTGTCCGTATTCCGGACGACTGCATTGCGGCACATGCCAACCAGAGCCGTATCCACAAGTTCGATATGAACGACAAGGACAACTGTCTGTATTCGCCCGATGTAATCTCTTTTGCCCGCGAAAAAGGGTATTTCGACGGCTTGAACAAGGATTTCAGCTTCGCCGATGCCTATTGTCCGCTTGATTTCAGCGGACTGCGTTTCTGTGAAGCCCGGGTATGGAGTTTCTTTAACATGTTCAGCAAGGTTACCGGACAGGCTTATCTTTCCTATATACAAGGTGAAAGCAAGGAGCCGATGCCACTGTATGTAAAGCCGGATAGAAAGGTCTCTGTACGTGATATCCAGCACGCCATGCGTGACCATTATGAAGGTACCCCGCTGGATATAACGGAAGATATGGGAGCCGGACCGTTCAAGACTCCTTACCGCCTGTCGCCTCTAACGTTTAAGGTAGACGGTCAGGAATATTTCAACGAGCGTCCTATTTCTACCCAGCAGACAGGCTTTACGTTTGTGGCTCAGATGCGTGCCAATTATCCGGATGCGATAGGTGGTGTTCTGTGGTTTGGTCTGGACGATGCGAATATGACGGTCTTCACTCCAGTTTACTGCAATACCGACAAAGTTCCGGCTTCGTATGCGGAAGGGGAAGGCGACTGTGTAACATTCTCCTGGAATTCCGGTTTCTGGATCTATAACTGGGTGGCCGACATGATACGTCCCCGTTACAGCCTGATGATTGACGATATGCGTGCCGTCCAGAATTCGTTGGAAGACATGTATGCGAATGCCCAGGAGGGAGTCGAAAGTCAGGCTATGAAGCTGTATGCACAGGATCCGGCTAAAGCCAAGGCTTTCCTGACGGATTATACGGGCATGAGTGCTCAGATTGCCGTTGACAGTTGGAAACGGCTGGGTGAATTCTTGATTGTACGCTATAATGACGGAGCGGTAAAACGGGTGAAGAATGGTAAGCTTGTACGTCCCGAAACCGGTAATTCGGCTCCGCTCGACCGTCCGGGGTATCCGAAAGAATTCCTTGACCAGCTGGTAAAGGAGACCGGCGACCGTTATAAGAGTAAGGTATTGGAATGATTGTTTGGTCAGCCATCTGTTTTTGAGTTTTTATTTTTCAAAAATGTTAGGAAATTTAGAATGAATCTTTTATTTTTGTTCGACTGATACAGTGGAAAACAATCATTATAAAAAAGATAAAATCATGGAAAACGAAGAATTGATCAAATTATGTACTGAGAAGGCTCAGAAATGGTTAACTCCTGCTTATGATGCTGAAACTCAGGCTGAAGTTAAGAAATTACTGGAAAATCCGGATAAGACTGACCTGATTGAGGCATTTTACAAGGACCTGGAATTCGGAACAGGTGGCTTGCGTGGTATCATGGGAGTAGGTTCTAACCGTATGAACATATATACGGTAGGGGCTGCTACGCAGGGATTGTCAAACTATTTGAACAAGTGTTTTGCCGGAAAGAAAGATATAAGTGTGGTAGTGGGTCACGACTGCCGTAATAATAGCCGCAAGTTTGCTGAAATTTCTGCCAATATCTTCTCTGCAAATGGTATCAAAGTGTATCTGTTTGAAGATATGCGTCCTACTCCGGAGATGTCTTTCGCCATCCGTCATCTGGGATGTCAGAGCGGTATCATTCTGACTGCTTCTCACAACCCGAAGGAATATAACGGATACAAGGCTTATTGGGACGACGGTGCCCAGGTATTAGCTCCGCACGATAAAGGTATCATTGATGAAGTGAACAATGTACATTCGGCTGCTGATATCAAGTTTGAAGGCAATAAGGATTTGATCCAGATTATCGGTAAGGAAGTAGACGACGAATATTTGCGTCAGGTTCATACTATTTCCATCGATCCGGAAGTGATCAAGCGCCAGAAAGATCTGAAGATTGTCTATACACCGATTCACGGTACAGGTATGATGCTGATTCCCCAGTCATTGAAGTTGTGGGGCTTTGAAAATGTTCATTGTGTGCCGGAACAGATGGTAAAGAGCGGTGATTTCCCTACCGTGGTTTCTCCGAATCCTGAAAATGCCGAAGCCCTGACTTTGGCTATCAAGCTGGCTAAGGAAATCGATGCCGATATCGTGATGGCTTCCGATCCGGATGCCGACCGTGTAGGTATGGCCTGCAAGGACAGTAACGGAGAATGGGTGCTGATCAACGGTAACCAGACTTGTTTGATCTTCTTGTATTACATCATCAAGAACCGTATCGCTATGGGTAAGATGAAGGGTAATGAATTCATCGTAAAGACTATCGTGACTACCGAACTGATCAAGAAGGTTGCCGACAAGAACCATATCAAGATGCTTGACTGCTATACAGGATTCAAATGGATTGCCCGTGAAATCCGTCTGCGTGAAGGTAAGGAACAGTATATCGGTGGCGGTGAAGAAAGCTATGGCTTCTTGGCCGAAGATTTTGTACGTGACAAGGATGCCGTTTCAGCTTGTTCTCTGTTGGCCGAAATCTGTGCATGGGCGAAAGACCAGGGCAAGACTCTATATGATATCCTGATGGAAATCTATGTAGAATACGGATTCTCCAAGGAAGTTACCGTGAATGTAGTGAAACCGGGTAAGAGCGGTGCCGACGAGATCAAGGCTATGATGGATAATTTCCGTGCATGTCCTCCGAAGGAATTGGGCGGCTCCAAGGTGAAGCTGGTCAAGGACTACAAGACTTTGAAGGCTACCGCAGCCGACGGTACCGTTACCGATCTGGATATGCCGGAACCTTCCAATGTTCTCCAGTTCTTTACAGAAGACGGATGCAAGGTTTCTGTACGTCCGTCGGGCACAGAACCTAAGATCAAGTTCTATATGGAGGTTGTAGGAGAGATGGGTTGCCCGAAATGCTATGCTAGTGCAACGGCTAAAGCTATGGAAAAGGTAGAAGCCATCAAGAAGTCATTGGGTATCTGATCGGGAATAGACAGATATTGTCTGTTTTAGATATAAAGGAAGCGGAAGGAGCGCATCCATTGTGGGTGCTTCCTTCCGCTTTTCGTTATGATATAACTGGATTTAGGAAAAGATTGCTATTCGGTTTTGTCCTGTTTCAGGGTTTTACTGTGTTTCAGCACTTCGGCGTCGATGTAGAAGATCGTTTCTTCGGCCAGGTTGTTGATATGGTCGCCGGCCCTTTCAAGTTTACGGAATATCCCTGCAATCTCCAGGCAGAGCCTGATGTCTTCCATGTGTTCTGTGGCGTGGACAGAAAGGGCGTTTATTGCATTCTGGTTCAGGATATCGAGGGTTTCGTCTTTCTCGAATACAGATTTTGTCAGTTGCAGGTCCCGTTTTTGAAGTCCGTCGTAAGTGGTATTAAGCATATCGAGTACCATGTCGAACATATCCTGCAATTGGAGTTCGTTGAACAGGACCTTGTTCTCAGGCCGTATCTGGTTGCGGATTACGAAACGGGCGATGCTGTCTGCATAGTCGCCTATGCGTTCCAGATTACTGTTTATCTTCAGCATGGCCAGGGCGAAACGAAGGTCTACGGCTACCGGATTGTACAGGGCTATGAAGTCTTCTATGTCACTGTCTATCTTCAGCTCGAAGGCATTGACTCTTTTTTCACGGGCAACGACCTTGTTGGCCAGCTTCTGGTCGGCGTCCAATACCGAGCGGTAGGCGCAGTCAAGCTGTTGGTATACCAGAGTCCACATTTCATTTATCTGGTTCTTTATGTTCTGGAGTTCATTTTCTACAAATTTGAGCATAGCGTTATGAATTATAGGTTATCCGAAGCGGCCAGTAATGTAATTCTGAGTCGCTTCTTTCGATGGATTGGTAAATATTTTCTTGGTCTCTCCATATTCCACCATTTCTCCCATATAGAAGAATGCGGTCTTGTTGCTGACCCGCGCTGCCTGTTGCATGCTGTGGGTTACGATGATGATGGTAGTCTGACTGCTCAGTTCACAGATCAGTTCTTCTATCTTGGATGTTGAAATGGGGTCGAGTGCTGAGGCGGGTTCGTCCATCAGCAGTATGGACGGTTCTACAGCCATGGCCCGGGCGATGCACAGACGTTGCTGCTGGCCTCCTGAAAGGTCAAAGGCCGATTCCTTGAGTTTTCCTTTCACTTCATCCCATAAGGCGGCGCCTGTCAGCGCTTCCTTTACCCGGTGTTCGATGAATTCCTTGTCCTTTATCCCGTTTACTCGAAGTCCGTAGGCTACATTCTCGAATATGCTCTTCGGAAAAGGATTGGGACGTTGGAATACCATCCCTACGTTTTTCCGGAGATTGTCTACATCTACAGACCGGTCGTATATGTCTTGTCCGTCAATCAGGATTTCTCCTGTCAGCCGTGTTCCGGGTATCAGGTCGTTCATCCGGTTGAACAGGCGCAGGAAGGTCGATTTACCGCATCCTGAGGGACCGATGAAGGCGATTACTTCCTTTTCGGGTATCTGTATGCTGATATCCTTCAATGCACGGAAATCGCCGTAGAAGAAATTGACGTTGGTTGCTTCAATCTTGTTCATATATGGTCTTGATTCTTGTTTTTCTGGTTGATCTTGTCTTCTTGTATTTTATATTGTACAGGCTTATTTCGATTTGAGTTTATCTTCAAAGTATTTCCGGATGCTGTTGGCCAACAGGTTCATGACCAGTATGATCATGATCAGTACAAAGGCTGTGCCGTAGGCTATGGGCATCTGTGCTTCGATGTCGGTTCCGCTTGTTGCTACCACATACAGGTGGTATGGCAGGGCCATACATTGGTCGAATATGCTTTGCGGAAGCTTGGGCAGGAAGTAGGCGGCGCAGGTAAACAGGATAGGTGCCGTTTCGCCCGATACGCGTCCCATAGAAAGAATCAGTCCCGTGATGATCCGTGGCATGGCCATCGGGAGCAGTACTTTCCATATGGTCTGCGCCTTGGTGGCCCCGAGTGCCATGCTACCTTCACGGTAGCTGTTCGGAATGTTCTTGAAAGCTTCTTCCGTGGTGCGGATAATGATGGGCAGTGCCAGTAGTCCCAGGGTTAGCGATCCTGCCAGGATACTGTCGCCGAAACTCAGGCGGTTGACGAAGAAAGCCATGCCGAACAGTCCGAAAACGATAGACGGGATACCGGCCAGGTTATTGGTCATCATCCGGATAAAGCTGACAAGCCTGCCTTTCGGGGCGTATTCGTTCATGTAGATCCCGCTCATTACCCCGATCGGGAAGGAAAAGAGGGCGCTTCCTGTCATCAGGTAGAAAGTACCGACAATGGCAGGCCAGATTCCGCCGCGTGTCATTCCGTCACGTGGAAATTCGGTCAGGAAATCCCAGTTGATGACACTTATACCTTTTACGATGATGAACCCCAGGATAAAGAACAGGATAAGTGCCACGAATATGCTCAGTATCCGGAAAATGGCGAACATGAAATGCTGTATGCCTTTCTTGCGCCGGTTGTATGTGCTGTTTGTTCCGATGGCCATGGTTATTTCTTGGATTTGTTGCGTGCGGAAACGAACTCGACGCACGCATTGGTGAATAATGTGATGAAGAATAGGATGACACCCAGCAGGAACAGAGCCTGGTAATGTGCGCCTCCTGCCGGAGCTTCTCCCAGTTCGGCTGCAATCGTGGCGGGTATGGTACGCAGAGGTTCCAGGATGCTGGAAGGCATGACTGCCGCATTGCCGGTCACCATCAGTACCGCCATGGTTTCCCCGATGGCGCGTCCTATGCCCAGCACGATTCCCGACGTGATACCCGAAGCTGAGAAGGGGATCACTACCTTATAGATGGTCTGCCACTGGCTGGCTCCCAGTGCCAGACTGGCTTCACGCATGGCACGCGGACAGCTCCGCATGGAATCTTCGGCTACGGTAATGATGGTAGGAAGAGCCATGATGGCCAGAACAATGCTTCCAGCCAGTCCCGATTCACCGACCGGCAGGTTAAAGACATTCTGGAGAAAGGGTACGATGACGGTAAGTCCGAAGAATCCGTAGACTACCGATGGGATACCGTTCAGCAGTTCAATGACGGGTTTCAGTAACCGACGTTTCCGGTCGTCGGCCACTTCAGCCAGGTAAATAGAAACGGCCATTCCGAAAGGTAGCGCTATCAGGATTGCGAAGAAGCTTACCCACAGGGTTCCGCTTACCAGCGGGAGGATACCGAAGATGGGTGATGGGGTTGCTGTAGGGAACCATTCATCACCCAGCAACACGTCCTTTACCGGGATTGTCTTGCCATCGATGACGCGTAAGTTGGAATGGTGTTCGATCAGTACTTCGGGGACAAAGGCAATTATACCCGGATTCCGGTAGATCTGTTCGGCTATTTTGTCGCCGGCATATTCATATTCAGGACCCAGTTCCTCTTCGGAGTAATACTTGTCGAGATCCTCCAGTCTGAATACCTTGACAGGCATGTCGGGTCCACCTAACTCTTTCCAGTTGGTGATCTCTTCGTCAAAGATGTCTTTAATTTCCTTTGCGCTGAGTTCTGTAACGGTGTTCTGCTGGTTCAGTGCTAATACATATCCTTTATCTATGATGGGGTTGTAGAACAGTCCGGCCGCTTCGCTGAAAAGAAATCCGATAATGAGCAGGATCGCTGCACTGGTGGTGAACCCGCTGACGGTAAAGATGCGGTTTACGATAATGTCAATCCATTTTTTCATAAGTCGGCATAGATATTAGCGGGGAATGAAACCAAGTTGGAGGATCTTGTCTTTCGCTTCCTGCGTAGTGAGGTATTTCAGGAAAGGAAGCACCTTAGCCTCATTCTTTTTTTCGTAATAATAATAGAGAGGGCGCACTACAGGGTATTCTTTCCGGATAGCAGTTTTCACAGAGGGGTAGACAAACGTTTTGCCTTGGTCGTAAGAAACAGCTAGTGCTTTTACGCGTGGGTTGAGGTAGGCAAGGCCTACATAGCCGATGGCTCCTTTGGTCTGGCTGACCGACTGGATGATGGCTCCGGTAGCGGGCATGGAAAGTACTCCGCTCATATAGTTCTTGTTTTTCAGTACGCTTTCCTTGAAGAATTCGTAAGTTCCCGACGATGTTTCACGTGAGTATACGATGATTTTCGCGTCTTCTCCGCCCACCTGTTTCCAGTTGGTTATCTTTCCGCGGAAAATGGCTTCCAGCTGTTCGCGTGTCAGTTGCCTGACGGGATTGCGGGGATTGACGATAATGGCCAGTGCGTCATAGGCGACAATGACTTCACAGGGTTCGTGCCGGGCCTGCTTCATCTTGATCTTTTCACTGAATTTGATGCGGCGGGAAGCCATGGCCAGGTCGGTCGTTCCGTCCATCAGTGCCGAGATGCCTACACCGCTTCCTCCTCCGGTTACGGTAACCGTTTCAGAAGGGTGACTTTTCATGTACATTTCCGACAGTTCCTGTGTAAGAGGGAGCACCGTGTCGCTTCCTTTGATTCGTTGTGCCGTTGCGGTGCCGTTCAGACAATAGAGGCACAAAAAAAGAAAAGGAAAAAATATACGCTTCATGAACGTTGGTTTTGGTTTGTTTCAAGTCTAATTTTCAACGTCGTAAAAGTATTACTTTTTCCTAGAAACATACGTTACAAAACGGTTTCAAATCGGATACAATCCTGTAACGTACAATTGTTTATGCATTTCCATGTTAAATATTTGTGAAAAAGATGGTACAGGTTTAAACCCGGTGCTCTAACCAGGCGTCAATCAGTTTCCGGGCTATGCTCAGTTTCTTGGGAATTTCGGGCAGGTTGTCGCGGGTATAGAAGGCTCCTGTACTCAGTTCTTCGTCCTGCAGTTTGATGGTGCCGCTTTCATAATCGGCGGTATAGCCTACCATGATACCGCTAGGGTAGGGCCAGGGCTGGCTGCCGAAGTATTTCAGGTTCTTTATATGCAGGCCGGTCTCTTCCATCACTTCACGGTATACACATTCCTCCAGGCTTTCTCCCGGTTCGAGGAAACCGGCTACCAGTCCCTTGAAGCTGCCTCTGAAGTTGCGTGCGTGTACCAGCAGGATGCTGTCGTCTTTCTTTATCAGCACGATGATGGCGGGTGATATGCGCGGATAGAATTCCTGTCGGCATTCGGGGCATCGTTTGGCGATGGGTGAGACCTGTACTGTGGGTACTCCGCACATCGGGCAGTAACGGCTGTTCCTGTCCCAGTTCAGTATCTGCGAGGCTTTTCCGGCACGGTTGTATTCTTCGAGGGGAAGCACGTCGTACGAGGCACGGAGGTCTTTCATCATCCGCAGACTGTCTTCATTGCCGCATACGGGTGTATGTATGGCGTAGGTCTTGGCCGGGAGTCCGTTTATTTCACCTATGGTATGTATGTTGCTTCCTACCGGTACGGGTACCGGCGGTTCCGTGCCGTAGGGAATGTGGTAACCGTCGGCCTTTTTCTCGATGAGCACCTGTCCGCTGTTGAATACGAACCAGCCGCATAGTTGTTTTTCTTCTGTCATCTTTGTTCCTTTCTGTTTTTAGCCTTGTTGTTCTGTGTATTGTTGCCGGGCTCCCTTATTGGGAAAGTCCTTTCATGGTGAGCTGGATGCGGCGGCGTTCATGGTCAATGCCGATCACCTTCACTCTTACATGCTGGTGGATGCTTACCACCGTAGCGGGGTCACTCACAAACTTGTCGGCCAGTTGGGATACATGTACCAGTCCGTTTTCCTTGATGCCTATATCCACGAAACAGCCGAAGTTGGTGATATTGGTCACGATTCCGGGCAGTTCCATCCCTTCGTGCAGGTCGTCGATGGAATGTACGTCCGGGTCGAACGAGAAGACTTCGATCTGTTGTCTGGGGTCACGTCCGGGTTTGTCCAGTTCCTGCATGATGTCTGTCAGGGTAGGGAGTCCTGTCGTTTCGGTCACGTAGTCGGCTATCTGTATCTTGTTACGTAGTTCCTTGTCCTGTATCAGGTCGTTTACGGAACATTTCAGGTCTTTGGCCATCTTTTCCACAATGGGGTAGCTTTCCGGATGTACGGCCGAGTTGTCGAGCGGATTGGCGGCATGAGGGATGCGCAGGAATCCCGCGCACTGTTCGAACGCCTTGGCTCCCATGCGCGGTACTTTCAGCAGCTCCTTGCGTGAGCGGAAGGCTCCGTTTTCGGTACGGTAATCCACGATGTTCTGTGCCAGGACAGGTCCCAGTCCGGATACATAGGTAAGCAGATGCTTGCTCGCCGTGTTCACGTTTACACCCACCAGGTTGACACAGCTTTCTATGGTGTGGTCGAGCGATGCCTTCAGGCGGGTCTGGTCCACATCATGCTGATATTGTCCTACACCGATCGATTTCGGGTCGATCTTGACCAGTTCGGCCAGCGGGTCCATCAGTCTTCTTCCGATGGATACGGCTCCTCTCACGGTAACGTCGTATTCAGGGAACTCGTCGCGGGCTGTCTTCGAGGCCGAATAGACGGATGCCCCGTCTTCGCTCACCACGAATACCTGTACTTCGTGCGGGAAACGCTGGGCCTTGACGAACTCTTCAGTTTCCCGGCTGGCGGTTCCGTTGCCGATGGCTATGGCTTCTATCTTATATTGGCTTACCAGCTGTACCAGTTTCCTTGCCGCTCCGGTTCTGTCGGATTTGGGGGGATGTGGAAAGATTGCCTCGTTATGCAGCAGGGTCCCCTGTGCGTCGAGGCAGACTACCTTGCATCCGGTACGGAATCCTGGGTCGATTCCCATGACACGTTTCTGTCCCAGAGGCGGAGCCAGAAGCAGTTGGCGGAGGTTGCCGGCAAAGACCCTGATAGCCTCTTCATCGGCCTTGTCTTTGCTCGATGCAGCGAATTCTGTCTCGATGGCAGGTTTCAGCAGGCGCTTGTAGGCGTCGTCTACAGCCTGTGCCACCTGTTCGGAACAGGCATTGTTTCCTCTGACGAACTGTCGTTGCAGCCGCATGGTACATTCCTCTTCATCGGCCGGGGTGATGCTTACCTTCAGAATGCCGTCCGCTTCCCCGCGGCGCAAGGCCAGCAGGCGGTGTGAGGTACACTTCTTCAGCGGTTCACTGAAGTCGAAGTAGTCCCGGTATTTCTGTGCCGTTTCGTCCTTCTCCTTGCCTTTCGATACTTTCGAGGTGATTACAGCCTGTCGTCCGAACTGGTTGCGGATGATGTTACGTGCCTTTTCGTCTTCGTTCACCTGTTCAGCTATGATGTCGCGTGCGCCTTTCAGGGCTTCCTCCTCATCTTTCACTTCACCTTTCACGAATGTGCGTACCCTTGCATTGAGATTGTTCTCGCGCTGCATCATCAGCAGTACGGCCAGCGGTTCCAGACCTTTCTGTCGTGCCGCTTCCGCACGGGTCTTGCGTTTGGGCTTGAACGGCAGGTAGATATCTTCCAGGGCGGTGCTGTCCCAACATTCCTCGATGCGCCGGCGGAGGGCGTCGGTCAGCTTTCCCTGTTCTCCGATGGTAGACAGGATGGTTTCCTTGCGTTTGGCCAGTTCGCACAGCTTTTCATGGCGGGACTGCACTTCTTCTATCTGTACTTCGTCCATGCCTCCGGTAGCTTCCTTACGGTAACGGCTGATAAACGGTACGGTGGCTCCTCCCGCCAGGAGTTTGAGTGTATTGTCTATTCGATGTACGGGCAGCTTCATGGCTGCGGCGATCATCTGACTGAATTGTTCCATGTAGATAAGGTCTTTGTTACTGGGATGCAAAAGTAGCTAAAAAAAGAATATGATGAAATGAAAAGAGGAACCGTGTACCCGATGACGGGCACAGAGTTCCTCTTAAGTCAATTATGAATAGGGATAAGATTATTCCTCATAAAAATGGAGTTCGTCTTCCAGCAGGCGTACCCGTCTCTGCAGGTCTTCTATACGTTCCAGCAGATGACGGATGGCGTCGATACCCTCTATATTGATCGACAGGTCGTAATACAGATGGGCGTACCGTTCCAGCTCGTTCAGCTGTGATGCCGGAAAACAATGGTTGTCATTTATTTCCTGAATATTTATCAGCCCGTCCTCACCCAACATCAGGATAAAGTCCGGTTCGATATTGCAGTGACTGCAATAGTCGTTGATTATGATCAAATCGTTCTGCATAGTCGTACTTTTTTAGGTTTATCCTTGCTGAATCTGGCGGAACAGGTCTTTCTGCCTTTCGCTCAGCGTGGTAGGTATATTTACATGATAGGTTACAATCAGGTCGCCGAAGCTTCCTTCCTGCTTGTATACAGGGAATCCTTTGCCTTTCAGGCGGACTTTCGCTTCCGGCTGCGTGCCGGGGCGTACTTTCAGTTTGACTTGTCCGTCCAGCGTGTTGACCGTAACTTCTCCACCCAGTACGGCAGTGTAGAGGTCAATGTTCACATTCGTATACAGGTCGTCTCCTTTCCGTTTGAAGACCGGATCGTCCGGGATGACGAATGTTATGTACAGGTCGCCGTTAGGCCCGCCGTTCGCTCCTTTTCCTCCGTGTCCTGCCAGTTTGATCACCTGTCCGTTGGCAGCACCGGCCGGAATGGTGATACGCAGGGTTTCCCCGTTTACGGTAAAGGTCTGCTTGTGGGTCGTGGCCGCATCCCTCAGTGAAAGCTGCAGCTCGGCCTGTATGTCTTGTCCGCGGAAACCGCCCCGGGCGCTTCGTCCTTGTCCGCGGTGTCCGAACAGTTCTTCAAAGAAATCCGAGAATCCTTCCGCGTTGCCGAACCCTCCGGCACCGTTTCCGAACCCTCCGGTGAAATGTTGTCCGTCGGTGGAATACCAGTATTCGCTGTGTCCGTTTCCGCCGCCCTGTGCCTCATAAGCTTTCCGCTGCGCTTCGAACTCATCGGCATGTTTCCAGTTCTCTCCGTAGGCGTCATATTTCTTACGCTTTTCCGGATCGCTCAATACCTCATTGGCTTCGTTGATCTCCTGAAATTTTCCTTTGGCCGACGGGTCGTTCGGATTCAGGTCGGGATGATACTTACGCGCCAGCTTACGGTATGCTTTCTTGATATCATCTTGGGTGGCTGTCTTGTCCACCCCCAATACTTTGTAATAGTCTATGTAAGCCATAAAGTCAGTTGTTTTTTTAACATACATGAAACAAAATATATGCCAACCAAGCTGTTTTTGTCATAATTATACCTCATTTTAGCCTATTTTATATTGTCTGTCTCCTGTTTATTTACAAATTGTCTTATTTTTGTAGGTCAGTATCTTTTTTTAGTTTATGAATTCAGTTTGATAAATTATGAAGTCAAGTTTCTTTTTTACTGTTTTGCTGGGCCTTTGTACTACGCTGGGAGCCTTCGCTTCGGGCGAGGAGGAGGTGACCCTGAAGCTTGTGGAAACAAGTGACGTGCACGGCTCTTATTTCCCGTACGATTTTATCCGCCGGCAGCCTACCAAAGGGAGCCTGGCGCGTGTTTCCACCTATGTCAACGGACAGCGGAAGACGTACGGCGACCGCCTGATATTGGTCGATAACGGAGATATCCTGCAGGGGCAGCCTGTGGCGTATTATTACAATTACATTGATACGGCGTCGGTGCATGTCAACGCTGCCATGCTCAACTACATGGGGTATGATGTGGCGACCATGGGCAATCATGACGTGGAGACCGGACATGCGGTATTCGACCGCTGGGTGAAGCAGTGCCGCTTTCCCGTGCTGGGAGCAAACATACTGGATGCGGAGACGGGTGAACCTTACCTGCCGCCTTATCACATCATCGAACGTGGCGGGGTGAAGGTGGCTGTACTGGGGATGATTACTCCCTCCATCCCTTCCTGGCTTCCCGAAAAGCTGTGGAGCGGACTGAAGTTCGAGGATATGGAGACATGTGCCCGCAAGTGGGTGAAGGTGATCCGTGAAAAGGAGAATCCCGATGTACTGGTGGGGCTGTTCCATGCCGGCCCTGAAGGGAACAGACTGGATAATGTGATCGAGAACGGGTCGAGGCTGGTGGCCGAGAATGTGCCCGGGTTCGATGTGGTGTTTATGGGGCACGACCATGTGCGCCATTGCGGCAAAGTGGCCAATGTGGCAGGCGATTCGGTCTTGCTTGTCGATCCGGCGAATACGGCCAAGGTGGTGGCGGATGTGACGGTGAAGATAACCCGGAAGGACGGGAAGGTGGTTGCTAAGTCGGTCGAAGGGAAACTGGCCGATGTGAGCGACATTGCGGTCGATGAGGCTTTCATGGAGCGGTTCCGGCCGGAGTATGAGGCTACAGCCGGTTTCGTATCCCGGAAAATCGGACGGATCAGCCGTACCATTACCACTAAGGACGCCTATTTCGGCCCGTCGGCTTTCATCGATCTGCTTCACCAGCTGCAACTTGACATTACCGGAGCCGACATCTCTTTCTGTGCGCCGCTTTCGTTTGCCGCCGAGATCAGGGAGGGGGATATCTATATGAGCGACATGTTCAACCTTTATAAATATGAGAACATGCTGTATACGATGGAGCTGACAGGGCAGGAGATCAAGGATTTCCTCGAAATGTCGTACGCTATCTGGACAAACCGGATGAAGTCGGCCGACGATCATCTGCTGCTTCTGAACGACAAGCCCGACGGTTTCGGATGGTTCCGGAATCCGAGTTTCAATTTCGACTCGGCGGCGGGCATCATCTATACCGTCGACGTAACCAAACCGCAGGGAGAGAAGATTACCATTGAAAGCATGGCCGACGGAAGTCCGTTCAGCCTGGACCGTGTGTATCGGGTGGCTGTCAATTCCTACCGCGGAAACGGTGGGGGCGACCTGCTGACGAAGGGTGCAGGTATCCCGAAGCAGGAACTTTCCAAGCGGATCGTGTTCTCAACCGACAAGGACCTGCGCTATTATCTGATGAAGCGGATCGAAGAGGTGAAGGTTCTCGACCCGAAGCCGTTGGACCAGTGGAAGTTCATTCCCGAGGAATGGACTGTTCCCGCAGCCGGAAGAGACTATAAGCTGTTATTCGGAAAAGGGCAGAAATGATTCTGTCCTTATTCCTTCCAGCCTCCGCCCAGCGCCTTGTACAGGTTGACCATGGTCAGCTGTTTGTCGCGTACAGCGTTGCTCAGTCCGATCTGCGCATCCAGGTAGGTACGCTGTGCGTCGAGCAGGTCCATATAGCCTATCACCCCGTTCATGTACTGTAGCTGTGCCAGTTCCAGGGTACTCTTTGAAGCCTGTTCCAGGCGCAGACGTGTCTCGTAAATTTCTTTTATCTTGTTGAATTCCACAATGGCATTGTAGGCCTCTTTGAAGGCGTTTAGCACAGTTTTTTCATAAGAGTAGGTAGCTTCTTCGTAGGCTGCCTTCTTTGCTTTCAGGGCGGCTCTGTTCTTGCCCATGGCAAAGAGGGGCTGCAGCAGTGTACCGCTGATGAGGTGGTACGGCGATTTCAGCAGGTCACCCAACTCTTCGCTTTCCGCTCCCAGATTGGCTGTCAGACTGATGCTTGGGAACATTTTGGTGAAGGCTACACCCACTTCCGCATTGGCGGCAATCAGGGCCTGTTCGGCCTGTCGCACATCCGGGCGGCGTTCGAGCAGGGCGGAGGGTAATCCTACGGGTAGGCTTGCCGCAAACGTTACGTCTTCCAGCATGGCCGTGCGTTTGATGCGGTGCGGGTATTCACCGGTCAGGAAGGCGATGTCATTTTCCTTCAACGCTATTTTCCGTTCCAGGTCGGGCACCAGGGTAGCGGTCTTGGCCAGTTCTACCTGTGACTGCCGGAAAGCGGTTTCCGAAGTCAGTCCCCCTTCGTAGCGCAGACGTGCCAGACGGAGGCTTTCGCGGCGGGCGTCTACCGTCTGTCTTACGATGGCCAGTTCATTGTCCAGGGCCACCAGTTCGAAGTAAGACTGTGCCACCTGTGCCACAAGGCTCATCTTCAGGGCGCGTTGGTTCTCGATCGATCCCATGAAGTCGGCCAGGCTCTTGTCGCGTGCCCATCTCAGTTTGCCCCAGAGGTCGAGCTCCCAGCTGATCACCCCTTTCAGGTCGAACTGGTTGTCGGGATTATACTTGTTGCCTCCGTAGTTGTCGGCTTCCTTTTCGGCATAGACCCGGGCGCCCACCTGCGGGAAGAGGTTGGCGAAGTCAATGCGTTTCAGGGCTGCCATTTCCTTGATCCGTGCCGCCGCTATCTGCATGTCCTTGTTGTACGACAAGGTTTTCCGTATCAGGTCCTGCAGGATGGTGTCTGTATAGAGCTGTTCCCACGGGTAATCGGCAATCGAGTTGCTGTCCACACTCAGGCTGTCCAGCGTTTCTGGCAGTTTCAGTTCCGGGCGGGTATAGTGTTTGCCTATCTGGCAGCTTCCGAGGAGGAATACCGCTGCCAGGATGAATGCGATTTTGCAGGCTGTATATGTATGTTTCATATTCTTGACCGACATTTAGTTGTTTGCTCGTTTATTTTTCAGCTTGTTTTTTGCCTTGTAGATCATTACAAAGAAGAACGGAACCAGTAGGATACCTACCGTCACCGCTACAATCATACCGAAGAACACACCGGTACCGATAGCCTGGCGGCTGGCAGATCCCGGTCCGGTGGCCATGACCATCGGGACCATACCCAGGATAAAGGCCAGGGAGGTCATCAGGATAGGGCGGAAGCGGAGGTGGGCCGCATGGAGGGCCGATTCTACCAGGTCCTTGCCCTGGTCCACTTCTTCCTTGGCGAATTCCACAATCAGGATGGCGTTCTTGGCAGCCAGACCGATCAGCATGACCAGACCGATCTGGAAGTAGGTGTCGTTTTCAAGTCCGCACAGGGCAACTCCGGCATAGGCGCCCAGTACGGCTACCGGAAGTGATATCAGCACCGCTATCGGGATGCTCCAGCTTTCATACAGGGCGGCCAGGAAGAGGAACACGAACAGGAATACCAGTGCGATGATCATGCCTGTCTGTCCGCCGGCTGCCTTTTCCTGATAGGAGAGTCCGCTCCATTCCACACCGATGTTTTTGGGCAGCTTCTCGCGGGCTATCTGTTCAAGTATCTCCATTACCTGTCCCGAGCTGGCTCCGTTGGCCGCCGTTCCGCGGATAATGGATGTGTTGAACATGTTGAAGCGCTTGATGCTTCCCGGTCCCGTGGTGTACTGGGTGGTACCCAGGGAAGTCAGCGGAATCATGGAACCGTCGCTGCCGCGCACGAAGAACAGTCCGATGTTGTCGCGGTGTTCACGGTACGGTGCTTCGGCCTGGATGTATACACGGTAGATACGGTTGAACATGTTGAAGTCGTTCACATATACCGAACCGGTATAGGCTTTCATGGTAGAGAACACGTCGGCCATCGGAACTCCCAGAAGTTTCACCTGGTCGCGGTCTACGTCGAAGTAGAGCTGCGGGATTTCCGCCTGGAGCGAAGTCGACAGTCCGGCGAATTCTTTCCTTTGCGAAGCGTAGTACATCAGCGTGTCGGTAGCCTTTACCAGATCGTCGTAGGTGGCGTCGCCGCGGGCTTCAAGCTGCATTTCGAAACCTCCCGACGTACCTAGTCCCGGAATGACCGGTGGGGTGGAAAGGTATACCTTCGATTCGGGGTACTGTTTCAGTTCCTCCTGTACCTCGGCCATAATCTTGCCGATGGTAGTGTCGTCTCTTTCCTTCCATTCTTTCAGGATGACCGTGAGCTGGCTTCGGGCCTGGCTGGTGCCTACACGCGGACTGCTTCCCGTCACGTTCTGCACGTATTCCACGGCCGGGTGTTTCATCAGAAAGGCGATGGCCCTGTCGGTTACGGCACGGGTACGCTCCAGTGTGGCGCCTTCGGGAAGTTCCAGTTCGACGGTGAAGTATCCCTGGTCTTCGGTAGGAAGGAAGCTGCTGGGTATCAGCCGGTGGAACAGGAAGATGAAGATAATCACGATGCCGAAGGCTACGGTTACCCGTTTCGGATGGCGGATTACTTTCTTGATTCCCGCCACGTATTTGTTGTTGCCGATAGCCAGCCATTTATTGATAAAGTTGAACACCCGGTTCTTGGGCTTGTTCGGGTCGGTAGGCTTCAGGATGAGCGAACACATTACCGGGCTCAGTGTCAGAGCTACTACCGTAGAGAGGATGACCGATACGGCAATGGTCACGCTGAACTGGCGGTAGAGCTGTCCGGTAATGCCCGACAGGAAGCTTACGGGCACGAATACAGCCGCCAGTACCATGGAGGTGGCTATCAGGGCGCCGGTAAGGCTTTCCATCGCCTTCTTGGTCGCTTCATACGGACTGAGCTTCTCTTCCTCCATGATGCGCTCCACGTTTTCCACCACTACGATGGCGTCGTCCACCACGATACCGATGGCCAGGATCAGTCCCAGCAGGGTAAGCATGTTCAGTGAGAAGCCGAATATCAGCATGAATCCGAAGGTACCTATCAGTGAGATGGGCACGGCCACGATGGGGATGACGGTAGCCCGCCAGCTCTGCAGCGAGAGGAATACCACTACGATAACCAGGAACAGGGCCTCGAACAGGGTCTTGTATACTTCATGGATGGATTCGGATATATAAGTGGTCATGTCGAAAGGAATCTCGTAATGCATTCCTTCCGGGAAATTCTTACTGATTTCCTCCATTTCCTTCTTTACACTTTCGGCCACTTCCATGGCGTTGGCTCCCGGCAGCATGTAGATGCCCAGTACGGCCGCGTTGCCTCCGTTGATACCACTTTCGGTATTGTAGGATGAGGCTTCCAGCGAAACCCGTGCCACGTCGCGCATGCGGATCATGGAGCCGTCGGCGTTGGCGCGGAGAACGATTTCTTCGAACTGTGAGGCCGAAGACAGACGTCCCTGTGCCGTGATCGGGGTGGTGATGTCGAGCCCCGTTACAGGCTGTTGTCCCAGCACACCGGCGGCCGATTCACGGTTCTGGTCCTTCAGGGCGTTCTGCACGTCCTGTACGGTCATGCCGAAATTGGCGAGCTTGGCCGGGTCTACCCATATCTGCATGGCGTAGTAACGGCTACCGATGTTCGATACACGTCCCACGCCCGGAATACGGCGCAGCAGGTCGAGTACGTTGAGGGTAGCGAAGTTGCTCAGGTAGATTTCGTCGAATTTGGGGTCGTCCGAACGAAGGCAGAGGGTCATCAGCTGGCTCGCCGCCTGCTTCTCTACCGAAATACCGTTTTGGATGACTTCCGCCGGAAGTCGGGATTCCGCCAGCTTGATACGGTTCTGAATTTCCACTGCGGCCAGATCCGGGTCGGCCGAAATGTCGAAGGTCACGGTGGCCGAGAAGCTTCCCGAGTTGGAGCTGTTTGATTCCATGTAGATCATTCCCGGCGTACCGTTCAGTTCCTGTTCGATCGGTGTGGCTACTGCCTGCGATACTGTCACGGCGCTTGCTCCCGGATAGGATGCACTGATCTTGACTACTGGCGGTGTGATCTGCGGATACTGGTCGATAGGCAGCATGGTAAGTCCGATGATACCTATGATAACGATTATGATGGATATGACAGCCGAGAATACAGGTCTGTCAATAAAGAAACTGACTTTCATACGTGCGCGTTTTTAGGGTTGCTGGTTACTCTTCGGTGGCTTGTACCTTTTCTTTTTCATCTTCTTTCACTGGAGCCGCTTCTACGCGTACCTTGATACCGGGAGTCAGCTTGTGGTAACCCTCGGTCACGATGAGTTCTCCCGGAGCGAGTCCTCGTTCCACAACTACGTTGTTCTGGAATTCCGGACCTACTTCAATGAAACGTTTCTCTACGGTCGAGTCACGCCGCATGACGAACACATAGGCTCCTCCCTTTTCGATAATCAGCGATTTCTGCGGAACTACTGTCGCGTTTTCGCGTACATCCAGCAACAGCCTTACTTTGGTGAACTGTCCGGGCAACAGCACATGGTCGGGGTTGGCCATTTCCGCGCGGACGGAGAATGTTCCGGTTTTCGGGTTGACCTGAGGTTCGGCAAAGTCTACCAGACCTTTGTGTTCATAGACGCTGTTGTCGGGGAGGGTGATGGTAACGGTAGGCTGCCATGAGCGGCTGGAGTCTTTTTGTCCCAGGGTGACGTTACGTTCCTTGCTCTTCAGGTAGTCAAGAGCTGTCATGCTGAAGTCTACCAGTACCGTATCGCTCTTGACGATGGTTGCCAGCAGCGATTTTCCGCTTCCTCCCACCAGCGTACCCAGGTCGACATGCCTTTCGCTGATGTGTCCCGAGATAGGTGAGCGCACCACGGTATAGCCCAGTTCCTGTTCGGCCTGATCAAGGTCGGCCTTGCTCATCCCCACACTGGCCACAGCTGTTTCGTAAGCAGCCACGGCGTTGTCCAGGTCGAGCTGGCTCGCCGCGTTCTGTTCATACAGCGGGCGGATACGCTCCAGATCGCGCTGTGCTTTCCGTGCCTGTGCTTCGTCTTTCTTCAGCTGGGCGCGTGCCTTGTCGGCCTTCGCGCGGTAGCGGTCCTGGTTGATGACAAACAGTACCTGGTTATGTTTTACGTAAGTACCTTCTGCGAAAAGCATCTTTTCAAGGAATCCTTCTACCCGGGCACGTACTTCTACGAACTGTTGCGCACGTATGCGCCCTACATAGTCTCCGTAGATTTCCACGTCCTGTCGGGCAGCGGGAGCTATATTGACTACCGGATATTCGGGAATCTGTTCCTTTTTCCGGGTTGCGATGAGATAGATTCCGATAATGACTGCAATGCCTATAATGGCATAAATGGTCTGTTTCCTCTTAAGTTTCAACTCTCTCTTGGTCAAAAAACGTTTCATACTTTCTATTTTTTATGTTAGATGCCGAAAGGCATGCCGGCAATATGTATGCCAAATATAAGAAAAATATTTAAGTCTTGAAAATCAGTGTTGTATGTACACTTTAAGATTATTTTTATATTGTGTATTTTCCGCAGATTTGTAGAAAAATTCTACAATATGTTCCACACAGGTACGGATATTTTCGTATCTCTGGTAGGCGGGCGCATTTCTGCCTGTCTCGGTTTCATTTCCGTCGTTCCCTCCACAGATGGACGATGGCGTCGGCAGGGTGGTATAGCAACATCCGCGGTCCTGCATAGCGCATGATGGCACGTATCTTTTCCTTCATTTCCGGCCTGTAGCAGTGGATCTTGCAAAAACGGCAGGTAGGCTTTTCTTCTCCGAAAGGACATTTCGACAGACGTTGCAGGGCGTAATCCAGAATTTTCCGGCAGGAAGGGCACAGCTCCTTGTTTCCCTCCTTGTGTCGGCAGTACAGCCTGATCATCTGTTCCACCGTCTTCTTTTCGTAACCTATGTGTGAAAGTTTATGCATATATATAACTTTAAGGAATGCAAAGGTAAAGTTTAAAAATATATTTTACTACCTTTGCGGCGAAAATAAGCTTTTAAACATAATGGTATCAGAGAACGAATTAATGACACTGGAAAAACATTTGGAAACGACGGTCAAGGCTCATGACCAGTTGTTGCACCGTCGGGTTGACCTTTTGCTGCGTACCGGAAAGCTGTTGGTTGAAAGTCTGGCCGACACGAACCGTATCGTACGTAACATGAAACGTACGGCAGCATATCTGGGTATTCCGGAGGAAAAGCTGCACATCAATGTGAGTTTTACCATGCTGATGGTGAATGTCAGTGACGGCGACTATTCTTTCACCAAATTTCAGCGTATCGAAGGACATGGAGTGAATATGACGGCTATTTCCGAAGTGAGCAAACTTTCCTGGAGAGCGATCGAGAACGACTATACGCTCGACCAGTACGAGGAAGAGTTGGAGAAAATCAGAACCAAGAAACGCAACTATACCCCCTGGCAGGTAGCTGTAGGTGCGGGGTTTGCCTGCGGTGGATTCTGTATCCAGTTCGGTTGCGACTGGATGGCGTTTCTTTACGCTTCTTTGGCTGCTATTATCGGTATGCGTGTCCGTGGGAAATGTAATGAATCAGGATTGAACCATTATATGGGTATCGCTATTTCGGCCTTCGTGGCCACGATCCTGGCATGGGCCAGTACTTTACTTCCGGATGCATGGACATCTACTCCCTGGCATCCGTTGTTGGCTTGCGCCCTGTTTATCGTGCCGGGAGTGCCGCTGATCAATTTCGTGGACGATATGCTCGACAACTATATACAGGTAGGTATTGTGAGGGCGGTTAATACCTTGCTGATGGTAGCCGCCATGGCTTTCGGTATTGCGTTTGCCGTGAAGCTTTGCCATGTGAACAACTTCTTCCCTACCATCAGTATGGTGCCTCACCACAAGTATTGGGAGTATGCCATTGCTGCAGCAATTTCGGCTATGGGCTTTTCTATGATCTTCAATATTCAGCGCCGGCTGCTGTGGGTAGTTGCTATCGGAGGTATCATTGCGGTATGTACGCGTAACTTCGTGAACCTGGGTCCTTCTACCAATAATATCGGTCTGGATATGGGGCTGGTTATCGGTTCCTTTGCTGGTGCTATACTGGTCAGCTTGATTGCTATCAAGGCGGTACACTGGTTCCACGTGCCCAACCATGTGCTGACTATCCCTTCCGTCATCCCGATGATTCCCGGGGTGTTGATGTACCGCATGCTGTTCGGCCTTATCAACATGAATGTGCAGACACTCGATGAGGTGACTCCGCTGATGAAGGCCATCGAGAGCGGTGTCAACTCAGGGCTGGTGATCATGTGTATCGCCTTGGGTGTAGCCATTCCGAACATCTTCGGCCGTAAGTACATCGCCTCTTCCAAGAACAAGCGCCTGGCTGCTATCCTGGAGGAACGCAGGGCGAGAGGCAAGTTCGTGGAATGGTAATGTTGCATTGTATCTGCCGTGCGGAATGGATGTCCGCTTGAAATAAGAATAAGAAAAAGACGGAGGCCGGGAAATTTCCCGGCCTCCGTTCTTTTCTGTCTGTATTGTGGTACCCGTGTCCGGGTATGTTTATTCGAAACGGGTGTTTCTCATATCGCCGGTTTCGGCAAAGGCGATGTGCATTTTGAATGCGTTCTGCAGTGACATGGGGGTGTGACAGGATTTCCCTTCCGACAGCTTCAGGTAATCCCAAAGCAGCTGCTTGTAGTCTGGATGCGCACAATTCTCGATGATGCAGCGCGCACGGTCGTACGGGCACTTGCCGCGCAGGTCGGCCACTCCCTGTTCGGTGGCGATGATGCGCACGTCATGCTCGGTGCTGTCTACGTGTGATACCTGCGGTACGATGGATGATATCAGTCCTCCCTTGGCGGTCGACGGGGTGGTGAAGATGGAAAGGTAGGCGTTGCGTGCGAAGTCGCCCGATCCTCCTATACCGTTCATCATCTTGCTACCCAGTACATGGGTACTGTTTACGTTGCCGAAAATGTCAGCTTCCAGTGCCGTGTTCACGGCTATGATGCCCAGTCGTCGGATGATTTCCGGGTGATTGGTGGTTTCCTGTGGCCGCAGGATGACGCGTTCCTTCAGGTCTCCTATATGTTCATAGAGAGTATCCAGCTTGTCGTCCGAGAGGGTAAGCGAGCTTCCCGCCACATAGTTGATGCGTCCCTGCAGCATCAGGTCGATAACCGAGTTCTGTATCACCTCGGTGAACATGGAGAAGGCGGGCAGCTTCTTTTCGTTGCCCAGAGCACCCAGCACGGCGTTGGCGATGTTCCCTACGCCCGACTGCAACGGCAGGAATTCCTTCGGGATGGCGCCTCTGCTCCATTCGCGTTCCAGAAAATTGGCTACGTTCAACCCTATCTGGCGGGTCGTGTCGTTCAGCGGGGTGAAAGGCGCTATCTGGTCTCTTTCGTTGGTCATGACTACCCCTATCACCTTCTTGGGGTCCACCTCCATGCTAATGCTTCCTACTCGGTCGTTCACATGGTAGATGGGCAGTTCGGTGCGGTAGGGAGGAGTTGCCGGTATGAATATGTCGTGCATGCCGTTCAGCCGGCCGGTATGGGCCGCATTCAGTTCGACTATCACTTTCCGGGCCACTTTTACCAGGGTAGGCGAGATACCTACCGAGGTGCTCGGTATCAGTCTCCCGTCGGGGGTGATTTCCGATACTTCCACGATGGCGGTGTCTATGTCACCCAGGAATCCATAGCGTACGTCCTGACCTATCTGTGAGAGATGCAGGTCGAAGTACTTGATCTCCTTGTCGTTGATGGCGTTCCGCATGTCTTTGTTCGACTGGAAGGGGGTACGGAAGGTGACTGCATGCGCCTTTGCCAGTGCGCTGTCTACCTGGTTTCCGGTAGCTCCGCCGGTAATCAGGCCTATCTTGAATTCCTTACCTTCCTTGTGGAGTGATTCGGCGTATTCGGCTAGTGCGGCAGGTACGGCTTTCGGTGTACCTACCGACGAGAACCCTCCGATGCCTACGGTTTCTCCGTTCTGTATGGAAGCTGCTGCTTCCTGTGCTGTAATAATAGGATATATCATATATAGTTGTCTTTTTTGTTAGATTTACTGCAAATGTATTCTTTAAGTTGTAATTTATCAAGTAAAATGCGGAATAAATGATATTTTGTAATCTTATTCGGGAATTATTCATAAAAAGGATATTCCGAGGCGTGTGTTTTCCGAAATGTGCCGTTACGGGTGTGGCAGGCTAATTTTACGTTTCCGGCTAAAAAAAATGGGATTTTTCTTTTGTCGCTCGAAAGAAAAAAATAAATTTGCAGCGCAATTCGGAATCAGATCCGGTTGTGGTTATCGCCGAAATAACTCAGTTGGTAGAGTAACTCATTCGTAATGAGTAAGTCGCGGGTTCGAGTCCCGCTTTCGGCTCTCGGCAGAAGAGGGGACAGCTTGTTGCGGTCCCCTCTTTTTTGTTCCGGCACCTCTTTTCCATTCTCCCGGTTCTTTTTTTAAAACGTTATAAAACTTGAAAAAATATTGGGCTGTATATAGGAAAATTCGTATATTTGCATCCCGAATTGTGATGTGACATAACGATGCGGAATGTGATGGATTATATTGACAATGAAGGTGGATATCCTGATGCGGGAATACAGTCGTTGCCTTTCGGGATGGATGGAAATGAGGGCTGTTGTTTCGGTTCATTTCCTTTCGTTTTCCTTTTTTTCCATATTTCGCTTTTTGTCGCTTTTCAGGATTTTCATTCTGTCGTTTATCAGAATTTTTATTCCAGCAGAAACATTCACTTATATATATGACACCCGGAATTGCTTTTCGGCAAATCCGGGCGTTGTTCTATATATAGGCGAGGTTCCGAGGGGATTATATAGCTAAAGGACTAACAAGATTAAAGGAAAAGATTGATATGGAACCACTTAAACACGAATGCGGTGTAGCGATGATCCGTCTGTTGAAGCCGCTGGAGTACTATCAGGAAAAATACGGCACGTGGATGTACGGGCTGAACAAACTCTATCTGTTGATGGAGAAGCAGCATAACCGTGGTCAGGAAGCTGCGGGGCTGGCGTGTGTGAAACTGCAGGCAAACCCCGGAGAGGAATACATGTTCCGTGAACGTGCCCTGGGTTCGGGCGCCATTACTGAAATCTTCAGTACGGTACATTCCTGTTTCAAGGACCTGACTCCCGAACAGCTGCATGACGCCGAATACGCCAAGCAGTGCCTGCCTTTCGCCGGTGAGCTGTATCTGGGTCACCTGCGCTATTCCACTACCGGAAAGAGCGGCATCTCGTATGTACATCCATTCCTGCGCCGCAACAACTGGCGCGCGAAGAACCTGACGCTTTGCGGCAACTTC
This sequence comes from Bacteroides ilei, assembly GCF_900128495.1. Taxonomy (GTDB): domain Bacteria; phylum Bacteroidota; class Bacteroidia; order Bacteroidales; family Bacteroidaceae; genus Phocaeicola; species Phocaeicola ilei. The sequence goes on from NZ_LT635801.1 coordinate 1,957,651, forward strand.
AACCTGACCAACGTGGACGAGATTTTCGCCGACATCACGGCCGACGGCCAGCATCCGCGTAAATATGCCGATACCTATATCATGCTGGAACAGGTGGGACACCGCCTGGACCGTGAGGTGGAACGCCTTTACCGCGAGTGCAAGAGCGAAGGACTGGAAGGCATGGACATCACGCACGCCATCGAAGACCGCATCGACCTGTCTAACGTGCTCAAGACGTCGAGCCCGAAGTGGGACGGAGGTTACGTAATCTGCGGCATGACCGGAAGCGGCGAGCAGTTCGCCGTGCGCGACCCGTGGGGAATCCGTCCGGCATTCTGGTACAAGGACGATGAAATCATCGTGCTGGCTTCCGAACGCCCTGTCATACAGACGGCCCTGAACGTGCCTGCCGACAGCATCCGTGAACTGGAACCGGGACAGGCCCTGCTCATCAACAAATACGGCAAGGACCGTCTGGCACAGATCAACGAGCCGAAGCAGAAGAAAGCCTGCTCGTTCGAGCGCATCTATTTCAGCCGGGGGAGCGACAAGGACATCTACCGTGAGCGCAAGCAGCTCGGAAAGAGTCTGGTGACCCCTATCCTGAAGGCCATCGACAACGATGTAGTTCATACGGTGTTCTCGTTCATCCCGAATACGGCCGAAGTGGCTTTCTACGGTATGCTGGAAGGGTTCGACAATTACCTGAACCAACTGAAGGTGAAACGCATCGAAGCTCTGGGACACGCCCCGAGCCACGAAGAGCTGGAGCAGATCCTTTCACAGCGCATCCGCAGCGAGAAAGTGGCCATCAAGGATATCAAGCTGCGTACCTTTATTGCCGAAGGCAATACCCGTAACGACCTGGCCGCCCATGTGTACGACATCACCTACGGCAGCCTGATCCCTTATGAAGACAACCTGGTGATCATCGATGACAGTATCGTGCGCGGAACCACCCTGAAGCAGAGTATCATCAGTATCCTCGACCGTCTGCATCCGAAGAAGATCGTCATCGTTTCGTCTTCACCCCAGGTGCGTTACCCCGATTATTACGGCATCGACATGGCCAGCATGGAGCAGTTCATTGCGTTCAAGGCGGCGATAGCCCTGCTGCAGGACCGTGGCATGATGAACGTGATCGGTGAGGCCTACCGCAAGGCGAAGGCACAGGTAGGGCTGCCCAAAGAACAGATGGTGAACTATGTGAAGGAAATCTATGCCCCCTTCACCGACGAGGAGATCTCTTCCAAGATGGTAGAGCTGCTCACCCCGGCGGGTACACAGGCCGAGGTGGAGATCGTGTACCAGAGCCTTGAAGGGCTGCATAAGGCCTGCCCGAAGAATGAGGGCGACTGGTATTTCAGCGGCGACTATCCTACACCGGGCGGCGTGAAGCTGGTGAACCAGGCCTTCATAGACTATATTGAAGAGAACTTCAAATTCTGATTGTTTGAGAAAACCTAATAAAAAAACGATATTATATATAAAAAGGTAATGAGAAATGTAACATTGATCCTCGACGACGGGAGCCGCTTCCATGGCAAGTCGTTCGGTTATGAAAAACCGGTAGCCGGTGAAGTGGTGTTCAATACGGCGATGACCGGTTACCCAGAGAGCTTGACCGATCCATCGTATGCCGGCCAGTTGATGACACTGACCTATCCGCTGGTAGGTAACTATGGGGTGCCTCCGTTCACTTTCGAGGCAAACGGGCTTCCCACTTTTATGGAGAGCGAAAAGATCCATGCCGAAGCGATTATTGTAAGTGACTACAGCGAAAAGTACAGCCATTGGAATGCGGTGGAGAGCCTGGCCGACTGGCTGAAGCGTGAGCAGGTTCCGGGTATCACCGGCATCGACACGCGTGAGCTGACAAAGGTGCTGCGCGAACACGGGGTTATGATGGGAAAGATCGTGTTCGACGATGAACCCGACAACATCCCCGAAGCTACCTATGCGGGCGTGAACTATGTCGACAAGGTTTCATGCAAGGAGATTATCCGTTACAACGAAGGTGCCGGAAAGAAGAAGGTGGTGCTGGTAGACTGCGGCGTGAAGGCGAACATCATCCGCTGCCTGCTGAAACGCGACGTGGAAGTGATCCGCGTGCCCTGGGACTACGACTTCAATTCGCTGGAGTTCGACGGACTGTTCATTTCAAACGGACCGGGCGACCCCGACACCTGCGACGCCGCCGTGCAGAACATCCGCAAGGCCATGCAGGACGAGAAACTGCCTATCTTCGGTATCTGTATGGGTAACCAGCTGCTTTCAAAGGCGGGAGGAGCCAGAATATACAAGCTGAAATACGGTCACCGCAGCCACAACCAGCCGGTACGTATGGTAGGCACCGAACGTTGCTTCATTACCAGCCAGAACCACGGCTACGCAGTCGACAACAATACCCTGGGAGCCGACTGGGAACCCCTCTTCATCAATATGAACGACGGCTCGAACGAAGGTATCCGCCACAAGAAGAACCCCTGGTTCTCGGCACAGTTCCATCCCGAAGCCGCCAGCGGTCCTACCGATACAGAGTTCCTGTTCGACGAGTTTGTAAAGTTGCTGTAATCCATTAAAAACCTTAGAAGACAATGAAAGAAAATATAAAGAAAGTATTATTGTTAGGTTCGGGAGCGTTGAAGATCGGTGAAGCCGGCGAGTTCGACTACTCCGGTTCACAGGCCCTGAAGGCGCTGAAGGAAGAAGGGATCGAAACCGTCCTGATCAACCCGAACATCGCTACCGTGCAGACCTCGGAAGGTGTGGCCGACAAGATCTATTTCCTGCCGGTTACCCCGTATTTCGTGGAAAAGGTCATCGAGAAGGAACGCCCCGACGGCGTGCTGCTGTCGTTCGGTGGACAGACTGCCCTGAACTGCGGTGTGGCTCTTTACAAGGCCGACGTGTTCAACAAGTATAACGTGGAGGTGCTGGGTACTCCGGTACAGGCCATCATGGACACCGAAGACCGCGAGCTTTTCGTGAAGAAGCTGGACGAAATCCATGTAAAGACCATCAAGAGTGAAGCCGTAGAGAATATCGAAGACGCGCGCCGCGCGGCCAAGGCCCTGGGCTATCCGGTCATCATCCGTGCCGCATACGCACTGGGAGGTCTGGGATCGGGCTTCTGCGACAATGAAGAGGAACTGAACGTACTGGCCGAAAAGGCTTTCTCCTTCTCTCCGCAGGTGCTGGTCGAAAAGAGTCTGAAAGGCTGGAAGGAAGTGGAATACGAAGTGGTGCGCGACCGTTTCGACAACTGTATCACCGTATGTAACATGGAGAACTTCGACCCGCTGGGTATCCATACCGGCGAGTCTATCGTAATCGCCCCGTCGCAGACACTCACCAACAGCGAGTACCACAAGCTGCGTGAACTGGCCATCCGCATCATCCGCCACGTGGGTATCATCGGCGAATGTAACGTGCAGTACGCCTTCGACCCCGAATCGGAAGACTACCGTGTCATCGAGGTGAACGCCCGTCTGAGCCGTTCTTCGGCACTGGCATCCAAGGCTACCGGCTATCCGCTGGCTTTCGTGGCCGCCAAGCTGGGACTGGGTTACGGACTGTTCGACCTGAAGAACTCGGTTACCAAGACCACTTCGGCCTTCTTCGAACCGGCGCTCGACTATGTGGTATGTAAGATCCCGCGCTGGGACCTGGGCAAGTTCCACGGTGTAGACCGCGAACTGGGTTCCAGCATGAAGTCGGTAGGCGAGGTCATGGCCATCGGACGTACCTTCGAGGAAGCCATCCAGAAAGGTCTCCGTATGATAGGCCAGGGAATGCACGGCTTCGTGGAGAACAAGGAACTGCAGATTGCCGACGTCGACAAGGCGCTGCGTGAACCTACCGACAAGCGTATCTTCGTCATCTCGAAGGCCATGCGTGCCGGCTATACCGTAGACCAGATCCATGATCTGACCAAGATCGACAAGTGGTTCCTCTACAAGCTGGCTTCCATCATGCAGACATCCAAGGAGCTCCATGAATGGGGCAACAACCATAAACAGCTCTCCGAACTGCCCGACGAGCTGTTGTACAAGGCCAAACGCCAGGGCTTCTCCGACTTCCAGGTGGCACGTGCCATCGGTTTCGAAGGCGATATGGAAGACGGCATCATGCTGGTGCGCGAACACCGCAAGAAAGTGGGCATCGTACCGGTAGTGAAGCAGATCGATACCCTGGCTGCCGAATATCCGGCACAGACCAACTACCTGTATCTTACCTACAGCGGCGTGGCCAACGACGTGCACTACCTGGGCGACCGCAAGAGTATCGTGGTGCTCGGTTCGGGTGCCTACCGTATCGGTTCGTCGGTTGAGTTCGACTGGTGCGGCGTACAGGCCCTGAACACCATCCGCAAGGAAGGTTACCGCAGCGTAATGATCAACTATAACCCCGAAACCGTTTCGACCGACTACGACATGTGCGACCGTCTGTATTTCGACGAGCTTACCTTCGAGCGTGTAATGGATATCCTCGACCTCGAGAACCCGCACGGCGTGATTGTATCGACCGGCGGACAGATCCCGAACAACCTGGCCATGCGCCTGGACGCGCAGCACGTGAACATCCTCGGAACATCGGCCAAGAGCATCGACAACGCCGAAGACCGTGACAAGTTCTCGGCTATGCTGGACCGCATCGGCGTAGACCAGCCTGAATGGAGCGCATTGACCTCCATGGAAGACATCAACGCCTTCATCCAGAAGGTAGGCTTCCCGGTATTGGTACGTCCGTCGTATGTACTTTCGGGTGCTGCCATGAACGTATGTTCTAACCAGGAAGAGCTGGAACGCTTCCTCAAGCTGGCGGCCAACGTATCGAAGAAACACCCGGTAGTGGTGAGCCAGTTCATCGAGCACGCCAAGGAAGTGGAGATGGATGCCGTGGCACAGAACGGTGAAATCATCTGCTACGCCATCAGCGAGCACATTGAGTTTGCCGGCGTACACTCGGGCGATGCAACCATCCAGTTCCCGCCGCAGAAGCTGTATGTAGAGACCGTACGCCGCATCAAGCGCATTTCACGCCAGATTGCGAAAGAGCTGAACATCTCCGGTCCGTTCAACATCCAGTTCCTGGCCCGTGAAAACGACATCAAGGTGATAGAATGTAACCTGCGTGCGTCACGTTCGTTCCCGTTCGTGAGCAAGGTGCTGAAGATCAACTTCATCGAGCTGGCTACCAAGGTCATGCTGGGCCTGCCGGTAGAAAAGCCCGAAAAGAACCTCTTCGAACTCGACTACGTAGGAATCAAGGCCAGCCAGTTCTCATTCAACCGTCTGCAGAAGGCCGACCCTGTACTGGGTGTCGACATGGCTTCTACCGGTGAGGTAGGCTGTCTGGGCGACGACACGTCATGCGCCGTGCTCAAGTCAATGCTGTCGGTAGGTTACCGCATCCCCGAAAAGAACATCCTGCTCTCTACCGGAACTCCGCGCCAGAAGGTAGACATGCTGGCCGCTTCCAGAATGTTGCAGAAGAAGGGCTACAAGCTGTACGCTACCGGCGGAACCTCCAAGTTCCTCACCGAGAACGGCATCGAGAACACCCGCGTGTACTGGCCGAGCGAGGAAGGACATCCGCAGGCACTGGAGATGCTGCACAAGAAGGAGATAGACATGGTGGTGAACATCCCGCGCGACCTGTCGGCCGGCGAGCTGGACAACGGATACAAGATCCGCCGCGCCGCCATCGACCTGAATATTCCGCTTATAACCAACGCCCGTCTGGCCAGCGCCTTCATCCAGGCGTTCTGCACCATGAGCATTGACGATATAGGCATCAAGAGCTGGGACGAATACAAATAAACCCCTCATACTCCATATAAAAAAGATGAAATCCTCTTCCACCTTCACGGGCGGGAGAGGATTTTTCTTTTTTAGTCTGGTTTGCAGGCGGCAGCCGGGAGTCCGTGACTGCCGCCTACAGTACCAGGATGGCCGCTATCAGTACAATCTCTACTATAAAGTGGTGCCACTGCATCCGGGTAACCAGCAGCCGCATGCCCCTCAGTTCTTCCTTCAGGGGCGTAATCATGAAAATGGCTGTCATCTGCGATCTTCCGTTTGGTCAAGGTTATACTTCGGTATTTCTATCCATACGCCGTATTCGCGTTCCACGTCGTATCCCGGGTCTGTGCAGGTACCGCCGGCCGTCATGTGGCGCACGCTTTTCACCTTCATTCCGGGAAATACGTTGCTGAAGAGCGTCACCAGGTCGAATATGGCGATGCGCTGCAGGGTGGTGCGCGTGTCGGCCGTATTGCCGTCCTTGTCTGCGCCGCCCTCGTAGCAGATGCCCACACTGTTCAGGTCGAACCAGGGGCAATGCCTTCCCGGGTCGTTCCGGGGTACGGGCCTTTCTACCGTACCGTTCCGTCGCACATAGTAGTGGGGGCTGACCGGAAGTCGGTCACTGCTGCACGCCGCACCCGGCGGGGTGTGTGAGGCGTGGATGATAAGATAAAGCATTCTGCGTTCCCGCTTGCCGGGAATGGTGTGATTTTTTTTCATAGTCAGTACATCTTTTTTCCGGTATCGACCGATACCGTTCTGTTCCTGTCGCAAAGATACCTTATCCCGTTTCCGCGCCGTTTCCGTTTGCTCGTATATGAAGTGCCTTGTAGGTATATTCCCTCCGTCAGTCGGGATAACCCAGGTATTCTACGATGAGTCTCACTTCGGAGGCCGTGTAGAACTGGCCCCTCTTGTACTGTCCTCTCTTTTCGAGCTCTTCCACCAGCGGCTTGCAGCGGTTTATCCAGCGGCTCAGGCACTGCAGCGCCGAGGCCTTGCAGATTTCGGGTCTGTAAAGTTGCGCCAGTTCCGACTTCCGGTAGGCGCGGATCTTGAATCTTTCTTCTTCCATAAAAAATAAAATATATATAATGTGCTATACGTTTTTTGAAGTGCTGTAATATACTAAAAAATATATAATATTCCAAATATCCGGACGACTTTTCTTCTTATTTACGATAATTTATATCAATGATAATTATAATATTATGAATTTACTTTCAGATGTAAAATAATTGGAAGAAAATTATAATATTTTGAATATTTTGTATAAATTTACTTACGAAAATTACATTCAAAGTATTTCTCCTTGTTATTTTTTTGTAACAATAATCTGATACTGATGAAAAATATTAAAATTACACTGTTTAGAAATGTGTGGGATAAGAGTCCTATGGTGATAAGCCTGCACGAGTATTTGACAAGGCATGTAGGCCGTGACGTGAACGGCGTGATACAGCGCCGGTACAGGCAGCTTCTGGAAGAAGGGAAGAAGCGGGAGGCCCAAGACTTGAAGAAGTCGCAGGAGTGTGCGGTGTTCGGTGGCGTATGCGAAGGCGGGCGCGGCGAGCAGTATCTCACGGAAGTGTCGGGCGTGGCGGGATTCGACCTCGACCATGTAGGTCCCCGGCTGGCCGAGCTGAAGGAAAAGCTGCACCTGCCTTTCGTGTATGCGGTTTACACCACCTTTTCGGGCGAAGGACTCCGGGTGGTGGTGGATATGGGTACGCGCGACGTGCGTCTCATCCGCGGGCGTTACCTGCAGGTGGCTTCCTTCATCAGCCGGCTCTGCGCCCATCCGTGCGACATGCAGTGCAAGGACATCGCCCGTGCGTCGTTCACGGCCTTCGATCCCGACATCTGGATCAACCCCGGAGCGGTGGAACCGTTTCCGCTGTCTCCCGATTACCTCCGTGAAGAGGCGGCGCAGGAGGCGCCGGCATCCGGTGGGCCGTCTGCTTTACCGGTAGGAGCTCCGGGTCGGGAGGCGGCGGGGGTATCTGTTCCGGCAGGCGTACCTGTTTCCGGGGCTGCCGGTAATTCCGTTCCTGGATCTGCCGGTAATTCCGTTCCTGAAGCCGCCGGTGCCCCGTATCGTGCGGGAGGAGTGCTGGCGGGCATTCTCCATGACTTCATGAAGAACAACTGGGGAGGTGAGGGTAACCGCAACTACTTTTTCCTGCATCTGGGCCGTCACGCCGGTTTCCGCCACCTGTCGTTGTCCGAGCTGGACGAGCTGATCCGGCTGACGGTAGACGAGATGCGTGACACCGAGTACGGGGCCGAGCAGATCGGCGGCCGGATGAGGTGGGGTTACGACCATGCCCTGAAGACAATGGCCGAACATCCGGAGGGGAAAACCTTCAAAACTATCAAAACTATCAGTAAAACCTTTTCTGATAGTCTGGAAAAAGAATATCTGTCTGAAAAAGAAGGCGGTAAGGACTCTTCCGGACTTGAAAACCTGTCACTGATACCCGATGAGGTCTACCAGGGTCTGCCCGCCATCCTGGCGGAAGGCATTACCGCCGCCCGTTCGGAATGGGAGCGCGACATGCTCTTCCTCTCCATGCTGGCCAACCTGAGCGGCTGCCTGCCCTATGTAGAGATAAACTATGCCGACAAGTTCTGTTCGCCCCACCTGTATTTCTTCGCCATCGCCAAGGCGGGCAGCGGAAAGGGCGTACTCTCGCTGGCGGCCCATCTGCCCCGCCTGATTCAGCTTGATTTCGACAAGGAGAATGAGCGGAGGCAGAACGCCTACAGGACGGAGCTGCTGCGTTGGGACGAGCACCGGAAAAAGAAGAAGGAAGTGGGAGGGGATGAGACCGAGCCGCAGGAGCCCATACGCAAGTGCATCCTGCAGCCCGCCGGCACGTCGCACAGCCGCCTGGTGCGGAGCATCGCCGAGAATCCGCTGGGCGTGATCATCAACGCCACCGAGCTGGACATGCTCACCTATTCCATGAACCAGGACTGCGGGCATTTTGACGACATACTCCGTGCGGCTTTCCACCACGAGGAAGTGTCTATCGACTACAAGGTAGACAAGCGCAAGATTGTAGCCTACGAGTCGCGTGTGGCGGGCTCCATGGGCGGTACCTACGGGCAGTTCGTCCGTTTTGTAGGCAATGAAGAGAACGGAATGTTCAGCCGCGGCATGTACTACACGGTGGTACAGAAGCCCCGATGGATATCGGCCAAGCCCCGTAAAGGGCGGTCCGAGTCGACCGCCCTGTTCCGCAAGCTGAGCCAGGACGTGCGCCGGATGTACTATTTCCTGCTGGAGTCGCCCACCAACGTCCTGCTTACCGACGAGCAGTGGAAGCGTCACGACGAGACGTTTTCGCGCATGCTTTCCGAGGTGTCGCTCGAAGAGGGTACCGATAAGGAAAGCATGGTATACCGTCTGGGTCTGATAGCGTGCAGGCTGATGTCCATCTTCACGGCCATGCGCAAGTACGAGTCGGGATGGACCATGAAGGACTTGTACTGTTCGGACGAGGATTTCGTGCGTGCCATGGCCATAGCCGAAGTGCTGCTGGAGCACGGCATGTCATTGTCTACAATTTTTCCCGAGCAGAGCACCAAGCCCCGGCTGACGATAGCGCTGAATCGGTACCATGCGTAGCACTGTAATCGGTACCATCGTATCGCTCGAATCGGTACCGTCATGACGCTGCAAACGGTACCATATTCAGTCCTGTAAAAGTTATTGCAAATGTATATTATTTTTTCTTTCTCTGCCTCATGGATTCTCCTTTTAACTCAATTTTG